>JAUIGU010000045.1 GCA_030432595.1 Phycisphaerae bacterium
CCCGAGCAGCACGGCGCTTTCCAGGTCGTCGGGGTTGGCGGTAATCGCTTGCTCGAGGTAGTTCATGGACCGCACGCGGTTGCCCAGCGAAGCCCAGCCGCCGCCGAGCAGGCGCAGCAGCGCGGGCTCGTCCGGACTGACGCGCAGCGCGGTTTCGAGCAGGCGGACGGCGTCGGCGTTGCGGCCTTCGAGCAGTTGCTGACGCGCCGCGGCGTAGAGGCGTTGCGTCGCCAGGGGCACATCGTCGCTCGCGGCGGGCGCTGCCTCGGAGTTTGTGTCTTCGTTTGCCGGTGCGGGCGCGTCCGCGCTTGGATGCTCCGCGAACAGTCCGCTGTCGGGCAGGTTGGAACGCAACACCGAAAGCGGGGTCAGCGCCTTGGCCAGCGCGTCGCCGGTGAGGGGTGCGACGTCGTCGGGGTTGAGCCCCGGCGGGACGTCGGCGTCGATGGCCTTGCTCGGCACCGGGCGAATCGCCTGTTGCACGCGGCGCAGCTCGGCTTCGTCGATCGCCTCGGCGGGGGCGGAGTCGCTGTCCGTGACCTGCGCCGTGCCGGGCGTCTCGGTCGGAAGACGGGTGACGCCCACGCCGGGGTCGCGCGTGGCGCAGCCGGGCAGTAAACCAACGAAAAGAAAGGAAGCAACCAGCGTGAACGCGCGAAACGCGCAGGCCGTTGGCCTGCGGCGGACGCAACCACGCGTGTTTAAGTCGCGCACGGGAGCCCGGCGGACGCGGGCCGTCGGCCGGTACACATGCGGGCGGGCGGGTCCGTGCATCGCCCAAGTTTAGGCGATGACTTTGTTCAGCGGATAGCTGAAGATCGCGGTGGCGCCGGCCCGGTGCAGGCGGGGCACGAGGTCCCGCTCGACCCGCCGGTCCACGATGACCTCCACGGCGACCCAGTCCGGGTCACGCAGGTCGTTCACGGTCGGCGAGTTCGCGGCGGGCAGGGTGTCGAGGATGGCGTCCAGGCCCGCGCGGCGGGCGTTCATCTTGAGCCCGACCTTGCCGCGGGCCGCGATCGCGCCCTGGAGCAGCAAAGCCAGGTCCTCGATCCGCTGGCGTTTTTCGGCGTCGGCCCAGGTCTGGCGGTTGGCGATCATCCGCGTGGTCGAGGTCAGGATCGTGTCGATCACGCGGAGGTTGTTGGCCCGCAGCGAGCTGCCGGTCTCGGTGATGTCGACGATCGCGTCGATCAGCCGGGCCTTGACCTCGGTCGCGCCCCAGGAGAACTCGACCTTCTTGACCGCGATGTTGCGCTCTTCGAAATAGCGTTTCACCGTCCCGATCAACTCGGAGGCGATGATGCCGCCGGCCAGGTCTTCGGGCGTCTTCACGCCCGACTCGTCGGGCACGGCGAGGACCCAGCGTGCGGGGTTGCTCGTCGCCCGGCTGTATGCGAGCTCGCAGACCTCGTGCACGTCGCTGCCGTTCTCGACGACCCAGTCGTGCCCGCAGATGCCGACGTCGACGACGCCGTCCTCGACGTAACGTGACATCTCCTGCGAGCGGAACATCACGCACTCGAACTCGTCAGCGTCGATGCGCGGGTAATACGACCGGCTCGACACCTCCACGCGATACCCCGCGCGGTCGAACAGGTCGATGGTTGCGTTCTGCAGCGAGCCTTTCGGGATCCCGATACGGAGGGGGGCACCGGCGCGGGTCTGGGGCTTGGGGTTGGGGGTTGGGGCAGCAGTCATTCGTTGAGGCTCTGGATCAAGCGGGTGAGCATTCGGCCAACGCTTTGGGCGAGGTCCCAAACCGGAATGGCTTCGTCACGGGTGAGGTGGCCGAGCCGGACAGCCAGCGTGAGTTGGGTTTCGACCTCCATCAGTGATCCTCTCGCGATGGATAAGTGCTGAAGATACTCGGCCCGATGGGTGCGACCATAACCCTCCGCGATGTTTGACGGGATCGAAACCGAAGCGCGACGTAGCTGGTTGGCTAGTGCATACTTCTCGTAGTCAGGAAACGAGATGACGGCGGCGTAGACCTTCTCGGCCAGGTCCATCGCCACCTGCCAGACTTCAAGTTGCCGGTACGCGTTGCCGTCCACGTCGCCTCCACTTTCCGGCCAAACCCCAAGCCCCAGACCCTAGACCCAACGTTTACTTCTTCTTCGCCGTGCGCGTCGTCTTCTTGGCGGTCTTCTTCTTACTGGTTTTCTTCGCGGTTTTCTTCTTGCTGGTTTTCTTGGCGGCGGCGCGGGTGGTGGCGGGTTTGGGAGTGGTGGGGGCCTTTCGTTTGTCGGCCCAGGCCTGGAGGGCGAGGTGGGCGTCGAGGGCGTCGCCGGCTTTAAGGTTCTTGGTGAGGAACGACTCGGCGTCGGCGGGGGTGGCGTCCTCGTCGAGCACGCCTTCGCCGATCATCAGGACGCAGAGCTTGTCGTCCACGGGCAACGCGTGGGCGCCGAAGCTCAGCAGGGACACGGCGGCGGCGACGTACGGCGGCGTGGCCGGCAACGAATCGAGGTACGTGCGCTGCTCGCGCTTGCCCTTGGCGGCGACCTTCTTGAGCGACACGTCGTGCTCGCGTTGGTAGACGGCCTGCAGGGCTTCGCGCAGGCGGAGGATGCGGTCGTAGGCGGCGGGGTAGTTCTCGCCGATGATCGCGACGAGTTCGTGCGGGTGGCTGACACGCAGCTCGTGCAGGTCGACGAGCTCGTTCATCAGCCGGGCGAAGGCGTCCTCGGCCTGTTTGCGGGTGGCGTTGAAGTTGAGGAACGACACGGTGAGCTGCGCCGCGCCCTCACGCGCGGGCGGCTCTTCGACGCTCTTGGCGGCGGCGCGGGCCTTGCGGAGCAGGGCGTTGAGCTTGGTGACGTTGCCGGAGGGGGTTTTCTTGGCCATTGGCGGGGAGGGTGTTGCGTCGTGAGTGGGGGGTATTGGCGGGATTGCCGAGTGAGGATTGAAGTCTGCCGATTGTGTTCATCGCTTTGCGAGAAATCGGAAATGGGCAATCCTCAATCGGCCATCGCTTCGGGTGGTTCGGTGTCGGGGGCGCGGTCGCCGGTGCGTTCCATCGCTTCGTTGATGGCGGCGAGGGTGGCGTTTTCTTTTTTGAGGGCGGTGTCGAGCTTGAAGCGCAGGTGGGGGACGACGCGGAGGGCGACGGCTTTTTTCACCGCGTGCTGGAGGTGCATGGTCGCGTCGGTGAGCGCATGCATCGCGCGGGTCTGGTGGGTGTCGGGGAGGATGGAGACGAAGACGGTCGCGTGCTTGAGGTCGGGGCTGGCGTCGACCTTGGTGACGCTGATGAGCGCGCCCTGGGTGCGCGGATCGCCCAGGCCGCGCTGGAGCACGGCGGCGACGGTGCGCTGGAGGAGGGATTCGACCTGGGCTTTGCGGTGGGACATCTTTGTGGTGCGGAAGCCCACGCCGTCACGGCGTGGGCTTCGGGGGGTGTTCGAGCCTGGTTGGTGAGTTGATTCAGTTCCCGTGCATGATCTCGGTGCGGTGGTCGGTCAGGACGAAGCCCGGCGTGGCCCGGAGAAAATCGAGCACCTGGTCGAGGACGCCTTGGGCGTAGCGGGCGTCGGCGGAGGCGAGGACGATGCCCAGCACGCCGCGGCCCAGGTCCTCGTGCAGCGCGGTCTCGGCGACGCTGACCATGTGCCGGCGGTGGAGCTTGTCCTTGAGGGACTTGACCACGCGGCGTTTGTCCTTGAGGGACGTGGAACCGTCGACGCGGATCTCGATCTGGAGCACGCCGATGATCATGTGCGTCGGTGAGTGGTCAGTGGGGTTTGGTGAGTGGAGAAGACGCGGCGGTCGCATCTCGGGGAGCGGTGGCTTTGCCGGCCACTTACCAATCCCCACTCACCACTTACCGGTTCAGTCCAGCGTGCGTGCCACCTCCACGACCTTGTAGCAAGTGATGACGTCGCCGGGCTTGACGTCGTCGAAGTTCTCGATGCGGATGCCGCACTCGGTGCCGGCGCGGACTTCCTTGGCGTCGTCCTTGACGCGGCGGAGGGTGTCGATCTTGCGGTTTTCGGTGACGACGGTGCCGTCGCGTTCGAGGCGGACCTTGGTGCCGTCCTTGACGATGGAGCCGTCGGCGACGAGGCAGCCGGCGACCATGCCGACCTTGCCGACCTTGAAGACCTGTTTGACCTCGGCGGAACCGACGCGTTCCTCGGAGACCTCGGGGGCGAGCATGCCTTCGAGGCCCTTCTTGACGTCGTCGGTGAGGTCGTAGATGACGCGGTAATTGCGGATATCGACCTTGCGTTCGTCGGCGATCTCGCGGACGGCGGGGGGCACGGTGACGTGGAACGCCAGGACGATCGCGTCGGACGCGTCGGCGAGGACCACGTCGGACTCGGTGACGGCGCCGACGGCGGCGTGGAGCACGCGGACGGTGACCTCGTCGTTGCCCATGTCGTTGAGCTGGGTGCGGAGGGTCTCGACGGAGCCCTGGACGTCGCCCTTGACGACGACGCGGAGCTCGCGGACCTGGCCGGCCTTGACGGCGTCGGCGAAGTTGTCGAGCGTGACCTTGGTCTGGCTGGCGAGAACCTGCTCGCGTTCGGTGTGGCGGTACTGCTCGGCGACCTCTTCAGCGCGTTTGAGCGTGTCGGTGATGAACATCTTGTCGCCGGCGTCGGGCACGTTGTCGATGCCGGAGAGCTCGATGGGCGTGGCGGGGCCGGCCTCTTTGATCTTGCGGCCGCGGTCGTCGGTGATGTCGCGGACGTTGCCGAACGAACGCCCGATCACGACGAAGTCACCGACCTTGATCTGGCCTTCCTGCACGAGGACGCGGGCGACGGAGCCGCGGCCCTGCTGCTGCTCGGCCTCGATGACCGTGCCGCGCGCGTTGCCTTCGTAGTCGGCGGTGAGCTCCATGACCTCGGCCTGGAGGTCGAGGATCTCGAGCAGCTCCGTGATGCCCTCGCCGGTCTCGGCGGAGGTCTTGATGACTTCCGTCTCGCCGCCCCAGGCGGTGGGGTTGAGGCCGTGCTCGGCGAGCTGGCCGTAGATCTTCTGGATGTTGTCGTCGGTGGCGTTGGGCAGGTCGCACTTGTTGAGGGCGACGACCACGGGGACCTCGGCGGCCTGGGCGTGGTTGATGGACTCGATGGTCTGGGGCATGACGCCGTCGTCGGCGGCGACGACGAGGACGACGATGTCGGTCATCTTCGCGCCGCGGGCGCGCATGGTGGTGAACGCGGCGTGGCCGGGCGTGTCGAGGAAGACGACGGTCTTCTCCTGTTTGTCCGAGCCCTCGACGCTGACGCGGTAAGCGCCGACGTGCTGGGTGATGCCGCCGTCTTCGTGGGCGGCGACGTCGGCCTTGCGGATGCGGTCCAGCAGCGACGTCTTGCCGTGGTCGACGTGGCCGAGCACGGTAACAACCGGCGGGCGCGGGCGGACGTCGATCTTCTCGCGCTCCTCGAAGAGCTGCTCGACGACCTGCTCGGCGGTCTGCTGGGCCTTGACCTTCAACTCGATGTCGTACTCGAGGCAGATTTCCTCGGCGAGCTCGGTGCCGATGGGCGAGTTGACGTTGGCCATGATCCCCTTCTTGAAGAGGAACTTGACGACCTGGGCGGCCTTGATGCCGGTGGCGGAAGACAGGGCCTTGATGGTGATGGGTTCTTCGATCTCGACGGCGCCGCCGGTCTGGACGGCGGTCTGGGTCAGGAACGACGGGCCGGAGCCTTTGCGCAGGTCGCGGCGGCGCTGCTTGACGTAACCCGAAGCGCCTTTGAGTCGGGCGTCGAGCTCGTCGAGGTCGGCCTTGGAGAACTGGGTGGGCCCGGTGAGCAGCGAGTCGGCCGAGCGTCCGCGCCGCGTCGAGAGCGTCCGGCGCGAGCGTCCACCGCCCCCGCCGCCGCCCCCCCGACCACCGCGTCCGCCGCCGTCGGGGCCGCCCTCTTCGGGCATGCCGCCGCCGCGCACGCCGCCGCCGCGAGCCGGGCCGCGCGACCGCGCGATGCCCGGCACCTCGCCGGGCGCCGGGCCGCCGCCGCCGGGGCCGCGGCGCGGGCGCGGGGGCGCCACGGGCTCGGGCTTCTCGACGCGGATGACCTTCGGGCCCGCCAGCTTCACCTTCTTGGGCTCGGCCAACTGCTCGCCGGCGGGCTTGACCACGTCCGGGCGGTCCGGCACGTTCTGCACGCCCTGCGGCACGGGCGGCTTCTTCGCCGCCGGCGGTTCGGGGTGCGGGCGGGCCTTGGCCTTGGCGGACAACGCCGCGGGGTCCACCGCCTCTTCCGTGGTTTCGGTGCCGGCGGCGACGGCGGGCGGCTCGGTCGGCTCAGCCGGGGTGGTCTGGTCGGGCTGGCTGGTCGGTGGGGCTGGTTCCGTCGCGGCGCTATCGTCTTCGGGGCTGGGTGCGGCGGTCGGGGTCGCCTTGCGGGGCGCCGTCTTCGGCGGGTCGAGCGTGGCCGTGGCCGTGTCGGACTCGGCGACCACGTCGTCCTTCTTCGACGCGGCCTTCTTCGTGGTCGCGCGCTTGCGAGCCGGCTTCTTGACCTTCTCGACATCGACCTTGGCGGCGGTCTCCTCGGCGGCGGCGTGGTCCTCGCCCGCGCCGTCGGCAAACCACTGGCGGATCGTCTCGGCCAGACCGAGCTTCACCGTCGACTGGTGCGCGACGATGCCGGGCACGCCTTCGGCCTTGCACTTCTCGACGATCACCTTGCTGGGCACGCCGAGCTCTTTAGCCAACTGGTGGACACGTAAGGCCATGGAAACACACGCTCCGAGGGTCAAAGTTCAAACAGGCCAATCACACGCACATCACAACATCCCGTCTCGCTCCCGCCACACGAACGCCGCAATCACGGCTTCTCCGCCGACGCCTCGGCACCGGCCGTCTCTTCCGCGGGCTGCTCATCCGCGGCATCTTCCGCCGCTTCTCCAGCAGATTCAGGCTCCGTATCGGCCGGGGCTTGCTCGGCGGCCG
Organism: Phycisphaerae bacterium; assembly: GCA_030432595.1. Lineage (GTDB taxonomy): Bacteria > Planctomycetota > Phycisphaerae > Phycisphaerales > Phycisphaeraceae > CAZIXN01. The sequence continues at coordinate 6,917 of JAUIGU010000045.1, forward strand.
CGTCTTCGGCGGGGGTTTCGCCGTCGCCGCGCGAACCCAGCAGGTCCATGATGCTCGACCCGCCGTCGCCGCCGCCCGACTGCGGGCGCGGTGCCGGCCGGGCCTCGCCCAGCACGTCCGCCGCCTGCGCCGCCGCCTCGTCCGACACGCCCGGCGTGCCCAGACCCGCGGCCTGCGCCGCCGCGGCTTCCCGGCGGGCCTTTTCCTGTTCTTCCTTCTCGCGGGCCTGCTCCTCGGCGACGACCTTCGCCTTCTCCGACGCCGCGTTCACCAGCGAAAGCGCCACCTCTTCGGGCAGTTCCAACTGCTCGGTCAAGAACTCCGGCCCGACCTCCTCGACGTCGAACACGCTGATCAGCCCCAACGCCGCCAGCCGGTCCACCGCGTCCTCGGTCACGCCCTCGACGCTGAGCATCAACTGCTCCAGCGTGTCCAGCGACTTGGTGTACTCCTGCGGCGTCAAAATATCGACGTCCCAGTTGGTCAGCCGGGCCGCGAGACGCACGTTCTGCCCGCGCTTGCCGATCGCGAGGCTGAGCTGGTCCTCGTTGACCACGACGGTCGCCCGGCCCAGCTCGAAGCACAGCGAGATCTCCACGACCTCGGCCGGCTTGAGCGCGTTGGCGATGAGCATCTGCGAGCTCTCGTTCCAGCGCACGATGTCGATCTTCTCGCCGCCCAGCTCGTCGACGATGTTGCGGATGCGCGAGCCGCGCACGCCCACGCACGCGCCCACCGCGTCGACCTTGCTGTCCATCGACTGCACCGCGATCTTCGTCCGCGCGCCGGGCTCGCGGGCCATCGCCCGGATCTCGATCACGCGCTCGGCCACCTCGGGCACCTCGACCTCGAACAGCCGGCGGATCATCTCCGGTGCCGCCCGCGACAGCACGATCTTCACCTGGTTGCCCTCGTCGCGCACGTCCAGGATCAGACAACGCACGCGCTCGCCGGGCTGGTGCTGCTCGCCGGGAATCTGTTCTCGACGCGGCATAAAGCCTTCCGCACGGCCGATCTGGACGATCAGCGCCCCGCCCTCGTAACGCTGGGCCATCCCCGTCGCCAGGTCGCCCACGCGGTCGATGAACTCGCCGTAGATGCTGGCCCGCTCGTCCTCGCGGAAGCGCTGGATCATCACCTGCTTGGCGGTCTGCGCCGGGATGCGCCCCAGGTCCGCCAGGTCGATCGGGTTGCCCTGCCGCCAGAGCTGGATCGCGCCGGTGAAGCGGTCGATCTCGCAGGCGAACTCTTCTTCCTCGTCCGCGTGGTAGTGCTTCCGCGCGGCCGACACCATCGCCTGCTCGAGGTCGTCGAACAGCAGGTCCTTGTCCACGTTGCGGTCGCGGGCGATCGAATCGATCAGGCGGAGCATCTCGGCGTTGTTCATCGTCATGGTCGGGTGTCGCTTTGTCGTATGGGGGTTGTGTCGGGTTGTCGGGTTTTCACGAACTCAAGAACTTTGAAGGGTTCGGGCTCGGGTCAAACAAAAACCACGAGCGTCGATCTCGCTCGTGGCCTGCGTCGGGAGGTCCGGGCCGGTCGAAGCGTCGCCGCGCGGGGCGGAGCACTTCCGGGGGCCGGGGGACCGGCGGGATGGTCCGAGGGGTCAGCCCATGACCGCCTCCGGGTAGGTGGAGGCGGGACGAAGGCCGGTGCATCTGCGGACGCGCAAACCAGGATGGAGGGTTGCCCGCTCCATCAGCGCGTCGCTTCCGTCGGTTCCATCGGGGTCCGCATCGGTCGTTCCCTTTCAACGCAAGGCCACGGCCCGGCCCAGAGCCAAACACGCTCGGGACCGAGACTCGCAAGCCGCCGGTCGGACATCCTGCCCAGCCGGAACCCCATAGCGTACGCAGCCCGCCGTGGTTGTCAAACCGGGAAAACCAGAGGTGACGGTTGGAATTCAGCCCCCCACCGACCACATCGAGCCTGTGCCCGGACCGACGGATCGATCCGCCCCGACAAAAAAAGCCCTGTCGCGCTCCCCGTGAGCAACGACAAAGGCTCTCCCACCGCCGCCGCCCCACGCCCCACGCCCCTCTTCCTCCCCCGCCTCCTCTAAAAAACGCCCCCGCTGCCGAAGCAAACGGGGACGCTTCCGGGGGCCGTCTTATGTTTCAGATTGTCTCGCCCCACGCGCAGAACGTCAAGGGGCCCGAACACCGCTGCCGGGGAAAGCGTGCCACGCGGTTGCGCGTCCCGGCGGGTTCCCGCGGAGGTCAACGGTTCGTTCCCGCGTCTGGGGGCTCTCCCGGATCGTCGCCCACCGATCAATCGGACCCCAAGTCCAACGCACACTTGACCCCCCCGCCGACATCGGGCACACTACGCGGCTCGCCGCCGGACGAGTCTTCCCGGCCCGACCGCTGAAAACCCCCGCCCCCACCGCGTGGCCCCGCAAGGCCGCCCTGTTCAGACCCCCGCCCACACGCCCCTTCGGACCCCGGACCCCATGGCTAACTCCGCTTCCGCCAAGAAACGCATCCGCCAGAACGCCAAGTGCCGCGCCCGCAACCGCTGGCGCAAAACCACCTACCGCTCGGCCATCAAAGAGTACGACGAACTCGTCCTCCACGGCTCCGTCGCGGACACCGAGGCCAAGCTCAAGGACCTCTACAAGCTGCTCGATCAGACGGCCAGCACCCCCGCGATGCACAAAAACACTGCCTCGCGCTACAAGTCCCGCCTGACCGCCAAGCTCAACGCCAAGAAGGCCGGCAGCCACTGACCCCACCCGAAACCTACGCCGACGCGAGGCACCACCCCGCCCCGTCGCGCGACCCCGCCATCGCCCCTTTGTTGCAGTGAAGCCCGGCCCAGCGGCCGGGTTTTTTTGTGCGCGATGCGCCGCCATCGGAGCGCCATCCACCTTCCGCCAAACACGCTCACCCCAGATGAATCCCCCCCCCGCCCGGCGGCGGCGCGGCGCCCGCGCCCGAACCACCGGCGCCACCCGGCAAAGCGTCTTCCAAACCCAGCTGTTCCTGGATCGTGTCGTCGATCTTGCGGAGCAGGTCGTAGTAATCCATCTGCGCCTGCTGCATCCGGCCCAGTGCCGGGTTCATCACCACCGCATCTTGCAAATCGCGCAGGCGGTGTTTGTCGGCGACCTCGATGGGTTTGCCCTGCTGCTCCTTGAGCGCGATCTCCTGCAGGGCGCGGTTGAAGTCGGCGATGGCGCGCTGCGTGGACACGTCGTCCTTGAGCGCCTTGGTCGCGTCCTTGTAGGACTTGATCGCGTTGTGGTCTTTGAGCTGTTCGCCGAGCTTCTTGGCGGCGTCGGTGATGTCGTCGGTGGTCGGCATGGCTGGGTGGGGTATGTGGTATGGGGTCTGGGGCTTGGGGTCGGGTCGGAACACTCAGTCGGCACCAAAGGGTAACGGCTACGGTTTGCGGAGACATCGCGTACGCTGTGCCGCGTCAGGTCGGCGTGTCATGCCTTCCCCAGGCCCCGGACCCCGACCCCCAGACCCCAGCCCATGACTTCCCGCTACACGCAACGCATCCTCAGCCACATCGCCGACCGGCGGTACGAGCCCGCCAACGCCGAAGCGCTGGCCGACGAGTTGTCGATCCCGGCCGACCAACGGGACGGCTTCTTCGCGGCGCTGGACGCGCTGCTGGACAACAACCAGGTCGTCGCGGGCCGCGGCGAGACCATCGCCCTGCCCCCGCCGGCGGGCAAGATGGAGGGCGTGTTCCGCAAGCACCCCGACGGGTTCGGGTTCTTCATCCCCGACCAGCTCGTCGAGCACGGCGACCTGTTCGTGCCCCCGGGCGCGACGCTCGACGCCCTGACCGGCGACCGGGTCCGCATCAAGGTCGTGCGGGAGAAGCGGCGCGGCGGCGCGGGCAAGTCGCCGTGGGTCGGGCACATCGTCGAGGTCCTCAAACGTGCCGACCGCAAGTACGCCGGGACGCTGGAAAAGAAGGGCCGGAACTACCGCGTGTGCGTGGACGGCCGGATGATGACCGAGCCGATCGTCGTCCGCGACATCGGCAGCAAGAACGCAAGGCCCGGCGACAAGGTCGTGGTCGAGATCATCAAGTACGGCGACGCGTCGGAGAACCGCCCCGCCGAGGGCGTGATCGTCGAGGTGCTCGGCGAGGCGGGCGAGCCGGACGTCGAGACCCAGGCCGTCATGCACGCGTTCGGGCTGGCGGAGAAGTTCGACGACGCGGTGCTCCGCGAAGCGCGCGACGCGGCGCGGAACCTCGACGAATCGGGCGACGACATCCCCGAAGACCGCGAAGACCTGACCGGCGTGTTCATCGCCACCATCGATCCGCCCAACGCGAAGGACTTCGACGACGCGATCAGCATCGACAAGCTCACGCCCACGGACGAGAAAGACGGCGCGGCGTGGGAGTTAGGCGTGCACATCGCCGACGTTGCCGCGTTCGTGACGCCCGGCTCGGAGCTGGACACCGAGGCGTATCACCGCGGCAACTCGACGTACCTGCCGCGCAAGGTGATCCCGATGCTGCCGGAGGTGTTGAGCAACGGCGTGTGCTCGCTGCAGCCGGACGTGCCGCGCTTCGCGAAGAGCTGCTTCATCCGGTACGACAAGGCCGGCAAGCCGATGTCGTCGCGCTTTGCACGCAGCGTGATCAAGTCGGCGAAGCGTCTGACGTACCTCGAAGCGCAGGCGCTGATCGACGACGACCTCAAGACCGCGATCAAGCATTGCCGGGAAGACTCGGGCGGGACGCACAAGTACCCCCGTGAGCTGATCCAGAAGCTCAAGGCCATGGACGAGCTGGCCAAGACAATCCGCAAGCGCCGGCTCGGCGAGGGCATGATCGTGCTGGGGCTGCCCGAGGTCGAGCTGGTGTTCGACGAGTCGGGGCGGGTGATCGACGCCGAGCCCGAGGACAACGCGTTCACGCACACCATCATCGAGATGTTCATGGTCGAGGCGAACGAGGCGGCGGCCCGTCTGTTCGATCGGCTGGACGTGCCGATGATCCGCCGGACGCACCCCGAGCCGGACGCGCACGACGTGTCGGAGCTGCGGCAGTTCGCGCGGGTCGCGGGCTACAACATCCCGTCCAAGCCCAGCCGCAAGGAGTTGCAGACGCTGCTCGACGCGGTGCGGGGCAAGCCGCAGCAGCACGCGGTGCACATCGCGGTGCTGCGGACGATGACCAAGGCGGAGTATTCGCCGGCGCTGATCGGGCACTTCGCGCTGGCGAGCGAGCACTACACGCACTTCACCTCGCCGATCCGCCGGTACCCGGACCTGATCGTGCACCGCGGGATCGACGCGTACCTCAAGTCCGCCCAGGACCACCCGAAGAACAAGAAGGCCGTCACCCGCGACCTCACCGACGACCCGGCGGTGCCAGGCTTCGACCAACTCGTCGAGATCGGTCGGCACTGCTCGACCACCGAGCGCAACAGCAGCGACGCCGAGCGCGAGCTGCGGAACTACCTCGTGCTCGAGTTGTTGGCCGAGCATTTGGGCGACGACTTTGCGGGGACCGTGTCGGGCGTGACGGGCAACGGCGTGTTCATCCAGATCGACAAGTTCCTGGTGGACGGGTTCGTGGCGATCCGCGAGCTGCCGCAGCTCCCGGCCGACCGGTGGCAGTTCAACCGCACGACCGGCAGCCTGGTCGCGGGCCGCTCGGGCAAGACCATCGCCATCGGCGACACCTTCACGGTGCGGATCGCCGCGGTGGACCTGGCCCGGCGGCAGATGGACCTGGCCGTCGTCGATCCCGGCCCGGTCGCGCCCCACAAGCACCCCAAGAAGGGCAACTCGCCCAAAAAAGACCGCAAGTCGCCGTCCAAAGCGGCGAAAAAACAGGGTTCAGGCAAGCCCGGCCAAACCCGTGCCAAACGCGCTGATCGCCCAAAAAAGAAGAAATCAAAGCAAAAACGGGATAAAAAGTCAGGGAAATCCCGAAAGAAGCCCGGATGAGGGCTTGAATATCCTAAAAGTTGTATAAGATTTCCGCATCAGCCGATCCAAGTCCCGGGGTCGGTTTTTTCTTGCCCCTTGCTTTTCCGCCCCGAACGCCAGGAGGTTCCGGATGATCCGTTTGCCCATGAAAGCCCGCTCGCGCACGAACGACGTCGGGTTCACGCTGATCGAGTTGCTGGTAGTCGTGTCGATCATCGCGATCCTGATCGGGATCCTGCTGCCGGCGCTCAGCCGGGGCCGCGACGAAGCCAAGGCCATCGCGTGCGCGTCGAACCTCAAGCAGATGTCGGTCGGGCTGGAGGTCTACGCCCAGGACTACAAGGAGCAGGGCCCGTTTGCCGGCGGCATCATCGACTGGGACACGACCGACCCCGACACGAACAACGAATCGTGGATGCAGCAGGTCCACACCTACATGGAAAACAAGGAGTTCTTCTCCGGCTGCGGGTCGTACCCGGTGGACAGCCCGTACCACTACTTCCTCAGCTCGCGGGCCGAGTACGTGAACAACATCGAGCGTTACGGCAACTCGGCCCCGGTGGGCATCCTGCGCGGCTCGGTGGACGGCCGGCTCATCCGCAACACGACCGCGTTCGTCACGCTGGGCGACAACCAGCTCGCAACGTTTGACGGCGGCGGCACGGGGCTGGTCCTCGACGCGGACAAGGACAACTACACGCTCAACGCGGTGTTCGGCGGGACGGGCGACTACTGGGAGCCGCAGCACAACGGCACGCTGAACCTCAGCTTCGCCGATGGCCACGGCGCCCGGTTCGAGGACTTCGACGCCGAGGCGATGACGTACCGCTACAAGACGATGTCGAACTTCTGAACGTGGGGAGGCGCAAGGGAGGCCGGCGGCCACGCGTCGTCGATACCCGGAACCACGGGGAGGGTTCCGGGTTTTTTCTTGCGCCGGCCGGAGGGATAGAATCCTCCCATGACCAGCGCCCCCACGACGAGCGGACTCACGACGATCGGCCCGATGATCGCCACGACCGGGCGGATCACGCTGGGCGCGGCGAAGATGTTCTTGTCCGACATCGAGCCGGAGCGTTTCGCGCGGCTGCCACAGGGCGACGTGGGCGCGGTGCCGACGAACCACCCGGCGTGGGTGTACGGGCACCTGGGGCTTTATGGGGCGCGGCTCACCGAGCAACTGGGGCAGACCGAGCAGGCCGACGCCATCAAGGCCCCCGACGCCTGGGATGAGCTTTTCGGTAAAGGCTCGACCTGTCGGGACGATGCTCAGGGAGACATCTATCCCGTCATGGATGCCATCGTGTCTCAGTTTGAAACGTCATTCACCGCGATGCTCGCCGCCATTGAGGCAGCCGACGACGCCACGTTCGCCAAGACCAACCCCCACGAACCCAGTCGTGACCGCTTCCCGACGGTCGGCGTGTTGGCCGCGTTCCTGGCCGGCGGGCACCCGATGATGCACCTGGGGCAGGTGAGCGCGTGGCGGCGGATGGAAGGGCTGGGCTCGGCGTTGAAGATTTGAGCCCGGACGAAGGCGGTTTAACGACGGCCCGGCTGTGCGGCGCAGACCGTTGGCCTGCGGCTGGTCCTGCGAACGAGCAACCGTACGTTTTCTGAATGGGGTCGCGTCAATCGAAGAGGCCGTCGAAGGCCTTATCGACGGTGCGGTCCACCGCGCGGTTGGTCTGGTAATCGACGCGGTTCTCGGCACGGTTGGCGGCGCGGTCGCCCTTTTCTTCGACCTTCTTGGGCGCGGTTTCGCAGCCCGCCAAGGCGGTAAACGACAGCACGGCGACGGGTAGCAACGACAGGCGGAACGTTCTGGACATGATGGCCTCCGAGGATGGGAACTCGGACAGTGTACCGTCAGAGGAATGGCCGGGGTGGTGGGAGGGCTTGCGTGTTTTGGGCTTGGATGGATGGTCAGGCCGGCTCGTTAAGAAAGCCCACGGACGGTGTCCGTGGGCTTCGAGGTGTTGCTGTTTATTTGGGTGGTGCGGCCGGCGGGTCAGCTCAGCGGACGACGATCATGTAATAGCGGTCGGCGTCGAGCTTCTGGAAGGCACCGGTGGCGAGGTTGCCGTCGTCGATCATGGCGTCGATCTGGCTCATGTAGGTGTCGTCGCGGGCCTGGGCGGCGTTGTCGAAATGCACGCCGATGCTGCTGGTGAAGCCGTAGGAGTTTTGCTCGGCGTCCCAGCGGCCGCCGATGGGCGTGTCGCGGGTCCAGCCTTCGACGTTGATGTAGTTCTCGAAGCCGGTGGGAACGGCGCCGGTGCTGCTGTCTTCGAGGTACTGGCCGTTTTCGTGGGTGTAGATGTTCGCGGCCTTGTTGAAGTTGTGCAGGTCGGTGACGAAGGCGGTTTGGCGTGAGCCGTCGGTGGCGTCGGCGAAGCGCGGCAGGGCGATGGACGCGAGGACGCCGAGGATGATCACGACGATCAGCACCTCGACCAGCGTGAAGGCGCGGGCCGTGGCGCGGTCGCGGCGGCGGGGATCGGCGGTTTGGGAGGGGCGTGTGGGCATGGTGGTGCTCCCGGCGTTGGTTGAACCATGCGATTCAACGGCCACCTCGGCGAGCCGAGCGCGTAAACTTCCCGCGTTCACCGGACAATCACCTTTCCCCCAGCCTCACAAACCGCATGACCCGCACCGCTTGGACCGGATCGGCACAGGCCCCCGCACGAAACCCTCGCCGACAACAATGTCGGCCGGCCGGCTGGGCGCTCGTGGTCGTGGTGTCGGCCGCGGCCTGGCTGCAGGGCTGCGCGGGCGGGCTGGAACTGGCGGCGGTGGGCGCGGCGGCGAACGCGGCGCAGGCCGGCTCGACGGTGTACGCCCGGGGCAAGATCAACTCGGCGCACCTGGCGCCGTTTGACGGCGTCGTGCTGGCGGCGGAGTCGGCCGTCGATGACCTGGGATTGGAGTTGGAGCAGCGCGACGAGAGCCGGCACCACCGGGTCGAACTGATCGCCCGGGACGAGACGCGGGCGAAGTACAAGATCCGCATCTACCGGCGGACCGAACGCCTGACGCGGTACCAGATCGATGTGGGCTGGTTCGGACACGAAGCCCTCGCCCGGCTGCTGCTGCGGCGGATGCAGGTCCATTTGACGGATTACACCCTGCCGGACCTGAAAGAAATGCCGCCCGAAGAGTTGATGCACACCGCGGGGTGAGGCGTCTACTCGAGCACGACGTAGTAAAACCGGTCCGGGCCGAACTTGCGGAAGGCGCCGGTGGTCAGGTCGCCATCGTCGAGGGTGGCGTCGATCTCGGCCATGACTTCGTCGTCCGGGGCGCCGGCGAGGCCGCCGAACTCCACGCCGACCGCGGAGGTGACGCCGTCGGCCTTGAACTGCAGGTCCCACGACCCGCCGATCGGGGTTGTGCGGGTCCAGCGATCCGCATCGACGTATTTCTCCAGGCCCGTCGGCAAATCGCCGGGCGGAGCGTCGGGCGGGTAGGCCCCGGTGTCGCGGTAGAAGTTCTCCAAGGCGCCCAGGTGCCCGCGGAGCTGGGTGCAGAACGCGACCTGTTCGGATTCGCCGGAAGCGTGAGCGAAGCGCAGCGTGACCGCCGAGGCGATGACGCCGGTGATGACCAGCAGCACCGCGACCTCAAGCAGCGACAGCACCGGCTTGCGGCGCTCCTTCGCGACCGGAGCGCGGCGCGGGGACGGGGCCGGCGGCGTGGCGTCGTACACGGGCATGGGTTGCGTATCGTCCGGCGTTCGGCGGGACATGACGCCCGGACCGGCGTGGCGTGGGGACAAGCCGGCGTGCAGGCCGTACATTCCTCCCATGCCCACCGCCGACCCGGAGCTGCTGCGTGCGATGTTCGATCAGGCCGCGCCTTACGAGGCGTTCGTGTCGGCGGGTGAGGCGCACGGCCACCGCCCGCCGTGGGACCAGCGCTACGGTCAGCTCGAGTTATCGGAAGCTCAGACGAACGTGGTCGCGGGGTTCACGCGGAAGATGCACGTGCTGACGCTCACCGGGACGTGGTGCGGCGACTGCGCGCTCCAGGGCGCGGCGGCCCAACGCATCGCCGAGGCGAACCCGGATTGCATCGACCTGCGGTTCCTGCTGCGGGACGAGCAGTACGCCGAGTTGGTCGTGAAGTCGCAGATCAACGGGGGTTTTCGCGTGCCGGTGACGTGGTGGCTGGCGGAGGACTTCGCGCCGGTTTTTTCGTTCGGGGACCGCACGTTGTCGCGTTACCGCTCGATGGCGCGGAAGGCGCTGCCCCCGGAAGAAGCGGCGGGGTTGGGATTGCGCGAGCCGGGGCAGGCCTTTGATCCGGTGCGGGCGGTGCTCGACGAGATGCTCGCCCAGTTCGAGCGGGCGCATCTGGTGCTGCGACTGAGCAAGCGGCTGCGGGAGTTGCACGGGGATTGAGCGCGGCCTGTGACGCCGCTTCCACTCCGCGGGTGCCACGGTCGCTTGCGACCGTGTGTCTCAGTGATTCTTAGATTGCCCGCACCTGATCGTCGCACGCGCGGCCGCAAGCGACCGTGGCACCCGCAAAGAGGGTGACCCCTGCGAAGGGTTATCGGTCTGCCGTCGCGTCGGCCGCACGGTCCGGGCGCGGGGCGTCGATGATGCGGGGGGATGACGCAGGAAACGCCGCCGAGTGAACACCTCGACCCGTTCGACCGCCCGAAGGAGGCGGCGCTCGTACCGTGGCGGCACCGGATGCACGAGATCATCTTCGAGGCGGACACGCCGCTGGGCAAGGCCTTTGACGTCGCGCTGCTGATTGCAATCATCCTCAGCGTGCTGGCGGTGCTGCTGGAATCGGTGGCGTGGATCGACGAGCAATATCACGCCGCGCTGCTGACCGCCGAGTGGGTGTTCACGGTGTTGTTCACGGTCGAGTACCTGCTGCGGCTGCTGTGCGTGCGTCGGCCGACGGCGTACGCGCGGAGCTTCTTCGGGGTGGTGGATTTGCTTTCGATTCTGCCGACGTACATCAGCCTGCTTTTCCCGGGGGCGCAGCACCTGCTGGTGATCCGGGCGTTGCGGCTGCTGCGGCTGTTCCGGGTGTTCAAACTTGCGCGTTACCTGCGGGAGGCGGAGAACCTGTTGGCGTCGCTGAAGGCGGCGTGGTCGAAGGTGACGGTGTTCATCGTGACGGTGGTGATTCTGGTGGTGATCGTGGGGGCGATGATGAATCTGATCGAGGGCAGCGGCGCGTTCAACCACGCGCCGGTTTTCGAGGCGGACGGCACGCCGGTGCTGGACGAATCGGGGCGGCCGGTGACTGCGCCGACGCCGACGCCGGGCTTCGAGTCGATCCCGTCAAGCATGTACTGGGCGATCGTGACGATGAGCACGGTGGGGTACGGCGACATCGCGCCGGTGACGTTCCCGGGCAAGGTGGTGGCGTCGCTGCTGATCCTGATCGGTTACTCGCTGATCATCGTGCCCACGGGCGTGCTGTCGGCGGAGATCGCGACGCGTTCGAGCCGGCGGGCGGTGTCGACGCAGGTGTGCCCGACGTGCAGCAAGGAGGGCCACGAGCCCAACGCGGCGCACTGCAAGTTCTGCGGGGCGCACCTTTAGCCGAACGCGGGCCGCGTCCGGTCCGGAACCCGCCTGGTTCCGGCTAAAGCCGCGCCGCCAACGGCTCGAAGCAACCCTCGGGGTGGTTCGCCCCGCTACAATCCAGCCGTTTCCGGCTCGCACGGACGACCCGTTTCCCGAGCCACACTACCGCTCCCCACGACGGAACTACGCATGAGCACCCTGGTCCCCATGGTCATCGAGAAGACCGGCCGCGGCGAACGCGCCTACGACATCTACAGCCGGTTGCTCAAGGACCGCATCATCTTCATCAACGGCCCGGTCACGGACGACATGACCCAGACCGTGACCGCGCAGCTCCTGTTCCTCTCCAACGAGGACGCGGAGAGCGACATCCACTGCTACGTCAACTCGCCCGGCGGCAGCGTCAGCGCGGGGCTGGGCATCTACGACACGATGCAGTTCATCCGCCCCGACGTGCAGACGTACTGCATCGGCGTGGCGGCGTCGATGGGGTCGCTGCTGCTGATGGCGGGCGCGGCGGGCAAGCGGTTCATCCTGCCCAACGCCCGCGTGCTGCTGCACCAGCCGCTCATGGGCGGGGTCATGCAGGGGCAGGCCACCGACCTGTCGATCCAGGCCAAGGAGATGCTCAAGACCCGCGAGCGCCTCTACAAGATCATGATGCACCACACCGGCAAGGACTACGACACGATCGCGCGCGACTGCGAACGCGACAAGTGGCTCGACGCCGAGGAGGCCGTGGCCTACGGCTGCGCCGACCGCGTGCTCCAGCACCTGCCGGAGAAGACGACGGACGAGTGAGTGGTCAGTGGTCAGTGGTCAGTGGTCAGTGGTCAGTGGTCAGTGGTCAGACGAGGCTATCGAGGTCGAACCATGCGACGAATGCCTGCGTTCCTAGCTCCTGTCTCCTGTCTACTGGCTACATCCCTCCTTCCCGCGTGCGGCGGCCCGAAAAACTTCCTGAACACCAACGACGACCTCCGCCGGGAGAACCTTGAACTCACCCGGCAGGTCGAGGACCTCGAACGCAAGCTCCAGCAACGCCTCGCGCAGATCCAGACCCTCAACGAGCGGCTGCACGGCGACGCGCTGCCCGAGGGGTTCGACCCGCCGGTCGTCTCCGGGCTGACCATCGACAGCTACAGCGGCCCGGTGGACATCGACCGCGACGGCCGCGACGACGTGCTCCGGCTGTACCTGCTGCCCACCGACCAGCGCGGGCGGATGCTGCCCGTGACCGGGACCTTGACCGCGGCGCTGCTGCGCATCCCCGATCAGGGCGAGCCGTCGGTGTGGAAAGAGGTGTCGCTCGATCCTGCGCAGCTCGACGACGCGTTCCGCGACGGGTTTACCGGACCGTTCTACAAGGTCGAGATGCCGCTGGACGGTTGGCCGGGCGGGGATGTGACGGTCCGCTGCGTGCTGCGTTCCGCGGGCGCCGCGACCCAGCGGGCCCAGGCGATCTACCCCGTCGAGCGGCCGGCCGGCGACGCCACCGCCGCCCGCGACGGCCTGTAACGCCCGTGCCGTCTGGGCAGGCCTGCCGCGCCGAACCGCGGTCAAGCGGGCCCCTCAAAGCGCCGATCCCCCTAAAGCGTCGGCGCGTCTGCGCCGGCCGGGAGACGACGCATGCCTCGACCCCGAATCAACCCGCCACCCCCGCGCCGTGGCTTCACGCTGGTCGAACTGACCATCGTGATCCTGATGCTCTCGATCCTCGCGGCGATGGTCATCCCCAAGATCACGCAGGGCTCGGACGAGTCCCGCGCCGCCGCCGCCGCCACCACCGTCCAGTCCGTGCAGGCCAAGATCATGGAGGTCTTCGCCCAGACCGGCGAGTACCCCGCGACCATCGACCCCGACTGGTTCGCCCACAACGAGTTGCCCGCCAACCCTTGGGACCTGAGCTACACCGGTGCCCGCGTGTGGTACGACTCTTCGGCCACCGGCGCTCAGACCCACCCGCTCTTCAAACACTTCCGCGGCACGGGCGTGTACTGGTACAACCCCAACAACGGCCGATTCCGCGCCTTGGTCCCCACCCAGGCCACCGACGCCGAGACCCTCGACGTCTACAACAACTCCAACGGCGCCGGCGCGACCGACCTGACGCAGATCACCGGCGGCTAACGCGCACTTTTGTAATGTCACAACAATCAGGAAGCCCACGGTCTTTGACCGTGGGTCACATTGTGTCATCGATAAACCTTCACCTCACCCCGCGGCTTCCATCGCTTTGACCTTGTCGAGCCGGCGTTGAAAGCGCTCGCCCGGCGAGAACTCGGCCGACAGAAACGCGCGGACCAGGTCTTCGAGCAGTTGCGGCCCGATGATGCGGGAACCCAGGCAAAGCACGTTCATGTCGTCGTGCTCGACGCCCTGGTGGGCCGAGTACACGTCGTGGCAGACCGACGCCCGGACCCCGTTCATCTTGTTGGCGGCGATGCAGGCCCCCACGCCCGAGCCGCAGAGCAGGATGCCGCGGTCGGCCTGGCCGTGCTGGATCGCGTCGCCGACGTAGCGGGCGAAGTCGGGGTAGTCGTCGGTGGGCACCAACTCGTGCGCGCCCAAGTCCAGGCCCTCAAAGCCCATTTCCCGGACGATCTCGAGCACCCGGGCTTTGTACGGATACCCCCCGTGGTCAGCGGCGACGGCGATTTTCATGGGGGCATCATGGCGGGAAGCACGAAAAGACGCAACGCGGGCCCGCGGCACAGACGCCTTCAACTCCCCTCCCTTTGGGAGGGGCCGGGGGAGGGTGCTCTGAAAACTGACGGCAACCCGAGCGCACAACCACCGCGCATTCGGCACCCTCCCCTAACCCCTCCCAAAGGGAGGGGAATCGAGCAATCACTCCGCCGTCACCGGCTCGGGCTCGCGCATCGACGCGAGCTGTTCGCGGCGAGACGGCGCATCGTCGGGGCCGGGCGCTGACGCTTCCGGCTCTGTCGCATCCTGTTCGTCCTGCGCCGCAACCGCGTCGTCGCTGATCTTGCCGTCGGTGCCGACCTGGTCGAAGTTGACCTTGACGCGTTTGGAGACGCCGCGCTCCTGCATGGTGATGCCGTAGAGCACGTCGCAGGCCTGCATGGTGCGCTTGTGGTGGGTGATGACGATGAAGTGCGACTTGTCGAGGAAGCCTTTGATGATGTTGGTAAAGCGTTCGACGTTGGCCTCGTCGAGCGCGGCATCGACTTCGTCGAGGATCGCGTAGCAGCTCGGGCGCGACTTGAAGATGGCCATGAGCAGCGCGATGGCGGTCATGGTCTTTTCACCACCCGACAACTGCGAAAGCGCCCGCGGTTCCTTGCCGGGCGGCTTGGCGTTGATGCCGATGCCGGACTCGAGCACGTCGGTGTGGCCGTTCTCGTCGGGCTCGAGGTACAGCTCGGCCCGGCCGCCGCCGAAGAGGCGACGGAACATGCCGTCCTGCCCCGCGAACGCGTCACGCACCTGGTAGAAGGTGTCCTCGAAGCGCTTCCGGCTGTCGACGTTGATGCGCTCGATCAACTCGCGCAGCTCGCGTTCGGCGAGCTCGATGTCTTTGACCTGGTCTTCGAGCTCGTCCTGCTTGCCTTCGAGCTGGTCCTGCTCTTGGATGGCGTCGAGGTTGACGTTGCCCAGGCGGGCGATCTTGCCGCGGAGCTCGTCGATCTCGGAGGTCACGGCGTCCCAGTCGATCTGGTCGGGCTCGGCCTCGTACTCACCGAGGCGTTGGCGGTACGCGTCTTCGATCTCGAGTTCGAGCTGTTCGTGGCTGCGCTGGCGGACGCCGTCGAGCTTGGTCTGGAACTGGGCTTGCTGCACACGGTGCGTATTGAGCGCGGCGTCGAGGGATTCGACCTCGGCGCGGCGGGTCTTCACGGCTTCACGCGTCTCGGTCAGCGTTTCCTCGGCGGCGGCGACCTTGCGCTCGGCCAGTTCGCACTGCGTGATCAGTTCATCGAGCTTGCTTTGCGCATCCTGCGCATCTGCGACGGCCTGCTCGGCCTGCTCGCGGAGCTGCGCGGTGCGCTGCTCGTAGCCGGCGAGCTGGGCCTTGAGCGTGTCGTGCTGACGCTGGGCGTCGGCGGCGGCGATCTCGAGCTGGCGCGACTGCTTGAGCGCCGCGGCGTGCTGCTCGGCGAGCGTGGACGCCTCAATGCGCAGCGTCGTGACCTGTTCGCCGGCTTCTTCGGCTTTGGCGGCCTGGTCGG
Organism: Phycisphaerae bacterium; assembly: GCA_030432595.1. Classification (GTDB taxonomy): domain Bacteria; phylum Planctomycetota; class Phycisphaerae; order Phycisphaerales; family Phycisphaeraceae; genus CAZIXN01. The sequence goes on from JAUIGU010000045.1 coordinate 22,577, forward strand.
CGATCGACGACTCGAGCGCGGCGCGGCGAGCTTCGCGCTGCGCCGAGTCCGACTCGAGTTGCTGGACCTGCGCGTCGTGCCCCGTGCGCTTCTGTTGGGCGTCGCGCAGCTTGGCGTGGATGGCTTCCTGCTCGGCGGCGAGGGTCGGGCGTTCGCGTTCGAGCTGTTCGATCTGGCCCTGGAGGTGCTGGCGGCGGGAGTCGAGTTGGACCTTGCTGTTGGTCGCTTCGTGGATCGACTGCTGCAGCGACGCGGTGACACCCTCGAGGTGCGACGCCTGGTCGGACAGCGCCGAGAGGGTCGAGCCGTCGGACGCGATCAACGCATCGATCTCACGCAACTGCGATTCGAGCGAGTTGAGTTCGGACCGCCGGCTGATAACGCCACCTGCTCCCGACGCGGCCCCCAGCGGCCCGGCGTGGACGCGGCCTTGCTCATCAAGGACTTCGCCGCGCTTGGTGACGAAGCGGTAGCCGTCGGGCAGCGTGGCGCGGAGCACGAGGGCGCGGTCGAGGTCTTCGACGACGATGGTGCGGCCCAGCAGCCGCCAGACGACCGGCCCGAGCCAGTCGGGGTAGCGGACGAGGTCGGCGGCGAGGGTGGGCGACGGGCCGGCGTTGGCGTGCGGGGCGACGTCGGGCAGCGGCGGCTGGTCGAGGGCGAGGAAGGTGACGCGGCCGGCCAGGGCGGCGCGGGCGTTGTCGGTTTCGTGGCCGCAGAGCTCGCCGAGGCGGTCGACGACCAGGGCCTGCTGGTTCTCGCCGAGCGCGGCCTCGATGAGCGCGGCGTGCTCGACGTCGGCGTCGATGAGTTCGGCGACGACGCCGCGCACGAAGGCGAAGGGGTTGTCGTTGGTGACTTGATCCGAGGCTTCGTCGCCGCGCTCCTCAGCACTTGGCTTGGGGGCGGTCGCGGCCTGGGCGAGGACGGCCTTGACCGGGTCGGCGATGCCTTCGAGGTTGCCTTCCATCTCGCGCAGCACTTGGCGGCGCGAATCGAGGGTCGCGCGGCGTTCGCGCTGCTGGGCGAGGCGGTCGGTCAGTGTCTTGATCTGATCGCCGAACTTGCCGGCCAGGTCGCGGCGTTCGTTGAGTTGCGACTGCTGCTCATCGATCAGCGATGACGCTTCGCCGAGTTTCTCGTCGGTGTCGTCGCGTTCCTGGAGGAGGCGTTCGAGTTGCTGGGCGACGTCGCCGGTGCGCTGCTCGATCTTTTCGCGGTTGGCGGTGAGCGAGTCGGCGAAGCTGTCGAGCGAGGTGATCTGGTTTTTAAGGTCGGTGACGCGGCGCAGCAGGTCGAGCAGGCCGTTCTTCTCGTCTTCGAGCGACGCGCGCTGCTCGTGCAGTTGTTGCTGGAGTGTGCGGTGCCGGTTTTGGGCGTCTTCGAGGCGTTGCTTGCTGTCGGCTTGCTGGGTCTCGAAGCGGGCGATCTCGTCGGCCTGTTCGCGTTTTTCGTCGTTGAGCCGGGCGACGCGCGACGCGAGGTCGTCGAGGCGCTGCGTGTCGCGCTGCATCTGCTCGGCGGTTTCGTCGAGGGTGCGCTGGGCGAAAGCCTGCTGCTGCTCGGCCTTCTCCTTGGCGGATTGTTGTTCGAGGCGTTGGTGGTCGAACTGCTTGAGCCGGCCGGCGACGGCGTCGCGCTCCTGCTCGGCGTCCTGGACGGCGTGCTCGTGCTCGGCGAGCTTGCGGGCGGCGACGGCGCGATCGGCCTCGGCCTGCTCGAGCTGCTCCTGGAGCGCGTTGAGTTCGCGGGTGAGCTTGTGGTACTCGGCGATGGCGTGCGTGAGTTGCAGTTCGCGCAGCCGGCCCTGGTATTCCTGGTACGAGCGCGCCCGCGCGGCCTGCATCTTCACCGAGCGGAGGCGGCGCTGCGTGTCTTCGAGGCGGGAGCGGACGAGCGCGAGGTTCTGCTCGGTTCGTTCGAGCTTGCGGGTGGCTTCTTTTTTGCGGGCCTTGAAGCGGGCGACGCCGGCGGCCTCTTCGAAGATCTGTCGGCGTTCGGCGCCGTTGGCTTCGAGCATGCGGGCGACCTTGCCCTGCTCGATGATGGAGTAGGCGTCGGTGCCGATGCCCGTGTCCATGAAGAGTTCTTTGATGTCGCGGAGGCGGGCGCGCTGGTTGTTGATGAGGTAGTCGCTGGTGCCGTCGCGGTAGAGCTGGCGGGTGATGGCGACCTGGTCGGTGTCGAGGGGGAGCGGCCTTCGGCCGGATGGCGGATGGTGGATGGCGGATGGCGGATGTTCGGCACCCGCCGGAGTTTGGCTTGGTTCCCCTTGAGGATGGTCGTTTGATTCGCGATGGACCCCGGCCTCGACTGGCGGGGGTGTTCCATCCGCCATCGCCCATCCGCCATCCGCCATCTCCAACACCGGGTTGTCGAACGTCAGCGTCACCGACGCCATCCCCGACGGGCGGCGTTTGGACGAGCCGTTGAAGATGACGTCCATCATCGCGCCGCCGCGGAGGGACTTGGGCGACTGGTCGCCGAGGACCCACTTGATGGCGTCGACGACGTTGGACTTGCCGCAGCCGTTGGGCCCGACGATGCCGACGATGGGCTCGTCGAAGCGGATCTCGGTCTTGTCGGCGAAGGACTTGAAGCCGGCGACGGTGAGCTTGGCCAGCCGCATCCCCTGGAGGGCGGGCACATCGCGGGCGGGAGATTCGGTGGGCATGAAGGGGGACCTCCCTGTCGGGCAGGCGCGGCGGAGACGACGCGTCGGGCGGGGCGTGAAGGCACGCCTCGCGTTCCCGCCGACATCCGTGCGGCGGGGCTTTCTCCGTCCGAAATGCAGTCTAACTCATCGGTTATCGGATCGTAAGCCCGGCAATACGGTTGCGTTCGATGGTGCGAACAGGGTTCAGCGTGACTCGCGGGTGGAGAGCACCTCCGCGTCGCTGGGCACCGTGTCCGGCCTTCCGGGCGCGCTGCCGTCGGTCTCGGGACGTTGCGTCGGTGCGGCGTCCTGCCGCTGGTCGGCGACCATGCGGGCCAGGGGGCTGAGGTCGAGTTCGACGGGCGCGGGGATCGCGCCCTGGCGGTTGAGTTGGTGGAGCGCGTCGGCGACCTCGCCGAAGGTCAGGTTCAGGCCCTCCTGCGGCTGGTCCATGGTGGGGTAGTGGGCCAGGAAGAACGCGAGGGTCGCCACGGTCGGGGCCACGCGGTGGACGGTGGGCCGGGCCTCGAAGGGCGAGCGGTAGAACACCGACAGCGGCATGTGGGTGAGCGTGTCGTCGACGCTCAACAGCTCGAGGGTGAGCCGACCGGCCAGGTTCTCGACGACCCGGCCGCGCACGGCGTAGCGCTTGCCGGGGTCGGGCGTTTCGGGCAGCGACGATTGCAGGAGTTCCGCGGCGGCCTGGTTGCTGGCGCGGACCCGGGCGGTGCCCCCCCGGGCGTCGTGGAGGGTGGCGACGGCGGCGTCGCCCTCGCGCCGGGTCGCGCCGCGGTGGGTGACGGGCAGGAACGCGGTGTTGCCAAGTTCGAGGCCCTGCGCCGCCTGCGCGATGGACAGCGGGGACTGCATGCTCATGCGGTTGTTCCACATGGACGCGACGACGGGCTGGCGGAAGCCCTGGTGCGGGCCGAAGAGCACGATGCGCGGCGTGCCGCGGGCGCTGATGTGAACCATGGGCTGCTCGGAGGGCACGCGGTCAATGATGAACTTCACGCCGTCCAGGTCGCGGACGGCGAGGCTGTCGATCAGCGGGTCGCCGTGCGTGGCGAGCGACTGGTAGGCGGCCATGCGCACGTCGCGGTCGGCGTCGGAGAGCAGGTCGCGCAGGGCCGCCGTCGCCCGCATGTTGCGTGGCAGGTGGACGAGCGACTGCGCGACGGCGCTGCGGGTCGGGGCCTGGTCGTCCTTCGCCAAGGCGATGAGCCGGTCGCCGGTGGTTTCGTCGCCCAGGTAGGCGCCGGCGTCCAGGACCGCCAGCCGGATCGCCAGGTCGTCGTGGTCGTAGTACTGCTGCAGCGCCGGCGCGGCGGTTCGGCCCAGGGCTTTGATGACCAGCGTGGCCCGCCGGCGCACCTCGGCGTCGCCGTCGCGCTGCATCCACTGAACCATCGCGTCCACCTTGGCCTGCAGGTTGTCGATCGGGTAGGGGTAGGTGTGCCCGAGCAGGTCCAGAAGGTGCTTGGGGTTGTCCTGGTACCGGCGGGGGACGCTCAGCTCGATGCGCAGCGGGCCGACCGCGTTGGCGGTGATGCCCGCCTCGTTGGGTGCCATGCGGAAGCGCTCGTTGATCACGTCGGAGATCACGCGGGCGCGGGCCCAGCTCGGCTGGTTGAGGATGATCTCCAGGCGTCGGGGTGCCGACGCCACGCCGCCGCCGACGATGACCGCCTGCCGCATGTACTGCCGGTGCGCGGCTTCGTCGGCCGGGTCGCCGTCGAAGGGGCTGATGTAGACCGGGCCGCGCCCCAGGGCGAGCTGGCGCACGGCCGGGAGCTGCGTGTCGTCGCCGAAGACGCCCAGCGAGGTCTGCCACAGCTGCCCGCCGGCGAGCGAGGTCGTCTCGGTGTCCTCGGGCAGCGCCTCGACGAGCAGGTCGAACTTCGTGCCCGGCGTCGCGCCCGGCGGGATCAGCCCGCTGACGCGCACCAGCGCCGTGCGCGGGTCGCGCATGAGGCGCTGCGGGGTCATGC
>JAUIGU010000046.1 GCA_030432595.1 Phycisphaerae bacterium
GAAGTGGTCGAGTAAGAACCGAAAGATCTTGCGTTCCATCCTGGGCTCCTTGGCGGGAGACCTAGGATGGACGCAAGTGCGCGAAAGCGCAAGGCTTACGGCCGTGGCGCAAAAAGACCCAACGGGTCGCGCGCTCTCAACGAGTGGCACGGGGCGGCGGAGACACGAACCGGGCGTGTACGATCCGTCGATGCCGCGCACCGATACCGAGACCACGACCCGTCCGCGCATCCGCTCGACCACCGTGCTGTGCGTCCGTCGCGATGGACGGGTCGCGATGGCCGGCGACGGGCAGGTCACCATGGGCGATGTCGTCGCCAAGGGCGACGCCGTGAAGGTCCGCAAGCTCGACGGCCTCGGTGCCGACCAGGCCGGGGTGCTCGTCGGGTTTGCCGGCTCCGCCGCCGACGCGTTCGCGCTGCTCGAGCGTTTTGAAGAAAAGCTCAAACAGTCGCCCGGCAACGTCAAGAAGGCCGCCGTCGAACTCGCCAAGCTGTGGCGCACCGACCGCATGTTGCGCCGTCTCGAATCACTCCTCGCCGTCGCCGACCGCTCGGTGACCCTGCTCGTGTCCGGCACCGGCGATGTCATCGAGCCGTCCGAAATCGTTCCCGGCCGCCAGGCCCTGGCCATCGGTTCGGGCGGCAACTACGCCACCGCCGCCGCACGGGCCTTGCTCCAACACACCGACCACGACGCCGAGTCCGTCTGCCGCGAAGCCATGACCATCGCCGGCGAGCTGTGCATCTACAGCAACCAGAACGTGACGGTGTTGACGCTGTGAAACGGAGGAGAATCAAAACGCAAGAAACGCAAGAAACGCAGGAACACGAATCAGCCTCCCCGGGTTTGATGTCTGGATTTCCTGCGTTTCTGGTTTTCTTGCGTTTCCTGCGTTGGCGATTCCACCACTTGGCACCCCGGCCCGGCAGTGTTAGACTTCCGCGTTCCCCGCAGCCCGTGTGGCGGAATTGGCAGACGCGCCGTCTTCAGGTGGCGGTTCCCGCAAGGGAGTACAGGTTCGACTCCTGTCACGGGCATTTTTCAGCGTCGGGGTGCCCACGGTTCCGCACTCCGAGGGGTTAAGAGAGCAATACGGGTATGTGGCTTGAGTTCGCCTCGCTCCCGTGGGCGGGTGCGCAACCCCGATGATTTGTGATGGTCGGCGTTTGACCCTTGGGCTTACGTGGGCGACCATCGTTCGATGCATGTCCTCAGGTCAGACCGGATCAAACCACTCGAACAACGATGCCTGTCGCGCGGCTCGCTTTCGGGCGCGTTTGGAGGGTTGTTGTGTTTTTTGTTGCTGGTTGTGACGGGGTGGATGAACACGGAGGTCTTCGCGCAGAGCCGGGCGATGCCCGCGGCGGCCGACGGTGTGTATGACCGGGGCGTGACGCTTCGTTTGTACGAGATCGGTAGGCCGATGGTGCGGCTGGCTCCGTTGGCACCGGACCAGACGCCCAACGTGGACCGACGGATCGAGCGGATTGACCTTTCGTCGGCGGAAGATTTCGGGGGATTGGACGATTTTTTCGTCGTGCGCATCGCGGGGGAGCTTTGGGTTGAGCATGCGGGCGAGTACTGGTTTCGCCTCGAAAGCGACGACGGGTCGGTGTTGGAGATCGGCGGTGTGCGGGTGGTTGATCACGACGGGATCCACCCGGCCACGGGCGTCGAAGGCGGGCTCGCGTTGGAGTCGGGCTGGGTCCCGCTGTCGATCGAGATGTTCGAGAACACCGGCGGTCAGGCGCTGCGGCTTGCGTGGCGACCTCCGGGCGCGGAAGGGTTCTCGACGATCCCGGCCGAATCGTTGCGGACGCGGGCCGGGGTGACGCGCGTCGTGTCGCCGGGCCCGAAGGTGCTGCTGGACGGAAGGGCGGATACGCGGCCGGGGTTGGGGCAGGCGCTCGACGGGGTCCACCCGGGCTGGTCGGTGGAGACGGTGCGTCCGGAGGGGTGGGAGCCGAGCGTGGGCGCGATGGGTTTCCTGGCCGACGGCAGCCTGGTCTACACCGATTTCACGCCGCTAAATAGCGGGGTGCTGCGGACCGAGCCCAACGGGACGTTGTGGATGTTGCGCGGCGTGGCCGGCGGGCGCGGGCGGGTCGAGACGCCGCCGATCAAGGTCGCGGACGGGTTCCACGACCCGACCGGGCTTGCGGTGGTGGACGGTGATGTCTTTGTCGCGCACCGCACGGGCATCGAACGGCTGCGGGATCAGGACGGCGACGGCGTGTTCGAGAATCCCGAGACGTTCGCCCAGCCCTGGATCGGCGACAACTACCACCACTTCTCGTTTGGCCTGCAACATCACGACGGCTGGCTTTACGGGGCGCTGTCGACGAGCATCTTTTTCGACCGGACCCTGGAAATCGAAGAGGTGACCGAGCCGGTGCTGGGGCTTAACGGCCCGAACCCGCCGCACCGCGGGGCTTTGTTCCGGACCGAGTTGAAGTCGGGCCGGACGGAGTTCCTGGCCGGCGGGCTGCGCACGCCCAACGGCGTGCTGGTCACCGACAACGGCGAGGTCTATGTCTCCGACAACCAGGGCGCGTGGCTGCCGGCCAACCGGCTCAACCATGTGCAGCCGGGGCGTTTTTACGGGCATTACAACGGGCTTCAGGCAAGCCGGTCGTTTCCGGACGGCGGGCACCGCAGCCTGTTTGTCGATCAACCGCCGAGCCCGCCGGCCGTCTGGCTGCCGCCCAACGAGGTGTCCAATTCGCCGACGACGCCCGTGTCGATCCATGATGGCCCGTTCGCGGGGCAGTTGTACCTGGGAGAACTGACCACCGGGGGCATCCGTCGTGTGTTCCTCGAAACGGTCGAGGGGCAGCGGCAGGGCGCGGTGTTCCGGTTTACGCAGGGCTTGGAGTCCGGCGTCAATCGGCTGATCTGGGGGCCGGACGGCTGCCTCTACGTCGGCGGGACCGGCGGGGCGGGCAACTGGTCCTGGCGGGGCACGACGTTTGGGTTGCAGCGCCTCCGGCCGACCGGCGCAGCGGTGTTCGAGATGCACTCTGTGTCGGCGACGCCGGACGGGTTTGTCGTGCGGTTTACGGACACCGTCGATCGGTCCTGGCTGAGCGACCCGACGCGGTACCACCTCGAGCAGTGGGCGTATTTCGCGACCCCGGCGTACGGCGGTGCCAAGCAGAAGCATCAGCGGCTGGTGGCCACCGAGGCGCACGCGGCGGAGGACGGCCGCTCGGTGCGTCTGGTCGTGCCGGACCTGCAGGCCGGGGCGGTGGTGTACCTGCGTTGCAATCCCCGGAACACGCGCGGCGAGCCGATCTGGTCGGGCGAGGCGTGGTACACCCTCAACCGGATCCCCGCGACATCCGCGGACGACCCCGATGGCACGACCATCTCGCCCCACGTCATCGCGATCGATGCGCTCGACGGGTTCCGTGAACCACGTCACGGCTGGGTCGAAGGCGGCGACGCGGGCCTGGACGGGGAGGGCTTGAGCGCAGCTGAAGGAGCGGGCGTATGGGTGGCGCCGCGTCACGCGAGCAATCTGCTCTCGCGATTCGAGCACGGCGACGCGGAGGTGAGCGTCGAGTTCATGATCGGGGAAGGCTCGAACTCGGGCGTGTACATGCAGGGGCGTTACGAGATCCAGGTCCTCGACAGCCACGGCAAGGCGGAGCCCGCGTTCGACGACGCGGGCGGCGTCTACCAGCGGTGGGACCCGGCGCGGGGCGTGGGGCGTGAGGGTTTCGAGGGCCGGCCGCCGCGCGTGAACGCGGCCGAGCCCGCGGGGCGGTGGCAGCGGTACGAGATGGTGTTCCGCGCGCCGCGTTTCGATCCGCTGGGCCGGAAGGTCCGCAACGCCCGCTTCGAGCGCGTCGTGCACAACGGCGTGACGATCCACGAGGGCGTCGAGTTGTCCGGGCCCACCCGCGCCGCGATGGCCGGCGACGAGGCGCCGTTCGGCCCGGTCATGCTCCAGGGCGACCACGGCCCGGTGGCGTTCCGGAACCTGCGCATCCGTCCGCTGCCCCGGGTCGGCGGCGTGTCCGACGTTCAAGAGCGCGCGGAGGGCTTGCGCGTCCTGGTCTTCTCCGCGACGCGCGGGTTTCGGCACGACTCGATCCCGGACGCCGTGGCGTGTTTTGAAGAACTGGCCGACGCGCACGGCTTCGTCGTCACGGCCACGGAAGACCCCGCCGTGTTCGGCGAGGAGGAACTCGCGTCATTCGATGTCGTTGTGTTTGCGAACACGACCGGCGACGTCCTCGACGAGGCCCAGCAGTCAGCCTTCCAGCGCTGGTACCGGCGGGGCGGCGGGTTCGTCGGCGTCCACAGCGCCGCCGACACCGAAGCCGACTGGGGCTGGTACGCGCAGCTCGTGGGCGGCCTGTTCGAGAGCCACCCGGCGATTCAGCCCGCCCGCGTGGTGGTACACGACTGCGACCACCCGGCGACCCGGCACCTGCCCGACGCCTGGAACCGCACCGATGAGTGGTACAACTTCGACCGCCCCCCGCCGACGGACGCCGCCGTCCTCATGAGCCTGGTCCCCAGCACCTACCGCGGAGGCAACACCGCGGCCGACGGGCACCACCCGATCGCCTGGTGCCGCGCGTTCGACGGCGGGCGGACGATCTACACCGCCGGTGGCCACACGGCCGAGTCGTTCGCCGACCCCGCCTTCCGTGCCCACCTCCTGGGTGCCGTGGTCTGGGCGGCGTCGAGCGATACTTCCGACGAGCGCGACCAGGTCGGCGCGGATTAGTCGTGCCGGTTTTCGAGTTCGCGGATGTAGGCCTCGGTGCGGTCCAGCTCGGCCTTGAGGTGCCGGACGCGCAGCAGGCTCTTGACACGGGTGATCAGTTCGAGCTTGTTGACCGGCTTGGTGAGGAAGTCGTCGGTGCCGGCCTCGACGGCGCGTTCGATGTCGCCGAGTTCGTTGAGCGCGGTGACCATCATGACGGGGATGGCGGCGGTGGCGGGGTCGCTCTTGAGGCGCTGGCAGACCTCGAAGCCGGACATGCGCGGCATCATGATGTCCAGGAGGATCAGGTCGGGCAGGCCCGGGCCGCCGGGCGCGTCCTCGGCGTCGCCGGGCTGGTGCGCGTGGCGGTTGATGAAGTCGAGGGCCTCGACGCCGTCGGCCGCGGTGAGGACCTCGCAGTCGGGGAGCGTTTCGAGGTAGGCCTGGAGCAGCTCGACGTTCTGCTCGTTGTCGTCAACGATGAGCACGCGCGACGGGGACGCGGCGTCGGGGCCGGGTTCGGTCTGCAGTGCCGGATCGGTGGTGGTGGGTTCCATGGCGGGTGGGCTCGGGTTGGAGGCGCGGTGCCTTGGAGATGGCAGCGGGTTCGCGGCGGGAATCAGAAAGCTCCGAGGATGCCGTCGAGGGTGTCCGCGAGTTGGAGAAGGGCGGGGTCCTGGTGCTCGCGGCTGCGGAGGCGCTGTCGGAGTTGGTGCAGGTCGTGCGGGTCATCGACGTCGTGCCACGGCGGCAGGTCGGCGAGGGGGAGCCCGTCGTGTCGGGCGGCCTCGCGGGTTTGATCGTACACCGCGGCCGTGCCCCAGTCGATGCCGCGCAGCAGGGCGGGTCGGCGGTGCGAGGCGGCGAGGCACCAATACCCGCCGTCGTCGACCGGGCCGACGGCGGCGTGGGGCGCGGGTTTGTTGTTGGTTCGTCGCGGCGTGGCGGCGTCGAGGGCGGCGCGCAGGTGGCCGGCGGGCAGGTCCGGGCTGTCGATGCCGAGGAACACGACCGGCGTCGAACCGTCTTCGGTAGCCGCGCGTTGTTGCCAGACGAAGTCGAGCCGTTCGCCGAGGTTGCCGGTGCCTTGGTCTTCGAGCGTGAACCCCGTGTCGTCCACGATCTTTCGGACGATTCCGGAGAGCCGGCTCACCGTGGAGTCGGCGGTGGTGTCGGACAACAGCGCGAGGTTGTTCAGGGCCAGCACGCCCGACGCCTCTCCCGAATCCAGGTGGACGCGCAGCCGCGTCAGCAGGCAGACCAGAAACGCCGTGTGGACCTCGGCGGCCTCGACGTCGCCCATGAGCGCAACCGGCGCGGCGTCCGGAGTCGGCCGGGTCAGGCGGGTCTTCACCGTGCCGGGCACGGGGGCCTTGGCCATGACAACGAAGGTCGGCTTGGCCGACGTGCCGGGGTCGCCGGCGGGCGGGGTCGGGTTGGGGGGGGAGGTCGTCATCTGCAGCCGGCCCGGGGTTTCGGTAAACTACGCGACTCGACGGTTTTCGCGTCGAGCCCACCCGTCGGCCACGTGGCCCGACCACGCCGGCCGACCGGCCCGTTTGGAGCGGGGGCGTCCGTATCGCCGGCCCCGGGAGAATGTCCGCACTGTCCTTTTGACCTGGAGTTGCCCGCGATGAGCGAAGCGACCGCGCCTTCCACCCCCTGGGCCGACCGATGGAACGAGCCCGACCGTGACACCCTGCTGGCCAACCTCAACGAGCCGGCGTCGGTGCTGATCCCCAAGCTGCTCGCCAACGCCGTCGAGCACGTCGAAGGCCTCGAAGACCGCGTCGTCTGGCACGGCACGAGCTGGCGCTGGACGCTCGAGTTCACCGCGCCTTCCACGATCGGCGAGTCCGACCGCGAGCTGCTGTTCTACTTCGTGCCCAACCCCGAAGAGCCGTTGGTGTGCGTGCCGCTGCGGCCCGAGCATATCGAGCACATGCCCATCCGCCGGCTGAACCGCTACATCCGCGATGGCATCCGCGGCGCCAAGTGGGCCGTGGACGTCCGCTGGGGCAAGTGGGTGTGCACCGCCAACACCGAACTCGAACACCTCACCGACCTGCTCAAGCGCAAGGGCAAAATCCTGATCGGCGAGTCGGTGAGTCAGAAGCGCAAGAAGGCGAGCTGAAGGCGCTTCGATCGCGCGGGGGCTGAGCGTTTGACGGGTCGGTGAACCGACCCGTCCGGCGAAAGCACAAAACGGATTTCAGTTGCGCCGCGCGGCCTGCCCGAAGATGTCGGGGGCGTCGGGGTTGGCGTCTCTGATCTCTTCGACGAACAGGAAGTCGCCATCGAACTGCTCGGCGAGGTTCTTGAGCAACTCGCGGCTGTCCTGGTAGTTGAACTGGATGGTGTTGACCTTCAGGCCGTCGTAGCGGGCGAGGGTGCCGGCGAGGTCGCTGAGCGACAGGTCCTTGCCGCCGGGCATGGCGCGTCGGCCCAGCGAGTTGTCCGAGAGGACGACCAGCTCGTTGACGCCGTGGTTCAGGGCGACGCGCAGGGCGGGCGTGGGGTCGGAGCGGCCGCCGAGCTGGACGTTCTGGGCGTCGGCGTCGAGCCAGTCGAGGGCGGCGGACTTGGCGGCGTTGTTCGCCGGACGCAGGCCCGTGGGCGGCAGCTCGATCGCTTCGCCCTGCCGGAACATCAGGACGGTGAACGACTGCTCGGGGCTGAGCTGTTCGATGGCCTGGCTGAGGTGCGTGCGGAGCTGCGGCATCGAGTCGACCATCGTGCCGGAGACATCGACGAGGAACGCGACGCGGCGCGGCCCGGCGGGGACGGCGATGGCGCCGGGGCGGGTGGTGTCCGGGCGCGCCGTACGGATCACGCCGGTGCCCGACCGGGGGTTGAGCAAAGTCCGCGGGGCGGGCGGCGTGGGGTCGTCGGCCACGGCGTCGGCGATCTCGGGCGCTTGCGCGTCTTCGGGCTCGGTGTTGGTTCGCGGGCGGGTGAACACGCTGTCGGGGTCGCCGATGGTCAGGCCCGCTCGGGCGAAGTCGTTGGACGGATCGACGGCCGCGGCGAGTTGAGGCTCGTCTTGCGTTTCTTCGGCCGGGGTTGGCGGGGTGCCGGTGAGGGTGCCGCGTTCTTCCGCGGGTTCGGTGGTCGGCGTGGCGTCGGCGACCGCGGTCGAATCCGAACGGTTGTCGGCGTCCGTGTCGTTGTTCGTGGTGTTGTCTTGCAGGCGGCCGGCGGGGTCGAGGCCGCGATCGGGGGTCGCGTTGTCGATCAGTGCTTTGAGTTGCTCGGCGTTGCGGACCCGTTCTGTGCTTGCCGGTGTGGTGCCGGTGACGGCGGACGGCGCGGGCATGGCGGGCCCCGGCGCGACGGCCGAGGGGGTGGGCGGCGTCATGTCCGAACCCGAACCTGAATCCGACATCGCGCCCGAATCCGCACGTGCGCCTGCTCCGGCGGCCGCACTGTTGTCGGTATTGGTGCGGGTGTCGGGCTGCGGGTTGGTCGGCTGGGCGGGGCGGCGCATCGCGCGGGGGTCGATAAAGACCGACCGCGCATCCGTCGTGCCCGGGGCGCGGTCCATGCGGTTGGGCGTGGTCGCGCTGGCCAGGGTGCCAGTGTCGGTGGCGATGTCGGGCGTGGGTGACGTATCGACGCCGGGGTCGCGTCCGGCGACGGTGGTCGATCCGCCGATCCACCCCAGCTGCATGCCCGTGTAGATCAGGGCGCCGCTGGCGGCGACGACGGCCAGCACGGTGACCAGGGCCAGCGGCAGCCGTTGCCGGCCTTTGCCCAGCGGGCCGCGCGAGCGCGACGGCTCACGCCAGCGTTCGGCGGCCTCGGGGTCGGCGTCCAGGCCGCCGGGGCCCAGCAGGGCGGCGCGTTCGGCCGTGGCGTCGGGGTGGTCGAAGTCCGCGTCGAAGTCGTCGTCGGTCTCGGTGACCACGAACCGGCCGGGCGCGGCGGGGGTGTGCCCGCGCAGGGCGGGCTCGTCCACGTCCGCGTGGTGCGGCGGTTCGGCGCCTTGGAAGCCCAGTTTCAGCACGTCGTCGTCATCGTCCGCGGGCTCGGCGTCGTCGGCGTCCGCGGCGGAGGCCGACTCCCAAGGGTTATCGGGCGATCCGGCATCCGCGGCTGAAAATGCTTCATCCGAAGCGTCCTCGGCCGGGGCGGACGCTTCCTCGACGGCTTCATCCAGGACCTCGTCGGTCAACGCCAGGTCCGCTTCGTCGTCTTCCGGCTCCACGAGGTCCACGATCGCTTCGATCTCGTCCTCGGACAACGCGTCGGTGTCGTCCGTGTCGAGCGGCTCGGGCTCGGTGGCGGCCAGGGTCGGCGTCTCGACCGGTTCCGAATCGGCTTCGCGATCCTCTGCGGCAGGTTCGGGCGCGGCCTCGGAGACGCGTTCGTCAGCGTCTTCCGCCGGACCGTCCGCCTCCGCGGGCTCAGTGTCCGGCGGCGGGGTGTGGCCCAGCGACAACCCGACCACCGCGGGCTCGGCGGCGTAGATGTCGTCGTCTTCGGTGCCGGGTTCGGTCGGCGTCGCCGGTTCGCCCGGTTCGTGCAGTTCGTCTGACCCGGATTCGACCATCGCCTCGGCTTCAGGCACAGCTTCCGAGAGATCGCCCCCATCCTGTTCGTGATCCCGGCCGTGATCCTGATCGTCGGTCGCCCGGTCGATGATATTGATGACTTCGCTCGAACCGCCGGTGTCCGGCTCGTCTTCGGTCAGCGACACCAGGTCCGCGTCGGGATCGGATTCCGGCTCAACGTCCAGAGCGAGCGCGTCGTCGTGCGCTTCCTCCGCAGCGGCGACGTCCCAAGCCTCGGTGGTTTCCGGCACGTCTTCAACGAGCACGTCCGCTTCCGGTGCTTCCGGCTCTACGGATTCATGAGCGGCGTCATCGACAACGGGTTCGAGGTCCAACTCGTCGGCTTCGTCGATCCCCAAGGGTTCGTCGATCACCGCCGACTCGTCCATCACCGCGGAATCGTCGAAGGCGTCTTGCGGCGCGGGCTCGTCCTCGACCAGCGCGACGCTCGGCTCGTGGGGCAGCACGGCCGTGCCTTCCAGGTCGCCCGTCGTGTCGTGCGGGGTCGCCGGCCGCACGTCGCCGCGGATGTCGGCCACGACGAACTCGGTCCGACCGCAGCGGATGTGGTCGCCCACTTCCAGTTGGCACAGGTCGTGGACACGCTTGGTGTTGATGAACGTGCCGTTGGTCGAGTTGAGGTCGCGGAGCAGCCACGTCCCGTTTTCGAGCCAGACCTCGGCGTGCTGCCGGCTCATGCGCGAGTCGGGTTTGTCCAGCCCCAGCGCGTGGCGGCCGATAAACACCGGGGCCCGCCCCGACACCTCGAAGCGGACGCCCCGTTCCTCGCCGTTGAGCAGCATCAAAAGAAGCAAATTCAAAACTCCCAAAGTCGACTACCGGTCGTCGTCGTCGGGCAGAACACCCCGGCCCACCCGGCCGCCCGCACGCCCCCAAAACACCGATTCGGGACCACGCCCCAAGCCCGGCAATTGTAACACGTCGAGCCGACCCCGCCGGTTCGCCGAAGTCCGGCCGCCGTCTTCCGCCCGGTTCCGGTCCGTCTGGGCGGGTTGTGGCAAATGGAGGCGGGAATCCCGCGGCCCGGACTGGCCTTGGCCGGCCCCGAGGATTACACTGCCTCGTTCGCCGTGGCCGATACCGGCCGGGCCGGCCCCTTCGTCTAGTCAGGTCTAGGACACCAGGTTTTCATCCTGGTAACACGGGTTCGAATCCCGTAGGGGTCATTCCGAAGCGCGGCCTCGCCTTGTCGGGCGGGGCTCACCGAGGCGTACGGTCAGGTCAAGAAAGTCGGGCAGGTCGGGCCGCTCACCCCGGGAACGCGATCGGCTCGCCGGCGAGTTGTCGGCACAGGTGCACGAACCGCGCGAGGTGGTCCGCGAACAGGTGCTCCTCCCGCACCCATTCCTGGGCTCTCTTGCCTAAATCCAAACCTGCTTCGGGGTCGTCCTGCAGGCGGGCTAGCTGTTCGGCCCAGGCCTCGGGCGTCGGCGGCGGGTTCTCGTCCAGCACCCACGCGGTGTGGTCGTCGATCAGCGTGTCCAACGCCAGATCGTCCACCGCGATCACTGGCAGCGCGTGCGCCATCGCCGCCAGCGTCACGCTCCGCGACCGCGCCAACGGCTGCGGGTGCAGCACCGCGTCGGCCTCGAGCAGCAGGTCGTCCGTGCGCGAGCCCTTGGGCGCGAACGTGCACGTGCCCAGCAGGCCCAGCCGGCGGAGGTGCTTGTACGTCGCGTGCGTGTCCGGGTGCGAGCCCTCGAGCAGCACGAGAAAGCTCGGGTGCGTCTGCGCGTGCAGCGCCAATCCCTCGAGCGCCGCGAGGTAGTCCTCGTCCAGCGGGCCGTCCGTGGAAAGCACCACACACAACGGGTCGTCCGGGGCGCGCTTCCGGGGGGTGCGGTCGGTCAGGTGCACGCCCGGCGGGACGTGCTCGACGACCACCAGGTTGTTCGTCGCCTCGCGCAGCGTGTCCGCGATGGGCGCCGAGTCGGCGACGATCAGGCAGCGCGTCGGGTTGAGCGTGCGGAACAAACGCGGCGCAAAGCGCGCGTCGAAGCGGTCGTGGCTGCACAGCATGACCGGCAGGTCGATGCGCCGCCCGAGTTCGACCGCGGCGTCCCACGTGTCGCCGTCGGTGGCGACGAGCAGGGACACGTCGGCCTCGTCGAGCGCCTCGGCGAGCTTGCCCCACTGCCGCCGCGTGCCGGGCCACCACGCCGCGCCGATCCCGCCGCGCCCGTCGCCGACGCTGCCGGGCAGGCCGAAGACGCTCCCCGCCAACTCCCCGCCCGGCGGCGTGACGCCCTGCGTCGTGACGCGCGTGACGCGCACCCCCTCGGACAACAGCCCGACGATCAACTGGCGCAGCATCTCCCGCTCAGTCAAAACCAGATCGGCTCCGCAGAGCAGGGCGGCGTGCATTTCAGGATTTTACGGCGCTTCGATGCATCGCGCTTAGCCGCACTGCCACGCAGTGCGGGCTGCGTTGCGTGGCAACGCAGCTGATTAAGTAGAGAATTGCTATTTCGCTTATCGACGAGGTCGTTTCCGATCGTTCACAGGTTTTCTGCGTTGCATATCCCCCGAGATAAACGCGAAGACCAGACGCAGCAGATCGAATACGACTTCGAGCATCTTCAAAACCTAATGCAACGTCTCACGCCGGGCTCGGCATCAACCCCGGCGCTGCGTCGTCGTCCGCCTCGGGCTCGGCGGGGGCGGGGCGGTTGGCGTCCGGGGCGACGGTCTTTTCCGACTCGGCGGCGAGCAGTTCGCTGACGGTGGCCTTCTTGAGCGTCTCGCCGTTCATGATCTTCTCGACCTCGTCCTGGCTGAGCGTCTCGTACTTGAGCAAGGCTTCCGCTAGCGCGGTGGTCTGGGGCCAGTGCTCGTCGATGAGCTTCTTGGCGTCGGCGTAGGCCTCGTCGGCGAAGCGTTTCATCTCTTCGTCGATGGCCTGCGCGGTCTCGTCGGAGTAGGGCTTGTCGGCGATGAAGGCGTTGGGGTTGTCCTCGGGCCGGTAGTTGATGAAGCCGAGGCGATCCGACATGCCCCAGTCCAGCACCATTGCCCGGGCGAAGCGGGTCATCATCTCGATGTCCATCGACGCGCCGGAGGAGATGTCGTCGGTCTGTTTTTCCTCGGCGATGCGGCCGCCGCAGAGGACGCGCATCGTGTCGTGGATGTATTTGAGCCCGTAGCCGTAGCGGTCCTTTTCCGGCAGCGACATGGTCATGCCGCCCGCGCGGCCGCGCGGGATGATCGTGACCTTGTGCAGCGGGTCGGCGTTGGGCAGCAGGTGCTGGATTACGGCGTGGCCCGCCTCGTGGTACGCGGTGGCGACGCGCTCGTCCTGCTCGACCTTGCGGCTCTTGTTGGCCCGGCCGAAGCGGACCTTGTCGCGGGCCTCCTCGAGGTCCTCCTGCTCGACAAACTCCTTGTCGTGCAGCGTCGCGCCGATGGCCGCTTCGTTGATGACCGCGGCCAGTTCAGCGCCGGAGAACATCGGGGTCGCGCGGGCCAGCCGCTCGAGGTCGGCGTCCGGCGAGAGCTTGATCTTGCGGGCGTGCACCTTGAGGATCTCGACCCGGCCGCGCAGGTCGGGCAGCGGCACGTGCACCTGCCGGTCGAACCGGCCCGGGCGGGTGAGCGCGGGGTCGAGCACGTCGGCGCGGTTGGTCGACGCGATCACGATGACCTGGTCGGAAGAGTCGAAGCCGTCCATCTCGACGAGGATGGCGTTGAGCGTCTGCTCCCGCTCGTCGTGGCCGCCGGAGCTGAAGCCGTTGCCGCGCCGGCGACCGACCGCGTCGATCTCGTCGAGGAAGATGATGCAGGGGGCAGAGTCTTTCGCCTGCTTGAACAGGTCGCGGACGCGCGAGGCACCGACGCCGACGAACATCTCGACAAAGTCGCTGCCGGAGATCGAGAAGAACGGCACGTCCGCCTCGCCGGCCATCGCCTTGGCGAGCAGCGTCTTGCCGCAGCCGGGCTGGCCGATGAGCAGCACGCCGCGCGGCACGCGTCCGCCGAGGCGCTGGAACTTCTTGGGGTTCTTGAGGAACTCGATGATCTCGCCGACCTCGTCCTTGGCCTCGTCGATGCCGGCGACGTCTTCGAGGGTGACGTTGCTGTGCTCCTTGTTGAGCACCTTGTGTTTGGAGCGTCCGAAGCTGCCGAGCATGCCCGGCCCGCCGCCCGCCGAACGCAGCGCCCGGAAGAAGAAGAAGTAGATCAGGAACGCGATCAGGATGATCGGGCCCCAGTTGATCAGGATCATGAGCAGAAGGCCGCCCTGGGCGGGGTCATTCTTGTAGTCCTGCCCCATCTGTTTCAGCGTCCACTCGTGCAGATTCAGCGAATCCGGGTGAGCGAGAAACGCGATGCGGTGGACGTTGTTGCCCTCGGGCAGGCCGGACGTGCCTTCCTTGAGTTCGCCGACGAGGCGGTCTGTTTTGATTAAGACGCCGTCGTCGGTGAAGTCGCCGTTCTCGACGTGGGAAAAGAAGGTCTCGTAACTGACCTCGCGGGCCTGGTTCTGGGCGTTGTGCATGACCAGCACGAACGTGATGATCAGGCCCAGCAGGAGGAGCCAGCCCAGGGCCTTGTGCGACTTGAACGGCGGCGGCTTGGCGTTGGGGCCTGCCTTGCCGCGTGTGCCGTTGGGGCCGGTGGCCTTGCCGTCGTCGGAGCCGGGGTCGCGGTCGAGCTTGGGGTCTTTGGAATCGGGCATGGACACTGCTTGGGGGGTGGCCGAGGCCGCCGGCGGAACGGGCCCGGCGGGGCGAAGCATCAGCATGGTAGGGCACCGCGACCGGCGGGCGGGCCGCACCCTCGATATCGGTCGATGCGCGGCGTCAAGTCATACGCGGCGGGGCGGCCGGCGGTTTATGGGAGCCTCGGGACGGCGTGAAAAGGCGATCCGCTCGACCGGTCGCTCACGCTCCCGGCTCCGTATGGCGGTGTCCGAATTGGAGAATCGGAGCGGTCAGAGCCGGGAGCGTCAGCGACCGGTCGCCCGTCAGCGGATCAGCCGCCGTTCAGAACTCCCCGCGCATCGCCGCCACGACGTCGTCCGCCAGCCGGGCCACCGCCGCGTGCTGGGCGACGCTGAACGGCTCGCCGGCCGCGCCGTCGGTGGTCCGGGCGGGGACGTAACGCCCGACCTGCTCGAGGCCGCGCCGCTCGGCGATCACCGCGCTAGTCCGCCGGTCCCGCCACTCAAAATCGATCCGCACCGACACCTCGATCTCCTGCGGGAACCCCGCGTCGGCCGTCCGGCTCAGCCGCCGCCGCTCGACGGACGTGATGATGCCGGTCAGGTCCGTGTCCGCGGAGGCGCTGCGGGCCAGGCGGTACGGGGTTCGCTGCTCGATGGTCTTGCCCAAAGCTTCGGTAAGGTCGGCCTCGACGCCGCGCTCGAACGTGCGGTTCTCAAACACCGGCAGCGCGACCGTGCGGTACTGCTCGGGGTAAAGGGATTGGGTGGAGTAGCCGCAGCCGGGGAGGGAAGTGGCCAGTAGACAGTAGACAGGAGCCAGTAGGAGAAAAACGCTGCTCGCGGTTTTTCGTTTCGTGGTTTTGTATCGATCGAGAAGCAAACTCGTATGCTCCGTTTGGCTACTGGCTACTGGCTACTGGCTACTGGCTACTGGCTACTGGCTACTGGCTACTGGCTACTGGTGACTTCAAGCCCCCGCTTTTCGAGCCACCGCACCGCCTGCTGCGCCGCCTCCGTCTCGGGGTAATCGCGGATCAGCCGGCGGTAAACGCTCGCCGCTGCGACCTCGTCGCTGCGGATGTCGTACCAGCCGGCGCTGCTCAGGTCCCGCCGCGCCATCGACTCGGCGATCCGCGCCCGCAGCGCCGGCACGCCGATCCGCTCCGCCGCCGCGGGGAACTCCGCCGCGTACAGCGCCAGCCGCTCGTCCGCCTCCAGCAGCCCCGTGCCGTCGAACTCCGGTCCCTTGAACCGCGCGAGGTTCGCCTGGATCAGCCGCAGCATCGCCCACTCCCGCTGGTCACTCTGCGAGTAGTTGCCCAGGAAGATGTCGTACGCCTCGGCCGCGAGGTTCATCTCCTGCTTCTGGAAGTAGTAGTCCGCCAGCCGCAGCGACGCCTTCTCGCCGATCGCCGAACCCGGCGCCCGCTCCTGCACACGGATCAAAAGTTCCTCGCCCTCGCCGTCGGTCGGCAGGACCCGCACGCCCAGCAGCTTGCGCTTCCACCCGCCCAGGAACACCTCGGCCACCGCGTACTCGCGCTCGATCGCCGTCAGATACTCCGCCGACGCCGGCCACTCGATGATCGTCTGCTCGTAGTCGTACAACGCCTCCCAGTACTCGCCCATCGCGACCTTGATGTCGCCGCGCAGCAAGAGCGCCGCCGCCATGTCGTCCCGCGCCGGGTACGCCTCGACCCACGCGTCCGCCGCGGCGAGCGCTTCCTTGAGCCGGTCCTCGGCCAGCAGCTTCCTCACCGCCTGCAACTCCGCCTCGGGCGTGCCCGGCTCGGGCGCCGCGACCTGTGTCCAGCCCTGGTCCGTGAGCTCGTAGCGCTCCTGCGCCCCGGCCGGTCTGGCCACCGACATCGCGACGGCCACCACAACCACCATCATGACTCGCCCGGCCAACGCCGCCTCGATCCGCGCGCCTTGCAACATGCGAAATAGCCCCTGCATCGCCCGCGATCATAACGCTGTCGCCCCGAGGCTGCGTTGCAGCGCACGCCGAATCAGACCCCGGATCGCTTTTTCTGAGATCCCCGTTCCCCGATCCCGGTTCCCCGTCCCGCCTTGCCCCCCGCATCGCCCGTCCGTATCATCCCCGGTCCGGCAGGGCACGCCCGATCGCCCCGCCCACCCCGCCTCCTTAGCTCAATTGGCAGAGCAGCTGACTCTTAATCAGCGGGTTCAAGGTTCGAGTCCTTGAGGAGGCATTGTCCATATTCGGTGATGGCCGGGGGGAACCTATCGCTACTTCTCCCCCAGCATCTTCTTGCGCCGCAGGATGTGGTGGTAGTGCTGGGCGAAGCGGTGGGCCTCGTCGCGGATGGCTTGGCACAGCTTCAGCCCGGCGTTGTCCCGGCCGAGCTTGATCGGCTCCGACTTCGCCTGGGTGTAGATCAGTTCCTCCTTCTTCGCCAGCGAGATCACCATCGGCGGTCTGACGTCGACGTCGTTGAACACTTCGAGCGCCGCGTGCAGTTGGCCCAGGCCGCCGTCGATCAGGATCACGTCGGGGTACAGCTCTTGCCCGGCACCGGCGTCGCGGTACCGCCGGGACACGACTTCCTGGATCGCTTTGTAGTCGTCGTTGTCGACGGTGTTGATCTTGTACCGGCGGTACTCGTTCTTGAGCGGCCGGCCGTCGACGAAACACACCTTGCTGCCGACCGTTTCGTTGCCGCCCAGGTGCGCAATGTCGATGGCTTCGAGGCAGCGGATCGGCTCGTCCAGGCCGAGTGTCCGTTGCAGCGACGCCAACCCTTTCTGCGGGTCGACGTAGAGCGACTCGGTCTCGGGCTGCCAGCCGTCCTTGCGGTCGGCCCGGTGGTCGAGTTTTTCGATGGCCTTGATCTGGTCACGCAGCGTGGCGGCGTCCTCGAAGCGCAGCTCGCTTGAAGCCTTCTCCATGTCCTGCTTCATCTCGCGGAGCATGACCGAGCGTTTCGAGCCCAGGAACCGGATGAAGCGGTCGATGTCCGCGCGGTATTTCTCCTTGGTGATCTTCGCGGCGCAAGGTGCGGTGCACTGCTTGATCGGGTACAGCAGGCACGGCCGGAAGTGGACGCGTTTCTCGTCGTCGTCCCGGATGTCGAGGTGGCACGTGCGGAACTTGAAGACCTGCTGCAGGATCTGGAGCGACTCGCGCAGGGCATAGACGGAGGTAAACGGGCCGAAGATCTTTGCGCCTTTGAATTCCTCGTCCTGGGGCGAGCGGGTGACGAACACGCCGGGGAAGTCGTCCTTGAGGGTGATGGCGAGGTAGGGAAATGTTTTGTCGTCGATTAATCGGGCGTTGAAGCGCGGGTGTGTGTCCTTGATGAGGCGGTTTTCGGTGAGCAGGGCCTCCCACTCGGTTTCGCAGTCGAGGGTGTCGAAGTCGTCGATGAAGTCGAGCATCTGCTGTTTTTTGAAACCCAGGTCGGCCGAGGGCTGGAAGTAGGACGCGACGCGGTCTTTGAGCCGCGCGGCCTTGCCGACGTAGATCACGACGCCGGCGGTGTCTTTCATGAGGTAGACGCCGGGCGTGCGGGGCAGTTGGTGGGCCTTTTCGAGCAGCCGGTCGAGTTTTTCGCGGGGGGCGGGCATGTCGAAGCCGAATCGGCGGGCGGGGCGTTGAAGGCTCATCATATGGATCGCGTCGGGGATGACGTTCGGATGAAGAGGCCGACGCCGGCTGAACATTGGGCGTGGACGACGGCGTTTAACGCGGCTCGAAAAAGAGTTTGCGTTGAGGCGGTAATCCGGCTTTGTCCCGGGGCCGTACCCGCGTACATTGGGGGCGGCGTGATCGCTTTTTGGAGGATTGCACGTGTTTGGAATCGATCTGGGATTGCACGGACGGGTCCGGTTTGTGGCCGGGTTGGCGGTCGGTTGCGGGTTCGGGCTGGCGTGGTTTTCGCCCGGCTCCGCCGCCGCCGCGAACGTCAGCTCGAACTTCACGCAGACGCACCAGACAATCGACGGCTTCGGCACGGCGATGGCGTGGTTCCGTGACAACGTCGGCGACCCCAACCGCGGGCAATACAACACGCAGGACTTCTACGACTTCTACTACGACGACCTGGGCGCGTCGGTGATGCGGATGGAGCTGCAGTACACCGTGCTCAGCGACGGGCAGGCGCTCAACCCCAGCAACGCGCAGATGTCCAACCCGATCTTCATGGAGGCCGACACCTACGCCAACATCGCCAAGTTCAACTTCGACGCCAACGGCGTCGGGCACATCGGCCGATTGGCGCAGCAGTCGCTGACGCAAGCGCAGGACGAGTTCAAGCTGCACGGCGCGTTCTGGTCGCCGCCGCACTGGATGAAGGGTGAAGAGGTCAATTGGAGCAACGGGCAATTCAACGGCAAGTTCCCGGTATTCACGAACATCGCGAACAGCAGCGGCGGTTCGCTCATCGACACGCCGGCGAACCTCGAGCAGTTCGGGCGGTACACCGCGGCGTGGGTCAAGGGCTTCGAGCAGCGGTTCGGCGTGCCGTTCCACTCGCTGTCGGTGCAGAACGAGGCGACCTTCCGCGAGTTCTACAACTCGTCGGTGTACACGCCCGAGCTGTACGTCAAGGCGGTCAAGGCGGTCCGCGACGCGTTCGACGCCCACAACGCGATGTACCCCAACGACCCGATCCTCACGGAACTGACCGGGCCGGACGATGTGGGGATCGGCACGGTCAGCAACGGCGGCATGGGCGAGCGGGCGATGCGCTTTGTCCACGCGGTCAAGGACGACCCCGAGGCCGACGCCGCGATGGATTTCTGGGTGATGCACGGCTTCGCCGGCGGCGTGGGCAAGGACGGCGGGAGTTCGTCGTACACGACTTGGCCCACGTTCTACGACGGCCGGCAGCCCGAAGACGGCCTGTCATCGCCGTACTGGGAGGGCGCGGGCCGGGACCGCAAGCTCTGGGTTACCGAGACCTCCGGCGATCAGGACGCGTGGCTCACGCCGTCCGAGTCGGACCGCAAGGGTGCGCTCGGCCTGGGCATGAAGGTTTTCCAGGCGCTGACCGCGGGCGACGTGTCGGCATACATCTATTGGCAGTCTCAACTCGAAGACAACGCGGGCGTCCCGGTCGATGGCAACGCACTCACCTCCGGCGAGAACCCGGACGCCCCGAAATACGCCGCGTTCAAACACTTCGCCAAGTACGTCCGCCCCGGGTCGGTGCGCTTTGACATCGACGATGACGACGAACGCGTCTACGGCGCCGCGTTTAATCACGACGAAGACGCGACGCTGACCTACGTGCTGTTCAACCTCAACACCGCAGGCGAATCGATCACGCTCGACCTGCCCGACGAGGTCGAGGTCACGGGCGTCGAGGCGGTCGTGTCCGAAGACGGCAGCTACCACCAGGACGCCAGCGTGAGCCTCGGCAGCGACAGCGCGTCTTTCTTCATGCCCGGCGAGAGCATCATCACGCTCGTTTTCTCGTACCTGTCGGACCTGATGTCGGGCGACTACGACGGCAGCGGACAGGTCGAGCAGGGCGACCTGGACCTCGTGCTGCAGAACTGGGGGCAGTTCGGCACGCCGGCCGGGTGGACCAACGGCAGCCCCGACGGGCAGATCGATCAAGGCGAACTCGACGCGGTGCTGCAGCAGTGGGGCGGTGCTTCGGCACCCGACTTCGCCCTCAACCCCGGGGTGTTGCCTGAGCCGGCGGCGTTCGGCTTGTTGTTCATTTCGGCGTCAGGTCTGCGGCGTCGGCGGGCGTGAGGCTGGCGTAGACGAACGGTGCCGTGGCGTCTAACGTGCCGCCGTGAACCTGCTCAACCTATTGTCACCCAGCTATCTCGGGCGTTACCGAGACCTCGCGGTGCTGGTCGTGAAGCACGGCGGGCGCGACCTGCTCGACATGGTCGGGCTCGCCTCGCTCGCGCATCACGACGACGATGATGCGCCGCCCGGCGTCCGCCCGGAGGCCGCCGAACTCGCGAACGACCTCGAAAAACTCGGGCCGGCGTTCATCAAGCTCGGTCAGACCCTCGCCGGCCAGGCCGACCTGTTGCCCGACGACTACCTCGTCGCGCTGTCGCGGTTGCAGGACGACGTCGAGCCGATGGGCTTCGAGACCGCGATCAAGGTCGTCGAGGAGTCGCTGGGGCAGTCGCTCGAAAAGCTCTACGCCACCTTTGAGCCCGAGCCGTTGGGTTCGGCTTCTTTGGGCCAGGTCCACGCCGCGACGCTGCCGGACGGCACGGCGGTGGTCGTCAAGGTCCAGCGGCCCGACGTCCGCAAGGCGATGAATGATGACCTGGATGCGCTCGCGTCCCTGGCCGGGCTGCTCGACGAGCACACCGACATCGGCCGGCAGTACCGCTTCGGTAAACTCATCTCCCAGCTCCGGCGGTCGCTGGACCGTGAGCTCGACTACGAACGCGAGGCCGCCCAACTCGTGAACATCGGAAAACTGATCGGCGAGTTCGATCGCTTGACCACGCCCGTGCCGGACCCCGAACGCACCACCGCCCGGGTGCTCACGATGACCCGTCTGGACGGCGTGAGTGTGGACCAGTTCTCCCAACGTCACGATCACGCCGCGCAAGACGACGCCTCGTTCGGGAACGGCGAGGTGCTCCTCGACGACCTGTTCCACGCGTACCTCCGGCAGGTGCTGGTGTCGGGCACGTTTCACGCCGACCCACACCCCGGGAACGTGCTCATCCTGCACGACGGCCGGCTGGGCCTGATCGACTTCGGGCAAACCGGTTTTGTTGAGCCGGCCATGCGCGACCGGTTGTTGCGGCTGCTGCTGGCGATCAGCGAAGGCCGGATCACCGAGGCCGCCGACATCGCCATCGACCTGGGCCAGCCCGCGCAGGACTTCGACTCGGGCGCGTTCCGTCGGCGGCTGACCGACGCGATCTCCGAGCACCACCAGGCGAGCTTCCGGCAGATGCATTCGGGGCGGCTGGTGGCGGCGGTCTGCCGCTGCGGCAACGAGTCGGGCCTGCACATCCCCGAGTCGATCACGCTGCTGGGCAAGATGCTGCTCAACCTCGACCAGGTCGCCCGCCACCTCGCGCCCGACTTCGACACCAACGCGTCGCTCAAGAAGCACGGCCTGGGTCTGGCGACGCGTCAATTCACCGAAGACGTCTCGCTCACCCGGCTGCTCACCAAGTCGCTCTCGGCCAAGACCTTTATCGAAGACCTCCCGACCCGCGTGAACCGCGCCCTCGACATCGTTGCCGACAACCGTCTGCGCGTTGAAGTCGACGCCATCGACGAGAACCGTCTGATCTGGGGGCTCAAGGCGATCGCGAACCGGATCGGGGTGGCCTTGATCGTGCTCGCGCTGCTGGTCAGCGGCGCCATCATGCTGCAAACCGACCCGGGGTTCACGATCTTCGGTTACTCCGGCCTGGGCATTCTCGCGCTGGGGACGGCGGTGCTTCTCATCGTGTTCTTCGCCGTCATGGTGTTATGGAAAGATTTCAGGGACGGGCACGGGTTCTAGCGGTCACGCCTGCCCGAGCAGCCGGTAGCGGGCGCCCAGGTTGAGGATGCGTTGGAGGAGTTGGTCGTAGTCGATGCCGGCAGCCTCGGCGGACTCAGCGAAGTCCTCGCCGTACATCAGTTGCGGGTTGGGGTTGGCTTCGAGCAGGTACGCGCGGCCTTCGTCGGTGACGCGGAAGTCCAACCGGGCGTAGCCTGAGAGCTGCAACGCGCGGTAGCAGCGTTTTGCCAACCGGGGCAAGGTTTCGGCCAAGGCGCCGGGCAGGTCGCGGGCGGGCTCGGTCCGCAGCCCGATGCGCTTCTGGTAATCATCGTCCCACTTGACCTTGCCGGTGGCGATCTTAGGGGCGCCGTCGCGCAGTTTCTCGAATACAAGTTCCCAGGTCGGGAACGTCTGCAGGCGGTTGTTGCCGACCACGCCGACGTAGACCTCCCGGCCGTCGATGTAGCGCTCGACCATCGCGTCGGTGCGGACCTCGCGGTGGATGAAGGCGACGCGCTCGGAGAGCTTCTCGTCGTTGTGGACGACCGACGCCTGCGAGATGCCGATGCTGCCTTCCTCGGTCAGCGACTTGACGATCAGCGGGAACTCGAGCTTCTGCGGTCGGCGCACCTTTCGTCCCATCGTCGCGACGAAGAACTCGGGCACGGCGATGCGGTGGTATCGGCAGACCATCTTGGCCAGCGCTTTGTTGTGCGCGAGCATGAGCCCGCGCGGGTTGCACCCGGTGTAGGGCAGGCGGAGCATCTCGAGGTACGACACGACGTGCGCGTCGTACACGCCCACGCCGTCGAACTCTTCGAGCAGGTTGAACGCAATGGTCGGGTTCAGGTGGTCGGCCGCGGCGCGGATGCCGCCCAGGTCGGACGACACGCCGATCGGCCAGACGGTGTGGCCCATCTCGCGCAGCGTGACCATCACGTCGTACTCGGTCTTGAACGGCGCGAGCTGTTTGTCCGTCAGCCCCTCCGACGAATCGGGCGGGATCAGGTCCTCGTGGCAGAGCAGGATGACGCGGTGGCGCTTCATTAAACCAGTAGAAACAGGAAAGCAGTAGAGCAGTAAATCAAAATTGATTCACAGATCGTTTACGCTCGACCCATGCTTTAATCGGCTTTCGGTAGCGCTTGGGAAGCCCTCTCCGCGTGAACGTCTGATATTTACTGATCTACTGCTCTCCTGTTTTACTGCTGTCGGGTGTTTCACAATGCCACCGGATGGTGCCCGGTGTGGAGGAAGTGGGCCGTGTTGACGGTGACCATGAGGGAGGCCTCCTTCATGGCCTTGGCCTGGGGGACGGCGAGGCGGAGCTTGAGTTCTTTGCTGCGGTCGATCATGTCGCGGAGGACCTGGTCGACGGCGTAGGGGTGCAGGCCGGTCCAGCGGGCGGCGTCGTCGCGGACCTGTTTGCGGGCTTGGCGGAGGAAGGACGCGGCGGTGGGGCGGTGGGCGAACTCGGGGTCGGCGGAGAAGATCTTGCGCAGGTCGCTGTCGTAGAAGTCGGGGTATTCGTCGCCGTAGAAGAGGCGCTTTTCGCGGTAGTGCTCGCCGAGGGTCCGGCGTTCGCGGTGGAGGGGTTCGACGTGGCGTTTGTTGCGGACGGCGGGTGGGCGGTCGGCGAGTTCTTTCATGACCTGATCGACGAACTCGAGCTTCTGCATGGCGGGCCATCCGCGGTACTCGCTCTTCCAGCGCTGCCCGGGCCGGAGCCAGACGGCGAAGGTTTCGGCGAAGTCCTCGGCGGGGTGGGCCTGGGCGTACCAGGCGGGGAGGTGGACGACGTAGCGCCGCGAGCCGGGCTTGGGCTTGTAGTGGCGCGGGTAGGGCGCGGCGAAGGAGCCGAACAGCTCGCGCCAGCGTTTGCGGAAGTGCAGGCGGTACGCCGAGTCGATCGCGTGGCCGGCTTCGTGCCGAAGGATGCGGATGGCCTGCGTGGGTGAAGCGCCCTCGGCCTGGAGCATGCGGGAGCGCTCGAGGCGGATCAGCCGGGGGTGCGCGAGGTAAAAGGGGATCGCGATGCCCGGCACGCCGTCGGGGCTGAACCATTCGGTCGAGAGCCAGACGTGCGGGCGGAAGCGCTCAAGCCCTTTGCGCTCGAGCTCGTGGTAGAGCCGATCGACGGACTTCTGGATCGGCGTGTGATCGAGGGTGAGGCCCAGGTCGCAGAAGCGCAGGTCCAGTAGGTCGTTGTCGCTGAGCCGGGCCCAGGGGAACCGCTTGGGCATGCGGGCATGATAAAGGGTCGGGCGGCTTCGCTGGCGCGGGAGGCCGTGTTCACGTGAGTCGGGCGAGCGCGTCGGTGAGGCGCTCGCGCGTCTGGGGCGTGTGGGCTTGGGATTTGCCGAACCCGGGCAGGGCACCGGCGGACTCCGCCTCGGCCTGAGCGTCGGGGTAGTTGGACACAAGCATGACCGCGGGGGCGTCCGGGGCGCTCGTGGTTTGGGCGATGAGTTCGAGACCGGACGCGGTGTCGAAGCGGCCGTCGAGGACGCGGTTGATCAGCCACAAGGCATCGGGCCGGCGGTAGGCGTCGAGGTCCTGGGCGCGGTTGCACCGGACGACGTGGACGTTGGGCGCGAGGTTTTGGACGAGGCGCGTGAGGCCGGGCGAATCGAACCCGCAGTGCCCGACGAGGACCACGGCCGGGCCGTTCGTATCGGGCGAGTCGGCGCGGGATGAAAAAAGTCGGTTGAGCACGGAATAGGAGTGTAAGGCCGGCGGTTGGCTCCGTGAGCGCACCCGCAGGCCCACCCCCTTCGAGCCCGCGGCGACGGATTTCCGTTGCCGTGGGTTTTGTGCTGATCGGGCCGGTGAATTTGGGTGGGTCCCGGTTCAGCCCGCGGCGCGGTAGTCGACGCGTCGGTAGAGTTCGGCGAGCTGCCGCTGGAGGTTTTCGGGGCCGGTCGCCTTGAACCACCAGCCGACCGCGCCCAGGTCCAGGGCGCGCTGGATCAGATCCAGGTCGGTGTCGCCGGTGATGATCATGAACGGTGCGTCGGGGAACCGGGCCTTGGTATGTTCGACGAGTTGCTCACAGGTCTGATCGCCCAGGTGCCAATCGAAGATGCAGGCCTCGACCGCGCCCTCGACCTGATCGACCTCGGAGGGGTCGACGATCAAGACGGGGTCGTGCCCGGCGCTGACGAGGGTCTTCTCGATCAGCCGCAGCAGGCTCGGGTCGTCGTCGATGACTAAAACGCGCATGGGGGCTTCCTCTTGGTGGCCCCCCGCCGTGGTGATTATCGCCAAGATCGCTGCGGGGGTTTACCGGGTGCCAAGGCTTCGCGTCCATATAACCCGCGGGGGCGGATGACTTAAACTACGGGTCGTTCGCCGCGGGCGTGGCGGAATTGGCAGACGCGCCAGATTTAGGTTCTGGTGGGGTAACTCCCGTGGAGGTTCGAGTCCTCTCGCCCGCATTGTGTTTTCGCCCCGCGCGCCGGTTTATACGCTGCCGACCAGCTTCCGGCGGGCCTGGATCACCAGGCTCAGCAGCAGCGGCACGATCACGAGCGTGAACACGGTCGCGACCAGCAAGCCGCCGACCACCACGCTGCCCAGGCCCTTGTAGAGCTCGCTGCCCGAGCCGCCCATGAGCACGAGCGGGAGCATGCCGCACACGCTCGTGGTGGTGGTCATGAAAATGGGGCGCATGCGTGTGCGCACCGATTCGCGGATCGCGTCGCGTGGCTCCATCGGCTCGACGTCTTTGAACTCGCCGGGCGCGACCTCTTCTTGGCCGGGCCGCATGAAGTTGAGCGCCTGGTGCACGATGAGGATCGCGTTGTTAACCACGACGCCGATCAGGATGATGAAGCCGAGCATCGTCAGTGTGTCGAGCTGCTGGTTGGGGTTGACCGCGTGCATGATCGCCAGGCCCAGGAACCCGCCGACCGTCGCCAGCGGCACCGCGAACATGATCACCAGCGGGTAGAGGAAGCTCTCGAACAGCGCGGCCATGACGAGGAACACGATGAGGATCGCCAGGAACATCCGGCTGCTGAGTAGGCTGCGGATCGACGCGAGGTTCCACCCGGTCCACCGGCCCAGCAGCGCGGTACGGACTTCGGAGAGCTTGTCAGCGGAGCCGGCGGTGCGGGCGACGACGTCGGGTGAAAGCTGTTGGGCGTCGCGCAGTTCGGCGACGGTGGCCTCGATG
>JAUIGU010000071.1 GCA_030432595.1 Phycisphaerae bacterium
TAACCGCCCTCGGCGGCCTCACGGATCAGCCGGACCGCGGTGAGCGCGTCGGGCGAAACGCCCACGCCTTCGAGGTAGCACCGGCCGAGTTCGTAGGTCCCGGTGACCAGCCCGGTCTCGTGCGCCTGTCGAAAAAAACGCGCGGCAAGCTTCTGGTTGCGCCCGAGACCGAGTTTGCCCGCTTCGTGCACCCGCCCGAGGTGAACCATGGCCAGCGGCTCGTCCAGTTCCGCGGCGAGGTTGTAGAAGTAGAGCGCATCGCCTTCGTTTCCCGCGGCTTCGGCGGCGATGGCGCGGGCGAGGACCGACGTCGGGTGGCCACGCTCAACGCCTTGTTGGAGCAATCGTTCGGCTTGCTCGGGGGAAGACGCCGCGCCCAGGCGGCGTGTCGCGTGGGTCCAGGCCAGGGCGTAGCGCGCATCGTCGTCGCCGGTGTCGGCGAGTGTCTCGAGTTCGCGGCGCGCGACTCCGGGCTGATCACCCGAAAGGTCCGCGATCAATTGCCTGACCTGCTCGCCGGCCGGCGGGACCTGCGCCCACGCGGGCGGCGCGTCGGGTTGCGCGCCCACCGGGAGCGCCGCTAAAAAGACGACAGCGCCGATCAGCAGCAGATGGAACCCTCGCCTCATTTTGCGCCCTGGCTCGAACCGTCGCGCAGCGCGTAGGCTGGGTCTTTTCGGAAACGGTTGAGGAACGTGTAGACCGGTCCGCGGTTGGTGGCGACGACGAGGTCCGGCTTGCCGTCACCGTCGAGGTCGCGGACGGCCAGGTCCTTGGCGTCGCCGCGGACGAAGAACCCGCTCACGGCCGGGGCGACCGGTGTGAAGCCGCCCCGCCCGTCGCCCAGGAAGACCTGCCCCACGCCGCCGTCGTAGTGGCCGGTCTCGACCTGCGGTGCGTAGGAGTTCTGCGTGAGGACCGCGTCGAGGTGCCCGTCGCCGTTGAGGTCGTGCAGCGCCGCGGCGTAGCTCGGCGCGATCTGCGCGATGTCGGGCAGCTTCTTGAACGTGAACCGCCCGGCGCCGTCGTTGATGAACACGCCGTGGTAGAACGTGTTGGCGACGAAGTGGGCCGCGGTGCCGAGTTTTTCTTCCGTGTAGATCTCGTCGAGCGTCGCCAGGCCGAAGTCGTGGTAGGTCGGGAACTTCTCGGCGATGAACGGCATGGCGTTGGACGAGCAGCTCCGCCCGCGCTCGGGGAAGACGTTGTCGCCCTCCTTCTTGACTTCGACAATGTGCTTCGCGCCCGTGCCGTCGAAGTCGCCGAAGTACGCCTCGATCGGCTTGTCTTTCGACGCTTTGTACTTGGTGTTCTTGCCGAGGTTGGTGGCGAGCAGGTCGGTGTCGCCGTCGCCATCGATGTCGCCGGCGGCGACGCCATACCACCAGCCCGGCAGGTCCGACATCTCACCGGAGTCCTTGGGCTTGAGCTTCTCGCCGTCGTTGCGGAGCACCAACACGGTGTCCCACTCGCGCGACACGACCAGGTCGATCCGGCCGTCGCCGTCCGTATCCGTCCAGAGCGCGCCGGTGACCATGCCGACGTCGATCAGCGCGGGCGCGACCGCTTCGGTCACGTCGCGCAGGACGCCGTCGTCGTTGCGCAGCAGCCGGCTGGTCTGAACCGCGGGGAACTCGGCCTGCTTGGAGCGCGTGCCGCAGAAGACGTCGGGGTCGCCGTCGCCGTCGAAGTCGGCCGCGGCGACGGTGCCGGTGAACTCGCCGGGGTCGTCCAACTGGGCGCGGGCGAACGTCCCGGCACCGTCGTTGAGGTACAACCGATTGATTTGTTCCGCGTCGCCGGTCTGGAACTCGTAGCTACCGGAGGCGACGAACAGGTCCAGGTCGCCGTCGGTGTCGATGTCAAGGAAGACGGCGTCCTGCCCCTCCGACGCGCGGTCGCTGAAGAAGGCCGGCTGGGTCGACGCGCGGAACGTGCCGTCGGCCTGGCGCATCCGCAGTTGCCCCGGCTGGCCGGCACCACCGCAGATGAACACGTCGTCGCGCCCGTCGCCATCGACATCGCCCCAGGCCATGCGTGGCCCCAGGTGCGACAAAGCGTGCGGCAGCAGCGACTGGTGCTGGTAGTCGTCGTATTCCGGGTCCAGGTGCAGCACGCCGTCGAACAGGTCGGAGCGCACGAGCCAGGGCTCGGCGGTTTCGGGCCGCTGGGCGATCTGGCCCCGCCCGGTCTCGGTGATGGTCAGACGCTTGTTCGCGGGCAGGTCGGTGTAAGTCTGCTCGGTTCCGCCCGGCCAGCGGACGGTAAGACGGTCGATCGCGTCGGCGTCGCCGAGGCCGAAGTGGAGGATCGGCTCGTTGGACGCGTGGTACCCGGTGCCGGGCACGAGTTGGCGGACCTGCGTCTGGCCGCCGGCCTCGATTTCGACGACGGCACCCAGGCCGTGGCGGTTGTTCTTCGTGCCCTTCAAACGCAGGACCACGCGGTGGCCGCTCGGGCCGTCGTTGCGGTAGACGCTGACGTTTTCTTCGAGGTTGACCACGACCATGTCCAGGTCGCCGTCGCCTTCGAGGTCGCAGTGCACCGTGCCGTAGCTCGCGCCCAGGTGATCCAGGCCCCACTCCTCGGCCACCGGCTCGAAGTGCAGGCCGCCGGTGTTGCGCCACGCGAGGTTCTTCTCCTTGCGCATCGGCGTGTCCTTGAAGTACTCCCACATGTGTTTGCCGACGAGCATGTCCTCGGTGATCTTGATGTCGGAATGGTTCATCTCGCGCGGCACGCCGTTGGTCATGTAGACGTCGAGCCTGCCGTCGGAGTCGAAGTCCTGGAGCTTGACGGTCCAGGTCCAGTCCGAGCTGGCGAGCTTGGCCAGGCGCGCGGCCTCGCGGAAGCGCAGCTCGCCGTCGATCACGCCCTCGTTGAGGTGCAGCGCGTTGCGCATGTACTGCGGCGGGTTGGAGTGGTTGGCGCGGGTGAGCGTGAGCCCCCCCATCGCGCCCATGGTGACCTTGGACTTGTAGTGCGAGGTCGCGGCCATGTCGGCGACGAGCAGGTCGAAGTCGCCGTCGTTGTCCAGGTCGCCGAAGTCCGAACCCATGGAGAACCAGGTGGTGTGGGCCATCGACTCGGCGACGGTGTTGGTGAACGTGCCGTCGCCGTTGTTGCGGTAGAACCGGTCGGGGGCGATGAAGTCGTTGCCGACGAACAGGTCGCTGTCGCCGTCGCGGTCCGCGTCCCACCAGATGGCCGAGAGCCCGTCGCCGCGCCCGGAGATGCCCGCCTGGCTGGTCACGTCGGTGAAGCGTGGCACGCCGTCGTCGCCGTGGCCGTCGTTGCGGAACAGGTAGTCGGGCCGGCCCATCGGCTCGGTGCCCCAGTTGGTGCGGTCCCACACCCACAGCGCGTAGTACCGCTCGAACGGCGGCCGCATGACCGGCTTGCCCTCGGCGGTGAACTCGACCGGCAGCTCGCCGACCATCCCGTTGGGGTCTTCGACGCGGTTGGTCAGCAGGTACACGTCCAGGTCGCCATCGTGGTCGTAGTCGCAAAACACGGCCTCGTGCGAGGCGTCCACCACGTCCAACCCCGCCGCCGCGGCGACGTCGGTGAAACGCACGCCGCCGGTCGCCGTCGGGCCCTCGTTGATCAGCAGCTTGTTGGGCCGTTCGTAGTTGCAGATGTACAGGTCCAGGTCGCCGTCGTTGTCGACGTCGGCCATCGCCACGCCCGCCGCCCAGTCCGCGCCGCCGTCCACGTCGGGGCCGGCGTCGGCGGTGACGTCTACAAACTTGCCGTCGGCGCCCTGCACATACAGCGCGTTGCGCCCGGGGCCGTTGGCAAGGTACAGGTCGACCCGGCCGTCGCCGTTCACGTCGCCCGCGGCGATCCCGCTGGCGGTCATCCCCGAGTGGTAGAGGAACGACAACGGGTGGTCGAGGTCGACCTTGCTGACAAAGTCGATGCCCGAGGTGGCGGCGTCCAGGGCGGTGAAGCGCGGGCCGTTTGCGTTGATTTGCCCGGGCGTCAAGTCTTCAATCGTCAGCCCGTCCTGCGCAACGCCCCACGGCGCCGCGGCCAAAGTCAACATCCCGATCATCAGGCGGATTGTTCGCTTTTGCGTGCCCATGGTGATTCCAGTGTGAGGCGTCGAAGCCCGTCGCGGATCGGGGGTCAGGCCGGGTGTTTCTCCCTCCGGAATGTTCAGACGGCGTGCGGCCTGCGGAACCCCCGCGGATGCGTGGGATTGGAAGTGGCATCGACCGCGTCGACACGGCCCTTGAATCTGGGTGTCGGGCCGACACTCAAGAATAGTCGGGAGGGTGCGCCGGTCAAGAACGCGAACAGGGCCGGGTGAATCCGGCCCTGTCCACGGTTTAAGTTGTAAGGGTCAACTCTCTCAAGCCTGCCGACGGCGGACCAGGCACAGGCTGCCCAGGCCCAGCAGCGCGACGCTGGCCGGCTCGGGGATGGGGGTCGTCGTCAGCCAGACGTCGCCCGCCACCGTG
>JAUIGU010000072.1 GCA_030432595.1 Phycisphaerae bacterium
CTCGGGAAAACGCAGCGTTCCTCTCATCGGCCGACGGGCCGGTCACGAACGTCGACGGGACACACGCCAAGGGAGTCCGATCCGAACGCACGGCTCGCCGGGGCTTCCGTTTCAAGTGAGGCAGGCGTCCAACCTGTGGCACTTGGAATCGGACATGTGGTGCTGCGTGAAGTGGGAGCCGCCGCCGCGTGGAGTGTGAAGCTCGGCCCTGGTGAAGGTGGTGATATAAAGCGGCCGACGGTGTCGGCCGTTCGGGCGCGTGGGTTTGCGAGCGCTCGACGGCGGCCACCGGCCGCCGCTTTATATGGCTGCCGGCTCTTTGACAAGTGAAGCAGGGGCGTTGTCGCTCCATCGTGGCGTCGAGCGAAGAGAAGAATCCCACGTTCAGTGAACGTGGGCTTCGGGTGAACTGTGGTGTTCGGTGTACCGAGCCCAACTCACTTCGACCGGCACGCTACGGTCTTGCCGCTTTCCACACTTCGGACCTCGTCTTCGACCAACCGGACCGACGCGGCGGCGTCTTCGAGCGTGACGCGCCGCGGCGGCGTTCCGTCGCGGATGCAGTCGAGGAAGTACGCGATCTCGTGCTCGTAGCCCATGCCCCCCGGAAGCTTGACGGCGTGGGCTTCCTTGCCGGGCTCGTAAAGCATCAGCGGCGTCTCGGACCCGATGTCGAACACCGCGGTGGCGCGTTCGAAGTTCACGGTGTACTGCATCTTGAACCCAAAGCCTGCGCTCATCGCCCAGCCGCCCTCGGCCACGACCAGCGGCACGTCGGCGTAGTGGTACTGCGTTACGACGTGGTCGACCTTGTCGGTGATCTGCGAATAGCCCCGGCTGGTCACCGCGTCGGGCGTGCCGAACAGGTGACGGACGAAGTCGGTGTCGTGGATGTGCAGGTCCAGGACACCGCCGCCGCACGCGTCGCCGTCTTCGTAGAACGCCCCGCCGGGGTGATTTGCGACGCGGCGGAACGTGGCGGCGCGCACCTTGCCGTAGGTCTGGTCATCGACGGCGTCTTTCAGCCACGTCCACCCAGGCCAGAAGCGCATGCACATCGCGCACATCGCCAGGCCTTTCGCCTTGCCCGCGGCGTCAGCGATCTGCTGGGCCTGCTCGGCGGTGCGGGCGAGCGGTTTCTCGATCAGCACGTGCTTGCCGGCTTCCAACGCTTGAATCGCAAACTTCGCGTGGGCCGGCGTCGGCAGGCACACGTCGACCAGGTCGATCTCGTCGTCGGCGATCAACTCGGCCGCGTCGGCGTACTGCTTCACCGATCCGAAGTCGAAGCCGCCCTTCGCCTGACCCTCGATGTTGCCGCCGGCTTGGGTCTTACCGGTGCGGCGGGCCTCATCCAAGTCGGCGACCGCCACGACACGCACGTCACCGCCGGACGCGAGGCGCGTGTACGCGTCCAGGTGCGTCATCCCCATCATCCCCAGGCCGATCACGCCGACGTTGGTCATCTCAGGTTGCTCGTTTCTTTGCGTTGATTGCTCTGCGTTTAATCTCGCGGGTTTTCGTACGGTCTTTCAAGGCGGCCCGCGAGACTAGCCGGATATCACACCAGAATCTTGTCCATCGCCTTGGACGTATCGCCGATCAGCGCGTCGTCCCACGGCATCATCTCGGCGACCACGGTCTTGTCGTAGCCGATGTTCCGCAGCGCTTCGATGGTCTCACGCAGCGGAACTTGGCCTTTGCCGAGCTTGGCAAACTCGTAGCGTCCCGTCCAGCCGAAGTCGTCCTTGAAGTCCTTGATGTGGACGCGTTTGATGCGGTGGCCCAGCAGCTCGACCCAGTGCGGCGGGTGCTGCTGGTAGCCCACGAGGTTACCCACGTCGAGATAAATGCCCAGGCGGTCGTGGCCGAACGCGTCGATGAACGAGGCGAACTCGACCGGCGAGTAGAACAGCCCGTTCCAGACGTTCTCCAGGCACAGGTCGACGCCGACGCGGTCCGCGGTCTTCAGCAGACGCTCGACGTTGGCGCGGCAGCGCTCGAGCGCGTGGTCGTAGCGGACCTTTTCGTCGGGCGCGATGGGGCTGGTCACGACGCCGGGCACGAAGAGCATCGCCTCGCAGCCCAGCCACGCGGCGCGTTGCAGCGCGGCTTCGTGCAGGGCGACGGCCTTTTCGCGGACCTCGGCGTCGTTGCTGACGGGGTTGAAGCCCCAGCTCATGCCACTGGCGAGCGTGCTGACGTGCAGGCCGGCGCTGTCGATCCACTCGCGGATCTCTTCGCACCCGGCCTGTGTGGTCTCGACATTGAGCTCGCCGTCGGTGCCGATGCACAGCTCGAGGCCTTCGAAGCCGGCGTCTTTCGCTTCGCCGAGCGCCTCGTCGATGGGGTGGGTGTTGGCGAGGCCGTGCTCGAAGGACCAGTAGCTGATGGACTTGATCATGGTGCGGGCGGAGGGTTGCGGGACAGGAGCGCCGCGGGGACAGGGCGTGAGCATACCGGGCGGCGGGGACGGCACGGGGGTCGGCGCGGCGGAACGACGGAACGGTTCGCGGGCCGGGCGGATCACGCGCGGAGGCTGAGCGGCGTGGTGGTCGGGCCGGGCGTGCGGACGGGCTCGAGCTGTCCGGAGGCGACGGACGCGCGGGCGGCGAGGCAGAGCGACGCGCTGCGCAGGCCGTGGCGGAGCGGGGCGCGGGAGACGTCTTCGCCGCGGATGACTTCGAGGAAGTTCTGGGCGAGCTGTTCGTCGCCGCCGTGGTGGCCCTCGATGTCGGTGAGGCGGGTGGTCTCGACGGCGCTGCCGTGGTGCTCGATGACGCGGAGGGTTTCGTCGGCCCAGTCGAAGGTGAGCGTGCCCTCGTAGCCGGTCACGCGGGCGCCGCGCGAGAACGCGCTGCGGCGGGAGACGAAGTTCTGGCTGTAGGCGACGTGCACGCCGTTGTCGAACGTGATCATCGCCGAGCCGGCGTCGTGGTTGGTGATCGATTTGCTGAAGGCGCAGAGGTGGTCTTCGGTGCCCATGCCGCCGTCGTCGCCGCGCTGGGCAATGTTGCGCGGGCTCTCGGGGCAGGTCGCGGTAAGGTCGCACCGCCTGCAGCGCAGGTCGTCGGGCATGTCGCCGCCGTAGATGCGCTGCGTCTCCACGGCCGAGACGGCGGTGGGCTCGGCCATCGCAAGCTCGCAGAGGTAGTCGAAGTCGTGCGTGGCCTTCTGCAGCCACATGCCGCCGGTGATGTCGGCGTCGCGGTACCACTGGCCGAAATACACGCCGCCGTAGGGCACGAAGTTGCTGCCGACGATCTGGTTGACCTTGCCGATCCGGCCGCGTCGCACCAGGTCGCGGGCCTTCTCAAAGAGCGGCGACACGCGGAGCGGGAAGGACACGACGACCTGGTCGTCGCGCCCGGCGTAGGCGACGCTGAGCGCGGCGAGCTCGTCGTGGGTCAGGCCGACGGGTTTTTCGAGGAACACCGGGACGTTGAGCCGGGCGACGTCCTGGGCGATGCGGGCGTGGGTGTCGCAGCGGGTGCCGATGACCACGCCGTCGAGCGCGACGTCCGAGGCGACGAGTTGCCGGGCGTTCGCGAACCAGCGCGTGTCGCGGACGTCGAGCCCGGCCTCGGTCAGCCGGGCCTTGGCGGCGTCGACGTCGGTATCGACGGCGGCGACGACGCGGACGGACGCGTCCTGCTTGAAGGCGGTGGCCACGATGTGCGTTGCCCGCACCCCCACCCCGATGACACCCAGACGGATCATGAGTCGGCTTCCCTGCGAAAACGGATCGTGCGAAGGTCCGGGGAGCTTACTGGCCACCCCACTGGTTGTTCACGTCGGCGCCGTGCAACGGGTAGAACAGTCGGTTCGCGAGGTTGAACACATCCAAATCGCCCAGACTGTTCGCGTCGCCCACGGTGGCGACCTCGGTCTGCCGCTTGGCGCCGGCGACGTGGCCGTCGGCGTAAAGGACCTGCACCGAAGCGTCGTCGGAATCGACTTTATTGGCGTGACGACCGAACTCGATTTTATTCCACAGCCCTGCCGCGCCCTCGCCGACTTGATGAACCTGTCCCAACTGCTGCGTGTTGAGCTTGTAGGTGGCCTGCGCGGAGCCTACGTCGATCACGTGTCCGTAGTAGATCTCGGTAATCACCAACAGTTCGGTCGGGCTGATGAATTGATCGAGCTGGAGATACTTCTGGTCGTTCGGCCGGAACGCGTCAACGCCGTTGGGGCCCGACGGGTCTTTTTGCATCATGCCGCCTTCAATCGCTGGGTTCTTAGTGATCGGTAGGCGGTGTAGATCAGCAGCTTGCCCAAGACCCATCGGTGTACGCGGTGCAGGCGTCGGACGTGTTGGGGCAGC
>JAUIGU010000047.1 GCA_030432595.1 Phycisphaerae bacterium
ACACCGTCGAGCTCCGCCTGGTCGATCAACCCGTCGGGCAGGTCGTTGGTCCAGCCGGTCGGGATCGGAAACGCGCCGGTGTCCAGCCCCCAGTTCTGCAGCACCAGGTCTAGGTCCGCCTGTTCAACCTGGCCGCTGTCGTTGTAGTCGCCCTCGATGCCGGCCTGGAGTTCCGCGTGACGGACGTTGAGGACGATGTACCCGTACTGCCGCGGGAAGCTCGGGGTTTCTACGTCCATGTAGTACTGGTACGGGTCCATGTCCTCGGTGAGCTTGGGGACCATGTCCGTCTGGGTGTCGTCGTCGAACCAGATCGGGGTCTGGAGGACCTCTTCGGCCTCGACGTCGCCGGCGAACGCGGGGGCCGAGGAACTGACCGCGACGAAGTATTCGCCGGCGGGCAGCGCGTCGTACTGGTGCCAAGGCCGGCCCGGGCCGTACGCGTTGCGGTCGAAGGCGCGGCGGGCGTACGGCTGGTCGTTGTTTTCAATGATCACCGCGTCGGTGAGCGCGGTGTCCCACAACTCGTACGCGTTCTTGCCGGCGCCGGGGTGCGGCGGCTGGTAGCTGGGGTCGGCCACGGTCGGGTCGTTGGGGTCGGCCGACCAGTGCGGGTTGTCCGGCGCGTTGCCGACGAAGTTGAGGTTGGTGAGCCCCTGCGAGGCGACTTCGCTGAAGTCGACTTCCGCGCCGGTGCCGGTGATGAAGATCACCGGGTCTTCCACGAAGCCTGCGTTGAGCGGGAGTTCCGGGTCGCCGTTGGGGTAGTACTGCTGGTAGAGCGTCGGGTTGTACTTGAGGACCGAGTCACCGTTGTCGTCGAGCCAGTAACCGTTCTGCCCGACCAGATTGCCCTGCGCGTCGTAGACCGCGATCTGGGTCTGGTCGTAGGTCCCGAAGCCCAGCGACGCGTAGTTGCCGTCGGTGTAGCCCAGGTGCGGCCCGAGGCTGCTGACGTTGGTGCCCAGCGTGTCGAAGTAGACCTCGCTCTGCCCGTCCGCGACGTACTTGAACCAGTGGACTTCCGGGAAGGGGTTGAAGTCGAAGTCCTGCTTGAGGTTGCGGACGAACGTCTGGGTGTTGGTGTAGTCCACCGTGATGGTCTCGGCGTCCAGGTCGGCCGGGAACGACGGCGTCACCGGTGCCGGGAAGGCGAGGGCGGGCACGGTCGGCAACGCCGCCGCCAAACAAAACACCGACAGGCACCCAGATGCACGGGTCATGGCACGCATGCAAACTCTCCTTGGGGTCAGAATCTCAGCGGGCCGATCGCGGCGGCGGCGACTCGGCCGGTCTCCGAATCAGGCGGACTCGGTCAACCTCCGCACGCACGATACCACGGCGAACCGCCCGGACATAGTGAAAACTCGGCCCACCCCCCGGGGTTCCCCCCCGGTTTTTGATTGATGGCCGCTCCCGAACACGGTAAAATCCGGCGTCTGCGATCGGCTGAATCCGCGAAACGAGCAATCCACATCGACACAGATCGGGAGGCCTGCCTCGGCTCCGCGCACCCGCGCGAAGCCCGGCGAGGCCCGCACGCCGGTCGCCGTTGGAATCCCGCATGAATCGCCCACGAACCCGCACGCCCGGCCCGGTCGAACGCCCGGGCTTCACGCTGATCGAACTCCTGGTCGTGATCTCGATCATCGCGCTGCTCATCGGCATCCTCCTGCCCGCGCTCGCCGCCTCACGCCGGGTCGCCCGGGACATGCTCTGCGGGTCCAACATCCGGCAGATCGCCGTCGGCGTGTTCACCTACTCCCAGGACTTCGGCGAGGTGACGCCCGCGCCGGAGCTGCGGCCCAACTTCCTCGAGCTGATCCCCTGGCAGGCGGCCATCTGGGAGAACGTGACCAACACGGACCTCGACGACACCCAACTGCGGATCAACTCGAAGCACGACTACCTCCGCGAGACCGTCTTCGAGTGCCCGCAGTCGCTCGCGCAGCAGGTCGGGTATTCCGAGACCGACCACCGCCACAACGGCTACGGGATCAACAACGGCGTGATCGGCGTGCGCGGCAACGTGGGCCTGCAGAAGTCCACCGACGAACGCAAGCGCGAAGCCAAGCGGATGGACCTGATCGATTCGCCGGCGTCCACCCTGCTGCTCGCCGACTCCACCCGGCCGGCGATCGAGTACTACGACCGCGGCAGCTCCGAGAACTCGATCGCGCTGGGCGACCAGGCCATGCTCGGCGCCAAGGGCCGGCACGGCGAACAACTGGACCGCGTCAAGTGGAACATCGCCTTCTACGACGGCAGCGCCCGGCTCATGTTGTTCAACGACATCCCGGCCACGCCGCTTGCGTACTACAACGCCTCCAGACGCGTGACGCCCTGGGACCTTCTGGGCGCCGACGACGTCGAGCGAACCACGAAAGTCTTCTGGACCGGGCAGGGCTCCCGCTAGAGCATGTTGCATCCTTTCAGTCTGTTATTAGCTGCGACGCACCGCGTCGCAGGCGTCGCCGATGATTGACGATGAGACAGTGACGCACCGCGTCGCAGCTAAAAGGCATTTATCTCGCAATAGGCTGTGGCGCAAACGGCAGCCATCCCGCTGCGTTTCAATGACGTCTGTTCGAAGACCAACGGAACGACGAGCGTGCAACCCCCGTGATCACCATGAAAAAACCCCGCCAACTCGGCGGGGTTTTTTGTTCGTCATGTCGGTGTCGAATCAGTCGACCTTCACGTTCTTGACCTGGCTCATCGCCTCGGCCAGGGGCTCCTCGATCTGCATCGGGTGGCCCTTCCAGAGGATCTCGCCCTCGATCGAGAGGATCCACGTCGAGGGGATCGCGTTGACGGCGAAGGCGTTGCCCATAACCCGTTCACCGTCGTAGGTGTGCAGCCAGGGCAGCGGGTTCTCCTCGACGGTCTTGACCATCGCCGCTTCTTCGCGGTCGTAGCTGACGCCCAGCACTTCGAGCCCCTGGTCGTGGTACTTGGCGTAGAGCTCCTTCATGTGCGGCATGGAGGCCATGCACGGGCCGCACCAGGTCGCCCAGAAGTCCAGCACCAGCACCTGGCCGCGGAAGTCTTCAGCGGTCACGTCGCGGCCGTCCATCAGCGTGACGGCAAACGTCGGCTTGTCGCCGACCTTCCACGCCTTGGCTTCGAGCGCTTCCTGCTTCTGGCGGGCGGCCTCGCGCTCGGCGGCGATGCGGGCCTGCTCGGCCTCGTACGCGGCCACCGCGGCCTCGTGCTTCTCCTGGTTGTAAAGGTCCGGGCGGTGCTCCTTCAACGCCCCGTAAAACGGTGCCGTGATCTGCGAGGGATGGCCCACCCACAGCACCGTGCCGTCCGGCCCGATCACCAACGAACTGGGCAGCATCAGCGGGCCCCAGTCGTACATCTGGGCGCGCTCGACGTCCACGACCTGCGTGAACTCCAGACCGTGCGCTTCGACCGCGGCGTCGAACTCTTCACGCGAGTTGTCGAAGCTCAGCCCGACCACGTTCACGCCTGCCTCGCCGAAGTCGGCGTGCATCTGCTTGATGATCGGCAGGGTCGTGATGCAAGGCGGACACCACGCGGCCCAGATGTCGACCACCGTGACCGTGCCTTCGAGGTTCTTGTTCGTGAACGGCTTGCCGTCGGACGTGACCCAGTTGAGGTCAACCTTCTTGCCCTTCGAGATGAAGTTCATGACTTCAGGCTTCTCGACGTAGGGCGGCACGCCCTGGTCCGCGGTCGGGGCCAGCCGCTCCTGCGCGATCGCGGCGGTGCCGAGCATCACGCCCGCGCCGGCGCAAAGGGTGATCAGATGTTGACGGAGTGAACATGCCATAGCGGTTCCTTTTCAATGGGTCTGCGGATCTCAGGTCGTCGTCAAACGTGGGCAAGCCGTGTCGGTGGTTCCCCGCCCCCGCGTCGGGCCGCCCCGCATCGCCGCAAGGTGCCCTCCCCGAGGCGGCAACGATTCTAGCACCCCGGGCATTCCCGCCGGGTTCTTTTTTCAGAGGCTGACGAAACGACGCGACGCCCCTCGCAGCCTGCGGCTCGCCTCGGGGTCATCAAACCCCTAGAGTTCCGCCCATGCACCGCCCCCGATTCCCGTTTTTGCGACGTCCCTGGTGTGCGGCCTGGCTGGGGCTGCTGTGTTTCGTGGGCCTGACCGCGGCGGCCCGGGGCCAGTTGCCCGGGGAGGTGCGCGGCGGGTCCCAGCCGTTCGATTCGAGCGACCGCGTCTCCACCTACGCGGTCCTGAACACCGGGACCGACGCGGTCCCGCCCGGGACGGACGTGGTGGTGGCGGTGGTGTTCGACCACGACGAGCACTGGCACATCCACACCAACGCCCCCGAGGTGCCCAAGGAGTTGGGCGACCCGTCGTTCTACATCGCCACCGCGGTGGCGGTCGAGGCACCCGAGGGCTCGCCGCTGGTGCCGCGGGCGTCGTACGTGCAGTGGCCGCAGCCCGAGCCGATCGAGGTCGCGTTCATGGGGGCGCCGGTGGAATACAAGGTGTTTCAGGGCCGGGCGGTGGTGTTCGTGCCGGTCACGGTGTCGCCCGACGCGCCGGCGGGCGACGCGGCGCTGACGCTGAAACTGACATACCAGGCGTGCGACGACCTGACGTGCCTGAGCCCGGTGTTCGACCAGACGCTGGAACTGAACGTGCCGATCCGCCCGCTCAACGAGTTGGGCGCTTCAACCATGTCGGACGCGCAGCGCGCGGCGTTGGGCGAGTTGTTCGCCGGCTTCGACTCGTCCGTCTGGACCGAGATCAACGCCGGCGTCGAGCCCGAACCCGAGC
This sequence comes from Phycisphaerae bacterium, assembly GCA_030432595.1. Lineage (GTDB taxonomy): Bacteria > Planctomycetota > Phycisphaerae > Phycisphaerales > Phycisphaeraceae > CAZIXN01. The sequence goes on from JAUIGU010000047.1 coordinate 4,769, forward strand.
CAACGCAGTTTTCGTTGTTCGGCTGGTCGTTCGAGGTCGACCCGACCGGGCCGGCGGGGTTTGCGGTGTTTCTGGTGGTCGCGGCGTTCGGCGGGTTGTTGCTGAACCTGACGCCGTGCGTGCTGCCGGTGATCCCCATCAAGATCATGGGGCTGTCGCAGTCGGCGGGCAGCCGCGGGCGGACGCTGCTGCTGGGCGTGTTGATGGCGGCGGGCGTGGTGGGTTTCTGGCTGAGCATCGGCGGGGCGATCGCGCTGGTCGCGGGGTTCTCGGCGATTAACGAGCTGTTTCAGGAGAACTGGTTCACGATCGGCGTGGGCGTGTTCATCGCGGTGATGGCCGTGGGCATGTGCGGGCTGTTCGCGGTCCGGCTGCCCAAGTGGGTCTACTTCGTGAACCCCAAGCAGGAGACGCCGCTGGGCGCGGTGCTGTTCGGCGTGCTGACCGCGGTGCTCTCGACGCCGTGCACCGCGCCGTTCATGGGGTCGGCGGCGGCGGCGGCGACGACGATGGGCACGCCGACGATCCTGATGACCTTCGGCGCGATCGGGCTGGGGATGGCGCTGCCGTACCTCGTGCTCGCGGCGTTCCCCAAGCTGGTGGACCGCATGCCGCGCACCGGGCCGGCGAGCGAGTTGATCAAGCAGGTCATGGGCCTGCTCATGCTGGCCGCGGCGGTCTATTTCATCGGCGTGGGCGTGGCGTCCGCGCTGCAGAAGCCGCCTGCGCCGCCGTCGAGCGTTTACTGGTGGGGCGTGGCGGGCTGCGTCATCGCCGCGGCGGGGTGGCTAATCATCCGCACGATCCAAATCACCCAACGCAAGGTGCCGCGCCTGGCCTGGGCGGTGGTGGGCATCGCGGCCATCGCGGCGTCGGTCTTGGTCGCGCAGCGCCTGACCGACGAAGGCCCGATCGACTGGGTGTACTACACGCCCGAAGCGTTCGCCGAGGCGCTCGACGACGGGCAGGTCGTGGTCATGGACTTCACCGCCGAGTGGTGCCTGAACTGCAAGGCCATGGAGCAGAGCGTGCTCTACAGCGACACGGTCGTCGCGCTCGCGGAAAAGGGCGGCGTCACCTTCATCAAAGTCGACATCACCTCCAAGAGCAACGTCACCGGCAAAGCGATGCTCAGCGACGTCGGCCGGGTCGCGATCCCGGCGCTGGTCGTCTTCGGGCCCGACGGCGCGCAACGGCTCAACGCCGACTTCTACACGATCGATCAGGTCGTGACGGCGGTCACCGGAGACTCCACCTCCGACGACGCAGACCGTCAACCCGGTTGATGCTCCGGGGTGAGAGATCAACGCGGAGGTTGTTCATGGCGTTCGGTCGCTCACTCGGCCGGCGCCGACCGCCCGAACAACTGGAACAGCAGCGGCAGCACAAACAGCGTCAGCAGCGTTGACGTGATGACGCCGCCGATGACCACCGTGGCCAGCGGGCGCTGCACTTCCGCGCCCACGCCGGTCGAGACCGCCATGGGCAGAAAGCCCACGGCGTCCGTGACCGCGGTCGCCAGCACGGGCCGGAGGCGCTGCTTGGCGGCGTTCATCACCGCGTCGCGCATCGGCTGGCGGCCTTCGAGGAAGCCGCGGATGGCGGTGACCATGATCTGGCCGTTGAGCACCGCGATGCCCGACAGCGCGATGAAGCCCACCGCCGCGCTCACGCTGAACGGGATGTCGCGGAACCACAGCGCGGCCACGCCGCCCACCAGCGCGAACGGGATGCCCGTGTAGATCAGCAGCACGTCGCGCAGGTTCCGCATGCTGAAATACAGCAGCACGAACACCAACGCCAGCGTGACCGGCACCACGACCATCAGCCGGCCCCGGGCGCGCTCGAGGTTCTCGAACTGCCCGCCCCACTCGATCACGTAGCCCTCCGGCAGCACGACCTGCGCGTCGATCCGTTGCCGGGCCTCGTCGATGAACGACGCGACGTCGCGGCCGGCCACGTTGCACTGCACGCGGATCAGCCGCCGCCCCCACTCGCGGTTGATCGTCGCCAGGCCCTCGGTGTGGCTCACCGCCGCCAGCGAGCGCAGCGGCAGCCGCTCGCCCGACTCCGTGGGCACCAGCGTGTCGGCCAGCAGCTCCGCATCGGCGCGGTACTCGTCTGGCAGGCGCACGACCAGATCGAAATGACGCTGGCCCTCCACCACCTCGCCGACCTTCACGCCGCCCACCGCCTCGACAAACTCCAGCACGTGCCGCGCCGGCACGCCGTACCGTGCGATCGCCTCCTGATCCACCCGGACCTGCAGCAGCGGCTGGCCCGTGAGTTGGTCCACCGCGATGTCCGACGCGCCCGGCGTCTGCAGCAGCACCCGCTGGATCTGGTCGCTGATCTCGACCAGCACGTCGAAGTCGTCCCCGATCACCTTGATCCCCAGGTCCGACCGGATGCCGGAGATCATCTCGTTCATCCGCAGCTCGATCGGCTGACTGAACACGATGTTCAGGCCCGGCTGGTCGGCCAGCTCCTGCTGCATCGCCGCGACCAGGTCCGCCTGGTGGTCCGCCCGGGTCCACCGTTCGCGCGGGTTCAGGGACACGAAGATGTCGGTCAACTCGGTGCCCATCGGGTCGGTCGCGATCTCGGCGGTGCCGACCCGGCTCCACACGTGCCGCACCTCGTCGGGGAACGCGTCCAGCAGCTGCCGCTCGATGCGCGTGTTCCAGTCGGTGGATTGATCGATGGAGATGCCCGCGAGCCGGATCGTGTTGGCGACGACCGCGCCCTCACTCAGACGCGGCAGGAACTCGCCGCCCAGCCGGCCCGCCTGCCAACCCGTCAAGACCAGCAGCCCGACCACCGCCGCGAACACCAGCCAGCGCGCCTTCATCGCCCCGGCCAGCATCGCGCCGTACGTGCCCGTCACCAGACGCTCGAACACCCCGACACGGTGTTTCGGGTGGCGCGGCAGGAAGTAGTAGCCAAGCACCGGCGAGAGCGTCAGCGCGATCAGCAGTGCGCCCAGCAGCGCGAAGATGAACGTCCACGCCATCGGCTTGAACATCTTGCCCTCGACGCCCTCGAGCGTGAGCACCGGCAGAAACACCAGCAGGATGATGCCGATCCCGAACCCGATCGGCCGGGCGACCTGTCGGCCCGATTCGACCAGCACCGCCAGCCGTTCGGCGGGCGTGAGCTTGCGGCCCAGCTCGCGCGAGCGCTCCGCGAGGTTGCGGAGATTCGCCTCAGTCATCACCACCGAGCCGTCGATGATGATGCCGAAGTCGATCGCCCCCAGACTCAGCAGGCTCGCCGCGATGGCGAACTCGACCATGCCCAGGATCGCGAAGAGCATCGTCAGCGGGATCACCACCGCCACCAGCAGGCCCGCCCGGATGTTCCCCAGCAGCAGGAACAGCACGACAATCACCAGAACCGCCCCGAGCATCAGGTTGTGCTTCACCGTGTCGATCACCGCGGTCGTCAGGTCCGTGCGGTCGTAGAGCACCTCGACGGTCACGTCGTCGGGCAGCGCGGCCCGCACCTTCTCGAGCTGGGCCTTGAGGTCCTCGGTCACGACCTTGCCGTTCTCGCCCATGAGCATGAACGCCAGGCCCAGCACGATCTCGCCCCGCGCGTCGGCGGTGACGGCGCCGCGGCGGAGCTCGTGGTCGACCCGCACCTCCCGCGCGAGGTCGTGGACATGCACGGGGTCGCCGTTGTACGAATCGACGACGATGCTGCCGATCTCCTCGAGGTCGGTGACCCGCCCGATGCCGTGCACCATCTCCGACACGCCGCCCGCCGTGATCACCCCGCCGCCGACGTTGGTGTTGTTGCGCTCCAGCGCGTCGAAGACGTCGTCCATGGTCAGGTCGAACTTCAGCAGCGCCTCGGGGTCCACGACCACGTGGTACTGCTTGACCTCGCCGCCCCACGCGTTGACCTCCGCGACGCCCGGCACCTTCCGCAGCTCGGGCTTGACGACCCAGTCGTGCAGCGTGCGCAGCTCTTCGAGCGTGCGCTCCGGGTTGTCGGACGCGACGGCGTAGTGGAAGACCTCGCCCAGCCCCGTCGCGATCGGTCCCAGCTGCGGACGCTCGATGCCCTCGGGGAGCTCGACGCCGTTGATACGCTCGAAGACGTACTGCCGCGCGTCCGTGATGTCCGTGCCGTCGTCGAACGTCGCGACCACCTGCGAGAACCCGAACTTCGAGACCGACCGCACGTGGCTCAGCCCCGGCAGCCCGCCGACCGACAACTCGATCGGCAGCGTGATCTGCTGCTCGATCTCCTGCGGATTCAGCGACGACGCGACCGTGTTGATCTGCACCTGCACCGGCGTCGTGTCCGGGAACGCGTCCACCGGCAGCATGGTCAACCGCCACAGCCCCGCCACGATCAGCACGGCCGTGACCAGCAACACCACCAGACGGTTCTTCAATGAAAACGCAACCAGGCGAGCAAGCATGCAGCAACTCCGCAATAACGAACGCGGGGGGTCAGTGGTCGGCGCAGCCGGCCCCGAGCCGGGACTTGAGGAACTCGGACATCACCACGAAGCTGCCGTCCGTCACCACGGCGTCGCCCGCCGACAGACCAGCCAGGACCTCCGCGCTGTGGGCGTCCGACCGGCCCAGCGCCACCCGCCGGAGCGAAAACAAGTCCGACGCGTCGCGGACGAACACGAACGTCCCGCCGTCGTGACGCTGCACCGCTTCGCGCGGCACGACCGTCGCCGGCCGCGCGGCGCCCACCACCACCCTCGCCTTGCCGAACAGCCCGGTCTTGATCCGGTCCGTCTCGTCGGTCACGACCGCCCGCGCCTTGACCATCCGGCTGCGCGGGTCGATCGACGCGTCGATCCACGTGATCTCGCCCCGGACCTCCACGCCCGGCAGCTCCTCGAAGCCGGCCGTGACCACCTGGCCCTTCCGCAACGCCGCCAGGTGCCGCGACGGCACGGACAGCATCAGCCACCGGCTGGACAGGTCCGCGACCGTGAACACCGACACGCCCGTGTCCACCGCTTCGCCCACCACCGCGTTGCGCTCGACGATCGTGCCCGCGAACGGCGCCCGCACGAACAGCCGCGCGGACGTGTCCTGATCACGCTCGATCTCCTCGATCTCGCCGTCCGTGAAGCCCAGGTTCGCGAGACGCTGCCGGTGGTGGTTCGCCTGCAGGTCGGTCGAACGCTGCAGCGCCTGGGCGTCGAGGAGGTCCTTCTCGGCGGCGATGTTCTGCTCGCGCAGCCGGGCCTGACGCTCCATCGCCTGCCGGCCGATGTCTCGCCGAACCAGCGCGGCCAGGTAGTCGCTCTTGGCCGCGGCGGCCTGCGCCGAGTGCAGCTCCACCAGCACGTCGTCCGCTTCCACCACCTCGCCCACGTCGTGCCGGACCGTGCGGATCACGCCCCCCGCCAGCGGCGTCACGCGGGCCATCTCGTTGAGGTTGTACTGCACCTCGCACAACGCCTCGATCGACGGGACCGATTGCGCCGCGCCCGGCAACCCGACGCGGACCCCCGCCTTCTCCGCCGACGCCGACGACGGGAAGCGGACCTTGAGGTTCTCGCCCGGCCGCAGCGACCCGGCCAACCCCGGCTGGCAGATGCCGCACTCGTCCTCGAACAAGCCGTGCTCGTTGCAGAACAGCCGGCCGTCGCGCATCCCGTGCGCCGCGCCCTCCCCATGATCATGCCCGTCGTGCGAAGCGGCCTCGACCACGGCACCGCCGTCGTGCTCGTCGTGGTCGTGCCCCGCGGCGGCTTCTCCGCCCTCCTTCAACTCGGGGTGGCACACGTGGCACTCGTCTTCGTAGAGGAAGTGTTCCTCGCAATAAAGCCGGCCCTTGTCTTCGATCTCGGGGTGGCAAACCCAGCAGCGGTTCTCGTAGCGGACGTGCTCGTTGCACCACAGCCGGCCCGCCTCGCGCTTGGACGGGTCGCACATGAAGCAGGTTTCATCCGGACCTTCGTGCGCGTGGGCCGCGAGGATCGCCGCGGCCGTCGCGCCGTCGTCGTCCGCGCCGTGCGCGTGTCCCGAGTGGTCGTGGCCGGCATGGTCGTGTCCGTCGTGGTCGTCGTGCGCCCCCGAGTTGTCGCCGCAACCGACGAACAGCGCGACCGCGAACAGCAGGGCCGACAACGGAAGGATTCGAATCAAAGGCGGGGTTCGGTCGCGGGTCATGGTTGGGTCTCCGGTGGGGGTTGAGGTTCGTCAAGGTCCGAAAGCCGTCGGCCGATCAGCGACTCGATCTCGGCGGCGGCGGTGTGGTAAGCGATGAGCGCATCGACGTAGCGCGTCTGCAGGTCGAAGAGGGTGCGTTGGGCGTCGAGCAGGTCGATCAGCGAGAGGTCCGCGTTCTCAAAAGCGCCCCGGGTCACCTCGAACGCCTCGCGGGCCGGGGGCAGGGCGACGTCGCGGATCGCCGTGGCTTCGTCGTACGCGTTGGCGAGCTGGGCGTACGCCGCGGAAAGCATCGTTTCGAGGCGCAGCTCCGCCTCCCGCCGGCGCTGCTCGGCCGAACGCACGCCCAGCCGCGCGGCCAGCACGTCGCCCTGACGCCGGTCGAAGATCGGCAGCGGCAGCGACACCCCGACCACCAGCGCCCCCGCGTCCTCGGCGCGGTCGTGCTTGTAGCCCAGCCGGCCGGTCACGTCCGGCGTCGCATCGGCCCGCGCCAGCCGCGCCTCGGCGCGGCGGACGCTGATCTCCGTCGCCCAACGCGCCACCGCCGGGTTGTCGTTCAACAGCGCCACCAGCCGCGCGGCCGCCGGCGGCTCGGTGATCTCGCTCAGCACCCCGTTCAACGCGCCGAACCGCGGCGCGTCGGACTCCCAGGTCAACGCAAGCTGCCGGCGCGCCGCCTCCAATTCACGCTCGGCCCGGCGCACCGCGACCTGCGCGTTCGCCACCGGCACGCTCGCCCGCACCGCCTCCAGCGGCGCGGCCTCCCCGGCCTCCACCCGCTGCCGCGTCGTCGCCCGGACCTGCTCGGCCAGCCCCAACGCCTCGCGGGCGACCTCCGCGCGGCGTTGCGCACTGAGCGCCGCCACGTAGCGCGCCGTCACGTCCGTCAACACCTCCAGCCGGGCCGCCTCGTAGTCCCACCCCGCCAATGTCGTGCCGAGTTGCGCGACCGCCCGGCGACGCCCAATGTCGCCCCCCAACGCAAACGTCTGCGCCAGGCTCACCGTCGTCTCCGCCGAACGCGTCCCCGAGTACGCGCCCGACCCCGCGACGTTCTCCAATTCCCCCTCGATCTGCGGGTTCGGCCAAAGCCCCGCCTGCAACGCCCGCGCCTCCGCCCGCCGGACGTCCCACGCGAACGCCTTGAGCCGCGGGCTCCGCGCCACCGCCAACGCCATCGCCCCACGCAGCGTCAACCCCTCGCCCACCGGCTCGGGCACGTCCGCCTCCACCGCGGCGCGACCGGTATCGACAGGCGCACGGTACGCCTCGAGCCCGGCACCCAGCGGGCGCGGCGCCGGCCACGACACGTCGTCGGCAAGGGGGCCCGGCCGGCAGCCCGCAACCACCGCCGTGGCCGTCAACAACACGCATCTTGTGTACGCATTCAATACATCTGCTCCAGACCAGGGGAACCACGCAACCGCCACACCGCCAACGCGGTGTCGCAAAAGAAGCCGGCTCTGGTCTGGACTACACCAACAGGATCACGGACCGCAGAACAGCCGCGCGCTGGGGTGGCGGAGACAGATCGAACGAATAAACCAAGCGGGACCGGTGCAGCATCCCCGCGTCCACCATGGGCGCATCCGGGATCGCCACCCGGGGCGGAGCGGGCAACACACCGGAAACCTCGACCGACTCGCGCTCCAGGCGGAGCGCCACCCAGCCCGCCGCGGGAACATCGACACACCCCTGATGGTGCGGCACAAACACCGTCCCGTCGCTCACCGATGCGCCGCTGCAACCATCCGTGGCGCATGGCACGTGCGAGTCGCCAGACTGCAACGCCACGTGGCCGCACGCCCCCACACAAATCATCTGCCCGGGCTGCACCGCAAACAGCGACAGGATCACCAGCGCCATCGGGATCCATCGGGATGCGTCACACGGCAGCACGGCCGAATCTTAGGCGAACCGGAGCCGTTCTGTCGAGAGAAAAACGACAACGTAAACCCGTCCACAACCGCCGCCGGCTCGGCGACGACCTCGTCGGGGTTGGAACGCGACTCGAACGTGAACACCGGGGTCCCCGTGTGACGTGAATACCTGAGAACCCAATCACTCCGGGGCCGGGCACCGAGTCGGGTTCGACGCCGCCCGAGAAAAACGCCCCGCACGCGCCCCCGGTCGCGCTGTGCCGGCCTTATCGGCGGGGCGTGATCATCCGCCGCCGCGGCCTGCCCGATACCCCTTGCATGCCGGAACCGACCCCGGACGATTCTGCTGCGCGCTCCCCGCGACGGGTGTGCGTCTTCATGGTCGCGGCGCTGCTGACCGCCGCAGCGTTGGTGCTGTGCCTGCGCTTCCCGAATCCCACGCCGCAGTTCGACGAGTTCTATCACCTGCTCGCAGCGCGGTCGCTGCTGCACGACGGCGACCTGACCATCAACGACGGCGCACGGCCGTACACCCGCGCGGCGCTCTTCACCTACGCCGTCGCCGCGTCCCAATCGGTGTTCGGCGAAACCATCACGGCCGCCCGCGTGCCCTCGGCGTTGACCGGCGCGCTGCTCGTGGGCGCGGTGTTCCTCTGGGTGCGGCGACGCGCCGGTTGGCTCGCGGCGCTGCTGTCCGCGGGGACGGTGATGCTCACGCTACACCCGCTCAATTACGCCACGATGGTGCGCTTCTACACCCCGCACGCGCTGCTGGTGTTCCTGGCGGCGATCAGCGCGTTCGAAGTGCTCGACCGCTGGCGACAGCAGGGGATCAAACCCGCATCGCGCGAAAAGTGTTGGTGGTCGTGGTGGGCCTTGGGCGTCGCCTCGGCGCTGCTCGCGCTGCACCTTCAATTCACGACGCTCATCGCCGCAGCGGCGGTGAGCGTCTGGGGCCTGGTGCTCTGCGTGCGCTGGTGGATCAAGCAGGACAATACGCTGAAGCTTCGGTCAGCCGCGGCGGCGCTCGGTGCGGTGGTCGCCATCTTCCTGCTGCTCTGGGGCGTAGGTGTGCTCGACGCATTGCTCGCCGTGTACCGCCGGCCACGCATGTGGTCGGCCCACACGGCAACGGACTTGGCCTTCTACCACCGCCTGCTCACAAACTGGTACGCGCCGCTGTGGTGGGGCCTGCCGATCTGGGTGGCGCTGGGTTGGCGGCGGCACCGCGAGGTGGTCGGTTTCTGCCTCGTGTTCTTCCTGGTGACGGTCGGGCTGCACTCGTTGATGGCGGTGAAGGCCGACCGCTACGTGCTGTACGCGCTGCCGATGCTGTTTGTGATCGTGGGGATCGGCGCGGGTGAGTGTTCCACGTTCGTCTGGCGATATGTGCAGGTCCGCTTCGTGTCGCTCGACGCCCCGCCCATCCAACGCTTCGCGGTCTGCTCTTTGGTCGTGCTCGCGTTGACGTGCGCCGGCGGTTATGTGTGGTACCGCACGCCCGCCGGCCCCCGCGCGGTGCAGTTGCTCGCGGGCCAACTCCACCGCAACCCCTTCGCCCGCACCGACTGGAACGCGGCAGCCCCGACGCTCCGCCCTTTTCTCGAACGTGCCGACATCGCCGTGACCTCCGCCGGCATCAAGTCGCTGTACTACTTCGACCGCCTCGACGCCGCGCTCTCGCACCAGGGCAAACAACAACTCACGACCGACACGCAAACCCCGACCGTTCTCTCCGAAACGCTCGGCGACGCCGACGACCTGGCCGCCGTGCGTGAACAACACCGCTGCGGCGTGGTCGCCATCGAGGACGAGCACTGGCGGCACCCCGCGTTCGTGACGGATGCGACGGCCGACTGGATCGAAACGAATCTGACGACGGTGCCGATAACCCGCGCCGCCCGGCTGCGCGTGTTCACCTGGGGCATGGACGACCGGACCGCGATGGCCGATGACGCCATACAGCCGAATAACCCCCACGACCCTCCCCGCCAAGGGCCCTGACATGAGCCGCGCGCCCGACTCTCCCGACACGCCCCCGATGCTGGTCTGTTACGTGCCCGGCTTCGACCGCCGCCGCATCACCGAAGCGCACACGCCCTTCGTACACGCCCAACTCGCGGCCCACCCGTCGGTCGCCATCCGCACGCAGCCCACGACCGAGCTCGTGCCCACCATGATCACCGGCGTCTACCCGCACGAGCACCAGCTCTGGCAGGTCCGCCTCCAGCCCGACCGGCCACGCACCTTCCTGGAACGCGCGATCGACACGCTGCCCGACGCGATCACCACCACGTTCCAGTGCGTCCGCCACCGGCTCGACCCGGGGTTCGACCTGCCCACCATCCCGCCGCGCCGACGCCGACGCTTCGAGCTCCACCGCAACAAATACCTCCGCCGACAAAAAGCCGGCAAGTCGTCGATGGACAGCATCGGCGGGGTCGACTCGGTGTTCGGCGTGCTCGGCGACGACAGCCGGTACCGCGTCATCACCCGCTTCGAGGCGATGCAGTCGATCGCGCAGTACGCGCCGCTGGGCGACGTCCGCCTCGACTTCCTCGAGCTCTACGTCTTCGACCTCTTCTCCCACTGGAACCTCGACCAGCCCGACGCCATCGCCGACAAGATGCGCCAGGTCGACGATGCGCTCCGCCTGCTGCACCAGCGCTGCGCCGACAAGGCCGTGAGCATGATGTTCCTGGTCGACCACGGGCAGGAACTCGTCACCGACACCGTCGACCTGCGCGAAGCGTTGAAAAACACCGGCGTCTCCGAGGACGACTACACGTTCTACAGCGAGGTCGCCGTCGCCCGGTTCTGGTTCCGCACCGACGAGGCCCGGGACAAGATCACCGCGGCGCTCAACGCACTGCCCAACACGAGCGTGTTCGACAACGAGGGCATGAAGCAGTTCGACGTCTGCTTCGAGGATGCCGACGGCTTCGGCGAGCTCTACGCGATCACCGACCACGGCTACGTGTTCTACCCCCACGACTTCTACCACCCCGTCGTCAACTGGTACATGGGCCACAAGTACGCCGAGCAGACCGCCCGCATCAAGAACCCGCTGCACCGCGGGTACCACGGGCACCTGCCCAACCACCCGGCCGACGAAGGCTTCGCGGTGGTCTTCGACGACGCGGTCGGGCTCAGCAACGACCAACCCGCGGCGCTGATCGACGTGGCGCCAACGATGCTGACGCTGCTCGGGGTCGAGCCGCCGCCACACATGACCGGCCGTGTGCTGTTCGAGCGTCGCCGTGCACAACCCGCGAGCCGGGCGGCGTGACGGACGGGGCGAACTACCCCGAACCTTCAAAAAGCTCCGGCTTCAAACGCTGGAAGCGTCCGCTGCGCCTGGTGGTCGCGGCGGCGCTCTTGGCGGTGCTGTTCACGCAGGTGCCGGTGAGTGATGTCGTCGCGGCGCTGAAAGACGTCGCGGCCGGGCCGGTGGTGATCGCGGCGCTGCTCGTCGCGCTCACCCAAATCGTCCTCGCCTGGCGTCTCAAGCGGCTCGCGGCGGTGAACGGCTCGGGGCTGTCGCTGCCGCGCGTGCTCGAGATCAACCTGACCACGCGGTTCTACGGCCTGTTCGTGCCCGGCGGGAACATGGCCGGCACCGCCATCCGCTTCGCGCGCCTCGCCGCGGCGCAGGAACACGTCGCCGGCACCGCGCTGGCCCTGGCCGTCGACCGCCTGCTCGCGACGCTGTCGCTGGGGCTGGTCGGGCTGGCGTTCTTTGTCCTCGTCGCGCCGCCGCAAGGCACGCCGTGGCTCGTCGCGCTGCTCGGCGTCACCGCGCTGTGCGTGGTGCTGATGCTGCCCGCGATCGCCGGCCTGCGCCTGCCGACAATCGACAAGGACGGAGCACGGCGCAACGTGCTGCGCGACCGTTTGCCGAAGTTCGTGCTCAAAACGCTCCGCAAAACTTTGAACCTCGCCCGGCAAACCAGGCGCATCCCGTTGACGCGCCTGGGCGAAGCGCTCGGCTGGTCGGTGCTGATGCATGGGATCGGCGCCGCGGCCTACTGGCAGCTCGCGGTGGCGATGGGTCTGGACCTCGGACTGGCTGAGGGCGGCTGGGCGCGGACGGCGATGCTGGTGGCGACGCTGTTGCCCATCACGTTCGCGGGCATCGGGCTGCGCGAAGGCGCGGCCGTGGTGGCGCTCGCGGCGCTCGGCGTGTCGGCCGACCAGGCGGTCGCGCTCGCGCTGCTGTGCTTCGTGGTCACCGTGCTGGGCCCGGGCGTGGTCGGCGGTTTGCTCGAAGCGACACGCTGGCTGCGCATCGCGCCGACAACGGCGCGGCAGACCGCGCCGGCGTAGCCAAAACGAAACACACAACATTTGGGCGGCATGCTTCCTCCCTCTCCCTGTCAGGGAGAGGGCCGGGGTGAGGGTCGAACCGCACCATCACTTCAAATCTCTACGCCGTGGTCACGCGCACGCCCCACCCTCCCTCGATCCCTCCCTGAAAGGGTGGGAAGGAAAACGGAACCCGCGCTTCAGCCGGGAGCCGGCGGCTCCCGGTCCGGAACCGGCCCGGTTCCGGCTGTCCGTGAAAGCAAGCACGGACGATTGTGGGGACGACAACGCCCCTCGGATTCACATGTCAAAGAACGCCGTGTGCGCCTCTGGCGAGCCGGGCCGTGTCGGCCCGGTGTCCAGCATCCGGGCCGACACGGCCCGGCTCGCTTTGGACTCGCTGCGAAACATCCCGGGGCGGGACCGTCGTCACGATCCAGACAGACCCCCGGCCGGCGTCGGTTTTGCAACCCGCCGTCACCGCGTTTCGGATGGGACTCACTCGGGCGATCCCGGCGGGAGGCGGCGTGCGGCTGGAATCCATTCCAACCCACCCGCGTCCAAGGCCGCACGTCAATTCGTGATTAAGGAACCAGACCCCTCACCCAACTGGCACCCACGCGGAGGCCACGCCCTTCAACCTGCACCTACATTTTACACGCGGGTCAAGAACGCGCGGCAAACTACCGGGCGAAACGTGCGCAGAAATGCAGACCGCGCCGTGACGCGTAGCCCCCGCCGGAAGGCGGGGGTTGTTCGCGCGACCCGTGGCGCACGGTTCAATGGCACGAACCCCCGCCTCCCGGCGGGGGCTACGGGTGGACGCAGGGTGTCGGGAGTGTGGGGACTTGCCGGCGACTTTGCACGATCAATCAATTATCTAGAACCGATCAATGACTTGTGACGTCAGTCATTCATGATTTGGCGTTGGATCGCCTACACGGCAGCGTTCCTGTTGGTTGTCGCCTGCCCGCTCAGTTTGTTCTATCAGACATTTGTGCAGGTGGCCTTCAACCATGGCAGATCCGATTTCCCGATCCACTTGTATATCAGTCTAGACGACGGCAACTTTATCCTCGGTGGCTACAACACCATGACGTTTGGGCCGGCTAAATACCACCCATTCATATCCGGTGAATGCTTTCTGCGCAGATGGCAAGCAAAGTTTTCGGAGACAGCGATGGTGCCGGAACTCTTACTCAAATATGAAGTGCCTGACTACCCCGCTGTGTTGCCAAAGCGGCCACGGCGATATTGGGAAGCCTCATTCTCGATCTCGACGTACTACTTTCCGAGTATCGCAGCCGCCTCCGTCGTCAAGACGAATCGGCGTCGCCGTCCCCGATTCGGCCCCGGATGCTGCGGGGCGTGCGGGTACGACCTGCGGGGCAACCCCGCGGGTGCGTGCCCGGAGTGTGGGGACGAAAGCACTACGATTTCGGCGTGACCGTGACCGTGCCAAACCCGACGACGCCGACGGACCGGGTCATTCTGCACGTGGACATGGACGCGTTTTTTGCGGCGATCGCGGTGTTGGATGACCCGTCGCTGGAAGGGAAGGCGGTGCTGGTGGGGGGGACGGGGCCGCGGGCGGTGGTGACGACGGCTTCCTATGAAGCGCGGAGGTTCGGGTGTGGGTCGGCGATGCCGATGGCGGTGGCGCGGCGGCGTTGCCCGCACGCGGTGGTGGTGAAGGTGCCGGGCGAGCGGATCCGGGAGAAGTCGGCGGAGGTGTTTGCGATCTTTGATGAGTTTTGTCCGCTGGTGCAGCCGTTGTCGGTGGACGAGGCGTTCCTGGACATGACGGGGTCGCAGCGGCTGCTCGGGACCCCGGTAGCGATGGCGCGGCAATTGAAGGATGTGATCAAGCGGCGCACGGGGTTGACGGCGTCGGTGGGGGTGGCACCGAACAAGTTGCTGGCGAAGATGGCCAGCGAGATGGACAAGCCGGACGGGCTGACGGTGATCACGTCCGAGAATGTCGATGCGGTGTTGACGCCGCTGCCGGTGGGGAGGTTGTGGGGCGTGGGGCCGGCGACGGAGGCGACGCTTCACCGGCAGGGGATCCAGACGCTGGGCGACTTGCGGGGGTTATCGGAAGCGGCGCTGCGGAAGAGGTTCGGCGACCTGGGCGGGAGTTTGTATCGGCGGTGTCGGGGGATCGATGCGCGGCCGGTGGTGCCGGACCGGGAGGCGAAGAGCATTGGGCACGAGCAGACGTTCGCGCACGACTTGGCGGAGGCGGACGAGGTGCGGGCGTTTTTATTGGGCCACACGGAGGCGGTGGGTCGGCGTTTGCGTCGGCACGGTTGTTTGGCGCGGGGCGTGACGGTGAAGGTGCGGGACGGTCAGTTCCGGACGGTGACGCGGAGCGCGACGTTGGAGGAGCCGAGCGACCGGACGGACGTGCTTTGGGCGCGGGCGAAGGGGTTGTTCGATGCGTGGGCGGCGGCGGGGTTTGTGCCGGTGCGTTTGATCGGGGTGTCGGCCGGGCCGTTGACGCGGGGCGGCGAGCAGTTGGGGTTGTTCGATGCGGAGGATCGCGACAAGCGTCGGGCGGTGGACGCGGCGGCGGACGTGATCGTGGAGCGTTTCGGGAGCGCGGCGCTGCACCGCGGGTCGGCGCGGCCGTCGCGGCGGCGGGGGTGAGGGGGAATGGCGGATGTCGGATGTCGGATGTCGGATGGCGGATGGGGTTGGGCTGCGCGATGCGCCGCGGCTTGCACGAGAGTAAAGAGGAATTCAATGGTTCGACCCTCACCCCGGCCCTCTCCGGGCCCGGGAGAGGGAGTGAGGCACTTGGCTTGCGCGGTCACGCGCGTCAGGGTGAAGGTGGTCGCGTCCATCCGCCATCCGAAATCCGCCATCCGCCATGTTCCATCCCCCGCGCACCGTTCCGATAAGCGGATCGACCTTAAGGGTTGTGACGATTCCGCCGTTCATGTCGAACAGGGAGGGGCCGGGACGGCGTGGTTTATGGACCGCGGCCGGACGACCCCGCCTCTCGGCTCACGCATCAGCAGATCGGTGACTGATCTGTTCCAAACGAAACGGCAGGAAGCCCATCGGAACCCACCGGACGCAGTGCCGGACCCAACACGTGACACGCTTGTGTGATCACGGAGGACCCCAACCATGAGCCGTATCAACACCAACGTCAGTTCCTTGCTTGCCCAGCGTGTGCTGGGTCAACAGAACAAATCACTCACCCAGTCCCTGGAGCGACTGAGCACCGGCTACCGGATCAACCGCGGGGCGGACGACCCGGCGGGGCTGATCGCCTCGGAGGCGTTGCGCTCCGAGAAGGCGGCGATCGGCGCGGCCATCGGCAACGCGGAACGCGCCGAGCAGGTGGTTAACATCGCCGAGGGCGGCCTGCAGGAGATCAACGCGCTGCTGCTGGAGGTGCAGAGCCTCGTGGGCCAGTCCGCCAACGACGCGGGCCTGTCCGACGACGAGCGTGCCGCGAACCAGCTGCAGATCGACTCGATCCTGCAGACGATCGACCGCATCTCGCAGACGACGAGCTTCCAGGGCACGAAGCTGCTCAACGGGACGTACGACTTCCAGCTCACCGGGCAGGCCGCGACGATCAACGACGTCAAGGTCAACGCGGCGAAGCTGGAGTTCGGCGACACGCGGGACGTGGAGGTGCTGGTCACGCAGTCGGCGCAGCACGGCGGGTTGTACCTGTCGGCGGGCGGCGCACTGGACCTGACCGACGCGTCGTCGCTGTTTACGTTCGACGTCGGCGGTTCGCTGGGGTCGCGCCAGTTCACGTTCGCGTCGGGCACGGCGCTGGCGGACATCACCGACGCGATCAACACGTTCACGGACGTGACGGGCGTGTCGGCGGCGACGTCGGCGACGGGCATCGTGCTCAAGAGCACGGCGTTCGGGTCCAACGAGTTCGTCACGGTCACCGTCGCCGACGACGCGGGCCAGGCCGGCGCCGTGCACGTGCTGTCGAGCAACGACGAGAACGTCGCCGCGACCGCGGGTTCGACCGCGTTCGCCTCGGCCAACACGCCGATCCGCGACGACGGGCAGGACATCGGCGCGGTGATCAACGGCGTGCAGGCCACCACCGACGGCAAGACCGCCCGCATCAACACCGACTTCCTCGACGTCGAGCTGGAACTGACCGACGCGGGCGCCACGGCGCTGGCGAGCATCTCCGCGGTGACCATCCAGGACGGCGGCGCGAAGTTCAACCTCGGGCCCAACGTCGACATCCTCAACCAGGTGAGCATCGGCATCGGCAACGTCGCGGCCCGGCACCTGGGCACCCAGACCAACGGGTTCCTCAACACCCTCGCGTCGGGCAAGACCAACAACGTCAAGAACGGCGACCTGGGCGCGGCCCAGAAGATCGTCAACGACGCGATCTCTCAGGTGTCCAGCCTCCGCGGCCGGCTCGGGGCGTTCCAGAAGAACACCGTCGGCGCGACCATCCGCTCGCTGGGCGTCGCGCTGGAGAACACCTCGGCCGCCGAGTCCGCCATCCGCGACACCGACTTCGCCGAGGAAACCGCCGAGCTCACCCGCTCGCAGATCCTGGTCAACGCCGCGACCAACGTCCTGGGCATCGCCAACCAGCAGCCGCAGTCGGTCCTGGCCCTGCTCGGGTAAACGCGTCAGCTTCGCTTACTGGTTGGATGATCCCCGCTTTTCAGCGACCATCCGATCACTGATGCGGGAGGGGCGGTCGAAAGGCCGCCCCTCTTTTTCGTGAGGGGGCGTTTGTGCCCGCGTGCGGGCCGGATGGGGCGCTCGGGTGCTTAGATATAGAAGCGGGCGTCGACGTTCGGTCTGCGGAGACCTGAACGCCCGGAACCCGTCTACGCGGGCCGGCGGCCGTGCCGCGCTGGTTCAATGCCGCCGCCGTTCAACCCCGGCTTGGTCCGCCCTTAATCCGGGTTACAATGCCGCCTCGTTGGACCGCCCGCCCCGGACCGACCGATAACCTTTTCCATGTCACGCCACCCCGATCAGCCCGTCGACGCCCGCGTCGAACTCGATCCGCACGATGTGCCCACGCCGGACGTTTGGCCGGATGCTCCGCCGGTCGCCTCCCCGGGCGCGGCCCCCGTGTCCCGCCGCGCCGTGCTGCTGGCGGGCCTTTCGGGCGCGGCGGCGCTCTCGGCGCTGGGCCTGACCGGCTGCGTGGCGTCCTCGCCGTCTTCGTCCCGCAACTACATTGAGCCCAATCCGATCTACCCGCCCGGCCGATCGCCCGCCGGCCGCGCCGCGGTGCGCCCCGTTCCGCCCGCGCCCACACCCACCGGGCCGGCCGCGCCGCCGGTCACCGGCACGCCGCTCACGCTCCGCGTCATCCCCCGCGCCACCTGGACCCGCGCCGCCGTCGGCAGCAACATCCACCCGCTCAACGGCGTCCACCGCATCACCGTCCACCACGCCGGCGGCAAGCCCTACTGGTCCACCGACGCCGCCTCCACCTACCGCACGCTCGAATCCATCCGCGGCGGGCACCGCGCCCAGGGCTGGGCCGACATCGGCTACCACTTCATCGTCGACCGCGCCGGCCGCGTCCTCGAAGGCCGCCCCCTCCGCTACCAGGGCGCCCACGTCTCGGACAACAACGAGCACAACATCGGCGTCATGGCCCTGGGCAACTTCAACGACCAGCGCCCCGCCACCGCGCAGCTCAACGCGCTCAACGCCACGCTCAACGCGCTCGCCGCCGCCTACCGCATCCCCGTCCAGCGTGTCTACACCCACCGCGAACTGGGCAAGACCGCCTGCCCCGGCGCGTCCCTGCAAAACCACATGGACCGCATCCGCAGCGACGCGCGGTTGGCGCGGGGTTGATGCGTTCCGGGCGTTCTGGGTCTTCCGTCGCGCGATCGAATCACCTCATCACGTTATCGCATTACTGCCGGGTTCTGTCACTCTTTCCCGACGATGGACGCGAGGAACGAACAACGCATTGTTGACGCGTGGCACCGCAACGCGGCGCCTTGGGCGGACGCAATCCAGCGCAGGGAAATCGAGACGCGCCGCCTGGTCACCGATGACGCCATCGCCGGCGCGGTGTTGGCGTTCAATCCGAAGACGGTGCTGGATGTCGGGTGTGGCGAGGGCTGGCTCGCGCGTCGGCTCAGCGAAGCCGGCGTTGCCGTGACCGGCATCGACGTGGTGCCCGATCTGGTGCGCAAGGCCGAAGCGTCGGTCAATGGCACGTTCCGGGTGCTCGCCTACGAAGACCTCACGCCCGAGCGCGTCGGCGGGACGTATGACGGGGTCGTGTGCAACTTCTCGTTGCTCGGCAAGGCGTCCGTTGAGCACGTGTTCCACATGGCGTCGCGTCTGTTGAATGCGCGGGGTCGCTTTGTTGTGCAGACGCTGCACCCCGCAGCGGCGTGCGGCCCGCACGCGTACCGCGACGGCTGGCGTCAAGGGTCGTGGGCGGGTTTCGGCGACGCGTTCCGCGAGGCGCCGCCGTGGTACTTCCGGACGACCGCGTCGTGGCTGCGCTTGTTCCGCGACGCCGGTCTCAGCCTGACCGTGTTTGACGAGCCGGTCCACCCCGAATCGGGCGAGGCGGTGTCGCTCATCCTGGGGGGCGAGCCACGATGAAGCATCTATGCTGC
>JAUIGU010000048.1 GCA_030432595.1 Phycisphaerae bacterium
GGGCCACCCCTCGGGCCGGAAGATCACGACCTGGCGCGAGATCCTCGACGGCAAGCACCCCGAGCGCCTGCTCGAAACCGCCGTCCGCCGGATGCTCCCCAAGAACAAGCTCGGCAGCGCCCAACTGAAGAAGCTCAAGTGCTACGCCGGCAACGAACACCCGCACACCGCGCAAGCGCCCACGACCCTCGAACTCCAGTCCGCCTGACTGAAACCCCTCTCTCACTGAACACGCTTATGTCCGAAGACGCCACCGCCATGCTCGACGCCCCGGTCGCCGCCCCCGTGATCCCCGGCGGACCGACCGAAGAGGCCCCGCAGACCCGCCCGCTCGCCGCGCCCGCCAAGCCCGACGCCGGCGGCTTCGTCTGGGGCACCGGCCGCCGCAAGTCCGCCGTGGCCCGCGTCCGCGTCCGCCCCGCCAAGGAAGACGGCAAGGGCATCTTCAAGATCAGCTCGACCCAAGCCCGCGACCGCGACGTCGATTCCTTCTTCTCCGAGCCCCAGCACCAGGCCGCCTGCCGCAAGCCCCTCGAGGCCTGCCAGATGACCGGCAAGCTCGACATCTTCGTGAATGTCAAGGGCGGCGGCTTCACCGGCCAGGCCGAGGCCATCCTGCTCGGCGTCGCCCGCGCCCTCAAGGGCTACGACCCGTCGCTCGAGCAGACCCTCCGCGACGAGGGCCTGCTCACCCGCGACGCCCGCGAGGTCGAACGCAAGAAGTACGGCCAACGCGGCGCCCGCCGACGCTTCCAGTTCTCGAAGCGCTGAGCAAGCGCTACAATGGTCCAAACTCCCGGAGGAACCCCCCGAAATCTCCTCCGGGTTCCGGGCACTCACCCTGCCCCACCCACCCCAACCCGTGCCGGCCTCGCGCCGGCGCGGGTTTTTTTGTGGGTGCGACGTGAAGTGATAAATGCACTGCCACCCGAAGCCCGCGTTCACTGAACGTGGGCTTATTCTCTACTCTCTATGCCCTTGCGCGACTCCTTACGCCCCTGCTTCCTTTTTCAAAAAGCCGGCAGGATGTGCAGCTCCCGGCACAACAAAACAAGCCCGACTCAATCCCCCGCAAGCACCGGTTCGGTCAATGCCCGGACGAGGTACGCGTAGCCGCGCTCGTCGGGCGACGGCCCGCCGCGGTAGTACAGTTCGCATTTGACGCCGAGGGCTTCGCACGCCTTGCGGAGCGCGACGCCGTGGGACGGGTGGTGGAGCAGGACACTCAGCGACGTGTCGGGCGTGATCTCCAGGCCCGCCTTGAAGTCGGCGCGCAGCGGCGGGTCGTCGGCGGTGAGGTGCGTGATCGGCGAGGCTTCGTCGAGGGCCGCCTGCACCTCGGCGTTCATCGGCGTACCGAGCGGGAACCCCACCATCTGCGGGAACGACCGCCGGGCGACGATGCGATCCAGGCCGTGCGCCAGCCAGAACTGCGGGTCGTAGCTGATCTGCACCTCCCGGAGGTACGCGGTCGTCACCCGCGACGACTGCCGCGCGACCGGGTCGTCGGACTCGGGGTCGGCCAGGTCGTCGTGGCAGGCGATCCACATGCTGATACCGCCGCCGGCCGAGCTGCCGGTGACCGCGAAGCGATCCGGGTCGAGGTGGTAGTCGCCGGCGTGATGGCGGAGGAACTGCACCGCGCGGGCACCGTCGTGCATCGCGGCCGGCAGCGGGTCGGTGCTGAGGAAGCGGTAGTTCACCGCGGCGACGCTGACGCCGGCGTCGTGCATCGTGTGGATGAAGTGGGCGGTCGCGCCGGACTTGTCGCCGCGCACGAACCCGCCGCCGTGGAAGTAGAGCACGACCGGGCTGGGGGTTTCGGCCGAGGCGGTCGGCGCGACAAAGAGGTCGAGGACCTGGCGCTCGTGGTCGCCGTAGGCAAGGTCGCCTTGGGTGGGCGCGGGTTTGTTTTGAGCGTTGACTCGGCTCGCCAACATACAGAACAAAATTGAAAACGCCAGCAACCAAGTGACCGGATGACGGAAGCATTGACGCATGGACGAGCCCGTGATTGTTAGCCGGGACCGGGCCGGTCCCGGGCTTTGTTCTTGGAGACAGGACGGTAGCGCTCGCGGTGCGGCTTCCGGGGAACGCCTTCCCGGGGACCGGCCCGGTCCCGGCTAAACACCGTGCAACCGCGTCAGGCCGTTCACGCCTTGAGTTTGTCGTCGAGGTAGTTCTCGACCTGGTCGAGGTTGATGGTTTCCTGGGCGGTGGTGTCGCGGTCGCGGACGGTGACGGTGCCCTTCTCGACGGTGTCGCCGTCGATGGCGAAGCAGAACGGGGTGCCGATCTCGTCCATGCGGGCGTAGCGTTTGCCGATGCTCTGCTTGGCGTCGTACTCGACGGGGTACTTGTCGCGGAGCTTGAGGTAGAGGTCGCGGGCGATCTCGGGCATGCCGTCCTTGTTGACCAGCGGGAAGATGCCGGCCTTAACCGGCGCGAACTTCGGCTTGAACGACATGATGTACGCCGACCCCTTGCGGTCGGGCGTGGGCGTGAAGGATTCGCAGAGCAGCACGAGCACCGCGCGGGTCAGGCCCGACGCGGGCTCGATGACGTTGGGGATGTACTTGCTGACCGCGTCGATCTCTTCTTTGGATTTGCCTTCTTCCTTGGCCTTGAGCTGGCGTTCCTGGTCGAAGTACTCCATCTTGGTTTTGGAGTGCGTCTGGTGCTGGGTGAGGTCGAAGCACCCGCGGTGGGCGACGCCCTCGAGTTCGCCGAAGCCGGGGGCGGTGAACGGGTACTTGTATTCGACATCGACGCACATCTTGGAGTAGTGCGCAAGCTCATCGACGTCGTGATCGCGGAAGCGCAGGTTGTCCTTGGCGATGCCCAAAGATTCCCACCAGCGCATGCGTTCGTGCTTCCAGAAGTCGTACCACTTGGGGCTGTCTTCCGGGGCGCAGAACCACTCCATCTCCATCTGCTCGAACTCGCGGGAGCGGAAGATGAAGTTGCGGGGCGTGACCTCGTTGCGGAACGACTTGCCGATCTGCGCGATGCCGAAGGGCACCTTGACGCGCATGGTGTCGAGGACGTTCTTGTAGTTGAGGAAGATGCCTTGGGCGGTTTCGGGGCGGAGGTAGGCCTTGTTCTCGTCAGACTTAATCGCGCCAACGGTCGTCTCGAACATCAGGTTGAATTCACGGGGCTCGGTCAGCGTACCGAACTGCGTAGCATCCGGCCCCATCACCCGTGATCGATCAATCGGCTGACCCACGCTGGTTCCCGTAAGCATCATCGCCATGCCGCTGCGATCGACGAACTCGCCTTTGAGCGAAGCAGCGGCTTTCTTGGCCTTTTTCAACGCCGTTTTGAGTGAAGCTTCATCATTCTCAAGGAATGCGAAGTAGCGAGCGTTCATCACTTTGACCGAATCATCTTGGGATTCGCTAGGGATGATGACACCAATAAAAACCATCAAGTGGTCTGCCCGGTACCGCTTCTTGGTTTCGGTACAGTCCACCATCGGGTCGCTGAAGCCGCCGACGTGGCCGGAGGCTTCCCAGGTTTTGGGGTTTTGGATGATGGACGAGTCGAGGCCGACGATGGAGACGGGTTCGCCGGTGTCGGGGTCGATTGGTGGGCAGGTGACGGTGTGTTTCCACCAGTGGTCGCGGATGTTGTTTTTGAGGGCCGTGCCGAGCGGGCCGTAGTCCCAGAAGCCGTTGAGGCCGCCGTAGATCTCGGAGGCGGGGAAGACGAAGCCGCGTCGCTTGCACAGGGCGACGAGCTCGTCCATGGACTTGGTGGCGGGGTCGGCGTGGGAGGTCGGGGTGGCGCTCATGGCGATGGTGGCGGGGGTCTGGGGCTTGGGGTCTGGGGTTGGGGCGGACACGGGGTCGCGCCTCGGCAGATCGCCTTCATCGGCGAGCCGGGCAGTGTAATGGACGGGGTTGCGGGGACTGGCCGGGCGTGGGCGACGCGGTGGAGGGTTTGGCGGATGGGGGTCGGCCCACGCTTGGAGAGCGTGGGCTTCGAGGGGGAATGCGGGGGGTGTTTGGTTGGGGCGTGTGTGGGTGGCCGGGGCTGGGGGAATTACGCGGCGGCGGTGCCGAAGATGGGCGCTTCGTCTTTCATCGCGTCGCGCAGCGTCTGGACCTCGGCGTCGGTGAGCGGGGTCGTCGCCTGGTCGGCGTGGCTGCACGCGATGTGGAACAGCTCGGGCTGGCCCGGCGGCAGCGCGGCGATCACGCCCGGCAGTCCGAGCGTGTAGCGCAGCAAAAGGCCGGCGATGTCGGGGCGGGTCTCGGCGTGGTACCAGCACTTGGGGGCGTTGCGCTGCTGCTTGGGGCCGAGCTTGCCGCGGGCCATGGCCTTGAGGGCGAAGACGGCCATGCCCTTCTCGACGGCGGCGGGCAACGCGCGCGGGCCGAACACGCCGGCGTCGAACATCGTGAAGTTCAGTGGGTAGAGCATCGTGTCGAAACGCCCGGTCTCGATGAGGCGCAGCGCCGCGTCTTCGTTGTGGGCGCTGAAGCCGATGAGCCGGACCTTGCCGGCGTCGCGGGCCTTCTCAAACGTTTCGAGCGCGCCGCCGGGGCCCAGGACGGTGTCCACGTCCTCGGGCGTGGTCATGCTGTGGAGTTGGTAGATGTCGAAGTGATCGGTGTGGAGCTTCTTGAGCGAGTCGTCGAGTTCGCGGGCGGCGCCGTCGGCGGTGCGTTCGAGGGTTTTGCAGGCGAGGGTGACCTGATCGCGGTAGGGCTCGAGGGCGGGGCCCATGAGCTGCTGGGCGTTGCCGTACTGCGGGGCGACGTCGAAGTAGGTGAACCCGGCGTCGATGGCCTTGGCGACCTCGTCGTTGCATTCGGGCTGCGGGCGGTCGGTCAGGACGATGCCGCCGAAGCCCAGGACGGAGAGGTCACGGTCGAGTTGCGGGAGGCGGCGGGTATGCATGGGGGACTCCGCGGGTGGGGATCGGGTGAGAATGCACAGGCCGGGAACGGGGACGGGCCGACGCAAGCGCCGGCCGCCGGTCTGAGTCTATTCCGCGCCGCCATCCGGGCGTTTCTGGGCGTCGCGCGGCAGGTCGATCCGGAGGCTGGGTCGCCGGTACTCGACGTTGCCCGCCCGCGCGGCCTGGAGCAGTTCGAGCTTTTTCTCGTGCGTCTCCGCCACGTTGATGTCCAGGAAAAACACGATGTCGCCGATCTCGTCGGCGAGCGTCTCGAGGATCGGCGGGACGATCACGCGGTCGGAGACCACCTCGACCACATCGGGGCTGTTGATGTAAGCACGGATGTGGTTGGTGAGCTCGGCCTCAAAGAACTCGTCGCCGAACGGCCGCGGCGGCATGGGCGGGCCGGTCACCGTCCCCGAACAAAGCGCAAAGTCGATCAGCGGGAAGCTCGGCACGCCGGGGTCGGAGACCGACGCGACGGTGCGGGCGCGGTGCGCGAGGTCGTTGATCGAGACGGTGTGGCCGTCGACCTGGTAGACCTTTTCGTCGGCCCAGGCGGGGTCCCACTCGAGTTCGGGGTCGCCGCTGCCGGCGCCGTGGTCGAGCCAGCACTTGGCGACCAGGGCGTTGTGGACGTTGACGTAGTACGCGGCGCGGTGGCGCGGCCGGAAGAAAAGCGTGCGCTGCGTCTCGGGCCCGCGGGTGGCGACCAGCTCGATGTATTTCTCGAGCGGCGCGGTGTAGCCGTCGGCGATGACGGGGTAGTTGACCCGGCCGTTGACCATCGCGGCCTGGAGCGTCTCGGAGAACGGCGCGGGTGTGTACGTGACGATGTTGAACAGGTCGAGTTCGCTGCCCTTGCGATCGCAGCCGAGCAGACCGCACACAGCGAGCAACACCCCCCCGACCCAATAGCAAGCCGCGCGACGAAACCGGGCGTGTTGGAGGGCGATCGATCGAGACATGAACGGCTGCAAAACGGAACCGACGCCGGTCGCCCACGCCGGGCACGGCACACCGCCGGACCAAGCAGGATACCGGATCGAACCGCCGGAGCGTCCGGACGCAGACCGTGAGCAACAAAACCAGGTCGCTACGAACGCCGGCTCCCTGCCGCCCGGCGGACGTCGCCCAGTGCGTCATCGAGGGTCCGGAGCTGGTCGCCCAGCTTGCGGGCGAGCTTGCGGCAGGCCGGGGCGCAGTTGCCTTCGGCACGGGCTTGCTTTTCCAGGTACGCGTAGCCGCGGTCGGCGGTCCGGCGGATCGCGCGGACGACGTCGGCCAGTTCGAGCGGGCGGTCGTAGGGGCGCGTTGCGGGCTGCAGCCGGACGTGTGCGGCGGCGGGCAGGTCCTCGAACCGGCCGACGTCTGCGGCGAGCAGCTCGAACACCTTCACCACCGTCGTCGGCGACTTGAGCACGTACCGCTGCTCGGACAACAAGCGACGCAGCACATCGGCCGTGTCCCGGACACGCTGAGCGGGCTCGACCAGATCGGCACAGTCGTTGCGGAAACGGCGGTCGGCAGCGGGCGCGTCGGTGCCCGCGGGCCGGTCGTAATCCCGGACGTGCGCATCACTCCGCCCTTCCGTATCGCCACCGGCGTCGGCGGGGTCGTGCCCGAGCGGCGGGTCGAAGTCCGGGTCGCCGATCATCAGCGAGCCCAGCGGCAGTCGCAACACGTGGGCGATCCGCTCGGCAGACTCGCGCGACAGCAGCACCCGGCCCGACTCGTAGGCGTAGATCGCGTTCTCGGTCAGGTCCGCGCCCGCGGTCTGGCGGTTGATGCGGTCGGCGAGCTTGCGGGCGGACAGCCCGGCTTGGTTACGGGCGTTGCGAAGGACTTCGCCACGTCGCAGCTTCAAGGATTCCGTACTGTTTTCGGTGGACACACCGACATCTTCGGGTGTTCCGACAGAAATGTCGAGGCAAGTGGAACAAAAAATAAGAATAAAAACCAAACATTATTCAAACAAAATAAATCTCTTCAATTGTTTGTCTCATTTTTTTCAAATCTTGTTGATTTATTGGACGATACCGGGTACAACACCAAGGTCGTCAAGGATGACGGCCTGTCCGCTCAGGAACTCATGGTTGGTAAGGACACCGACCGGTTCCGCGGACTTCTCCCACAAGAGACCTCCCCGGCAACGGACTGCCGCGGCGAATGCAAGGACGCATCCGCCGGGTCTCTTTTGCGCGGAGCACATCCGTGCATAAACGTGACTACACATGTCTCCCGGACGGGTCGCTTAAGCGACCCGTCCAGTCCACCAATGCTTCCAATCAAGCGGTGCCCAGGAACAGCGTCCACGCGCCCGTTTCCTGTTCAATGAACTCGACCCCGAACCCCGCGTCCTGCATGAGCTGCATCCACGTCGCGTTGTCGAACAGCCCGCAGGTGTGGCGGTCTTCGATGACCTCGACCTTGCGGGTCGCGCGGTCGCGCAGCAGGTAGAGCAGGATCATCTCGAAGGTCGTGTCGGCCGGGTCGGGGTCGTGGACGTAGCTAAAGAACGTGACCTCTTCCGCGTCGGTCGCCGTGCCGTCGTCGGCCACCTCACCGTCGTGAAACGTCTCGCGCGAGTACGTCGGCGCGACGAACGCCAGGCCGCCGGGTTTCAGGTGCGCGTGCGCGTTGTGGAGCGTTCGGCGGAGGTCGTCTTCGGTGAGCAGGTAGTCGATCGCGTCGTGGATCAGCACGGCGTCGAAGGTTTGATCCAGCCGGAGGCTGCGCATGTCGCCCGTGTGCGTTTCGATGCCGGGGATCAGCGCCCGGCAGTGCGCGAGCATCGCGTCGGAGAGGTCGGCTGCGACACTTTCGTGGATGCCGCCCCACCCACCGGCATCGCGCGACGTGTCGACGCTCAACGCGGACAGGTGGACGAGCGTGTGCCCGCCGCCGGCGCCGAGTTCGAGGATGCGCTTCGGGCCTCCGCCCAGCCGCTGCGCGATCAGTGCGTTGAGCGTCTCGGCCTCGGCGACGTAATGCGACGGCGGCGAGATCACCGGCCACAGCCAGGCGAGGTCGTCGTAGAGCCGCGGCGTCGGTACGGAAGTGTCCATCGCCGGATTATGGCGGATCGCATGGCGTGAAAGCGCACAAAAAAAGCCCGGCGACACGGGTCGCCGGGCGTGTGGGAGACTGCGGCTGCGGGCACGACTGGTCAGCGTTCAATCTTCTGCCGGACTTCGCCCTCGGTTTGTTTGCCGCCCTCAGTGGCACCTTCCTTGACCGGGCCGACCGGGCTGGCGACAACATCGCGAGGCTGCTCGGTGTTCTTGATCTGGACGCCGCCCTGCACGGTGGTGGCGGTGATGAAGCGCTGCGTGACGTTGAGCAGGTCCAGGACGTAGACGCCGTCCTTGAGGACCTTGACGCGCTTGCCGGGTCCGCCCCAGTTGTCGTCCTGGACGAAGGTGATGTCGTCCTTGCTGACGTTCCCCGCCAGTTGAAGCAAGTCGCCGCGTTGGAGGTCGGCGATGCGGCGCTTGGGGCCGTAGTTCGATGAATCGGTGAGTTCGTCGGCGGGGAGGGTGATGGTGTCGTTGCCGGGGCCGCCCAGGACGTAGTGCGCCCCGGTGGCGTTGAGCGTGATGGTGTCGCTGCCCTCGCCGGCGTCGATGAAGTCGCCGCCGCCGGGGCCGGTGTCAATCGAGTCGTTGCCGGGACCGGTGAAGAACAGCTCGTTGACGTGGAGCCATCCGTTGCCCGCGGCGTTGAATCTTCCGTGATAGGTGTTGTGGTTGTCGAGGTCGGTACCGATGACCAGGTCGTCGGCGGTGCCGGTGACGACGGCTTCGATGAAGTGCAGGTTCGGTTCGTTGTTCAGGTCGATCTGCACGGGTTCATCGGTGCGCAGCCCGTGATCGACTTCGATCCAGAACCGGCCGCCGACATCGAACTCGGTGAGCTGGTCGGGGTTGACGTCCTTGACGAACATCACGAGGTCGCCGCCGGAGTCGGTGATCTCGCCGGTATCGGTGTTGTAGGTGTCGCGGATGATGTGTCCGTCGAGTTTGTTGCCGACGATGACGAAGGTGTCGTTGTAGCCTTGGCCGCTGAGGACGTCGGGGTGGTCGACGCCGTCGCGGGCAATGAGGATGTCGGTGAAGGCGGTGCCGATCAGTTCGTCGCTGCCTTCCTGACCGTCGAGGTAGTTGTAGCCGCTGGGGTTGTTGTCGCCGCCGCCGCCGTACACGCTGTCGTTGCCGGCACCGCCGTAGACGAAGTCGCTGTGGTTTCCACCGTAGACCTGGTCGTCGCCGTCGCCGCCGTGGACGATGTCGTTGCCGGCACCACCATCGACGATGTCGTTGCTGCCGCCACCGGTGACGGTGTCGTTGCCGGCCCCGGCGTAGATCTCGTCGTTGCCCGCGCCGCCATCGATGATGTCGGTCCCGGACCCGCCGTTGATGGTGTCGGCCCCGTTGCCGCCTTGGACGGTGTTGGTGTTGTCCTGATCGCCGGCGTAGCCGGACTTGATGTTGTCGTCGCCGTCGCCGCCGTCGATGGTGTCGTTGCCGGTCCACGCCTCGATGGTGTCGTCGCCGGGCCCGCCGTTGATGACGTCGTCGCCCTCCTTGCCGTGGAGGACGTCGTTGCCGTCGCCGCCGTCGAGGGTGTCGTTGCCGGTCTGGCCGTAGAGCGCATCATCGCCGGAGCCGCCGGTGAGGGTGTCGTCGCCGGCCTCACCGCGGAGGTCGTCACCGCCGGGCCCGCCGACGAGCGTGTCGTTGCCGTCGCCGGCGCGGAGGGTGTCGTCGCCGTCATCGCCGTGAAGCGTGTCGTCGCCGGCTTCGCCGTAGAGCGAATCGTTGCCCGGGCCGCCGTGGATGGTGTCGTTGCCTTCGTTGCCGTGAAGGAAATCGGGCCCGCCAAGGCCGTGGATCGTGTCGTCGCCTTCGAGGCCGTTGACGTTGTCGCGATCCTCCGTGGTGCCTTGCGGTTGGAAGCTGGCGTCGATGACGTCGTTGCCGGCGGTTCCATCAAACGTGGCGGCCCATGCAGCCCCGGCCATGCCGAAGGTGGACAACGCGATCAGTAAGGCCCTGGTGTTTGGTTTCGCAGTCTTCATCTGTAGATACATCTCCATGAAAAAGCACAGAACAAGTATTCGAGCATGGACGGGACTCCCCATCGCAGACATGACGCCGACCACGTTCGCGGCGCATCGAAGCACACCAACTTATCCAGCCACCAGACGCTTTGTTGCAGCCTGGGTTTCGTAAAAAGGGAAAACCCTAGGTCGCGGGTGGTCGAAACGGCGTTGCGAGCACGTCACTGCACCGCGCCGACCATCACGATCGGGCCCGTCGGGCCGGCCGGGTCGGGCGAGCCGCCGGCGGGTTCGAGGCTGACGGCGACGGCCTGGACGGTGCCGGGCACAGCGTCGAACGCGTGGCCGTAGACCAGCCGGTCGCCCGCGCCGACCTCGAAGGTGCCCAGCGACACCGGGCCGTCCGGATCGGTAACGAACCAGAGCTGGTAGGTCGAGCCCTGCTCGGCGGCGGGCAGCCGCGCGGCGGTGAAGACGATGCGGCCGCGGTCCGCGTCCCACAGCGCGCGGCCGACGGCGTCGGGGCGCTCGTCGCTGCCGGCGAGCTGCACGCTCTGCAACTCGGGAGCGCTGAGCAGCGCGATCATGTCGTTGGCGTGGGCCGCTTGTTCGTTAGCCTGGGCGACGGCCTCGCGGGACTGCGTCAGCTCGGCGCTCAGCGCCTTGTACGCCGCGTCCTGCTGCGCGAGCTGGTCGCGCAGGCCGGCGATGTTTTCGAGCTCCTGCGTGTAGCGCACCCGCGCGGAATCGAGTTCGGCGGCGAGGTTCTGGAGGTCCCGCTGCTGGTCGGTGACGGTCTGCTGGAGCTGCGCGAGGTCGTGGCGGTCCTGCTCGTGTGCGGCGTCGGTGATGAAGTAGACCGTGACGCCGGCGATCAGCGCGGCGACCGCCGCCCACGCCAGCGGCGCCCACGAACGACGAGGCGTTTCGCGCGGCGGCGCGACACGGCCCGCGACCGGTGCGGACTGCGTGCCGCCGTCGTCGAGCTTCTCGGCCAGGCGTTCCCACATCGCGTCGTCGATCTGCGCGGGGTCGAGGCTGGCCGGCAGGTACGCGAGGATCGCGCGGGCCTCGGCCAACACGGCGGCGGCCACGGGGTCCCCGGACGCGAGCCAGCGTTCCACCTGCTCGCGCTCCTGGTCGTCGACAAGATCGGCGGCGTACAGCAGCATCAGATCGCGGAGTTCGGAGAAGTTCATGACCACTCCTCCCCTCTGCGTTTACGCAATTCCTCGCGCAGGCGGATCAACCCTTGACGGATCCGGCCCTTGATCGTGCCCAGCGGCTCGCTGGTTTGTTCGGCGATCTGCGTGTGAGTCAGGCCGTCGAGGAACGACTTGGACACCGCGTCTCGCTGGGCGTCGGGCAATTGACTGAGCACTTCGCGGACGACGCGGCGCATCTCGGTCAGCTCCGCCTCGGCGGACGGTCCGGGCTGCGGGGACGCGGGGTCCGGCAGCGGCGCGGAGGTGGTCTTGCCCTGGGTGCCGCTGCGCCGCGAACGCAGACGATCGATCGCGCGGCTGCGGGTCACCAAAAGCAGATAAGTCCGCGGCGCGCCGCGCTCGGGCACGAACCGCTCGGGCCGGTCCCAGATCTCCCAGAACACTTCGTTGACGACGTCCTCGGCCTCGTGCTCATCGCGGAGGACTCGGCGGGAAATGGCCAGCATCAACGGAGCGTATCGGTCAAACAGGCCGCGCATCGCCGACAGATCACGGGCGGCGATGCCCGCCATCAAATCGTGATCTTGCCGTGGGTCGGACAAAAAAAGTCCCGCAGAGGTGCAAAAAACAGGGCAGCGCCCACCACCAGACTCTATCGACCGCCGCGGGCCGCGCCAAGATGAACAAGGCCTGACGCCGTTGTGTTCCCGTTCCCCACAAAAAAACGTCGAGCGGCGCATCCGTCGATCACGCCGGCCCGTAATGGTTCGTGAGCGGAAAGATTCGGCCGGTTAACCCTGGTTCACCTCCCGCCCACTAGCTTCCCGTGTGTCCGATCCGAACGAAGTACTTACCCCACGGAAGAGAAGGAGTTCCCTTGATGAATCGCAAGACCTGTCCGTTCGCCCTGGCCGCCCTGGCCGGTGCCGGTTTGAGCGTCACCGCCTCGGCCGAGGTCATCTACGGCCTGACCACCCAGAACAGCATCACGGTCTTCGACAGCGACGCGCCCGGTTCGTCCCTGGACGGCGGCGCGGTGCGTAACCTCGACCCGTCCGAATCCCTCATGACCCTGGACTACCGGGCCGCCACCCAGCAGATCTATACGGTCAGCGACATCGGTAACGTCTACACCATCGACCCCAACACCTTCGACGCCACGCTGGTCGGCAACTTCGAGCCGCCCCGCCTGCCCGGCACCAGCTACGCGTTCGACTTCAACCCCGCGTTCATGTCCGGCGAGTTCGCCCGCCTTATCACCGACACCAACGACAACCGCGTCATCAGCGGCAACACCGGCCAGTACCTCCCGCCCGTCGAGAAGACCGACGTGTTCTTCGCCGTCGGCGATCCCAACGAAGGCGTCGATCCGAACATCGCCGGCATCGCCTACACCAACAGCCTCGGCATCCCGACCTCGACCCAGCAGTACGGCATCGACGCGTCGCTGGGCATCCTCGTCACCGTTGCCAACAACGCCGGCACGCTCGAAACCGTCGGCAGCCTCGGCATCAACATCCTCACCAACGAGCTGGGCTTCGACATCTCCGGCTTCAGCGGCACGGCCTACGCCTCGCTGCAGGACGGCCCGAACTCGATGCTCTACACCGTCGACCTCGGAACCGGCGCCGCAAGCTCCCTGGGCACCATCCCCAGCAACGACCTCATCCGCGACATCACCGTGATCCCCGTGCCCGAGCCCGCGTCGGCCGCGCTGGTCGCGCTGGGCGGCCTGGCGATGCTGCGTCGCCGCGGCTGAGCCACGACACCGCTTGATCCATCCGAACGCCCCGCCGTGAAAGTTCATCGGCGGGGCGTTTTCTTTGCGTGTCTTGATCTTGGATGACCTCCGTGGATCAAGCCAACACGAATTCACGCAACGCCCACGCCACCGCCGCGTCCGTGTGGCCCGGGCCGACGACGTCCGCGGTGTCCTTCGCTTCCTTCCACCCGTTGCCCACGGCGACGCCTACGCCCGCCCAGGCGAGCAGCCCGGCATCGTTCGGTGCGTCGCCGATGGCCAGCACCTCCACCGCTTCAACGCCGTACAACGCCGCGACGCGGCGCACGCCGTCCGCCTTGTCCACGTCGGGGTGAGCGATCTGGATCAGGTGCCGGTCGGACACCAAGACGCTCAGCCGGTCGCCGAATTCTTCCCGGATCGCTTGCTCCAGGCGCTTGACCCTCGGGGTCGATGCCATCAGCATCAGCTTGGTCACCGGCTCGCCGAACAGCGTCTCCGCCGGGGCCACCACGTCGTGGGGAAACCGCAGCGACGTCTGCGTCCGTAGGTTCGGATGCACCTTGTCGGTCATGCTGCGGTCCAGCACCTCCAGTTCCAGCACGCAGGCCGGCTCGAGCGACCGCGCGAGCTTGAAAACTTCGTGGGCGAGGCCCGCGTCCAAAGCGCAGTGATGCGAGGGGGTTTTTCCGGGCACCTGCACCAGGGCCCCGTTGTAGTTCACCTGCGGCGTGTCCAGCGCCAACAGTTCGTAGAACGCCCGCGCCGACCGCGGCGGCCGCGCCGATGCCAGCACCACCTTCACCCCCTCCGCCTGCGCCTCGCGGATCGCGGCCTGGTCTTCGGCCAGCACGGTCTGATCCTTCTGCAGCAGCGTGCCGTCCAGGTCGATCGCCGCGAGCTTGATCGTTGGGGTTTCGGCATCGGGTTGTGGTGCCTCGTGCATCGCTGCAGACTAACGCAGCCGCGAACCAGTCCGGCCACGGCGACGCCTGCACGCCCTACACTTGCCGCCCCATGACTGAGCCCGCCGCCTCACCCATTAACCCCGCCAACACGCTCGGCCTGGACTACCGCGCGTTGGCGGACGCGCTGCCCTACCGTGGCCCGGTCGTGGACATCCACACGCACGTCACGTCGCCGAAAGCCGCCGAGCTGTACATGGATGTCGCGGCGCGGTTCAACGTGGTCAAGACGTTCACCATGACCGGGCTGGACAACGCACGGAAGGTCCAGCCCGTGATGGACAAGAAGGTTGAGTTCATCTGCGTGCCGGACTATTTGAAGCGCGACCAGCCGGGCACGTTCACGACGCGGTGGCTCGACGACATCCGTGCGTTCCGGGAGGAGTTCGGCAGCCGGATACTCAAGCTCTGGGCGGCCCCGCGGGTGATCGACATGGCCGAGGAAACGCCGGACTTCGGGCCGGACGACACGCCGCTCGACTCGCCGCTGCGGCGAAAGGGCCTCGACCTGGCGTACGACCTGGGCTACCGCGTGTTCATGGTCCACGTCGGCGACCCGGACACCTGGTTCGCCACGACGTACAAGGACGCTTCGCGGTACGGGACCAAGGCACAGCAATACGAGCCGTTTGAGCGGTTGCTGAACGACTACGCCGACTGCACCTGGATCGCGGCGCACATGGCCGGCTACCCCGAAGACCTCGGCTTCGTGCAGGGCCTGCTCGACCGGCATCCGAACCTGGTCGTCGATACCTCCGCGTGCAAGTGGCAGGTCCGTGAACTGTCGAAGCACCCCGAAGCCTTCCGCGACTTCTGCGTGAACCGCCCGGGCCGCGTGCTGTTCGGCACGGACATCGTCGCCTCCGAGCAGATGAACCAGGTCGATTACGACCTCTACGCCTCGCGTTACTGGGCGCTGCGGACCATCGTCGAGACCGACCACGATGGCCCGTCGCCGATTGTTGATCCGGACCTGCACAAGGTCGATCCGGACGTGCCGGAGCACAGCACGGCGCACCTGCGCGGGGCGTCGGTGCCGGAAGCACTGTGGCCGACGCTGTATCACGACGCGGCGGAGAAACTTCTCGAACCGGTCGGCGGGTTGTGAAACATTCCGGGTGCCACGGTCGCTTGCGACCGTGTTCTTCCGTGGCCTCAACTTGTACGGGGCTGGTCATCGGCACGGTCGCAAGCGACCGTGGCACCCAGGAATGAGCGCGAAGAAAAGCCCCGCAAGCGGTTGCGGGGCTTCGTTGATGGTTGTGTTGTCGCGACCGCTTTTCAGTCTTCGGCGCTGAACTCAGTCACGGCGTCAACGTAGAGGCCGCCGGCCGCGACGCCGCAACGGAAGATGCGCGGCGGGGCGTCAAGCGTGTCGCCCCAGTCGTCGGCGGCGAGCACGAGGTAGCGCTCCTGGCCGTCGAGCTCGACGACGTTGAGGTCCACCACGCGGAGGTAGTTGACGCGCAACTCGAAGAACGGGCCGGCGTCGTCGTGCGCGACGCGGACCTCGATGCCCGGCTGACCGGCGTGCACGCGGAAGTCCATGCCCGTGGGCACGAGCTTGACGCGGGCGCCGATGGCGTCGAAGGCGGTCTGGAGTTCCTGGGTTCCGATCATGGTTCCTGCTTCCTTTCTCCCGCCCACCCCTGGGCCCGGAGGTCTCCCCCGGAAGTTCCGCCGGAAGATTCCCACCGTTCAAAGTCTGTCATGGGTTTGTCGTTCGATCCATTCGGGTGTTGCGGGTTTCGTGGCCGGTCTTCGGTTTGTGCGGAAAAAAGCCCCGTCGGCGGTGGGCCTCCGGGGCTGGTCGGTGCGGCGGAACGGGGTCGTTCCGTGGGCGGTTCCGATTCAGCGGGGAGGCGCGGGCGTTCGGCGGCACACGAGGCGGTGGCGCCGGGTCATCGAGGCGGACGGGTCCGCCATGTCGGCGAGCGTGGCGACGAACTCGGCGACGTTCTTGGTCGTCGCAAGGTCCGTGGGGTTGTTCCATCCGGTGAGCATGTCCGGCCGATTCCTGGTTCGTGTTCGCGGCGGGGCCGCGTGGGGTTTCGTTTTCTTCGCCGAGTTCTGACGGCGACCTCAGCGTAGGCGTCATCGGGCTGAGGTCAAGCCGGCAGCGGCGGTCGTCGGGTCAACGTGGAGGTTTCGTTGATTATTCCGACACGCTTGGTACGTAATAATGACGCACGTGGTTTGCGTTTGATCCCCGCATTCGTGAGAAAAACGAGCACGAAAAACCCACGCCTGGAAGGCGTGGGCTTCGCAAAACTCACATCGATCACGATTCACCGAGCACGCAAACGCTTTACGCGGCGTCCTTGGCCGCCTGAAGCGCGGCGTCGTAGTCGGGCTCTTCGGCGACTTCCTTCACGAGCTGCGTGTAGGCGATCTTGTTGTCGGCGTCGACGATGATGATCGAACGCGCCAGCAAGCCGATCTCCTTGATCTTCACGCCGTACGCCCGGCCGAAGTCCCCGGTGAGGTAGTCGGAGAGTGTTTCGACGTTCGCGACGCCGGCGGCGCCGCACCAGCGCTTCTGCGCCATGGGCAGGTCGATGCTGACGATCAGGACGGCAAAGTCGTCGCCCAGCGCGGCGGCGTGCTCGTTGAACTTGCGGGCCTCGGTGTCGCAGACCGGCGTGTCCAGCGACGGCACGGTCACGACGATCTTGACCTTGCCTTCGTAGTCGGTCAGCGTCTTGTCGGACATGTCGTTGGCCTTGAGCGTGAAGTCGGGCGCGGTGTCGCCGACCTTGAGGGCGTCGCCGACGAGGGTCTTGGGGTTGCCCTTGAGGGTGACGGCTTCGGGACGTTCGGTGAGGGTGGCGGGCATGGGGTTCTCGCTGGGTTGAGGGACCGGGGATTGGGGAACGGGGCGATGATACGCGGGGGCGTCGGCAGATTCCCGGGTCACGGCTCCAGGATGCCGTGCTCGCGGAAAAAGCCCTCCACGGCCTCGTAAAACTCTGCCGGCATCGGGTCGTTGTGGCCCAGGTCGTAGCTCAGCACGGTCGCGTCGGGGCGGGCGGTTAGGTTCTTCATCGACATCGCGTGCGGCACGACCTCGTCGCGCTCGCTGTGGCAGATCAGCAGCGGGCCGTCGTACTGCTCGAGCGTCGCGGTGACGTCGAAGTTGTCCTTGACGATGAAGCCGGGCACGAGCAACCGCGCCGCGTAATCCTTGATCGAGGAGTAGCTCGACTCGAGGATCAGCGCCGCGGGCGGGCGCTGCTGCGCGAGCGACGCGAGGATGCCGCCGCCCATGCTCCGGCCGTGGTACACGATCCGCGCGGCGTCGATCTCCGGCAACGCCGCCGCGAGGTCGTGGAACGCGACGTGGTCGGCGTCGATCCGCGTCTTGGTGGGCTTTCCGTCCGAATTGCCGCAGCCGCGGTACTCGACCAGCAGCACCGACACGCCCATGTCGTGGTACGGCCGGAAGCCGCCGGCGTAGTCCTCGATCAGCTCGCCGTTGCCGTGGCTATAGACGACCACCGGCCCGGGGCTTTCCGCGGTGACGCCGCGGCCGGGATAAAAGTGGGCATACGTCTTTCCCTGTTCGTGCTCGATCGCCAGCTCGCGGTCGCCGTCGGCCATCACGACCCGCGCCGGGGCCGGCCGGTACCGCGCCGGGTAGAGCAACGAGCGTTCCAACAGGCTGAGCAACAGGAAAAACCCCAAAACCAGGACGAGCGCAACCAGGCCGACGCGGGTGATCATGCGTTTCCAGCCGGCCCGGTCGCGCGGGAGTAAATCCGCCATGGTGCGAGTTTACCCCCGGTGCCGGCCGACGCGGTGCGGGTGCAGATACGCTCGCCACAACGGTTGGCAAGCCTGTCGCATCGGTCTACGATCCCGAAGGACCCACCGTTACTCAGGGGACGGCACCACACGCCGCCTACGCTTCCGTTTCCGCTTTGGGAGTCCACCCATGCCCGCCACCGCCTCCTCACTCCTGCACGGCCGGACGTACCACTCGATCCTGGGCACCGTCGGCAACACGCCGCTGGTCAAGCTCAACCGTACCGGCCCGAGCAACGGCAGCACCGTCTACGTCAAGTGCGAGTTCTTCAACCCGCTCTCGTCGGTCAAGGACCGCATCGGCAAAGCCATGATCGAGGCCGGCGAGCAGTCCGGCGCGATCAACCACGAGACGCACATCATCGAGCCGACGTCGGGCAACACCGGCATCGCGCTCGCGTTCGTCTGCGCCGCCAAGGGCTACAAGCTCACGCTCACCATGCCCGAATCGATGTCGCTCGAACGCCGTGCGATGCTGCGGGCCCTGGGCGCCGAGCTCGTGCTCACCCCGGCCGACAAGGGCATGGGCGGTGCGATCAGCAAGGCCGCCGAGCTGGTCGGCACGTCCGACAACGCCTGGATGCCCCAGCAGTTCGAGAACCCCGCCAACCCCGAAATCCACTTCCGCACCACCGGGCCGGAGATCTGGAACGACACCGACGGCCAGGTCGACTTCTTCGTCGCCGGCGTCGGCACGGGCGGCACCATCACCGGCACGGGCAAGTACCTCAAGCAGCAGAAAAGCGCCGTCAAGTGCGTCGCCGTCGAACCCGAAGACTCGCCGGTGATCTCCGGCGGCCAGCCCGGCCCGCACAAGATCCAGGGCATCGGCGCCGGGTTCATCCCCAACAACCTCGACACCGAACTGCTCGACGGCGTCGAAAAAATCTCCAACGACGACGCCTTCGCCTGGGCCCGCAAGGTCGCCAAGGAAGACGGCATCCTCGGCGGAATCTCCACCGGCGCGAACATCTGCGCCGCCCTCCGTGTCGCCGACGCCAACCCCGGCGCGACCATTGTCACCGTCGGCTGCTCCTTCGGCGAACGCTACCTCAGCACCCCGCTGTTCGAGGGGTACCGGGACTGAACTTCGTCCCACACTGCGATCTACTCGCTACCGCACCCCACTCCGAAGCCCACGCCGTGACGGCGTGGGCTTCTTCAATCTTCTGAACGGTTATGTCGAATGTCTTGCGATACCTCTGGGCCTCGCCGAACACCGTGCTCGGTCTGGTGTTCGCCATGCTCGGCGTCTGCACCGGCGGACGCATGCGCCTGCACCGCGGCGTCATCGAGACGCACGGCGGGCTCGTGACGTGGTGGCTGCAACACGTCGTCCCGCTGCCCGGCGGCGCCCGCGCGTTGACACTCGGCCACGTCGTGCTCGGACGCTCCCCCGAGGAGCTGCACCTCACCCGTGAACACGAACGCGTGCACGTCCGGCAGTACGAACGCTGGGGGCCGGCGTTCCTGCCGGCCTACGCGCTCGCGTCCCTGCTCGCGTGGAAGCGCGGCCAACCGCCCTACCGCGGCAACCGCTTCGAACGCGAGGCCTACGGCGACGACGCCTGACCGAAACCCGAAAGAAGGTATCTGGGGTGCCACGGTTGCCTGCAACCGTGTTCTTCAATCACCGGAAACGCGACAAATACCAAACGCACGGTCGCAAGCGACCGTGGCACCCCCAACATCAATCCTGCACTTCTTGATCCGTTTGCTCCGCAGGTGCGGCCGGCGTCTCGATCGCTTCGCCCTCCACCGTCACGCTCTGCGTACGGACCGGGTGCCCGAACCACGCGTTGACGCCGCCGGGACCGGGGTAGTGCTTCTCGAGCGTCGCGGTCACGTCGGCCATCGTGCCGTCCGCCGGCGACCAGCCCGCCGCGACGTCGGGGAAATCAGTCTTGCAGTTCTCGCACTTGGCGTCGCTGCGGAAGCGGATCGGGCACCAGAAGCTTTCGACGTTGCGCAGCATCTCGCTGCCCAGCGACCAGATCCCCGTCATCCAGTCGCAGTACAGGCACCAGATCAGGTCGCTGCCGACCAGGTGCTGGTGCTTCTGCCGACTGACGTTGACCCATTGGGCGTGGTCGTATTTCGGAAGCCGGACGAACCAGGTCAGCGGCGTGTAGACGAACCACTCGGCGAAGCGTACGACCGCGAACAGCGGCACCGCCCACGCCGTCCACCACACCGCCGCCGTGTTGCGCCACGGGCCGACCATCGCGTTGAGCGTCTTGGTGATGCGTGGCCCCGCCGCCGCCTCGGGGTGCGCCCACTCGTGCAGCCGCATCCACACGATCATCGCCACGCACTGCGCCACCACCGCCACCGCCAGCCAACCCAGCGCGCACCACAACCCGCCGCGCAGTCCGCCTACCAGCAAACCGACGACCTGCGGCGCGACCGTGAAGAAGAACACCACCACGTCCAGGCCCGGCGCCTTGGCCAGCGCGTCGGCGAACCGGTCGCCGAACATCCCCCGCGCGATGTGCAGAAACCCCGCGGCCAGCAACAGCACCACAACGGTGACGATCAGGAAAAGGGTGATGGCCATACCCCATGGTACGACCGCCCCGCCGACCACACCGAATCGACACCGAGCCGGCGAAACGCTCACACCCGCTGAGCAGACGCCCAATAAAAAACCCCGCGTCGAGCGGGGCTTTGCCGGGGGCAGGGGAAGCGAGGGTGACGGGACTCGAACCCGCAACCTTCGGATCGACAGTCCGATGCTCTAACCAATTGAGCTACACCCCCTGCCGGGGGCCCCGCCGCACGGGCGGTGCGGCGAGTCACACAAGTTAGCCCGCGGCGGGGCGTTGTCAAGTTGATCCGACCTCGGCCGCGGTCACGCCAGCGAGACCTTTTTCATCGTCCCCGCCTTCGCCGCCTCCATCGCGGTGACGATGATGTTCATCGCGCGGTAGCCCTCCATCCCGTCGATCGTCGGCTTGCGGCGGTTCAGGATGCAGTCGGTGAACGAGTCGATCACGCCCGAAGCGACCTGCCGGGTGTTGGTGGCGACGGCGCCGACGGCGTAGCGCTGCCGCTGGCCGTTCTTGAGGTCGACCATGACGCCGTACTGCGGGTCCTGGCCGAGACGCATGACGCCCTGGTCGCCGTAGAGCGTGGTGCCGTTGTCTTCGAACCGGCCGTAGTGAGTCCACGAGATGGTCATCGTGCCGACGACGCCGGACTGCGACTCCATGAGCACGTACGCGTTGTCGTCGAGGTTGATGGGCTTGCCGGCGGGCGTGGTCTTGTCCATGGTCTTGACGAACCCGCCGACGCGGACGATCTCCTCGCCCAGCAGGAAGCGCATGAGGTCGGCCTTGTGGACGCCCAGGTCGCCGCAGACGCCCATGGCCGCGAGGTTCTTCTTGAAGAACCACGACTTCGCGCCATCGACCGACCAGCCGTCCGGGCCGGGGTGCTTGAAGGTGGTCTCGAACGCGTGGACCTTGCCGATGACGCCCTGATCGAGCAGTTCCTTGGCCTTGGCGTGCGGGGGCATGAGGCGCTGGTTCATGCCGACCATGAGGTACTTGCGCTTGTCCTTGGCCGTCTTGATCATCTTCCTGGCGTCGGCGCGGCTGGTGGCCATGGGCTTTTCGCACAGCACGTGCAGCCCGGCCTTGAGCGCGTCCACCGCCTGCGGGGCGTGCAGCGTGTTGGGCGTGCACACGACCACCGCGTCGAGCTTGAGCGACGCGTCCGCGAGCATCGCCTTGTGGTTCGGGAACGCCTTCGCGCCGTAGCGTTC
This sequence comes from Phycisphaerae bacterium, assembly GCA_030432595.1. GTDB lineage: Bacteria > Planctomycetota > Phycisphaerae > Phycisphaerales > Phycisphaeraceae > CAZIXN01. The sequence continues at coordinate 21,414 of JAUIGU010000048.1, forward strand.
AGCGATTTCTTTTGCGCGCTCCCGCACCGGATCAACGACGGCGACGACGTTGCTGTCCGGGTTCGCGTGGGCTTCGGGCAGGTGGCGACGCTGGGCGATGGCGCCGGCGCCGATGCATCCGTAGTTGACGGTCTTGGCCATGGGGTACTTCAGGTGCGGGGGGTGTGGGGCGCTCGGCCCACGGTCACAGACCGCGGGCTTTATTAAAAAGGTTGTGGGGACAGGCAAAAGGTTACTGGATGTCGGAGAGCTTAACCGGGGCGTGGTTCCGGGCGCATTCGATCACCGCGTGGAGCACCTTCTGGGTCTCGTAGGCGTCGGCGAAGTCGGGCATCGGGACCTCGGGCTTCTTCCCACCCAGCACGCGGAACATGTCGGCCGCCTGGTTGATGAAGCCGTGCTCGTACCCGATGGCGTGGGCGGTGGGCCACCACGCCTGGGCGTACGGATGCCCCGCATCGCCGTTGCTCACGTTGATCGTGGACCAGCCCTGCAGCTTCTCGGGCAGCGTCGCGTCGTACCACTCCAGCTCGGTCATACGTTCGAAGTTGAACCTGACGGAGCCCTTGTCGCCGTTGATCTCGAAGCCGTTGACGTTCTTGTTGCCGGTGGCAAGGCGCGTCGCCTCGAAAGAACACGCCGCCCCGCCGGAGAGTCTTGCGAGAAACAGCACGCAGTCATCGACGGTGCTGCGGCCCTTCTTCTTTTTGCCGGCCTTCTTCGCGCCGCGTCCCGAGATTTCCCCGCCGGCGTCTTCGATGATCTCGCGCTGCTTGATGAACGTCTCTTCGATCGCGCCCTCGATGCGGGTGATCTTTTCGCCGGTGACGAAGCGGACCATGTCGATGATGTGTGCGCCCAGGTCGCCGTGCGAGCCCGAGCCGGCGACCTTGCCCTGGAATCGCCACAAGAGCGGCGTGTCCGGGCCGCCCCAGTCCTGAAGGTAGCGGGCGCGGACGTGGTAGACCTTGCCGATCCGGCCTTCCTTCACGAGCTGGTGCGCGAACGCCACGGCCGGACAGCGGCGGTAGTTGTACCAGACGAACGTTTTGCACTTCTTGTGCTTCTTCGCCGCCGCAAGCATCTCCCGCGCGTCGTCGAGCGTGCCGGCCAAAGGCTTCTCACACGCGACGTGCTTGCCGGCCTCGAGCGCGGCGATCGCCTGCTCCTTGTGTACGTGGTTGGGCGTGCCGACATCGACGAGTTGGATGTCGTCGTTCTCGCAAACGTCCTGCCAGCGCGTCGTGTGGTGTTGCCAGCCCCAGCGCGGCGCAAACTTTTTCAGATCCTCGCCGTCCCGCGCGGCGATCGTGTGCATCACCGGGTCAACGGGCAGGTCGAAGAACTTCCCGACCTGGGCGTACGCGTTGGAGTGCGTTCGGCCCATGAACTTCGAGCCGATCAAGGCGACGGGGAGTGGTTTCGGCACGGTACGACTCCTGCAAAGAAGGGATGCGTAGAGCGTACGAAAAACAGGAAACACATGAAAACCAGGAAACGCAGGAAATCAGCAATCCGTTTCCTGCGTTTTCTGGTTTTCTGCTTTCCTGCGTTTTCTACATGCTCATGCCGCGGATGGTCGCCTCGAAGACGAGCTGGCCGTCGACGATCGCCTGGGTGCGGCAGGTGCAGCGGCGTTTGCGGAGTTCGAGCTGTTCGCCGCAGACGTAGAGCCGGTCGCCGGGCTTGACCTGGCCGCGGAATTTGACGCCATCGACGCCGGCGAATCCCATGAACGTGATCTCGGGCATGAGCGTGAGGCAGGAGTAGGACGCGAGCTGGGCGGCGGCCTCGATCATGAGCACGCCGGGGAAGATCGGCCGGCCGGGGATGTGGCCCGGGACCCAGAACTCGTCCGCGCCGACGTCTTTGTACGCCGCGTAGAGCCGGGTGTCGGGGTTGGCGATGACGATGCCGTCCAGCAGCCGCATCGCGCCGCGGTGGGGGTTGACGGCCTCGATGGCGTCGGCGTCGGCGACGGTGGGCGCGGCCTGCAGCGTCGCGAAATCAACGATGAGGGACGGGGCCATGGCGGGCTCGGGGGCCGATGCGAGACGGAGACGGTTCAGAGACGCCGGGTCGGGCCCGGTG
>JAUIGU010000049.1 GCA_030432595.1 Phycisphaerae bacterium
TCTACGCGGGCCTGGACTATTCGCCGGTCAAGGCGGTCGCGCTTTTGATGGCGACAACCACGCTGAACATCCTGCCGATGCCGCTGACACTTTTCGCGCTGTTGTGGTTTCTGGTTTCGGCGTCGTGGTTGGCCGGCGCCACATGCGTCGCGGCTTGTTTGACGACGACGCTGCAGGCCCGCGCCCTCAACGCCGCCCGCAAGCTGGCCGGCCCGCACCGCAAAGGGCAACCGCACGCCCCGCCGGTGCTGCCGTTGTCGCGCTGGTACGCCTGGACCATGCCGATCGGCAACGCCGCGTACGGCGTCATCGTGCTCGCGAGCATGTGGCAGGCCTACACCAAAGGCAACGCGTGGAAAGGCCGACGCTACCGCAAAACGTAAACCCCATAGCCCCGCAAGCGCTTGCGGGGCTTTGCTTTCCTCCCTCTCCCTGCCAGGGAGAGGGCCGGGGTGAGGGTCGAACCTCACCACCACTTCAAACTCCAAGCCGTGGTTCCGCGCACGCCCCACCCTCCCTCGATCCCTCCCAGAAAGGGAGGGAAGGAAAACGGAACCCGCGCCTCAGCCGGGAGCCGGCGGCTCCCGGTCCGGAACCCGCCGGGTTCCGGCTATCCGTGCAAGAAACACGGAAGATTCTTTGGAGCTCCTTACGCCCCTGATTCACTTGTGAAAGAACGCCGTGTGCGTCTCTTGCGAGCCGGGCCGTGTCGGCCCGGTGTCCGGCATCCGGGCCGACACGGCCCGGCTCGCTTTGGACTCGCTTCGAAACAAACCCGGGTCGGGACTGTCGTCACGATCCACAGGCCCCCGGCCGGCGTCGGTTTTTCAACCCGCCGTCACCGCGCTTCGGATGGGACTCACTCGGGGGGTTCCGGCGGGAGACGGCGTGCAGTCGGACTCCATTCCGACTCACCCGCGTCCAAGGCCACACGGCATTTCGTGATTAAGGAACTCAAGCCCTCACCCACCTGGCACCCACGCGGAGGCCACGCTCAAACACTCGCCACCTTTATTTTATCCGCCGGTTGGTTCGCCGCCGGCGAAGTCGCGGGCAAACCATGCGCAAGAAGTCGATACGAAAGTACGTCTTATTCATGTCGCGCGAATGCGTAAGACATGTACTGCAGGCGATGCCCCTCAGCCGGAACCGGGCCGGTTCCGGTCCGGACGCGGCCCGCGTCCGGCTAAAGGAATCAACCCACCCCGTCCGAGACTGCTCGCGGTGGGAACGCTGCGCTCGACCCACATTACTTGCATGCCACATCACCTTTCTGGGAAGCAATCAAAGGCCGACAACCTGTTAAGCCCTGATCGCCAAACATCTTGGCGGCGTAAGGCCATCCGGGTACCCTCTTGCCAGGTAACTTCCCCGTCACCCAATCACTGTTAGGGGGCAGCGTGATTTTTCGTACTGCTGAAGAGGCGAAGAAGCACATTGACCAATCCACGCTGAACGGCGATTCGTTTGAATTGCACATCGCCGACGATTTCACCTTTGCTGGTCAACCCGACTTAATGGGGGCCGGGATGGCGGTTGTGCTCGATGGGATACTTGTCCAGGGGTTTGAGCCTGATGGTTTTGATCAGCATGATGGTTACCGCGTCTACCGCTACAAGCCGATGGAGTAGCCCCCTAACCACCGGCTGCAGTTGACCGGCGACGCCCGCGAGTAGAATGAGGTTTTCGGTCTGGCGCTTGCTGCCGCGGTTGGTCGGGGTGGAATGGCCAACTTGCATCCGTTCGGCGTACTTGCCGACCTCGGCGTGGGTGAAGCCGTATTCGTCACGCATCTCACACCACGCCCGCCATGCCCGTCGCGATGGGTTCGGTGACGTATTCGCGCGGGTCGGTGACGTGGCCGGTCAACGCCGAGGCGGCGGCGGTCAATGGAGAGGCGAGGAAGACGCCGGCTTCTTTGTGGCCCATCCGGCCGGGGAAGTTGCGGTTGGTGGTGCTGATGCACAGCTTGGGCTCGTTCAACCGGCCGAAGGTGTCGACGGGTCCGCCCAGGCACGCGGCGCAGGACGCGGGGCCCATCTTGCAGCCGGCGTTTTCGAGCGCGGCGTACACGGAGGTGGTGGCTTTTTTGTCGGCCGTAGCCCCGGAAGCGCTTCCGGGGCTTTGCAGTGGTTCACCGTACAAATTCAAACTGAGCATGTCGGCGTGGACCTCGGTGGAGCCGGGCACGACGAACGTCGGGATCTTCACTTCGTGGCCGAAGAGGATGTTCGCGGCGAAGATCATGTCGGTGATTTTGCCGCCGGTGCAGCTGCCGATGTACGCCTGGTCGAGCTTGATGTCGGAGCAGTTGCGGGCGAGGTCCTTGTTGTCCGGGCTGTGCGGCTTTGCGACCAACGGCTCGAGCGTCCCCAAGTCCCAGGCGAACTCGTAGCAGTACTCCGCGCCGTCGTCTTCCTCCACGACTTCCCAGTCGTCGCGGTTGCTGCGCGCGTTCACATACGCCAACGTTTTTTCGTCGACGTCGCAGATGCCGTTCTTGCCGCCGGCCTCGATGGCCATGTTGGTCAGCGTCATGCGGTCTTCGAGGGTGAGCGAGTTGATGCCCTCGCCGTGGAAGTACATGGCCTTGTACGTCGCGCCGGCGAAGCCGATCTGCCCGATGACGGCGAGGATCAAATCCTTGGCGGTGAGGTACGGCGGGATCGTGCCGTTGAAGGTGAACTTCATGGTGGGCGGGACCTTCATCCAGGTCTTGCCCGTGCCGAGCGTGAAGGCGGCGTCGGTGTTGCCCACGCCGGTGGCGAATTGCCCGAACGCGCCGGCGGTGCAGGTGTGGCTGTCGGTGCCGAGCATGATCTCGCCGGGCCGGCAGTGGCCTTCTTCGGGCAGCGCCTTGTGACACACGCCCTTGTAGTTGGTCTTGGTCGGGTCGCGGTACGGGTTGGGGAAGCCCGAGCCCTCGTCGGTGTCGAGGAAGTCGGGGTCGTAGTAGTACTTGAGGTTGTGCTGGGCGACGAAGTCGCGGAGGATCTGCACGTTGCGGTGGCACTTGCCGTCGGCGGTGAAGACGTAGTGGTCGGGGATGATGACGACGCGCTCTTTGTCCCACGGCTCGGCGTTGTTACCGAACTCTTTCTTGAAGATGCCGATGGTGCCGGGCCCGCAGACGTCGTGGGTCATGAGGATGTCGACGTCGAGCCAGAGGTTGTCGCCGGGGGCGCAGTCGGCTTGCTTCGCGTGGTTGGCGAAGATGCGTTCGGTCATGGTCATGGGGCGGGGCATAAAAGGTCTCCGCTTCGCGGGGGGAGGCATCAGAGCCGTGAGCGTGAGCGACCGGGGGCGCTCCAAAGTCGGCGGCGGGTTGCGTCAAGTTGGGGAAACCGGCGTTTTGGCTGGGTTTCCGGCCAGCCCAGGAGTATAGCTGTGGATAATGAAGCTGGTTTCCGGTTCGGGAACTTGTAAGATTCATCCTTATTTCAGCACGCGGTACGGAAGAAAGATCATGACCAGCCAAGCATTGCCCGTCGCTTCCATCGTCTTGACGGTGTTGTGTGTGACGACCCCGCCGCGCCCAGCCGTTGCCGCGAGTTTTCAATGGTTGGGTCCCGACCCCGGGGAGCGGTTTAACGTTGAGGCGCGCGATGTGTCAGCAGACGGATCAACCGTTGTCGGCTGGGGGCGTATCAGCAGCGGCCAACCGCACTCGGCTTTTGTGTACGACGCGCTAAGTGATACCACGGTTTGGCTCAACGACCTATTGCCTGATGTGGACTTCAGCGAGGCTTATGCGGTCTCGGGTGACGGTAGCTTGGTTGTCGGTTGGCACAGCATCCCGCGGGGCGTTGGAACCGGAACCCGGCCCTCTGCGTTTGTTTACGATGTCGCGACCCAGACGCTCACGGGTTTGGGCACACTATCCCCGCTCGACCCTTCCGCCGGTTCACGCGCATTAGATATCTCGGACGACGGATCGACTATCGTCGGCGTGACCGACTCGATGAGCGGTGTCTTAGTCCCGTTCCGTTACGTCACGGCAACGTCTAGCATGAGCGCCGCCAGCCTGCTACGCGCGAACACTTCGGTGCCGGCCTCCAGCCCATACGCCGTATCCAGTGACGGCTCCGTGTTCGCAGGAATTGAGAATCATCCCGGGGTTGGCAACACGTCGTATGTATTGGGACCCATGCAAACCACTCCTGAAGATATCGGCGCGCTTCAGACTTCCGGCAGTTCAAGTGTGTTCGTAGATGCGGTGTCGGCTGACGGAACCACGCTAGTTGGCATCAGCAGTAGCGACGCCTTTACCTACGACGTAGCAAGTGACACGATGTCAGGACTTGATCGGCTTCCCAACGGCGGCTACGCCTTTGCCATTGATGTGTCCGCGGACGGCGCGACCGTGGTCGGCTACGGCAGTGAAAGTGGCGGAGTGCAACGAGCATTGGTGTGGAGAGACGGTCCCGACGTGGAGCGGGTCGAAGACGTGCTTCGCAGCCAAGGCGTAGAGCTTGCCACGGGCAGTCTCACCAGGGCCACCGGAGTGAGCGCGGACGGTCAAACCATCGTGGGATTCGGGAACCGGGGATTCGGCCGATTGGATGCATGGATTGCCACCCTCGACGCCGTTACTTCGACTCCAGGCGACTACAACGCCTCCGGCCAGGTCGAGCAGGGCGACCTGGACCTCGTGCTTCAGAATTGGGGGCGCGACACCGTAGCGAACGGCGTCCCGACCGGCTGGACCAACGACCTGCCCGACGGGTTGATCGATCAGGCGGAGTTGGACGGGGTGTTGTTGAACTGGGGGGCGACCGCGGCGCCGAACTTCGGGGGGGCGAGCGTGCCCGAGCCGGGCGTGTTCTTTTTGGCGGTGATGTTGTGGTGCGGCGGGGGTGGGCGCATCCGGGGTTGACGTATTTTTACCAGTTTGCCCGGTCATGTCGGGTGATCTCCCAGAATCTTGCGCGGGGCGGAAATTTGCGTGGTGGAACGCGCCGACGGGGTTACATTTTGCTCGGGCGCACTGGGTGGTCGGCCACGGCGGTCTCCGCATGCATGGCGTGCGGCCGCCGCGCATCGCCGGATGCGGCCGTACGAGTTTGGGTCCTGTTTCTAAACCGAAGGCGAGAGAGATATGTCATTGGGTCACCGGATGGGTATGGCGGGTGTGGCGTGCGTGGCGGCGGGTCTGTTGGGGGCGGCGTCGCCGCAGGCCCGGGGCGTCGCGGTCGACTGGAACAACCCCGCGGGCGGCGACGCGAACGTGAGCAGCAACTGGCTGCCCAGCGTGCTGCCGGGCGCGGCGGACGACCTGGACTTCGACCTCAACAACACGTACACGGTGAATTGGCTCGACACGATCAACAACGTCAACTCGTTGGACGTGCTGCGGGGCGACGTGACGTTCTTCGCGAACAGCAGCGGCAACGACGTGACGACCGCGGGCAACCTGGTCGTCGCCGACGGCACCGGCGGGGCCGCGGCGCTGACGCTGGACAGCCGCGGGACCTGGAACGTGGGCAACTCGGCGTTGGTGGGGTTCAACCCCGGGGAGGTCGGCGAGCTCGACGTTGATCTGTTGGTCGGCACGGTCAACATCGCGGCCAACCTCGACGTCGGCACGCGCGGCGTCGGTACGTTCCGGCTGCACGACGGACGGGTCAACGTAGCGGGCGACCTCAACGCCGCGTCCTCGAACAGCGGCAGCGCCGGCACGGCACTGATCGAGTTGACCGGCTCGAATGTCACTGACGAGCTGACGGTGACGGGCGCCACCGTTCTGGGGTCTGCGGTGTTCCCCGCGGGAATCGCCACGATGAACGTCAACGGCGGCGAGTTCAACGCCCAAGGCGGCCTGACCATCCACAGCGGCAGCTCGCTCACCCTCAACGGCGGGGACGTGGTCGCGCTCGCCGGGCTGGACAACTCCCACGGCGGGACCCTCGACCACCGCGACGGCACGCTGTCGGTCCGGGGCGGCGCCTTCCTGCCCAACAACAACGCGCCCGGCTCCGACCTGATCGTCGACGGCTCGACCCCGACGGACCTTCCGTTGCTGTCCCTGAGCAGCGGCGGGACCGCCAACATCGACGACGCCGTCATTGTCGGCCAGAACAATCAGGGCCAGGTCAACCTGTCCGGCAGCGCCGTCCTCGACAGCAACACGGCTTTCATCGCGGCCTCGGCCGGGTCCACCGGCACGGTCAACCTGTTCAGCAACGCCACGTGGAACCTCAGCGGTGGGTTTGTGGTCGGCGACCGCGGGACCGGCACGCTCAACGTCGAGAACACCACCCAGCTCATCAGCACCGCGGGGACCTCGACCATCGGCGACGACAGCGGTGCCGTCGGCGTGGCCAACGTGAATGGCGGCATGCTCCAGGCCGTTACGCTGGAGGTCGGCGATTCGGCCGACGGCACGTTGAACGTGTCCGGTGGCGGCACCGCCACGGTGACGGGCTTGTTCCGCGTCGGCGACAGCTCGGGCGGCGTCGGCGTCACGGCCGTCGAAGGCGCGGGCTCGTCCCTGACGGTCACAGGTTCTAGCGACATCGGCCGGATCGGTGCCGGCACGATGCACATCCGCGACGGGGGCGTCGTCAACTTAACCGGCAGCGTGGACGTCGGATCCAGCGGCGGATCGACCGGCACGGTGACGATCGAAGGCACCGATTCGACCTGGACGGTCGGCGGCATCTTGGATGTGGCCCGCTTCGATGGCACGTCAACCGGCTCGGTCACGGTGAGCGACCGGGGACGGCTCGATGCCCAGAACCAGATCCGGGTGTACGCCGGCGGCACCCTCACGCTCAACGACGGTGCGCTGGAGGCGCAGTCGCTGACCGTCTCGGGCGGCACGTTCAACTTCTTGTCCGGGTCGCTCACGGTGGATGCGGGCCTCACCATCGGCGACGACCCGGCGGGCGTGCTGCCCAACGACGTCGTACTCACCGCCGACAAGTCGCTCTCGACGGCCGGCACCACCTCGATCTCGCCCGGGCGTGAGCTGCGGATCGACGGCGGCACGCTGACCACCGGCGCCCTGATCAAGAACGGCGACTTCGTGTTCGACGCCGGCACGCTCAACGTCACGGGCGCCGGCGGGTTCACGTTCGGTGCCGCCGGGCCGATGGGGGCGATTGTTTCGCTGGGCCCGGACCAGGCCATCAACGTCACGAACACCGCGGCGCTGGGCTCCGACGCCGTCGTCGTGCTCGAAGCCGGCGCAGCCCTGAACGCCGACACGACCGCCAACAACGGCGAACTCGTGCTCAACGGCCTGCTCGCGCGGATCGAGGGCACAACGGTGAACAACGCCGGGCTGCTGCGCGGCGACGGGCGCGTCACCGCGGCGCTCAACAACCAGGCCGTCGGCGAGGTCCGCGTCGGTGCCGGGCACACCCTGCGCTTCATGGGCGCCGCGACCACCAACGCCGGCCGGCTCAACCTCCAGGGCGGCACCGCCGAGTTCGACAACGCGGTGACCAACCAGGCCGGCGGCGACATCGTCGGGCGCGGCACGCTGCTGGTCGGCGGCGCCGGGCTTTCCAACGCCGGCGACCTGGCGCTGTCCAACGGGCAGACCGACGTCTTCGGCGACGTCGACAACCACACCACCGGACGCGTCATGGTCAGCGGCCACGCCGACGCGACCTTCTGGGACGACGTCACGCACACCGGCACGCTGTTCAACGTCTCGGCTGGATCGTCGGTGACGTTCTTCGGCGGCGCGGGCTTCGGCGTCAGCGGCGGCGGCGACGTCTTCTTCGAGGCCGACATCACCCCCGGCAGCAGCCCCGGGCTCGAAACCTTCGGCGGCAACGTCCACTTCGGCCCCCTCGCCGACCTGGAAATCGAGCTTGAAGGAACCCTACGCGGCGCCGGGTACGACGCGCTCGACGTCGCCGGCGTCGCCAACCTCGGCGGCACGCTGGACGTGTCCCTGCTCGGCGGCTTCACGCCCACGGCCGGCGATACGTTCACCATCCTCGACGCGGCCGGCGGCATCACCGGCACGTTCAACAACGAGGCGTTGCCGGCACTCAAGGGTGGCCTGTCGCTCAACGTGGTCTACAACCCAATGAGCGTCGTTCTCGAAGTCCTCTCCGCAGGAATTGCCGGCGACTACAACGCCTCCGGCCAGGTCGAGCAGGGGGACCTTGACCTCGTGCTGCAGAACTGGGGGCGCGACACCGTGGTGAGCGGCATCCCGACCGGCTGGACCAACGACCTGCCCGACGGGTTGATCGATCAGGCCGAGTTGGACGGGGTGCTGTTGAACTGGGGGGCGACCGCGGCGCCGAGCTTCGGGGGGGCGAGCGTGCCCGAGCCGGGCGTGTCGGCGACGGTGGGGCTGGCCTTGGCACTTCTGCGTTGCAGGAAATCCCGGGCTTGACCGGCGGCGGCCTGTCCTTTTAAAAGTCATTCGGAGGCGGCGGCCGAGGGTCGTATGCCGTCACGCTGGTTCTTGTCTCGCAGATCAGGGAGGCGACAACATGGAACGGTTTGGACGCTTGCGTCGGCGGCGCGTGGGACGCCGTGTTGGTTTGCTCCGGTCTGCACAGACACGGGCTTCGGCGGGCGCGGCGGCGGTATGTCTGGGGGTGGCGGCCGGCGCGGCACACGCCGGCGACGAGCCGTTCGTCGAGGCGCTGGTGATCAAGACGGACCTGAACGTGCAGACGGGCCCGGCGACTGTCGTGGACGCGGCGCTCAGCGCCGTGTCGGCGCCGTGGATCCTTGAGGCGAGCGTGTCGGGGATCGACCTGGCGAACATCGGGCCGGTCACCGTCGACGGCCCGTTCGCGGGGAGCCCGGCGTCGCTGGCGTTCACGCCCGGCACCGGCGGGATCGACTGGGACGCGTGGCAGTTCTTCGACGGCGCCGGCAGCCGCGCGGCGCTGGACACGGCGTACCCCGACGGGACGTACACGATCTCCGCCACCGCGCCCGGCGTCGGGGCCGTGCCGTTCAGCGTGGACCTCACGGGCGGGCTGTTCCCCGCGTCGTCGCCGCTGGTCGCGCTCACCGGCGGGTCGTGGGCCGGCGGGCAGTACCGCGTGCCGCTGGGTCAGAACGTCAACGCCGACGTCGCCGGGTTCGACATCAGCAACCTGCCGACGGGCGCGACCAGCCAGGCGATCATCATCGAGTTGTTCGATCCCAGTGATGCGCGCATCAACGTTGCGGAGGTCAATAGCGTCGACCACCCGGGCGCGTCGAGCGTCGGGATGAACTTCACGCCGACCGTGCCGGGCACGTACGAGCTGCAAGCCTTCTTCGGCACCGGCGTGGACGAAACGGAGGACGAGGTGCTCGGCGTCGATGCCGCGGCCGGCTACGCCCAGCAGACCAGCGTGTTCCTGCACGTCTTCACCGACGCCGGCCCCACCGGCGACCACGACGGCTCAGGCCAGGTCGAGCAAGGCGACCTCGACCTCGTGCTCCAGAACTGGGGCCTGGACACCGACGCGATCGCCGGGGGCGGCATCCCTACGGGGTGGACGAACGACCTGCCCGACGGGTTGATCGACCAAGCGGAGTTGGACGGGGTGTTGTTGAACTGGGGCGGTACGGCTTCGCCGGAGTTCAGCGGCGCGACGCATGTGCCCGAGCCGGGGTTTGCGTGGTTGGTTTGCACGGTGGGGTGGGGTGCGCTGACGCGTGGGGTTCGTTCACGACTCCGCTTCACCGAGCAGTCATCAGAGCCGGGAGCGTGAGCGACCGGTAGGGTTTGAGCGACCGACGGTTTGCGGTGGAATGATGCATTACCGGAGTATTGCTGAGTGTGAAAATGCTTGTTTTGACGGGGGTTGGGGTGTAGATTCAATTTATGCGTTTCACGGAACTGCCGAGCTTGTCGGTTGGCGCATGCCAAGCGGGTCAACGCCGGTACGGCTTGTGGGCACTACTGATGTTGTCGATCGCGTTGCCGGGTGTTGCGAACGGCACGTTCAACGTCGTCGCGGTCACGGGCGAACCGTTGCCCGGGGGTGGCGGCACATGGGTGAACCCGATCGGGCCGGGCATCAATGCTCAGGGACAGGTGGTCATTGACAACCTCGGCAGCCATGTCGTGGTGGACTCAGGCGGTAGCCCTGCCGTCCTTGTCGGGTCGATCGACAACGGCCCTTACGCCTTGGACGATTCTGGCGGGTTGCTCGTCGGGGTGAATGGCCGGCGTGGTGGGCCTGCTTCCATCGCCTATCAGGCCAACGGTGCGGGCGGCTTGACGACGATCCTCCCGTCGATCAGCGCGGTCACCTCGTTGGGCGAAGACATTCTGGCGCCGCGGCTTGATTCGATGATCGCCGCCGATTCGGGACGGTTCGCGGTGCTGGCGGACATCGACGCTGCGGGCGGAAGCGAGAAGGCGATCGTGATCGGCACGCCTGCGGGAACGTTTGACGTACTGGCGCGCCCCGGACCGGCGCCGGGCGGCGGGACGTTCTCAAGTTTCTTGACGGCGGGAGACATCAACCGTGCCGACGGTGCTTTGTTTACAGCGGGCGTCGATTTGCCCGGCCAGGGCGTCGTCAACAGCGTCTTTGTTAAGCACGGGGGCGCCGCGCTCGCACCCTTATTCCGTGTCGGTGACCCGACGCCGGACGGCGGCGGCACCATTACGGGCCTCGGCGGAGGACAAATCAACGACGCCGGCGACATCCTTGTTTCTGCAACCGTGGATGAAGGGTTTGGTCCGACGACTGGGTTGTTCCGCACCGACACGACGGCACAATCCTGGTTCAACGTGATGGAGTACGGGCAGCCGAGCCCTAACGGCAATGGCGTGATCGACCGGCCTTACGAATGGACCCTCGGCGATACAGGCGATGTCGCGTTTCTGGGCGGAATCATCCGGCCGGATGGTGGCGGGCTGGAGATGATGGTTTGGGACGAAGGCACCGAGTCGCTAACGAGTCTGACTCCGGCCGGTGAGTTGTCGCCCGATGGAGCCAGCCACTTTTCCGACACCCCGATCCGAAGCCCGTTCGGTTCCCAGCCGACGCTCAATGCGCACGGCCAACTCGCGTTCGTCGCCGATCTTGTCGATGCGCAGGATCCGAACAACGAATTCGATGCGTTGTTCTTTTATGACCCGGACACAGGAATACGGGAGATCGTTCGGCGTGGTGAGGAAATCGGCGGACGAGTCAATCTCGGCATCGCTTACGACCCGTTTGATGGGCTTAACCATGCAGAACGCTTAACCGACAGCATCAATGAGGCCGGTCAAGTTGCCTTTTACTACTCCGTGATGCGCGAAGACGGCGGTTCAGATGCCGCCGCCGCGGTGTGGTCCCCATGGACTCCCGGCGACTACAACGCCTCCGGCCAGGTCGAGCAAGGCGACCTCGACCTCGTCCTCCAGAACTGGGGGCGCGACACCGTGGCGAACGGCATCCCGACCGGCTGGACCAACGATCTGCCGGACGGGTTGATCGACCAAAGCGAGTTGGACGGGGTGTTGTTGAACTGGGGCGGTACGGCGTCGCCGGACTTCAGCGGCGCGTCGAATGTGCCCGAGCCGGGTGCGTTGGTGTGGAGCGGCCTTCTGCTGGGGTTGATACGCCGGCCGCGGTACCGGGTTGGATGACGCCGGCGTTTGGGGGCGAGGTTCGGGTCTTGGGGTTCCCGCGGGGGCGCGGACGGCGGGCCACGGTTTTTCTCTTGGAACGGGCACCACGGTTCATTATGATCCGTCGGCGTTCGGTGTATCCACTATTCGGTAAGGGAGAAGAACGATGAAGAGCTTGGCGGCGGTGATCGTGTCGGCGGCGGTGGTTGTGTCGGGGTCGGCGGTGTCCGCACAGACGGGCGGGTTCGTCGCGGTGCTCGACAAGACGCAGAACAACGGCGACTCACGGCGGTCGGTCGTGTTCTTCGATACGGACGACCTGAGCGCGCCGATCTTTTCGGTGTTCGTCGGGGCAGAAGGCGGCGGCGGATTCAACTACGAAGACCCCGACTCGATCACGGTGAACCCCGCGACGGGGGACGTGTATGTGCTGGCGTTCGACAGCCCTGCGGGCGCGCCGTTGGTGCCCGCCTCGACCGAGTTGGAACCCGACGGCACGCTCGACACGCAGTCCGACCTCGACCTCTACCGCATCGACTTCTCGGCGGCGTACAACGCGTGGCAGAGCAACGGCGGCACCTACATGACGTTCGGCCGCAACGACAACTTCGACGGCAGCCATGCCGCACCGCAGACCGGCGGGCCGTTCCCCATCACGAAGATTGGTGAGATCGGGCGCTCGCCCGGGCGGGAGTTCGAGTTCTTCAGCACCAAGCTGGAGTTCATCAACGACGAGACGCTGGTCTACGTGGATGCTCCGACGGATTACGTTGGCGAGACGGGCGACGTGCAGATCCGTGCCATCAACAAGGTGGGTGGCGCCGCGGCGCCGGCCGGCACGCCCGTCGGCACGCAGGGCGGGTTCAACAACGGCACCGCCGAGGCGTGGGAGTCGGCGCTGCTGGGCTACGTCAACCTCGACGGGTTCGACACGTCGGAGGTCGAGAGCCTGGCCGCGGTGCGCGGCGTGGACGGCGTCACCGGCGTGTGGATCACCGAGCGCGACCGAAACGAGACCGGCGGCGGCGACGCCGTCGCGTTCTTTGAGATCACCAACTTCCTGGGCACCGCGGGCAACGGCTACCGGGCGTTCGCCGGCGGCGGCACCACTTTCGAGGCCGACAACGACCCAGCCACCGACGACACCACCAACGACGGCGACCTCACCGACGTCTTCGTCACCGCCGACGGTGACCTCGTGTTTGTCGAGTCGGGCTTCACCGACGGCTTCGGCGGCGGCGTGCGGGCCGACGGCTCCGACGACCCTGGCGTGTTCCGGCGGACCGTCACCACCTACGACAACGGCAACGGTGAGATCGCACTGGGCGCGTGGGGCGGCAAAACTCTGTTCGACACCACCGGCATTTACGACGACACGACCCGCGACGTGGTCCTCGACGGGCGCAACGCCGTGTACAACGACGCCGAGAACATCCTCTATATCCTCGATGAAGACAACTCGACCGACACCGACGCCGGCGGGTCCCCCTTCGCGCAGGACTGGTACGCGCTGGACCTGGACACGGGCGTCACGTCCGCGCCCGGCCCCGACGCGGACTTCATCGCCTTGTTCAACAGCAACTCCGGCGCTGACGACCAGGTCGAGTTCTTCTTCCTCGTCGCGGGAATCGCCGGCGACTACAACGCCTCGGGTCAGGTCGAACAAGGCGACCTTGATCTCGTCCTCCAGAACTGGGGGCGCGACACCGTGGCGAACGGCATCCCGACCGGCTGGACCAACGACCTGCCCGACGGGTTGATCGACCAGGGCGAGTTGGACGGCGTGTTGTTGAACTGGGGAAGCACCGCAGTGCCGAGCGTCGGGGGCACGAACGTGCCGGAGCCGGCGGCGTTCGGCGTGCTGTGTGGGTGGGCCGTCGCGGCGTGGGGGCGTGGCGGTCGTTGTCCGGGCGGCCGTTTCCGGAAAAACCTTGGCGGGGGGCGGCACGGCCGGTAGGTTGGTGGGATGCGTCAACTGAGAAACAAGGCATCGCGGCGACGGGTCGCGGCGTGGGTAAAGGGGTGGGCCGTGGCGTGTTTCGCGCTGGCCATCTTGGTGCCCGTGGCCGACGCCCAAGGGGTGCGCTATCAGGCTGAAGACGCGACGCGCCTCGGCAACACCTACATCGATACCTCCGGCAGCGGGTACGACGGCGCGGGATTCGTCCGCGGCTTTGACAACGACTTCGCCAACCGGCTGCGCTTCGACACGGTCGATGTGGACCCGGGGCTTTACGAGCTCGTGTTCGGGTACAGCTCGCCCTACGGTCAGAAGGGCTACGACTTCGTGGTCGGCGGCGACGCGGGCGGCGGGTTCTTTTCGCCCACGGCGCTCAACGAATTCACCGAAGACTCGGCCGGTCTGTTCGAGTTGCCGACCGGGCAGGAGACGATCGAGATCGGCGGGAGCTGGGGCTACTACTTCGTGGACTACGCGGAGCTTCGGCCGTACGTGCCGCCGCCGGTGTCACCCGTGCCGACCGCGCTGTCCAACGCGAACGCATCCGCCTCGGCGCAGGAGTTGATGGGCTACCTCGCGTCGCAGTACGGGCAGCGCACCCTGGCCGGGCAACAGGTCCACGACCGTTACGGCTACGTGGACGCGGCGTACCTCGCGCGCTCGGGCGGTTTGGCCCCGGCGGTGTACGCGTCGGACTTTATTGACTACTCGCCGACGCGGGCGCAACGCGAGACGCCCTCGCCCGAGTCGGAGCGCGCGATCCAGTGGGCGCAGCAGACCGGCGGGGTCGTGAGCATGATGTGGCACTGGAACGCGCCGGCCGACCTCGAGGTCAACGGCCAGCCGTGGTGGCGCGGGTTCTATTCAGACGCGACCGACTTCAACCTCACCGCCGCGCTCAACAACCCCGGGTCGGACGATTACAACCTGCTGCTGCGTGACATCCACGCGATCGGCGACGAGCTGCAGAAGTTCGAAGACGCCGGCGTGCCCGTGCTCTGGCGTCCGCTGCACGAAGCGCAGGGCGGGTGGTTCTGGTGGGGCGAAGAGGGCGCGGATTCGTTCAACCGCCTGTGGAACCTGGTCTACGACGAGCTCACGCACGAGCGCGGCCTGGACAACCTGATCTGGGTCTACACCGCGACGGGTGACATCGCCGGCTCGCACGACTGGCTGCCGCAAGGGCTCAACGGCGAGTCCGTCGTCGACATCGTCGGCGTCGACCTCTACAACGGCTCGCGCCACGACTCGGGTGAGTGGCTCGAACTGCTCGAGCTTTACGACGGGCAGACCATGCTCGCGCTCACCGAGACCGGCGACGCGCCCGACGCGCAGGCCATGGACGACCGCGGCGTGCGTTGGAGCTGGTTCACGCCGTGGACGCTGGACGACGTCTTGAACGAACTGTCCGAGCAGGAGCTGCGCGACTTGCTGGGCGCGGAGAATGTTTTGACGCTCGACAAACTCCCGACGTTCTCGTGGTCCGACGCGTTCGTGCAACTGGTCGGCGACTACAACGGCAACGGCCAGGTCGAGCAGGGCGATCTGGATTTGGTGCTTCAGAACTGGGGCGACGACACGGACGCGGCCGGCGTGCCCGCGGGCTGGGTGAACGACCTGCCGGACGGATTGATCGACCAGGGCGAGTTGGACGGGGTGTTGTTGAACTGGGGGGCGACCGCGGTGCCGAGTTTTGGGGAGGCGAGCGTCCCGGAGCCGGGCGCAGGTGTTTTATCGATGTTGATTGGTGCCGTTTTGGCGGTGCGGCGTCGGAATCTTCTTGTTACGAGCGGGGCCGCGGGATAGATTGAGCGGATGCTTTCTGGGCTTTCTTCGGGTGCTTGGTCGAGAAACGCGCCGACGGAAATCGGCTTGTCTGTATTGGCCGTTTGCTTGGCTGGCGTTGCGGCCCGCGCGGACATTGAGTTGACGGGGGTGGTGAATGAGCCGGTCCTGGTTGGAGCCGGCGAGACCCTGTTCGTGCGCGACACGCTGCGGACGACCGGCACTGTGACACTGGAAACCAGTGACCCGATGGACCCCATCTTTCTTGCCGCACGCGCCGCGAATGTTGTCGATACCGACGCGGTTTGGGAGATCTGGGGCGAAGCGAACTTTGGACACCGCGCCACCGTTGAACACCTCAGCCGTCGCGGAACCGGCAAGCTGGATTTGGTCATCGGCCCGGAGGGTGCGTTGCGCAAGGTCGTGGATTGGACCGGATACCCAAGGATATTTGCGCCGACCAATCTGGACGCGTTTCTGCAACTGAATTCACTCGTCAACAGCGGTCGCTTGGTACTTCCACAAACATACGAGGGGTCTGAAGCCGGCATTACCCGGTACGTGCAAACCGAAACGGGCACGATCGCGTTGGGATTGCTCGCGTTGCCACCGACACTGTCGGAGACGATCTGGCAATTGCCGGCGAACATTTTCTATCGCGACCAAGCCATCCTCGACGGAACTCTCGAGTTGTTTGGAACGGACTTGGCACCGGCAGATTTACCCGGCGATGGCGAAACATTCACTTTGATCCGACCCGCGGGGGGTGTGACCGGTGAAGACACGCTGACGGGGACGTTTGATCAGTTGGTGCTGGTTGACCTGCCCGGCCGCTCCGCCGAACTGACGTATTACCCCGACCACGTGGACGTTACGTTTTACGACATCACCGCCGGCTTCGGCGACTACAACGCCTCGGGCCAGGTCGAACAAGGCGACCTGGACCTCGTGCTTCAGAACTGGGGCCTCGACACCGACGCGACTTCCGGGGGCGCCATCCCGGCGGGGTGGACGAACGACCTGCCGGACGGGTTGATCGACCAGGGCGAGTTGGACGGGGTGTTGTTGAACTGGGGGGTTAGCGCAGTGCCGGCGTTCAACGGTGCCAGCGTGCCCGAGCCGGCATTGGTTGGGGAGTTCTGCCTGGCGTTGGCGACAGGTTGCCGATCGCGTCGCGAGGCGTTCAGCCGTGACGCCGTACGGGAGGCGAGATGATTCTGCGACGCGCACTGACTCTTCACATACTCGTTGCGCTGGTTCACGGCGGCGTGGCGTCGGCGACGCCGGTCTTCAACCCCGCCAACGGGCACCATTACGAACTCATTGAAGACGCGGTGCAGTGGACGGACGCGCGGGCATTGGCTGAGGCGCGGACGCACAATGGGAGCCCGGGCTATCTGGCGACGCTCACGTCGTTCGCGGAGAACCAGTTCGTGATCGACGCGCTGGGCCGGACGACGCCGGGGTTCGCGTGGATCGGCGGGTCGGACGCGGACGCCGAAGGCGCGTGGCGGTGGGTGACCGGTCCGGAAGCGGGCATCCGGTTTTCACAGGAGCGCACGCCCGTCGCGCCGTTTAACTTCGCGCCCTGGGGCGTGCGCGAGCCCAACAACTTCGGGGCCGGCGAACACTTTGCCGGCGTCCAACTCGGGCCGGCGACATTCGACCAGACCCAGCAGGGGCAGTGGGGCGACGCCTCGGGGACGCTGAACTTCATCGGATACCTCGTTGAATACGGCGCCGCGCCCGTCGGGGATTACAACGGCAGCGGACAGGTCGATCAGGGCGACCTGGACCTGGTGCTCCAACACTGGGGCGCGCCGGGCGATCCGCTGCCGATCGGGTGGGTTCAATACGTGCCCGGCGCCGCGGTGGAACAGTCGGACCTGGACAGCGTGCTGGGGAATTGGGGCGAAACGGCGGTGCCGACGTTACGTGGCGCGACGAGTGTGCCCGAGCCATTGGCCGGGGTGGCGTTGATGCTGGCGTGGTATCTGGCTTTCACGCGCAGCGTACGGACGCGTGTCGGGTCAGCCCGGTTTCGGGGTTAAGCCCGAAACAGGGTCATACTCGGCCAGATTATCTCGGTGGCGAGGCTTGGCACGGGATGCTTGGGAGCTTTTCAGTATTGCCCTTGTGATACGGCCTATCCTTGATGAGTTTGGGGCCGTGCGAGTTTTTCAGGCCTTCGCTCCTATGGATGGGATGTGCGCTTTTGAAACAACGCAAAGCAATCACCGGGGCAAGTGTGATAGTCCTTGCTGTTTTGTGTTTGGTCACTCGAATCGGGGCGGTCGATCTGGCTTGGGACGGCAGCAACGATCTATGGGACGCCGACGCGCACTGGTTGCCCGGCGGGACTGAGCCGACTTCGATCGACGACGCCGTCATTGACGCGGGGACCGTGACGGTTGACCGGACCGGCGAGGTCGCGGGGACACTGGTCGTCGGCAACACCGGGCAGGCGATTCTGCAGGTCACCGCCGGCAACAACGCCGAGGCGACGCTCGACATCGCCGACGCCGTGAGCGTGGGAGCGTCCAACCCGTCGTCGGTGGCGGGCGGCGTGATCACCGTCGGCCCCAACGGCCGGCTGGACACCGGTACCGGCGTAACCACCATCGGGTACGGCGGCCGGATCGAAGTTGTGGGCGGCGGGCAACTCCGGATGGATGCGGTCTTGGTGGACGGCGGTGAGATGTACATCCAGCAAATCCAAGCGGGGCAGGCATTGTTTTTGGGGCCGGGCGAGGACTTCACCGTCAGACGCGGCGGTCACGTGCTGTTCGACGGGAGGGACTTGTTTTTCTACGACGGTGCGGACGTCGAAGTGGCCAGCGGCGGTCGGATGGAGCTTGTCGAGGCCGCGCTGGATGTCGGGGTCAGCGTGAATGCTGAGCTTTCCGTGGCGGGCGAGGGTTCGGCGTTGGTGGTCAATACGCCCGGTTCGTCGATCGGGTCGAAGTGGGGGACCGAAGGCGGCGGCGCCATCATCACCGTGTCCGACCACGCGTCGGCGTCACTGTTCGGCTCGTTCAACCTCGCCTCCGGGGGCACCCAGAGCCACGGCAGCGCGAACGTCCGCTTTGAAAGCGGGGCCTCCGTGCGTTACGGCGGCACGTTTGCCATCGGGGCCGGCTTTTTGGACGGCACCAGCGCTCAGCTCACGGTCACGGGCGAGCAAACAAGCATGATCGCTGACGAAGACGCCGACATCATCGTCGGCCACGCCACCACGGGAATCGGAACCTTCACCGTCGCCGACGGTGCCACCGTCCAGGGCGGCGCATTGCCCGAGGACGCCTTCGGCACACTCGTGGTCAACGCCAACGGCACGGTCACCCTTGAGGGCAGCTACGCACACTTCAACCGCATCGAGAACCACCACGGCGGCACGTTCCGTCACGACGGCGGCGACCTGGACTTCGACGAGTTCCTCGGCGACCTGATCCAGCGCGGCGGGCGGCTCGCGACTTCGCACACGTTCCGCCGCGACGCCGATATCGACGGCCGGTGGAGCATCGGCAACGCGACCTACGCCGTCGAGCTGCGCGGCCTTGTGACGGAGCCCGACACCGTCTCGGCCAACGAGGTCGTCATCAGCACTTTCGCGTCGCTGGACGTCACGCTCTACCCCGGCTTTGAGCCGACGTTGGGCGACACGTTCACGATCCTCACCAGCGACGAACCAATCGACGGCACTTTCGCGAACATCAACCTGCCTGAGTTCAGCGGCCTGACCTTCGACGTACTCCACAGCCCGCTTGCCATCGTGCTTGAGACGGTGCTGGCAGGCGACTACGACGACTCCGGCCAGGTCGAGCAGGGCGACCTCGACCTCGTGCTCCAGAACTGGGGCCTCGACACCGCCACTGCCGGCGTGCCCACCGGCTGGGTCAACGATTTGTCTTTCGGCCTGATCGACCAGGCCGAACTCGACGGCGTGTTGTTGAACTGGGGCAACACGGCGGCGCCGGCGTTTGGTCGAGCCGGCGTTCCGGAGCCGGCGGCGTTCGGCGGGGTGTGCGGGTTGGCCGGGGCCGGGTTTGGGCGGCGACGCGGGTGAACGGATCGGCGGGGTGCTTGCGGCTTGCGATGCCGGGGCCGAACGGTCGAGGCAATCGGGGCAAAGTGGTCAACGCGGGTGAGGTTCGCGGCGCGAGACACCACGAAATACGTCGGGCAAGGCGTTGGTGATTCGCGGGGCGGCGGGTATGTTGAATCGGCTTGCGGTTCCGGTCCGGATTCAAGGAGAGAACGATGCGGTCTTCGATGCGTGGCGTGGCGGCGGGCGCGTTTGCCTTTTTGGTTTTGGTGATCGGGGCGTGGCCGGCGTCGGCTGGTTTCCCGCTGCCGCTGGCCGAGACGCTGGAGATCGTGCCCGACGATTCCGAGTTGAGCTTCGACCTGCTGCTGACGCAGACGACCAACCGCACCGCCGGCACCGTGGGCGTGGGCTACGACGTGCCCGGCACGCCTGGCGTGGCGGGGATTCTCAACCTCAGCGGGTTCCTCCTGGACCCGGTGGATGAGGTCATCGACTTCGGCGGCGGCGCCGTGCTCACGCTCACCGCGCCGGCCGAATCGATCTTCATCTCGGCGGCGGCCGCGGGCATCACCGCCAACGGCACGACGCCCATCGGCGGCGGCGCGTTCACGTTTGACCAGAACACCCTCGACCTGGACCTGTCGGGCGTCATCACGCTCTCCGACGGCGAGACCAGCGCCCCGATCGATCTGGCCACCGTCGGCACGCTGACGAACCAGTCGATCCTGGGCGCGACGCTCGCGTTCGACGGAAACGGCACCACGCTCGACGCGCCGATTGATGTGATGTTCGACCTGCCGCTGGGCAACGACGGCTTTTTGCCCGTGCACGTGACCGGCACGATCCGCGCCGTCACCGCGGGCGACCTGGCCGGCGACTACAACGGCAGCGGGCAGGTCGAGCAGGCCGACCTGGATTTCGTGCTCCAGAACTGGGGCCAGAACACCCCGCCCGTGCCCGACGGGTGGACGAACGATCTGCCCGACGGGTTGATCGATCAGGGCGAACTCGATGGCGTGCTGCTCAACTGGGGCAATACCGCGGCGCCGGGCTCGACATCGAGCGCAAGTGTGCCGGAGCCGGCGACGGCGTGGGGGGCGCTATTCATTTGGCTTGCCCTGCACCCCAGGCGACGGGCTTTGGATTTTTCTTGACAACGCGGCGACGCCGTGCCGAAGATGCCGGCCACTGATCGCGGTGTTCATCGCGGTGGATTCAGGATCGGTAGACACCGGTGTTCGGCACCGGACCAGGAGGCGAGATGCTTTTTTACAGCAAGGCGTTCGGGGCGCGGGTGTACGGACGATCGACCCGTGGGCGTTGGGGGGTCGGGGTTGGGGTGGCGTTGTTCGGCGGGTTGGCGCACGGGGGCGTGGCGTTGCCGGGAACGTATGACGTGGTCGCGCGCGTCGGCGATCTGGACCCGGTGACGGGGGAGGCCTTCACGCTTCTGGCCGGGCCCGCGATGAACAACCACGGCGACGTCGCCTTCACCGCGGCGCTGAGCGACCCCAACGTTCAGCCGCTGGCGACGGCGATGTACCGCTTCGATCAGGCCGGCGTCACGCCGCTGATCCGCAGCGGCGACGTGCTGGCCAACGGCGAGACCCTCGACTTCCTCTACGCCTTCGACACCGCCTACTTGGACAACGGCACCGTGATGACCGTCGGCGCGATCGACACCGGCGGGTTCATCCCCGTGAGCGTGAACGTGCTGACGGACGGCAACGGCCCGGCCGACCTCGTCCTGTTCGGCGGGTCCAGCCCGGACGGCGGCGACAACGAACTGGCGGGCGCGTCGTTCCCGGCGATCAACCAAGCGGGCACCACGCCCTACGGCGCGGTCTACTTCGGCAACGACCCGCAGGTCGGCGTCTACCGCCGCGACGCCGGCGGCACGCACGACACCCTCGTCCTTTCCGGCGACCCCGCGCCGCGCGGCGGCGTCCTGGGCACGTACGGCAACGCCAAGGTCGCCATCAACGACCCGGGGCAGATGGCCCTGCGCATGCGCATCAACATCGACACCGACGACACGAGCACGCTGGTCATGATCCAGCCGGACGGCCAGCTCAGCGAGCTGGTGCGCGAGGGCGACACCGTGTCCGGCGTCGGGGGCTCCCACACGCTCGACGAGATCGCGGGGCCGCTGGCGATCAACAACGCCGGCCAGATCGGCTTCGTGACGCGCGGCGCCGAGTTTGTGTACCGCGCCGACGCCAACGGGGTGCAGCGCGTCGCCGCCGGCACGCTGCCGGTGTTCGGCGGCTACGACTTCCCGGAGGTCCGCGCCGTCACCGCCGACGGCGACGTCGTCTTCACCGCCGAAGACTTCGGCAGCGGCCCGCCCAAAGGCGTCTTCACCGCCGGCGATCAGGGCATCACCGCGGTCGCCTACGACGGCATGGCCCTGCCCGGTGGCGGCTTCCTGCGCCTGGGCATCCTGGGCACCGAGCCCGCCGTCAACGCCGCCGGCCACATCGCCGTCACCGGCGACATCGTCGACGAGTCCAACAACCCGACCGGACGCACGCTCCTCTACTACGACCCGCTCGCCGGCCTGCAGGAACTGCTCCGCACCGGACAGGGCTTCGATGGCGGCGTCCTCACCGACCTGGACCTCAACGGCAACCGGCAGGAACTCGTCCCCGCCGTCAACGACGACAACTTCGGCGGCCTCAATGATCCGGGGCAGCTGGCGTTCTTCTACGAAATCGACGGCACGACGCTCGGCATCGCGCGGTGGTCGCCCCTGGCCGAGTTGCCCGGCGACTACAACGGCTCGGGCCAGGTCGAGCAGGGCGACCTCGACCTCGTGCTGCAGAATTGGGGGCGCGACACCGTGGCGAACGGCATCCCGACCGGCTGGACCCACGACCTGCCCGACGGGTTGATCGATCAGGGCGAACTGGACGGGGTGCTGCTTAACTGGGGGGACACGGCGGCCCCGAGCTTGCACAACACGGCGAGTGTGCCCGAGCCTGCGGGGGCGACGGTCGTACTTGCAGCGTGGGGGCTATTTCACAAACGTCGTTCCGTCGGACGCGTCGGCGGATGAAGATGTCGCCTTCCAAGCGATGGACGCCTTGGCGCATGGGTGCCGAGAGGCAAGAGCATGGCAATGGTTTCCATGTGGTGGCGCATATCCACAAAACGTACACGACCAACTCGGGGCCACCGCGTGTCGTCGCGCAAGATCCAAGCAGATCATTGACATCGGGCGCGGGAGCACGACAATGATTGGCAAGCCGGATGGCGCATGGTTTGACGATTGATCCGGATGTGAGGGAGAGCCATGGCGTGTTACCGCAGAGAGTGTGTGAGGGTGGTGTTTTCGGTTGCCTGGGCGCTGGGCACGGCGTGTGTGGTGGTGGCCGACGCCCAGCAACTCGAGGTGGTCTCCGTGACCGGCGAACTCGAGCCGGGTACCGGACAAGCGTTCTCTGCTTACGGGTTGCCGGTCCTGAACGACTTGGGGCAGATCGCCTACTGGGCACAGTTCGGTACCGACGTCGGCGCGTTCCGCCACGACGCCACCGGCCCCACGTTGATCGTGCGGTCGGGCGACACCATCCCGCCGGGGGACAGCGTTGCGGGGCCGTTCACCAACGACGTCGCGTTGACGAACGACGGCCTCGCGCTGGTGCAGGCGGCCGTGCCCGACGGCGGCGGGTTTGAGTC
>JAUIGU010000050.1 GCA_030432595.1 Phycisphaerae bacterium
AGCGACTCCGCGATGTCGAGTACCGCCAACGCCGCGGCGTGCCGGTTCGTTCCCGCCGCGCGGGCTTTCTGCTCGGCATTCCACGTCCGGGCACCGGCACCGCCTTGCTCGCCGCCGTGGATGTTTCGCATCCAGAACCGCAGTTCGTCATGGTCTTTGAACACCTTGACGGGCACGCGCGACGGAACGGTGTACTGAGCGGACTCGGCCAGGGCGGTGAACCGGGCCCGCAGGCGGGCGGGCGCCTTCTCTGGGTCGCTCAGCAGCTTCAACGCGCCGAATCGGCGGTTGCCTTCCCAGACCTCGAAACGCCGGGAGCCCTTGGGCTTCTTGCGCTTCGGGTCACGCTCGACGACACCGGGAACGTTGAGCGGGTTCAATCCGTGTTCGGCTACGCTCTGCGCGAGTTCATACACCCGTTCGTGCTCGCACAGACGCTCGATCACCTCCTCTTGGTTCTGGAGCTCGGTGTGACGGGGGTTACTCTCGAAGAGGTAGACGTTGTCGAGCGGGACCTTGGTTTCTTCGGGCCATTCCATGTGCGGACGCTCCCTGGCTGACATCAGCCATTGGGTGTAAATGATTTAGGTTTTGGCGATTGCGCGAAGGCGGCAACCCTCGAACCCGGACGGGCCGCCCCTGATCGACGGCACCCACTGAAAGCTCCCCGCCGGCTGTGGCCGTCGGGGAGCAACAGACCCGAGGGGTAGCAGACCCTCGGGCCCTTCGGTTTCGGCCACGGATCCCATGGCCGTCACCGCTCGGCGAGCTGCATGAGCCCGCAGTCTACGTGCCGCCACAACCTGGGACCAGACGGGAGTCTGACGGGCAACAACGCAGAAAGCGGGTGATGAGATTCGAACTCACGACATCTACCTTGGCAAGGTAGCGCTCTACCACTGAGCTACACCCGCGTGAGAGCCCCACAGTGTACCGATGTCCGGGGGCGGGGCAAGTCGGTTTGGGTTCGGCGGGGCGGGTTTGGCGGGCGGAGGGTTTGGTGGTGTCGGTGGGGCGGATAGGTGTTGGAACAAGGTCTATAATCCGGGGTTCTTATGTCTTCACCCCCACCGTCGGCGTCGGCCGGCGACCCCAGAGCGGCGCGGCGTCAACCCCTGTTGTGGCTGGGGGCGGTGGTGTTGGCGGGCGTGTCGGCGGTGGTGGGCTGGCGGGTCTGGGGCGAGTTGACGGGCGAGGCGGACGCGGCGTCGCGCGAGACGCTGGCGGCGCCGGTGGAGGTGGTAGCGGTGCGGCGCGGGCCGATCGAGCTGCGGCGGACGTTCAGCGGGACGCTGGAGTCGACGGCGGTGGTGCGGGTGGCGCCGAAGGTCGGCGGGCGGGTGGAGTCGCTGGCGGTGGACCTGGCGGACCCGGTGGACAACGGCGCGGTGGTGGCGACGCTGGACAGCGACGAGTTCGAGCAGGAAGTCGCGCAGGCCGAGGCGGATTTGGCGGTGGCGCGGGCGACGCTGGAGCAGGCGAAGAGTCAGCAGGAGATCGCGGGCCGGGCGATGCAGCGGCAGACGACGCTGCGGGACCGGGGCGTGTCGTCGGACGTGCAGTTTGATGGAGCAAGGGCGGAGCAGTTGGCGGCGGACGCGGCGGTGGCGGTGGCGGCGGCGCAGGTGAGCCGGGCGGAGTCGGCGTTGGAGACCGCGCGGATCCGGCTGGGGTACACGCAGGTGCGGGCGACGTGGAACGAGGGGGACGCGCGGCGGCTGGTGGCGGAGCGCATGGTGGAGGAGGGCGACACGGTGGCGGCGAACACGCCGCTGATGACGATCGTGGAGTTGGACCCGATGCAGGCGGTACTGTTCGTGGCGGAGCGGGACTACGCGGCGCTGTCGCCGGGGCAGGCGGTGACGCTGCGGGCGGACGCGTTCCCGGGGCGGACGTTCGAGGGGGCGGTGGCGCGGGTGGCGCCGGTGTTCGAGTCGGCGTCGCGCCAGGCGCGGGTGGAGTTGTCGGTACCCAACGGCGAGGGTTTGCTCAAGCCGGGCATGTTTGTCCGGGCCGAGGCGGTGCTGGACGCGGTGGCGGACGCGGTGATCGTGCCGACGGTGGCGGTGACGTCGCGGGATGACAAGCCGGCGGTGTTCGTGCTGGACGAAGGCGGGGCGACGGTGCGTCTTGTGCCGGTGGAGGTGGGGATCGAGCACGCGGGGCGCAGCCAGATCGTGAGTCCGGCGCTTGCGGGTCGGGTGGTGACGCTGGGTCAGCAGTTGCTGGACGACGGGTCGGCGGTGATCGTGCCGGAGGCGCCGCGCCCGAACCCAACCACCGAAGCGGAAGACGCGGAAGAGGAAGCAAACGTCGGCGCAGCGTCGTCGGGGGCGGGGTCGCCATGAATCTGCCCCGGTTGAGCGTGCGGCGCCCGGTGTTTACGACGATGGTGACGCTGATCGTGGTGACGATCGGCGCGGTGGCGTTGGGGAAGTTGCAGATCGACCTGCTGCCGGACATCGAGCTGCCGCGCGTGAGCGTGCGGACGGGGTATCGGGGCGCGAGCCCGGAGGTGATGGAGCGGCTGGTCACGCAGATCGTCGAGGAGATCGTGGGCACGGTGCCGGGCGTGGAGGAGATCACGTCGTCCAGCCGGGAGGGGTTCAGCGACGTGCGCGTGACGTTCTCGTCGAGCACGGACGTGGACGCCGCGGCGATTGATCTTCAGGCGGCGCTCGAGGACGAGATCAACGAGCTGCCCGACGACGTCGATCGGCCGCGCATCAACAAGTTCGACATCGCGAGCTTCCCCGTGGTGATCGTCGGCATCTCGAGCGACCTGCCGCCGGTCGAGCTGACGGAGATGGTCGAGAACCAGATCCGCGACCGGTTCGGCCGGCTGCCCGGCGTCGCGCAGGTCGATCCGTGGGGCGGGTACCACCGGCAGATCCGCATCGAGATCGACCCGGAGCGCATGAAGGCGCTGAACCTGCCTTTTAATGACGTGCTCTCGGCGATCGAGGACGCGAACCTCGACCTGCCCACGGGCAACATCGACCAGGGGCAGTTCGAGGTCACGCTGCGCGCCCCGGCCGAGTTCCAGGACGTGGACGACCTGCGCGCCCAGGTCGTGGCCGTGCGCGACGGCGCCGCGGTGACGCTCGGGCAGATCGCCGACGTGCAGGACACCTACCAGCGCATCACGCGGCACGTCCGCGTCAACGGCAAGCGCGGCCTGCGCCTCGCGGTGCGCAAGGAGTCGGAGGCGAACACCGTCGAGGTCTCCGAGGCGATCATGCAGGAGATCGCCCGCATCAACGCGGACTACCCGCAGGTGCAGATCATGGCGGTCAGCAACCAGGGCAACTTCATCGAGCGGTCGATCAGCAACGTCGCGCGGTCGGTGTTGTATGGCGGCGTGCTCGCGGTGCTGGTGCTGCTGTTTTTCCTGCGGAACCTGCGGAGCACGGCGGTCATCGCGATCTCGATCCCGGTGTCGATCCTCGCGACGCTCGCGGTCGTGTATCTGTCGGGCATGACGATCAACCTCATGACGCTCGGCGGGCTGGCGCTGGGCGTGGGGATGATGGTGGACAGCTCGATTGTCGTGCTGGAAAACATCTTCCGCCGGCGTCAGGAGAACCAAGAAACGCCGGCCGACGCCGCGGTGGCGGGCACGGTCGAGGTCGGCGGGGCGATCACGGCGAGCACGATCACGACGCTGGTCATCTTCCTGCCGCTGGTGTTCGTCGGCGGGGTGACGGGGATGCTGTTCCAGGAGTTCGCGTTTGTCGTGGTGATCTCGCTGGTGTGTTCGTTGTTTGTCGCGCTGACGATGGTGCCGATGCTGTCGTCGCGGATGCTGAGCGGGCGCAGTCCGGCGGAGGAGGATGAAGCAACGTCCGCGCCGCGTTCTGACTCGTCGCCGTGGCAGCGCTTCACCGCCAAGGCGGAGCGCGGCTTCGGGAAACTAGAAGGCGCGTACCGCGACCTGCTGGCGACGGGCTTGCGGCACCGGGCGCTGAGCGTGCTGCTCGCGTTGGTGCTGCTCGCGGCGTCGGCGCTGCTGGTGCCGCTGATCGGGACGGAGTTTCTGCCGGCCAGCGACGAGGGCGAGGTGAACGTCCGCGGCGAGATGGCGGTGGGCACACGGCTGGACCTCGTCGATCAGCAGACGCGCGTCATGGAGCAGATCGTCGACGCGAACGTGCCCGAGGCCATCGGCAAGATCGTCAGCTCGCGCGGCGGCGGCGGATCGGTCGACCTGACGCTCCGCCCGTCGTCGCAGCGCACGCGCAGCAACGTACAGATCGCCGAGGACCTCCGGGAGAAGCTCGAGGGCAAGGTGCCGGGCATGACGATCCGCACCCGCGCGCCCGAGGGGCAGAACCTGCTGAACCGCATCTTGCCCGACGGCGGCGGCCTGAACGTGGAGATCCGCGGGCCCGATCTGGAAACGCTCGATGCGCTCGCGCAGGCCGTGGCGGTCAAGGCCGCCGAAGTCGAGGGCGTGACCGACGCCGACCCCGGCCAGCGCACGGGCACGCCGCAGGAGCGCCTGACCATCGACCGCGCGAAAGCGGCGGACGTCGGGCTGTCCGTCCGCCAGGTCGCCGAGGCGCTGGAGACCGCGGTGTCGGGGCGCGAGGCCGGCGAGTACCGGGCGGAGGGCTTCAGCTACCCGATTCTCGTGCAGCTCAAGGACGCGCAGCAGCAGCCGCTCGACGAGATCCTCAACCTCACGCTGCGCACGCCGTCGGGGCAGAACGTCGCGCTGCGCAACCTGGTCACGACGCAGCCGGGGCGCGGCCCGGTGGAGATCCAGCGCAAGGACCGCCAGCGCCTGGTCAGCGTCGAGGTCAACGTCGGCGAGCGCGACCTGGGCTCGGTCGCCGAGGAGGTCCGCGCGAAGATCGCCGAGGTCCCGCGCCCGCCGGGCTACGACCTGCGCATCGCGGGCAGCTACGAAGAGCAGCAGGAGTCGTCGCGGGAGATGCTCGTGAGCATCGGGCTCGCGCTGGCCTTGGTGTACATGGTGCTCGCGAGCCAGTACGAGTCGCTGCGCGACCCGCTGGTGGTGATGCTCTCGGTGCCGATGGCCGCGACGGGGGTGCTGGTCACGCTGTTCATCACCGGCACGACGCTGAACGTGCAGAGCTACATCGGCTGCATCATGCTCGGCGGGATCGTGGTGAACAACGCGATCCTCCTGGTCGATCAGGCCGGGCACCTGCGCACGGTGGACGGCCTGTCGCCGTACGACGCGGTGGTGGAGGCGGGCCGGCGGCGGCTGCGCCCGATCCTCATGACCTCGGCGACGACGATGCTCGGGCTGCTGCCGCTCGCCTTGGGCGTGGGCGAGGGCGCGGACGCGCAGGCGCCGCTGGCGCGGTCGGTGATCGGCGGGCTGCTGGCGTCGATGGTGCTGACGCTCGTGCTCGTGCCGGTCGCGTACACGCTGGTGCACCCGGACCGCGCTGCGCAGCCGAGCGCTTTGGAACCGCGCGGGGTGCCGGCATGACCGGGCGTTGGGGTCGCGCGAGTCTCGGGTGGTTCTGCGGCGTGGGCGCGTTGCTGTTGTCGGGTTGTTTGTCGCCCGAAGACACGCCGTGGCTGGAGCCGGACTGGGACCGTGAGCTCGAACGCGCCCGGCAATCCGAGCCGGATTTGCCCGAGTCGCCGCGCATAGAAGCCGCCGAAGAGAATGAAGCGTTCACGTTCGAGTTGGCCGGCGAAGGCCCGATCGCGCTGTCGCTCGAAGCCGCGGTGCACCTCGCGCTGCGGCACAACCGTGACCTGGCGGTCCAGCAGCTCAACCCCGTGATCGTCAGCACGTTCGAGGGCCTGGAGCGCGGCGTGTTCGACCCGGAAGTCTTCGCGGAGTTTGAATACTTCGAGCAGCAGGCCAGCGAGACCGACCGCGGCACCGGCGACCAGTTCGCGGTCGAGAGCCGGGACACGTCCGCGATCGCCGGCGTCCGCCAGGACCTGCCCACCGGGACCAATGTCGAGCTGAGCGTCAGCCAGGAGCGCGACGCGTCCAACCGCGCCCCCGAGCAGCAGACCGCGCGGGTCGGCCTGACGGTGACGCAGCAGCTGCTGCGTGGGGCGGGGCCGGCCGTGAACCTGGCCCGCATCCGCCAGGCGCAGATCGACACGAAGGCGTCGCGTTACGAGCTGCGCGGCTTCGTTGAAGCGTTGCTGGCGGACGTCGAGTCGGCGTACTGGAACTATGCGCTGGCGGTCGAACGCATCGCGATCTTCGAGGAGTCGCTGGCGATTGCGGGGCTCCAGCGCGACGACGTGGAGGAACGCATCGAAGTCGGCGTCTTGGCCGAGACCGAGGGCGCGGTCGCGCGGGCCGAGGTCGCCCGCCGGGAGCAGGACCTGATCGACGCCCGCAGTGACCGCGAAGCACAGCGCCTGCTGCTGCTGCGGTTGATCAACGCCGGCGGAATGTCCGGCGGCGATTCGGCGTTGGACCGCGCCGTCGAGACCACCAGCGAACCCACGGTACAAGCCGAGCCGATCACGGACCTGCCCGACCGGCTCGAACTCGCGCAGCGCGCCCGGCCCGACTTGGCGGAAGCCGAACTGCGCCTCGAGCAGGACCGCCTCGAAACCATCGTCACCCGCAACGGCGTGCTGCCCCGGCTCGAAGTCTTCATCGCGCTGGGCAAGACCGGGTTCGCCAACACGTTCAGCGACTCGTTCCGCGAGCTGGACGGCGACACCGACGACCAGGCCGTCGGCGTGCGCTTCAGCCAACTGCTCGGCAACGACACCGCGGAGGCGTTGAACCGCGCCGCCTACGCGACGCGCCGCCAATCCGCCGCGGCGGTCGAAAACCTCCGGCAGCTCATCGCGCTGGACGTGCGACTGGCGGCCAACGAGGTGCAGCGCGCCCGCCAGCAGATCGACGCGTCCCGCCTGACGCGGGAACTCCAGGCCGACGCGGTCCGCGCCGAGCGCGAGCGCTTCGAGGTCGGCGCGAGCACCGCGCTGCTGGTGGCGCAGGCCCAACGCGACGACCTGGAAGCGCGGATCGCCGAGGTCGAAGCGGTGATCGCGTATCGGCTGGCGTTGATCGACCTGTATCTGGCGGAAGGCTCGTTGTTGGAGCGGCGCGGGTTGGTGATCGAGCCGCGGGTGGAAGCTCCGTGGGATTGAATCGCGGTAAAAACGGTGATCTGTGTTGCCTTACTCCCTCTCCCTGGAAAAAAGAGGGAGCACGGACTTAAGCGCCATGCCCGCACGTTGCGTACGGGTCGTTGTCGAGGAAACTTGAGATTGGGAAATACTGCGAGATTGATGTCTTTTAGCTGCGACGCTCTGCGTCGCTGTTTTATCCTCAATCATCGGTGATACCTGCGACGCGGTGCGTCGCAGCTAAGACGTAGAAAGGATGCGAAAAGCATTAAGCCCGCGTTCGTGTAGCGTTGGCATGCATCGTGCGACTCCTTCTATCCTGTACCGATGCCCACCTCGTTGTCTTCCAATCAGCCGCTCGACGTCACGGGCTACGGCTGGACGCGTGACGAGCTTCCCAGTTCGGAGGCAGGCCCGATGTCGCGCGTTGCGCTGCGGCAGTGGTTCGGCTTGGCCGACGACGACGCCCGCCCGCTGGACCTGGAGATCGGGTCGGGCAAGGGGACGTTCCTGGTGCAGCAGGCGCCGCTGGAGCCGGGCGTCGACTTCCTGGGCCTCGAGATCGCCAAGGCGTTCTGGCGGCACGCCGCGGACCGCGCCCGCCGGCACGGCCTGCCCAACGTGCGCCTGCTCTGGCACGACGCCGACGCTTTCCTGCGCAACCACGTCGCGGACGAAACCTTCCGCCGGGTCCACGTCTACTTCCCCGACCCTTGGCCCAAGGCCCGGCACCACAAGCGCCGTTTGATCCAGCCGCCGTTCCTTCGCGAGCTGCACCGCGTGCTGGTCGCGCCCGGCCGGGACGGTGTTGCGGAAGTTCGTCTGGCCACGGACCACACGGACTATTTCGCGTGGATGGAGGAAGCGGCGGCGGCGGTGACGGACGTGTTCGAGCGTCGGCCGTTCGTCTCGCCCGACTCGGCCGGGGAGGGCGAACTGGTGGGCACCAACTTCGAGCGCAAGTACCGCCCGGAAGGCAGAACGTTCCGGGGCATGGTGCTGGCCAAACGGCCCGGTTGAGCCGACCGACCCCGGCGCTGCTCCGCTGGTGGCCCGCCCGGCGATGGGGTATGGTTGCGCTTTACCTTGTTTCTCACGGGAGTCACGCGATGCTGCTGCGAACGCTTGCCTGGACGGGGGTGCTGGGGTTGGGGACACTCACGCTGTCGGCCTGCCAGTCGTCGGGCTCGACCGGCGCGGACGACGGCCCGGCGGTCACGAGTACCGAGGTCGCGCCCTCGCAGGGCGCGCCGGTCAACCTCCGCCGGGTCACGCCGATGACGCTGATCAGCACCGCCTCCGCCGAGATGGGCGGGCCCAAGGCCTACACCCTCGAGCTGATCCACAGCGCGGCCGACCTGCCCGCCGTGGTGAAGGACCAGGGCCTGGAGGTCGACTTCGCGCTGCACTCGGTCGTGCTGCTGGGGATGGGTCAGCAGCCCACGTCCGGCTACAGCGCGGAGATCACCGCCGTGCAACAGGTCGGCAACGAGGTCTTCGTGCAGGCCCGGTTCACCAAGCCGGACGGCCAGATGGTCGCACAGGTGGTCACCGCGCCCTGGGCGGCCGCCACCATCTTCAAACGCGTCCCGGGCACGAACGTGCGCAGCGATTTTGAATAAGCCCGTTTGAATCCGGCACCGGATCGCGGAGAGCACACGGCACTCTCAACGGGAGCGGGTTTACGCTGCGCCCCAAGCCCCCGCGGAATTCTGAATCACGAACGAGTTCAAGACCGGTCGCGATCACGCCGCCGCCATCGCGACCGGCCACGACCCCGATCTCTGATTTTTCTTTGCTGCCGTCCGCAGGACCGCCCGCCGCGGAGGCGCGATTTGACGAAATACCCTCGCCGGCGATGTCGGGACCCCGTCAGAATCCATCCGGTTGGTTCCGGTAACTCCCATCTGTATATCCCAATCACTCCCCAAACAACGCTGCCGCCTTGTGGTAAGTGTTGGTTCCATCGGCGCTAACACCGATCTTGACGTTTGGTTCAAGTTCGGATAAAACATCTGCCGAACAGAAACCGGCGGAAGGATTGGGCTCGGGCCCGCCGAACCGTCGAACATAGTGGGGCCCCGCGGCCGAGTACCCCCAAGATGTGGGGAGCAACGTCTGGATAGTGCGTTTCCAAGAGCGGATCGCACCCCGGACGGCTCGGGCCGACGCCACGGATCGGCGTCGGGCAAGACCGGCTTTTGGGCCGGAAACGCGGGGTGGTCGGCCCGGCGTGCGGGTCGGCACCCACGGAAGGGCGGTTTGAACGCGGTTCAAGCCGGTTCGGGCGGTGTCCGGTCATTTTCGGCCGGCTCACTGAACCCCGACCGCGCGGACGGCGGCCCGTGTTGTTCCCGGTTCGGTCCGAGCTTGCCTGGCCTGACTCGCCCGCCGGTTTCTGGAGAATCGTCATGACCTCACCCCTGCTCCTGCTTGGCCCCGGCGGCGACTTCACCACCCGGTTCGCCGGCCGCGGCAAAGGCCTGCTCAAAGACCCCGTCCACGCCGGCAGCGCGGACGCCGCCCCCGGCAGCGGCGCCGCCTCGACCCACGGGCAGGACGGCGACACCGAGGGCGGCGCGTCCACGGCCGGGTACGCCAGGCTGCCCCGCCGCAAGCTGACCGACGTGGCCGACGAACGCATCGCCGTCACCATCCTCCGCCCGGCCGACACGTTCGAGCACGCCACCCCGCGGGCCGGTGCCGGCACCTACGACGCCACCGGGCACCGCACCGCCGGCCGGACGCGCAAGGAACTCCTCCACGCCGCGGCCGCGTGGCTGCAGTCGCAGTCGCTGGCCGTGTCCGATCTGGCCCACGACCACGCCGCCCACCGCCGGCTCGTGCACCGCGGCCTGCTCGACGAGACCGGGCTGGACATCCACATCCTGCCCGTCGCCGCCGAGACACGCCGGCTGCCCGCTCTGCTTTCCCAACTCGTGGCCGGCCTGCACCGCGCCGCGACGACTGTGAACTCCACCCATCCCACGACCGCCACAACCCGACGGAGCCCCGACCATGGCCTTGAACCTCACCCCCAAGCAGCTCGCCATCCTCAACCGCATCCGCGAGACCCGGCTGACCCGCGGCTATTCGCCGACGATGCAGGAGCTGGCCGACGAACTCGGCGTCTCCAAGGTCACCGTCTTCGAGCACGTCGAGGCGCTCATCAAGAAAGGCGCCTTGATCCGGCAAAAAAACAAAGCGCGCTCTTTGGAAATCTCGCCTGACCTCGAGCTGCCCGACGAGTCCTCGAACCTCCGGCTGCCGCTGGTCGGCTCGATCGCGGCCGGCTCGCCCATCGAGGCCATCGAGACCCGCGAGCACCTCGACCTCGAAGACATGTTCGCCCCGCCGCGCGGCCAGAGCGTCGGCGGCACGACCTTCGTCCTCAAGGTCCGCGGCGACTCCATGATCGACGCCCACATCGCCGACGGTGACTTCGTCGTCTGCCGCAAACTCGAAGGCGTCCCGCGTCCGGGCGACATGGTCGTCGCGCTCGTGGACGACGACGAAGCCACGCTGAAGTTCTACTTCAAGGAACGCGACGGCCGGGTCAAGCTCCAGCCCGCCAACGAGCGCTACGAACCCATCTGGGTCGATCCGCACCGCGTGCAGTTCCAGGGGGTGTGCGTGGGGGTGATTCGGCAGTACTGAGCTCATTCGATTGAGGACATTTCAGCATTGCAGAAGGCGGCCAATATCTTCTTGGTGTTGACGGTGTTGGCCTGCATGTCGGCGTTGGTGGTCAGTATCTATCCCGGCGTCTTGAATGACGTGCTTTTCCTCGGCGGGCTGCTGACGTGTACGGTCGGACCGATCGCGGGGTTGGTGGGTCTCTACGTGATCGGGCTGTTGCGGGACAAGGGGCGGTTCGCGAACGTCCGTATTCCCTGGAAGCCGCTGGTCGTAGCGTTTGTATGTCTCTTCTTGACTTACGCGACTCTGAAGTTCTACATCCCGCGCCGCGTCGTTTTTTCGGTCACGCGGCCTGCGTTTGAGGCACACATCGACCAAGCGGTTGTGTCGGACTTCGGCGGGGCCGAGTTCGACGGCTGGATCGGCCCATACAAGGTCGACGAATTCGCGGCGGACCCGCGGGGCGGTGTTTTCTTTCGCGTGTATTCCGGGCGAGACGGCATCGGCCCGGACACGATGTCTTACGGATTTGCCTTCGAGCCGAATCCGGAGGGAACGCCGTTTGGCGCGGCGCACTACCGCACCTTTCGGCTTGGAAACAGCTGGTGCTGGTTCCGCGCGTCCGACGACTGGCATTGAATTGATGCGATGGCCGGTCGCGCGGAGCAAGCCGTTCACGGCGGTTACGCTAATTGAGATGTCGGACGCCCCCACAGGACTGATCGCCGGCGAAGGCGCGTTGCCGTCGCTCGAAGCAAGGGGGTTGCGGTCGGCAGGCGTGGCGTGGTCTGCGTTGGGCTCAATGGCGAGTGTTGATCGTGCGGTCTTATGGAGTCTCGTCATTCAGGCAAGGTGGTGATATGCTCAGCCTTCCAGATGCGGGAGGTGTTGTATGTCTCAATCTTTGGGTTGCTTTCGTCTGATGTCGTTTGATCGCGCCGCTCGGGTTTTCGTGGTGGTCGTTCTCGGGTTGTTGGCGGCGGTTGCGCACCCTCAACCCAACCCGCTGGACCGCAGCACCGGGAACACCGGGCAGGGCACGGGTGGGGCGGGGGTGCCGAACGTGCCGGGCGGCGGAGGTCTGCTGGGCGGCGGCGTCGTGGCGGGGCAGGCGATGACGGTGCCGGCGTTTGTGAAGCCCGGGGCGCGGCTGTGGTTTTACGGCGGGGACTCGACCGAGCCGAACGACCCGCAGCAGAGCGTCTCGGCCGGGGCGGGGATGTGGCGTTACGACGTGGTCGCGGTGCTGCCGGACCGCGTGCTGTTGCAGTCGTCGCTGTACCTGGACGCGATGGGGAACCGGCAGCAGTTCACGTTCAGCAGCGGCACGCCGGTGGTGTTCGACGCGATGCAGGTGGCGGGCGGCGGCGCGCTGTGGATGCCGGTGGACCAGCTCGCGGCGCTGCAGCCGGACCAGAACATCCAGATCACGCGTGGCCCCTGGCCGTTGGGCGGGCAGAGCTACGACGCGACGTCAATCACGATCCTCGGCAACGACTCGAAGTTCCGCTACGTCTTCGACGCGGGCACCGGGCTCAAGCTCAGCGAGCAGGTCGCGGTCGGCCGCTTCCGGCGCAACGGCGGGCAGAACGACGGGTTCAACCGGCAGACGCAGAGCTTCAAGTCGTTCGAGGCGTTCAGGCAGATGGACTTCCCGTGGCTGCGCCACGCGCCGCCGGCGTGGACGCAGACCGTGAACCGCCTGCACTACCGCGGCAGCTACGCGATGGTGATCCCCGGCTCGCCGCCGATGCCGATCGGGCTGAGCGCGAC
The DNA here is from genome assembly GCA_030432595.1 of Phycisphaerae bacterium. GTDB lineage: Bacteria > Planctomycetota > Phycisphaerae > Phycisphaerales > Phycisphaeraceae > CAZIXN01. The sequence continues at coordinate 12,505 of JAUIGU010000050.1, forward strand.
GTTCGAGGTGCAGCAGCGCGGCGAGGGCTGGGCGGCCGGCACGCTGACGCGGAGCATGGACAACGTCATGGGCGGCCCGCCGAACCCGCCGGAACAGATCCCGTTCGTCGAGGGCCCGGGCAAGGCGCTGGGGTTGTGGATGAGTCCCGCCGCGCTCGCGGAACTGGGCCCCGGCGTGGTGGACCGCGACGAGACGCTCAAGAACACGCTCACCTATCAGGTTCAGGCCGGCCCGGCCGGTCAGCTGGGCGTGTTCGTCGAGACCAACGACACGCAGACCTACACGCTCGTCGCCGGCTACGACCTGCAGGACGGCGCGCTCAGCTACGCCCAGTTCTCGGATCACGCGACCAACGTGATCGTCGAGCTGCAACTGATCGGGCGGGAGTGACGTGAACCCGTGGATGCGTTGATGTGTTGCTGCATAGATGCGTTGCTGCGGGGGGTGCCACGGCCGCTCGCGACCGTGTGCTTGAGTGATCCTCTGGGGGGTGAATCTTGCTCGGCGCGGCACGGTCGCGAGTGACCGTGGCACCGATGCCGATCCATCCATCCGGGTGTTTGAATCATCTACGCTGTGCGGCATGTCTGACGCCCCCATGGGCCTGATCGCCGGCGAAGGCGCGTTGCCGCTGCTCGAAGCGCAGGGGCTGCGCGACGCGGGGCGGGACGTGGTCTGCGTCGGGCTCAACGGCGGAGGCGGCGGGCCCGGCGGGGAGTTGGCGGGGCTTTGTGCGAGGTATCAATCGTTCCCGCTGCTGCGTTTGAACGGGTGGGCGCGGTGGCTGCGGCGGCAGGGGGCGCGGGAGGCGGTGATGGTGGGCCGGGTCGGGAAGACGGTGATGTATGACCCCGTGTCCATCTTCCGGGGGCTGCCGGACTTCCGGGCGGCGTGGCTGTATGGTTGGAAGCTGCGGAAAGACCGGCGGAGCCAGACGCTGCTTCGCGGGCTGGCGGACGAGTTGTCGCTTTGCGGGGTCGAGCTGATCGACACGACGCGTTACATCCCGGAGCACCTCGCGGACGAGGGCGTGATGACGAAGACGCCGCCGAGCGCGGGGATGCGCGCCGACGTTGCGCTGGGTTGGCCCGTGCTGATGCAGCTCAACGCGCTGGACGTCGGGCAGGCGGTGGCGGTGCGGGGCAAGGACGTGGTCGCGGTCGAGGCGATCGAGGGCACGGATGGCTTGATAGAACGCGCGGGGCAACTCAGCCGCGGCAAGGGCTGGACACTGTGCAAGGGCGGCGGGCCGGGCAAGGACTTGCGGTTCGACGTGCCGACGGTGGGCGTGGAGACGATCACGAACCTCGCGTCTGCGGGCGCGGTGTGCCTGGCGGTTGAAGCGGGCCGGGTGATTCTGGTGGACAAGCCGGCGGTGTTGAGCGCGGCGGACCACGCGGGGATCGCGGTGGTGGGGGTGGGCTGAAGGTGTTGCGGGTTATGTTCGGGCGGTGGATAAGTGGCGACCGACAAGTGGTTTCCCGGCGACGACCAGCGCCAGCAACAAGCCGAACGTGACAACTTCGAGAAACGCCACCCGTAGGTTGTGAAGGCTGAACGGTGCTTGTGGATGGGCGGTGGTCAGCCACGGGATGGGCAACGCGACGCGTTCTGGGCTGAGCGGCCAGAACATCGCCAACCCGTGGCCGTGGTTGTAAAAGGTGTCGAGCAGGAGGTGGCTGAGCCAAGCCAAAGCGCCCGCCAACAACACGATGAGGGGCGGACGATGGGGTCGTTGGACCAGTCTGCGCAAACCCCACCCCAGGAGCAGCGCGAGCGCGATCGTGACGAAGAGGCTGTGGCTGATGTCGTACCGGTCGTGCCCCCAGGCTGGCAGCGGCAGGTCCGGCGCGTTGGCGAGGACGGCCACGGCGACGAGCGTCGCGGCTTTCCGTTGTCTCGGCATCGCCCAGGGCAGCAACGCCCAGCCGATTGTCAGTCCGGTGAAGGTGTGGCCGATCGGGGTCAAGCGCGTGCCCTCCGCAAAGAAGGGAGCAACACGCGTTGCTCAGGAAAAGAGTCAGGGGTGAAGAATGACCACTACGAGGGAAGGACGTGCGGGTTCGTGATTCAGAGGTCCAGCACGAAGAACACCTCGTCCGACCCGTCGTAGTCGTTGAGTTGTTCGATGCGTCCCGCGTCGCGGAAGCCGACGTGGCGGTGCCAGGCCTGGGGTTGGGGTTCGTCGGCCTCGCTGGAGCTGAACAGGCGCGGTTGGCCGGCGGACCTGGCGCGTTCGATCACGGCGTCGAGCAGGCGGCGTGAATCTCCGCGGCCCCGCGCGGCCGGCTCAATAAAGATGTAGCCGAGATAAGGCACGGCTTCCCAGAAAAAGTCCAGCCGGGCCAGGCCCGTGATCCGCCCATCGCGTTCGAGCAGGAAGTAGCGGTGCTGGGCAATGCTGCGTCGATAGGCGGCCGGGTCGTCGAGGTGTTCAAGGCGAGCGACCGCGTCGAAGTCCTCGACAGAAGCCAGCCGTACTCGCGTCGTCGGTGGGGCCGTCGGGTCAGGCAACGCGTCACTCGACCGGGATGTCGGTGCCGCCCAAGCCGAAGATGAATAGCAGGAGGATCACGCCGATGACGAACACGCCGGCGAGGATGGAGAACGCCATCCAGCCCGGCGGGCCGCCCTCGGTGCTGGGGTCTTCGTCGTGAATGTCGGTGGGCAGGGGTTCGCCGGGCTCGGCGGATGGTTTGGCGGGTGGGACAGGCATACCGGGAGCGTAGGCGCGCGGTGAGGTTTGTCGCCGATGTTTTCACATCGGTTCAATCGTCTTTCTGCCACTGCTCGGGCGTGAGCACGTCGTGGGTGGTGATCGCGAACTCGACCCGGGCGGCGTGTTGGTACGCGTTGGAAAGGCCGAAGTCCAGCTCGACATCTTCGAGGAAGGTGGTGAGCACGCCGCCGAGCCACACGCGCTGAACGGGGCAGGCGGTCGAGGCGGTGCCCAGCAGTTCACCGTCGGGGCTGTAGACGGCGGCGTGCAGCGTGTAGTCCACGTCGTCGAAAGTGATCGCGCGTCCGGTGAGCTTCGCTTGGAGCCGGCCGTCGTCGCCGCGGGAGAATGTCGCCTTCGCGAAGGCGAGCAGTTCGAGCGGCTTATCACGCCATTCGATCGTGTCCGACCGCACGTCGAGGTCGAGGGTTTGGCCCAAGGTCAGCGTGACCCCGCGGTCGCGTTTGGCGTCGGCCGGCGCGGCTTGGGGGTCAGGCGTCGGGCCGGTCGCGATCAGCACGGCGGTGAGGGCCAAGCAACTCAGGGTGAGCATCAACACGGAGCGGGTCGACATTGAAGGCCTCCTGTGGTTCGAGATGGAGCGGACGCCGTCACGGGGCGACCGGCATCCGGTGGCATCGCGCGCCGTGGGGCGCGCCCATCCACGCAGACGCCGGAGAGGGCCGCCGGGTTCCCGCCGTAAATGATTCCTCACCCGCGGCGTGGGTTGCGTCGGCTGGTGTTGCCGCGCGGGCGGTTGCGGGGCGGGCCGGTCGGCGCGCCGCTGTCGCCCGAGAGCGCGGCGTGGGAGCCGGAGGACGAGGCGCCCGAGGCGTCGGCGTGGCTGGCACCGGTCGGATCGCTCGGCGGGTTCGGGGGGGGACCGTCGCCATCGTCTTCGCCGGGGTCCGCCGGCTCGTCGTCCTCGTGCTCGAAGCGCCCGAAGATCATCCGACCCGCGGACGTCTGCAGTGTCGAGGTCACCACCAGGTCCACGCTCGTGCCCAGGTGGTCCCGGCCCTGCTCGACCACGACCATCGTGCCGTCGTCGAGGTACCCCACGCCCTGCGTGGGCGATTCGCCGGGCTTGACGAGCTTGACGTGCATGTGCTCGCCCGGCAGCACCACGGGCCGCAGCGCCTTGGCGAGGTCGTTGATGTTGATCGTCTCCACGCCGCGCAGCGTCGAGACCTTGTTGAGGTTGTAGTCGTTGGTCATCACCCGGGCCTTGAGCCGCTGCGCGAGGTCGATCAGCTTGGCGTCCACGCCGTCGCCCTCGGCGTCGTGCGACTCCAGATGCACCTCGAGGTGCTCGTTGCCTTGCAGCTTCTGCAAAATGTCCAGGCCCCGCCGACCGCGGGCGCGCTTGAGTTTGTCGCCCGAGTCGGCCAGGGTCTGCAGCTCGTCCAGCACGAAGCGCGGCACGATCAGCACGCCCTGCATCACCTTGGTCTCGAGGATGTCGAGGATGCGCCCGTCGATGATCACCGACGTGTCCAGCAGCGTCGGCCGGCTCCCGCGGACTTCCTTGGCGAACTCGACGTAGGGGATCACGAACCGGAAGTCGTCCTTAGTCTGGATCACCAGCGAGATCGCGACGTAGCACGTGACCAGCCCGATGATGACCTTGATGCCGCGCAGCAGGTTGGTCATGGCGGCCGCTTCGCGCGGGTCGCTTTCGGGCGTGATGTAGACCCCGATCAGGTCGACCACGAACGACAGCGCGTACGCCGCGAGCAGCCCGGCGACCAGGCCCAGGAAGATGCCCGACACCGCCGAGAGCTTCTTGTCCTTGGCGGTGATATCGACCGCGATGACCGACGCGGCCAGCGCGACAGTCACGAAGATGATGGTGGCGATGGGTCCGAAGCCGAAGCCGGCCTGCTCCTGGAATTCTTCGCCGACGAACAGGGAGATGACCGCGGCGACGAGGATGAGGAACGCGCCGCGCAGGATGACCATGAACATGGAAGGCCTTTCCACAAGTTGTGCCCGGCCGGACAACGCCCGGGGCGGGGGATGAGGGCGGGATGGATGCATCCAGCTTACGCGGGAGGAAAACGCAGGAAAACAGAAAACGCAGGAAACGCAGGAAATCAGGCATGACCCACGGTCCGCGTCATGGATTGTCCGTTTTCCTGCGTTTCATGGTTTTTCGGCGTTTCCTGCGTTTCCGGTGCGAAGCACTGGTTTGCCATGCGACGCAAGGCCCGGATATCGTGTCCGGTTCGCCGCGGCGTCCGTTTGGTCGGATCGTGCCGCCGTGAGACAGACGGCCGGGCCCGGTGCGTGGGTCGGCTCGTGAACCGGGTCAGGCCTTGACCGGAGCAGCCCTAAGCGTCGTCGGCCCGGCGCCGCCGGTGTCCTGGCCGTCTGTCCCGCGGCGGTCGCGGCGGAGCCGCGAGGGTCTAGCGGCTAGGGCCTAGGGCCTAGGAATCAGCCCCGAGCAATCGGAGAATGTCTTGCACGTCGCATCCGGTGGGTCGTGCGGGAACTTCTAGGTACCGGGTGCTTGACGCTAGACCCTAGACCCTAGACCCTAGACCCCCGCATGTCCTACACCGTCCTCGCCCGCCGCTACCGCTCCCAGCGCTTCGACGCCGTCGTCGGGCAGCACGCGGTCGCGCAGACCCTGATCAACGCGATCAAGACCGGACGGGTGGCGCATGCGTATTTGTTCACCGGCACCCGCGGCGTGGGCAAGACCTCCATGGCCCGCCTCTTCGCCCGCGCCCTCAACGCCCCCGACACCGTCGAGGACGCACCCAAAGACGAACACTTCGAGTACCCCGAGCCCGACGTCCAGCAACGCATGGCCGACGCCATCATGCGCGGCGACGACCTCAACGTCATCGAGATCGACGGCGCCTCCAACCGCGGCGTCGATGATGCCCGCGACATCATCGCCAAGGCCGGGCTCTCGCCGACGGCCAACGCACGGTTCAAGGTCTACATCATCGACGAGGTGCACATGCTCACCCGCGAGGCGTTCAACGCCTTGCTCAAGGTGATGGAAGAGCCGCCGGCCCACGTCAAGTTCATCCTCTGCACCACCGAACCGCAAAAAGTCCCGGCCACGATCCAGTCGCGCTGCCAGCGCTTTGACTTCCACAACATCCCGACCCCGCAGATCGCCGAGCATTTGCGCGACGTCTTGAAGAACGAAGACATCGAGGCGGAAGACGAAGCGGTCTGGCAGGTCGCGCGCCTCGGCAACGGGTCGATGCGCGACGCGCTGTCACTGATGGACCGCCTGCTCGCGACCGGCGACAACCCGCTCACCGCCAAGACCCTCGAAGACATGCTCGGCCTGCCCGACGCCGAACTGATCGCGTCCCTCGTCGACGCCATCGCCGAGGGCAGCGTGAAAGACACGCTCGAACGCACCGGCGACCTCTTAAACCGCGGGCTCGGGCAGGACCAGCTCGTGGACGTGCTCATCGAACGCTTCCGCCAGCTCATGCTGCTCGCGGCGTGCGGCGGCGACAGCGAATTGATCGAGCTGTCCGAAGACGCGAAAGCCAAGGCAGAGCAGCAGGCGTCGCGCTTCGACGCGGCGGGCCTGGTCTACAACCTCGCGCTGCTCGAGAGTTTGTCGCGCAACGGCAAGGCGTCGTCCACGCCGCGCGCCCTGCTCGACGCCGCCATGGTCCGCCTCGCCCTGGCCGAAAAGATGGCGGACGTGTCGGCTTTGCTCGCCGCCGGCGGCGCTGTCAGCGCGGGCGGGGCGGTTCAAAAAAAAAAGTAACGAGCCACAGCTCGCCGCCGCGCGTTGATGTTTCTTCGTCCTCCCCCGTCGGGGGAGGTGGCCGGCAAAGCCGGTCGGAGGGGGCGGCGACCCGCAACGAAACATCAAACGCGCCCGCCGCGTCTCCTCCTGCCCCCTCGCGAAGCGAAGTTTCCGACCCCGCCGCCCTCTGGCAAACCCTCCTCGACACGGTCGGCCAATCCAATTCTGCCGCCTGGCTCGACCTCTTCGAGCTGCGCGGCCTCGACACCGCGCCGCAGCCCGCGCACGCCACCCTCGCCGCCAAGCCCGGCCAGGCCCACGCCCCACGCTTCGCCACTGCCCCGCGCCTCGAACGCCTCGGCCAACACCTGGGCAACATCCTCGGCCGACCCGTCCGCGTCACCCTCGCGCCGCCGGATAAACGCGACCCCGCCGCCGATCTCGCATCGTCGCGCGACGCCGCGCCTTCGTCTTCTTCTGATTCTTCCGGGGCCGGCGGCGTGGATCGTCGCGATGCGCTCAACCTGCCCGTCGTGCGCGACGCCTTCGAGATCTTCCCCGAGGCCGTGCTGCTCGACGCGCGCAAGGAACAGCCGCCGCCAGCCGAGCCGTCCGACGCCGACTAATCCCCGGCCCTGTCCCGCCGTCCGCCTACCATCCCGCCATGTTCGACCAACTCAAACAACTCCGCCAACTCGGCAGCATGCTCGGCAACATGGGCGACCTCAAGGCCAAGTTCGAGGCCATGCAGGAAGAGCTCAAACACAAAACCGTCGACGCCGAGGCCGGCGCGGGCGCGGTCCGCGTCACCGTCAACGGCAAGATGGAGGTGGTGCACCTGCACATCGACCCCGCGATGGTCGCCACCCTCGCCGGCACGGGCACCGAGACCGAACGCGCGATGGTCGAGGAACTCATCGCCTCCGCCGTCAACGCCGCGATGGCCAAAGCCCAGGACATGCTCAAGGAACAGTTCGCCGAGATGGCCGGCGGCATGGACCTCTCCGCCCTCAAAGACATGCCCGGCATGGACGGCCTGCTCGGCAAGCCGTAAACGAAAACACTCGGCAAACCGGTCGCTCACGCTCCCGGCTCTGAACATTCCATGCCGCTCCGACGGAGCCGGGAGCGTCAGCGACCGGTCATGTCCGCGTGCGCTTTCCCATTAGAATCCCCGCATGACCGACCCCCACGCCGACGGCCACGTCACCGACGACCTCGAATCCCACGGCCACGCCGTCGTCTGCGGCGCCGGCGTCGCGGGCCTCGCCGCCGCCGTCGATCTCGCGCAGCACGGCTGGACCGTCACCCTCGTCGAGTCGCGCAAACACCCCGCCGAATCAGGCGACACCGCCCACGCCCACCAGCCCCGCCGCATCATCACCCGCGCCTGCAACGCGCTGCTGGACCTCTGCGAACGCCTCGGCGTTTCCGAACAACTCAAGTGGCACGACGCGCTGACCTTCGCCGGGCCCGACCACCCCCGCCACACCCACGCGCTCAAGGCCGACGACCTGCCCGCGCCCGTGCATCTGCTGCGCCCGCTGCTCAAGTTCTCGCTGCTCACCAAGCGCCAGCGCTTCACCGTCGCCCGCGGGCTGCTCGGCGTCATGCAGGCCGGCGCGACGCCGCGCGCCCGCCAACACCACAACGACGAGTCCTTCGCCAACTGGCTCGCGACCCACGGCCAGGACGGCGACGTCATCGAACGCTTCTGGTCGCCCCTGCTCGTCAGCGCCTGCCACGACACGCCCGACCGCGTCGCCGCCGGCCACGCCTTCCAGTACTTCCAGGAAGCCCTGCTCGCCACGCCCGACGGCTACTTCGCCGCGCTGTCGCCCTGCCCGATGACCACGCTGCTCCAGCCCGCCATCGACCTCATCGAACACGCCGGCGGGCACGTCCTGCTCAACACCAACGTCTCGTCCATCCGCGTCGAGCACGGCAAGGCCGTCGGCGTCACCCTCGACACCGGCAAGACCCTCGACGCCGACGCCGTCGTCGCCGCGCTGCCCGTCGAACAACTCGCCCGCCTCGTCCCCGACGACCTCGCCGCCGCCGACCCGCGCTTCGCGCCGCTCGACGGTGCGCTCGCCACGCATACGTTCGTCGGCATCGACCTCTACGTGAAGCGCGACGACGACCGCCGCATCTTCCCCGCGTCCCATGTCCTTCTGCCCGGCCGGCCCGTCCACGCCATCTTCGACCACGGCACCGAAACCCTGCCCGACCACCAAGACCTCGGCCCCGTCCGCCGGCTCTACGCCCTGCTCGCGCCCCACCACGACCATCACGACCCGCGCATCACCGACGACGAAGCCGCCGACCTCGCCCTCCACGAACTCCGCCGTATCAACGGATTGACGGAAGACCACGCCGACGCTGAATCTTCCAAGTTGAAGATCGTCCAACACCGCGTCACCAAAACCACCCGCACTACCTTCACCCTCGCCCCCGGCGTCGACGCCGAGCGCCCCACCACCACCGGCGAAACCCAGAATCTCTACCTCGCCGGCGACGCCACCACCGCCGACTGGCCCGCCACGATGGAAGGCGCCGCCCGCTCCGGCGTCGCCGCCGCCACCGCTGTGCGCTACGGCAAAAGCCACAAACACGCCCGCGCGGGCACGCTGCTGTACCGCGTGTTGGCGGGGTGACGATGTGAATGAAAATCGTTCGAGCAAACGAAATGTCGGCTCCGATTCATCAAGTTTTCGACTGGATTGAAGAGGGAAATGGGCCGGCTTTGGCTGACGCGTTTCGACGCGACGCTTCACTGGCCAACTGCTTTGATCCCGAGAGCAACGATCAGCCATTACACGTCATCTGTTGGCAAAAACAAGTGCAAATGCTTGGGATTATTCAGATGTATAAACCCGATGTAAATGCACGAGGCTGCTATGGACGTACCCCTCTGCATTACGCCGTGCACGAAGGCGACGTGATCAGTGCTCCAATCGTTTCGGCGCTGTTGGATTGGGGAGCTGATCCTTCGCTGCGAGACGACGCGGGCTTCACGCCGGAGGCTTGGGCGAAAATTGAAATGTATGAAGGCTTGGATTCCGTGTTAAAGCTACTTCGTCGGGGATAAGTCGAGTTGTCGGGTGCCGCACCTCGCGCGCAACGTGATTGTGCGAGTGACACTCGTGCCTTTACATATAGTCCCGGCGAGTCGCCGGGGGCCTAAATGGAGGATGTACCAACGTACGCCGTGTTCCTGCGCACGGTTGGCCCGGTAGTTCGCGGTGCAGCCTTGACCCGCGGGTAAAATGTAAGTGCAGGTGAAGGGCGTGGCCTCCGCGTGGGTGCCAGGTGGGTGAGGGCTTGAGTTCCTTAATCGTGAAACGACACGCGGCCTTGGACGCGGGTGAGTTGGGACGGAACCCGACTGCACGCCGTCTCCCGCCGGAACCCCCCGAGTGAGTCCCATCCGAAACGCGGTGACGGCGGGTTGCAAAACCGACGCCGGCCGGGGGTCTGTGGATCGTGACGACGGTCCCGCCCCGGGTTTGTTTCGCAGCGAGTCCAAAGCGAGTCCAAAGCGAGCCGGGCCGTGTCGGCCCGGGTTCCGGACACCGGGCCGACACGGCCCGGCTCGCTGAGAGGCGCACACGGTGTTCTTTCACAAGTGAATCAGGGGCGTAAGGAGCTCCAAAGAATCTTCCGTGTTTCTTGCACGGATAGCCGGAACCCGGCGGGTCTTTTTGCGCCACGGCCGTAAGCCTTGCGCTTTCGCGCACTTGCGTCCATCCTAGGTCTCCCGCCAAGGAGCCCAGGATGGAACGCAAGATCTTTCGGTTCTTACTCGACCACTTCGACCGG
>JAUIGU010000051.1 GCA_030432595.1 Phycisphaerae bacterium
CAGCATCACCAGCAACGCCCGGCACACCGGCAGCAGCCACGTCGCCGCGCGGTAGCGGTTGTGCAACGCGTTGTACGACACCACCGCCGCCGCCAACGCCGTGCCGATCGGCAACACCCACACACCCTCGTACACCACCAACAGCGCCAACCCCAACAGCAACGCCACGCGACCCGCCGCCGCCGCGGCGCTCAGCGACACCCGCCCGCTCGGAATCGATCGCCCCGGCCGCTCCTGCGCATCGACCCCGACGTCCGCCACGTCGTTGAGCACCATCCCCGCCGTGTACGTCAGCGACGCCGCGACCAGCAACACAAACGCCTGACCCAGCAACACCCCTAACGGCCACGTCGGCACCGCCTCGAAACCATCCGCCGTCCACACCACGCTGCCCGCGCCCCACGCCAGCCCCAGCACCGCGTTGCTCCACACCGTCGGCAGGTTCGAGCAACGCGACAACTCCAGCCACGCCCGCCACCCTCCGCGCTGCGTTTTGACTTCGACGTTCATGCGCCGCAGCCTAGCGAACGCACCCACTGCAACTCCCGTGCAATCCCCGCCGCCAGATCGCCGGGCCGTTCACCGTCCTCCGCCCTCGCCAACCCCGGTAACACGTTCCACGCGTACGTCTCGACCTCCAACGCCCCGCATTCGTGCCCGTCACGCAGATCGTTCAGACACGCCGCGATGTCGCTTTGCGTCGTCTCGATCGCCCCGAAACGCTCCGCGAACACCGGCACGTGAAAATGTACCCGCCACGCGCCGCCCGGCCCTTCGCCCGATGTCTCCAACGCACGCAACGCGCCGGGCAGGTCTTCGAAAAAACGTGTCGATCTGTTCTTCTCACGCACCACAGTCTGGTGCAGGTACCGGTCTTCCGCGAACGCCCGCAGCTGACTCAACGCCTGCGCCCGTTCGTCACCACCCATGCCGTCGAAGTCCACCCGCACCGCCGAGCTGACCTGCACCTTGCCCACGGCCACGCCCGCCGCGCGATACGTCTCCAACGCCTCAGCCTGGCCCTCGAACATCACCGCCGAGTGGCACACATCGTGACACACGCCCAGGTAACCACGGATGCTCACCTCGTCCCGCGTCCCCCCGCCCCCGGAAGTCTTGAGCAGCAAAAACTCCTCGAAAAACTTGACGAAACCCGCGGCCGTGTCGATCAGACAGCCTGGCTCGGGCTCGAGACACACGCGAATCTGCTTGCCCGTGTTCAACTCGATCCGCGCCAACTGATGCACGAGGTCCGTGAGATGACCCGCCGCCTGTTTCGCCTGCGGTTTATACCTTGCCAGTTTTTCGCCCGGCGAAAGCTCCGCGTTGGATTCACTCATTCCAGGGGCGGGTGCGGGCCAACCCAAGGGCAGTGTCGAGATCGTGCCCGCGTTTACGTCGTCCGGCAGCAACTCCGCCAAAATCGTCGCCAGCATCCGCGTGTATTCGTACCGCCGACGGTCTGCCCAGCCCGGCTCGTACACCGCGTGCTTCACCACCTCCGAATGAAAATCCCCGTACGGAAACCCGTTGAGCGTGAAGCAGAACAGCCCGCGCTCGTCGAGCCAGTCGCGGAAGCGCCGCACGCCGTCGGTCTCGATCAACTGCACCGCCGCCGTGTGCGGAAACCACAACCCCACGCCCATCTTGGCCTCCCCTCCCCCCGGGAGGGGCCGGGGGAGGGTGCCGGTGCGCCCTTCCTGATTCATCTGTTCCAACCACAGCGCGCGCACCCGGACCGCATGCGTTTCTAGCTCACGCTTGATCGCGTCCAGGCTCAACCCCGCGTGCACGTTCGTGCAATACCCCAGCGTCGCGTTCGGGAAAACATCACACTTCATCCCCGCCATCATCGCAGACAATGAACACCCGCGCATGAGCCCCGCATGCGAATGCGGGGCCCGCAATCAAAAACCATTCGTCCACACCTTCTCCGCCCCGGCCCCGCATTGACCTGCGGGGCTCCGTCTCCTTCTCTGCGTAGTGGAGCGACAACGCCCCTGCTTCACTTGTGAAAGAACACCGTGTGCGCCTCTGGCGAGCCGGGCCGTGTCGGCCCGGTTTTCCCGTCATTCGGAAATCCGGGGTGACACACCCCGGCTCGCTTCGAAACATTCCGGGGCGGGACCGTCGTCACGGTCCGAACATACCCCCGGCCGGCGTCGGTTTTTCAACCCGCCGTCACCGCGCTTTGGATGGGACTCACTCGGGGGGTTCCGGCGGGAGGCGGCGTGTAGTTGGGTTCCGTCCCAACTCACCCGCGTCCAAGGCCGCACGTCATTTCGTGATTAAGGAACTCAAGCCCTCACCCACCTGGCACCCACGCGGAGGCCACGCTCCACTCTCGCCATCTACATTTTACCCGCGGGTCAATCTGTCACCCCGCGAAGTACCGGGCAAATCGTGCGCAGAAAAAGAAGGGCGTTTGTCGCACGCCGCGTAAAATGCAGGCTGCTCATGCCCCGGCCGACGCCCACCAGTGCGAGCCCGGAACTCGTCGCCGCGTGGCTGGACCGTCGGCGTCGGCTGGACGCGCTCATCCTGGCCCGCCCCGAGGACCCGTCCGCCTGGGTCTGGCAACTCCGCCACCAGATCCTGACGTACCTGCTGCACCGCTACGGCGAGCCGGCGTTGATCGACGCGCTGCTGCTGCACGAGACCTCCTCGCCAGCGTCGCCTCCCGCTTCGGACCTTGTCACCAAATGGCCGGCCTGCGCCCCGGGCGTCGAGACGGCGGCGGACGCCGAAGCCCCGCTCCGCGCATCGCCGGACTTCCGCAGGAAGCTCATGCGTCTGCAAAGCCTCAACCGGCCGCGCTACACCGCCGCGGCGGAGGAGCGCGAAGCCATCGACCGCGAGCGCGAGATGGACCGCGCCCGCTCGCTCCACTTCAGCCTGTCCTACCCCGAAGAAGGCTTCGAACTCCCCGACAACGCGTTGCAGGAAGAGCAGCGAGCGCTGATGAAGCAGTCGCTGGACGCGCTGGCCGACCTGATGCCCCACGATGACACGCTGACCGACACGGAGATCGTGGCGCTGCTGTCCGCAAACCTGGATTGAATGGTAGGGTGGGTCGAGCGCAGCGGACCCACCGCGATCAGATTCGGATTCGGTGGGTCCACTTCGTTTGACCCACCCTACGAGTGCGCGATCTACGCCCGCAGTACGTCGCGCCCGAACTTCCGCCGCAGCGCGTTCAGGGGTTTCAAGACGCGCGGGTGGTTCAGCAGCCGGCGTTCCAGCGCCCGCTTGCCCGGCAGGTCCAGCAGCAAGAGCGCCAGCACCAGCGTGATCAGCCCCTGCCCCGGCAGCACCAACATCGCCAGCCCCAGCAACGCCAGCACGCCCCCGGCCAGGTTCTTCAGCACGCGCAACGTCCACCGCGCCGCGGGGTGCCGACGCCGCCAGTCGTCCGCCGGCAACGCCTCGCCGGGCTCGCGGTCCAGCCGTTGCAACAGGTCGGCCGGCAACAACACCGCCACCACCGGCAGCGTCACCACGCTGAGCACCAGAAGCACCGCCGACCCGCTGACCAGCCAGCCGACCAGCACCTTGTGCTCTTCGAGAAACAGACGGACCGCGTCAAGCATGACGGGAGAGGGTACCCGCGTTCTCCGACATTTAGTACTGGTTCAACTAACCCGTGGAATGCATTTGATGAACACTTGTAAAAACTTGGCACTTGTCACAAACTATCACTCGATGGGTAGTGTCTCAACACCATTTGCGTTGAAACTTCATGCATTCGGACTTGCTAAGTTGCAAGATCCGAACTGGACCGGGATGACTCTTTTCGATCGGGTAAAGCGGCATGCCCGTCACCGACAAGAGCCATACTTGCTTCACGATTTTTATAGCAACGGCCTTTTGTTTCACATCGGTCTTTGGCTTTATGACGAGTATGTCAACTTGGATCACAGATTCGAGGTTCAGGATTGTGAAGACTTGTCTTGGTATCTGGCCGATTTGGTTGAGTTCCTCATTGAAGGCGGAGTTTCTGAGAAGGAGAAATGGTTGGGGCGGACGAGGAAGGTCACAAACTACTTTGAATCGCTCTATGACTTGGATCTTGAGTCTGAAGCGAATTACTACAAAAAGTTAGGTTCGGCTCGCGACCTACTTCATCAGCTACACAATAAGATCACCAAAAGTAACGAGGTGGCGATCGCAAAGATGGCCCCGATATATGCTGCGAACTACGCCGATCGTGTTTTCCACGATCGCCAGTTGTGTGCGTTTATTTCGAAATTAATTGTCACGATCGGGTTTGACGGAACACACGCTGACGATGATAGGCCCCGGCAATGGGTGGTACGTAAATCTCCGCCACAGTGGGTGCGTAAATCAATCTATTCTCGCGACCGCGGGGCTTGTGCAATCTGCTCGAAAAACATGAGCGTGGAATTGGAGGCGAATGACCATATTGATCATATTGTACCCTTGTCACAAGGAGGGTTTAACGATCTGGTCAATCTCCAACTACTGTGCCAAACGTGTAATCTCAAGAAGCAAGGTAGAGAGAAGGATGTCACGAATTCTGTGCCGCCGTACATAACTAGGCGAATCTGTTATTGAGTGGCAAAACCATTTCTCGACTGAAATAAAAACGCACTAGGATTCGTCAGGGTTATCTTTTCAATCACTCCTGCCGCATGCCCGCGCCCGCGCATCTCTTGTTGGAACTTCGGGACGGAGAGCGGGTCGGAGGGGCCCCAGTCGCCGGCGCTGTTGACCCAGAGGCGTTCGTGGCCGTAGGTCTCGATGAGGTCGGCGGCGCGCTGGGGGGTGCACTTGGTGTCGGGGTAGAGGGTCATGCCGGCCCAGTAGCCGGCGTCGAGCACCATCTCGATGGTGTGCTCTTCGACGTGGTCGATGAGGACGCGGCCCGGGTCGATGTGGCCGTTGCGTTTGAGGGCGTCGAGGATGAGTTTGGTGCCTTTGCGTTTGTCTTCGAGGTGCGGGGTGTGGACAAGGATGAGCTGGTTGTATTGGACGGCCAGGGCGATCTGTTCTTCGAGGATGAGCAGTTCGTTTTTGGTGTTGCGGTTGAGGCCGATCTCTCCGATGCCTAAGACGTTGCGGGAGAGTTGGGGGTCGTCGAGGAATTCTGGGATGAGTTGGATGACTTCGCGGGCGAAGCCGGGGTCCTCGGCTTCTTTGGGGTTGATGCACAGCCAGCAGTAGTGGTCGATGCCGAAGCGGGCGGCGCGCTTTGGTTCGACGACGGTGAGTTGGCGGAAGTAGTCGCGGAAGGCCTCGGGGGTGCCGCGGTCGTAGCCGGCCCAGAAGGCGGGCTCGGTGACGGCGACGCAGCCGGCGCGAGCCATGCGCTGGTAGTCGTCCGTGGTGCGGGAGACCATGTGGATGTGGGGGTCGATGTAGGGCAAGTGTCGGTGTCAGTGGTCAGTGGTCAGTGGAGCATGGTTTTGGGGGACGCCGAGGACGGGGGATTGGGGGGCGGCGTTGAGGGGGTCGGTGGTGGGGTCGCTGAGGGCGTCGAGGATGCGTTGGGTTCGGTTTGGGTGGTTGTCGGTGAGGAGGGCGATGGCGCTGAGGAGGGCGGGGAGGCGCGGGTCGGTTGGTGCCGAGTCGGTGGTGGCGTTGCCGCTTCCGGGGGCACCCTCCCCCGGCCCCTCCCGGGGGGAGGGGGGTTGCGTGCGGTCGCAGCGGTCGAGGAAGGCGGCGAGGTCGAGGAGTTTGGCGCGGTGGGGGAGGAAGTCGCGGTCGAGGAGTTGGGGGAGCGTGTAGGGCGGCGCGGGGGGCGTTGCGGGGGCGTTGGGTTTGTGTTCCGCGGGCATGGTTGGATGGTACACGTGCCCACGTTCGGGGAACGTGGGCTTCGCGGGGAAGCGGTGTGTATGGCGTGGGGACCCGGCCCTTCGCTGCGCTCAGGTCCGGCTTGGGGTGGGGGTGGATGCGAGGGCGGCGCGTTGCTGGGCGCAGCGTTGCATGAGGTCGGGGTTGACGTCGTGGACGTCGACGGGTTGGGAGAGGCCGTGGATGAGGGTGAGGGTGAGCGGGCCGCCGAGGTGTTGGCGGAAGTTTTCGAGGCCTTCGAGGAGGCGCGGGTCGGCGAGGAGCGGGTGGGTGGTGGGCAGGCCGAGCGTTTCCAGAAGGGTGATGGCGCGTTGCGCGAGTTCGTTCGTGATGAGGGTTTCGGCGGCGGCGTAGGTGAGGTCGAGCGCGAGGCCGATGGCGACGGCGTGGCCGTGGGGGAGTTGGTGGTCGGTAAGTTCTTCGAGCCGGTGGGCGGCCCAGTGTCCGAAGTCGAGGGGGCGGGCGGCGCGTTGTTCGAAAGGGTCGCCGCCGAGGGCGATGTGGTCGAGGTGCAGCTCGGCGGAGCGTTGCCAGGCGTGTTGGGCGAGGGCCTCGTCGCGGTTGCGCAGGGCGGGGGCGTGCTGTTCGAGCCAGGTGAAGAAGTCGGCGTCTTTGAGCAGCGCGACTTTGACGGCTTCGCTGAAGCCGGCGCGCCAGTGTTCGTCGGGGAGCGTGCGCAGGGCGTCGAGGTCGTTGAGGACGGCGTGGGGGACGGCGAAGGCACCGATGAAGTTTTTGCTGCCGAACATGTTGACGGCGTTCTTGACGCCGACGCCCGAGTCGCCTTGCGCGAGCGTGGTGGTGGGCATGCGGATGAGGCGGACGCCGCGGTGGCAGACGGCGGCGGCGAACCCGGCCATGTCGAGCACGGCGCCGCCGCCGATCGCGAGGACGTAAGACCGGCGGTCGAGGGCGAGGTCGCGGAGGTCGCGGAGCAGGCCTTCGAGCAGCGAGAGGTCGTTCTTGGCGGCCTCGCCGCCGGCGATGGTGCGGAAGCCGGCGAAGCGGGGGAGGCGTTCGGCGTGCTGCGCGAAGTGGTGTTCGATGTCGCGCTGAAGATCGGGCGCGGCGTCGAGGTAACCGCGATCGACGACGGTGAGGACGCGGGCGTCGGGTGCGTCGTCGGGGTTCCAGGCGAAGGCGTCGATGACTGCGGGGTTGTCGGGGCGCCACGCGGCGCGGGTGAAGCGCACGCGGTGGGCGGCGGTGTGGGTGATGCTTCGGGTGAGGTGCATGGGATTAGAACAGTAAAGCAGGAGAACAGTAGATCGGCATGCACGACGCGACGCGCGGGTCTCGTGCCTGAATCTACTGTTCTACTGCTTTACTGTTCTGCTGCTTTACGGACGCCCCGCGGGCGGTCACGACGCGGCTTCTTCGCCGGGGAGGGGGGCGCGGAGGAGGACGTCGGTGCCGGCGTCGAGGCCGGAGGTGATTTCGACGAGGGTTTCGGAGGCGCGGCCGATCTCGACGTTCTGGCGTTGGACGCGACCTCCGCCGGCGCGGACGAAGACGTGGTACTGGCCGCCGTCGGCGAAGACGGCCTGGATGGGCACGGCGAGGGCCTCTTCGACGCGGCCGATGATGATGGTGCCGGTCGCGTTCATGGTGGGCTTGAGTCCGTTGCCCAGGTTGGGGGGCATGAGCACGCGGACGGTGAAGTTCTTGACGTTGCCGCTCCACCAGCCGCCGTCCTCGGCCAGGACGGAGATCGACTCGACGGTGCCTTCGTAGACGCTGCCGGGCAGGGCGTCCACGCCGACCTGGGCCTTCTGCCCCGGGGCGATCTGCGGCGCGAGGGCTTCGGGCACGCTGAGCACGGCGACGAGCTGCGACGTGTCGGGCAGGATGAGGATGGTCTCGTTGTTGCGGACCTCGCGGCCCTCGGCGATGGGGTCGTCGCGGTAGCGCCGGCCGCCCACGGACGACGCGTAGACGACCATGCCGTCTTGCGGGGCGACGATGCGCGAGTTGGCGAGCTGCTGCTCGGCCTCGGCGACCTCCATCTCCTGCAGCTCGAGGCCGCGGCGCTCGCTCTCGGCCTTGGCGCGGGCCTGCGCGAGCTTGCTCTCGTTTTCGGCGATGACTTTTTCGAGCTCGGCCTCGGCGTCGTCCACCGCGGACTGGAACTCCTGCCGCTCCTTGAGCGCGGTGTATTTGTCGTAGACCTCGATGTCGAGCTTGGCGGTGGCGAGCGCGTCCTCGGCCTCGATCATCGCGATCTCTGAGTCTTCGAGCTCGTCCTGGCTAATGAACCGCTGGGCGTAGAGCTCCTGGTCGGTCTCGTAGTTGCGCTTGGTGCGTTCGATCTCGCGCTGGGCTTTGTCGAGCGCGAGGTTGAGTTCGCGTTGCTTGGTCGGGACGGCACCCTGTTCCCACTCGGCCAGTTCGAGCTCGGCGAGCTGCTTGGCGACTTCGGCGGCGCGGCGCTCGGACTGCGCGGTGGTGATCTGGATCGCGAGGTCCTGCTCGGCGGCGATCTTGTCGGCCTTGGCGGTCTCGAGCTGGAGCTGCTCCTCGGCGAGCTCTTCGGCGATCGCGGCGCTGTCGAGCAGCACAAGCTGGTCGCCCTGCTTGACGTTCACGCCTTCCTCGACGACTTCGATGATCGCGGGCCGGCCGTCGACCTTGCTTTTGATCTCGACCTTGCGGGCGGCCTCGAGCTGGCCGGACTCGACGACGGTGAGGTCGAAGTTCTGGACGCGGGCCTCGTACCACTCGGTGGCGCCGGAGGACACGGCCCCGTCGGCGCGGTTGCACCCGGGCACGGCGGTCAGACCGACGAAGATTCCGGAGACACCAAGCGCCACGGACAGCAGCCCGGCGAGGCGGCGGGGGCGACAAAACGCGCGGCGGGGGGAGTCGGGGGACATGCGCGGCATCCTCTCTGGAGGTCTTCGGCTAAACGCTCGTGACAACAAGAAATTGCAAACCATCTCGAAAAAGGCCCGGGATGCCCAAGTTTAGGCACGCAAGTCCGGGCATGGACGGGGGTTATTCGCCGGCGTCGAGGACCGGCGCGGCCACGTCGGGGAGCAGTTCGACGTCGCTGAGGTCGTCGGGCGCGGCCTCGAAGGTCATGTCGGCCGGGTCGTTCTCCAGGGGCGTGAGGTTCGTGGGCGACTCCCACTGCCCGGTCGGCCCGACGCGCATCTGCCCGGTGGCCAGCAGGAAGTTGAGCACCGCGATGCGGAGGTCGGCGGCGGCGCGGTCGCGGGCGTTGCGGGCGTTGACCAGGTCCTCCTGGGCCTCGATGACCTCGCGGGCGCCGACGGACCGCCGGCGGATGCTCACTTCCAACGCGCGGCGTTCGTTGAGCAGGACGTTGCGCTTCTGCAATTCGAGCGTGAAGCGGGCCTGTTCGATGTCGCGGATGGTCCGGCGGACCTCGAGCGCGACGCGGTCGCGGAAGACGCGGTGCTCGCGGCGGCTGCGCTCGTAGCGGACCTGCGCCCCGCGGAGCTGGCTGTACTCGATCTTGCGGTCCAGCGGGAGTTCGAAGTTGAACCCGGCGCTGTAGTCGCTTTCCGAGGGGTCGAGGTCGAAGCCGCCGTTGCGTTCGTCGGGGTCGGTGCGGAGGTTGAGGTCGGCGTCGATGTCCAGGTCGGGCAGCAGGCCGTTGCGGGCGTTTTTCACGGCGCGGCGGCTGTCGATCACGCCGTCGGCGTCGGTCTGCAAGTCCAGCCGCAGCGCCAGTGCGGTCGTGACCGCTTCGTCGGTGTAGAGCAGCGGCGCCGGCACGGAGACGTTGACCGGCTCGATCTCCAGCGGCGCTTCGGTGGGCATGCCCAGCGTGATCTTGAAGCTGTCGAGCTGGTTGGCGTACCCCTCGCGGAGGTTGAGCAGGCGGTTGCGGGCCGAGAGCACGTCCTGCTCGAGGTTTTCGGCCTGGAAGCCGCGGATCTTGCCCGCATCGGCGAGCGCGCGGAACTGCCCGCCGACGAACGCGAGGTTGCTCAGTTGCAGTTCCTGGTTGCGGATCTGCTGCTGAGCGAAGACCAGGTCGAAGTATTCCGACGCCAGGTCGACGAGGAACTCGCGGCGGAAGCGCTCGAAGTCGCGCGCGGCGTAGATGAGGTTGCGTTCGGCCTGGATGAGGTCTTCCCGTGCGACCATGCCGGCCCCGCGCAAGAGCGGCAGGTTGATCGCGAGGTTGACCGCGGCGGATTGGGAATCGTCGTCGGCGGTGTTGGTCGAGGCTTTGTTGAGGAAGGCGACGTACTCGACGAGCGCGGCGGCGGAGATGCTGCCGCCGTAGGGCAGGCGTTGGGTGACGCCCAGGTCGGCCAGGAGCGAGCCGGCGGTGTCGAAGTCGCCGGACTCGGGCGTGCCGTCGAGCTGGCCGCGCACGCCGGAGAAGAAGCGCGGGCCCCACTCGTGCCGCTCGATGATCAGCGAGAGCGTGGTGAGGAAGAGCTCCTCTTTCTCGCGGCGGTAGTCGGGGGCGTGGCGGACGGCGTAGCCGAGGATGCCTTCGAGGTCGAGCCGGACGGGCTCGCCGACGTCGACAACGGTGATCGGCAGGCTGTCGGTATCGACCGCGGTGTCTTGATCGGTCTCGGCGGGCAGGGCGTCGAGCGCGGGGTTGTTGGTCGGGGGCGTTTGGTCGTAGAGGTCGCCGGTGACGGTGGGGGGCGTGTCGTCAAGGGGGACGGTCTGCGGGTCCTGCGAGGCGGAGTCGCCGAAGGCCAGGGCTTGGCGCTGCTCGATGAGCGCGGCGGCCTGCTGGTCGAGGCGCTCCATGGGCGTGCGGCAACCGGACAGCACCAGGGCGAACGCCGGAAACAGGAGCAAACGGGCCGGGCGCAGATTCATGACGGACGCAACTGACGGATTCCCGGCCGCGCGGGACGAAGGCATGGGCGGAGTGTATCGCGGCGCGCACGTCTCCGGCCAGTCGAACGCCCCGCGCGTGGCGATATTGCCGTGACCGGTGCAATCCCCTAGCTTCGCGGCATGCCCGAAGTCAGCTACGACCACCAAGCGTTCATCATCGGCGGCCGGCGTGTGTTCCTCGTGAGCGGCACGATCCACTACCCCCGCGTGCCGCGTGAATTGTGGCGCGACCGCCTCCGCGCCGCCAAACAGGCCGGCCTGAACTGCATCGAGACCTACGCCTTCTGGAACGCCCACGAGCCCGAGCCGGGGACGTTCGACTTTTCCGGCCGGCTCGACCTGCGGCGGTTCATCGAGATGGTGGGTGAGGAAGGGATGTGGTGCTGGCTGCGGCCCGGGCCATATGTGTGCGCCGAGTGGGACGGCGGCGGGCTGCCCGCTTGGCTGGAGACGGTTTCGACGACGCGGAAGTCCGGCCCGATGAAGCTGCGAGAGAACAGCGAGCCGTTCCTGGCGGCGTGTGCGCGGTACCTCTCGGCCGTGATGGAGCAGGTCGCGGATTTGCAGGTGGTCGGCGAAGACCGCAAGGGCGCGGCGGACGCGGCGCCTAAGCCGTTCGACAACGCGCCGGGCGCGGCGGCGGGCGGGTACCGCGGCGAGGGCGGCGGCCCGATCATGATGATGCAGGCCGAGAACGAGTGGTTCGGCCACAGCGACGTGCAACACGACGAGTACCACGCCCAGATCGTGCGGTACCTGCGCGAGGGCGGGTGCCGGGTGCCGATCAACGTGTGCAACCAGCTCTGGCAGCCGGTGGACGGCACGATCCACACGTGGAACGCCTCGGCGGGCGTGCCCGCGTCGCTGCGGCAGCTCGGCGTCGTCCAGCCGGACGCGCCGCGCATCGTCAGCGAGTACTGGACCGGCTGGTTCGACTCCTGGGGCGGCAAGCACGCCGACTCGGTCGATGCGCAGAAGCACCTCTACCGGCTGGCGGGCATCTTCGGCGAGGGCGGTATGCCCAATCTGTTCGTGTTCCACGGCGGGACGAACTTCGGCTTCACCGGCGGGCGCACCGTCGGCGAGCCGGACAACTACATGACCGCCAGCTACGACTACGACGCGCCGCTGCTCGAGGCCGGCGGCCGCGCCGACAAGTATGCGCTGACCAAACGCGTGTGCACCTTCGCGTCGCAGTTCGGGCCGGTGCTGGCGAACCTGGACCCGGCCGACCACCGCGTCACCGTCCAGCCCGGCGAGGAAGATCACCCGCCGGCGGTCGTGCACACCCGCGGGTCGCAGGGGCAGGTCGTGTGGGTCACGCGCGGCGCCGGCGACAAGACCAGGACGGTCACGTTGCAGATGCCCGACGGCGCTTCGATGCCGGTGCACCTGGGCAAGGACCGCGCGGCGTGGCTGCTGCTGGACACCCGGCTGGACGACGAGGTGCACCTGAACTTCACGAACCTGCGGCCCTGGGCGTGGGTCGGCCGGGAGATGCTCGTGCTCTACGGCCCGGCGGGCACGGAGGGCGTGGTCGGGCTCAACGGCGCGGTGCACGAGGTGGATGTGCCGACCGGCAAGACGCCGAAGGTGGAGCGCGCCGGTCGGGTCACGCTGGTCGTGCTCAACGAGGCGCAGGTCGACGCGGCGTACCTGACCGACGCGGGCTTGGTCGTCGGCGCGGCGAAGCTCGACGACGACGGCGTCGCTCTGCCGCTGAAAGGCTGGTCGTCGCAGACGCGGATCGCCGCCGACGGCACGACGTCCAGCGAGCGCGTGACCGTGCCCAAGACGCCGGCCGCGCCGAAGCTGGACGGCTGGCAGTACGCCGGCACCGAAGCCTTCACGGCCGGGACCGCCGAGGCGTTCAAGGACATCAAGGGCCCCGCGTCGCTCGGGCAGCTCGGGGTGAACGCGGGCTACGGCTGGTACCGCATCACCGGCGTCAAGCCCGCCGCCGCCAAGGCGACCAACACCGTTGCGCCCAATAGCGGCGACCGCCTGCACGTCTTCCGCGACGGCAAGCCCTCGGCCGTGCTCGGCAACGCGGCCGGCGCCAAGCACGACCCGGTGTCGCTCTCACTGGCGGGCGACATCGTCGTACTCGCCGACCACCTCGGGCGGTTCAACTTCGGCCAGCGCAGCGCCGAGCCGGTCGGGCTGCGGTCGCACCTGTGCGCGGTGAAGAACGTCAAGCTCGCCAAGCCAAAAACCGACAACCGCCCGGCCCCCGACCCGTTCGACCTGCACGGCTTCGTCTACTTCCGCCGGCAGGGGCAGCAGCCGCTGGGCACCCGCCTGACCTGGACCGTCAAGGCCGCGGGCAAGAAGAAGATGCTGCTCCGCGCTTCGGGCCTGATGGCCGACGGCACGGTGGTCGTCAACGGCACGCCCGTCGAACGCGTCGGCCACACCACCGCCGGCCAGCTCGACCTGACGCTGGACCCGGCCGACGAAAACGGCCCGTTCAAGACCGGCAACAACGAGGTGTGCGTCCACTTCGACACCGTCCTCGACGACGCCGAGGCGAAGAAGGTCGCCGGCTGCTTCAAGCTGTACCAAATCACCGAGCAACGCACGGACAAGGCCGACTGGGCGTTTGCGCCGTGGAGCCCGCCGGCCCCCGAAAGCTTTGGTGAGTTGGCGGAACGTGCGGCGGATCTGCCCAGCTGGTTCCGCGCGGCCTTCACGGTCAAGGCCACCGACTGCCCGCTGTTCTTCGACGCGTCGAGCCTGAGCAAGGGCCAGCTCTACCTCAACGGCCACAACCTCGCCCGCTACTTCTGCCAGACCGCCAGCCGCAAAAAGGTCCCGCCGCAGAAGCTGTACTACCTGCCCGAGCCGTGGCTGAACGTGGACGGCAACAACGAACTGCTGGCGTTCGACGAGCACGGCTTCGACCCGAGCAAGACGAAGCTGGCGTACCGGGCGCTGGGGCCGTTTCATTGACGGTTGGATTGATCAAACGATTGGTTTTGTCGGTATTGAGGCTTATAATTGCCGCAGACATGAACTTCACGGCGCTCCGAGACCTGCTGGCCAAACGCCCCTTCGAGCCGTTCCGCGTGTTCATGAGCAACGGCGAGGTCTACGACGCCCGCCACCTGGAGTTCGCGGCGGCGAGTCGGCCCTATCTGTTCATCGACCTCGATAACGCGGATGAATCCAAGCAACAGGTGGCGTTTCTTTCGTACGGCCACATCGTGAAGATCGAGCCGATCGCGGGGCAAGCGGCGGCGTGAGGTTGAGATGATCCGCTGGGACCGTTGCATTGAATACCAGCTTCTCGTTTTCCAATTGGTCGAGTACTTGGGCACTGTTTGTGCTTTTGGTCGCCAGCGTGCCGTTCTGGTATCTGCCAATAGTCATTGCCAAGAAGAGGCCACGAATCTCCGAAGGCGACCATGAGTTTTCTCGTATCGGCTTGTTGTCTTGGATTCCGTTTTTTGCAAGCGGCTTGCTGTGGATCAGTCAGATCCAAGGAGCGGTCGGCGAATGGCTGGGAATACGCCAAGACAAGATTGCCGTACTGCTTTTTTATCAGTTCGGTATGGCGGTTTCGCTTTCGATAATCATGGGTTTATGGTCAAGACGGCAGGTACGTACTATCCGACACGGCTTGCCAATCACGGACCCTTGCCCGCGGTGTGGTTATGACCAGCGCGGAACCTCTGGCGACAATTGCCCAGAATGTGGTCAGAAACTTCAGAGGCACGATTCAGAGAACAAAGAACCGCGCTAAACTGACGTCAATGACCGACACCCCCTCCGACACCAAACCCGGCAAGCTCGAGGTCGTCGAGCCCGTCGGCGCCCGCGTGCTCATCCGCAAGGACGAGGACAAGAAGACGACCAAGGCCGGCATCCACCTGCCCGACAAGGTCGAGATCCCCACGCTCACCGGGCGGATCGTGACCGTCTCGGCCGAGGTCGAGCACGACGAGGACGTGCCGCTCAAGCAGTACGACAAGGTGCTGTTCAACCCCAAGGGCGCGATCCCGGTGGACTTCGAGGGCGACAACCGGCTGTTCGTCGTGCCGGTCGAGAACGTGGTCGCGGTGTTCCGCAAGGCGGAGTAGTGGAACCACCGATGAACACGGATGAACTCGGATAAAGATTGGCCACAAGAAGGCAGAAAACTCACAAAGCAATCAATGTCATGAGGCTATGACTTGATGAGTTTCGTTTTGTGACTTCTGTGCATCTTTGTGGCCATTGCCCGGTTATCCGTGTCCATCCGTGTTCATCGGTGGTTTCATTTCCCGCGAGGCGGTACAACGTGGCGATGGATTCACTGGCCGTCACCCCCGCCGACCCGTTCGACTTCTCCGTCCGCGTGCCGGGCAGCAAGTCGCTGACCAACCGGGCGCTTGTGCTGGCGTCGATGGCCAAGGGCGAGTCGATCCTCACCGGCGTGCTCTTTGCCGACGACACGCGGGTCATGATCAAGGCGCTGCAGGACCTCGAGTACGACCTCACCGTCGACGAGGAAAACCAGACCGTCACGGTCAAGGGCGACAAGGGCGGGCCGCCGGCCCGCAACGCGAACCTGCACCTGGGCAACGCGGGCACGGCGATGCGCTTCCTTACCGCCGTGTGCTGCCTGGGCTACGGCGTGTACGAGCTCGACGGCATCGCCCGCATGCGGCAGCGTCCCATCGGCGAACTGGTGGATGCGCTCGAAGAGCTCGGCGCGGAGATCGAGTACCTCGAAGAGACCGGCTTCCCGCCGCTGGAGATCGACGCGGAGGGCCCGGGCCTGACCGGCGGGCACATCGACCTGGGCGCGACGATGAGCAGCCAGTTTGTCAGTGCGTTGTTGCTGGCCGCGCCGTACATGCCGCGCGGGATCGAGATCGAGTTCACGGGCGACACGATCACGTCGCTGCCATACATCAAGATGACGCTGAACCTGATGAAGAAGTTCCGGGGCAAGTGGGAGGCGGCCCGGCAGTACCGCGCGATCCGGGTGACGCCCGGCCGGTACCGCGCGTGCGACTACGACATCGAGCCCGACGCCAGCAACGCGAGCTACTTCCTCGCCGCCGCCGCTGCGATCCCCGGCAGCCGGTGCACGGTCGAGGGCCTGGGCGGGCGCAGCCTGCAGGGCGACGCGGAGTTCTGCAACGTGCTGGGGCGCATGGGCGCGAAGATCGAACAGAGCCAGGACGCGACGACGGTGTCGGCTCCGGCTTCGGGCAAGCTGCGGGGCGTGACGGTGGACCTCAACGAGATGCCGGACATGGCCCAGACGCTGGCGTGCCTGGCCGTGCTGGCCGAGGGCCCGACGACGATCCTGAACGTCGGCAACCTGCGGGTCAAGGAAACCGACCGCATCGCCGCGCTGGAGACGGAGTTGACCAAGCTGGGCGCTCAGGTGCTGGTGGTCGGCGACGACATCACCGTGACTCCGCCCGCGGACGGCAAGATCAAACCGGCAAGCATCGACACCTACGACGACCACCGCATGGCCATGGCGTTCAGCGTGATCGGCCTGGCCCGCGACGGTGTGACGATCAACGACCCGGGCTGTGTGAACAAGACGTTTCCGAATTACTTCGAGGTGTTGGACGAGTTGCGGGCGGCGAAGGTTTGAAACTCAGGAAACGCATGAAAATCAAGAAACGCAGGAAATCAGACATCATCCAGCAATCGCGATGTTTTCGTGCCTGATTTCCTGCGTTTCTTGCGTTTTCTGACTTTCTTGCGTTTACTCACTCATGCGGATCATCGGCCACGGCATCGACCTCGTCGAGAAAGCGCGCATCCAACGGATGCTCGACGAGCACGGCGAGCGCTTCGAGCGGCGCTGCTTCACCGACGCGGAGCGGTCGTACGCGGACGGCAGCGCGAAGCGGAAGATGGAGCACCTGGCCGGGCGGTTCGCGGCCAAGGAGGCGATCCTCAAGGTGCTCGGCACCGGCTGGTCGGGCGGGATCGCGTGGACGGACGCGGAGATTGTGCGTGAGGCGTCGGGCCGGCCTTGCGTGAAGCTGCACGGCGAGTGTGCTCGAGTGGCCGAGCGGCTGGGCATTGACGAGTGGTGGATCAGCATCAGCCACATCGAGACCCACGCGATCGCGTCGGCCATCGGGGTGGAGACGGGGGGGACGGGGAAGTAGTCAGGAGTCAGTAGTCAGGAGACAGAAATCGGAAGTGGGCATCCGGGGTTGGCGACCACCTTGCGGTTCTCAAAGCGACCGGCCGAACCGGGTCGATAAATCAGAGGGGGTTGGTTTTACCGGACGGCGGGCGGTATTCTGTTGGCGCTGAGGCCTGCTTGGCCAGCGGAGGCCCGCGAGGGCGGGGTTGAGCCGGACCGCTCGACCCTGAGTTGGATGACAACCCCCGGATCACGACCGGCCCCGGCCCCCGGATGGCGACAGGATTGCCCCCGAACCGCCGGAAACCCCGGAAACCCCGGAACCGCCCGGCTGCTTGCCCGGCCTGGTCTGATCCCCCGGATGATGGAGTGTCCGACATGCCGCGACGGAGCGCCAAACCCCCGTACGAAATCATGAACGTGTCCTCCCGGCCGAGTGCCGGCGGGGTGTCGCCGCGCTCGGTCTCCCGTCGGCGGGGCCAGCGGTCGTGGTCGCTGCCGGACGTCTCGGCCGCGCGGGACGCGGTCGGCGGCTGGGTGCCGGCGGTGGGCGAGGCGATCAAGCGGGGCGTGGCCGCGCTGGCGGGCGTGCTCAAGCCCGAGGGGCAGGCGGGCCCGTGGTGGATCGGCTCGACGACGCCGGTGGTGCTGAAACTGGCCCGCGGGACCGTGGTCGCCGGGGTGGCGGGCGTGGTCGGGCTGGTGCTGTTGGCGTACTGGATCGGGCTGGGGCAGGGCCAGGACGCGGCGGGCAAGGGCGACCCGACCCTCGCCGGCGCGGAGGCGGTCGGCACGGGCCCGGACCTGGACGCCCAGCCGTGGCGGGTCAACGACGACACGGGCCTGGACATCCCCGGCGGGGCGGAGGGCACGGTGCTGCCGCTGGGCCGCCGGGACGACGCGGGCGACCCCCGCAAGCCCGGGCTGAACTACCTCGTGTACGCCATGGCCGACCTCGAAGAGTCGCGCCGGCTGCAGGCGTTCCTCAAGGAGCACGGCGTCCGGACCCTGATCGTCCCGACCTCGCACCGCGTGTCGGGCCTGCCGAACGTATCGTCGGGGGCGGGCGAGAGCGGGGTTGCAGGCGGGGCGGAATCCGGCGATAATGCGGTGCTCCACCTGGTGGTCGATGTGACCGAGGGGTTCACCCGCGAGGCGTACCTCAGCGGCGACCACCGGGCCTTCCTGGGCTACCGGCTGAAGCTCGGCCGGGCCTGGCAACGCCACAACGGCGGGCACGGGTCGGCCTTGGAATCGATGATGTTCTACAAGTACGACCCGCCCGTCGGCACGGACTCGCCGGGCGATTAACCCCCCGGAAGCTTTCCGGGCCAAACGAACCCTTACCCGCGAAAGCAGGAACCAGAACCATGAGTCTCGACAGCTCCCTCAAAGCCGGCGGCGGCCTCAAGCGTCACCGCAACGTCCTCACCCGGGCCGAGCGTATCGCCAAGCTCGAGGACCGCGACAAGTTCGACATGAAGGACGGCAAGCCCCTGCACCTGCCCAAGGTCGCCAGCCGGAAGCTGAAGACGGGGAAGAAGTGAGGCGGTGTCAGTGGTCAGTGGCTAGTGGTCAGTGATCAGTCCAGCACTGGTCACGCGACTTTCGCAAAATCTCCAAGATCAATCAGCGACGGGCGGCTCATTGAGCCGCCCGTTATCTTTTTGTGCCGGGCTCTTGTCACTGATCACTGACCACTAGCCACTGACCACTTTCATGCACGACTTCGACGCCCTGATCACCGACCGCCTGCGGGCCATCGACGCGTCGGGGATCCGGCGGGTGTTCGACCTGGCCGCGTCGCTCGAAGACCCGATCAACCTGTCGATCGGCCAGCCGGACTTCGACGTGCCCCCGGAAGTCAAGCGGGCTGCAGCGGACGCGATCGCCCAGGGCGTGAACCGCTACACGCAGACGCAGGGCATCGCGGCGCTGCGCGAGAAGATCACGGCCCAGCTCACCGCCGAGTTCCCCGACACGCTCGGGCCGTCGCTGGCGTGCGGCGACAGTTCCCTCTTGATTACGTCCGGGGTGTCGGGCGGGCTGCTGCTCGCGATGCTCACCTGCATCGGCCCCGGCGACGAGGTGCTCATCCCCGACCCGTACTTCGTGATGTACAAGCACCTGGTCACCCTCGCGGGCGGCAAGGCGGTCTACGTCGACACATATCCCGATTTCAAGGTGACGCCGGAAAGGCTCGAGCCCTACGTCACCGACCGCACCAAGCTGCTGCTGTTCAACAGCCCGAGCAACCCGACGGGCGTGATCACCCCGCTGGACGTGGCGGGCCAACTCGCGAAGTTCTGCTCGGAGCGCGGCATCCTGATGCTCAGCGACGAGATCTACGACGTGTTCCAGTACTCGGGCGAGCCTCGGTTCCCTTCGCCGGTGCGGCACTGTCCGGACGTGTTGCTGATGCGCGGCTTCTCCAAGACCTACGGCATGACCGGCTGGCGCCTCGGGTACGCGGTCGGGCCCACGCCGATCGTCGAACAGATGACCAAGCTCCAGCAGTACACGTTCGTGTGCGCCCCGAGCATGGTGCAGGTTGCGGGGGCGCTGGCGCTGGACATCGACATGTCGGACCACGTGAAGGCCTACGGCGAAAAACGCGACCGCGTGGTGGAGAAGCTCGCGCCGCACTTCGAGTTGACGGTGCCGGGCGGCGCGTTCTACGCCTTCCCGAAGGTGCCCGAACACCTCGGCATGACCGGCACGCAATTCGTCGAACGCGCGGTGAAGCGGAACGTGCTGGTCATCCCCGGCAATGTCTTCAGCCAGCGCGACACCCACTTCCGCCTCAGCTACGCCTGCGACAACGCGACGCTGGACCGTGGGCTGGACGTGCTGGCTGCGCTGGCGGCGGGAACGAACTGAACCGCCAAGACGCCAAGAGCGCCAAGGTGGTTTTTTCAGGCATATCACAGAGAACACGGAGACACAGAGGCACAAAGCCGGGCATGTTGTGTTTATTGGGTTGTACGAATTTCTTTATCTCTGTGTCTCTGTGTCTCAGCGCCCTCTGTGATATTGCCCCGTCAAACCTTGGCGTTCTTGGCGTCTTGGCGGTTTGTTTTGGCCGGATTTGTCCCGGTTTCCGCGTTGCCCTAGGCTCTCCGGTTCACCCGCAAGGAGATTCGCATGGGCCTCATGGACGGCAAGAAGGGTCTGGTCTTCGGCATCGCCAACGAACGCAGCTACGCGTGGTTCATCGCCAAGCAGCTGCACGAGCAGGGGGCCGAGATCGGCTTCACGTTCCTGCCCATCGGGAAGATGGAGCACCGCGTCAAGAAGGCCTGCGAGTCGATGGGCATCTCCGACCCGTGGCTGGTCGAGTGCGACGCGAACTCGGACGAGTCGCTGGACACGGTGTTCGGGCAGTGGGACAAGGACCACGGCACGCTCGACTTCGTCGTCCACTCGATCGCCTTCGCGGACAAGGACTACCTCAAGGCGGACATGTTCCACCAGACCCCGCGGAACGTCTACACCGGCGCGATCGACACCTCGGCCTACACGTTGCTGGCGATGTCGCAACGCGCGTTGCCGCTGATGCAGAAAACCGGCGGCAACAAAACTGAACCGGGGGGCGCGATCATCAACATGTCCTACTACGGCGGCGAGAAGGTCACGCCCGGCTACAACGTCATGGGCATCGCCAAGGCCTGCCTCGAACACACCACGCGCTACCTCGCCTATGAGCTGGGCGCCCCCGGAAGAAACGTGCGCGTCAACTGCATTAGCGCGGGGCCGTTCAAGACGCTGGCCGGCGCGGGCGTGGGCGGCATGGACAAGATGATCGAGTACCAGGAGTACGCGTCGTCGATGAAGCGCTGCAACACCGGCGACGAGGTCGGCGACACCGCGGTGTACCTGCTGTCGGATTTGTCGTCCGGCGTGACCGGCGAGACGATCCACGTGGACGCGGGCTTCAGCATCGTGGGCGTGCCGCCGCACAAAGATTGAGCATCATGGTGCGGAGTACGCGGCATACATGCTGACCGAAGGCGTAACACGCGAACCTTGTAAGAAAGTGTCTTGCCCGCGTTGTGGCGAGCAGATCGCGTTCTATCCCTACAGCGGTATGGGTGCTGTCGCACCACACTTTTACTGCGATTGCTGCTCGAATATATTGTTTGATCCGGCTCACGGGGATCGGATTGCAAATGACGGGGTGTCTAGGGAACTACTCAATGAAATCGCTGAGACTCTTCCGGCTTGTCCGTGTGGCGGGCGGTTTACTCCTGAAGCGTCTCCCAAGTGTCCCCACTGCGGTTATGAACTCAAGCATCAGGCAGATGCTTTAGCTCGGCTCGCCGACCCGTATGCGATTCAGATTGAGGGGGCCCGTCTTTTTACACCGATCCGCTAATAGCGCAGTAGATCGAAATTCAAGCATGGATTACCGGACCTTGGCCCCCAGCGCAACCGACGCCCGATATGAACGTGGTTCCCGCACCGCCACGAGGGCTGTCCGATGTCCGCGACCCTGACCAAGAAGGAAAAGAAGCAGCTCCGCAAGCAGATGATGCTTAAGAAGCAGGAGCTGATCGCCAAGCACGGCTCGGCCCGGCCTGGTGATTCCGGAAGCTCCGGCGGGTTCCGCACGTTCGCCGACGTCAAGCCCAAGCTGCCGAGCTACACGCCGTCGGCCGCGCCGACCCGGCCTTCCGCCCGACCCAAACCCGTGATCAAAACCGTCGTCCCGCCCAAGCCCGCGGCGGCGCGGAAGCCGCGGGTGGTGTCGCCGGCCCCGGCGGTTTCGTCGCAGCCCTCGCATTACGCGGCGACGACCTACGAGAACACCGACGCGGTCCCGGTGGTTGCCGTCGACGGCGGGCCGGGCGTGTTGCAGCGCGGCGCAGCGCGGGTCGAATGGTTGTTCGGCAAGGTTGCGGCGGGCCTGGGCGCTGCGCTGCGTTGGCGGCCGCACGTGCCGCGCATCCCGTGGCACCGCATGACCGCGGACGCGACGGCGCCGGGGTTCGGCACGCTGGGCACGATCGTCTGGCCGCTGCGCTGCTGCGGCCTGGTCGCGGTCGGCGGGGCGGCGAAGCTCGCGCTCGAAGCGCACACCCGCGGCGCGTCGCTGGTGGCCACGACGCTGGTGCTGGGCATGGGGCTGGCGGTGGCGGTGATGATCCTGGCGCTGGCCGAGATCGCCCGGGCGCTCAAGCACCTGGCCGGCGGCGTGGTCTGATCCTCGGGGGTTCGACACACCACGGGGCGAACGGGATCAGCGCAGGATCACGTCTGCGCGGCCTTGGCGATCTTGCGGGCTTGCCGGGCCTTGATGAACGAGCGGATGCCCAGCGCGATCACCGCGGCGCAGATCAGCAGCATGAGCAGTTGCGACGCGAGCGCCGCGCCGCTGCCGCCCTCACCTTCGCCGAAGCCGGCGGTTTTGGGGATGCGCATGCCGGCACCGATCACACCGAAGAGCGCGAAGACCAGGGCCAGGTGGATCGCGTGCTTGCGGGCCGACGGCTTGAAGGCGACCGCGCCGCAGAGCACGAGCACGACGCCGAACACGGCGGGGATGAACTTGGAGAACTTCGCCATGAAGGCTGCGTCGACAGCGGGCGGGTCGGTGTTGAGCCCGAACCCGAAGCCGACCGCGACCAGGGCGATGCCGGCGGCGACGGTGACGGTGGGCATGTGCATGAATGGAAATCCTCAATAGAAAACGCGTGGCGGAAACGGTGCGGCGATCGTGGCGTAAACACCGCCCGGGGATCAAAGATACATCAATCGATGGTGTCGGTGGCGCGCAGGCG
>JAUIGU010000052.1 GCA_030432595.1 Phycisphaerae bacterium
GGTGAGGGTCACGCCCCACGCCTCAAGCCTCACACCTCATCCACCGCCGCCCGCCGCTAACCTGGCCGCATGCCTGCCGGCCCCCGGAAGTCCCCCCGGCAAAATTGGACCCGTACCGAAACCCTCGTCGCCTTCCGGCTGTACTGCGCCACCCCCTTCGGCCAGCTCCACCACACCCAGCCCAACATCATCGCCCTCGCCGCCAAGCTCGGCCGCACGCCCTCGTCCGTCTCGATGAAGGCCTGCAACTTCGCCCGCCTAGCCCCCACTCACCAACTCCGCGGCATCGACAGCTAACCACTTAGTCTCACTGAACGCTTTGGCCACCGTGTCGCACAAGCAATAAAACAAACGGCACCAAGAATGCTCGGCTCAGGCACGGTCGCGAGCAGTATCCCTTCCCGCCCATCAGCGAATCCGACGGTTAACACAGCGGTCCCGAAGGAATTAATCGGCGATGGCTTGCCATCTTCACCGTTGGAAATACCACTGTAATCCATGTACGTAATGGTAGCCAGAGATTCAGCGAGCGGGTCTGCATCTATATCAATGACATCACCCTCTCTTATTAGCAAATTGATTTCTCCGTCCGGCGCAATCACCCAAATACCAAAGTCATTTGAGTTGTCAACGCCCGGTCCATCCAAAAAACCAGAAAACAGAACATGCCCTGATTCGCTGCCTGCGTATCGATTCACAAAGCTCTCGTATACCACGTCCGCACCCACTCCATGCGCTTGAAATCCAACTCTCGCCTTTATCTCGGCCACGCCTTTTTCGTAGAACCATAGAGACTCAGAATGGCCTTCGACGGACGGTCCGGCCAGTTCCCCTTCGAAGACTGCCTTCCCGTCGGCAGTCATCAAATATGGCCAGAATCCTCTAAAAATCGTGTCTGCCTCGGTACCAGGAGCGGAATCTCCGCCCCGCAAAACCAGCTGTGTGGACTCACCACTTCGAACCCACATCGTGTCGTTGTTTGAGCTCGTAATACCGGGGCCGAACAGAAAAGCTTTCCAAGTACCCTCGCCGGAGTCATTCAAGTAGAGGTTTCCTAAGCTCGTCGGAACAACACCATCTTCCAACTCGGCAAAGCT
The DNA here is from genome assembly GCA_030432595.1 of Phycisphaerae bacterium. GTDB lineage: Bacteria > Planctomycetota > Phycisphaerae > Phycisphaerales > Phycisphaeraceae > CAZIXN01. The sequence goes on from JAUIGU010000052.1 coordinate 1,098, forward strand.
TTCTCCAGTACGAGCGAAAGTCTTGAGACCGCTTTCGTCGACAATCCAGTGCGCTCGAGAATTCGAATCGATTATTCCAGGGCCCTCCAACGTCGCAAAAAACGATGTGGTTGAATTCGTTTGAATCGATAGGCCTTGAGAGATTGTGTCAAATCTCACGCTTGAAAACGGGCCAAACGGCGATGCTCCTTCGCTGGCGATCAATTTCAATTCGTCGGGATTGGCGACCCACAGGCCGCGTCTCTTAATGCTTAAATCAGACCCAATACGGTAGTCGCTCGTAAACAAAGCGTCGCCGTGATCGTTAAGTGACAAGCCATACCACGAGTCGGTAGGACTGCCTCCGAAGACTCTCGTCGAAGATTGCGAGAAAACTTGACCGTATCTGGCAACGAGCTTTAGCTGGCCTGACTGTTCTAACCACACGGCCGGACCAGACCGTGATGAATCAAGGCCATCCAAAACGACTGTCTGAAACGCGATATCTCCAGCCTCATTAATCACCCCGGAGCCCATGCTGCCAAACACAGTACTTGCCGCGAGTCCGGGAGTCGTCTGCCCCGACTGAACAACATTGCGCAGAATGCCGCTCTCAAACGCCCACAACCCCGATCCGCCGAATCCTTCGCCCGAGGCATACCCATGAAAAATAACGGTGCCAGCGTTGTTGATGCTTGCGTCATGCAATTGCGTGAGGGTCTGTCCCTCCGTGATCGTCGGCACGGGATCGCCGGTCAATGCTATGAGTTCGTAGATGGCCCCTTGGACGGGCATTGCTGCACCGACAGAACCGGCGATAAGTGCGGAAGAGAGCAATGATCTTTTCAACCCCGCCATGGACGAATCCCTCCGGTGTGAAACCTTTTGCCTCTAGATTACACGATAGCTTCTGAAAACCCCATAATTGTGGCAGACGGCGATGACTTGCGAGAATTGAGCCAAAGGCGGTCAGTGATGGGTTTGCCTTACACCTGACGGCGCGGGACAGTTTGGGCATGTCCTAGGGTTCTGAACATTCCGGGGGCGGTTCGACTTCCGGGGCCGAAGGCTCAAGCAGTTTGGAGCGCAACGCCGGGTGCCTGGGGTTTTTGTCTCGGCTGCTCGGGCCCGCGCCCAAGGCGGAGACCTCGACGCCGTTGCCGTACCGCCGGAAGAAGTTGGCATGCCCCCAGAGTTCATACCACCTGCAAGTTCCGTAGTTGATCCCGAAGGGGCTGCCGGAGCGAAGCGGAGGCAGGCCCTTCGGGGGAGAACGTCGCCGGGGCCGGTGGTCGGTAGCCCAGGCTGCTGTGCGGACGGATCGTGTTGTACTCGACCCGCCAGCGTTCGATCAAGACCTTTGCCTCGTGCAGTGAGTAGAAGATCTCGCGTTCGAGCAGCTCGTCGGCCAGCTTGCTGTTGAAGCTCTCGATGTAGCCGTTCTCCCAAGGGCTTCCGGGGGTGATGTACAGCGTCTTGACCTCAAGACGTTTGAGCCAGTCACGCACCGCGTGAGCCGTGAACTCGCTGCCGTTGTCCGAGCGGATGTACTCGGGAACGCCACGGGTGGCCATGAGCCAGCTGAGACGCTCCAACACGTCGTCGTGGTTGAGCTTCCGCGCCACGTCGATCGCCAGGCACTCCCGCGTGAACTCGTCGATGATCGCCAGCATCCGGAAGCTCCGGCCGTCGTGTGTCCGCGCCTGCACGAAGTCGTAGCTCCACACGTGGTCTTTGCGCTCGGGCCTCAACCGGATGCACGAGTTCTCGTTCAGCCACAACCGGCCGCGTTTGGGCTGCTTCCTCGGTACCTTCAGCCCTTCCTGACGCCAGATCCGCTCGACCCGCTTGTGGTTCACCCACCAGCCGTCCAGCCGAAGCAACGCCGTGATCCGCCGGTAGCCGTACCGACCGAACATCGACGCCAGCTCGATGATCCGTTGCGTCAACGGCTTTTCATCGTCACGCACCTGCGCCATGTAACGCTGTGTCGCCCGAGGCTGACGCAGCACCCGGCACGCCCGCCGCTCGGAAGCCCCGAACCGATCCCGCAACACCTGGACCGCTTCGCGCTTCCGGTGCGGGCTTACCATTTTAGCGCGTAGCGCTGTCGAAGCCATCCCCCGGCGATCTCCTGCAGCATCTGCTTGTCCAGGTGCGCCTCGGCCAGCAGGTGCTTGAGGCGGGCGTTCTCCTTCTCCAGTTCCTTGAGCCGCTTGGCCTGATCGACCTTCAGCCCGCCATACTCCTTCCGCCAGCGGTAGTACGTCTTGTCCGTGATCTCCAAGCGTTTGCACGCCACCGCCACGGTCAATCCCTGCCCGAGCAACACGTCCGCTTCGCGGAGCTTGCTCACGATCTGTTCAGCGCTAAACCTTTTCCGAGCCATCGATGCCTTCCTTTCTTCGATCCAGAAGTTCCGATGCTACGGAACATCAAACTGGATCAGAGTGAAGGGGGCATGCCAACAAACTGTGACACGCGAGTTTCGACCTCACGTTGGAGGCGTTTGGCGTCGTGCGGGGGGCAACTCGGCGGCGACGTGATTCCGGATGATGTCGGCGGTGTGTTGGCGCAGGCGGGTGGGGCCGGGTGTGCCGTGGCCGTTGTTGGAGTAGACGCTGCCGGGGTCAAGTCGGTGGGAGCGGGGCGCAAGGGGATCAAGCGGATCTGGTCCAGCGGAATGCTTGCAGTGCGGCGGGGCCAGAGCTGGGGATGTGCACGCGGTAAGGGCTTACGGTGCCGCAACCGGTCAGTGTTGCAGTGGCGATTGCACTAGCGGCGAGGAATGGCAGGAGGCAAGTCAGCGCGGTTCGCGTCGACTGCGTGGCGCTGAACGGCACGGTCGGTTGTGTTAGGGTCGGGGCATGCTGCATGCTCTGGATTATGTCATCATCGTCGGGTATCTCGTGGGGTTGATGGTCACGGGGGTGGTGCTGGCGCGGAAGGCCGCGGGCGGGGCTGAGGATTATTTCCTGGCGGGGAAGAAGACGCCGTGGTGGGCGTTGGGGGCGTCGGGGATGTCGAGCAACCTCGACGCGGCGGGGACGATGACGATCATCACACTGATCTACCTCTACGGCCTGCACGGCTTCTTCATCGAGATGCGCGGCGGGGTCGTGCTGCCCATCGCGGTGTTCCTGGCGTTCATGGGAAAGTGGCACCAGCGCAGCCAGGTCGTCACCACCGGCGAGTGGATGCTGCTGCGCTTCGGTCAGGGCTGGCAGGGCAAGGCGGCGCGGTACACGGCGGCGGCGACATACCTGATCATCACTGTCGGCATGGTCGTGTTCTTCCTCGCCGCGGCGGGGAAGTTTCTGGCGGTGTTCCTGCCGTTCAACGAGACGACGTGCGCGGTCACCATGGCCGTGATCGCGCTGGTCTACACGATGATCTCCGGGCTGTACGGCGTGATCTGGACAGACGTGTTCCAGGCGTTCCTGATCGGGGCGGGGGCGATCTACGTGAGCGTGCTGGCGTTTACGTACGTGACGCCGGAGTTGTTGGGGCAGTGGCCGGGCAACAACTACAACTCGATCGTTCCCATGGTTGGCGAGGGTGTCACAACCATTGACATGGATGCCATCAGGTCGATGAGCTTGCGCGTCGACGATCCCGTGGAACGTTTGGCGTGGATGAAGAGACATGAAGTTGAAAACTATTCACCTTTCCTTTTGTTCCTGATCTTCTGGGCCGGCAAAGGCATCCTCGAAGGCCTCGGCGGATCGGGCGGGTCGGCGTACATGGCGCAGCGGTTCTACGCGGCGCGGGACGTGCCGACGGTGAAGAAGCTGTGCATGCTGTGGACGGTGCTGTTCGCGTTCCGTTGGCCGATGGTGCTGGGCTTTGCGATCCTGGCAATTCACCTGGGCATCGGCGAACAGGACCCCGAGAAGATTCTTCCGGGGGTGTTGACGAGCGAGTTGATCCCGATAGGCGTCACCGGCCTGCTCGTGTCGGCGATCTTTGCGGCGAGCATGTCGACGTTCGACTCGACGATCAACGCAGGGGCGAGTTATGTGGTGCGTGACATCGTGCTGCCTCTCAAGCCTAACACGACGCAGAAGGGGCAGGTGTACGCAGGGTACGTCGCGAGCATCGGCATCGTCGCAGCGGGATTGACCTTAGCGCTGCTGTTTGCCGAGGGCGTCGTGGACGTGTGGGTGACCATCGTGATCCAACTGTTCCCGGCGTTTCTCATCCCGTTTGCGCTGCGCTGGTTCTGGGCGCGGTTCAACGGTCTGGGTTTCACGCTGGGCGTCGTCACGGGGTTTGCCGGTGCGTTTGCGTTGACGTTCGTGGACGGGCCGGGTGATTTCGGCTGGGGCGAGCAGGTCGGCGTGCTCGTGCAGAACGGCGCGTTCACGGACGTGTTCATCCTCGGTAGCGTTGGGCTGTGCTCGCTGATCGGCTCCCTCGTCGGCACGCTGCTCGCGCCCGCCATCGAGACCGCCACGCTCGAAGCGTTCTACCGGCAGATCAAGCCGTTCGGGCTCTGGCCGCGGGCGTGGAAGGATGACGACAAGGCCGAGCACCGCGGAGACGTGGTGCGCCTGATCGTCGCGCTGATCTGGCAGGGCACGACGTTCATGCTGCCGATGACGCTGGTGCTGCACATGTGGGCGGCGGCCGCCGGGCTGGGCGTTGTGTGGGTGCTGCTGGGGCTGTATCTGTTGCGAGACGTGCAGGAGGAAGCGCCAACGGTGTCAGACGTAGTCGGCGGTCGCTAGGTTGTCGGACCGCGATCTGACGCGATCACGTGGTCAGGCCGATCGGGATCGCCCGCAGCCGTTATCTTGACGACGCCCGCGGCCGTGTGGACATCGGGCGCTCAACCCAAGGGCCATCCGTCATGAAGCTCTTTCTCCTGATCGTCGGCGGCGTGGTCGTCGGACTCTTCCTGTTCCTGGTGCTCGCGTTTCAACTCATCAAATGGAAACTCAAACGCGCGTTCGGGGATCTTGGCCAGGCGTTCGAACAGTTCGCCAAGGGCATGGCGTCCATGCCCACCTTACGCTTGAAACTCGAACCTGCGGGGGAGACGCCGGCCAACAACCCCGCCGAGATCGCCGAGACACGCGAGTTGCTGCTTGCAGCCGGCTTCCGCGACGCCGGGCGGTTCCTGCCCAACGGCAATGCGTCGATCATCATGGACCTTTTTTACCAAGACGGCGAGCATCTCCTGGCCGTGGCTTACGACATCAGCGATTCACCGTGCCGACTGGACATCGCCGCGCGCTTCGAAGACGGGCGTTCCCACTTCTTCTCCAATGTCAAGCACGACGGCCTCGACAAGCCGGAGTGGTGCCGCTACGACCGCCAACCCGATGCGTCCAACGCCGACTTGATCGACGCGGCGCTGGATGGGATGCCCGATGGCGGGCGCGTCGCTTACACACCCGATCAACTGCCGAGCGAGATCGAGCAGTCCTATGAACGCGAAATGGTCTGGCGTGTCCGTCGCGGCGGATATACCGACGACGAAATCCGCCGCTCGGTCGAAGCCTCCGGAAACGAGGCCACCGAGCAAAACATGGAAATGTCCAAAGGCATGCTCCAGGGCGCACTCAAAAACGCGATCGAGGTCGAGCTCAGGGAGGCGTTCCTCAAGACCACAAGCCTGAGCGCCGCGCGCTGGGAAGCCGTGGAAGATCGCCTGGCCATCCTACATCCGATGACCGACGCCGAAGCACTGGCCGAGCACTTGGGCGACCTGTACCCGCCGGTTGACGACGAAACAGAAATCGATGAAGACGGCGAAGACGAAGACGACCGCCGGTACGAGCAGAACAAGGCCACGGCCGAGAAACTGCTTCAGACCCACACGCCGGCGGAGACGTTCACAAAGCTGGCGGAAGGCACACCGCGGTTCAGCGAGTTGGAGCACCTCGGCCAGGTGTTGGAGCCGGTCCCCGCGGACTTCTTTGCGCTCCCGCCCTACGCAGACCCAGACGAATGACACAACCCGTATTGGTGGCGGCGGCCAACGTCCGCCGCGTTACTTGCCCGTAAAGAACTTCTTGATCGCGTGCACGGTCAGCTGCCGCCCGGCCTTGGCGATCGCTTCGGTCAGCGGGATCTCTTTGGGGCAGACCTTCACGCAGTTCTGGGCGTTGCCGCAGTCGGCGACGCCGCCGGGGCCGGCGAGGACGTCGAGGCGTTCCTTCTTGAGCTTCGCGCCGGTCTCGTGCTCGTTGAAGTAGTACGCCTGGGCGATGGCCTGGGCGCCGAGGAAGTCGTTGTCCTTGGTGAACTGCGGGCAGGCTTCGAGGCAGCAGCCGCAGGTCATGCAGCGCGAGATGGCGTAGCGCTCCTGCTGCTTTTCGGGGGTTTCCTGCGGGCCTTCGCCCAGGTCGTGGGTGCCGTCGATGGGGACCCAGGCCTTGACCTTGATGAGGTTGTCGAACATCCGCGCGCGGTCCACGAAGAGGTCGCGGACGACGGGGAACTTGGACATCGGCTCGACGGTGATGGTGTTGTCTTCGCTGTCTTCGAGCAGGTCGGGCACGAGCGCGGAGCACGACTGCCGGGCAGTGCCGTTGATGACCATGGTGCACGCGCCGCAGACCTCTTCGAGGCAGCCGGCGTCCCAGACGACGGGCTCGACGGCCTCGCCGGCGGTGGTCGTAGGGTTGGCGGCGACGTACTGGAGGACGGAGATGATGTTCTGCGCGGGCCGGCGCGGCACCTCGAACTCCTGCCAGTAGGAAGGCGTATCGCGGCCGTCCTGCCGCTTGATGCGGACCTTGAACGTCTGGTTGTCGGCGGGTGCGATCATGGTCGGGTGCGTGGTGAGTGGTTGTTCGTGAATGGCCGAGGTCTGGCGGGAACGATTCGTGGGCTCACTTTGCGGCGGCTTCTTTGGGCTCTTCCTTCTTCGCGTCGGTCTTGCCGTAAGTCCGCGCCCGCAGCGGGACCAACGGCAGCGGGATTTCTTCCCACTCGATGCGGCAACTTCCCGTCGCGTCTTCCTGGTAGTACGCCTTGGTGGTGGCGTGGAACGGGTCGTCGATGCGGGTGGGGTAGTCGTCGCGGTAGTGGCTGCCGCGCGACTCCTTGCGGGCGATGCTGCCCTCGATGATCGCCTGGGCGTAGATGATCATGTCGCCCAGCGCCCGGCTGAAGCTGACGTTCTGGTTGGTGTAGAGCCCGGTGTCGCTGATCTTCAGGTCGGCGTACCGGCCGCGCAGCTCGTGCAGCTTCTCGCGGGCGGCGAGCAGGCGCTCCTCGGTCTTGACCACGGTCGCGGCGGCGGTCATCTCGAGGCCGAGCTCGCGGTGGATCTCGTACGGATTGTTGGTGCCCTTGCTTTCGACGAGCTTGGTGACCTTGCTCTTTTCCTGTTCGACCACGCCGCTGACCAACGACTCGGGCACGCCACTCGCCTTGCCGCCCTGGGGTTTGCGGGCGTAGTTCGCGACGGAGAGGCCGCAGAACAGGCCGTCGAAGATGCAGGAGAGCAGCGCGTTGGCGCCCAGGCGCGTCGCGCCGTGGTAGGCGTAGTTGGACTCGCCGAAGGCGTAGAGCCCCGGGATCTCCGTCATCATGTTCTGCGGGTCGCCCATGAGCATGCCCTTGCCGGGGTCGCGCTTGGACTCGGTGGCGGGCGTGTAAGTGTCTTTCTCGGGGTCGTACGCGGTGTAGGTCGTGTAGATCCCGCCCATCGTGTAGTGCACGGCGGGGAAGATCTTCATGGGGACTTCGCGCGGGTCGTCGCCGGTGAACTTCTCATAGATCTCGAGGATGGCGGCGAGTTTGTCCTTGGTGTCCTGCGGCAGGTGCGTGATGTCGAGGTACACCATGTTGCCGCCGGCCAGGCCCATGCCGTCCTGACAGACCCAGAAGATTTCGCGGGTGGCGATGTCGCGCGGCACGAGGTTGCCGTAGTCGGGGTACTTCTCTTCGAGGAAGTACCAGCGTTCGTTCTCGGGGATCTCGAGCGGGTGCCGGTCGTCGCCCTTCTTGCGAGGGACCCACACGCGGCCGCCCTCGCCGCGGGCGGATTCGGACATGAGGCGGAGCTTGTCCTCGCCGGGGATGGCGGTGGGGTGGACCTGCACCATCTCGGGGTTGCCCAGTGGGGTGCCGGCCTGGTAGCAGCGCGACGCGGCGCCGCCGGTACAGATCACGGACATGGTGGACTTGCCGTAGATCAGCCCGTTGCCGCCGGTGGCCATGACAACCGCGTCGGCAAGGAACGGCTTGATCTCCATCGAGCGCATGTCCTGGGCGACGATGCCTTTGCAGACTCGCCCGGCATCTGTGTCGTGGACAATCGGCCAGAGGAACTCCCAGAACTCGTATTTCTTGACCTTGCCCTCGGCTTCGTATCGCCGGGTCTGTTCGTCGAGGCCGTAAAGAAGTTGCTGCCCGGTTGAAGCGCCGGCGAAGTGCGTGCGTTTGAACAGGGAGCCACCGAAGAGGCGCAGGTCGCGCTCGCCCTCGTTGGTGCGGTTGAAGGGCACGCCGACGCGGTCGAGCAGGTTGATGATCTTCGGCGCCCAGTGCGTCATCTCGTAGACGGGCGGCTGGTGGTTGAGGAAGTCGCCTCCGTACAGCGTCTCGTCCATGTGCTGCCACTCGGAGTAGCCCTGCTGGGCCGCCACCTTGTTGCAGGCGTTGATGCCGCCCTGGGCGCACACCGAGTGCGAACGCTTCACCGGCACCAGCGAGAACAGGTCCACCGGAAGCCCGGCCTCGGCGACGCGCACGCTCGCCGCCAGGCCCGCCAGCCCGCCGCCCACCACAATGATTCGGGGATGATCAGCCATGAATCGTGTCTCGTCGCGGCCGTGAAACCTTAGGCCCATGCCGGGTCAGTGGCCGGCGTTCTCGTCTGTGTCCGGCGTGTCGGGTGTCTCGCTGGGCTCCACGATCGGTCGCTCGGCCGGCTCGTCGGCCATGTCGAACTGCAGCGTCGTGATGCCCAGCGAATTCAGGTCCGCCTCCAGCCGGGCCTCGTCCTCGAACGCCCACACGCCGTCGCCGACCGTGAACAGCATCGCCGCCTTCTGCTCCGCACGCATCTCGTCAAAGTCGTAGCGCAGCGCCCCGACGAAGGCCGCCAGGAAGAACACCATCAGGACCACGAACAGCCCGGCGCAGCAGTACCCCCACCGCCGCATCGCCTGCGTGCTGACCGTCAGGCCCCACGAGATCGCGGCGGTCCACAGGCCGTTGCTCCAGTGGTACACCACTGCCACCACGCCCACCAGGTACAGCAGCGCCACCCAGACCGAGTACTGCAACGCGTACGCCGTCAACGGCATCGACAGCGGCACGTCCGCCATCGCGTGGCCGAGCGTCGCCTCCAACCCGGGCACGTCGTGCCCCAAGGCATAAAACGGCGTGTCCCAGATGAACAGGATGTCCCACCGCCACCGTAGTGTCGCGATGTGGAAGAAGATGAACACCAGCGCAACGATGCCCGTGACGCGCTGCAGGGTGTACCGGACGTTGTCGGCGTAGCTGTACCGCGAGACGTTGCTCTTGCCCGTGAACGTGTACCACAGCCCCAGCGCCGCGTGGAACCCGATGCCGCCCCACAGCGCGATCTCGACGAACAGCAGCGCCGGGATCGAGTGGATGAAATTGACCTCGTGCTGGAACGTGTCCCCCGCGGGGTCCATGATCATCTGCGCGTTGGTGAACAGGTGCATGATCACGAACACGCCCACGGGCACGATGCCCGACAGCGAGTGCAGCCGGCGGAGCAGGAAGTGGTGCTTCGCGAGCGGGCTCGCGGGGGCGGCGACGGAAGAAGCGGGGGTCGCGGCGGTCATGGCGGCGTCGATGAAGTCCGGGGTTGAAAACGGGTTCGGGTTCGGGTCAGCGCGGCGGCGTCTTGCCCAATGCCTGGTCGCGCACCATCTGCGACACGCTGACGTAGGCCTGCCGCAGCTCGTAAAGCGTCGCGCCCAGCGACTTGGCTTCCTCGTCCGTGAGGTTGCCCTGGGTCTTGTCTTCGATCACGCCCAGAAGGTCGATCTGGTGCCGAGCCGTCTCCAGCGACACGTACGCCCGCCCCTGCGCGTCCGGCATCGCGCCTAGGTACATGAGCGCCTGCGACGCCAGCGTGTTGATCAGACCGTCGAAGTCCGCGGGGGGCAGCTCGCGCGGGCCAGCGCCCCGGCCCGACGGAGCGGCCGCGCCGGTCGTGCCCGTCCCTGCCGAAGCAGGAGCGGCGGCCTGCGCGGCCTTCTGCTTCTGCGCCAGCGCTTCCTTCTCCCGCTGGGCCTGGGCTTTCCAGTCGTCGTCGATCTGGATCTGCGGGCCGGTCTCGCTCATGGTTTTAGCGCGTGCGGAAGGAAAACGGGTCGTGCGGACAGCCGACTCATCGGCTCAACCCCGCGGTCCGGAGTATAGAACCTGCCCGGCAACCCTGCCCGCCGCCGGGACCGCGCCCCGCGGCGGACAACGGTCGGCACCGGCGCGGTAGATTGAACCGCGTCCCGCCCTCGTAGCTCAGTTGGATAGAGCAGCGCTTTCCTAAAGCGCAGGTCGCAGGTTCGAGACCTGCCGGGGGCATTGCGGGTGTGTCACGAAATCCGGAACACGGCGGGGCCCCAAGAGGCGGGGCAACCACTTCTATTGCGCCGCCACCTCAAACACGCGATGTCCCACCCAGGCATCTTCGGTCAGTATGTAATACAGGTGCGAGTCCGGGCCGGTCGGGAACACGCTCACCGCGTCCGGGCGGATTGCCACAACCTCGACGCGGAACCGCCCGGTGAAGTTGCCCGGAGGCCGGACCATCAGCCTGGGCGTGCCGTTCACGTCCTGGACCGTCGCCCAGCGGCCGGCCGACGTGGCGATCTGATATGTCAAGGGCGTGCCGTCGCTGTCGTTGCCCGGCAAAGCCATGGACCAGGCTGGCGCTCCGGAAAGGTTCACGGCTGAAGGGATGCGATCAAGCAAGCCCGGGTTACCCGCCAGGACCGCGTCGTGCCGATGCGCCACAGATTCGATCAGACCACCAGACACCAACGCGTAGGCCTCGGCGGAACTGAGTCCAAGTTCTTTGTGGTAGATGTCAAAATCGACCCAGCGGCCGGGCTCATACAACGCCGACGGTTCGACCCCCGTCTGCTCGCTTAACGGGCTCCAATCCTCCGGGTACCGCACGGTGTAGTCGATGGACCGCGTGACCCGTTCGCCGCCGACCGCGGCGGTGAGCGTGATGCCGAATTCGCCGCCGAACCCGCGCTTGGGCACAACGTTCATCCCGAACTGCCCGGCCTTGTTCAGCCCGATATCGACCCAGTCCCGCGCGGTGGACGTCGCCTGGTACGCGATCGGCCGGCCGCGGTCGTCGGTGCGCGGCAACAGCTTGAAGAACCCGCGACGCTCGGCCGGCTTGGTCACGTCGTTCAAAGTCCCGACGAGCGCGTCCAGTGAGCGCGGCGTCGAGGCCCGGTCCACGGTCACGCGGAAGGCGTCGTAGATCCTCAACGAACCGTGCTGGTAACCCGGTTCGGGGGAAATGTTGCCCGGATCGTTCTGCGTGCTTTCCAGCGTCGCCCGAACGACCACCGCGAACTGACCGACAAACCCCGGGTCCATGACGATGCCCAGCCGGTCGCTGCGCGTCAGCACCCGCGCCATGGATGCGATCGGGGACCAGTCCTGGTTGAAGGCGTTGCTCACGTCGGCGAACAGTCCGTTGGCCCCGCGGTTTTCACCGGAAATCCCGTCCATGTCCGGATCAAGTTGAGAAATCCAGACGCCGCCTCCCGTCGAACCGCCCGACCGCTCCTGCCAATCGAACATCAGCCGACCCGCCGCATCAACCGGCACGATCCGCGCGTCGTATGTGAACTTCTGGCCCGCGCGGTCGTACTCCGGCAGGGGCACCGTGATAATCGATCCGGCCGCCGCGTCCCGACGGATGTCCGGCAGCTCGACGTACGGCCCGTCGGGCACGCCGCCCCTCGCACGCAGCACGAACGTGTGCCCGACCGGGGCCCCGCCGTCGCTGAGCTTGAGCCGGACACGAATGTTCTGGATGCCCAGGTAAGGCGACGTCACCGTGACGCGGTGCTGATCGCCGGCGACGAACGGCTCGATGCGGGCTTCGCCGGTGCTCAGCCAGACGTCGTAGTCGACCGCGTCGCCGTCGCGGTCGTACGCGGGCACCAGGAAGGCGTATTCGTCAGAGTCCGCGTCGATCACCACGTCGCGCAACGTCTCGCCGAGGCCGACGTTGGGCGCCGTCGCGGATTCGTACGGCGTAAAGCTCATGCGGTGTGTCCACGACGTCGTGGACCAACCATCGCTGACCGCAAGTTCGAGCGTGAACGGCATGCTCTGCAAGTGCAGGCCGTCGAAGGCGATCCAGCCGGGTGGGTCTACGGTGCTTGCGTAATAGTCGCTGCGCTGCGGTTCCGGGTTGGCCGCGTCGTACGCTTCGCGGCCGTCGCGATCCGAGATTCGAGGCCGGGCATCCTCCCACGCGTCGTGAGCCGCTTCGTACGCCGCGCGTTGGCTCTGATACTCCAGCCAGGCCGCCTTGGCCGCCACCCGGTCCCGCCACATCTCGTCGATCGTCTGCCGATCGACGGTCAGCACGCCGTCATCATCGACCACCGCCACCGCGTTCCACCGGTACCCGCCGGGGTTGGGGGATTTGAACGACACGTCGTATTCCAAAGGTTCGCCGCGGCTGTCCGTCGTGGGCAGCCGGAACCGCCAGACGCCCTCCGCATCGGGCGTCGCTTCACTGGGCAGCGCGGCCTCACGGACGACCCCGTGACCGCGCGGCGAGACCAGGATGTAACGCGTCTGGGATTGGTTGTTTGCCAGGTCGGTCACGGTCAGGTCAAACCCGCCGACGTACCCGCCCGCCGCGATCAACGCGAGTTCCCCCGACGACGTGATGGCCGCGCCGACGCCCTGCGCGAAGGGGTCACCCCAGCCGTTGTCGTAGTCGGCCACCAATTCGTAACCCCCACTTGAACCCACCGACAAACCCAACGGCATGAAGGTGCCCTGCGGGACCTCGATGTCGGGCGTGACAAAGCCGACGGCCCCGAGGTTGAGCCCGTCCTCAACCGCCTCGTGGTAATAGGTTTCGTAATCAAACTGCGAGATGCCGCGCGCCGTCGGGTCGCCTTGAGGCGCTTGCCGAGTCAGGACGCGCGACCCCGCCGCGCCCTGGGTGTCGCCGCTCACAAGAAGTCCGAATTCCAATAAATCGGTGGTCCGCGGGGTAGACGACGAGCCCCCGCCCCAGTTCGTCAAGACGCTGTCGAGTTCGGTCTGGTCAATCAGTCCACGGCTAAAGCTTCCCGTCCATCCCGACCCCAGACTCACCCCCCCGCCCGCGTCCCCGTATCCCGCGATCACCACGCCGCTCAGCGCCGCGTTGCCCGGCACCGGGTCGGTCGCGTACGCCCCACCAATGCGCAGGCTCGATTCGCCCGGCGTGTCGTGCCCGGGCCGGGCGGCGCTGTCGGCCGCGTTCACCACGCCGTCGCCGTTGTAGTCCACGTTCCGGATGTCCCCGCGCTGGGGTGCCGACGCCTCGTACGCGATCAGGCCCCGCTGCTCAATCGCCAGCTCGGCCGTGGTCGCGGCGGATAGCAACACCCGCGGCTCGAGGGGCTCGCACCGCGGCGACAGCGCGGCGTCGCCGCGCCGGTCTGCGTGTGTGTCCCGGATGGTTTTTCGTCGCTTCATCACTCAGACATCCCGGTTCCTTGACCGGAGCCTAATGCCCCCGAACGGCCGCGCCAAGGAAAAAACGCCGACCCGTTTCACCGCTGATTCCACGCTGTAAACGCCGGCCCGGTCCGACACCCGTCGCTCAATCCGGCCGGGCAGACCCGCGTCCACGGAGGCCGTGTGCGTATGATGGCCGACCGAATCCCCGCCCCCTTGCGAGTCCCGCCATGGCCAAAGCCAACGTCGACCCCGACGAGCTCATGCAGTTCGCCAAAGCCCTGTCCCGGTACCACCAGACCGTGACCGACCTGACCTCCGAGCTGCGCGGCAAGATGCGCCGCCTCGAAGCGAGCTGGCAGGACCAGGAGCAGCAGAAGTTCGCCGAAGCCTTTGACCAGACCGTCAAGAGCCTCAACCGCTTCGGCGAGCACGCGGAGGAACACGTCCGCCTGCTGACCGCCAAGGCCCGGCACATCGAGCAGTACCTGGGTCGGCGTTAAACGCGACGAACCGCCAAGACGCCAGGAGCGCCAAGACCGGAAACCAGCAGTATCACAGAGGGCACAGAGACGCAGAAGTGGAGCGTGTTTGGGCCACAAGTTTTTCAGATGACGCGGTTCGAAGCATAGAAGATATGAAATCAGGACGGACAGAATCATCAGGATTAAGAGGCAACAGGAAAGAAGCACATCCTGATCGTCCTGGCCATCCTGTTCCTGTCTGTGTGGACATGTTCCAAAAACCCGGTTGAAACCACGCTGTATCTCTGTGCCCTTTTTGATATTTGCCGGCTTATTCCCTTGGCGGCCTTGGCGTCTTGGCGGTTGGCTTCCATGGATTACACTGAGGCGGCATGAGTGAGTACGCCCGCGTTCTGGATGTGCACGAGATGGCGGCGTTCCGCGCGTTTCTCGTGAAGGTCGCGGAGGTCGTGCGCAACGGCGTCGCCGCCGGGGACGCCGAGGTCCGGGACATGAAACGCTGGCTGTCCCAAGAGCAGCCGCAGGTGTGGGCCCGACGGATCAAGCAGCTCCAACGCAAGCTCGACGACGCCAAGGAGGCGCTGCGCCGCAAGCAGTCCACGCCGACGCCCACCGGCGAGCCGCCGAACGTCATGTTCGAGAAGAAGCAGCTCCGCGTCGCCAAGGAACGGCTCGAAGAGGCGCAGGAGCGGGCCAAGCGCACCAAGCTCTGGGCCAACCGCTTCGACCGCGAAGAGAGCGGCTACCGCGGCAGCACCAACGGTGCGCGGTCGGCGGCGCAGGGCACGCTGCCCGCGGCGATGCGCACCCTCGACGAACTGCTCGGCCACCTCGACGACTACATGCGGCTGACCTCCACGATCCGGACCGACCAGGCGGAGGCCGGTGACGCCGCCGACTCCGTAGCCCGACCGGCCGACGCGGCTGATCCAGCATCGGGTGCCGACGTCAATGACGAGCAAGATGATGTAGCGCGGGCCGACGCCCGGGGCGGTGACGCATGAGCCTCGCGATGGGGTCCGCCCAACTCAACGACGCCCGCAAGGCCCTGCTCGCCCGCTGGGAAGAGCTCGGCCGCAAGTGGAAGGACGACGTCGCGGGCAAGTTCGAAGACCGCTTCATCGCGCAGCTCGACCGGGACCTGCGCGACGCCTCGCAGGCGATGGCCGAGATGGATTCAAAGCTGCGGAAGATCCGCCGGGAGTGTGAATGACCGCCACGCCCAACGAGATCACGCCGACCACCGACGCCGGGACCGCTTCTGCGCCGACGACCGCAGTGACGATTAACGACGCCGACCATGTCACGCCGCGCGTCGGCGTGCAGCGTGATGCGCTCACGCGGCTTTCCGACGAAGTTGCCCGCCGCACGCGCGACACCGCATCGGCCCGGGAGGCGCACGAGCAACGCCTCGCCTGGCTCGAATCGCGCCGCCGCGAAACCGCCGACCGCGCCCAGCGCCGGCACAAGGCACGGAGCAAGGCCGCCAAGGCCGCCGCCAACGACGAACTCGCCGCGCACAAGAAGCACCACGACGCGGACCGCCGGCGCTTTGAACTGGACGCAAAAAAACAGCGCGAGGCCATCGCCGACGAAACCCGGGACCAACAGAAGAAAGTCACCGCCGACCTCGAATACGAGCGCTGGACCGCCGGCAGCATCTTCGAGGGCACGGTCGGCAAGCTCAAGCACCGGCTCAAGACCCACGAGAAGTCGAGCGCCGACGCCGGTCAACACGTCCAGGTGTTGACCGTCCGCGCCCAGCAAACGCTGTTGCTCTACCGCATGCCGGAACTGGCCAACACACTGGCCGACCTGCCCGAGGCGGCACAGTCTTCTGAAAGCGGGAAGCCGGCCAAACCGGAACAACCGAGCCACAAGAAGCGTAGCGAAGCGACGCAGACGGACGCCGCGCCCGCCACGCCGTCTACCAGTGACGACACCGCCGAACGCGAAGCCCTCGTCCAGCCTGATTACCCCGACGCGTTCGACCCCGAACAACCAATGGCGTGGCACGAGCAGTCTGCCCGGCGCTACGCCGACGCCGTAAAACGTCTGGGCCGGATGCCGCTGCCGCGCCTGTTTGTCGGCGGGCTGCCGTGGGTGCTCGCGACGGTGTTCGTCATCGTCGGCGCCTTCGCGGGGCTGGCGCTGCCCGCACAGTACGGCGACACCGAACTGCCCCCGCCGGTGCGCATCATGATCGCGGGGTGTGTCGCCCTGTTCCTGGTCATCGGGTTGTGGTGGTTGTTCTTCCGGCTCGCGCAGGGCCGAGTGAAACACGCCGTTGCCGAGTTGAGGGAACTCAAGGAACAGTCACACGATGCTCTGGACGCGTTCGACCAATGGGCGCAGTACGAGCAGTCCCAGCGGATCGCCGAGGCCCGAGCCCAGCGCGACCAGGCGCTCAACGCCGCCGAATCCAAACTCAGCCCCGTCATCGACGACCTCCGGCAGCGCCGCCGCGCCAAGCTCGACGCCCTCGACGCAGACCTGAGCGCCAAGCGCGGCGCCATGGACCGCCAACTCGATACCGACGCCGACGCCGTCCGCACCCGGATCAAAGACGAACTCGAACAACGCAAAGCCCGCGCAAAACGCCGCACCGAGATCACCCAACAACGCTTCGACCGCGACACCGCCGCCGCCCAAGCGGAACTCGAAACACGCCTCGCCGAGATCGACCGCCACTGGACCCGACAGCGCGACGATGCGCTCCAGACCCTCGCCGACATCGAAAACCAGGCCCGCCGCGACGCGCCCGACTGGGCCGACGACGCCTGGCCCGCGTGGACCCCGCCGTCACAGCCCGCCGCCCTCGCGCCCTTCGGCACGATGCGTTGCGAGCCCCGCCACCTGCTCGACGGCGTCGACCCCGAACCGCTCGGCCTGCCCCAATCGCTCGAACTCACCGCCGCGCTCTCCACGCCCGGCCCGCGCTCCTGGCTCATCGAGTCCGAGCCCGACGACCGCCCCGTCGCCCTCGCCGCCCTGCGCGGCCTCATCCTCCGCCTGCTCACCACCCAGCCGCCCGGCCGCGTCCGCACGACCCTGCTCGACCCCGTCGGCCTGGGCGAGAGCTTCGCGGCACTCATGCACCTCGCCGACCACGACGAACAGCTCGTCAACTCCCGCGCCTGGTCCGAGCCAGCGCAGATGGAGCAACGCCTCGTCGACCTCACCGATCACATGGCCGTGGTCATCCAGAAGTACCTCCGCAACGACTTCGAGACCATCGAGGCCTACAACGCCCAGGCCGGAGAACTCGCCGAGCCCTACCGCTTCCTCGTGATGGCCGACTTCCCGCACGGTCTCTCCGAAGACGGCCTCGCGCGCCTCTCCAGCATCGCCTCGTCCGGCGCCCGCTGCGGCGTATTCGTGCTGCTGCTGCGTGACCCGCGCAAGCCGCTGCTCGGTGCTGTCAACGACGACCTCCAACGCCACTGCGTCACGGTCAAACGCGAACGCCTCAACCCCGGCGACCCCGCCGGCTGGCGCATCCAGGACGAGGTGTTCGGCCACTTCCCCCTCACCCTCGACCAGGCCCCCGACGACGCGCGGTACACCTCGCTCATCCAGCGCATCGGCGCCGCCGCCGTCGATGCCGAACGCGTGCAGGTGCCCTTCACCAGCATCACCCCCCCGCCGCCGCAGCGCTGGACCGCCGACAGCGCCGAAGACCTCTCCGTGCCCATCGGCCGCACCGGCGCGACCCGCCTCCAGAAGTTCACCCTCGGGCACGGCGTCGAGCAGCACGCACTCATCGCCGGCAAAACCGGCTCGGGCAAGTCCTCTCTGCTCCACGCGCTGGTCACCAACCTCGCCCTGTGGTACCCGCCCGACCAGCTCGAGCTTTATCTCATCGACTTCAAGAAGGGCGTCGAATTCAAGCCCTACGTCACCCAGCGCCTGCCCCACGCCCGCGCCATCGCCATCGAGTCCGACCGCGCGTTCGGCCTGTCTATCCTCCGCGAGCTCGACCGGCTCATGGACCGGCGCGGCGAGACGTTCCGCGACGCCGGGGTGCAGGTCCTCGCCCAGTACCGCAAGGCCCGGCCCGACGAGCCGATGCCGCGCGTCCTGCTCGTCGTTGACGAGTTCCAGGAACTGTTCAGCCGCGACGACCAGATCAGCCAGGACGCGGCGCTCCTTCTCGACCGCCTCGTCCGCCAGGGCCGCGCGTTCGGCGTCCATGCGCTCATGGGCTCGCAATCCCTCTCGGGCGCGGCGGGCCTCGCGCGCGGGACCATGGGGCAGATGGCCGTCCGCATCGCGCTGCAGTGCAACGAGGCGGACTCGCAGCTGATCCTCAACGACGAAAACTCCGCCGCGCGTTTGCTCAGCCGACCCGGCGAGGCGATCTACAACGGCCGCGGCGGCGACCTCGAGGGCAACTCCGTCTTCCAGGTCGCCTGGCTGCCCGACGAAGAACACGTCGATGCCCTCCGCACCGTCGACACCCTGCGGCAGAAGCGCGGCCTCGAACCGCTGCCGCGCGCCGTCTTCGAGGGCAGCGCCCCCGCCCTGCTCTCCGAGAACGCGGACCTGCACCGACTCCTCGCCGCCCCGCCCGAGTCGCCCCGCACCCCGCTCGCCTTCGTCGGCGAGCCCATCGCCATCGAGGCGCCCACGGCTGTCCGCCTGCCCCGCGAGCCCGGCGCCCACGCGCTCATCGTCGGCGGCTCCGCCGACGCGGCGTTGCCGCTGGTCACGTCGTCCATCCTCTCGCTCGCCGCGCAACACGCCGCCGACCGCGCCGGCTTCCTCCTGCTCAACGGCAGCAGCGAACCCGAGCACGACGACCGGTTCCAACTCCTCGCCGACGGCCTGCCCCACACGCTCAACCTCGCTTCACCGCGCGACGCCGCCGACCGCGTCGTCGACCTGCACGCCGAGATGAAACGCCGCCTCGACGAAGACGACTTCAAGAGCCCCGCCGTCTACGCCTTCGTGTTCGGGCTCCAGCGCTTCCGCGACCTCCGCAAGCAGGAAGACTCGTTCTCCTTCAGCTCGCTCGACGAAGACGACGGCCCGAAGAAGACCGCCCCCGACAAAGCGCTCAGCGAATTGCTGCGCGACGGCCCGGCCCTGGGCATCCACCTCATCGCCTGGGCCGACCGCGCCGCCTCCGTCGAGTCGGTCTTCGACCGGCGCGACCTGCGCGAGATCGACAGCCGGCTGCTCTTCCAGATGTCCGCCAACGACTCCGCCCAGCTCATCGACTCCACCGACGCCAACGACCTCGGCGGCTTCCGCGCCCTGCTCCAACGCGAAGACCGCGGCACCATGACCCGCTTCCGCCCCTACGGCCCCATCGACCCGGCGTGGGTCAAAAATGCCTGCGAGCGATTAAGAAAACGATCTTGATGCCAGGTGCCACGGACTTCCAGTCCGTGCAGGTCTACATAAAGACTCATCGACTGAAGTCGGTCGTACCCAATCCCCAACACTTCATCTCACGAACTGAAACTCCCCGCCATGTCCGCCGCCCCGGCGTCCTTCGCCTCCGGCTTCTTAAACGTCGATTTGTTCTTCAGGTCATCGAGCAGCTCCGCGTACGCCTGCCGATCGGTCGGGATGTCCACGGGGGTTTGCGTCAACCCCGACATCAGCATCGCGTTGCCCAGTTCCAGGCCCTTGATGCCCTCCGTGCCCGGCGCGATCAGGTCGTCTTGGCCACCGCCGGCCAGGATCGTCTCGACGAAGTTTCGCGTGATGCGTTCGTGTTCCGACCCCTGCTCCTTGGCGGGCTTGATCTGCGACTCTTCAAACGCCGGCTCGCCGAAACGCTGCGATGTCGTCGCGCAGAACTCGGGCACGCTTTGCCCGGCCCGATAGAACGTCACCGCCTCGCCGCGGTGGCCGTCCGAGATAATCGTGCCGTCGGTCCCGACGATCTCAAGCCGGTTGATGCCGGGCGCCTGACCGGTGGTGGTGACGAACGTGCCGGTCGCGCCGTTCGGAAACTCAAGGATCGCGGTCACGTCGTCCTCGACCTCGATGTCGTGGTACTTACCTAACGACACGTTGGCCGTGACACGTGACGGCGAGCCGACGAACCAGCACAAAAGGTCCAGGTTGTGCGGGCACTGGTTCAGCAGCACGCCGCCGCCCTCGCCCGCCCACGTCGCCCGCCAGCCGCCGGAGTTGTAGTACGTCTGGCTGCGGAACCACGACGAGATCGTCCACGACACCCGCATCAACTCGCCGACCGAGCCGTCGCTGCACAGCCGCTTGATCACCTTCCACGCGGGGTTGGTCCGCTGGTTGAACATCGCGGCGTACAGAAGGTTGCCGTTTGTCTTCTTTGCGTTCTCATAGTGGGCATCGGTCGCCGCCGCCTCGAGCGCCGTCACCGCGACGGGCTTCTCGCAGAGCACGTGCACGCCCGCATCGAACGCCGCCCGGCAATACCGCGGGTGGTCGTAGTGCGGGCACGCGATCAGCACCGCGTCGATCTCGCCGGACTTGATCATCGCCTCGGGGTCGGTCCACGCCTTGACGCCGTACTTCTCGGCCACCGGCTTGAGGACGTCTTCCGAAATGTCGCAGGCCGCGACGTACTCGAGCCCGTCGATCTTCTCGAAATAGCCTTGGTGGGCCCCCGCCATGCTCCCCGCGGCACCGACGACACCGAATCGCACCTGCTTCATAGAAAAACTCCTTCGTGGCGGCGTATCAATATAGTCGATCTCGACTGATTTACTCCGCCGCAGCCCAACGGGCGGCCAGCCGGTGCGCAGGTTTCGATCGCTCGTCGCGCACTGCGTTGCAGTGCGGCTGAAGACGTAAACGCGGTGCTCTGCATGACCTCTGCGCCCTCCGCGCCGCCGCGGTTCAACTTCCTGCGCAGCAAACCCAAACCCCGCCCCGAAGTAACCCGGGAGTCAAACACTTCCGGGGGTGCCCGCAGGTCGTTGTGGGGTTCCAGGTCGGTGAGGCCGTGTCTCGGGAAAACGCAGCGT
>JAUIGU010000006.1 GCA_030432595.1 Phycisphaerae bacterium
TGTCGTTGGCCGACGGGCCGCCGTTGTCGTTCACCGTGTAGTGCAGCGGGTCGCTGTGGACGGGGAAGTTCTCGAAGAAGTATTGGCGGTAGGTCGCCGGATCGGCGTCGTCGAAGTTGGCCGCATCGTTGGGCAGCGGGGACAGGGCCGAGGCGTTGTCGGTGTTGTCGCGGACGATGTCATAGGCGAAGCCCGCATCTTCGAACGCCTCGGCAATGTAGGCCGTGGCCAGGCCGCTCTGGATCCCCAGGTACTGCGTGCCGGTGGGGTCGGGCGTGGCGCCGTCGTAGGAGTACGTCTTGCCGTCGATGATGGAGTACCAGTCCGAGCCCGAGCCGGCTTCGCCGGTGGTGGCCACGGAGATGCCGCCGGGGTCGGTGCCGTCGTTGAGGGCCTGGACTTCGATGGTCGGCGTTTCGTACAGAGCGCCGGCCATGACGTAGTTGGTCGTGCCGCGCTGCAGCGTGCCGTTACCGTCGTCGTAGTCGTAGCCCAACGAGACGGAGTGGAAGATGTCCACGGACATCTTGAAATTGGGGTTGGCGGTGCCGGCACCAACGTTGACGCCGTTGGCAAACACCGCGGCGGCGGTGGCTTCACCCGAGGTGGCCGAGCCGTCGAACGGCGGGAACTGGAACGAGTCGTTGTTGGCCGAAACGAAGATACCTGTGGTGGCGGCACCACTGGTGGTGCTGGGGGCCTCGCCGATCGAGCCGGTGATGTACCCGTCGCCGTAGATGTCGTAGTTGCCGTAGTCGAACCCGAAGCGGATATCGACGACCGTGCCGCCGGTGTCCGAGCTGGTCCAGTTGGCGGCGCTGCCGTCCACGTCGCTGAAGAGCTGGCCGTACGCCGGCATGGCCACCAGGGCCGCCGTCAGGGCCGAAACCGAAAACATTCCACGATGCGTCATCTCGATTCTCCTTCAAAAAAATGCAAGACTAGTCCAAAGAACATTCTGACGAAAAAAAGACGAAAATCAATCCCAATTCGCGGCCCACGCCGGATTTTGCCGGCCCGGCCGACATCCACGCTCAGATGTCGGGGTTGTCTCCCCGCAGGTCAAAGAAGTTGCCGGGGTCGGCACTGCCGCCGCCGCCGCGACCTCCGCCGCCGCCCGCGTTGCCCCAGTTCTGCGGATTGCCCAGGGCGTCCACGCTGTACAGAAAAACGCCGTTGCCCGAGTGACCGTTGGCGGATGCGTCCTGTTCCGCCTGGGAAAACGGCATCTGGAGCTGTGACACGTGGCCGTCCGCCCAGCAATTCTGCAGGCTGTCGTTGTACCGGGCGTGGGGCCGGCCGGAGTTGCCGATCTCGATGGGGTAATCCATGAACACGTGGGCGCCGTAGACGCCGGCCGGGTCGATCGTCGGGGTCGAGTCGTCGGTGTGCTTGTTTTCGGGTTGCCAGTCGCGCACGCCCGAGGTCACCATCACCGACGTCGCGTCGTCCATGTCGATGACGCGGGCCGCGACGTCGATCGGCAGGTCCGGGCGCTTGGTCGCCGGGCGGTTGGAGCCGAGGTTCGAGCCGACCCACACGAAGTTGTAGCCGTAGTGGATCCAGTTGTAGACGCGCTCGTGCATGTTCTCGCGAGACACGTTGTCCAGGTCGTCATTCGCGGCGGGCAGGAACGACCGGTCGCCGTCAAACGTCGGGTCCAGGTAGACGTCCAGGCCGGGCACGTACTTGTCGACCGCAAGCTTCGTGGTCCAGTACCACCCGCTGCCGGGCGGCGGGGTCCCGCCGTTGGCGGGGTTCTGCCAACTGGGGAAGTACTCGTTGTTGTCCGCCTGGTACGCCGCCATGGCGATACCGATCTGCCGCTGGTTGCTGGCGGACTGGGCGATGCGGGCGGTGTTGCGGGCGGCCCCCAACGCGGGGAGCAGGATCCCGATCAAGAGCGCGATGATCGAGATGACGACCAGCAGTTCAATCAGGGTGAAGGCGCGGGGGCTACGCATCGTGTGGTGGTTCATGGGAGTGAAGGTTCAGGGAGGGGCCGAAGCCGACAGGCCAAAAAACCCGGGAAAACCAGGGGGTTCGGGGCGGTTCAGTACTGCCCGGCGTGCGGGTCGCCGTCAACGGTCCAGCCGTTGTCCTCATCCAGGCGGGCGTCGCCGAGGTACTCGTTGCTGCTGTAGAGGATAGCCAGCGTGCGGCTGGACAGGTCGGAACCGGCACCGGACACGGGCATCGCGGCGGTGTGGCCGTCGGCGAAAGTGATGTTGACCGCGTAGCCGTTGTGGCGTGCGTGCGGCTTGCCCAGGTCGGAACTGGCGGTGTAGTCCCAGACGAAGTTGGTGCCGCGCAGGTTGTCGAGCGCGGTGACGAAGTCCTGGGCAGGGATCTGGAACCCGCCGCCCCCGCCGCGCCCGCCGGTGGCGACCCGGCTGGTGAAGTTGGTCCCGGTTGTCGTCGAACGCGCCGCGTCCATCAGGTAGAAGGTTTCACTGGGCTGGGTGAGGACGCTCAGCGTCGGCGTGGGCGTGCGGTCCGAGCCGCCGTTGGGCTGGAACTGGGCGTCATCGAACCCGGTCTGCCGCTGGATCGAGCCGAGGTTGCTCGTGTTCATGCCGTAGTGGGAGTAGTACCAGTTGATGTCGTCGAGCCAGTCGTCCGAGCCGATCTCGCCCTCGGTGTCGTCCGGCGACCAAGGGTCGAAGCCGACCTCTTCCATCTTCGGGCAGCGGTAGATGTCGCCCTTGCCGAGATAGCCTTCCTTGATCAGCCGGCCGTTCCAGAATGTGTTGGTGTTCCACGTTTCGCGGTAGGGGACGAAGTACTCCTGGTTGTCCACGCAGTAGGTGGTGACGGCGATGCCGACCTGCCGGAGGTTGCTCATGCAAGCGGCGTCGCGAGCGGTGTTACGTGCCGCGCCCAAGGCCGGGAGCAAAATCCCGATCAGCAGGGCGATGATGGAGATGACCACGAGCAGCTCGATGAGCGTGAAGCCGGCTTCCGGGCGGTCCGGACGGTTGGGGCGGGACGCGGGTCGGTTCATGGGCATGGTTCTCCGGTCGGTCAATTCCGTTTTCGACGGCCTGATTCCAGCGGTCCGGGGCCGGTTTCGGTGGCCCCTTGAAGGTCGGGCCACTGCATCACGTCAAACCGCTTAAACTGCCACCGTTTCAGGATTCCACGAAGTTTATGGGCTTTTCCGTAGGTTTCCGGGGGTCCGGGGGGCTTCCAACCCCTGGCGCGAGACGTGATCCGATCGAAACGATGGGCGACAACGTGAGGGACGATACCCTCGTGGTGCCTGCGTCGAGACGGATACACGGTTTCGAGACGCCGGAAGCGTGGCAACGTTGCCAACGGGGTTTCCCGCAGACGTGGCCATCATTTCCGGCTGCTCATACCAACAACTCCGACATCCGGTGAATACGCAGGCTCACCCAGTATAAGCGAATGATTTCACACTTGAAAGCAGGACTTGCATAATTTTTCGGAATCGATCGCCATTCGCGTGGTACGAACTGCCGTTGGGGCGTGCAGCGAGTCCGACAGGCGTTGAAAACACAGGCAAGAACCGGCGGGATCTAGTTCGAAGTGGGTTTCATTTTGTCCGGGTCGGGTCGCGTGGCCCCGGACGCTGGCGTACCCTGTGGCCTGCCCGCGGCCCGCGACCCTTACGCAACCCCGCCGCCACCGCCTCACCACCCTCTCCACCCCTGAGACTCGCGGCATGCTGCACGCCTTGTCGGTTTGGTTCGGTTCTGGTTATGTCCCCGGGGGCCTTGCCGCCGCGCCGGCGGTTTCCGCCCCACCCGCCGGCGCTCTGGGGATTCCCGGGGTTCTGGGGCAGGCGGACACCGCGGGTGCCGACGGCGTGATCGATCCGGCCGGGCTGGGCTACCGACTCGCCGAACTGTTCATGTTCTCGCCGATCATCAACGGCATCATCGCGGCGCTGTCGGTGCTGGCGTTGGGCCTGTTCCTCTGGCTGCTGCTGACCATCAACGCCCGGGCGGTTGCGCCGCGCGACTTCATCGACGAGATCACCCGCCTGGTCGTGCGCGGCGACCTCGAAAAAGCCGCGGACCTCTGCCGGCGGGCACGCGGCGTGTTCATCGCGCCCATCGTGCAGCGCTGCGTCGAGAACGCGGGCCAGGGCCACTCCGTCGTGCTCGAGATGGTCGGCAGCGAGGGCCGACGCGCCGCCGACGTCGTGTGGAACCGCGTGAGCTACCTCGCGGACATCTCCAACGTCGCGCCGATGTTGGGCTTGCTCGGAACCGTCATCGGCATGATCACCGCGTTCTTCGGCCTGGAACGCGAGACCGGGTCGATCAACGCGACGGTGTTGTCGCGCGGCGTCGGGCAGGCGATGACCACCACCATGTTCGGCCTGGGCGTGGCGATCATGGCGCTGGTCATGTACTCGATCATCAAAAGCCGGGCGACGCGCACCCTCGCCGAAGCGGAACGGGCGGTGAACACCATCGCGGACCACCTGCAACGGAATGACGAATGAGGAATGCCGATTTCCGATGGGTTTTCCGATGCATTCGGGGCGGCCCAGGGCTGACCGGCAGCATCGAGTGCTTACTCCCTCGGCATTCGGCATTCTTCATTCGGCAATCACACCCATGAGTTTTGTCGCGGAATCCCGAGAACGCACACGCCCCGTCCTGCCTTTGGCGGGGATGGTGGACGTGCTGTTTCTGCTGCTCATCTTCTTCATGACCGCGTCGGCGTTCCGCGAGTCGGAGCTGGAGTTGCCGGTGTCGCTGACGCCGGGCGAGTCGGCGACGTCGCCGGTGGACGCGGCGTCGCAGGTGGTCGTGACCGTCACGAGCGACAACCGCGTGTTCTTCGGGGAACGTGAAACCGATCTGGACGAACTGCGTGGACTGATCGAAGAAGTGCTGGCCGTGTCGCCGCGCGAGGTGTTGGTGGTGCGGGCGGACGTGGACAGCCGGACGGGCGTGGTGGGCAAGGTGTTCGACCTGGCGGAACTCGCGGGCGTGACGGACACCCGGTTCGCGATGATCCGCGCCGCGGAGGGCGCGGAGTGAAGAGGCGAAAGTTGAAAGTCGAAAGTCGAAAGTCGGAAATCAGATGGTCGAAGCGTCGGGCTTTCGCGATGCTGCTGGCGCTTTTGACTTTTGACTTTCTACTTTCGACCGCGGCAGCCGCGCAGTCCGACGCCGCCCACCAACAATTCCTGTTCGCCTACAAGCTCTTGCAGCGCGGCGACGACAACGAGGCGGCCGTCGAGTTCGACGCGTACCTTCGGCAATACCCCGAAGCGCCCAAGCGGGGCGACGGCCTGTACTACCGGGCGCTTTTGCACCGCCGGGCCGGCGAGGCGGAGCGCGTGGTGACGCTGCTGGAGGACGCGCGCCGCCCGGCGCCGCAGCTCGTGCCGGCCTACGCGGTGGACCTGCTGCTGGGCCAGTCGCTCAGCGACCTGAAGCGCTGGCCCGAGGCGACGTCGGTGTTGGAACGGATCGACGCGGGCACGCTGGCCGAGCGGGGGCAAGCGGGCGTGGCGGTGTCGGTGCGTTACTTGCGCGGGCTGGCGTACAAGGGCGCGGACCAGCTCGGCAAGGCGGCGGAGGAACTCAAGGCGGCGTCCGAACTGCCCGGCGCCGAGGCCGACGCGATGCGCGGCCGGGCGCTGCTGGACCTCGCGCGTGTGCATGTGCAGCGTGGCGACGCGGCGGCGGCGCTGGCGGCGCTGGACAAAACGCTGGCGCTGAATCAGGCGGAGACCGCGCCCGAGGCGGCGCGGTTCGCCGGCGACGTCGCGTACGAGGCCGAGCGCTTCGCCGACGCCGTGACCTACTACGACCGCGTGATCACCGGGCACCCCGGCAGCGCCCACTACGGCGCGTCGGCGGTGGGCAAGCTGTGGGCGCTCTACGCCGCCGGCCGCGACGCCGCGGTCGTCGAGACGTACGAGGCGCTGGTCTCGACGCTGCCGCTGCAGGACCGCGTCGCCGCGGGCTACCTCGCCGGCTCGGCGAAACAACGCCAAAACGAACACGAGGCCGCGGTCGCGCTGCTCGAACCCCTGGCCCGCGGGCGCGGCGAACTCGACCTCGAAGCCCGGGTGATCTACCGACTCGCCGTGAGCCAGCACGCGCTGGGGCGCGACGAGCGCGTGCTCGAACTGGCCCGCCGGCTCAAAGACCTGTTCCCCGACTCGCCGCTCAACGTCGACGCCGGATTCCTCGCCGCCTCCAGCACCGCCCGGCTCAAGGGCGCGACCGCCGGCGCCGCCGAACTCACCCGCTACATCGAGCAGGGGCCCGAGCACCCGTATTACCTTTCCGCCCTAAAACAGCGCGCGGCGCTGTACGAGCAGAACGGGCAGCTCGACGCGGCGCTGAACGATTACGCGGTCTGGCGATCCGAAGCGAGGAAGCCGGAACGCAACGGCGACCCCGTCGAACTCATGCGCGTCGATCTGCGTTTTGCCGACCTGGCCCTGGCCACGGACAAACGGGACGCGGCGCTGGCGGTACTCGACGTGCTGAGGCAGTCGTTGGCGAACATGGCGACGCAAGGCAACCCGCAGCCCGAACTCGAAGCCGAGACGCTGTACCGCCTGGGTACGGCCCACGCCGCCGCGAACCCCAGCGCCGCCCTCGACGCCTTCGAAGAACTCCAGGCCAAACACCCCCTCAGCGCCTTCGCCGGCGACGCGGCGCTCAAGCGCGGCGCCGTGCTGCGCCAGCTCGGCCGGGACCGCGAAGCGCTCGAGGTCTGGATCGACGCCGTCGATAGCGAAAGCATGTCGCCGCCGCAGCGGGCGTTGGCGCTGCGGGCGATGGCGTCGATGTACCGGCAGGCTGGCCGCGACAACGACGCCGCGGTCACCCTGCTGCGCGCTTCCCGCGAGGTCGGGCCCGAGGGGTTGAGCAATGAGGAGCTGCTGTGGATGACCCGGCAGGCGCTGCGCGACCAGCGGCGGTCCGACGACCCGGGCGTCACCACCGAAGCGCTGGGCGCGGCGAAGTCGCTGCTGGGCGTGCTGGACACGGAAGGCCGCGGGTTGACCGGCCCGCAGCAGGCCGAGCGCGCTTACCTCGGCGGGCGCGTCGCGCTGGCGGAGAGCGACCTCGACGCGGCGCGGCAGGCGTTCCAGGGCGTGATTGCGCTGGGCCAGGGCTTCGACCTGGACGCGCAGCTGGGGCTGGCGGAGATCGCCGAGGCCGACGGCGATTACGACGCGGCGTCGGCCGAGTACATCGCCCTGTCCCGCGCGCCAGAGACGACGGTCGCCGCCGAGGCGATGCTGCGCTACGGGTTGGTGCAGCGGCAACGCGCAGCGTCGCTGTCGCGGCAGGGCAACGACCGCGCGGCCGACGAAGCCCTCGCCGAAGCGAAGCGCTCGATCAAGAAGATGACGCTGCTGTACCTGGACTCGCCGGAGGTGCAGCCCACGCCGCAGCGCGGCCTGGCCGAACTCGCCGAAATTGCGGATGAACTCGACCAGCCCGACGACGCGCTGCGCGAGTACGACGAGCTCGTGAAGCACTTTTCGGACACGCCTTGGGGCCGGTACGCGTCGGCCCGGATCGCCGACCGGCGCGACCGCCGGCCTGATGATGCGCTGGCGATGCTCGCGTCGCTGGACGGCGCGTCGGTGGACCCGGCGTTGCGGCGGCGCGTCGAACGCTTCCGCGAAGAGTTGGAGGCCCGGCGATGAGCGACGCCGACCGCCCCGCGCCCGACCCACCGAAGCGCAGCGACGACGCGGCCCGGCCGTTCGCGCAGCCGCTGGGCAGCTTCCGCGCGCCGGCAGACGGCGATGCGGCGAGGGCCCCGGCCCGCGCTCGAACCGACCCGCCGCGCGGCAACGGCGAACAGGAACGCGAGAAGGACGCCTTCTACCGCCCCAGCCGCCTCGCCACCGCGTCCACCGCCCTGCTCTGGCTCGCCCTGTTCGTCAGCGTCGGGCTGCACACCGGCCTGGTCGTCGCCGCCGCCGACCGCACGTTCGGGTTCGTCAACCTCGACGACGTGGACCAACCACCGCGTGTGATCCGGCTCAAACGGGCCGCGTTCGACACCGTCCTGCCCGCCGACGCGCGCGTCGGCCCGGGTGCCGCGCCGGCCGAGCCCGACACGCCCGCCGTGTTCGACGACCTGCTCGCGAATCAACCCGCCGAGGCCCTCGACGACCGCCCGGACCTGGGCCTGCGCCCGCTCGACGACGCGCGTCCCGCCGAGGCGGTTACCGACCTGGCCGTCGCCCTGCCCGCCTTCGAGATCGACCCGGCGCTGCTCGAAACGCTCGACACCACCGCCCCCGCGGAAGCCGAAGTCGTAACCGGCACCGGCCTCGCCGGCCGCGCGGACGCGCCGGCCACCGACCCCGACCTGACCGCCGCCCTGCTGGCCACGTCCGTCGGCTCGTCCGCCCGTTCCGCCGCGCGGCCAGGCGGCGCAGCCGGCGCCGGTGGCGCTCCGGGCATCGGGTCCGGCGGCGTCACGCTGCCCGGCACCACCGCGCGCCACCTCGACCAACGCCCCGCCGAACCTCCGCCGACCACCACGCCCCGCGGCCCCGCCGACGTCCGCCCCGCCGTCGCCCCGCCGGCCGGCCCGGACATCGACTACGCCGCCCTCGCATTGGCCGGCACCACCGAACTGATTTTTCCCGAGCACCTCGACGACGACTTCCGTTACGAGCTGTTCGTCCACCACGACCGCAACCGCCCCGCCGACCCCGCCTACTTCCGCGTCGAAATCACCCCGCGCGACTCGCTCCGCAAACTCAAGACCCTGCCCAAGGACCTCGTGTTCCTCATCGACACCAGCTCGTCCATCCCCCAGAGCTGGGTCGAGCAGATCGCGCTGGGCGTCGAGCAATCCCTGGCCGGCATGAACCCGCAGGACCGGTTCAACCTCGTGGTGTTCAACGACACCGTGCGCTTCCTCAGCGACCAGCCCGTGCAGGCGTCGGAGCAGAACCTCGCCGCCGCCCGCACGTTCCTGCGCGACGCGAAGTCCAAGGGCTACACCGACGTCAACGCGGCGCTGCGCCGGCTGCTGCGCCGCGACCAGCCGCCCGGCCGGGTCTACACGCTCGTGCTCATCTCCGACGGCAAGCCCACGGTCGGGGTCGTCGACGCCCGTCAACTCATCAACCTCATCACCCGCGAGAACGACCGCGTCGCCGGGATCTACTGCGTCGGCGCCGCGCCGCAGAAGGACCTGGACC
The DNA here is from genome assembly GCA_030432595.1 of Phycisphaerae bacterium. Classification (GTDB taxonomy): domain Bacteria; phylum Planctomycetota; class Phycisphaerae; order Phycisphaerales; family Phycisphaeraceae; genus CAZIXN01. The sequence goes on from JAUIGU010000006.1 coordinate 9,182, forward strand.
CGCGCCTGCTCGACTTCCTCAGCTACCGCAACAACGGCTTCTCGGTCTTCGCCTACGAGCGCGATCAGGTCGCCGAGACCATCCGCAACCTCGCGTCCCAACTGCGCTACCCACTGATCACCGACGTGACGGTGCGCGTCGCCGGCGACCACGTCCGCCAGGTCCAGCCGCAGCGTCTGCCGACCATCCACCAGGGCCAGGGCTTCTCGGTGTACGGCCGATACACCGAAGAGCGCCCGCTCACCGTGCAGATCACCGGCAAAGCCGAGAACGGCCGGCCCGTGGACTTCACCTTCACCCGCCGCCCCGCCGACGCGCCCCAGGCCGGCCCCGACGTCGCGAGCCAGTGGGCGTTCTGGGCGCTGCACGAGTTGTACGGCGAGGTCCTGGACCGTGGGGAAAACCCGACCTTGCTCCGCGAAATCGCAAAGCTGCGAGACCGTTACGGGTTACAAACTCTGTATTGAGTTTGCCCAGCTTCTCAAACGGCTTGCGGCCGGGTTCGGGGACGCTAAGATGCGCTTGCCGGCGACGGACGCCGGGCCACGCCAACGCGTGGCGATTCACGCACTCCGTTCCCGTCGCGAGCCTGCTGACGGAGTGCCCGCAACGGACGGCGGCGCGTTTTCATCTCGAGCGTTCTGACGCAGAAAGCGCCGCCACAACCAGTACCCGGGCCGTGCCGCCCGTTCGTGAGTGACGATGTGGTTGTGTGACTGAATTCATTGCCGTGTCTCATTGTTCCCGTTGGTTTTCAACGGTGCCACGGTCTCACACCCGCGTCTCTTGCCGGCGACACCGCCCCAGCCTGAAAGGGAGGCATCATGCCCGTTCACGGCCAGGTCAAGTGGTTCGATCCCAAGAAGGGTTACGGCTTCATCGTCGGGCCCGAAGGCCAGGACGTTTTCGTCCACTACAGCCAGATCGATGGCGAAGGGTTCAAGTCGCTCCGCGACGGTGAAGAAGTCGACTACGACCTCACCCAGGGCGACAAAGGCTTCCAGGCCCAGCACGTCCACCGCGTCCCCGTCGCCGCGGAATAAGCACTCGGCGTTGCGCACTCACGCACGGTTACGCGCCGTGCGTGGCCGCATGCGCGAACCGGCACGACGTCCGACCCGCGCGCTCGCGCCATCCGAATCGCTTGGACCGCCGCCCTGATCGCCGCCGGGCCGTATCCTTGCCGCCATGACCGGCTGGCTGTTCATCGGCATCGCCCTGGGGTTGCTGCTGGCGATCCCCGTCTCCCGCGCGTGGGCGCGCCGGGTCGAGCGCCGCGTCACCGCCTCCGAACGCCGGGCCCAACACGCCGAACGCCTCGCCGAGCTGGGCACCATGACCGGCGGCCTCGCCCACGAGATCAAGAACCCGCTCTCCACCGTCGGGCTCAACGTCCAACTCCTCCAGGAAGACGTCGCCGACGCCCAAAAACTCACCGCGCAACTCGCTCAGGACTCTGCCGATAGTCAGCCGCAGGCCAACGGCCCGCGCGCCCAGGCCGACCTCCAGGAAAACCTCGGACGCGTCGCCCGCCGACTCGACGGCCTGCACCGCGAGACCCAGCGCCTCCGCGACATCCTCGAAGACTTCCTCCGCTTCGCCGGGCGGATGAAGCTCGACCTCCAACCCACCGATGTGCACGCGCTGCTGGAAGAACTCACGGACTTCTTTGCCCCCCAGGCCGAGGACGCGGGCGTCCGTCTGCGACTCGACCTCCAGGCGCAACAACACCACGCCCCCGCCGACGCCGCGCTGCTCAAGCAGGCCGTGCTCAACCTCATGCTCAACGCCGTCCAGGCCATGCAGCAGGCCAAACAAGCCACCAACCCTGTCGCCCACGGCGGCTGCGACGAACTGCACCTGCGCACGTCCAACGCCAACGACGCGCCCGGCGTGATCGTCCACGTCACCGACACCGGCCCGGGCATCCCCGACGAAGTCCGGCCGCGCATCTTCGAGCCCTACTTCTCCAACAAACGCGGCGGCACCGGCCTTGGCCTGCCCACCACGAAACGCATCGTCGACGAGCACCACGGCCGACTCACCGTCCACTCCGAAACGGGCCAGGGCACGGCGTTTTCGATCTGGCTGCCGACGCAATCCGGTGAGACTGCGCGTTCGACGCCATAAAACCGGATGTTGACTGGGGGGTGCCACCGTCGCTTGCGACGGTGCGCGTCACCCATCACCGCATGGTCGCAAGCGACCGTGGCACCCCCCACAACGTCACATCTCGCGCCCCGCGCTCACCGCACGCTGCCGTCGCCGTACAGCACCGCACCCGTCGGGTCCTTCTGACCCTGCCACGCCTCCCACACCACCGGCGTCAGCGACGGCGGTGCGCCCGGCGGCGGCTTCTCGTAAATGAACCCCGGGTTCTCGCCGGTGCGCGGGTTGATCAGCAGTTGCTCGAACCCCGGCACATGGGCCTTGAGGTCCTCGAACGACTCGGGGAAGTCGCCGGTGTCCTGCGTGTAGGTCAAAAGCGCCAGCCCGATCTGCCGGATGTTGCTCGCCGACACCAGGCCCTCGGCACGGTCGCGCGCTTCTAGCAGGATGTCGAAGTACGACAGCGGGTTGTTCGGGTTGATCTGCCGGTTGGACGGCACGCCCTGCTGAGTCTTGATCGGCGACACCGGCGGCGGCTTGCCGGAACCCGCGGCATTGCTGCTGTTGCTCGCGACGTTTGCCGACGCCGACCGGGGCGCTTCGAGGTGTACGGTCGAGATCGGCTGCCCGCAATACACCAGGTCGTACTTGCCCTCGGGCGTGCCGGACTCCGGCTGGAACAGCAGCCCGAACTTGTAGCGGTACCACGGCGACATGTCGCTGTGCTGTTTGTAAGAACTCACCGCCCACCGGCCCTCGTCGCCGTCCGCCCAGTCGACCACGAGCTCGTCGAAGTTGTACTGGTGCTGCACCGTGAACGCCGTGTCGCGCGGGTGCGACGTGTTCAGCTCGCCCTCGGCAAACACCCCATCGCCCGGCGGCATCCCCTGGTAGCTGCGCGACCCGGTGACGCGCACGGTGCCCTCGGTCTGGCCGTTGAAGACCGCGACCGCCGACACCGTCGCGCCCTCGGCCTGCTCGGTGTAGCGCGTCGGCTCGGGCGGCGGCAGCGGCGCGGTGACCTTGCTCGTCTTCGCCCCGCCCAGATCGAGATACGCCTCGCTGGTCAGGAAGCTCGTGCGCAGCAGCCGCGCGGGAATCGCTTTCCCGCCGTGCTGACCCTCGGCAGGAACCAGCTCGAAGTCGCCGGCCTTGATCACGCTGTCGTACCCCGACGTCGCGCCCGACGCGCTGACCTTGCTCTGCCGCAGCCCGACATCAAGGAGGATCGCCTCGCCGTCCTCGTTCTCGCGCAGCACGAGCAACTCCTCGTTGCCGCCGACGGAATACGTCAGCAGGTCGCCGCCGGACGTGACGTTGCGCTGCTGGTTGCTCGCGGTGTTCGATCCCTTGACGCCGAGGCTGCGGTCGCCCGTGCCGGTGAACAGCGAGTAAGGCTCGCGCGTCTCACCACGGTCCATCGCCGCGATCACGTGCACGGGTGCCGCGTGATACACATGCACGGCTTTTCCCGGCCCCGTCATGTAGTACGCGATCGGCCCGACGACCAGCCCCAGCAACAGCAGCAGCACCAGCGGCGAATACCCCGTGCCCGCAACTTCGATGACCGGGCGGAGCAAGAAGAAGCCGCGCTTCTCGCCGTCGTCGTCTTCGCCCGTCTGGGTTTCGACCATTCTCCCGGTCAGCGTCGAACGCCCGCACGCCGTGCAGATCAGCGCCCGCTCGGCGATGGGCGCGCCGCAACCCGTACACGTCCGGCCCTTGCCTTTGGGTCCGTCGTCCGACGCCTCGTCCAGCCGACGCAGCCCGCCCCCCGAACCCCCGCCCCGCGCCGGCTCGATCACCGGCTCGGCCAGATCGAACGTGCCCGCGTCGTCCGCTTCACCCGTGGCGGTGCTTTGCCGCTCGCCCATCCCTTCCAGCGTCCTAGGCACCGGCACCGAAAAAGCCGCGCCACACCCCGGGCACTTCCCGGCGCGCCCTGCAAATTCATCCGCCACGCGGAAACGCTTGCCGCAGGAACAGGCGATCTCGATGGGCATGGGCACTCCGACTAAGACGTCCGCCAGACGCCTCCCATCATACGACCGCGCCGCGTTTTTCCCTGGCCAATGCGACCACGCCTCACGCCGGCGTCAGCGCCAGCATCTCCATCGCCGTCCGCGTGATGTCGTCGGCGCTGAGGCCGCAGAACTTCAGCATTTCGTCGCCGGACTTGGCCGACTTGGGCAGCCGCTTGACGTGCATCTGCGTCACGGTGAACCCGTCGCCCGTGGCCGACAGCGCGTCCGCGACCGCCGAGCCCAGCGCGTTGCCGTAGTTGTCTTCGATGGTGAGGACCATGCCGTTGTTGTCGTTCGCCAGGTCCGCGAGCGCTTCTTCGTCGAAGGGCAGGCTGTACATGTCCACGAGCGTCGCGTCGATGCCGGCCGCGTCGAGCTTCTCCAGCGCCGCGTTGGCCTCGTGCACCATGTAGCCCGACGCCGCGATCAAGAGGTCACGCCCCTCGACCAGCACCTCGTGCCCGCCGATCTCGAACGTCGTCTCCGGGCCGTACAGGAACTCCGTGTCCGGGCGCATCGTCCTCAGATACACCGGCGCATCGTACCCCGCCATCTGCTGCACCAGCGCGTAGCACGCGTAGGCGTCCGCCGGCGTCAGCACCGCGCAGCCCGGCTTGCCGTTGGGGAACTGCATCGTCGAGAAAGCACGGAACCACGCGACGTCCGGCAGCGCCATCTGCGAAGGCCCGTCCGGCCCGAGCGTGCAGCCCGCGTGCGAGCCGACCAGATTCAGCGGCACGCCCGACAGGATCGCCATCTCGATCTGGTCGTACGCCCGCGTCAAAAACTTCCCGAACGTCGAGGTGAACGGCACCTTCCCCGCCGCCGCCAGCCCTAGCGCGGCCGACACCATGTTCTGCTCGGCGATCCGGCAGTCCACGAAACGACCGTTGAGCGCCTCGTCCTTGTAGAAGTCCGCCGCGTTGGTCGAGCCGCGCACGTCCGCGTCCAGCGCGACCACGTCCGACCGCGCGTGCCCCAGCGCCCGCAGCGCGATGCCGTACGCCTTGCGCGTCGCGAGCTTGCCCTTCTCCAGCACCGCCTCCTGCCCGAACGCCCGGCAGGCCTCGTCGAACCCCGCGGCCGCGTTCACCGTCGGCGCGGCGGGCTTGTTCGGCGACATCATTTCACGCTTCAACGGCGTGTCCGCGGCGGCGCCGATCTGTTTCTCGGTCGCGCTCAACTCGTCGAGGACCTTCTGCAGCTCGTCGCCCGTGGGCGCGGTGCCGTGGTGCCCGTTGCCCTGCTGCGACGGCGCGCCCCAGCCCTTGACCGTCCGCGCGACGATCGCCACCGGCGCGGCCGCGTCGTTGTTCTGCGCTTCGGCGTGCTTTTTCAGTGCGTCTGCGATCGCGCCGGGCGCGTGCCCGTCGATGTCCAGCACCTCGAACCCCGCCGCCTCCAGCTTGTGCGCGAGCGCGTCCGCGTCCTGCTGCGGCGCGACCGCGTCGCTCTGCGCGAACGCGTTGGCGTTGAAGATCGGGCACACCGCCTTCAAGCCCTGGTCCGCGATGAAGTCCACCGCTTCCCAAATCTGCCCCTCGCGCGACTCGCCGTCGCCGATCAAGCAGAACACACGCTTGTCCAACCCGTCCAGCCGCGCCGCCAACGCGAGCCCCGCCGCCACGCTCAAGCCCTGCCCCAGCGAACCCGTCGCCGCATCAAAGAACGGCATGCCCAGCGGCGGGTTGGGGTGCCCGTCCACCGGCGAGTCCAACTCGCGCAGCGTCAACGCCAGCTCCCGTGTCATCGGCTTCAGGTCACCCGCCCCGAAATCACCCCCGACCTTCTCGCGGTACGCGATCCCCAAATCCGCCATCGCCGCGTACACCACCGGCACCGCGTGCCCCTCGCTCAGCACCAGCCGGTCCGACGACGGGTGCCCCGGGTTCATCGGCTCGTAGCGCATGTGCTGGTACATCAGCACCGACAACAGGTGCGCCAGCGACGCCCCCGACGACGGATGCCCCGACCCCGCCGACGCGGTGATCTGGTAGGTGAACTTGGTGAGGTCGACGGCCTTCTGGTGGACGGTGGAGTCGTAGGACATTGGGGGTTCCCTGGTCGGTGGGGGTCGCGGGCTGGTCTATCTGGCGACGATGAATATCGCCCCTCGCCGACATGATATGAAACCGGGCTCGTCGGCCGATGTCAGGATGTGCAAACTTCCTTCAGCCGACTCTGCGTCGAAGAACCGATTTTGGTCCGTCGCGGGACGCTCCGTATAAAAAGCCGCCCGGCGACGGAGGTCGCCGGGCGGCAAAGGTGGGCCATCGTGGCCGTGCGCGATCGCAGATCAGGCCGATCGCCGACGCCGTATCGCAAGTAGCGTCAGAGCCAGCGCCGTGCCCGCGATCGGCTCGGGCACCGCTGGGCCGTCGATCTGGAAGCCGTTAACCGGGCCCTGCGCGGACGTGTTGCTGTTGAAATTCGTGTTGATGGTGAAGGACCCGGCAGCGTCCGTGGTCAATTGGAAGTCGTCCCAGGAGGTGTTCACCGCCGAGGTCACATCCGTCGAGCTGCCGTCCGTGAACGCGAGGATCGGCGTGTTGACATCACCAAAGAACAGCGTGCCACGGTCGGTGCCGTCCTGCGACGCGCCGTAGGCGATGATGTCGTAGGTGGTGTTGGGGACCAGTCCCGAGAACGTGAAGCTCAACTGGGACACCGCCGAGCCGGGCCCGTTGTTCTGGCTCGACCCGAAGCCGTCGAAGAGTTCGGCCGGATTAGGTGCCCCGCTGGGGTTGAAGCCAAAGATGTTGCCGCCGGGCGCCGCGAAGCTGAACCCGATCGCGTTGCCGCCGGCGCTGTCGGTGGCGACCAACGCGTTGTTCACGTCGCCGGTGTCGTAGACGTTCCACTGGTCACCTGCCGAACCGACCACGCCGGCACCGCTCGTCACGCCGTTCGCGGAGTTGAGGTCGATGTTCCACAGAGTCGCGTTCGCGGCGATTGCCGGGAGGGACACGGCCAAGCCGGCCAACATGTTCATAGAAGCTTTCATCTCTCGATCCTTTCGCTAAACAAAGAAAACAAGGGGGAAGTTCAACGCCGACGGGCACTACGCAGCACCACCGTCGAATTCCATCAGTCGCGGACCGTTTTCCGTCGGGTCCGGCAAAGCACAAGAAGAACCACCGCCACGCCGGCCGGCTCGGGGACCGCGGCGGCGATCTGCCCCGACGGGTCCCAAGCGCCGTCGATCGTCCACGTCGGGTTCGTGTACGCGTCAGGGTTGCCCTTCACGAACGCATTGTTCGTGTCGTTGTCGAGATTCCGGTCGCCCCAGAACGCGGGCCAGCTGTAGTCCGGGTCGATCGGATCGTCCGAACCCGCATAGCCCAACCCGAACCAGGGGAAGTCGGCTTCGGGCGAAAAGACATTCTCGACGGTGTAGTCGGCCGCCTGGTCGGCGGTGAGCTGGTTCGACCAGAAGATCCGGCCGGAAGTATCGATCGGGTCGCCGTTCTCGTCGGTGCTGTTAAACTCGGCATAGCGGGTGTCTCGGCCCGGGTCGCCGCCGTTCTTGGCGTTCGGCAATACTTCGTTCGAGTTCCACGCCGTCCAGCCCAACGTGCGGATCGCGTCGTCCATCTCGGTATTGATCCAGACTGTGCCCGCGTCGGCCTGGGGCTGCTGCCAACCCCACGGCCGCCCCAGCCACATGTTGTTGTCCGACGGGCCTGTCGCGCTCGCTGCGCTGTCGGGGTCGATCACCGGGTCACCTTGGATAGAGTCGCCCGTGATCCGGCTGTCGAGAAACACGAAACCGTTGGATGTGCGTTTGTCCGTGCGGGCCGCGGTGATCGTGCCGCCGCTGTGGCTGCCCTCGAGGTTGATCGTCGCGTCCTTGAACACCGCAGTTCCCTGCCCGAAGATAAAGTCGACGTTGCCGTTGACGTAGACATCCTCGAAATAGGCGCGCCCACCATCCACATACAGCGTGTCCTGATACCCCAGGAACCGGCTGTTCACGAACGCCTGCTGATCGCCGGTGACCTTCAAGGCCACGGCCTGCGAGTTGGAGGTCTGGGTCTGGCCGGTGTTGTAGTTGCCCTGCGGGTCGTTCGACTGCTGGACGACGTTCACGATGTAAGGCGTCGCCGTGCTGTTGGCAAACGTGATGCCGATCGCCGTCGTGTTGTCACCACGCAGTTGCAGAGAAGAGCTGCCCGTGGTCCCGATCGTGCCGGTCCCCGGGTTGTAGGCCGAGTTCAGGAACGACGTGATGACGACGTCCTCGGGGTTGCCGGTCGGGTTGACGAACGCGATGTTGTTCTTCGAGTTCACCAGCGACACGCCGGTCACGTTCGCGGTGTCATACACGCCGGGCGCGAAGATCACGCGGTTCGGGGCCAGCGGGCTCGCCCCCGAGGGAACCGCCACCGCGCTGCTGTCGCTCAACGCCGAAACCACCGAGCTGTACACCCCGGCGTACCCACCACCCGCGGCGCCTTCGACCCCGCCGTAGCTCGAGTCCACAAGGTAGTCCGCGGCGAAAACCGCCGGCACCGACACGCCTACCCACAGACCCGCTGCGATGAACGCGCAGCAGAACCGCGGGCAGAGACGAGCGGATGCCTTCACACAGTCAAACAAAGCGCTGTTAACCACCATACTCGACTCCTCGCAAGTGCCCGATGCGGGCGTTCATGAAATGGAAATAACCAAATAGACTAGACTTGAATCATCGTCGCGAGTTCAGTTCAGACACGCACAGATACACACGAGAGCAAAGGCAGCATAACATTCTCGTCGAGGGGAAAAAGTCTAGTCTCGTTTGAAATTGCGTATATATCTTTATTTTTTGCGTCATGAATTTGATGGCGGATCACACCAAAAATAACATGAAATATAAGGGTTTTCATGAAAATGTGGCCATCGACATGGAAATGGTTGCAACAGGTATTTCGATTTTCCAGCACACAATTCGCGCTCCGTTTCACCCTTCATTAGCGACACGATCCGCATTGCAATGCAACGTGTCGACCATGACCTCAACATTTCAAACCGCGCCATGACCTGGATCGTGTTCGGCATTTCGAAACACAATCACCGTGGTGGCCCATCGGTCGGTCGCAACAACTCCGACAGGTCTAACGTGGCCGATCATTTTGCTACGCGGATGTGCTCACACCGTCAACCAACTGCAAATACCCTCAGCATCTTGCGCATACTTTGCCCTCGATCACACCAATACTTCTCTGACCACCGCCTAGAATTAATGTGGCGAGAGTGGAGCGTGGCCTCCGCGTGGGTGCCAGGTGGGTGAGGGCTTGAGTTCCTTAATCACGAATTGACGTGCGGCCTTGGACGCGGGTGAATCAGGAAGGAACCTGATTGCACGCCGCCTCCCGCCGGAACCCCCCGAGTGAGTCCCATCCGAAACGCGGTGACGGCGGGTTGCAAAACCGACGCCGGCCGGGGGTCGTGCGGATCGTGACGACGGTCCCGCCCCGGGTTTGTTTCGCAGCGAGTCCAAAGCGAGCCGGGCCGTGTCGGCCCGGGTTCCGGACACCGGGCCGACACGGCCCGGCTCGCTGAGAAGCGCACACGGTGTTCTTTCACATGTGAATCCGAGGGGCGTTGTCGTCCCCACAATCGTCCGTGATTCTTGCACGGATAGCCGGAACCCGGCGGGTTCCGGACCGGGAGCCGCCGGCTCCCGGCTGAGGCGCGGGGGAGACTTCAACCCTACGCCGAAACAAAAAACACAGCCCCGCAACCGCTTGCGGGGCTCGGGCGCGAGAAGGCTTCCTGAGTTCCGGGTGACGCGGGCCTCGCATGCGGATGCGGGGCTAGGAAGGCGATGGAATGTTGTTTGCTTTCATTCAGGCTCGTCGGGTTCGGCGACGCGCGAGGCCGAGGGACGCGAGCAGCATCAACATCGCGGTGGGTTCGGGCACGTTCTGGAACGTCACGCCCGGGCTGCTGCTGCTGGGCGTGCCGCTGAGCGTGCGGAAGAAGTCGGACAGCGCCTGCTGGACGGCCTCGTGGTCCTCGGCGACGAAGACCTCGGTCGAGATCTCGAAATTCAGTTCGATCAACTCGTTGTTCATCACGGTGAACACGTCGTCGAAGACGGTCTGGAAGTCGACCGCGAGCCGACCGCCGATCGGGTCGGTGCCGTCGAAGAAGATGGTACGTTCGAGTTCCTCGTTGAGGTCCCAGTCGAAGGCGTCGCCGTCGGCGTCGAAGTTGAAGCCGTAGAACGTGAGTTCGCCGTCGAAGAGCACGACCTCGGCGTTGGTCTCGGAACGGATGGAGGCGAAGATGGAGACGGTGGCGGAGGCCTCGACGTCGTCGCCGGACTGGGCGTTGTCTTCCAGACCGACCAGGTCCATGAACCCGTCGATGACGAAGTTCTGATCGACGTCGATGGGCGTGTTGTCCGGGCCGAGGGGGAAGAAGGTGCTGGTGAAGGCGGCCTCGGCGTAGGCGGTGCCGCCGCTGGGTTTGGTGGTGCCCTGGTCGCCGATCTGGTCGATCTCGGCCTGGACGCCCAGCGAGCCGCCGCCGAAAGGATTGACGCCGGCGGTGGCTTCGGTGCGCGTGATGGTGGACGGGACGGTGCCGGTGAACTCGAGCGACTCGATGAACCCGGTGCTGATGCCGCCCTCGACCTCGCCGTCGCTGAACAGCGGGTTGGTCGGCTCGGCGGGGTTGTTGATCTCCATGTCCCAGTTGGCGCGGACGCTGGAATCGACGAACGGCGGCGGGGTGTCGGGCAGCTTGATCTGCACACCGTGGAAGAACCCGTCGAGCTGGCCCTCGAACCCGAAGTCCATGGCGTACTCACCGGGGGCAATCTCGTAGGGCGAGGGCGCGGCGCCGAGCACGTCGGAGAGGAGGACGTAGTCGTTGTTCTGAACGCCCGGCAGGTTGCCGGTCGGGACGCCGGTGTTGACGATAAACGTGTCGACCAGGTCGGCCTTGAAGCCGAAGCCGGAGTTGCGGTCCATGTAGACGGCCGCGTCGATGGGCAGGTTGGGCAGGCCCAGCAGGCGGAAGCCGCTGAACGTGCCGGAATTCTGGAGGGTGTTGGTGTAGTCGTTGTCGGGGGCGTCGTTGCCGAAGCTGCCGAGGTCGAGCGAGAGGTCGGTCTCGTTGTCGAACTGGTCCACGAGCAGGTCGCCCAGGTCGTAGGTCTCGAAGCTGATGCCGTTCCACTCGACGCCGCCGGGCGAGGAGAACACGCCGTTGGCCAGGTCGTGGGTGACGTCGCCCGGTTCCTGGAAGTCGATGTTGATGATGGTCTCGGCGGCGGCGGGCGTCGCGACACCGGACACCACGAGCGCGGCCACAAACGCCGTGATCGTATTCACATACACAGCGGCGGGCCACGCGACGCGGCGTTCAGACTTCAAAGATTTCATGTCTCCCTCCTTCTTGCGGTTCTCGCTTGTTCTTCTCTCTCGCTGTATCTGATTCCGGCGTTGCGGTTGCGGATTCAGGGCGTATTTAAGCGAATACAAACCCGCGGAACGCCAACGCTCGACAGACATGCCGACAAACCGCGTGGTCACGATACCGAAACCGGACACGTTCGTGACGCCCGAAACCGCTAAGGATTTGTCCTTTGGGTAATCGCCCGAGTCCGGGTGAATTGATGCGTGGTTCAAAGTCGGATCGGCGGATTAACCGTATCGAAACATTGCCTGCGAGGCGAGATGGATGGGGTTCAAAACGAGCGGAACGCCGCGGAAAATGCGGTCACGCCTGCTCAGGCAGCTCGCAGCGCAGGGCGCCGCTGCCGAAGGTGATCGCGTTCTTGCCCTTGCGTTTGGATTCGAGGGCCATCATGTCGGCGTGGTGGAGCAGCTCGTCGGGGCTGCGGCCGTCCCAGGGGAAGCCGGCCAGGCCGCCGGAGATCGTGAGCGTGCCCAGGTCGGCGCGGGTGAGGGCGGGGAACTTGAGCTCGCAGACGGCTTGTTGGAAGCGCTTGGCGATGTTGAGGACGTCGTCGGGGTGGGTCGAGCCGGCCTCGCGCGGGGAGCCGGCGTCCCAGAAGATGACGGCGAACTCGTCGCCGCCGATGCGCGCAACAACGTCGTGGTCGCGGACGACGGACTGCATGAGGTTAGCGGTGGCGCGGAGGATGTCGTCGCCGGCGGCGTGGCCGTGGGCGTCGTTGAAGGTCTTGAAGTTGTCGATGTCGAAGACCATGAGCGTGACGGGCTGGCGGTCGTGCCCGGCGCGCTGGAGGAGGCGGTTGAGGAAGCGGTTGAAGTAGCGGCGGTTCCAGACGCCGGTGAGCTCGTCGCGCATGGCCATGTCGCGGAGTTGGCGGGCCTGCTGGTCGAGCGCGATCCAGCGGGACAGCCACGCGGCCCAGGGGGCGAGCTGTTCGGCGGTGGCGGGCGGCGCGGCGTGGAGTTGGCCGTAATGGTGACCGCGGTGGGCGACGGGCGCGGCGGCGTGGTCGGCGGGCACGTGAGCGTGCTGGGCCACGGCGAAGTCGAGGCCGCTCAGGCCGGACTGTTCCCGCGCCATCGCCAACGCGAGCACGGGAGCGCGCTGGCCGCCCTCTGCGCCGATGTCGAGGATCGCATCGACCAGGTCGGCGTCGCCGAGCGCACCCGCGTCGAGGCCGGCCGTGGCGACCCACGGCAGCACAAGCGGCACGGGAAGCGACGGAGCGGCGGCGCGTGGTTCGCTTGATTCGTCCTCCGAAACATCGGGTTGCTGCGGCGCCGCCTCGTGTGGGAACGGTTGCGGCTCGGCACGATCGTCGGTTTGATGGCGCTCGTGAGATGTTTCCGCGTCCCCGTTGAGGTCGCCGAGCGTATCGAGCCAGGCATGATCGTCGGCGGCGCTCTCGATGAAGCACGTCGCGCCGTGGTCGTGCAGCCGGACGGCGTGCTCCTCGTCGGCGTCGACGAGGACCAGGTGCTCGACGCCGTTGAGTTCGGCGAAGGTCTGCACGGCCGAGTCTTCGATGCCGTGGAGCAGCTCGGCGGGGATGACCACGCGGGCGGCGCCGTGGGTTGCGACCTCGGCCATGGCGGACAGCGCGCCGGGCAGTTCGTCCACCTCGATCCGCTCATGGAGCAGCCCCCTTAAGCGCTCGGCCAGGCGCGGCGCCCGCACCACCAGCACCCGCGGCGTGGTCGGCCGTAGCGCCAGCGGCTGGCCGGGCCCGTGGTCGGCGGGCAGCGGGTTCACGGCGTGCGCTCTCCGCGCTGCGGCGGCACCGGGCCCAGCAGCATCGTGACTTCTTCTTCGGTGATCAGCGGGCGCGGCGGCTCGAAGCCCACGGCGGTCCCGTCATTGTTCGGAACATCGGCGGCTTCGCCCGGATCATCCACGGAACGTGCGCTCTGCTGATGTGTTTCTTTTGTACCGGTGCTCGCGTCCACGGCGTGGCCGTTCATCATCGTCAGCGTTTCGGCGGCCGGGTCGAACTGCCAGCACGACACGCCGGGGTAGTAGTCACGCACGACGGCGAACAGCTCGCCCGACCGCGCCAGCCGGGCCGGCTCGCAGCACACCACCCGCCGGGTCCGGCCGCGGATGACTTCGCGGAGCGCGGCGGCGGCGTCCACCACCACCGTCACGCCCAGCCCGTGCTCGGCGAGCGCGGCGAGCAACCCCGCCGGCGCCGACGCCCCGGGCTCCAGCCACACCGCCGCACGACCGTTCTGTGAATCACGCCGTTCCACTGCGATAGTTTACGAGCGCCCCGGATTCATCGTTCTCGACTTGAGCCGCAACACGGAAAACCCGGAATTGTCTGCTCCGGAGAACCCGCCCAGACCACGCAGCTTCACAGACCGGCATACCCCACCGCCCCGCCGCGGCTTGTAGGCCGGGCTCGACACCTTGCCAGTCCGCCGTCGTTCCTACCCGTCACCGCCGGCCGAACGCCGCGACGTGGTGTCGCAGTTCGTGCGAGCCGTCCTCGAAAAACTCCACCGCGATCACGTCGAAACGCACGGGCCGCCCGCCCCACCCCTTGAGCTTGACCAACGCCGACGCGAGGCCCCGCAGCTTGCGTTGTTTCGCCGCGGTCACGTGCCGTTCCGGGCGGTGATCCGGGTGATGCTTCGTCGTTTTGACCTCGATGATCACGAGCATGCCGGTGTCGGTCTCGGCGACGACGTCAATCTCGCCGAAGCGCATCGCGACGTTCGTGCCGAGGATGCGGTAACCCTCGGCCTTGAGATGCTTGACCGCCAACGCCTCGCCGCGGTTGCCCAGCGCGACCCGATCCCCGGTCCGCCGGTCGAGGCGATACGGCAGCACCGCCCTTTTGACTTTCGCCCAGCGCTCACGCCACCCGGAACGCATCGCTTAGTGCCCGAACAGATTCGTGGTCGGGAACATGCCCGCCTGCTCGAAATGCGCGAGCGCTTCTTCCACGCTGCGGAACCACTTGGTCGCGGTCTCGGTGATGAACGGCGAGGGGTTCTTCTGCGGGTGCCAGACGACGTAAACCTCGCGGCCGTGGTCGAAGGCGTGCTGCAACTCCCGCTCCACCCCGGACGAAAGCCCCGGCGAACCGTCGGGAAGGAGCGGCACGAGCGAAACGATCATGTCGCTCTGCCGGACCATCTGGAAGTCGCGCGCATAGATCTGCCCATCGACGTCGCCCGCGATGTCGAGTACCTGGCGCACCGGGACGCGGAGCATCTGCTTGCCGCCCATGAACGAGCCGGGGTGGACCTCGACGAAGTCCTCGCCCTCACGGGCCGCCTCGATTGCGCGATCGAGGAGGATTTTTTCGTCCACGTCGCCGGGGTCGAACGCGACGAAACGCTTCGCCAGCTCGTCCCGGAACGCGTCGATGACCTTCAACACCTCCGGCAGCTTCTCGACGTGCGTCATCGGGAAGCTCGGGTACACCTTGCGGAACTCGGGCCGGCAGACCAGACGGAACGCGGTCTGCGTCGTGTCCTCGTGCCGGCCGCGCGAGAGGACGTAGAACTGGTTCGGGATGCCCAGCGCCTGGGCGACGAGCTCCGAGGCCATGATCTCTTCCTCGCGCCAGACCATGAGGTCCTTGAGCGTGGCGTCGAGGCTGTGGTCACGGGTGAGGCGGGCGTGGACGACCTCGATGTTGTCCAGCAGGCAAATGATGACGTCGGGCTTGAACTCGTGGAGCTGGTCGAAGTCGAAGGCGCTGAACAGCCCGTGCCGCCAGCGGAAGGTCGCGTGGGTGTTGACGATGACGTTCTTCTGGCCCTCGCTGGAGCGGATGATGTCCTTCATCGCGGCGCGGCGGAGGGATTTGAGCCGGGCCAGCGGCAGGTCGAGGATACGCCCGGGCCGGACGTCGGGTGCCTCGGCGTACATCATGTCGCCGACGTTGAAGAGCTGGACGGTCTCCCCCTGGCCGCCGGCGAAGTCGACGACCTTCTGGAGGTATTCCTTCTTGTCCATGCCGACCTGGCCGGTGACGATCGCGCGCATCGGGTGCCTTTCGTGTCGTTCGCTTCAATGCCCGTTGAACGCCGGCGAGTATACGGGGCGGGCCGGGGCGTGTCGGCGTAACATGCTTTGAAGTCTTGCTTGGGCGTCTCGGCCGCAGCACACCCGCGGCGTTTCGCCCTTCACCCGCCGTTGAACCCTTCTGACCACGGGGCCACCCGCCATGACGCCTTCTCTCGCCGCTGCCGCCGCCGTCCTCGCCCAGATTTGGCAGAGCAAACCGGTCATCTATCCGCTGATCGCGGTCGCCGCGTTGCTGGTGGCGGGCATCCTGTTCATCTTCGTCAAGTTCTTCAACCTCTGGATCCAGGCGACGACCTCGCAGGCCCCGGTGCCGTACTTCAAGCTCGTGGGCATGTGGCTGCGGCGGGTGAACTCGCGCATCATCGTCCTGTCGCGCATCCAGGCCAAGAAGGCGGGCATGGACCTTTCCACCGACCGGCTCGAGGCGCACTACCTGTCCGGCGGGCAGGTGCCACGCGTGATCAACGCGCTCATCGCCGCCGACCGCGCGAAGATCGCGCTGGACTGGGACACCGCGTGCGCGATCGACCTGGCGGGCCGCGACATCCTCGAAGCGGTCCGCACCTCCGTCGACCCCAAGGTCATCGACTGCCCGCACCCCAACACCTCCGGCGTGGACAAGCTCGACGCGGTCGCCAAGGACGGCATCCGGCTGCTGTGCAAAGCCCGCGTCACCGTCCGCGCCAACCTCGCCCGGCTGGTCGGCGGCGCGACCGAGGAAACCGTCATCGCCCGCGTCGGGCAGGCCATCGTCTCGGCGATCGGCTCGGCGCAGACCTACAAGGACGTGCTCGAAAACCCCGACGAGATCGCTCGCAAGGCGCTGGCGTCTGGGCTCGACGCCGGCACCGCGTTCGAGATCCTGTCGGTGGACATCGCCGACATCTCGGTGGCGGGCGTGGACCGCGAGGCGAACGTGGGCGCGAAGCTGCAGGCCGAACAGGCCGAGGCGGACAAGCGTCGGTATCAAGCCGAGGCCGAGCAGCGCCGCGCGATCGCGGTGGCGTTGGAGCAGGAGAACCGCGCGAAGATCGAGGAGAACCGGGCCTTGGTCGTGCTCGCCGAGGCCGAGGTGCCCAAGGCGATGGCCGAAGCGTTCCGCAGCGGGAACATGGGGATCATGGACTACTACCGGATGCGCAACGTGATGGCCGACACCGACATGCGGCAGAGCCTCTCGGAGCAGGACGGCAAAGCCGCGGACAACGGCGGGGCGTAACGCCCGACACGCTCGACACCACGGCGTACGAGAACGAGGCAGTGTGAGGTGATCATGAATCCGCAACGCGCCCGGCTTGGATCGCGGGCTGGGTATGGGTTGCCGCTGTCGTGTTTGTTGTGCCTTCTCGTGGCCTCGAACGGATTTTCGCAGGAAGTCGCGGAAGCCGCCGACCCACCGGACGCCGCCACCCTGGCCGAACGTGCCGCCGCGGCACAACGCGAAGTCCAACAGCACAAGGTCGGCCGATACGCTGTCGAGCTGCCGGGCATCCCCACGCAGGTCGTATTCGAAACGATGCGGCCCTACGGCGTCCGGCCCACGCCCGAGCAATTCAAGGAACAGCGCGAGGGCGACGGGTACACACGCGACCCGATGAACCCGGATGGTTCTTCCTGGCAGGTCCACTGCCCCGACAACTACACGCCCGACGAGGCGTTCGGCGTGCTGGTGTTCATCAACGCCGGCGACACCGGCCGCCTCGCGCCGCAGGCCGCCGCGCTGCTGGCGGATTACAAACTCATCGGCGTCGGTGCCGACCGCGAGGGCAACCGGCACAACCCGGTGTACCGCCACGCCGCCGCGATCCACGCGCTGCAGATCGTGCGCGAGCGCTACCACGTCGACGAGGACCGTGTCTACGTCCACGGCATCTCGGGCGGCGGGCGCATGACCTCGCACGTGGCGATCATGAACGCGGACCTCTTCGACGGCGCGGTCTGCATCGTCGGCTGCAATCCTTACAAGAACATCCCGGCCGACAAAGGGCCGAACACGATGTACCGAGGGTTCTGGCGCGTGCCCGACCGCAAGCTGCTGCAGACCGCGCAGGAAGACAACCGCCTGGTCCTGCACACCGGCGAGCACGACGGCAATCGGCACAACACGCTGCAGGTTTACAAGGCCTACGAACGCGACGGGTTTCGACATCTGCTGTATCTCGAAGAGCCGGGGCTCGGCCACGCGTTCGCGTCCGAGGCGTATATGCGGAAAGCCCTGGATTTCCTGGACGCGCCGCTCTACTTGGGGGCGGAGGACGCGTACACGCAGGCACAGGACGCGGAAAGCCGGGGCGAACTGGGCGCGGCCCGCACGCTCTACAGCCGCGCCGCGAAGTACGGCCGGGACGCGGCGTGGATCGACAACGCCAGCGCGAAGGCCGACGAACTTAATACCCGGTACGCGGCCGACCTCGAAGCGCTCGACACGTTGTTCGCCGACGCGGATCAGGGAGCGCTCGACCTGACGCGGGCGGTCAATGCGTTCCGCCGCGACTGGGGCCGCGACGACCCGGCGATCCCGGCGCTGCGCGAGCGCGTCAACGAGCGTAAGCAGGCGGAGCGTGATCCGTAGGCTTTGTGGGATCCAAGCTTCAAACCGTGCAGTTTATTCATATTGAGTGGTTGTTGACGGACTCCGTTCACGCAAGATCGAGATACGAAGCGTCGGGCGGTGTTCCCGTGTTCAGCGTGCGTTGAAGCATCGGGCTGAACGCCCAGGTCGCGTCCGGCGGGATGTCCTGCAGGCCGAGTTGATCGAGCACCGCGGCGGCCAACGCGCCCAGGCCGGTTCCGGTTTGGGCGCTGATGCGGAGCGGGTGGTCGGGATGATTCGGTGGTTTGATGTTGTTCGCGTGATCCGGGGCTTCGCTTCGCTCAGCCCCCGGCTTGACGGAGTCGTTCTTCAAATTGCTTTGACCCTCGAGCAGGTCGGCCTTGTTCATCACCCAAAGGTCGGGCGCACGGTCCGCGTGGGTGAGATCAGGCCAAGGCTGATCGGGGTCGCGCAGGGCAATGAGGACGTCGGCGGCGTCGATGACGCGACGGGCGGCGGCGATGGCGCGCTGCTCAATGGGGTCGTCGCTGTCGCGCAGGCCCGGCGTGTCGAGCCAGCGGACGGCGACGGCGTCGCGCAGCGGGTCGCCGTGGGGTGGGGTGAGTTCGATGAGGCCGCCGACCCAGTCGCGGGTGGTCCCGGGCAGGTCGGCAACGAGCGCGACGTTGCGGCCGGCCAGGGCGTTGAGCAGCGTGGACTTGCCGGCGTTGGGCGGGCCGACGACGACGACGGTGGGTGGGGTGAGGAGGTGTTGGAGGGCGCGGTGGAACTGCAACGTGGCGCGGCGTAGCCCCGCAAGCGCTTGCGGGGCTTTGCTGAACTTTCGCCAGAGTTCGGGCTGTTGGGCGAGGCGGTCGATGGCGGCGGGGCTGGCGGCGGTGGCGATCGCGGCGAGGGCGTCGGCCTCGATCGGGCTGGTCGCTTCGGGGTAGAGCGCGGCGGGGTCGGGCGTGGTGGATTCCGCGGCGCCATGTTTGGCGAGCCATTGCGTGAGTTGTTGGACGATGCGCGGGCCGCCGTGGGACATGAGTTGCCAGGTGGGTTCGGCGACGCGGGCGAGCAGGCCCGTGTCGAGGCCGGCGAAGTCGACGAGGCGGAGCGTGCCGACGGGCATGCGTTCCGCGTCGGCGTGGAAGTTTTGCACGAGGTCGGTCGCGTCCGGGCCGTGCAGTTGCAGGATCGCGACCGCGCCGGGGTTGGCGGGAGTGGTGACGGTGAAGGAACACGAAGGCATCGGGCGTTCACAGCCGCGGCGGCGCGGGCCGCATCGGTTGGCCGTTGGGGAAGTTGATCAGCAGCGCGGCCAGCGCCGCGGTGGCGATGCCGAAGCAGGCGAAGCGGTCGCCGACGAGTGTGCCCAAGGCGATGGCGGAGAGCCCCGCGATTACGAGCAGCACGAAGAGCACAAGGTTGCCCTTGAGGTAGGCCGAAGGAGTGACAGCGTCGCGTTGCCAGCCGGCTTTGTAGGTCTGCAGCCGGGTGTAGTAACCCACGCCCATCAACGCGATCAGCACCGCGAGCGCGATCACGCCGACGCGCACCCCGCCCAGCGCGACCGGCCCGGGGTCGGGGTGGCTACGCGTGACGCCGACGGCGACCGCCGCGGCCGCCACCACGCCGAACGCCGACGCCGCCCAGACGACGCGCAGCTTCTGGATCGCCGCGGGCTTTGCGTCGGAGGGCACGTGATCTTGCGGTTCGGGGACCGGGGCGTCCGGCGGGTTCATGCGTCGTCGTTGCCGTTGGCGTCTTTGAGTTGCTCGGCGGCGGCCTTCCACGTCAGCGCGATGCCCATGAGCGTGAGGTCCGGGACCACGCGGTCGATGCGCTCGTCGTCCTTGAACAGCAGCGCCCCGTCGCCGCCGGTGACGACGACCAGGGGGAACGTGCCGGCCACCTCGGCGATCTGCTCGACCAGCTCGTGGACCAGGCCGCGCAGGCCGTGGAAGACGCCGGAGCGCATGGCCTGGGCGGTGTTGTGACCGATGACTTCGTCGGGCTTGTCGAACTCGACGTCGGGGAGCTGCGCGGTGCGCTGGTTGAGGGCGTCGAGCATGAGCTGGCCGCCGGGCGCGATGGCGCCGCCGTGGAAGGTGCCGGCCCCGTCGACGAAGTCCACGGTGATGGCGGTGCCGGCATCGACGACGACGCACGCCTGCTTGAGCACGTCGTAGGCGGCGGCGGCGTTGAGCAGGCGGTCCTCGCCGACGAGCGCCTCGGGGTCGAGCTGCCGGCCTACGGGCACGGGCAGGTCGCGCTCGACGCGGTGGACGGCGTGGTCGGTGAGCCTGGCGATCGCCTCGAAGACCTGGTCCGAGACGGTGGGGTTGACGGTCGAGGCGACGATGACCGCCTGGGCGTCGGCCTTGATGGGTTCGATCGCGCGGGCGACGGCGTCGTCCACCTCGCCGGGCCGGGCGTTGTCGAGCGTGACGGTCTCGGTGAGCTTGCCGTCGACGAACACGCCCAGGCGGGTCCGGGTGTTGCCGATGCTCACGGCCAGCAGTCGTTGTTCGGGCATGCGGGGCGCTCCGTCAAGACTAAAACGGGGGCTCACTTTACCCCGCTTGCCGGAACGATGCGGAAGACGTTGCCCAGTTTGCCTGACCCGGAAGGATTCGCGCGCCGCGATGACATCGCAAGAATTCTCGATGAACTTCGGGTGGCCGCGAGCGACGGCGGTGGCATGCTGTGGTGTCGCGGGTTTGCCCGCTGATCCAGCTCCGCCCCACCCTTGCACGCCGACCGGTCTTACGGGATCGGTCGGTGTTTTTCGATGGCTCGCGTATGCTTCAGGCATGCGGGCGAGGCGAACGATTGCGTGGGCGGTGTGGGTCGTGGTCGCGCTGGTGCCTTTGGCCCGTGCGGGCGCGCCGGCCTATCCGAGCTTCGGTGCCTTCCTGGACACGATGACCGGGCTGGGCGACATCGCCGACCCGGCGCAGCGCACCGCGGCGGTGGACACTTTCTGGACTGAACTCGTCGCGGCGCAACAGGTGCCTTACACGCAGGGCAACCAGGCGGCGCTGCTGTACCGCGGGCCGGCCGGCAGCGTCGCGTTCGCCGGCGACTTCAACGGCTGGAACCCCAACCAGAGCCCCGGCACCCAAGTACCCGGCACCGACCTGTGGTACCGCGCCGGGCCGCTGCCAACCGATGCCCGCGTGGACTACAAGATCGTCCGCGACGGCAGTTGGATCCTCGACCCGGTGAATCCGTTGCAGCAGTGGTCGGGCTTCGGGCCCAACTCCGAGCTGCGCATGCCGGCATACGTTTTCCCGACCGAGACCGTGCGCGACCCGTCGACGCCGCGCGGGCAGCTTTCGGGCAACGTGCGACTGACCAGCACCGTGCTCAACACCGACGTGAACGTGCGCATCTACACGCCCCACGGCTATACACCGATCGACGAACTCCCGGTGGTGTATTTCACCGACGGCCACGAATACCTCGACGACCGCCTGGGCGCGGCGGTGACGGTGCTGGACAACATCATCGCCGCGCAAGACCTGCGGCCGACGATCGCGGTATTCATCGACCCGCGCGACCCGAACACGAACGCGAACCGGCGGACGGACCAACTCGGCGGGAGCGGCAAGGCGGCGTTCGCGGACTTCATCGCCGACGAACTCGTGCCCTACGTCGACGGAAACTACGGCACGGCCGAGAGCGCGGACGACCGCGTGATTCTGGGCACGTCGCTGGGCGGGCTGTTCTCGGCGTTCATGGGGGCGCGGCACCCGGACGTGATCGCCAACCTCGTGATCCAGTCGCCGGCGTTCTGGTTCGACTCTTCGATCTACAGCGCTTACCAGAACAACCCGACGCTGGCGGACGCGCTGCGCATCCACATGCACACCGGCACCATCAATGACGACGGCGGGGCTACGAACATGGCCGGCATCCTCAACGCCAACGGATACGACTACCACTTCGAGACGATCAGCCAGGGCCACTCCTGGGGCCACTGGAAGGGGCAGATCGACGATGCGCTGATCGACCTGATCGGCGGCGCACCGATCCCGGAACCGTCGATGGTTGCCGTGCTGTTCACGCTGTGCGCCACGGCTCGCGGACGCCGCTGCCGGCTTCGAGCTTCGACCAGCACGCCTCAAGCAGCGAGTCCAAACCCTGCTTCGTCGCGCTGCTGATCGGCAGCACCTCGACGCCCAGCGCGTCCCGCACCATCTCCACGGCCGCGGCGACGTCTTCGTCGGTGCCGAGCAGGTCGGTCTTGGACAACGCGACGACTTCGGGCTTCTCAGCCAGCGCGGGCGAGTAGTCTTCGAGTTCTTTGCGCAGCGCGCGGTAGTTGGCGACCGGGTCCGAGCCGTCGGCGGGTTCGACTTCGAGCAGGTGGACCAGCACGGCCGTGCGCTCGACGTGCCGCAAGAAGCGATGACCTAACCCCGCCCCGCTCGCCGCTCCCTCGATCAGGCCCGGGATGTCGCAGATCACGAGACGCCGGCCTTGACCTAAATCCGCCACGCCCGGCTGGGGGATCAGCGTCGTGAACGGGTAGTCCGCGATCTTCGGCCGCGCGGCGCTGACGGCAGACAGGAACGTCGACTTGCCCGCGTTGGGTTTGCCCAGCAGCCCGACGTCCGCGACGAGCTTCAACTCCAGCCGCAGCGACAACTCCACGCCCGGCTCGCCCTGCGTCGCCTCGCGCGGCGTCTGGTGCACCGCGGTCTTGAAGTGCTCGTTGCCGAAACCGCCCTTCCCGCCCTCGGCGATCACCACACGCCGGCCCGGCTTGTCCAGGTCGACCAGCAGCTCGCCGGTCTCGTCGTCGAACACCTGCGTGCCCGGCGGGAGCAGGATCTCCAGGTCGTCGGCCTTGGCGCCGTACTGCTGCTTGCCGCGCCCGGGCTCGCCGTGGTCGGCCTGCCAGTGGTGCCGACCTGCAAAGTCCAGGAGTGTCTCGACGTTAGGGTCGGCGACGAGGATCACGGAGCCGCCGTCGCCGCCGTTGCCGCCGTCGGGCCCACCCTTGGGGATGTACTTCTGCCGCCGGAAGGAGACGCAGCCGTCGCCGCCCTTGCCGGAGCGCACTTCGATCTGGGCGGAATCCAGGAACATGCGTCCAGCGTACCCGACCCGAGCAGACGTCGATGATCAACGCTCGGTTGGTCGCCCGTTAGAATCGCTCGCAAGCCGGTCGGCAGTTTCGCCGTCTATGTCTCTATCCGGAGTCCGTCATGATTGTGGCCACTCGAAGCGTGCGCGGGGGGTTTGTGTTGTTGGCTGTTTTGGCTTTGCTGGCCGTGTGGCCGACGTCGATTGCGTTGGCGCAGGCTTCGGACGCGGTCAAGGCGGCGCTAAAGAAAACGCTGGACGTCGAGCTGGTCGAGACGCCATTCCCGCGCGCGGTTGAGTTTCTCGAGCGGCAGATCGGCGTGCCGGTCGTGATCGACCCGGCGCTGGCGGGTTTGGAGGCGCAGCCGGTCTCGCTTCAGGCGGCGGGGATGAGCGGGGAGGACGCGTTGACGTGGGTCTGCCGCTCGGTCGAGGCGGACTGGGACGTGCGCGACGGCGTGGTGCTGGTGACCACGCCGCGCAAGGCGATCGCGCCGTACGTGTCGGCGCGGGTGTTCGACGTGCGGATGATCACCGCGCCGGTGCAGGACTTCGACGCCGCGCCGATCGGGCTGCGTCCCGTGTTCGGCCGCGGCTCGGGGTCGGGCGGCGGCGGGGGCGGCGTGGCCATTTTTGGCGACACGGAGGAGGACGACGACCGAGCAACGGTCGACCTGGTCGGCATCACGGACGGGTTGGCGCAACTGCTGATCGAGAGCCTGCCCGCGGGCCGGTGGGAAGAGCTGGACGGCGCGGTGGGGATCACCGCCGACGCGGGCTTGCTCACGGTGCGTCACACGAAGGCAATTCAGCAAGAGGTCGAGGAACTGCTCGGGGCGTACGAGGCCGCACACGGGCGAACGGTGGAGATCGAACTGCTGGCGGCGCAGGTGCCACACGCGCTGCTGAACGAGAAGCTGGACGCGCTGGAAGCCGGCACCGTGCTCGACGCCGAGCAGACCGACGCGCTGGCCGAGTGGCTCGCCGGGCAGAACGCGTCGCCGAACCTCGAACTGCTCGGCGCGTCGCGGGCGGCGTGCCTGAACGGCCAACGGATCGCGTTGACCGCGGGGCTGGAACGCGTCGTCGTTCAGGACATCGAACCGGTGCCCGACGCGAACGGGTCGGACGTCACGCTGAACGTGGTGGCGTCCGGGCTGCAGGCCGTGGTGCGGCCGATGGTCGGCGCGGACGGCGAATCGATCCTGCTGTCGGTGGTGCTGGACGTGGTGACGCCGCAGGACGGAGACGCACTCGACCTCAACATCGTCGGTGAAGCGAACGCGGCAACCCAGACCGTGCCCCTGCCCCAGGCAGGCGTGCTCCGCCAGCGCTGCACGGTCCGGTTGCCCAGCGGCGGTGCGGTGCTGCTGAGCGGGATCACGGCCGAGAACACCGACGCGGTCGCCGTCGTGGTGCGCGTGCGCTCCGCGAAGAGCCGGTGAAGGCCGAGCCCAAAACCCAAGACTAAAAAACACAGCCCGCGGCGTGTGCCGCGGGCTGGTCTTGTTGGTTCGACTTATTCGGTTTGGCTCAGGCGCTTTCGCGCACGTGGACCTTGCGGCCCTGGAACTCGACGGTGCCGGCGGCGGTGGCGAAGAGCGTGTCGTCCTTGCCCTGGCCGACGTTGAAGCCGGGCTTGAACTTGGTGCCGCACTGGCGGACGATGATCGAGCCGGCCTTGGCGGTCTGACCGCCGTAGAGCTTGATGCCGCGGTACTGCGGGTTAGAGTCGCGGCCGTTCTTGGTGGAGCCTTGGCCTTTTTTGTGTGCCATGGTGGGTCGCCTTGGTGTGCTTTTGGGGTTGAAAAGGGTGCGGCGGGCGTTGCCCGCGGCGAGCCGAGCAGTTTAGCAAGGGGGATGGCGGGCGACAACCAGCTGGGGGTCGCCATTTCGCGGCCGATTCACCCAGCCGCAGGCCAACGGCCTGCGCGTCCGTCCGTCCGTCCATCCAAGATACGCGCAGGCCGTTGGCCTGCGGCTGTGAAGTCAGGCACCGTCAGGCGGGGGGTGCCGCGTCATCCTGACGGGTGGCTTGGGGCGTCCAGCCGTACTTCCGCGACAAGTCCGAGCCGTCAATCACGGAGTATTCGCTCAGCTCGCCGACCACGGGGGTGCCGGGGAAATAGGTCGCGGCGATCTGGTCGGCTGTAAGGTTCGTGTGGTTGTCGTCGGACGCGGGCATCACGCAGTCGTAGCCGGGCTTCATCCGTTCGAGCAGCGTCCGGAACAGGTCGGCCGCGTCGTCCAGATCGATCCACGAAAAACCCTCGTCCAAATACATGTGCTTGCCCCAGCCGCGTTCGCGGGCGTCGTCAAGGTCGAAGCGTCGGAACCCGTCGATCGGCCCGGGGTGGGTCCACGGCAGGCGCACCGCCACCGCGGCCAGGTCGGGCGTGTCGCGGACGTGGAGTTTCAGCAGCATTTCGCCGGCGACTTTGCTCAGGCCGTAGCCGTTGGTCGGATTGATCGGCGTGTCCGCGGTCAACGGCAGCGAAGGCACGGGCGAGGGCGCGATGGTCTCGCCGGCCAGCGTCCGGCTGCCGCTGATGGCTTGGATCGAGCTGGCGAACACGATCCTGCGGACGCCGTGCTCCACCGCGGCCTCGAACGCGTGGCTGTTCATCGCCGTGTTTTCGGGCAAAACCCGGTGCGGCGCCACGGCCCGGACATGCGGGTGGTTGCCCAGGTGGACCAACGCCTCGGCCCCGGCGAACCGGTCGTAGACGCACGGGCGGTCCAGCAGGTCGATCACGGCCTGCTGGACGCCTTGGATGTTCTTCAACTCCGGGCAGAGCCGCTGGTCCAGGCCGATCACGTCGTGGCCCGCGGCCGCCAACGCCTTGACGACGGCCTGCCCGATCCGCCCTGCCGACCCGGTGACCACGGTACGCATGGGCGGGAGTCTAAATGAATTCGGACGCACCGCCCTGCCCGGCCCGTCAATTGGGGGTGACCCTGAAGGACCGAGAAAACCGCGCCTCCGTCGGTCGCAGGCGGGAGAATCGCGGCGGGCTCGCGAGGCGGTCCGCGGTGGGTCCGGATCAATGCAACACCAGCGCTTAACTGCGCTTGCGACAGCCGGGGGGTCAAGGTAGGCTGATCGACCGGCTCAGCCGAACCGTCCCGGAAACGTGGGTTTCCGGCCGGCCTGAACGCCGCTCGGTTCGACCCTTCGTATCGGTCGAACACCCCGCGCCCCACCATTATTCGAAGCCGGACCCGCTTATCGGAGGCCTAGTCTTGCTGAACCGTCCTGCATTTGCGGTTGTTGTGACTTTTTGTGCCGGCATGGGCCTGACCCTCGCCACGTCGCCGCCGGCCCGGGCTCAGAACGGCGAGCCAAGCGCCGCCGAGCTGTACCAGAACGGCCTGTCCGACCTCGAGGCTGGGCAGATCGAAGCCGCCAAGGCCCAGCTCTACCGCGTCGATCCGATGCAGCTGCCCAAGGAGCAGCGCGTCCGGCTGTACGAGGCGCTCAAGCAGCTCGACGCCGCCGACGCCGGCACGGTCACCGCGCCGACGACCACGGACGCCGCGACCCCGCCGGTTTCGACCGAAGCGCCCGCCTCGTCGATGGAGCGTCTCGAGGCCGCCGCCACCGCCCCGCCGCGCGAAGCCGCCGCGATCTACGCCGAGGTCGCCGCCGACGCGTCGGACCCCGACGCCGCGGCCGTTGCCCAGGCCCGCCTCGCACAGCTCAACCGCGAGCAGGACGCCAAGACCATGCAGGCCAAGCGCCTGCTGGACGAAGCCTCGGACCAGCTCGCCGCCGGCGACCTCGCACTCGCGCAGGCGTCGCTCGAAGCGGCGCGTGACTTGGACGCCCAACTCGGCTGGTTCGACCAGCAGCGCCTGCAGAGCCAGCTCGACGTGATCGCCGAGCAGCGCACGCAGATCGCCGCCAATCAGGCCGACCGCGCCGACACCGCCCAGGCCCGCGCCGACGAAGCCGCCCGCGGCGCCGCCGGCGACCAAGACCCCGCGCTGGCCGCCGCCCTCGCCGACGCCGAGGCCGCCCGCAACGACGCCGAAGTCGCCCGCCGGCAGGCCCGCGCCGCCGTCGCCAACGCCGCGTCGGCCAAAACCAACGACGTACCCGCCGCCTCGGGCGAACTGATCCGCCAGGCCCAGCTCGCCTACGCCCAGGACCTCGCCGCCAACGCCGCCGACGCCCAGCGCCAGGGCTACCACGACCTGGCCATCAACCTCTACAACGAAGCCACCGAGCTCGACCCCAACAACGAGCAACTCAAAGGCCGGCTCGACGCCGCCGTCCAGGCCCGCGACGCGAAGCAGGCCCCGCTCAGCCCGCTTGAGGAGCAGCAGCGGCTCGACGCGATCCAGCGTCAGGCCGCCGAGATCGCCTACGAAAACGCGATGAACGAGGCCCGCGCCGCGCTCGGCGTCAACGACTTCGCCGCCGCCAACGACGCCGTCGCCAACGCGAAGATCGCCCTGGACCGCAACGCCCGGCTGTACGCCACCGCCGCCTACAACCAGCGCCGCGCCGCCGCCAACGACCTGGCCGTCTCGATCCAGCAGCGGCAGGAGCAGTTCCTCCTGACCCAGAAGGAGAACGACGCCCGCATCCGCGAGGGCAACGAAGAACAGGCGATCTACGACGCCGAACGCGCCCAGCGCGAGAAGATCAAGGAGCTCATCGTCGAGGCCCGCGCCCTGCAGCGCCAGATGCGGCAGGAAGAGGCCCTGGTCGTGATCAACCAGGCGCTGTCCCTGGACCCGCAGAACATCCCCGCCCAGGCGATCCGCGACATCCTCGAAGACCTGATCGTCCTCCGTGATCAGCGTGACTTCCGCCGGCAGCGCGACGTCATGATCGGCCGGCACTCCGCGCTGAACCTCGAAGCCACCATCCCCTACGACGATCTGCTGGTCTACCCCACCGACTGGCCGCAACTCACCCAGCGCCGGCTCGAGGCCCTCGACGTCACCGGCGGCGAATCCCGCCAGAACCGCGAAGCCAGCCTCAAGCTCGACACCCCCGTCCCCGTCAACTTCGAGGCCAACCCCCTCGAAGCGGTCATCAGCTACCTCCGCACCACCACCGGCGTGAACATCTTCGTCAACTGGCCCGCGCTGAACTTCGAGGGCATCGAAGAGGACATGCCCATCACCCTCCAGCTCGCCGAGGTCCCCGCCCGCACCGCGCTGGACAAGGTCCTCCAGCTCGCCAACGCCGCGTCCGGCACGACCAACATCGCCACCTACTCCATCATCGATGGCGTCGTCGAGGTCTCCACCCAGTCCGAACTCAACCGCACCACCGAGGCCCGCGTCTACGACATCCGCGACCTGCTCGTCCAAGTCCCCAACTTCACCGACGCGCCCGAGTTCGAGCTCGGCGAAGCCCTCCAGGGCGGCGGCGGGGCCGGCGGCGGCGGCGGTGGCCAGTCCATCTTCGGCGACACCGACGAGGACGACGACGACGAAGACGAAGAGCGCGAAGAACTGATCGAGCAGATCATCACCATCATCCAGGACTCCGTCGGCACCATCGACGAGTGGGAAAGCCTCGACTCCACCGTCCAGGAACTCAACGGCAACCTCATCATCAAGACCACCCCCCAGAACCACCGCCAGATCGTCGGCGTCCTGGGCGACCTCCGCGAGCAGCGCGCCACCCAGATCAACGTCGAGGCCCGCTTCCTCCTGGTCGACAATAACTTCCTCGAAGAGTTCGGCGTCGACCTGGACTTCCGTTACAAGTCCACGGGCAACTTCAGCCCCATCGTCGTCGAGCAGGACTCCATCGGCCTCGGCCAACGCGGCGGCACCTCGCTCACCCCGGGCCGCTTCGGCGCCGGCGGCGGCGACGTCGCCCCCAACGCCCTGTCCCTGGGCGTCTCCTTCATCGACGACCTCGAGGTCGACCTCCTGGTCAACGCCACCCAGGCCCACAACCGCTCGCTCACCCTCACCGCCCCGCGCGTCACCTTCTTCAACGGCCAACGCGCCTACGTCCTGGTCGCCCGGCAGATCGCCTTCATCTCCGACCTCGAACCCGTCCCCGACACCAACTCCTTCGACGTCACCACCGCCGTGGTCAACTCCGGCGTCGTCCTCGACGTCGAGGGCACCGTTTCCGCCGACCGACGCTACGTCACCATGACCATGCGGCCCTCGCTGGCCACCCTCCAGGAACCGATCGACCAGATCCGTATCACCGGCGCCTCCGACGGCGGCGACCTCGGCGGCGGGGCCGTCTTCGAGGGCTTCATCCAGCTCCCCGAGCTCGAAGTCACCCAGGTCCGCTCCACCGTCTCCGTCCCCGACAAGGGCACCCTCCTCCTGGGCGGTCAGCGCCTCGTCGGCGAGGTCGAACTCGAAGCCGGCGTCCCCGTGCTCTCGAAGCTCCCCATCCTCAACCGCCTCTTCACCAACACTTCGACCGTCAAGGACGAACGCACCCTCCTCATCCTCATCAAGCCCACCATCATCCTCCAGTCCGAGCAGGAAGAACTCCTCTTCCCCGGCCTCAACGACGACCCGGCCAAGTACAACGTCGGCAACGCGTTCTAAAAAAATCAATCCTCCCCCACCGGGGGAGGTGGCCGGCGCAGCCGGTCGGACGGGGCGCGTCTCAAAACCCTCGCCTCTAGCCACAAACCCAAACCCACCCAGCCCCGCCACCCCGGCGGGGCTTTTCTTTGCGCGACCACGCACGACACCGATCCGCCGCCCCCAAGTCGCTCCGCCGGTTAATCCGGCCAACCCGGCGCACAAACCCGGCACATGGCCCAGAGGTATGAAGCCCCATACCGCCTCCGCGCTCTCTCCCGCCGCCCCCCTTCCCCTTCCGCCCGCGCTGGCCACGCTCGACCAGCGCCCCTCCTGGCTGACCTCCGCCACCGGCCGATCCCGCGCCCACGCCCCCAAACTCGACCGCGCCGCCTGCCTCTCCGTCACCGCCAGCCAGCTCGCCAAACGCGTCCACCCCCAGGATTGGAAACCGGTCGGGAAACCGGTCGGCCCCACCCAGCTCAATAAACACGCCGGGACACGCCACGCAGAACGTGAAGTCCCGACCGCCGGCCACACCTCTCCCGCAAACCGGCGCACCCCCGCCGCCTACCACCACGGCCTCCCCCGCGCTCCCTGGCGCAACCTCCGCGCCCGCGCCGAACTGCGCGCCACCGTCACCCTCCACGCCTACGACCTCGAAGACCTCTTCGCCCGCCGCCCGGCCCGCCCCCTCGCCGGCGACTACCGCACCGCCCGCGCCAACGCCATGCGCTGGCCCGACCAGCGAAACGCAGGACCGAAAGAAAACGCAGGAAAATCAGAAAACGCAAGAAACGCAGGAAACGCGGAAACCGCCGCCGCAACCCACCCCTCGGCCGCCGCGTGCATCCATCCGCCATCCGCCATCGCCCATCCGCCATTCCTGGACCACGGCCTCCCCGCCAACCCCAACCGCTCCGGCATCAAACACCTCGGCCTGCCCCGGTTTTGGTCCCAGCAAATCACCCTTGAAAAACACCGCCACCACCCCACGCTGCTCTACCCCTACCTCATCTGCCCGGCCACCAAACAGCGCTGCAAGACGCTCCTGCTCCCCCTGGCGACGCAGGCCGAGCTGCGCGACGCCGCCCTGGCCCACGCCTGGCTGACCACCATCTACGACCCCGCCCCCACCCACCTCCGCCGACAACTGCAACCCCACGCCACCCGCCTGATCGAGCGCTACGAAACCCTCTTCCCCCCACGCCAACTCCGCAGTCGCGAAAGCATGCGCATCACCTACGGCGAAGCCCGCCGCAAAACTTAGCCCTGAGCCAATGGGGTTTATTCACGGTTGGCCCAAGGCTAAGTTGATATGGCGATGCGGCGTCAATCGTCGAACATCGAAGTTTGTTGTGCGTCGTCGCGATCGCGAGGCGGTTTCCGGCACGGCGCGTTGCGGGCCGGTCGGTCCGGCAGGTCGGACACCTCGAACAAAGGGCCCGCGAGGACTTCATCGAGCAGTTCGGCCTGTTGGGGGTAGACGGCAAGCGTGGCCTCCAGCACCCACAACAATTCCAAGAACTGCGTGGTCATCGCCGGCGTCCAGCGCTCGGGCCGAATCTCGTCCAACGACGAGCTCGTACGCCCGGACCGCTCGGCCATCCGGTATCCCAGCCACGACTGCACCACCATCAGCCCGGAGACCTCGAAATCCCACACCGCCGGCGAGACCGGGGCGAACACGCCTGCGCCGTCTTCAAATAGGTTCTGCGCGCCGACGCGGATCGACGAGGTTTCCGCGTCGTAGTCGAAATGCTCGGGGTAGCGATCCGGAGCATCCGGCACCGCCACGACGCACCGTGCCTTCCCCCGCGGGACGTTCCCGAGCATTTCGCCTTCGGGCACAAAGCGCTGGCCGTAGGTGTGCAGATGAATCAGCGTCCGACCGATCTTCGCCGCTTCCTCGAACAGATTCGCGTCGCGCGTCAGCGGGACGCGGACTTCGCAGGCTTCGAGTTCGTCCCAGAATGACGAGGTGTAGTGCGGGTGCGCGAGTACGCCGTAGACGTAGGCCGCGAAATCCTCCGCGGTCACCTTCCGAGCATACGCCGCGGTCAGATAGTCCAGCAATCCCGGCCAGACGTTCGGGTGTTCCGCGGCGCCGTCACGATATAGCGGAATCGAGTCTTTTGCGCCGTAGGAACCACGGAAAAAATGAAGATCAGGTATGTCGCCTGAAGCCGTTAACGCTGGCCCTGCCCCGAGAGGGTTACTTGACAACGATCCCAAAAAAACCTGCTTTTTGCTGCCCGTCGCCCAAAGGTCAGGCTTTACATAATCTGCAACACGATTGTCTGCAATCAACCATTGCCGGTCAAACGAACGATACGCATAGGGGCGGATTCCAAGCATCGGCGTATCAACATCAAGCTCACTGATTGCAGGTTGACGATGCTCAGTGAATACCGGCCCAACCTGTTTGTCGATTCTCCGGTCACGAGTTTCCTTGAATGCATCTGCCCGATTGCTTGACCGCAGCAATTCAGCCCAACGCTTTTCAAGCACAGGCTTCGAAGCACCGATCGGCCAAGTTCGTTTGATCTGCGCCCCGGAGTGCTGCCAGGGAAACAGGTCGCGGAGTTCGGGCCACTGAGCGAATTTGCCGGCGGTGGCGGGGGTGAACGGGTCGAGCCAGCCGTCGGGTGCGCGTTGGTCGGCGACGCCCTCGAGCGAATTCAGTGAATCGAGAGCGTCGAACTTCTCGGCGCGTGTCCCGCGTACCCGGCGGTAGTACACCTCTGCCGGGTGTTCCGGGTTGGCGGCGCCGACGCGGTAGCCCAGGGTGATACAGACCGGGGTCTGGATGGCGAAGACGTTGTCTTCTTTGCGGGTGCCGCGGCCCTCGCCGCCGAGGTCGAGGATGTAGACCGCGTCGCACTGCTCGCGAAGCATTTTACGGACCCCTACGAACGCGTCGCCGGTCAGGAAACTCGACGCGGTGATGAACGAGACGACGCCTGGGCCTTCCGGTCCGCCGCTGCCGTCGGTCGTGCACTCGAACGTCTTCCAGAGCGCCCAGCGCCAGAAGTAGACGTAGAGGTTGTAGAGGTTCTTGAGGTCGCCGCCGTGCCCGGCGCGCCGGGCGGGTTCGAGGAAGTCTTCGAGAATGGGCTGGCCGGGGTCGTCGGGGTCGCCGTGTCGGACCCAGGCACCGGTGCGTCCGCGGTCGACCGCGGGGTTGGTGGAGGCTTCGTGGCGGTCGTAGGGCGGGTTGCCGAGGCACACGAGGATCGGGCGGTCGTTCTTGACTTCCAGGGCGCGGCGGTGCTGTTCGCCGATGACGCGGTGGTAGGCGGAGACGAACTGCGGCTCGGTGCGGGGCGACTCCAGGGTGTCGGTGAGGAGAACCGAAAGCCCCGAGTCGGGGATGGCGCCCTTGAACCGTTGGATGGCTTGCGACAGCCGGAGTTCGGCGACGGCGTAAGGGCCGACGAGCCGCTCGAAGCCGTGCAGGGTGGAGGCGAGTTGGGAGGCGACGCCGGCCATCGCGCCGCGGCCCTGATTGCGCCAGGCGGTGTCCAGCGCATGGTCGATGACCCCGAGCAAATAGGTCCCGGTGCCCATCGCCGGGTCGAGCGTGTTCACGGAAGGATCGGCGAAACCGGCGGGCTTGCCCAATCGGGTTTTGAGCAGGTGATCGATCAGGCGGACCTGGCAGCGGACGACCTGCACCGGCGTGTAGTAGACGCCGGCGTCCTTGCGGAGCTTCTTGTCGTACGCCGCGAGGAAGTCTTCGTAGAAGTAGGTCCACGGGTCGTCGGGCCTTAGCGAGAGTTCTTCGATCAGCCGCGGCTCGTTCTCGGGGCTGGCCTGCATCACTGCCGGCTCCACAGCGGCGATCACGCGTCGCAATACATCAAGCGAGGTGGCGATGCGTTGAACTGTGTCTTCGTCGGTCAGCACTTCCAAAGCGCGGCTCAGCAGGCCGTGCTGGGACCGTAATCGGTTCACCGCGTCGTCGAGGTCCTGGCTCCGCCAGCCTTCCGACCGGGAGAGCAGCAGTGCGAAGGTAACGGTCTGGGCGTAGGCGTCGGCGAACTGCGGCTCCGTGGCGTCGGGGAACAGCAACTCCTGCCAGTCTCGCTTCAGTTCCTGAAGGGCTGAACCAGGCCTGGTCAAGGCGTCAACGACCTCGTCGCGCAACAGTCGGCAGAGCGGAGCGATCAACTCGGCCAGTTCTTCGGCGGTGGACGGGACGACCGGCTGCCACTGGAAGAAATCGAGCAGGATTTGGCCGATTGCGGTTGCGTCTTCCTGAGTAATCGCTTCGGCCCCGTCGTCAACGATGTCCCCCGAGATGTGAACGATCTTGCCTTTCAGCTTGCCCGTGCGGTACAGCGCCCATTCGTTGCCATCGGTGTAGATCAGGTTGGGCAGTGCGGCGAAGCGTGTCCACTGTTCCTTGTCCCGACCTCGGTATTTCGAGGTCCGTGCGCCGGCGCCCGGTTTTTTGAGTTCGACGTGTCCCGTCAAGGGGCCGGCGACGGCGACCGCAAAGTCCGGTCGGCCGATCGCGCGAACGGCCGACTCGCCTTTAACGAGTACCTCCAAATTGAATTGGTCCGCCGCGGATTTGAGAAGGGCCTCGACGCCCGCACGGAGTTGCTCTTCGGGTTCGCCGCGCACCGCGGATTGGAGCTTTTCGGAAACCCCGGCGGCAAATGCTTGGACTGCTTGTAGCCAAGCCTGTGGCATGAGGTGATTATCGGCTTCAAGTGAAAAGGCCCGCCATTTCTGACGCCAAGAACATCGCGCAACGAAAAACCCGCCGCTTTCGCGACGGGTTTACCTGTGTCTGTTGGCAGGTGAACAGTTGGGTAGTGCCTTCGCCGTGCGTTGCCGCACGACTTTCCGTACTCGAGGGGTCTGCCTCGCGGCAGACTCAGATGGGTCGCCCTTTCGGACGACTCGGACGGACGAGGGTGTGTTGACGGTCGTGGGGCGGATCGCTCCGCACCGGCTGCGGGCAGCCGGTTGGACCCACGTCTACGTATATCCCGTAGAAAGGAGGTGATCCAGCCGCAGGTTCCCCTACGGCTACCTTGTTACGACTTCGTCCCAGTCACCGAGCTCACCGTAGGGACCACTGAGTTGTGGCCACTTCGGGTGCTCCCGGCTCCCATGACGTGACGGGCGGTGTGTACAAGGCTCAGGAACTTATTCACCGCGTCGTTGCTGATACGCGATTACTAGCGATTCCAACTTCATGTGGTCGAGTTGCAGACCACAATCCGAACTGAGCGCACGTTTCTGCGATTTGCTCCACGTTGCCGTATCGCTTCGCTCTGTCGTACGCATTGTAGCACGTGTGCAGCCCAGGGCATAAAGGCCATGAGGACTTGACGTCATCCCCACCTTCCTCCGGCTTGACGCCGGCAGTCTCTCCAGAGTCCCCGCCATAACGCGCTGGCAACTGGAGATAGGGGTTTCGCTCGTTAAGGGACTTAACCCGACACTTCACAGCACGAGCTGACGACAGCCATGCAGCACCTGTGATCGTTCCACGCAAGCGCGTCACTTCCCTTTCAGGAAGCTAATCCGACCATGTCAAACCCTGGATAAGGTTCTTCGCGTTGCTTCGAATTAAGCCACATGCTCCACCGCTTGTGTGAGCCCCCGTCAATTCCTTTGAGTTTTAGCCTTGCGACCGTACTCCCCAGGCGGTACACTTAACACTTTGGCTTCGGCGGCGATAGGGTCAAACCTTCCGCCACCTAGTGTACATCGTTTAGGGCGTGGACTACCGGGGTATCTAATCCCGTTCGCTACCCACGCTTTCGTGCCTGAGCGTCAGCGACGACCCAGCCGTCTGGCTTCCCGTTTGGCGTTCCTCTAGATATCTACGCATTCCACCGCTCCACCTAGAGTTCCGACGGCCTCTGTCGTGCTCAAGAAAGGCAGTCTGCGAAGCAGTTCCACGGTTGAGCCGTGGGATTTCACAACGCACTTGCCTCTCCGCCTGCGCACCCTTTAAGCCCAGTGATTCCGATCAACGCTTGGACCCTCTGTATTACCGCGGCTGCTGGCACAGAGTTAGCCGGTCCTTCCTTTGGGTCTGGTCATGGATTCCTAAACCCTGACAGCAGTTTACACCCCGAGGGGCTTCGTCCTGCACGCGGCATTGCTCCGTCACGCTTTCGCGCATTGCGGAATATTCGTTACTGCAGCCTCCCGTAGGAGTCCGGGCAGTGTCTCAGTCCCGATGCGGCGGGCCACGCTCTCACGCCCGCTACCCGTCTTCGCCTTGGTGAGCCGTTACCTCACCAACAAGCTGATAGGATGTATCCCGATCCCTGAGCGATAAATCTTTGCCCGGCCGACCATGCGGACTACCGGGGTCATCGGGTATTACCAGAAGTTTCCCTCTGCTATCCCCGACTCAGGGGCACGTTAGATACACATTACTCGCCCTTTCGCCACTCTACTCGCACCCGAAGGTACTTTCGCGTTCGACTTGCATGTTTTAGCCATGCCGCCAGCGTTCGATCTGAGCCAGGATCAAACTCTTCGATTGAGTTTCATTGACGGCGGTTGCCTTCACCGGTCGCTTACGCTCCCGGCTCTGAACAACCGCGGTTGTCTTTGAATGAAAAGTTTGCCTGTTTGTACCCGGTGTGGATCAGCTCCGCACCGGGCGGTCTTCCCGACAAGCCCGCTCATTGAACAAACTGAACGGACCGCGGGGTCCGAGGCGGCAAACCTCGGACGGATTAGGGGTTGGCTCACATCCTGAACACTGACTTGATTGTGCATCAAATCAGGTTCCCACAAGGATGTGTCCAAGTTTGGAGACCAGCGTGTGAAGGCGTGGTCTCCGGATCTTGATTGCCCGCGCGTCGGCTCTGTGGAAGCCTCGGCTCGGGTCACATCCTCGCGGCGTACCCAACTGTTCACTTGTCAAAGAACACGTTTGGTTCCGGCCGGCTCCGGGGGAGGCGGCGGGAACAATCCCGTGTCGGGCGGTCGGCCCGAGCCGAGGTTGGTGTTCCGGTCGGCGGTTTCTCGAGGGGAGACCTACTGAGCGGCGGGGCATCATACGGATGCCGAATCGCTTGTCAAGGCCGACTCCGCGGCGAGGGGAAAACTCTCGAAAAAGCCTTCCGATGGGCGAAATGCCCGCCCGCTCGTTTCTGAGCGGGAGGAAGATTAGAACAAAATGTGAGCGGAGCGTCAAGTCGAGGGAGACGGCCGCCGGATCGTGTGGGAAACCCGGGGGTTGGGCGTCTTTTGGGGGCGTGGACGTGCGTCACCGTCGGCCCAGGTTCGGAGAACGTGGGCTTCTGATGTGTGCGGGTATTTCGCTCCGTGAATGCGGGCCGATTCAGGCGGCGGCGGGGAGGCCGGCGAGGATTTCCTGCACCTTGGCCAGCAGGTGCCGGGCGCTGAAGGGCTTGGATTCCATGTGGATGATGTGGGTGCGGGCCTTGTCTTCTTCGGGGACGGCGTAGCCCCGGCCGGTGAGCATGATGACCGGCGTGCCCTTGGTGTCGGGGTTGGCTTCCAGCGACATCGCGAACTGGAGCCCGTCCATCACCGGCATGTTGAAGTCGGTGATGCATAACGTCGGGCGGTGCGTCTGCGCCGCCTTGAACGCGTCCTGCCCGTTGCGGGCGACGTGCACGTTGTAGCCGGCCTGCTCGAGCTTGGCCTGAAGGATGTAGACGATGTGCGTCTCGTCGTCGGCGATCAGGATCGTCGGGTTGTCGGGTGTCTCAGGCATAGGAACTCCACCCACGCTATCGGCCCGATCAACCGCTTGCTGAAATAGGAGTTTCACTCATCGAGTTCCCGGCGATAACTGCCGCGGACGATCGCTAACGAGCTGGGAGCGAGTATCGCACGCATCGAGAGGTCGTCGAAGTGCGTGTCCTGCCGCGTCTCCGAAGAACTGGCGTAAAACGTGCAATACAGCAGCGACGCGAGAAAACTCGGGGTCACGTCGATCTCGTAGTGCTGCCAACTGGTGGTCAGGTTGACCGTTTGGTCGTCGGAGAGGTGGATGATGTTGTTGACCGAGTAGGCGATTCCGAGCTTCCCCTCTTCGTCCGTGTCTTCGGTTTTCATCCAGGCGGATATCCGATAGGTCTGGTCGGACGTGACCGCCGAGGGCGTGATCTGGTGGGTCAGTGTTGAGAAGACGGTGGGACGGTTTTCGAGTTGGATGTATGTCGCGCCGGAATGCGGGTTGTCGGTGTAGGCGGCGAGCGTGCCGCCGAAGATCACGCTTGCCTCGTGGGACGAGGTGCCGGCTTCCATGTCGCCGTTGGTGATCAGCTCGGGGCCGAATCGCGGCGGGATCAGCCGCAGTTGGACACTGGCCAGGCGGACGGCGTCGCCGTGAGTGGCGCGGATGTACAGGCGGGCCGGGTCATTGTCGTCGTCGGACAGGTCGGTGTCGTTCTGATCGACAAGCTTGTATTGGAAAAACCCCGCGCCGGTGGTCTCGAGCGTGGACCAGGCGTCGTGGGTTTCGTTGGTGCGCCAGTCGGGGTCGGCGGTGAGACGGGCGAAGACGATCTGGAGGCCGGCGTCGGCGAGTTGCTGGGCTTGGGCGGCGTCTTCGCGGAGGATCGTGCCGCGGTGCTGGATGCGGACGGCGGCCATGGCGGACAGGCCGATGACCAGGATGATGGAGCACACGCCCAGCACGAGGAGGTAGACCGAGCCGCGCTGGCGGGCGGCGGGGCGCAGGCGCTTGCTCCCCCGCCCTTTCAGGGAGGGGGTTGGGGGGCGGGTGGGGCGTGCGAGGGACGAAGGCTTTGGGGCTTGTTTTGTGGTTGTCGCGAGGCGGACCCTCACCCCTGCCCTCTCCCTAAGAGGGAGAGGGAGGAGAGACGATCCACGGGGTTGAATCGGGTGGGTCCCGCTCATCCGTCGTCCTCCACCATTTCGGTGGCGTGGGGCCAGGCGTCGGCGAGGTAGCCGGTCAACTCGGCGACGGTCTTGCCGCCGGCCTTGACGGTGACGGTCGCGCGTTTGAGGCCGGACTCGGCACCGACGGCGTCTTTGGGCGCGGCGAGGTCGGCCCAGACGACTTCGACGCTGCGGGTGAAGCGGTCGGCGTCGGCGATGGCGGTGCCGTCGCTGTCCACGGGCGGGGTGGCGGACCAGCCGTCGTAGTCATCCAGGTCGTCGAAGGTCGTGCGGTCGTCGGCGGTCTCGCCCAGCTCGATCCCGAGGATCGAGCCCAGGTCGTCGGGCTCTTCGTACGGGAGCGCGAGGATCTCGTTGAGCAGCGACTCGGCGAGGAGCATCCCCTGCTCGCGGTCGGTGTAGCGGGCCTGCGTGACCTTGGACGCGCCGACGAGGTTGAGCGCGACGATGTAGATGCCGCCGACGAGGACGACGGCGATGGTGGTCTCGACCAGCGAGAAGGCGCGGCGGGATGTTCGGGAGGGGTTGTTCATTACAAGCCCAGCAGATCGCTCAGGATTCCGCCGTTGCCGTTGCCGTTGCCGTTGCCGTTGCCGGAGGTCGATGAACTGCTTGTGCTGCCGGTCAATCCCGAGAGCAGGTCGCCCAGGTCGGCATTGAGGCTGAGGCCGCCGATGCTGAGGCTGAGCGAGAGGTCCTGCCCGATGCTGGCGAGGGTGCCGGGTTCGGCGTATTCGATGATGCCCCCGGTCTGGACGCGGATGCGATCGACAAACACACCCGGGTCGGCGCTGTCGGCGATGGTATGGGTGGCGGGCATGGCGGGGTCGGTGCCGCGGGCGTAGTTGAAGCCGCCGCGGTGGACGCCGTTGATGGCGACGGCGACGACGTCCTGCGTGGGGTCGATGGCGGCGTGGAGGTGGACGTTCTCGCCGGCGGCGACGTCGTGGGTGAGCCAGGTCTCGTCGGTGTTCGTACCGGTTTTGGCGGTGACGGTGACGCGTTGGGTGCTGCCGATGCGTTGGACGTGGAGGGTGACGCGTCCACGGACGCCGGCCGAGCGGTCGAAGCACAGGGCCAGCCCCCCGCCGTGACCGTCGTCGGTGGTGTCTTCGAGCCAGAGGTCGATGGTGGTGGGCGTGCTGAGCGTTTCGGTGACGGGGAGGGCGCGGAGGGTCTCGGTGAGCGCCCAGCGGCCGTCGGCGAGGCGGGCAACGTCGAAGTTGCCGGGGTCGGCCCAGTCGTTGTGGCTCAGGCCGTCGAGGTTGAGCAGCGTCGGGTCGGCGTTGAAGTCGGCCTCCCAGAGCGCGTCGGCGGCGAGGGGGTTGTTGGGCAGGTTGACGCGGGCGGTGTAGGGACCGGCCGCGGCGGGGTGAGTCAGGGTGACGCCGACGGCGGTGACGCGCTGGCGGGTGAGGGCCCAGTCGTCGCCGCCCATCGCGTAGGTGCCGTAGACGTAGTGCTCGACCGCGCCTTGGCCGGAGGCGACGTCCCAGGTCGCGCCGCCGTCGCCGGTCTCGAACTGACTGGCCGGTGCTCCCTGACTGTCCCATTGGATACGGCCTGCGACGCCGGACCCGACGTCTTTGAAAACGATCGCCGCAGTATCCCCGTTCTGGTAG
The DNA here is from genome assembly GCA_030432595.1 of Phycisphaerae bacterium. Classification (GTDB taxonomy): domain Bacteria; phylum Planctomycetota; class Phycisphaerae; order Phycisphaerales; family Phycisphaeraceae; genus CAZIXN01. The sequence goes on from JAUIGU010000006.1 coordinate 49,426, forward strand.
GTGACGGGCTGGGGCATGGTATAGCTGGTCCAGAGGTAGTCGTAGAACATGTCGGCCTCACCGACCAAGAAGCTAGCGAGCGGAGTGGCATCGGGTGCATTGCCAGTCCAGCGGGTGAAGTCGAACTGGGCGGTGCCGTTGGCTGGGCCATCCTTTTGTGGGCGGATGACCAGACGGGTGAGCTGCCAGGTGCTACCGGCGTCGGCGGGGAGGTTGGGGGTGAAGAAAAACCCAAATTGATTGCTACCGTCTAAGGTGAACTGGTCGGCTTGGCTGGCGGCGGGGTCGTACTTGGAAAGTTCGACCTCGGCCGACTGGGACTGCCCGCCGGGGTATCCCTGGACGGAGTCGACGGTGTCGTAGGTGAGCCCAAAGTCGGCGAGGTTGTCGAGGACGGTGACCGCGGTCCCGCCGTTGACGGCACGGGTGAGCGGGTCGCCGTTGGCACCGTCCCAGGCGTAAGTGATGACTTCGGGCAGGCCGTCGGCGTCGCGGTCGGCGACGACGAGGGTGACTGAGGTGGGCGCGCGGCGGGTGAGGTGGACGGCGGCGCGGAGGTCGTCGCGGAGCTGTTGCAGGGCGTCGGCGGACTGGGTGGTGGCGACGGCGGCGCTGGCGTCGGTGGGCAGGGCCTTGGTGGCGAGCACGATGGCGGAGGTCATGGTGGCCAGAAGCAACCCGGCGATGACGACGCTGACCACGACCTCCATGAGGGTGAAGGCGCGTTGGCCGTGGCGGCGGTGGGCGACGCGGCGGCGGGATGGCAGATGGGGGCGCTTCATGGGCGGGACCGTCAGTTGCGGGTGGCCTGGCCGGTGTCGGGGTCGAGGGCGATGGTGAAGGCGTGAGTGCCGACACCGAGGGTGAGGGTGCCGCCGGCGTCGGGCCGGCCGTAGCCGGAGAACTTGAAGTAGGCGCGGCCGGCGAAGTCGGCGGTGCGGAGGTCGGCGCCGTAGGGGTCGGCGCTGAGGTCGACGGTGTAGGGCGTGCCGGGGTGGTCGGGGTGGTCGAGGTTGGTGAAGGCGTAGGTGTCGGCGGCGGGGTCGAAGACGACGTCGACGGTCTTGCTGGTGGCGGCGGCGCGTTGGCGGGCGAGTTCGAGGTCGGCGATGACGCGCTGGGCGGCGGCGTTGGCGCTGTAGCGCGTGAGCGACTGGGCGTAGCGCGGGACGGCGACGGCGGCGAGGAGCCCGGCGATGACGACGACGAGCGCGACCTCGACGAGGGTGAAGGCGCGGCGGGCCGTGGCGCGGGGGCGGCGTCGGGATGTCGGCGGCGCGGTCATGGGGGTCGGGGGGACGGGGTCGGGTTTGGGATCAACGCAAACGGCGACGTGGCTGGTGGGCCGCGTCGCCGTGGGGCCGTAACGACGGCCGTGTGCAGGTTGGAGGAAAGGCGGGTGGGTCGAGCGGGTTTAGAAGCCGAGGTAGTCGGTTTCGTTGGCCCAGATCTGCCCGGTGGTGGCGTTGTAGAGCCAGCCGTTGGTGTTGGCGGTTTCGCTGGCGGGGGTGGAGCTGACGGCCTCGATGGTGGCGTTGCCGGCGTGGGTGCCGGCTTTGAGCTCGGGGATCTTGAGGATGTAGGGCCCGAACTCGTAAGTGGCGGACTTGGTGGCGCTGGTGTTGCCGGCGGCGTCGCTGTAGAGCGTGAGGGCGTTGGGCAGGTTGACGGCGGTGGGGTAGGTGCCGTTGTGCTCGGCGGCGTACATCTCGATGGCGTTGCGCAGGACCGAGAGGTCGCCGGCGACGGACGAGTCGGTGGCGCCGGCGGCGCCGCGGCTGAAGCGGGGGATCGCGATGGCGGCGAGCAGGCCGACGATCACGACGACGATCACCAGTTCAACCAGGCTGAATGCACGACGGCGGGAAAAACGTTTCACGGAATAGCCTCCTAATTTCGGTCAAGGTGTCAACTCGTTGGAACGGGCAAACCCTTACCCGATCACCCCCCCGGTCCCTATCGGCGGGCGTCGGGGGTGACTTCACGCGAGCGCGTCGGAATCGTGGTCCCCCGAAAATTTCAGCGCGGGTGTAACCGGACGCGGACCCGGACGCCTTGCCCGGACCAGATGACGTAGCCGTCTTCGATGGCGGTGAGGGTCATGCCCTCGCGGGTCTCGCCGAGGGTGACGACGTCGCCGGCGACAACGGCGGTGCGGCGGTTGCCCTGGATGGTGACGGCTTCGAGCGGGTGCTTGCGGGCAAAGGCCTCGGGGTCGAAGCCGGTCGCGGTGACCACGGCGGGCTCGTCGCGCGCCGGGGCCCAGGCCTGCGGGGCGGTGAAGGCGTTGCGTTGCTCGGGCATCACCTGGCCGCGGACACGCTCGAGGCGGTCGGCCAACGACGGGCCGTTGTCGGCGACGGTGGTCGGTTCGGTGGTCGTGCCGGGCGCCGGCGCGGCGGCAGCCGGGGCGGTCGGCGCGGGCGCGGCGGCGACGGTGCCGGCCTGGGCGGACTGCGGGCCGCTGAGCATCAGCCGGTCGGCGGCGACCAACAGCGCGGCGAGCCCGGCGACGGCGACAAGAATCTTGCGTTCCCTGGTCAGTGTCATGGTGAGACGACTGACCGATATAACTCCGCGGCTGTCAAACGGAACTGCCGGGAAAACTGCGGCCGACGCGCGGGATCAGGACGCGGCGTCTGCGGGTTGTGCGGGTTCTGCCGGTGTTGCGGCGGGGGCGGCGCGCTGGGTGAACCAGATCATGCGGTAGACCCCGCGCGGCCGGGCCGGACGCTGGCCGCGCGTAACCGTCAGGTCCATCGCCAGCACGCTCATGTCCGGGAAGCGCTCGTAGAGTTTCGCGAGGAACTGCGCGTGGGCGTCGGGCGTGGCGACGGCTTCGAGTTGCAGGGCGAGCATCTGGTAGTGCTCGGCGGTTTCTTTGCCGCCGGGCTGGAGCTGCGCGACCTCCAGGCCGTTGCCCTGCGCCAGCGCAATCAGCGCGGCGATGCGGCGGTTGATCTGCGACGCGTCGCCCAGGTCGATCTGCTCGTGAGCCAACTCATCACGGATCGACTCGAGGTGCGCCCGGGCCTGCTCGAGCTCGTCGCGGATCGCTCGGACATCGTTGTCGCGCTGGTCGGCCTGCGCCGAAAGTTGGGTCTGCTCGTCCCACGAAGCGTGCACCGGGCTCAGCACCGCGAAGTACGCCACGACCGTCAATACGACCGCCGCGACCAGCGTCACCGCGACCGAACGGGCCAAGCCCGATATGTTCAGGAACCGATCAACCACCACTCACCTCCTCGGCCACACCGATCAGGCATTCGAGCTCGAACTCCGTCACCGTGACCGCCGACCGCGGGGCGCGCTGCGAGCGCAGGATGTTGACCCGGTCGAACAGGCCGATGCGCTCCAAAGAAAGCACGAACGTCGAGAGCGACCACGGGTCCTCCGCCGCGCCGCGGACCAGCACCTTCGCGGACCTCCCCATCGACTCGCCGACCATCGACACGCGCAGGTCGTCCAGCACGACCGTCTCCCCGGTGGATTGCGCGACGACGTGGAGCAGCGTGCTCCAGTCCGGCCGCTCCGAGAGCACGCGCGTGGCTTCGAGGCGGTGCTCGGCGTCTTGCGTTTCTTGTCGCACCTGTTCCAGTTGCCGCATGAGCCCGGCGTGCTCGGCCTGGGCGTCGGCGATCCGGGTAGACGCGGCCTGGGCGAACTGCGGGCGGTTGACCCCGATATACACGCCACCCACGACCGCCAGTGCCGCCGCGTACGACGCGGCGCCGGCCAACCCGAAGCGGACGGTGCGCGATGTCTCCCGCTGCTCGATCACGTCGAGCGGCAACAGGTTGAACGCGCCCGCGCCTCCCGACCCTGAGAGGCAGAGGCCCAACGCGACCGCGTATCCGGCTTGCCCCGGCAACCCCTGCACCTGCGCACAACGAACGGGCAACGGCTCCAGCGACAACCGCTGCGCCAACTCGCCCTCGAGCCCCGGGACCGCGGCGCCGTCGGCCAGAACTGTCAGCGTATCGATCAACTGCGGGGCATAAAGTCGTGCGGCGTAGTCGAGCGCCGGCTCTGCCTCACGCACGAGGTCTTTGACGAAGGCGGCCAACACCCGCCGGACCTGCGGTGCGTACGGCAGGCCGTTCGCCCCCGCGTCGCCGATCAAACCCGCGGTCTCGATGGCGTGACGCGCCAGTTCGGCGTCGAGCCCGTCGTCCGCGAGCGCCGCCACCGGCGACGCGATGCCCAGCCCAGGCAGGGCGCGCTGGTAGATCACGGTGCCGTCGCGCACCACGGCCAGTTCGGTGGACCCGTGGCCGATGTCGAGCACAACTTGGCCGCGTTCGTCGCTGCCGTCCAGCCCCAGGAGGGAGGCGGCCGCCGACGCCCGGCATTCCACGTGCGTCGCGGTCAACCCGACATCGCTAAAACGTTCCGCCCACCGCCGCGTCGCGTCGTGCGCGGCCCCCACCACCATAACCGCCGACCGCCGACCGCCCGACGCTTGTTCGGGCCGCCACGCCGTCAGTTCGTACGTCCCTGGCGACAACCCGTGGACCCGCTCGGTCTCGACCGCCGCCGCCAGCAGCGGGTCGTCCTTGTCGGCGTCCACTTCGAGCAGGCTGCGGATGAGGTCCGCATTGGGCAGCGCAAACACCACGTCCGTGCCGACAAACCGCCGACGCGCCCACACCTCGGCCAGGCGGCGCACGGCGCGGTCGCCGGCGTCGCCATCCACGTCGGGCTCCGGCCGCAGGGCCAGCGCCTCACGCACCGCCCAGCCGAGACGCCGGCGTTCGAGCTGCACCGCGCGCAGCGTCCCGCCGCTGAACGTCACCGCCACCGGGCTGAAGCGAGTCACCTTCATCAATTACGCTCCCCCGCCATCGCGGTCAGGTCGAACAACGGCAGGAACATGCTCACCGCCAACACGCCCACCATCGCGCCCAGCACGATGAGGATCAGCGGCTCGAGCACCTTCGTCAGCGACCGGATGATCACGTCGTTCTCGTCGTCCAGAAAGTCCGCCACGGTCACCAGCGCCGGCGCGATCCGGCCGCTCTCTTCACCGCTGCGGAACGCCTCGTACACCGACGGGTCGATCAGCTCGGGGTCGTCGAACGCGCTGCTGACCGGGTCGCCCCGCCCCACCGCGTCCTCGGCCTTGTCGATCAGCGCCGCGTAGTGCAGGTTGCCGCACGCGCCGCGGACCAGGCCCAACACGTCCAGCAGCGGCAGGTGGCTCTGCACCAGCGTCCCGAGCAGCCGCACGATGCGCGCGGTGGCGAACGACTTGGTCAGCCCGCCGATCACCGGCATCTTGATCGCAAGGGTGTGCAACGCGCGGACGCCCGACGGCGTCTTCAGCCACGCAAACAACGAGAACCCCGTCCCCACCAACACCAACAGGCACACCCACCAGTACGAACGCAGCAGGTCGCTGGCGGCCAGCGTGATCTGCGTGGTCGGCGGCACCGGCACGGACAGCGACTCGAACAGCTTTCCGAACCGCGGCACGACGACGGTCAGCGTGACGCACAGCACCACCACCACCACCGTGAACAGGATCGCGGGGTACAGCAGCGCGCCCACAACGCCGTTGCGCGTCTGAAGGTCCTTTTGCGTGAGGGCCACGATGCGGGCGAGCATCTCGGGCAGCTTGCCGGTCGTCTCGCCGGCTTCGACGAGCGAACACGTCACCCGGTCGAACAGCTCGGGGTACCGGGCGAGCGCCGCGGACAGCGCAACGCCTTCCTCGACCTGATCGCGGATGCCCGCGGTGGCTTCCTTCCAGCGCGGGTCTGCGGTCTGCCGCTCGAGGCTGGCCAGCGCCGAGGTCACAGTCGTGCCGGATGAGATCAACACCTGGAGCTGCCGCATGAACATCAGCAGGTTGCGCGGCCGCGCCCAGCGCTGGCGCGGCGGCAGTGACGCGGACGACCGGGGCCGGGCCGCCGGCTTGTCCGGGCGCTTCTTCTGCGCCAGCGCGTGCGTGGAGATGCGGACCGGTGCGGATTGCATCAGGCGGCCCCTTTCAAGCTGTGGGCTTCGTCGACCGTGACGTCGTCGTTGTGCGTCACCCGCAGCACCTCTTCGAGGGCGCACGCGCCGCCGGCCGCGAGCTTCACGCCCTCGGCACGGAGCGTCTGCCCGCCCTGCCGCTTCCACGTCTCGCGCAACTCGTGCGAGGCCGCGGCGCGGTGCACCTCACGACGGAGTTCCGGTGTCACGCTCATGACTTCGTAGATACCCATCCGCCCGAGCATGCCGCTGTTGTGGCACTTCTGGCAGCCTGCGCCGCGGAGGAACGGCCGGCCGACCATCTCGGGGATCTCGGCGTCGTGAAGGGCGTGCTCGCTGGGGTAGTACTTCGATTTGCAGTGCGGGCACACCGTCCGGGCCAGCCGCTGCGCGACCACACCGTTCAGCGCGCCGCTGAGCAGGTAGGGCTCGATGCCCATATCCAGCAGCCGTGCGACGGCGCCGGGCGCATCGTTGGTGTGCAGAGTGGCGAGCACGAGGTGCCCGGTGAGCGCGGCCTGCACCGCAACCCGTGCGGTCTCCTCGTCGCGGATCTCGCCGATCATGATGACATCGGGGTCTTGACGCAGGATGCTGCGGAGCGCCTTGGCGAACTTGAGGCCGACCGCGTCGTTCACCTGGATCTGGTTGATCAGGTCGAGCTGGTACTCGACCGGGTCTTCGACGGTGACCATGTTGCGTTCCGGGCTGCGCAGCAGGTCCATCGCGGAGTACAGCGTGGTCGTCTTGCCCGAGCCGGTGGGCCCGGTGACCAGCACGAGGCCGTGCGGCTGGTGCAGCATGGCTTTGAATTGTTCCAGGGCTTCTTCCCGGAAGCCCAGGTCTTCCATGCGCACGCGGAGGTTGCGTTTGTCGAGGATGCGGACGACGAGCTTTTCGCCCAGGAGCGTCGGCATGCTCGAGACGCGCAGGTCGATCTCCTGCGACTCGGCGTGGAGGCGGACGCGGCCTTCCTGCGGCAGGCGTTTCTCGGCGATGTCCATCTTGCCGATGACCTTGACGCGCGACACGATGGCGGCGTGCATCCCGGCCGGCGGCTTCATCAGGTCGCGCAGCACGCCGTCGATGCGGTAGCGGATACGGGTGCTGTTGCGGTCGGGCTCGATGTGCACGTCGCTGGCACCGTCCTTGATCGCGGTGAGCAGCGCCACGTTGACCAGGTTGACGATCGGGCTGCCCTCGACCATGCGGTCGAGGCTCGCGTTGCTGTCCTCGTCGACCTGCTCGCGCTCGACGACCTCGATGTCGGTTTCAGCCAGGGAAGTCAGGAACGCATCGACGTCTACGTCTTCGCCGCCGTAACGCTTGATGAATTCGATGATCTCCGATTCGAGCGCGAGCACCGGGCGGACGTTGAGCCCGGTCAGGCTGCGCAGGCGGTCGATCACCGGCAGGGACTGCGGCTCGGCCATCGCGACCGTCAGCGTGTCGTGAACACGGAACAGCGGGAGCACCTTGAGGCGTTCGGCCTCCTCGAGGCCGATCTCCTTGAGCAGCGCCGGGTCGATCAAGCCGTGTCGGAGCTGCACCCCGCGCACGCCGAGCGACTCGGCGAGGGTGTGCACGAGTTGTTCGGAGCCGATCAGGCCGGTCTCGACCATGATCTCGCCCAGCAGCTTGCCGCTGGACTTCTGGGTGCGCAGCGCCTCTTCGAGCTGCGCCTGCGTGACGGCGTTGTCACGCAGCAGCAGGTCGCCGATGCGGGCGCGCTGGGTGAACGACCGGCCACTCACAGGAAGCTCCTCACGGCGGCGTTGACGTCCTGGTAGTGATCGAAGCGGTCGTCGATCTCGGTCAGTTCCAAGGCGGTGCGCAGCGTCTCGTTGGCGCCCGAGAGCTTCAGCGCCTGGCCGGACTCGGTGAGTTGGGCGCCGGCGTCGGCGAGCGCCTCGAGGCCTTTGCTGTCGGCGAAGGGCACGTGCGTCACGTCGATGAGCAGCCGCCCCATGCTCGACAACATCGCCTCGTCCAGTTGGGACCGGAAGACGTCGGCATCGTCCTGGATGAGCGCGCCCTGGGGCTCGAGCACGGTGACGGCCCCGACGCGATGAGTGTCGATGCGCACGGTCGTCTCCGGGTCAGGCGGTCTTGGCGGGGTGGTGAAGCGGCAGCGTCAGCGTGAAGGTCGTGCCCTCGTTGAGCGTGGATTCACACGTAATGTCGCCGCCGTGCAAACGGATGACTTCGCGGGCCAACGCGAGCCCCAGTCCGCTGCCCTTGATCTCGCTGAGCCGTTCGTCGTTGGCGCGGTAGAACTTCTCGAAGACCTTGGGCAGGTCTTCCTCGCCGATGCCGATCCCGGTGTCGGAGACGCGGACCTCGACGTGGCCCGCGGCGGGGTCTTCGCCCACCTCGACCCGGACCCGCTGTCCGGCTGGCGTGTACTTGATCGCGTTGCCGATCAGGTTGTGGATCGCCAGCGACACCTTCTCGCGGTCGCCCTGCACGACCGACAGCTTCGGCGGCAGGTCGAAGGTGATGTCTAGCGACTTCGCCTTGGCCTGAGGCATGTACTCGTCCTGCATCCGCTTGACCAGTTCGTCAACCCGCACATCGTCGCGCCGGACCTGGAACGAGCCGGCCTCGATCTCGGACACGGAGAGGAACTCCTCGACGACCCGTGCGAGCCGACCGACCTCCCCGTTGATCACGTTCAGGCACTCGCTGCGTTCCGCGAACTGATCGTCCGTCAGGTCGATCGCGCGCTCGAGGTAGAGGCCGATGTTGGTCAGCGGCGTCCGCAGTTCGTGCGTGGCCTGGGCCACGAACAGGTTGCGCGACTTGTCGGCGACGCGTTGATGGGTCACGTCGTTCATCACGACCAGCGCCCGCCGGTCTTCCTGCGAGCCCATCGGGCGGATGATGAAACGGATCACCGCTTCGTGTTCGTCCGTCTGCGGGATCGTCAGTTCGACCTGGCCGCCACGGGCACGTGACTCGTTCAAGGTCGCGGCCACGAGTTCAGACAACTCGGTCTGATCGATGAGCGCCGTCAACGGCGCGTCCTTCATCCGCTCCTGGCTACGCATAAACACCCGGCTGGCTGCCGCGTTCGCGTGGCTGACCTTACCCGAGCGGTCGATGATCATGACGCCGTTTGGCAACATATCGAACACGGCGGAGTACCCCGCCTCACCGCCCTGGTTCGACACCACGCTGGTCGCGGTGCGATAACTCTTCAACTCCGTCTGCGCGGTGCCCCAGGCGGTCATCATTCGGTTCCAGTCTTCCGACAGCCCGGTGCCGTCGTCGGCGACCGTCAAGAGTTGGGCGTCGGCCTCACCGCCCCGCCACGACGCGACCGCGGATTGGATCATGATCGCAGGGCGGATGCATTTCACGAATCGCCACAGCACAACGCCTTGACAGGCCACAGCGCCGACACCTGCGGCCAGCACGATCGCCGAACCGAATGATGTCGCAAGCCACGGCCGCAGCCAGGCGTGCGCCGCCAACAGCAGCGCAGTCAACAACGGAAACCACGCCGCCGCCATCAGCACCGGGACGCGCCAAGAAGGCGAGACCCGCGGGTTGGCGTTCGGTTTGGATGCGGTCGACTGTCCCATAACCCTTTCCTGCTGCGGGGAAACCTCAGGGTCATCGGCAAGATGGAAGCGCCGTTCAAGCGGTGCCGCGCCCAATCTGTGTCAACCGATCCGCGTCAAACATCAAGGTTGAAGGTGCCGGCGCGTTCTCGGACGCCGAGGCTCGGTGCTATGGTCCAGAAGATGCGAAGCCACCTTGAAGCCAACCCGCGTCGATTCAGCGTCGGCCGGTGCATTACAGGGCTGGACCGTGGTCGCCTCGAAGCGCTCCGTCTGGGCCTGCGGACGTTCGGCCGATTGAGCGGCGGGGTCTCGCTGGGGTGCCGCGCCGGTTTCGCTTCGGGGGCTTTGCTCGATTACGTCTACGAAAACCGCGCCTCTGGCACGACCCGCCTCGGCCGGGCGCTGGACCGTCGGCTGCTCGACACCGTGGCGTGGCGCTGCCTCCGTGTCCGTCTGCGCAACGTCCACACGACCTTGCTCGAATGTATGGGTGCGCTGCGTGAACGCAACGCCGCGCCGCGGATCATCGACGTGGCTTGCGGATCGGCACGCGCCACCCTGGATGCGCTGCACGCCCATCCCGACTCCGGCGGCACCGCCCTGCTGCTGGACCATGACCCGGAAGCGCTCGAGTTGGTCCGTCACAGAGCCTCGGCCCTGGGCCTGGAGCAGCGCATCAAGCTCGTGCGATGTGATCTATCCGATGGCCGGACCGCGGCAAGGCTTCAAAACGTGATCGCGCGGAGCCCGTTCAACCTTGCGGTCGTCGCTGGCCACCTCGAGTGGGTGTCGGACGACGCGGCCGCCAGGCTGGTGAACGCGTTGTCGCGTCGGATGCCCGCCGGTTCGGGGCTGGTCTACAGCGGGATGCCGCGCCACCCGAACTACGAACTGCTGACCCGCTGCGTGGCCGGCACGCCGACGGAACCGTGTGTGTCGTTGCGGCAACGTAGCACGGCGTCACTGGACGCGATCGTAAGTACGGCCGGCTTCGTGAAGCGCGGGATGCGGACCGACCCGGACGGCGTATTCACCGTGTCCGTCGCGGAGAAACCGGAATAAAGACAACACGACTCACGCGTAAGACGCCGACGCCACCTCGCCGCGTTCGGCCCGGGCCCGGGCGCGTTCCTTGCCGAGCCGGGCGACGACGTTGCTGCGACGCAGTTCCCGCAACGGGTCCGCCGGCAGGCCGTGCTGTTTGCGCCAGGCTTTGAGCACCGGGGTGACGTCGGCGTCGAAGGCGTTCTTGAGCAGCGTTTCCGCGCCGACGATGTCGCCCGCCGACTGCGCCTCGGCCAACGCCGCGCGGTCGACGAGGTACGCCTTGGCGAAGAGCTTCTGCGCCTCACACACCGTCTGCACCATCGCCTCGAGCTTGGGTTTGAGGTTGTGGGATTGGTCGACCATGTAGTCGATCGCGGCGCCGCCGGGCTTCTTGCCGGTGTCGAACTCGAACTGGGCGATCTCGTTGAAGATGCGGAATACGGCGTAGGGGTCGATGCTGCCGAGCGTGAGGTCGTCGTCGGCGTACTTGCGGTCGTTGAAGTGGAACCCGCCGAGCCGACCTTCGTTCAGCAGGAGCGCGACGATCTGCTCGATGTTGCACCCCGGAAGATGGTGTCCCGTGTCGACCAGGACCTTCGCGTTTTTGCCGGCGTGCTGGCACAACAACAACGAAGCGCCCCAGTCCGGGATGTCCGTATGGTAGAACGCGGGCTCGAAGGGCTTGTACTCGATCAAGAGCGTCGAGCCCTTCCAGTCCTTGACCATCTTGTCGTGCATCTTGCGCACGGCTTTCTTGAGGTCGTTGAATCGTCGGCGAAGGTTGTCCTGCCCCGGGTAGTTGGTGCCGTCGGCCAACCACATCGCCATCGACTTGCTGCCGACCGCCTTGCCCAGGGCGATCGAGTCCATGGTGTGCTTCATCGCGTCCTTGCGGGCGTTGGCGTCGGGCGAGCAGAACGAGCCGAGCTTGTACTGCTGGTCCTGGAAGACGTTGGGGTTGATGCAGCCGATCTTGACGCCGTGCTTTTTCGCGAGCTTCTTCGTGGCCGCGGCGGAGTCGGGGTTGCCCGGCTCGTCGAAGTCCCAGAGCACGTGGACGGCGACGGTCGGGCAGGCACCGGTGAGTTCGTGGACCAGGCCCGCGTCGTGGAGTTTCTCTTCCGTGGTCGACGCGGCGGCGTCCTGGAAGAACTTGCCGAAGCGCGTGCCGGTGTCGGCGAAGCCCCACGAGGGCAGTTCGATCTTGAATCGGTCGAGCGCTTCGAGCGCGGCGTCGTGCTGCTTCTTGCTCACGGGGTTACTCCGAGGGTTCGGCGTGAAAGGGTTCGGACGGGGGCAGTTGTGCGTAACGCGTGGCGGCCGTGCTCCACTCGTCGCGCTTAGACGGGTCGGGCTCGACAGTCTGTAGGTCCACGGACGCGGCGACGATATTGCGTATCGCGTCGAGGTTTTCAACTGCGCCAACGCCCATGGCTTGCGTCAAGAGGTTGCCCATCGCGGTGGCTTCTTCGGGGCCGACCACCACGGTCCTCCCCGTGGCGTGCGCGGTCATGCGGTTGAGCAGGCCGTTCTTGCCGCCGCCGCCGACGACGTGCAGCACGCTGAACGAGCGATTCAATACGCGTTCCATGACTTCGAGCGTTTGCCGGTACTCCAACGCCAAGCTCTCGAGGCAGCAGCGCACCAGCTGCCCCACCGAGTCGGGCACGGGTTGGCCGGATTGTTGGGCGTAAATCTGAATGCGGTCGATCGCGTGGCCCGGCTGGGCGAATACGGGGTCGTTGACCGGGAGCAGCGTGCGGAACGGCTCGGCCCCCGCGGCCTGCTCGGTGAGCTCGGCGTAGTCGAGGTCTTTGCCCTGGCGGGCCAGGTGCCGACGCACTTCCTGCACGAGCCAGAGGCCCGCGATGTTCTTGAGAAACCGCACGGTGCCGTTGACGCCCAGCTCGTTGGTGAAGTTGGCGTCGGCCGCGGCGTCGGTGATGCACGGCTCGGCAAGCTCGGCTCCCAGCAACGACCACGTCCCGCTCGAAAGGTAGCACCAGTCGGTGCCGGCTTGCGCGGGCACGGAGGCGACGGCGGAGGCGGTGTCGTGGGTCGGCGGCAACACCACTTTCAAGTCGCCTGGCAAGTCGGTGGCCGCGGCGACCGCATCGGTGATCGTGCCGACGGCGGTGCCGGGATCGGTCGGCGTACTTAACGCGGACGTGGGCAGACCGAGCTTGTCGAGCAACGCGCGGTTCCAGTCGCCGGTGCGCACATCGACCATCTGGCTCGTCGACGCGATGGTGCGTTCCACGCAGGCCCGGCCCGAGAGCAGCCAGTGAAACACATCCGGCATGAACAGCAGGTGCTTCGCGACCTCAAACAGCCCGGCCTCGCGCTCGTACCGCGTGGCGACCTGGTACAGCGAGTTGATCGGCATGAGCTGGATGCCGGTCGCGTCGTAGATGTTGCGCGGCTTCACGCGGGCGGTCACGCTTTCAAAGCCCGTGCTGAACGCCGGGTCGCGGTAGCAGCGCGGCAGCCCGAGCAGCGTGTCGCCCGGCCCGAGCAGCGCCCAGTCCACGCCCCACGTGTCGACGCCGACACTCACCGGCGTCAGGCTTCTCGACTTTGCTTGAGCAGCCGCCTCGCGCAGACCATCCAGGATGTTCCGCCACAGCCCAGTGAGGTCCCAGCACAGCCCGCCGGGCGTGGGGATCGGCAGATGCCGAAAACGATGCACCTCCCGGATCGACAGCCGACCCGACTCGATCGTCCCGAGGATCACCCGGCCCGACTCGGCGCCCAGATCAACCGCGATGTGCGCCTGCTGACTCATGTTCGAACCACGCGAGATGAAACCAAAAACCACGACACCCAACACATCCCACCCGACCCGCGGAGCTTAACCCACCCGATCAAACACTCTTTATCGCAGGAACGCCTCGTGCAGCCCGCCGTCGACGCTCACCACCTGCCCGGTCGTCTTTGACGCCTTGCTGGATACGAGGAAGTACACCGCCTCGGCCTGATCTTCCGGCGTGATCGGTTCCTTCAGCAGCGTCCGCTTGGCGTAAAACCCGGCGAGCTTGTTGCGCAACTCGTCGTCGGACTCGCTCTCCTCAAACGGGATCTCGTACTTGGTCAGCGACGCGATCACGCGGTCGCGCGGGAACATCGTCGAGCCCTTCACCACGGTGGCGGGCGCCACGGCGTTGACGCGGACGTGCGGCGCCAGCTCGATCGCCATCTCGCGCACGACGTGGTTGGCGGCGGCCTTGGACGTGTCGTAGGCGACCGAGCCCTTCTTGCTCACCACCGCGTTGACCGAGGTCGTGACCACCGCGGAGGCGGGCAGGCCCTGCTCCTTAAACAGGTCCCGGCACTCGTCGAGCGTGTTGTAGACGCCCATGACGTTGACGTCGAAGGTCAGCTTCCACTGCGGGTCGGTGAGGTGGCCGCTGCGGTCGGGGGGGACGAAGACGCCGGCGGTGATGACGACGTGGTCGACGCCGCCGTACGCGAGCACCGCGGTTTTGATCAGTTCCTTGATCGAGTCGCGGTCGGTCATGTTGCACGCGGCGCCGATGGCCGGTCCGCAGCCCGACACGCCGGTGCCGGCCACGCCGATGCCCTGGCCGTAGATGCCGGTGAGTTCGTCGGCGGTCGCCTGCGCCGCCTCGGCGTTCATGTCGGCGCACACGACGTGGGCGCCCTCGGCCGCGAGCCGGTGCGCAACCTGCTTCCCGATGCCCGAGCCCGCCCCGACCACTACCGCGATGTTGCGGGCCAGCTCCTTTTCCGGGGGCATGCGCTGGAGCTTCGCTTCTTCGAGCAGCCAGTACTCGATGTCGAACGCCTCCTGCTGCGGCAGCGCGATGTACTCATCGATCGCCTCGGCGCCGCGCATCACCTCGACCGCGCAGTTGTAGAACTCGGCGGTGACGCGCGACTCGCTCTTGTTCTTCCCCCACGCGATCATGCCGACCCCCGGGATGAGGATCACCGTCGGATTCGGATCGCGCATCGCGGGCGAGTTGTCGTGCTTGCAGGCCTCGTAGTAGGCCGTGTAGTCCTTGCGGTACTGCTCAAGGCCGGCGGTGATCTTTTCTTTCAGCGCGGCGAGGGCGTCGCTTCCGGGGGCGGGTGTCCAGTCGACGTAGAGCGGCTTGATCTTGGTCCGCAGGAAATGGTCCGGGCAGCTCGTGCCCAGTTCCGCCAGCCGCGGCGCGTCGTGGGAATTGACGAAACGCAGGATCGTCGGGTCGCTCTGGACCGTGCCGACGAAGCGCTTCTGCTGGGAGACCTGCCCGCGCAGCCACGGCAACAGTTCCACCAACAACGCGTCGCGCTGGTCATCCGGCAGCGCGTCGAACTTCGCGCCGCCAAAAGTCGTTTTGCCCTTGTCTTTGCTCTCGATGTAGCGGGCGGCCTTTTCGATCAGGGACAGCGTCAGGTCGTAGCATGCCTTGTCGTCGTCGGCCCAGTTGATCAGGCCGTGCTGCCCCATGATGAGGCCCTTGAGCGACGGGTCTTGATCGACCTCACGCTGCATCATCAGGCCCAGTTCGAAGCCCGGGCGCAGCCAGGGCACCCAGCCGACCTCGTCGCCGAAGATCTCTTTGGTGAGTTCTTTGCTGCGCTTGCTCGCGGCGATGGCGATCGCGGCGTTGGGGTGCATGTGGTCGATGTGCTTGGCGGGCAGGAACCCATGCAGCGGCGTGTCGATCGAGCTGGGGCGCGGGTTGAGGTTGAAGGTGGTGTGCGGGAAGTAGCCGACCATCGCGTCCTCGGCCGGCGTCTTGGGCCCAATGTCCGGCATGTCGGCGTAGGTCTTCCGCAGCGACAACAGCTTGTCCTGGTAGAGCGACGAGAAGTTGGCGGGCTTGGCCGTCCGCAGGTCGCCGCCCGAGCCTTTCACCCAGAGCACTTCGACGGGTTCGCCGGTGAGCGGGTCGGTCTCCATGGCCTTGGACGAGGTGTTGCCGCCGCCGGTGTTGGTGATCCGCTGGTCCGAGCCGAGCAGGTTCGAGCGGTAGACGAGGCGCTCCAGCGGAGTCATCGAAGCGACGGCCGCGTCGTCCCAGCCGTAGTCGACGTGCTGAAAGTCTTGCGGCGAGACGGTGGCGGTGGCGGGCATGTCGGGCTCCAACAATCGAAAAAGACGACGAAAGAAACGCACAAAATCAAAGAAAAAGATAAAATATCAGATATTCTTCTGGCGTCAAATAAAGAAAATCGGTAAAAAACGCAGATTACTTCGTCAGATCCGCCCTGCCGCCCACCGCACGCCTGCCCCATGATCGCCCTCCAACGTCACCGCCAGATCCTGGAACGCGTCACCGAAGACGGCTCGGTCCGCGTGACCGAGCTTGCCCAGTGGCTCGACGTGACCGAAGAAACGGTCCGCCGGGACCTGCGGACGCTCTCGGACCAGGGCCGGCTCACCCGGACGCACGGCGGCGCGGTCGCGCTCGACCACCAGGACGGGCGCGTCGACCTGCCCTTTGACCAGCGCCACGGCACGCACGTCGCCGCCAAGGCCGCGATCGCCCGGGCGGCGGCCTCGCTCATCCGCCCCGGCCAAGTGATCGCGCTCGACGCCAGCTCCACCGCCGGCCAACTCGCCAAACTCATCCCCGACCAACCGCTAACCGTCGTGACCAACTCGCTGTTCGTGTGCAGCACGCTCGCGACCCGGCCGCGCATCGAAGTGGTCTGCACGGGCGGCACGCTCGACGCCGACGCGATGGCGTTTTACGGCCTGCACGCGCAACGCACGCTCGAACGCCTGAACATCGAAACCCTGTTTTTCTCGGCCCGCGGCATCGACCTGGATCGCGGGCTCAGCGAAGCCAACGACCGGCACGCCGCCATCAAGCAACGCATGATCGAGTCGTCGCAACGCCGCGTGCTCATGGCGGACGCGAGCAAGATCGGCCTGGCGTCGACCGTGTTCTACGGCCACGCCGCCGTCGCCGACCGCCTCGTGGTCGAACCCACCGACGACCCCGCCAAGCGCGAAGCGCTCGACACGCTGGCGGATCGGGGCGTGGAGGTCACGGTCGCAGACGTGTCCGCGTAGGCCGGCGACGCTGGCGAGCCAGATCCCGATCCACCAAGTTGTGCTGGCTTTTCAGCCCGTTTGGCTTAGGCTTGTCCGGGCGTCGTGCCCGAGTGGTCACGGCCTGCCCGGAGGTCGAAGTCATGAAGAATGCGAGGAATCAAGGGTTTTTTCGGGGATTTGCCGCTAGTTTGTTGCTCGCGATGTGTGCGACCACCACGAGCCACGCCCGTGCCGGCGAAAACACGACGCTGGACGTGATGACGTTCAACATCCGCGGCGACTTCAATCAGGGCCAGCCCACGGACGACCCGCGGAGTTGGCTGGTGAACGGCCAGACCGACCGCAAAGACCTGGTGATCGAAATCATCCGTGACGCCGGGCCGGACATCCTCGGGGTGCAGGAGGCGTTTCGTAACCAGGTCGATGACCTGAGCGCCGCGTTCCCGGAGTACGCGTTCTACGGCGTCGGCCGTGAAGACGGCGTGGCGGCCGGGGAACACAGCGGCATCTTCTACCGCAGCGACCGCTTTGAACTTGTCGAGTCCGACACGTTCTGGCTGAGCAACACGCCCGACGTCGCCGGCAGCATCTTCCCGGGCGCGGCGACCGTGCGCATCGCGTCGTGGGTGGTGCTCAACGACACCCAGACCGATTCCCCGCTGTTTGTGCTCAACACGCACTGGGACCACGTCAGCCAGGAAGCCCGCGAACACGGCGCCAACGTGATCCGGCATCACCTCGACGGGTTGCCGGCCGACCTGCCCGTGATCGTGATGGGCGACCTGAACGTGAACGAAGACAATGCGGCGTACCAGGTCGTGCTCGGCGCCGACGCGGAGCGCCCGCTGCACGACGCGTTCCGCACGGTGTTCCCGGTGCGGGGGATCCAGGAAGGAACCTTCAACGCGTTTTCCGGCGCGAGTTTCGGGGCCCGGATCGACCACGTGCTGCACACCGACGCCTGGACCGCGACCTCGGCCGCGATCATCCGCACGGCGTTCGACGACCGGTATGCGTCGGACCACTACCCCGTGACGGTGTCCCTGACCGCAGTCCCCGAGCCCGCGGCGGGTACCTTGGGGATTGGCGCGGCGGCGGCAGTTTCAACCCGCCGATCAAAAAAACCGGCCGATTGATCTGGGATGTAAGCCCATCTTTGACTGTGCTTTGCGCACAGCAATCGAGGCGAAACATGCCGCCCGGACACAAAGCCTGTTGACGTGGGTTTGGTGGTCGGCTACTTTGTAAGCGCTTTCATTTGGCGGCCGAGTTCTGGTTTCACGGCTCGCCTCGTTTCATGCCGGTTCGTGTGGCCACGTTTCATCCCGCCCACGGAGCCGTTCGCAACTTCCCCTTTTTGGAGGACTTTCGATATGAGATTGAGCACGCTTCTGTCTTGCGCCGTCGCCGGTGGCTTGGCCACGACGTCGGCCCACGCGTTCTTGCTGGACGACGGCAACCTGAGTCTGGCGACCAGCGGCGGCCTGGTCAGCAACAGCGACTGGGTGTTGACGGCGAATGCACCCGATGGTTCCAGCCTCGGTGCCCAGTTCCAGACCGGCTTCGCCAACGCCCAGAACTCCGGCGTCGGCGGCCCCGAAGCCCCGGGCACCGGGACCGGCGTCTGGTTCCGCTCCTTCGAGGGCAACCAGGGCGGCAGCGGCGAACCGCTGGCCGACGCGACTTTGACCCAGTCCGTGATCGCCCCCGCGAGCGGCGACTACACGCTCAGCTTCGTGGCCGGCCGCGAAGTCAACTTCATGGCCTCCTCGTTCGGCGTCACACTCAGCTCCAGCGGCACGGGCGGGTCCGACTCGGTCGATCTGATCACCGCGGTGATCCCCGACGGAAACCTTGGCGGTGCGGCGTCCGGCAACCCCGGCGGCACGCCGTTCTCCCTCACGCTCCTGGGCGTCACGGCCGGCGACACCCTCACCGTGGACGGCTCGATGGTCGGCGGCACGGACTCGCTGATCCCCGGCGGGCAGTCGGCGTTCCTCGACAGCTTCCGTCTCGTGCCCGAGCCGTCCAGCGCCGCCCTGCTGGGTGTGGCCGGGCTGGCCCTGCTGCATCGACGGAAGTGATGCGGATCGACCCGTGAGAATCTCTCGGTCGGCAGGGGCGAATCCGGAATTGCCGGACTTCGACTGACCGACTTGACACCGTTCGGGCGACGGGGCGCACTCCGTCCCGTCGCCCCTTTTTCGGTCGGCTTTTTGTGGTGGGTGCCGGCGTCGGGGGCGGCGCGGCGACCGCCACCGGCCGTCGTTCAGCAGTGCCGCTTGCCCACGGTCGTTTTAGCTGTGAGAATTCAAGAGGCCGCGGCGAGAGGTCCGTCGCGCAAGTCGTTGAAAAAACGTTCCCTGGGTGACCGGATTGAGCACGAAGCGTAAGAAACCTCTTGACAGCAAACGGGGCGACAGTAGAGTGAAGACGGTGAATGAAAGCGGTTACAACATGGGCGGCGGCGTGAAGCAGTCGCAGGCGGTCACCGTCGCCGACGTCTCCAAGCGGTCCGGGCTCTCGACCGCCACCGTGTCCCGGGTCCTCAACAACAGCCCGCTGGTGCGGGAACAGACCAAGGCCAAGGTCCTCGAGGCGATGCGGGAATTGGGCTACACCGCCAACCATTCCGCCCGGGCGCTGGCCCGCAAACGCACCGACACCATCGGCGTGATCTTCCCGGGCATCGACGCGGGCTTCTTCTCCGAGGTCCTGATCGGCGTCAACCAACTCGCCAGCGAAAACGACATGCACCTGGCCGTCGCCTTCGCCCGCAACAAGCCCGAAGAAGCCCAGATGGTCAGCGAGTACCTCTACGGCGGCCGGGTCGATGCGCTGATCCTCATGAACCTGCGCATCGACGACAAATTCATCCGTGAGGCGGCCATGGCCCCCACGCCGATGGTGCTGATCGACCGCCCCGCCAAAGATGCGCGGCTCGTGACCGTCCGCATGGACAACGCCGCCGGCGCCGAAGAGGCCATGACGCATCTGCTAGATCTGGGCCACCGGCGGATCGCGGTCATCCGCGGGCCGCAGGGCACATTCGACTCCGACGAGCGCTGGCTGGGTTGTCTGCAGGCGATGAAGCGGTCCGGCGTCAAGCCCGACCCGGAGCTGATCTGGGAAGGCACCTTCCACGACCACAGCGGATACGAGGCGATGTCTTCCTGGCTGGACGCGGGCAAGCCGTTGCCCGAGGCGATCTTTGCCCTCAACGACCCGATGGCGATCGGCGTGCTCGAAGCGTTGACCGAGCGTGGCCTGCGCGTGCCGGACGACGTCGCGCTGGTCGGCTTCGACGACATCGAGTCGGCCCGTTACCTGGGCTTGACGACGGTGTCGTCGCCGATGCGCGGGCTGGGCCGGACGGCGTGCCAGGCCGTGGTCGAGCTGCTCGAAGGCGCCCCGCGCCGGCCGAAGGAACACGTGCTCCCCACCGAGTTGATCGTCAGACGATCGACCATGATCGCCGGCAGTCCGTAACTGTTTCTGAGTATCTCGTTCTTACCCACGGCGCTGTTCGTGCCGTCGTCCTGGAGATTGACCCATGAGAGCACCCGCCCGTGTTCGTACGGTGTTCCCGCCGCTGACCGGTGTCGCCGCCGTCCTGCTCGCCGGCCCCGCGCTGGCCGACATCACCACGATCGATGCGTTGGAGTTTGAGCTGCGCGAGTTGTGGAACCAGTACCCCAACAGCACGCTGACGGTCAACAACACGCCCGAGGGTTCACTGACCGGTACGCTCGCCATCGGCACGGACGTGCCCGGCGAGTTCCTGCGGATCGAAGACAACCCGCTCGGTCAGTTCGTGAGCCACGACGGGGTGGACCTCTTCCGGGCCAACTCGCACCGGGCGTGGTTCGCCGACAACGGCGGCGCTGACCGGCACGAATTCGACTTCCAAGCCGGGTTCGACGTGAGCGTGGACGTCCAACTCAACGCGACGGTCGCGACGCCGCGCCTCGAAGCGGGGTTCTTCTTCCGGCACGGCACGGGCGCCGACTCGCAGTTCATCGTCAAGACCTTCAACGACTTCCCCGAAGTCGGGGACTCGAGCCTCGGCGAGATCGCGGCGTTCGGCGGCCCCGCGCCCAAAGCGAGCAACCTCAAGACCGTCCAGGGCCCGCCCGGCTTGGAATGGGAAGGGCTCGAATACAACGCCGGCGAGACCGCGACCCTGCGTATGCAGTACCTGCCGCCGGTCCTCGACGAAAACACCGGCGCCGTCATCGAGCCGGCCACCATGCAGTACTGGTACAACGGCGTCACCGCCTACGACGAGCCCGAGCCCTTCGGCGACACCGGCCTCCAGTTCCTCGCGCCCGGCACCACCTTCGCGCTCAAAGTGCAGACGCAGTCCACCGTTCCGCGTGGCACGCCCGACACCGTCACCGACCCGCTCTACATCTTCAGCAACCTCGTGATCCGCGACCCGCTGGCCGGCGCGGACATCATCGGCGACTACAACAACTCGGGCCAGGTCGAGCAGGCCGACCTGGACTTCGTGCTCCAGAACTGGGGCGACACCGACGTCTCCGACGTGACGGCCTGGGTCAACTTCGCGGGCCTGCCGGGTGGCAACATCGGCGGGCAGGTCGAGCAGACCGAACTGGACCTCGTGCTTTCCAACTGGGGCGACACCGCTGCGCCCGACTTCTCAGCGAGTGCGGTGCCGGAACCGGGCGCCGCGGCGGTCCTGGCGTCGGCCGTTTGGGGTCTGAACATCTCCCGGCGTCGCCGCGGATGAAGACCGGCCGCCGTCTGCGCGGGCGTGTGTCGCATTGTCCTGAACGCCATCTGGAATCCGCATCATGTTGAGCATCAAGTCCACCACAAAACGATTCGTGCCCGCCACGCTGGCCGCGCTTAGCGCGCTGTTCTGTACCGTCTGCGTCGGCCCGGCCCTCGCCGTCGTCACCGACATTAACGGGCTGATCGTGCAGCGCGACACCGAAGAGAACGACCCCGGCGGCACCAACACCAGCGCGTACCGCCAGTCGAACCTGCTCATCAACGGCGCGTCGCTGCCGGGCGTCCCGCCGACCGAAACGATCGTCGTCAACAACCTCGCCGCGCCCTTCACCGTGTTCGAGGACAGCTACGACAACGAGCCGGCCCTGCCCGGGTTTTCCGCCAATCGCACCAACGCCTGGTTCACCGACGACGGCACCGACCGCTACGAACTGCTCAACGCGCAGCCGTTCGAGATGTGGGTGACGGTGAACCTCGACGCGAGCCTCTACACCCGTGACAACCGCAAAGAGGCAGGCTTCCGCTTCCAGCGCCCCAACGACCACGCGGCCAACAGCCTGTTCATCGTCACCGTGGACGACGCGGCCGGCGGGCAGGTCGCCGCTATCGGCCCCAGCGGCATCTTCGTCACGACCCAGTCGTTCGACGGCCTCGACCCCGTCAACGGCGTCTACGTCCCGGGCACCGACGCGCGACTCGGGTTCCGGTACACCCCGCCCGGCGTCAACGTCATCACTGACCCCGCGCACTACGAGTTCATCTTCGACGCCAACGCCGACGGCGTAGACATGGTCACCTACTCCACGACGCCCAACAACTTCGGCGGCTACCTCGACGGGACGACCTTCGGCTTGTACACCCAGAACCACGTCGCCGACGGCAACCCCGACATCTTCGGCGACGAGACCACCTTCGCCAACGAGTTCATCGACGCGACGTTCACGGACCTGGTCTTCATCGATCCGCTGACCGCCATCGCCGGCGACTACAACGCGTCCGGCCAAGTGGAGCAAGGCGACCTGGACCTCGTCCTCCAGAACTGGGGCGTCGTAACCGACGCCAACAACATCCCCCTCGGCTGGCTCAACGACCTGCCCGAGGGCCAGATCGAGCAGGCCGAACTCGACGGCGTGCTGAGCAACTGGGGGGCGACTGCGGCACCCGACTTTTCCGGGGCGTTGGTGCCCGAGCCCGCG
Source organism: Phycisphaerae bacterium (assembly GCA_030432595.1). Taxonomy (GTDB): domain Bacteria; phylum Planctomycetota; class Phycisphaerae; order Phycisphaerales; family Phycisphaeraceae; genus CAZIXN01. Next base: position 71,988 of record JAUIGU010000006.1, read on the forward strand.
ATGCCAGCGGCGCTGGCCCTGTGGCCCCTGCTGAGCGGCCGGGCACGGGCCCGCCACTAACCCCTACAGGCGGAGTGTGCTCGGGGGGGGCACACTCCGCCTTGTATTATTTTTGAAACCGCTTACAATACAGCCGGCCATCTCTCAGGAGCCTGCACCATGACCCGCCGACCGCAACACCCACGCGTCCCGATCCGCGCCGGCTTCACGCTCATCGAACTGCTGGTCGTGATCTCCATCATCGCCCTGCTCATCGGCATCCTGCTACCAGCCTTGGGTGCGGCGCGCAACGCCGCGCGGCAATCCATGTGCCTCCAGCACCTCCGCCAGATCGCCAACGGCACGCAGTTGTACGCCCACGACTACGACGGCTACATGCCCTTCTCGATCACCAAAGACTTCCAGATGCGCCAGATCGAGTTCCTCGTCGGCGGGTTCTCGCAGTATTCGGGCGGGTACATCTCCAGCTTCGACGTGTTCCTCTGCCCCAACGCCGATGGCCAGGGCGGCAGCGGTCAGCAGTGGAGCGAAAACACCGGCTCGGGCACCGACCTCCTCGGCAACGCCCAGGGACGCTTCGAGTCGAAGTACCAGACGATTTCGACCCCGTCTCATCAATTCCCCAACAACGTCGAGATCTGGGACGGCGACTCGCACTTCACCGATTACAAGTGGCAGGACCACCGCGGTCCGACCTCCTCTGCCGACGGCATCCTCGACCGCAACCTCGATCAACTCCCCCAGCACACCTGGACCGTGATCGGCCTTGACCTGGACTGGGGCAAAGCGCCTTCATCGCCCGGAGCCGACGACCGCGACCTGGACCTCCGCCGCCACGGCGCGGGCGAGAACCTCGCGTTCCTAGACGGCCACGCGAACTACATGGACCGGGCCGACTACCACGAGCCCGCCACCGCGCTCGAAGACTCGTACGGCAACCGCAAGTGGAACCGCTGGGGCGACCCCGACCCCGACCCCGTCGGCGGCAGCGACATCCCGGTCAACTGACCGAGCGAATCAAACCACGCGGTAAAGTACGTGTCGTCATGTGGTTGTCCCCGCGGGTGTGCTTGAGTTGTTCTTCCCCCGTGGTCGTTTTGCCGTCATCTTTGAGGTCGCCGTCTTGACTCCGACACCTTCGGGCCGGTCTGGTTCTTCCCGCATCATTCCTCGTAGCGTCGGGCGTCTACGTCAGACCTGCGGGCTCGCACGCTTCGTACTTGCGCTGGCGGTCGGGCTTTGCCTCGCGTTCGGCGTCAGCTGCGCAAAGCAGGCACCCGTCCCGGTCGGGCTGAACACCGACGACGCACTGCTCGAAGAGATCCAGAAGCGGTGTTTCGACTTCTTCTGGGAGCAGGCCGACCCCGACACGGGCCTGATCGTGGACCGCGCCCACGCGGACGGCGGGAACCGCCCGCGCATGGGCAGCATCGCCGCGACGGGGTTCGGGCTGACCGCGGTGGCCATCGCCGACGAGCGCGGCTGGGTCGAGCACGGCTTGGCCTACGAGCGCGTGCTCACGACGCTGCGCTACCTGTGGGACGACCTGCCGAACAAGCACGGCTGGTACTACCACTTCATCGACATCCGTGACGGCGACCGACTCTGGAAGTCCGAAGTCTCGTCCATCGACACCGCGCTGCTCATGTGCGGCGTGCTTACCGTCCGGCAGGCGTACCCCGACACCGAGGTCGCCGAGCTGGCGACGAAGATCTACGAACGCATCGACTTTCCGTGGATGACCAACGGCGAGGCGACGCTGAGCATGGGCTGGAAGCCCGAACCCAACAAGGTCAACAAAAACGGCTTCCTCCCGCAGCACTGGAACGAGTATTCCGAGCACCTCGTGCTCTCGCTGCTGGCGATGGGCTCCACGACGCACCCGCTGCCGCCCGAGCACTGGCACGGCTGGACGCGCAGCGAGGTCTACGACTACAAGGGCAAGCGCTTCTTCGGCTCGACCGCCCTGTTCACACACCAGTACAGCCACGCGTACGTTGACCTGCGGGGAAAGCGTGACGAATACGCGGACTACTGGCACAACTCCGTGCTCGCCACGATCGCCCAGCAGGAGATGTGCGCGCAGCAGCTCAGCCGGCACTTCCCGCACTACAACGCCAAGGTCTGGGGCATCTCCGCGTCGGACTTCGTGGACGGCTACACCGGCTGGGGCGGGCCGCCCGCGACGACCAACATCGACGGCACCGTCGTGCCCTACGCCGTCGCCGGCGCGCTGCCGTTCACGCCCGAGCTGGCGATGACGACGCTGCGCCACCTCGCGACCGAGCACGCCGACGAGTTCTGGACGCGCTACGGCCCGTCGTCGGCGTTCAACCCCGCGATCGGCTGGAAGGGAGACGAGGTGCTCGGCATCGACGCGGGCATCACCTTCGTCATGATCGAGAACCACCGCACCGGCCGGCCGTGGGAGCTGTTCATGGCCAACCCCGAGATCCGGAACGCCATGAACCACGCGGGCTTCCGCCCGCTCACCGCGGAAGAAAACGACCCGACCCGCGCTTCCTCGCTGTTCAAGCTCGGGCACAAGCTGCCCATCCCTGCCGAGGCGCTGACCGACGCGCGGTTCGGGACCCACGACGCGGACGTCCTCCCCCTCGACGCCGGCTGGGACAGCGCCGACTGGCAAGAGCTCCGCATCGACAACGCGCTGGAGTGGGGCCAGCCCACCAACCGCCACCAACTCACCGGTCGGTTCGCGTTCATGTGGGACGACGACGCCCTGCACCTGCGCGTCCACGTCAACGACGACGAGATCGTCAACGACGAAGACGCCGACGAACTCCACCAGGGCGACTCCGTTGAAATCTTCCTCGACCCCGACCACGACGGCATGGTCTGGCGCGACACCGACGACTTCCGCATCGGCGTCGCCCCCACGGGCCAGCGCTACGAGTGGTTCGGGCAGCGCGTCGGCTTCGGCTCGGTGATCCTCGTCAACGACGACGGCTACGAGCTGCGCTGCACCTTCCCGTGGAAGTTCCTGGGCCACCGCCCCCGCGCCGGCCAGACCCTCGGCGGCACCGTCGCGCTCAAGAGCGTGGACGAAGTCGATGGCCTCATCCGCCTCAACTGGGCGTTCCAGGGCAAGAAGCCGCCGATCTTCTTGGGCAACCTGCACCTGCGCTGACCCGCATCCGCCGAACAAGCGGGCCGCGTGTTGCGTTTTCTGGAGAGAACAATGTCCGTTTCGCTTCGATGCTCACGCGCCGCTTGCGGTTGGTTGTGTGCGGTGTTCCTGCTCTTGGCTTGCGGTTCAGCCCGGCCGGCCGAGCTCCACGTCCCGCAAGGCGTGACGACGAACGCGCTGCCCCATCACATCGAGCTCACGTGGCAACGCCCGACCGACACCGAAGTCGAGTCTTACGTCGTCGAGCGCGCTTACGCCGAGGCCGGCCCCTTCGAAGCCGTCGGCCAGGTCGAGCGCGGCCTCACCGCGTTCACCGACTACCGCGGCGACGACGACCGCGCTGTGTTCTACCGCGTCAGACAACTCGGCGAACACAGCACCATGTCGCCGCCCTCCGCCGTCGTCTCGAGCAAGCCCGCGCCGATGGACGACGACGCCCTGCTCGACGCCATCCAACGCGCCTGCTTCCGCTACTTCTGGGACTTCGGCCACCCCGTCAGCGGCCTCGCCCGCGCGGGCACCAAGGAAGACCGCGACATCTGCGTCTCCGGCGGCACCGGCTTCGGCATGATTACCATCGTCGTCGGCACCGAGCGCGGCTTCGTCTCCCGCGAAGACGCCGCCCAGCGCCTGCTCAAGATGGTCACCTTCCTCGGCGAGGACGCCGAACGCTTCCACGGCGCGTGGTCCCACCGCCTCAACGGCCGCACCGGCAGCACCATCGAGTTCTTCAACCCCAACGACAACGGCGGCGACCTCCCCGAGACCGCCTTCCTCATCCAGGGCATGCTCACCGCCCGCGCCTACTTCGACCAGGACAACGCCGTCGAAAACGAGCTGCGCGAACGCATCACCCGGCTCTGGCACGAGGTCGAGTGGGGCTGGTACCTCCGCTACCCCGAGGGCAAGGTGCTGTACTGGCACTGGTCTCCCGACCAGGCGTGGGTCAAGAACCACCCGCTGCACGGCTACAACGAGTGCATGATCACCTACCTCCTGGGCATCGCCTCGCCCACCCACTCCATCCCCGACGAGAGCTACCGCGAAGGCTGGATGGGCAAGCCGCAATACTTCAACGAACAGACCCACTACGGCCTCACCCAAAAGATCGGCCGCTCCATGGCCGGCCCGCTGTTCCTCACCCAATACTCCTTCCTCGGCCTCGACCCCCGCGCCATCACCGACGACACCGGCAACTACCACGAACACAACCGCGTCTTCTCGCTGATGCACCACCGCTACGCGATCGACAACCCCAAACACCACGCCGGCTACAACGAAAAATGCTGGGGCCTCACCTCGAGCCAGAACCCCAACAAGGGCTACCTCGGCCACGCGCCGCTCACCGACAAAGACGACGGCACGATCGCCCCCACCGCCGCGCTCAGCGCCTTCGCCTACACACCCGAAGAATCCCTCGCCGCCGCCAAACACTTCTACTTCGACCGCGGACGCGAACTCTGGGGCCCGTTCGGCTTCTACGACGCCTTTAACCCCGGGCAGAACTGGGTCTCGCCGCACGTCCTCGCCATCGACGTCGGCCCCATCGCCCCCATGATCGAAAACCACCGCACCGCCCTGTGCTGGCGCCTCTTCATGTCCAACCCCGAAATCGTGCCCATGCTCGAACGCCTCGGCATCTACACCGAACCCACCGACCAACCCTGACCACGATCAACGAATGACTCCCTCACGCGACGATGTGTCCGCAAACGAATTCATGTTGACTTTGTATTTCGCACCTATGCGGGCATCGCCTGCGCGGCGAGCGGCAGGGGTTACACCCCTGCACCCCAACCTCTTCCGCCACCGCAATCCGCAGAATCGCAGAATCGCCGCACACCGAAACACCTTGCCATATCCCGGAACCCCACCGGACGCCGAATTGATAAGGACTCGCACGCGCGACCTCTCAGTCTCGGGGGGTGTCGGGGGCCACGCCCCTGACCGCCCGCCGCGCAGGCGCACACATCCCCACGTTTCACTCCGCACGTTGAACTTAGCCTTCACGCTGGCAAACGCCTCCCCCCATCAGACGAAGCGTTCTCCACCCGCTCGCCACCGCGCCGTCGACGCAAACCACAAGGAGTTGAGGTTTTGCCGGCAGCATGCCAATCAAAGGGGATATAGCTTCTACGTATGATGCCCGGGACACTCACCGTTCAAATCGGTCGCTGCTACGACCAATCTCAGGAGCCCCTCGTCGCTCCCAATGGCGAGGGAGGCCGGACTTATGTCAGCCCGGATGGTCGGAGCCGTTTGATCTTTCACGACCCGTGGGAGTTTGCCATGGGCGCTTCGGTCTACAAACTTAGGATCGAGATCGACGGCAAGCCCATCCCCATGCCTCTGGACCCCTTTGGCAATGAGATGTTGTATCACGACAAGAACCCTGCCCACAACCCTTGGTCTTACGACGGCCGATACGCATTCTTCCACGAATTCGGGCAGAGCATGCGTATGCCCGATGACTCGTACCGTTTGATCGGACAGCGGACGTGGTGCATCGACACGCACACGCACCCGAATCCAAAGATGAGCAAGCCACGCTATTGGTTCAACCCTCAACACAGCGGTCGATGGTCACCCAACGATTACCGTGTCGTCAGCTCCGACGACAAACAGATCACCATCGGCCACCCGCTCACTGAGTACCGTGCGACGTGGCGAAGATTCTTCGTTCACCACGACACCCGCGATTGGTGGGACATGCAAAACTACGGATGGCTCGATAGCGGGCGGGTCGTTTGGTCAGCCTATCGCATCGGCAAAGAAACGACGGCCGTTCGGTTTGACGACGCCTCGACCGGCCAGTGCATCCTCAATTACCATTTAGAACCAGACCATGTCATTGGCCGCGAAGCTGCGCTTAAGGATCAAGCAAACCAGCCCAGCACCGATTTATGCACCAAGCAGGGGCTCGACCCAACGCCGACCAAAGCTCCGGGATATGACCACGTCCAAAGAATCCACTGCATGCTCGGCACGCGCAATCTCTGGCTCGAAATTGTTGAAGCTGACGCCTAAGCCGCCAGCCGCTTCACCTCCACCATCCCGACGTCCTGCCCCGCCGGCGAAGCGGCCGCATCGCCCGCATCCGCCCGCAGCCGGCCCACCGCGTACCGCGCCTCCCCCTTCGCCTCGATCAACTTCGCCAACGCGCTTCCGGGGGCCGCGTGCTCCTGCCAGCGGTCGCGCAGCTCCCGGGCGTAGGCCAGCAGCCGCGGGTCGTTCTTGCGTTGCGCCGCCTTGAGCGCCTTGCGCGCCGCCGCCCGCTCGGCCTTCAACCGCTCCGACTCCTCTGCCGCCCGTGCCGCGGCCGCGCGCCGCCGGGCCTCTTCCGCCGCCTTCACCTCCGGGGCATCCGCATCAAACCCCGGCGCGACGCCGAACCCGAACCCGCCCGTCCCCACGACCCGCGTCGCCGCCCCACCCACGCCGCCGAACCCCACCGCCGACCCTTGCGGCCCGCGCCCGCCCTTGGCGTTCTTGCCGCTCTTGCCGTTCTTGCCGCCCCGGGCGTCCTGGCGCTCCTGCTTCCGCACGGCCCGCTCGCGCTCCCGCGCCGCCTCCACCCGGCCCTCCAACAACCGCCGCTCCGCGTCCCGCTCCGCCTGACCCGGCAGCACCACCGGCGCCGCCTCCCACCACTGCACCTCCGGCGGCAGCGGCAGCACCACCCGCCCCTCCATCATCGCGCCCCCGGACGTCTCGTACGGGTACCACCAGGGCGTCTCCACGTCGCCCGCCCGCACCCGCTTCTGCCAATAAATGTGCACGCCCCCGGCCGTGTGGCCCTCGCGCTTCTTCAGCTTCTCCAACGTCGAGCGGCCCGCCGCCCGGAACGCCAACGGCACAAACCCGCACGCCGACCAGAACCGGTTCGCTTCCAAACTCTGCTTGCACCAGCACCCGTACAGCTTCGTCCCGTACGCCGACGTGTCGAACCGCGCCTGCAGCAGCGTCGCCGCCACCAGCGACCGCCGGAACTCCTTGCGGACACACATCTGATAGATGATCCCCACGTGGTCCTGCTTCATGTACCGGTCCACGCCCAGGCAGTAGCCCGCGAAGCGGGATGAGTGCCCCGTGTCCAGTGGCCGGTGGCCAGTGCGCACGTCCGAAGGGCCATCCGTTCCGGTGTCTGCGTTCTGGCCACTGGCCACCGGGCACTGGCCACTCGTCGCCTCCGCGACGAACACATTCCCCTCATCGATGCGTTTGCGGATCGCCTGCTCCCACATAAACCCGACCTTGTCCGACTCGCTCTTCTGTAGCGCATCGATCCAATCGAAGTCGTCCTGCGTCGCCCGACGCACGGCAATAGCCCGCCGCGGCTCCACCTTCCGCAAACCGGCCGCTTCATATCGAACAAGATCAGACATGGTGCATTCCTCGAACGTGGCAATCCCCGGGTTCAAAGCGCCCTGCGCCGCTGTCACGGCGCGGGCACGGTTTCAACTCATCGCCATCCGTAGGCCGCGGAGCGGCCCTCCGGAAGCGGAGCGGAATCCCTTCCGGGGGTTAGGCCGCTTCCGACAGCCCCTGGTACCCGATCCGCGTTTGCTGTGGCGCGCACGCCGGGCCCGGCTGGTCGGTGGGGTTGACCCACAGGGCCGTGACCCACACCTTCGTGCCCGGGGCCACGCTGTCCTCGAAGACCACCTGCGGGTTGCTGCGTGTCGTTCCGCCGCGGAACTGCCACGCGGTCAGCTCGGCCGGCGGGTCGTCACCGACGTGCGTGTACAGCCACGCCCCGCGCGCCCCGTCGGGCTTGCGCTTCTTGCCCTCGGTGTCCAGCACCTCCAGTTCAAGCAATCGGCCGAACACACCGGCGACGCGCAGCACCGGCATCTCCTCGGGCGGGCCGATCGGGGTGGGCTGGCGGTCACGCGTCGGGATGCCCAGCGTGTCGCGCTTGTCGTCCGTCATGCCCGACCAGTTCTGCAGCGTCTGCACCAGCGGGCGGATGATGTCGATCATCGCCTGCTTCTTGGCGTTCTTGTCCGCGATGGTCGGCTTGGTCTTGGTCGCCGGGTTGGTGGTGACCGCCAGCGCGGCCTTGAAGGCGTTGAACGCCGTGCCGAACGGCGCGATCGACTCGATGGTCTGACCGTAGGTCGCCGGGTTGGCCTCGAGGTGGTCGAACAGGTTCTGCGCGAACGCGAGCAGTTCGGCCTCCCGGGCCGGCAGATACGTACTTGGCATGGCCAAGCTCCTTTCGATGGCGGCCAGAGTCGCCGCTGCGTGAAGCCCCCAACGAATCACAACGGGGCCAAAGACGCCGGAACCCGCGACACCTCGAACGGGCGCGCCGTTTCGCCGGCCCCACCGACATCGCCCGCACCACCCGCCGACTTGACCCGCCCCGCACAAAACCGACCTCAGCGCCAACCACGAAGCAGCGGCATCAATTCTCTCGGACGTAACAACGTTTAATCAATTTATGATTGGGGCACATACAGCCGCAGGCTTTTCCACCCGCGACCGGATTTTCGGCTGTGGCTCCCAACCGGCTCGCGTTGAGCAATTTCACCAAAGCTCGTCCTGAATTCCTGACCACAACAGGAGGCACGATAATCCTGAACCCGCAAAGTTTCGCCACAATGGGGACACGGCACCCCCGCCCCGGCTCGATAGGGATGCTTGAGCATTGTCTGTCCGGACATGTTGTCGTAGCAATACCAAGCCCAATCCGGAAACATTGTCGGAATCCTTTACCTGAAATCGGACGAACGTACTTACAAAGAATCAATTCTAGGTATCAGGTCAACCTATGAGCAAGCTGCCCCAAGGTGAAGAAATCGATGCGTTCAAGAAAGACGGTGTCTTCTGGGATGAATCAAGTGCAGTAGATGGTGTAAATCCCGAGAAGTTTATGGGTCGGATTGAGTACGACCGACAGCACGGGATCTCGCTCCATGTCGCGAAGGAACTCACCCGACAAGAGGCGTGGGGCATGCGGGGCAAACTTTCCGGTGATGACGACAAGCCTTTAAATCTTCAGGGCCACATCGACACGTTTGGCCCCATCACGCTTTTTTCTGGATTCCTCAGCAGTCGGCAAAGCGATGCCAACGGATTGACCAAGTACAGGTACTACTTCAACCGTGCCCTGATCGGTGGTCATGCCGACAGCCCGACCGAAGAAACATTTAGCCGTCTCGATGCGATCGTGTCCGGACTGGGCTACTGGCTCAACCAATACGCGATCCAGATCACCGGGCACGACGAACAAAGCGTAACGCTTCGCGCCTGGACGCCCGTTTCCGAATACGCAGACCTCGCGCCGGGCGTGGTTCTCGAAATCGGGTGGGCGGTTTCCTACTCAGTCCCGTACACGTCTGAGAAAACCGCGAGTCTGCATAGCCAACCAAGGCTGTCATTGCTCTTTTCGGACCCGAAACCGCTCGCCGAGGTAAGGAAACACTTTGGCTCTGCCCTCGCGCTGCTAACGGTACTTGCGGGTGCAGAGTTCGACGTACGCACGATCAATCTCACCGCGACCCAAGCGGATGCGGACGAACCGGGCGAAGGTCCGAGTGCCGGCCCCGACCACCAATCCAAACGTCCCGCAACACTCATTCTCAGATATCTGGACGGCAAGCAGACCCCGCCGCGCCGCCCGTTGGAGGACGCACACCGGGCGCTGATCCCGTTTGGCGAGGTCGAAGACTGGGCCGGTCTCGTAAAACGATGGGACGGGCTGCGCCAGAAACTGGGAACCGAAGTGCTCGACGTTCTCGGCGGCCGCTACCACCTCGAACCGTACGCTGAAACATCCTTCCTGTTGGCGGCAAGCGCCTTGGAGCGACTGCACGGCAGACTGTTTGCCGCGGACGGGTTAGAAGACCATAGACTGACCACCGACCAAATACGGCGGTGCACCGACACGTTGGGGCCTGAGTTTGAGGAAAGTGTCGAAACGTACCTGCAACAATTCGGCCGCCCGGGGTTCCGCCGCCGCCTCGCGGCGTTGCTGGAACGCGCGAGCGATCTGGCTGATTGGTGCATCGGCGACGAGTCCATCCAGAAGCAGTTTGTCAACACCTGCACCCACTGGCGCAACGAGCTGGCACATTGTCTTGCGCCGAAGCCGGCTTATCGGAGGCGCACCGGCTGGGATTTCATGCGGACCAATCTGCGCCTGTTTGCCCTGTTGGACTTTTTCGTGCTCCGCGAACTCGGCCTCCCGCGGGAAAAGGTCGTGCGGAGAATCCGTGAAGCGTCCCGTCACGGTTCGTGGATAGAAGCCCCCTGGCAGGCGTGCAAAGACGCCTTAGACGACGAGGCGCAGTAGAACAGGCCGCATTGAAGCGCAAGCAGATATCATCGTTTATGACCTCGGCCGAAAGGTCTTTGGATTCCCAGACGACCATGCGCCGCCGGTCGGCACGGCCGCAACACTCCATGATTTGCGCGACCCGGCCCCTTGATTCTTGGTCATGACCCAGGGTGATAAAGCCGTGACCCCGGGAACGTGGTTTTGAACTCAGGGTTTGCGGAGCATCCGCCCGGGGTGAGCACCCGCGGCCCGTGGACCCCGCGGCGACTTCCGGGGGTGCCGCGGCGGCTTCCGGGGGTGCCGTGGCGTCTTCCGGGGGTGCTGCGGCGATTTTTGGGGCTCCACGGGTCCGGACCCGGGGCACCGTGTCTTTTTCCCTCGGTCCTGCGGGTTGGATGGGGGGTGACACGACGGTTTCGATGAGCGGTGCGGTCCCGTCCGGGGTTTTATGCTTGGTTTCAGGGAGGGACGGGGCGGCGGCGCGCGTCGGGAGGCGTTCCGTCGCGGCCGAATCGACCGCGGGTGGGGCGCGACGCGCGGGTCCGCGCTGCGTAATCACAAGAATTTCGGGTGAACCCCCATAAATCGCTTGGTTTTATGGGGGAAGCCCGGTAATCTGGGAGGGATGGGATCGATCAATCCCGTGTTCCGTGGGTCTTCACTCCGGACCGCCCGCCGGGCAGCTTTTGGCAGGTCACGCGGCAGGCGCGGTTTCACCCGCCTCGACATGATCGCACTCGTTGCGATGTTGGGCGTGGCGTTGGGGTGTATCCTGCCGGCTTTAGCACAGACACGGAATGATGAGAGAATCTTGAAGTGTCAACAGAACCTTAGGAAAATCGCTACTTCGGCAAATAGTTATGCATTGGACCACAAGGGGAAATTCTACAGACATTGGTTTGGCGAATCATCCCCACCATGGCCTAAAGAAACCAATTTCGTCTCTGCTTGGTGGGACGAAAATCAATGCGGAGCGTATCTTGATGATTTGATAACTATTTACAATCGACGCCCATCCTTACAACCCGATGATAGATTCGCAGAATACCGTCAAGAGGGCCTTGGCGCCGGCATTATGTTTTGCCCCGGCAGTGATGAAGAACTACGCTCATATAATATGAATTTTTGGGCATCAGGGATTGATCCACCCAAGACTTTACCTGATTGGCCAGCACATTATGACAGAATTACGGATGCCCCTCGCTATCCCGGATCGTTCTTCGACACCGATTCTGTTATTGACCCTGAAGTGCGATTGTTGTTTGGGGAAGCACTCGCTCTAGCTAGCGCAACCGCAAAAGAAATTCCCAGAAATATGTGGGCAACCGAAGGATATTTAGGAAACGAGCACTTGCCCGGGGAACGGTTTGCTGGCGTAAATAATCTTGCAGTCCTCGGTGTTAACAACGGTGAGTGGCGTTGGGGCAGACACCAAAACTGGCCAAGCCGTTTTGATTACGGTCGCCATGGGGGCTTTCGGGGGCTTTCGCCAGAGAGAGGTAACGCGAACTTTGCTTTTGTCGATGGACACGTCGATATGTTCACTGCTACTGATCTATATGATCACGACACCCGAAGATCAACGTTTCGCATTACGTGGTCTAACGTGGACCGCGAACTCGAAGAACAATTCCGAGGAGAATCACGATGACACGGCTAATCAATGCTCTCATTATTCTATTTGCCATCGCGTGTTCACCTGACAGCGCATTCGCCGCTTCGGTGTACGTCGATCCTGCTGGAGCCGGTGACATCGAAGACTTTAATGCGGCAGCATCTACGAACTTAATTCTTGAAGCAATTGGCTTAGACCCAAGCGGGGTAGTCAAAATCACGATTACAGATGCTGTAACAGGACAAGAAGGGACAGATATTGGCGGTGTATTTGCTGGCGACTATGTCGGCAGCGGCGTGCTTCTATCGGGCGGAAAATTCATCTTGACGGCAGCGCATAATTTTGACACTCCCGGCGGTATCAACGACCCAGACACAGCAAAATATTCTGTCCGCATACAGAACCAAGCTGGAGTTGTTTCCCCAATCGCTCCTGTAAATGTTGGCGGAGATTTAACTGGGTTAAACCCTCCACCGCCGACTATCACAGTTCACCCCAAATTTTTAGAAGCGGACGATGCTATACAAGGCAGTCAGAATGAAGACAGCTATTCCGTGTATGCTGGATACGATCTCGCACTTATCGAGTTGGCGAATCCGGTCCAAGGCAACTACGCCACTTACGACGTATTTCAAGGACAATTGGTCGGACGAACGGTTTACGGTATTGGATACGGTCCTGCTGGGACGCACAACAATCCACAATCAACCAATCAAAATCAATTCAATCGCTATTTCTTTACCAACATTATTGACGGCACATACCCGCCGGCGTTTGAGTTCTTTGATCGCGATATTACACGGCATGAAACCATGGTTGTGTATGACTTCGACGCTCCAGACCAAGGGAATCACAGTTTTGATTTTTTGGGAGACCCCACCCGATCAATTGCTGAAGGCATTGCGGTACCTGGAGATTCGGGCGGCCCGTTGATGGTTCCAGAAGCGAACGGCAGTTATTCTATTGGGGCAATATCAAGTTGGACGAGTCGTACACCTCAAGATCTAGACAATGACACCGGCACACCGGGCGAAATCGGGATCGCGGTAAATCTTAGTGCATTGAACGGTGATTTTGACAACCAACAAACGCCTGAGGATGAGTCGCAACGCACGATTGCCGACTGGATCATTGAAGAAGCCGGCCTCAATCAGGCTCGAGCAAATAATCCTCAAGGTGGTAGCTTCAGCCAAGCATCGACTTGGGCATTCGGGAATACGCCCCAATCGGGAGCATCCATAGCGATTAATGTTAACGCCGGCGGTCCGATTTCTTTTACTCCTGCAACGGGAAGCAACAGTTATAGTCGCATCAGTGTCGGAGGTGGGGAGGGGCAAAAAACTGTTGAATTTTCGCAGGGGCAATCCATTACCCTCACTGACAATTTGGGCGTCACTACCAATGGCGGGCTGCGTATTGAAGATGGAACTTTGCAGGCGGACGAAATCTTCGTTGATTCCCTCACACCCGTCTTTTCTGGGCCAACACCGGAGCGTGGCGAACTCAGGATCACCGATATCAATGGCCCCGGCGCGGCCGACATCATCGCCAATAAGTTAACGGTCGGGCCGGGCGGCGACCTGATTCACGACTGGTCAAATCCAAATACGGGTGAGATTAATGTTGCGGAGGTCGTTGTAGAGAGTGGTGGACGAGCGTTTTTCCAGTGGGACACACTTGCCATCGACAATGTCACAAACCGCGGTCTGGTTTCGCTTGGTGAGTTCGATTTTGGCAATGCGTTGGTCGTTGACAGTTACAGCGCCACGAACGATTCAGCGACGGCTTTCTGGACGATCACCTCGGGAGGAACCCCGATTAGTGACGTGATTGTCGCGAACACGTCAGCGTCGGTTGGCGGGGAGGCGTTTGTTGCGACCAACAGCGCGGATTTTGTGGGACTTGGCGACACTTACACTTTGATTAGTTCTTCTTCTGTCAGCGGTGTCTTCACATCCGTTGATGCCGCAGTGCTTGGAAGCTCTACAGGTACGACAAATATAGGTATTGATTCCTCAGGCGTCCGCAAGTCGCTTGCGGTCACATACGCGTCAACGGGTGTCAAGGCGATGGTCGCACTTACAGGCGATGCCAGCCTGAACGGGCAGGTGGAGCAAGCCGATCTGGATGCGGTGCTTCAATATTGGGGGCTAAACGCCGAGGTTGACCCGGTCTGGTGGATGTATGGTGAATTGAGCGGTAATGGAACCGTCGAGCAGGCCGACCTGGACGCGGTGCTTCAGAACTGGGGCAACTTGACGGCGGCTTATAGCCAGCCGCCATCTTTAAAGCGTTCATTGAACGATTTAGGTATGGAGCTTTCGGTCAATGAAGTGACCGGCGAGGTGACCTTGACGGGCGAGGGCGAGGTGTTGGCGGTGATCGTGCAGTCCAACGACGGGCTCGCCGAGAAGGGCGACGACCCCGTGGTGACGTGGTACGACGACGAGCGAGTTTTGATGGAGAGCGCACGGACGGCGATCTATGTGGACGTGGCCGGCGTAGACGCTGCAGACGGCCTGTCGCTGGGCAGGCTGTTTGACTCGGGCGCGGACCTGTCGAGCCTGCGTTTCAGCTATGCGTTGGCGGGACAGGGATTGACGCCGGTGGGGGCTTCAGCGCCCTTGAGTGACACGGTGACGGGCCGGAGCTTCGTCTGGGGCACGGGCGGGATCGAGGTCGTGCCCGAGCCGGCGGGGGTGGTGGCACTAGCTGCCTTGGGGCTGCTGGCGCGGCGGAGACGGGCGGCCTGACACTAATGGAGTAATTCAGACCTGTGACCGGTCGGCGTAAGACGCCGGCCGGTTTTTGTTTCGCCGGGCTTCCGGGGACCGGGGGGCGGGGGTGCAGGGGGACGCCCCCTGCCGCTCGCCGCGCAGGCGGGCTTACGGGTTTGCGGGCTTACGGTTCAAATCGAACCGTTATGCTCGCCGCATGCGCATCCTCTACCTCGACCTCGACGCCCTGAACCCGTCGCACCTCTCGTGTTACGGCTACGCCCGCGCCACCTCGCCGGCGATCGACGCGATTGCCGGCGACGGGCTGCGGTGCACGAACGTGTACTGCTCGGATGCGCCGTGCCTGCCGTCGCGGACGGCGTTCTATCAAGGACGCTTCGGCATCCAGACGGGCGTCGTCGGGCACGGCGACACCGCGGCGGACCCGAAGCGGCAGGGGAAAGGCAGAGGGTTTCGCTCGGTGTACGAAGAGGAGTCGCTGCCGCGGAAGCTGCAGCACGCGGGGTTTCACACGGCGATGGTCTCGCCGTTCGGGCAGCGGCACGCAGCGCACCACTTCTACGCCGGGTTCAACGAGGTGCACAACTCCGGCGGGTGCGGGGCGGACTCGGCCGAGTTGGTGACGCCCACGCTGCACCGCTGGCTCGACGACCACGCGGCCCAGGACCGGTGGTACCTGCACGTCAACTTCTGGGACATCCATACGTACTGCCGGGTGCCCGCGTCGTTCAAGAACCCGTTCGAGAAAGACCCGCTGCCGGACTACTTCACGCAGGCGCTGCTGGACGAGCACATCAAGCGGCCCGGCCCGCACTCGGCCCAAGACCTGGGGATGTACGAGGACGCGGACGTCGCGCGGTACCCGCGCTGCCCGGCGCGTATCACAGACATGACGACGCTCAAGCAGTGGATCGACTGCTACGACCTGTCGATCCGCTACGTGGACGACTGCGTCGCGGTGATCGTCGAGAAGCTCAAGGCGGCGGGCGTGTACGAGGACACGGTGATCGTCATCTCGGCCGACCACGGCGAGAACAACGGGCATTTGGGGATCTACGGCGAGCACGGCACCGCCGACCACGCGACGTGCAACATCCCGTTCATCGTGCGTTGGCCGAACGTGACGAAGCCGTCGGTCGATGAGGGCTTGCACTACCACCTCGACTGGGCGCCGACGCTGCTCGAACTGCTCGGCGAGGGCAAGCGCATCCCGGACATCTGGGACGGCGAGTCGTTTACAAAGACCGTGAAGGACAACACGCCGCAGGGACGGGACCAGCTCGTCGTCAGTCAGTGCGCCCATGTGTGCCAGCGCTCCGTGCGCTTCGACCAAGGCGCCCCCGGAAGTGAAGACAACGCCGGAAGTAGCCACCGCTGGCTGTACATGCGGACGTACCACGACGGGTTCCATCCGTTCCCCAAGCACATGCTCTACGACCTCGCGGCGGACCCGCTGGAGTCGCACAACCTCGCGGAGGAACGCCCGGACGTGGTGAACGAGGCGAGTGCGCGGCTGCTCGCGTGGCACGACGACCAGATGGTGAAGATGACGGAGTACGCCAGCGACTCGGTCGATCCGCTGTGGACGGTGATGCGCGAGAGCGGGCCGTTCCACGGCAGCGCCCGGCAGTTCAAAGACTTTTCGTGCGACTTCCCGGGGTATCTCGACCGCCTGGAGAAGACCGGACGCAAGGAAGGGGCCGACGACCTGCGTCAACGTTACCCGGAGTTGCTCGAAGCCTGATCCGAACGCACACGGCTCTTCGACGAGTCAGCTCCCGCGGTACGTGCTGTAGCCGAACGGCGAGAGCAGCAGCGGCACGTGGTGGTGCTGCGCGGCGTCATCGACCCGAAACCGCACGGACACCGAAGGGTAAAAAGACGCCCGGCCGTCGCGTTGGAAGTACGCGTCGGTCTCGAAGTGCAGCACGTACTCGCCGGAGACGAACGGCTGTTCGCCCAGTAGATCGGCGAGGCGTCCGTCGGCGTTGGTCTCGCCTTGGCCGATCACGACGGGTTCCCCGTCCACCACGCGTTCGAGGCGGACGGGCACGCCGGCGGCGGGCCGGCCCTGGGCGGTGTCGAGGACGTGGGTGGTGATTGCGGCCATGCCGGATTGAACCACGGCGGGCGTCGAAACACAACACGAGCAGCGCGGACGTTGATGCCCATTCGTCAAGCATCGACGCCGAGCAGTTTGTCGAGGCGCAGGTGCGTGATCTTCCGCTGCTCGGCACCGGCGACCTGCGCTTCGCGTTGGGGGTCGTTGCGCATCCGTCGGGTCAGCGCGGCGAGCATGTCGCCGGCCGTGACCCCGGTCGCGCAGAGGATGAAGATGTGACCGAACCGCTGCTCATAGCGGACATTCGCCTCGGCGAGGTTGCGGAGGAGGTCTTCGTCGGCGTCGGTGATGCCTGCCTGCTCGCGCGCGGACCAGCGGTCGTTGCCGACGAACTTCATGCGCAGCGATTCGAGGTCGCCCAAACGGGGGTGGGCGGCGAACGCCTGGAGCCAGTGGCCGTCGTCCATCACCTCAAACACGGCGTCGGCCGTGTCGTGCAACTCGGCGGCCGACGCGAACGGACGGGCGTGGGCCATCTGCTGCGCCCACCACGGCGTTCCACAGCAACCGAGCAGCGCCTCCGATGCTTCGTCGAGGGGCAGCGCATTGAGTTCGTGGATATTCATGCCTTGGCCCCTCCCGCTTTGGATGCATCAACGCCGAGCAATCGCCCGCGCGGTTGATCCATGATTTGTCCGTCGCAGACGGCCTTGACACCGTGGAGCCAGACCTGTTCGACGCGGCCAGTCAATACCTCGCCGTCGTAGGGCGTGACGGGGTGGCGGTGTTCAAGCTCGTCCGCGCGAACGGTCCACTGCGTGTCGGGGTTGAACACCACCAGGTTCGCCGGGTTGCCGGGCGCAATGCCGCCCGGGACGCTCATGACGCGGGCCGGGCAGTGGCACCACCATCTGGCAAGGTCGTCGAGCGTGACGCCGCGCCGCCGCGCGTGCGTCCAGGTGACGGTGGGGCCGACTTGCAGCGAGGCGATGCCGCCCCAAGCTAAGAAGAAGTCGCCCGTGTCCAAAGCCTTCATGCTTGGCGGGCAGGGCGAGTGGTCTGAGGCGACGAAGTCGAGCGTCCCGTCGCGCAGCGCGTCCCACAACGCCTCGCGGTGCCGCGATTCGCGGATGGGCGGGGCGCACTTGAAGCGCGTGTCGCCGTCGGGGATGTCGTCGGCGGAAAACGCCAGGTAGTGCGGGCAGGTCTCGGCGGTGACCGGCAGGCCCCGGTGCTTCGCATCGCGAATCAACGCAACGACCTCGGCGCACGCGACGTGCACGACGTGTAGCGGGCAACTCGTCGCCTCCACGAGGTCGATCAACTCCGTGACCGCGTCGCGCTCGAACGCCGGCGGCCGCGACGCCAGCCACGCCCGGTGTGACCGTGGGTCGGCCGAGGCAAGCACGCAGGGCAGATCACCGACGCGTTCCGCGTGGGCCAGCAGCGGGACCTTCGGCCGACGCAGGGCGAGCATCGCCATCGCGTCGGCGAGGGTGTCGTGGTCCACCGCCGGAAACTCGGGCAGCCCGGAATCGCAAAGGAAGCACTTCACACCGAGTACGCCCGCGTCGAGCAGGGCCGGCAACGCGTCGAGGTTGTCCGGGGTCAGCCCCGCGTACAGACCGACGTCGGTGAAGAGTTTGCCGGTCGCGGCTTGCCGCTTCCGCGCCAGCGCGTCCATCGTCGTCGTCACCGGCAGGCTGTTCAACGGCATGTCGATCACCGTCGTGATCCCGCCGGCCAGCGCCGCGCGCGTACCGGTGTCGAAGCCTTCCCACGACTCGTGTGCGGCGTCGGTCGGCCGCGGGTCGTTGAGGTGGACGTGGGCGTCGATGAAACCGGGCAACAGCGCGAGGTCGCCGAGGTCTTCAGGGCGGACGTTGGCAAGCCGCGGCGGCGGCGGGGCTCCGTCAGCCACGACCGCGGCGATCACGCCGCGCTCGACCGTGACCGTCGCGGCCACCGTTCCCGCCGGTGTCACCACGTGCCGGCTGCGCAACGCAAACGTATGGTCTATGGAACCCGCGTCGTGTTTCACGGTGTTATCGTAAGACCTCGCCGCTTCCAACACAGGGAATCTGCCCGTGCCCCAACTCCTCCATCACCACTACGGCAAGCACCGCGTCCGGGTCAGCAAGATCCAGCGCGACCCGTCTACGCCCCCCTCCGGGCCCGAGGCCCGCCACGACTTTGTCGAGGCCGAGGTCGATGTCGAACTCGAGGGCGGCTTCGAGCAGGCCTACACCGACGGCGACAACACGCCCGTCGTCGCGACCGACACCGTCCGCAACACGGTCTACGCGCTGGCGATGGATGACCCGTGGGGATCGATCGAGACACTCGGGCTTACGATCGCGCGGCACTTTGTCGGCACCTACGACCACGTCAGCCGCGCGACCGTCCGCCTCCGCGAACACCGCTGGCACCGCATCGGCGACCACCCGCACGCGTTCACCGGCAGCGACGGCGAGACCCCGACCACTACAGTCAGCGTCCAGCGCGACGGCCACGCCTCGGTCACTGCGGGCCTGGACCACCTGATGATCGCCAAGACCACCCAGACCGGGTTCGAGAACTTTCACCGCGACGCGTTCCGCAGCCTGCCCGACACGGACGACCGCATCCTCGCCACCGTGCTCAAAGCGCAGTGGGCATTCGATGCGACGGATCACAACGCCAGCCAATTCAACACCGACCGTGCCGCGATCCGCACGGCCATGTTGAATGCGTTCGGCGACCACTACAGCGTCTCGGTCCAACAAACGCTCTACCGGATGGGCGCGGCCGCGCTGGAGGCGTGCCCGCGCATAAGTCAGATCACACTGACGATGCCCAACAAGCACCACCTGCGCTTCGATCTGGAAAAGATCGGACGCCCCAACGCGAACGTGGTGTTCCACGTCACCGACGAACCGTGCGGGTTCATCGAGGCGACGGTCGGCCGCTGACATGGCCAAAAACACTTAGAAATAAGGTTTATTTGTTACGATCCGCTCAGCGTCGCCAGCGTCCTGGCGAGGGTGGCGACGCCTGCTTCGAGGTGCCGGGGCTCCGCGAACTCGTCGGGTCGGTGGGAGACGCCGCCGCGGCAGGGGATGAACAGCATCGCGGTGGGGAAGCGTGACGCCATGAACAGGCTGTCGTGGTACGCCCGGCTGACCATGCCGCGGTGGGTGTAGCCGCCGGCGTCCGCGGCCTCGGCGAGCGCCTCGACGATCGGCCCGTCACAGTCTGCGGGCGGGTCGGCGTTGAGGACGCTGTGCTCAACCTGCACGTGCCGGCGGGCGGCGATGCGTTGGTTTTCGCCGACGATGGCTTCACAGACCCCGTCGCGGTTGACGCCGTCGATATCGCGCAGGTCCAACGAGAAGGCGACGCGTGACGGAATCGAGTTGACGGCGTGGGGGTGGATGTCCATCGTGCCGACCGTCGCGACGCAGTCGGGGCTGGGCGAGCTGCGGCATAGCTGTTCGATGGCGTGGATCATCTCGGCGGCGGCGCACAGCGCGTCGTGGCGGTCGGGCATGAGCACGGCGCCGGCGTGGCCGCCCTGCCCGGTGACGACGAAGTTGATGGTCGATGGCGCGGCGATGGCAAACACACGGCCCAGGTCCAGGCCTTCCTCTTCGAGTTTCGGTCCTTGCTCGATGTGCAACTCGACGAACGCGGCGTAGGCGTCATCGGATAGCCGGACGCCGGCAAGGTCGCCGTCGTACCCGGCGCGTCGGCGGACGGCGTCGAGCGAGTCACCGGCGTCGTCGGTCAGTAGCGCGAGTCGGTCTGCGGGGAGTTGCCCAGCCATCGCGCGGGATCCGGTGCAGCCCAGACCGAAACGCGTCGGCTCCTCGGAGGTAAAGAGCACGACGTCGATCGGTCTCTTCGCCCTGTGTCCGGCCCGCTGCAAGGCCCGCACGGCTTCGAGCGCGCCCAGGACGCCGACGGTGCCGTCGTACATGCCCGCGTGCGGGATGGCGTCGATGTGCGAGCCGGACCCCACGGCCGGCGCGTCGGCGTCGCAGCCGTCCGGACACCAGCGCGCGAAGGTGTTGCCGATCGGGTCGACGCGGACCGAGAGGCCGGCGTCCCGAAACAACCCGTCGAACCATTGACGCGCAGCGCGGTCTTCGTCGGAGTAGACCACGCGCGTCACGGCCGGCGTCGGCTCGGGGCAGGAGCTGAACGCGGCGAGCTCGTGCAATTCCGCGACCAGACGGCCGGTATCGATGTAGAGGTTCTTCATCGCGTCCATCATCATCACGGAAGAACCCGCGTCACAAAGCCGGCCGGTTCACGTTTTTGCTGTAGAGGTACGTCGCCGGCCCGGTGCCGAAGCAGCAGAACCACTGCGGGCAGAACGCGCCCATCCAGATCGCGTCGCCGGTGGCGACGGTCTGCCAGTGCGTTTCGGGGCCGCTGCCCAGGCGGTACACGCCGGTGCCTTCGAGCATGAGCAGGCCGTGCTCGTTCACGTGCGACTCGACCATCGGGAGCGCCGCGCCCGGGTCGAACGTGAAACGGTTGACCTCGAGGTCGAACGCGGCCTCCTGCGGGAGCAGCTTGGCGAGTCGGGCCGCCGGGTCGCCCAGAAACGGCTCGGCGCGGACGCCACTTGCGTGACCGAAACACGGCTTTGGCGTTGCGGCCACTTCGGTCGCCGCGTAACGCTGCTCGTGGACCCAGAGGCGTGACCCGGCCTGACCCGTGATCTCGTGCGTTTGATCGGGCGGCAACCAGGCGTAACCGTCCGCGTCCAACTCGTTTCCGCCGACCGACGCCTTGCCCTCCAGGACGTAAACAAAGCGTTGACACCCCGGGGGCGCGGCAGTGCTCCGGCTGGTCGATTCGAGCGTGGCCAGATACTGCGTGAAGTTCGGACCGTTAGCGCCCGTGCCTTGCGCACTGCCCATCGCCGGCGCGATCAGCACAACCCCCTGAGTCTCTTCCCAGCCCGGCAGCGGCGCCACGACGTGCGAGTCCGGGCCGATCACCGCGTGGTTCCGGGCCAGGTGGGTGCGCGTGTCTCCGAGCGGTGCGGTCATGGGCGCAATGTACCTTCGTGGCACTGGTCGGCGAGCCCGAGCACGTACCGCGTCATCACTTCGACCGCCGTCGCCACGTCGTCGGGCCAGACGCGTTCGTCGGCGTGGTGGCTGACGCCGCCGGGGTGCCGGACGAAGAGCATGGACACCGGGCCCAAATCCGCGACCGCCACCGCGTCGTGCCCCGCGCCGCTGGGCATCTCGGTGAGCTCGACGCCCGAGGCCTGCAACGCCTCGACCAGCGCCGCGGTCAGGTTGCCGTCCACATGCGTTGCTTGCTGCGTCTGGTGTTCGACGACCGCAAACCTCACGCCGTCCGCCGCGGATAAACGCTCGGCCGTCTCGATCAGCGCGTCCACCGCCGCCATGCGAATCTCGTCCTGTGCGTGGCGCACGTCCAGCGACATCTCGACCGCGCCGGGAACCACATTGCGCACGTTCGGCCAGACCTCGAACAGCCCGACGGTCGCCCGCAGCTCATCGACCGACCGGCCGTAGTCCTGCACCTCCACCGCCAGCTTCGCCGCGCACACCAGGGCGTCGCGCCGCTGGTCCATCGGGACGGTGCCCGCGTGCGCCGCGTCGCCCTCAAAACGCAGCCGGACCCGGCTCTGCCCCTGGATGCCCGAGACCACGCCGACCGGACGCTTGAGGTGTTCGAGCACGGGCCCCTGCTCCAGGTGCACCTCGGTGTACCCGAGGAACCGCTCGGGGTCGAGCGCGGCCTTGGGGATCTGGTCGGGGTCGAGCCCGAAGTGCTCGATCGCGCCGTGCAGGGACACGCCGTCGCGGTCACGACGGTTCAGCCACGCCGGGTCGAATGAGCCCGCCAGCGCGCGGCTGCCGATATAGGGCAGGCCGAACCGCACGCCTTCCTCTTCGCTGAACGCGACGACGTCGATGTGGAACGGCAGCACGGCGCTCCCCAGGGCCTCAATGACCGCCGACGCGATCAGCACACCCAGCACGCCGTCGTACTTCCCGCCGCCGGGCACGGTGTCGATGTGCGACCCGAGCACGAGCGTTTTGGTGGTCGCCAGCGAGGGCGACGCCGACCGGTGGCCGATCACGTTGCCCGCGGCATCGACCCGCACGGCCAGGCCCTGCTCCGACATCCACCGGCGCAGCACCGCGTGGACCGACGCGGTCGCGTCGGAGAGAAACAGCCGCGTGATCCGGCCGGGCTCGTCGGTGTGCTCGGCGAGGCTGTCGCAGCGATCCATCACCCGCTGCCCCAACGCCTGGGCGTCAAACCCGTCCGGCAGTCCCGTCGTCAAGGTCCTCATCCCCCCACGGTACCGCCTAGGCCTCGATTCTGTCGATCACCACCCTGTGAAAACTCGAACATTCCCGGGTTTGCTCGATGTATTTGCCGCCCACCACCGATAGAAAACCATTGACAGCGCCGCCTCCCGGTGCGTAACGTTCAAAATGGCGCGTTCGGCCATCAACCCTGCCCGCCGCCCGCCCTTCGCGACCCGCCCAGCCCCGTGACGACCACACCCCCTCTGCCAAGCCCGCCCGC
This sequence comes from Phycisphaerae bacterium, assembly GCA_030432595.1. Lineage (GTDB taxonomy): Bacteria > Planctomycetota > Phycisphaerae > Phycisphaerales > Phycisphaeraceae > CAZIXN01. Next base: position 95,403 of record JAUIGU010000006.1, read on the forward strand.
CGACGACGCGATCCGTTTCGCGCTCAACGGCCGTCTCATCGACCTGGCCGGCCGCGACGCGCTGCGGCCGCTCTCCACCCTCCTTCGCGACCGCCTCGGCTTGACCGGCACCAAGGTCGTCTGCGCCGAGGGCGACTGCGGCGCCTGCACCGTGCTCCTGGGCCGACCCATTGATGGAACATCGCAACGGGAAGAACGTTTCGATTACCGCCCTGTGGACAGTTGCATCGTGTTCGCGTTCCAGTGCCACGGTGCCCACGTCGTCACCGTCGAAGGCCTGCACCCAACCGCCACAGGCTGCACCCGTCAGACACGCGACAAGACAAACAAGCCCGGCACAGAGGAGCGCCACGACGAAGTTGCGGGTCCCTGCCATAACGCACTGACCGTCATTCAGAATGCACTCGTCCACGGCCACGGCTCCCAGTGCGGCTTCTGCACACCGGGCATCGTCATGGCCCTGCACGCCCTGCGCGAGCGCGGACGGGACCTCTCCGAGTCCTCCGTCCGCCACGCCCTCTCCGGCAACCTCTGCCGCTGCACGGGGTACCAGCAGATCTTCGACGCCTGCGAAGCACTAAAAGACGTCCAAGACATCGCCACCCTCGACGACACGTACGACGAGCCTGCGCTGTTGCAGGCTCTGACCAAGAACCAAGGTCAAGGCATCACCCTCACCGCCGAAGTGCCTTGCTCCCTCACCCTTGAGGGAGAGGGCCGGAGTGAGGGTGAAAGCCACCGCGGCCAGGAACGCAACGGTCAGAGCCACAAAGATCAATCGCGCAACGGGAAGACCCACGACGGCGCTTCAGCCGAGCGTTGGATGCACGCTTCATCCTTGCCCACCCGCACCGTAACCCTCCGCCTCCCCGGGACGCTCGACGAAGCGCTGGCCGTCAAGCGCGAACACCCCGAGGCGCTGGTTGTCGCCGGCGCCACCGACGCCGGCGTCTGGCACAACCACGGCGCACCTTGGCCCGACCACGTCCTGTGCGTCACCGCGTTGCCGGGCCTGTCCGCGTGCGACAACAACGGCGACACCCTCGCCCTGGGCGGCGGCGCCACTTGGGACACGATCTCCGACTTCCTGGCCCCGCACTTCCCCGCCTTAGCCGAAATCCTCGACCGCTTCGGGTCGCCCCAGATCCGCCAACTCGGCACGATCGCCGGCAACCTCGCCAACGGCTCGCCCATCGCGGACTCGTTGCCGTTCCTGTTCGTCATGGACGCGGCGGTCGAGGCCCGGTCGTCGTCGCGCGGTTCGCGCCGCATTCCTGTGACCAGTTTCTACACGGGTTACAAGCAGAACGTCCTCGAACCCGACGAACTCATCGCCGCCGTCCACGTCCCCAAGCCCGCGGACCACGAACGCCTGCACCTCGAAAAAACGTCCAAGCGTCGCGACATGGACATCTCAACGTTCACCGCCGCGATCCGCCTGACGCTCGATCAAACGGGCAACACCATCGAAACCGCCGCGGTCGCCATGGGCGGCGTGGGCCCGGTCGTCGTGCGCCTGCCCAACACCGAAGCGGCGCTAAAAGGTCAACCTTTCAGCGAAGACACCATGCGAATCGCCGGCCAAACCGCCCGCCACGAGATCGCCCCCATCTCCGACGTGCGCGGTAGCGCCCCCTACCGCTTCCAACTCGCTGAGAACGTCTTCCGCAAAGCCTTCCACCAGTGGAATGAAACACCCGTGATGACTTGATTTCCCTGCGTTTCTTGATTTTCCTGCTTTTGCCTCCCCCATGCCCTCCGTCGGCCGATCCATCCCGCACGAGTCCGCCGCCGGCCACGTCACTGGCACGGCCCCGTACATCGACGACCTGCCGCGTTACGCCGGCGAACTCGTCGTCGGATTCGTCGGCGCGCCCTTCGCCGCGGGGCGGCTCACCAGGATCGACACGACCCGGGCCAAGAAACTCCCGGGCATCACCGAAGTGCTCACCGCCGCGGACCTGCCGCCCGCCGCGGCACCCCGCTTTGGCCCGATCTTTCACGACGAACCGTTCCTGCCGACCGACGAGGTCGCGTACCTGGGCCAGCCGCTCGTGGTCATCGCCGCCGAGAACAGTGATGCCCTGGCCCTTGCGAAACAGGCCGTCACCATCGAGGGCGACCCGACCGACCCCACGCTCACCATCGATCAGGCCATCGAGCGCGACCGCTACCTCGGGCCGATCCGACACATCCGCCGCGGCGACGCCGAGGTCGCGCTCAAGCAAGCACCCCACACCCTCAAGGGCGAGTTCTTCTGCAACGGCCAGGAACAGTTCTACCTCGAGTCGCAGGCCACGCTCGCGATCCCCGAGGACGACGGCAACGTCCGCCTGATCTCTTCCACGCAGAACCCCACGGAGTCACAGGTCGTCGTCGCCGAGGTGCTCGGGCTGCCGTACCACAAGGTGGTCTGCGAGTGCCCGCGCATGGGCGGCGGGTTCGGCGGCAAGGAGACCCAGGGCGCGATCCCCGCCGCGATGGTCGCCTGGATCGCGCTGCGCACCGGTCGGCCGACGCGGATCGTCTACGACAAAACGCTGGACATGTGTATCACTGGCAAACGCCACGCGACCAAGGCCTGGTACCGCGCCGGTTACGACGACGACGGCACGCTGCTCGCGCTCGACGTCACCTTCGTGTCCAACGGCGGGGCCTACGCCGACCTGTCTACGTCCGTCATGGAGCGGACCATGCTCCACGCCGACAACGCCTACTTCGTCCCCGACATCGCGATCACCGGCAAGATCGCCCGCACCAACCTGCCGCCCAACACCGCCTTCCGCGGCTTCGGCGGACCGCAGGGCATCGTCGTCATCGAGTCCATCCTCCAGGACATCGCCCAGAAAACCCAGCGCGACGCCTTCGACGTCCGCCGCCGCAACGTCTACGGCCACGACGCCCGCAACGTCACGCCTTACGGACAGCGCGTGCAGAACCACGTCCTGCCCGAGCTGTTCGACGCGATGGAAACCCGCTGCGACTACCGCGCCCGGAAGTCGGCCGTGGAGAAGTTCAACGCGGAAAGTCGGACGCACCTCAAGGGCCTGGCGATGACCTCCGTGAAGTTTGGCATCAGCTTCACGACCAAGTTCCTCAACCAGGGCAACGCGCTGGTCAACGTCTACACCGACGGCAGCGTGCAGGTCTCGACCGGCGGCACCGAAATGGGCCAAGGCCTGAACACCAAGGTCAAGCAGCTCGTCGCCGACGAATTCGGCATCGCGCCGCGGTTCGTGCGGATGATGACCACCTCGACCGAGAAGAACCACAACACTTCGCCCACCGCCGCCAGCGCCGGCACCGACCTCAACGGCCAAGCCGCCCTGCACGCCTGCACCCAGATCAAGGCCCGCATGGCCGAGTTCGCCGCCGCGCAGTTCGCCGACGAATCGCGCGGGCTCACGCCCAGCCCCGAGCACGTGCGCTTCGCCGACGGCGTCGTGTTCGACGAACGCGCGCCCGACCGCCGGCTGCCCTTCGGCGACTTCTGCGACGCCGCCCGCCGCGCCCGTGTCGATCTGGGCGCCCGCGGCTTCTACGCCACGCCCGGCGTCGACTTCAACCGCGAGACCGGCCAGGGCACGCCGTTCTTCTACTTCACCACCGGAGTCGCCGCCGCCGAGGTCACGATCGACCGCTTCACCGGCGACCTCGTGGTCGACCGCTGCGATGTGCTCATGGACGTCGGCCAGATGATCAACCCCGGCGTCGACCTGGGCCAGCTCTACGGCGGCTTCATCCAGGGCGTGGGCTGGTGCACCGCCGAAGAACTCTGCTACGGCGACGAGGGCCAACTGCTCTCGAAGTCTCCCACCACTTACAAAGTCCCCAACGCGACCGACACGCCGCGCATCTTCCACGTCAACACCTTCCCCAACCCCAAGCACACCATCAACGTGCGCTGGAGCAAGGCCGTCGGCGAACCGCCGCTGATGCTGGGCATCGCGCCGTTCCTGGCGTGCCGGCACGCGCTGTCGTTCGTGAACCCCGACCGGCTGCCGCCGCTGAATCTGCCGGCGACCAACGAGGCTTTGCTGATGGCGATGGTGGCGATGCGCGGATCGTCTGGAGTGGATTGCGCGAAGAACACAAAGACGTCAAGGCGCGAAGTCCCGAGCAAGTGATCCGGATTGAGATTGCCGAGTTCGGCCTTTTATACCTCCGGAAGCAAAGAGTTCATCATGCCGTTTCTATGCCCTTCGTGCCTTCGCGCCTTCGCGGCCTTCGTGCCATCCTTTTGCACGGTGTTTCTGCTTCTCCGTGCCCCTGTGTCTCCGTGCCCTCTGTGATAGTTCCGGATGCCCAGCCCCACGCACACCGACCGATACACCCAACTCGCCGAGCGCGGCGAGCGGTTCGTCGCGGTCACGCTCGTCGATGCACACGGCTCCACCCCCGCCGACGCCGGCGCGAAGATGATCGTCACCGCCGCCGGCCACGACCACGGCACCGTCGGCGGCGGCCGGGTCGAAGCCCGGGCGATCAAAGAAGCGCAGGCCATGCTCGGCGAACGCATCGCGACACGCTTTTTCGACTGGAACCTCAAGGCCGACATCGGCATGACCTGCGGCGGCCGCGTCCGGCTGTTCTTCGAGCTGGTCGATCCGGACGTCTGGCACGTCGCGATCTTCGGGGCCGGGCATGTCACGCAGGCTTTGGCGAAACTGCTGGTCGAGCTGCCCTGCTCCGTGACGTGCATCGACCCGCGTGACGACTGGCTCCGCAAGCTGCCCGAGGGCGTCAAGGCCGTCCGCACCGACGACCCGCCCGCACACGTCGACCGGCTCCCCGACAATACTTTTGTGCTGTGCATGACGCGCGGGCACTCGGCCGACCGCCCGGTGTTGCAGCGCATCTTCGAGACCGGCCGGCGCTTTGCGTACCTGGGCGTCATCGGCAGCGACGCCAAGGCCGCCACCCTACGACGTGAATTGGTCGAATCCGGCATCGGCGAAGGCGTCATCGACTTCCGCTGCCCCGTCGGTCTGCCCTTGGGCAGCAACCACCCCGCCGAGATCGCGGTGAGCATCGCGGCGCAGCTTCTGCAGATGCGTGACGAGAATCAGCCACAAAAGGCACACAAGTCACAAATGTAAAACCGAAGACTCGGGCTTTTCGGTTCTGTGACTTTAGTCTTCTTTGTGGCTATGCCTGAAAGGCAATCTTGCCACGCACGATCGTCCGCTTGATCCACCGGTCGTCCCACGCCCACATGAGCATGGCCAGCGGGTCGCGGTGGTTCAGCCAGTCGATGTTGGGACGGACCAAGAGCACGTCGGCCGAGGCGCCGGGAAACAGCACGCCGGCGCGGTCGGTGTCGTGGTTTTTGGGGATGACCGCGGCGTTGTGCTCGGTGATCGTGCGCCAGGCCTGTGCGGCCGAGGGGTATGTGTCGCCGCGGGCCGAAGCCGTCTCGATCATGCCGCGGGCGGCGCGGACCATGCTGCGCTCGTACCCGCCGCCGATGTCGCTGCCGAGCGTGACGTTGACGCCGGCGTCTTGGTGTTCACGCAACGGCATCGCGCCCGAACGCAGGAAAGAGTTGGCCGTGGGGCAATGCGCGATCACGGCACCGTGTTCTTTCAACGTCGCCCGGTCGGCGTCATCCAGGTAGATGCCGTGGCCCCAGATCGACCCGGGCCGCAGCAGCCCAGCGTCACGGTAAACGTCGACGTAAGACGCGCCGCCGAAGAGCTTGCTGACCAACGCACACTCGGGTTGGGTCTCGGCCAGATGCGACTGGACCGTCGCGTTGCGTGCGCCGGCGAGCTTGCCGGCGCCTTCGAGCAACGCCGGCGTGCACGTGATCGCGAACCTCGGCGTCACCGCGGCCGCCAACCGCGACCCGGGCGGGAAGGCGTCGAGCAACGTTGCCGTCTCGTCGAGCAGTTGCCCGGCCGGACGCGTCAGAAAACCCGGCGCTTCTCGGTCCATCAGCACCTGCCCGATCACCCCGCGCATCCCCTTCGCGCCTGCGACCTCCAGCGCCGCTCTCGTTCCCTCGGCGTGGAGGGTGCCGTACGCCGCGACGCCCGTGGTGCCCACGGCGAAGAGTTGCCGGATCACGCGCTCGGCCATGCCGCGGGCGTAGGCCGGGTCTTCCCACTTCCGCTCGGCGGGGAACGTGACCTCGTCCAGCCACCGCAGCAGCGGCAGGCCGTGGGCCCCGATCAGGTCGAACTGCGGGAAGTGCAGGTGCGTGTCGGTAAAGGCCGGGCAGATCAGGCAGTCCGCGTCGCCGGCGTCTGCGTTTGGCGTAGCGCCGCCTTCCTCCACCGACGTAATGACGCCGTCTTCAATGGCAACCACGCCCGGCGACAATCGCACGCCGTCGTCGCCGTCGGGCAAGAGCAGGTGGCCGGTCAGGATCATGGGGTACCCGCTCCCTCACGGTCGCGGCTCGTTCAGGCGGTCGCGGCTCGTCCCGAAAAACTCAGTTGAGCACCGCGTCGATGCTCTCCAGGATGAAATCGACGTGCTCGTCGCGCGCGCCTTCGCCCATGATGCCGATGCGCCAGCACTTGCCCTTGAACGCGCCCAGACCGGCGCCGACTTCGAGGCCGAACTCGTCGAGCAGGCGTTTGCGTAGCTTGCCTTCGTCGCCGACCCCCTTGGGCAGTTCGACGCAGTTGAGCATCGGGAGCACGTGGCCCTCCTGCGTGACGTACTTGAACCCGCGCTTCGTCAAGCCGTCTCTGAGCTTCTCGTGCGCTTTGCGGTGGCGATCGAAGCGCGCCTCCAAGCCTTCTTCGAGGATCAGCCGCAGCGCCTCGTGCAGGCCGTAGTTCATGTTCACCGGGGCGGTGTGGTGGTAGGCGCGGTCGCCGTCCCAGTAGTTGCCGACCAGGGACAGATCGAGGTACCACGAGTTGCACTTGGTCTTGCGTTTTTTCACTTTCTGCATCGCGCGGTCGTTGAGCGTGACCGGCGACAAACCGGGCGGGCAACTCAAACACTTCTGCGTGCCGGAGTACGCGGCGTCGACGCCCCACGCGTCGATCTCCACCGGCACCCCGGCGAGCGAGGTCACGCAGTCCATCACCAGCAGCCCGCCGTGCTTGTGCACCTCGTCGGCCAGGCCCTCGAACGGCTGGTGCGCCCCGGTGGACGTCTCGGCGTGAACGAGCGCGACGAGCTTGGGCTTTAGGTCGGCCACGCGCTGCTTGACCGAGTCCAGATCGAACACGTCGCCCCAGGCGATCTCCATGGTGTGCACGGTCCCGCCCGCGCGGCCGGCCTTGTCCGCGAGCCGGCCGCCGAACACGCCGTTGACCCCGATCAGGCAGCAGTCGCCGGGCTCGACGAGGTTGTCCATGAGCATCTCGGCGCCGGCGGACCCGGTGCCGGAACACGCGAGGGTCATGGCGTTGTCGGTCTTGAAGACCTTCTGCAGCATCGAGCGGACGCCGTCCATGATCTCCATGAACGCGGGGTCCATGTGACCGATGCAGGGCTGGCCGAGGGCTTGGAGGACGTTGGGGTGGACCGGCGAGGGGCCGGGGCCGTGCAAGCGACGCGGGGGGACTTCGAGCATCGGCCCATCGTAGCCGCAACGGCCCGTTGTTACGCTGCAACGATGCGGAACGCGTCTCACCGCGCAGCGGCGGTCCTCCTGCCGGGGTGCGGGCTGGGGGTCTTGTTGTGCATGGCGTGGCTGAACACGCTCGGCGACCTGCGGGCGGACCGCGCGGTCGTGTGGTCGTTCGTGTCGGCCTGGACCGTGTGGTTCGCGTTGCTGGCGGGCGCGGTTTGGGCGGTGCGGCGCGTGGATGTGCCTTGGGCGTTGTGGGTGATCATGGCGGTGGCGGTCGGGGCGCGGGTGCTGTCGCTGGGGATGGAGCCGTCGCTGTCGGAAGACTGGATGCGGTACCTCTGGGACGGCCGGCTCACGGTGAACGGCTTCGATCCGTACGCCCACGTCCCGACCGACGCCGCGCTGGCGGAACTGCACGACGACATGCTGCTGCCGGGCATGAACAGCCCGGAGTACCACACCGTGTACCCGCCGGTGAGCCAGAGCGTGTTCGCGGTTTCGTGGTGGCTGGGCGGCGGCGACGTGGATCGTGCGCTGCTCGCGCTGCGGGCGATCTTTGCGTTGGTGGACAGCGCCGCGGTGCTGTGCATCGTCGGTTGGTTGGGCGCGATCCGCGTCGACCGGCGGTGGGCGATCCTCTACGCGTGGAACCCCATCGCCGTGGTCGAGTTGGTCGGCACCGGGCACAGCGAGGCGCTGCTGGTGGCGCCGCTGGCCGGGTGCCTGTGGGCGGTGGCGCGGCGGCGCGACGCGTTGGCGGGCGGACTTCTGGCGGTCGCGGTGTGGGTGAAGCTGTTCCCGATCCTCGCGGTCGTGCCGCTGTGGCGGCACGTCGGTATGAAGCGCGGGTTGCGCGCCGGGGTGGCGTGCCTGATCGCGGGACTATTGCTCGGCTGGCCGATGCTGCGGCCGTCGGCGCTGACAAATGTGACTGAATCACTTGGGCTTTACGCGGGCGTGTTCGAGTTCAACCACGGGCCGTTCCAGACGCTCGTCGCCGTCGTGTCGAACTGGACGGGCAACGCATACCGCATCGTCGCGCGCGGTTTGCTCGGGCTCTACCTGCTGTGGGTGCTGGCGTGGTGGTGCGTCCGGCCCGGCGATGCGCGAAAACTCGCAACCATCCTGCTGGCGATCTTCGGCGGGTACGCGCTCGCCAACGCGAACGTGTTCCCGTGGTCGGTCGCGTGGGCGCTGTGGCTGGTGCCGGCCGTGTGGACGCGCGACGTCGCGCACCAGCGCCCGGCCCTGGGCACCCCGTGGGTCTGGCTGAGTTTCGCGATCGGGTGGACGTACCTCTCCGTGCATCATCCTCCCGACGGCAGCGTGCCGCTGTGGGTGCTGTGGACTGAATGGGGCGTGTTGATCGCGCTGCTCTTGATGCCGGTTTTGACGTGGTTCAATCGCTCGGGAACAAAGCGAGATCAAACTGCCGCACCAGCGCCGCCTTGACCGCGTCCATCGACGGGCACGCCTCGCCCAGCAACGCCTGAAGCGACGTCACCGGGCGTCTACCTAGCCCGCACGGGTCGATGGTTCGGAAGTGCGACAGGTCGGTGGTGACGTTGAGCGCGAGGCCGTGCATGGTGGTGTGCTTGCGGACGCGGACGCCCAGCGCGGCGAGCTTCGCTTTGGGGTCTGGGGTCTGGGGCTTGGGCTTGGGCTTGGGGTCGAGGGAATCAGCCTTTCGCTTCTCACATGCTCGCGTCGAACCTGCAGCAGTTTCGGGCGAAGACCTTTGCTTCATTTCGGGCCTTTCGCCCCCAACCCCAGACCCCAGGCCCCGAACCCCAGCACCAACCCACACCCCCGTCGCCCCCGGCTCGCGCATACCCTCGACTCCAAACCCGCCGAGCGTCTCGATGATGACGTGTTCCAACATCCGCATGTATCGCGCGAGGTTCAGGCGTTGGCCGTCGAAGTGGTGGCGGTCGAGGCGCAGGATCGGGTACACCACGAGCTGCCCGGGCCCGTGGTAGGTGACGTCGCCGCCGCGGTCGGTTTCGTGCAACGCGATGCCGAGTTGTTGCAGTTCTTCCGGGGGCGTCAGCACGTGGTCGGCCGCGCCTTTGCGGTGGGTGACGGTGATGACGGGTTCGTGCTCGACCAGCAACAGCGCTTCGGGCGCTTCGCCGCGCGACACCGCGAGGTTGCGCTCCCGCTGGAACGCCAAGGCCGGGCCGTACGCCAGCCGGCACAGATCGATGACCTCCAATCGGTCGGCCGTGACGCGCATCGACGCATCGTAGCCAGGCACCACGCTGCAGGATTGTTCCACCGTCCTCAAGGATTTTGCCGACTGTCTATGGGGTCGTCGTCGCGACTCAGAGGCAGGAACTCGTATCGCACCACTTCGCCCCAGACGCGCGTCACGCCCTCGAAGCCATCGACGTGGGCGGGATTGGGGGTCAGCACGACGTCGGCCGTCGTGATCCCCGCGTCGAGGGCGTCGAGCGTCATGCCGTAGGTCAGGGCGCTGGCCCGGGTGTCGGGGCCGTCGGGGTAGACGTACAGCGGGCCAAGGTCATGCTGCTCGCCGCCGAGTTCGATGGCGACATCAAAGCTGACGGGCCCGCGGTAGCCCGGCTGAAGCTCGAATTCCACGCCCAGCAACTTGCGGCCGTTCTCCGGGTGGACCGACAACCGTCGCACCCTCAGCCCGTAGACGCCGGGATCGACGAGGTTTCCTGTGGCGAGACGCACAAACGGTTCGTCGTGGCCGACCACGGTCATCGTGTTGGTCAGCGTCACCTTGCGGGTCTGCAACGTGGCCGGCCATTCGGCCGGGTCCGTAAGCGGAAGACTGGCGGCATCGACCTCACCAGACCGCACAAAGCCCAACTCGGCTTCAACTTCGACCGCGTGCCGACCCGCGGTCAGTTCACCGAGTTCGAGGGTCAACAACGGGCCGGTCTTATCGACATCCTTGACCCAAAAAGGCACCAACCGGCCGCCGATGCGAACGCTCTTAATCGCGCAAAGTCGAACGATCGGCAAATCGCTGAGGTGCGCCGGCTCGACGGCGGCACCCAAATTCACCCGGACCTCGCCCGTCACCAGGCCCTCACGGATACGCGGCGACGGCAGCATCGTGCTGGCCCCGAAATACGCGTCGGCGAGTCCGACCAGCGCTCCGTCACCGAGAAGGTTTGCCTGCCGGGCCGAAGCGAGAAAGGCGCTCTGCTCGGTCAAAGGCCTGCCCCACCCGTAGGGCCGTTTGCCGGCCATGTGCTTCGACATCTCAGCCAACACGCCGTCTGCCTGCGTGTTCGTCAAGCCACCGGTCAGCACCTCCGTGTGCAGATCATTCCAGAAGGCCGGGTCTTCAAACGCCGACGGATCAAACACCCGGACCACCGGTTGCGTCTGATACCGCACATAGGTGACCGTAACCGGCCCCGGCTGGTGTGTCGTGGCCACGGCGGCGAACACGACGATGACGACCAGCGGAATCAACGCCATGGCCAGTCCGCCGAACACCATGCCTTTGCGTGCGCCGCGCTGCACAAAACCCACCGCGCCGTCGCGCGTCAGATCGGCACCGCACTCCGGACAGGCCGGCGTTTCCTCAGGCACCCGCGCACGCAGGTCGTAGCGACAGGACACGCAGTACGGCGCCGACCACGCCACCAAACCCTTGAACCCCAGAACGAACAGCATGACTCCCGCCCCGACCATCGGGACCAACACAAACCACACGAGCAGTGCCAGCAGTTCCATTTGCACAACCAAGTCGCTCGGAAGGCAGAAGGCAGCGCCACGAAACTCAAACCTTCAGCGTCGGATCGTGCGCCAGCGTGTCGGCGTAGCGCCGCCGGATCGGCTCAACGACGCGCGTGATGAATTCGTCCACCTGTTGCGGGGCCCGGCCGACGAACTTCGACGGGTCCAGGATCGCGCCCAGGTCCAACCCCGCGAACGCCGGCTCGCTTTTCAAGCGTTCGAGCAGGTCGTTGTCCGCGCCTTCCTGCTTGACGCGCTGGGCCGCGGCCTGGCTGTGGACGCGGATGACTTCGTGCAATTCCTGCCGGTCGCCGCCCTTCTGCACGGCGGCCATGAGCAGGTTTTCGCTGGCCATGAACGGGAGCTCGGACGCGAGGTTCCGCCGGATCGTTTCGGGGTACACGACCAGGCCCGACGTCACGTTCACCAGTAAGTCCAACACCCCGTCGAGCGCAAGGAACGGCTCGGGCAGCGTCAACCGCCGGCAACTCGAATCGTCCAGCGTGCGCTCCATCCACTGCTCGGCTGCAGTGACGAACGGGGTCTGCACCATCCCGATCACGAACCGCGACAGCCCGCAGATCCGCTCGCAGCGCATCGGGTTGCGCTTGTACGCCATGGCCGAGCTGCCGATCTGGTTTTTCTCGAACGGTTCTTCGAGCTCCTTTCGGTTGGCGAGCAGGCGCACGTCCGTCGCGAACTTCTGCGCCGCCGCCGCCACCGACGCCAGCGACGCGGCAAGAAGCGCGTCGGTCAGCCTTGGGTACGTCTGCCCGGTGACGACGAAACGTTTGTCTTTTGGCCAGCCCACCTTTTCGGTGACGAGCGCGTCAAGCTTTTCGACTTTTTCGTGTGCCTCAGCGGTCGTCTCCGAACTTCCGGGGGTGCCGAAGAGCGCGAGGAACGATGCCTGCGTGCCGGTCGTGCCTTTGACGCCGCGGAAGCCCAGCACGTCTAGACGATGCTCGATCTCTTCCAGCGCCATCGCCAGGTCGTTGGCCCACAGCGCCGCGCGTTTGCCCACTGTCGTTGGTTGCGCCGGCTGGTAGTGCGTGAACCCCAAGGTCGGCAACGCCCGGAACTCGTCCGCGAATTGCCCCAGGCGGTCGATCGCCGCGGCGGTCTTCTGCGCGACCAGCGTGAGCGCATCACGGATCAGGATCAGCTCGGTGTTGCACACGACGAACTGCGAGGTCGCGCCCAGGTGGATGATCGGCCGGGCGGTCAGGGCCTGGTCGCCCCACGCGTGGATGTGCGCCATCACGTCGTGCCGGAGCTTCTTCTCGTAGCCGGCCGCGGCATCAAAGTCGATGTCGTCCAGGTGGTCCCGCAACTCCGCGAGTTGGGCGTCGGTGATGTCCAGCCCGAGTTCCTGCTGCGCCTCGGCCAGCGCGAGCCACAGCCGACGCCACGTCGAGAACTTCCGCTGGGGCGACCAGATCGCCTGCATTTCCGGGGAGGCGTTGCGGCTGGCCAGGGGGGAAACGTAGGTGTTCGGCGAATCCAAGTCGGTCGGCTCCGATCGGGCGATCCCGCCGGCCGTGACCGGCGTACCAGGGGGGCTGGACGCAAAGACGTCGCACGGACGCCACCGGCGGTCTGAACGTTTGACCGCCCGCGCCGCGACGCCCATAGTAGTGGTCGGCGGAGCGGGGGCCCGCCCGGGCCCGCCGGCGTACGGACACGCCGGCCGTGCAGTTTCCACGCCGCCCCGGGGCCACGATAGCGCCCCACGCCGCCCGCCCGTCAAGGCCGACGCCATGCCCAGCACCTCCCAGCGCGACACGGCCAGCGACGCCGACCTCGTCGCCGACGCCCAGGCCGGGGACCGCGGCGCGCTCAGCCAACTGCTCCGGCGGCACGAAACCCGGCTGTACCACGTCGTGCTCGGCGTCGTCCGCAACCACGACGACGCCCAGGACGCCACGCAGGACGCCCTCATCAAGATCGTGCAGAACCTCGACAAGTTCCGCGGCGACGCCCAGTTCACCACCTGGATCACGCGCATCGCCGTCAACCAGGCGATCTCGCTGCTACGCAAACAGAAACGCCGGCCCGCGCTGAGCCTGCACCGCAACGGGCACAGCGCCGCCGACTTCGACCACGCCCCCGATTACGCCGACCGCCTGGAACAACACCGGGAACCCGCTCCGTTCCAACGCGTCCAAGAGCAGGAAACCCACGCCCGGCTGCGCGACGCCGTCGCCGGGCTCGAAGAAACCTTCCGCGTCGTGCTCGTGCTGCGCGACTTCGACGGCATGGACTACCAGCAGATCGCCGAGACCCTCGAACTGCCCCTGGGCACCGTGAAAAGCCGGCTCTTCCGCGCCCGTTTACTTTTACGTGAAGCCCTGCGACCCGACCAGAACGACCCGGCCCCGAGTTTCGACGCCACCGCCTGATGTCCGATAGCCAAACGAGGACGAGAACACACATCCGATCCCCAACCCCGCCGACTTTCACCCCCGAATCGGCACCCCACCCGCCGGCCAACCCGCCGGCCCGACCATGGACGACCGCTACGACCCCAACCTGATCCTCGCCTACGTCGAAGACGAACTCGACGAACAGCAACGCGCCGACTTCGAAGCCCGCTTCGAGAACGACACCGCACTGCGCGACCTGGTCGAGCAGCTCGCCCAGGACCGTGTCGCGCTGAGGGCCCTGCCGCGCGATGAACCCGCCACCTCGCCCGCCGACGCCGCCATCGCCGTGATGGAACGCGACCTCCTGCTCGGCGACACGCCCGGCCCCGAACCCATTGTGGCCGGCACAATCGGAACACCCGAGAGGCAGTACACGCTCCTGCGGTGGCTCACCTACGGCAGCGTCGCCGCCGCGCTCGCGCTCACCGGCGCCGTCGTCGTCATGACCCTCACCGACACCCCGCTGGACGACCGCGCCGAGCAACTCGCCGCGACCGACCCCGACGCGCCCGGCTGGGACGCGGACCTCGCGGAACGTGACGACCTTACCGACTTCGATTCGCTCGGCGACAACGTGAAATCCCAGCCCACCGCCGACGACGCCACGCTGGCCATGGTGGACCGTCTGGCCGCGCTGGAAAGCGATGGCGATGTGTCCACCGATGAAATCCTGTCGCCCGAACTTTCCAAATCCGACGCATCAACCCTCTTCGCCGATTCGCATTCCGACAAACGACTGGCCGGCGGGTTTTCGCCACCGGCCGACCGGCCGGCGGAACGCTTCGACCTCGCGGCCGCGGGAAGAACGAACGCCCGAGGGATCGTCGGCACCACGCCCCCACCCGGCGTGGAAGACTCCCGGTTGGGATACGCGGAAGACGCCGCCACCGACGGTGCCACCGCCGACGCCGCGTCGCCGGCGATGTCCGAATCGCTGGCGATCTACGGCCTCGATACCCGGACCCGCGAACCCGACCCGTTCGTCAACACCACGCACCTGGCCGGCAACGTCGCGGGCCCGCCGACCTACACCCCCGCCGCCCCACCGGTCAACTACTACACCGTCGCCGCCGAACGCCCGGTGTACTCGCAGCGACAACTCGCCGCGTGGGTCGTCAGCAACGGCGGCACCGTCCTCAACACCGTTGCGTTCGCCGAAGAAGCAGAGGTTGAGTCGCACCGGCTCGGCGCTGCGCTCGCGGATGAGAACGGCCAGACCGAACCCGTTGTTCTCGGGGCCAAGTTGGATCCCGTCGCCGCCAAGGCCTCGGGGTCCGGCGAGCAGCCGATCCGCGCGCAGCAGCTCGACGTGCTCGTCCCCTCCGACAAGTTCGACGACCTGATGGCCCAGGTCCCCGCCGCCCGGGCCGTGCCGGAACCTCGGGGGCAGGTCCTGGTCACGCGCGGCCGTAACGCGGTCGAATTCAACCCCCGCCTCCCCCACGCCGATCCGTCGCCCCGACGGCAACCCCGCACCGCCGAAGCGAACACGCCCGCGTCGTCGTTGGACGACGCGATGCGGCTCAAGCGTGGCGCTTCCGTGGTCACCGCCGACGCCGAAGACGCCGAGATCGCCGCCGATCAATCCCCGCCGGCCGAAACCCCGCTCTTGCGCTTCGGAGACGGCCGGGCCGATGCCGACATCGCCGACCTCGTTGCCGAAGAATCCCTGCAAGACGCTTTGGGTGAACGATCCCGGGACCGCGCGTTTTCGTCCACCAATGAAACCATGGCCCGCGAATCGTTCTTCCAGTCCGAAGGCGAAGCCCAGCGGCGTCTCGCCCAGGGATTTGGCGGCCGCGCGATCGCCGTGCCCAACGCCCCGCTCGGCGTGGAGGAGCCATCGTCCGTGCGGGATGTCGCGCGGAACATCTTTGGGGACGACACCACCGACGGTGTCGCTGAAAACCCCATGGGCCCCGCGCTGGGGCGCGGCGCGGGCGTCCCGGCCCAGTGGACCGCCGGCTACTGGTTCACCAACACCACCGCGCCGCCGGCCATCGGGCAGGTCCGGGTTATCCTCGAACTGACCCCGGCGCAACCCGCAACCGCAGGCCCTGACGCGTCAAACTGAAAAGACATGCGGACGCGCATGCCGTTCGCTTGCGGCTAAAGCATTTACATCCTTTATGTCTCTTAGCTGCGACGCACCGCGTCGCAGGTGTCACCGATGATTGACAATAAAACAGCGACGCGCTGCGTCGCAGCTAAAAGGCATTCATCTCACAATGCGCTCCTGGTCAAGAACCCCTGACGAACACACACCTCGTGCACTCAGCGCGGGATGCGGACCAGGACCGACTCCTGCTCACCGAGCGTTTCGCCGCCGTTGGTCGACTTCTCGACGACGGTCATGCCGTTCACAATGTTGTGCGGGAACAGCGCCTGCACCTCGTTGATCCGTGGGCCGTAGCCACGGGCGCGGGCGCCGGTGGGGGTGGCGACCCAGATGCGGTCGTTCTCGCTGAACAGCCCGATGGTCACCATCGAGCGGTGCGGGCCGTGGTAGTAGAACGCATCGAGGCCTTCGTGCTGTTCGCGCAGGTCACGGGCCCACTGCTCGGCGGCGGCGCGGCGGTCGCCGGCGAACTCGGCGGTGAACGTGCCGACCTGCAGCGTGAACTCGAACTGACCCGCGTAGGTCCGTAGGTCCAGCGGGCTGGTCGGGCCGTCCTCGCGCTTCTGGAGCGCGACGATCTTCGCGTCGGCGAAGGGCGTCTCCTCGCCGCGCTGCACCTTCTGCACCCGCGACAACAACTGCCGGCCGCGCGGGTCGTCTTCCCGGCTGAAACGCCCGGCGTAGACCGCCGCCACGCCCTCCGCATCCGCGAACCACACGTCCGGCACGGCGGCCTCGCTCTGCAGCCAGTGCGCCTCGCGGAACGCCGCGGTCATCCGCCCCTCGCCCTCGTGCGACGAGATGAACACGCTGTACGAATCCCCCCGCCGGCGACGCAAAATCGCTTCGGCCGCGCCGCCGCGCTCACGCTCCCCGCCCCAGGTCACGTTGCCGCCGCCGGCCTCGACCGCCTCGGCAAACTGGGCCCAGTCGTCACGGACCACCCGCTCATACGTACACGCCGTGGCCACGACGAGCACCGCGGCCGCGAGGCCCAGGATGACGAACGATCGCGTCATGAGATGCTTTGCCGTCTATCGGCTCGGCCGCCCCGGCGCTCCGACCCACTCAAACGGGGATCAAAAGGGGTTGGCGGCGGGTTCCGCGGGCCTACACGCCCTGCGGCAGCGTCCCGGGGTGGACGCCTTCGAAGGCATTGTAATCGGTCAGGTCCACGGTCTCGCTGGGCGACGTAAATCCGAACCGCCCGGTCTCGTGCAGCATCTGACCGGCGGGCCCGGCCTGGTCGAAGGCCTCCTCGATCCCCGGGATCGCCGCGATCGCGCCGCCGCTGCGTGACTCGACCCGGCGGACGTCGGCGTTGGGCACCGCGACCACGGGGAAGTGCTGCGACAACGCGCTGACCAGCCGGGCGTGGGCCAGCGACGTCTCGAGCGTGGCGATCGCGGTGTCGCCGTCTTCCACGCCGCGCACGGCTTTGGCGAAGCGCTCCACCATGCGGGCCCGCATCGAGCCATCGCGTTGGAGCGTCTCGGTGGTCCCGTTGCTGGTGATCTGCACATCGTCGACCGTGTGGACCAGCACGCCCTGGTCGCCGACGATGCGGATCACCGGCTGGTGCTGCTGGGCGCAGGCGTGGGTCATGAGGATGCTGAAGTCGATGCCGCGGTCGAGGGTGGCGCGGGCCGAGACGGTGTCGTAGTTCTCGATGTCGGCGGCGCGGTAGAGCTCTCCGCGCAGGGCCGTGAGCTGCGCGCCGCTGGCCAGGTCGGGCCCGAGCAGGAACAGCGTGATGTTCACGAAGTGGGCCATCGCGTTGTTGATCGGGCTGTCGAGGATCCACGGCCCCGGCGCGCCGCCGTCCGACCCCCGCCGCGCCGGCCGACGCACCCGGCCCGCCCAGGAGTTGCGGCTGAAGTACACCGTGTCCCGCGGCCAGCAGCACCACACGCTCGCCGACTGCACCGTGCCGATCCGGCCGTCCAGCAGCGCCTGCTTGGCCGGCAGCGTCGTCGCGTCGTAGACGTCCTGGAACCCCACCGCCACAGGCAGCCCGGCCTTGCGTTCGGCGGCCTGCATCGCCAGCAGATCGTCCACCGTCGCTGCCACGGGCTTTTCGACCATCACCGCCTTGCCCGCCGCCAGCGCCGCCTCGGCGAACGGGCGGTGCAACTCGATGGGCACCGGGAGCCAGACGGCGTCGAGCCCGTCGTGCTCGAGCATCGTGTGGAAGTCGTCGTACACCGACACGCCCGCGTCGCGGAGGTCGGCGATCAGCGACGTGTGCGTCGCGCGGTCGGGGTCGCAGGCCGCGGCCAGCTTGATCTGCGGGTGGCTCCGCGGGCCGTGCTCGGTCACGACCGTACGGATCGCGCCGGCGTACCCGCCCAAACCCGCGATGCCCAGCCGCACCGGTTCGATCTGGTCCGATGATGTGCTCAAGGTCGTCCCGCTCAGGGCGTGCCCGCGGCGGCCTGCTCCTTGAGGGCTTCCCACTGGGCCTTCGCCGCCGCCAACTCGGCGTTCCACGCCGCCTCGCTGCCGGCCGCCCAACTCCCGTCGGGCGTAAACGTCACCGTGATCTCCTCGGTCCCCTGCAACTGCTCGATCAACTCGGTCTGGCCGCCGAGGATCATCTGTGCGTCGATCGTGAGCTCCGCTTTGTTGCCGTCGGCGGTCATCAGCCCCGCCTCCTGCACGGCGCCGGGCACGTGGATCTCTTCCTTGATCTCCATGCCCTGAAGCATCGGCGCGATCATCGGCATCATCTGCGGGTCGGTCATCTCCTCGGTGTCCATGTCCGCGGTCATCTGCGCCAGCATCGGTTTACTCACCGTCAGCGTGCCGTCCGCGAAGACGTACGTCGTGGCCTGGGCCTGATCTGCGTCGCCGCCGGCGTCGTCGTTGTCGCCGTTCTCGAACACGACCTGATTGATGTCCTCGAAGTACCCCGTGACCTTCATGGTCTTGTAGCCGTTCTCCTGGCCGACCTCCGGCTCGGAGAACGCGACGAAGCCGTTCTCCTCCTCGTCGATCATCTCCTCGATGGTGAAGTCCTCGAACGGGTCCTGGTCGGGGCCGGCCATCGCGAGCATCTGCTCGCTGATCGCGACGTTGAGCTCCATCTTGCCCGAGCCGTTGGGGTTGACGGTGAGGACCTGCTTGAACTTGACGCAGCCGGTCAGCCCCAGCGTCGCCGCCAGGGTCAGCAGGGCCGCAAACGACCATCGAGAGAACAGTGCGGACATTACGAAACCTCCAAGGGATGGGCTCGGCGAGTAACGCCGGGGAACCGGCCAGCGTAACACATCACCGGCCACAGGGTGATTACGGCCCCTTCCCGGGGTATACCCCTACACGACGCCGCGGGTTCGCACACCTTTGGGAGTTCGACGAGGGATTTCGCAGCTCTGGCAGAACCAACCCGGATATTTTTCGTCTATCCCATGGGGCCGACGCCCACGCAGCACCGAGCTGCAATCGGCCCCGCCGACGGGGCGTTACCCCCGGTGAGGAACCATCATGCTCGCCCGGACCCTCCAGCAGATCATCGACCGCAAGCAGTCCACCGCCCGTGAGATGGGCGAACTGGCCGGCGTGTCCACCTCGACCGTCTACCGCTGGATCGCCGGGCAGAGCCAGCCCGACTTCGACTCGATCCGACTTCTGGTCAGGCACCTGCCCGACCACCGTGCGCAGGAGGCGCTGCTGACCGTGATTATTGCCGGCACCGACTGGAACGTGGACCACCTCGAACTGAACCTGGACCTCAACGACGACGGCGAAATCGACGCCCGGGACGCCCTGGACGCCTCGATCCGCACCGTCCGCCACGCCGCCGAGTCCCTCGCCCAGGTCCGCGCGACCTGTTGCCAGGACGGCAGCCCGCCCCCCGCCGAGGACACGCTCAAGCTCATCGCCGAATTGGGCGAAGTCGTCCGGCACTGCACCATCACCCAACGGGTCCTGCTGGAAATGGCCGAGCAACGCCGCAAACGCAAACTCAAGATCGCTAACTGACCCAGCCGAAACCCCCGGGGAACCGCGATGACCACCGCCACGCCCAAACCGACCGACCCGCGGGACAAGCCCTTCGAGGCCCGCTGCGCCGCGTGCGGGCACTCCCGCCGGACCCGCGAACGCTCGTGGTTCCGCCCGCAGGGCTGGTCGTTCGTCACCGCCTTCTGCCCGCGCTGCAAGGACGAGCGCTGGATCGTTGTCGAACGCTCCCCCCAGCCCGACGACTCCGGCCACTTCACCCCCACCGCGGCGTGACCCGCCCCACCCTCCGCACCACGCCTTAGCTACGACGCCACGCGTCGCAGCCCGTGTCTCATTCCATCCCCGCCTCACGCCTCAACCTCACCGGCGACTAAACTCGCCCGATGCCCTACCGGGTCAAGGAAATCTACTACACGCTCCAGGGCGAAGGCGCCCACACGGGCCGGCCCGCGGTGTTCCTGCGCTTCGCCGGCTGCAACCTCTGGTCCGGCCGTGAAAAAGACCGGGCCTCCGCAATCTGCCAGTTCTGCGACACCGACTTCGTCGGCACCGACGGCCCCGGCGGCGGCCAATTCGCCACCGCCGACAAGCTCGCCGAAGCGGTGGCGCACGCTTGGCCGGACACCGACACTGACACCCGCTTCACCGTCTGCACCGGCGGTGAACCGCTCCTCCAACTCGACGCCCCTCTGCTCGACGCGCTTCATGCCCACGGCTTCACCGTCGCCGTCGAAACCAACGGCACAAAACCGCTTCCCGACCCCACGCCCGAACGTCCGGGGGTCGATTGGGTCACGGTCTCGCCCAAAGCCAACGCACCACTGCACCTCACCACCGGCGACGAACTCAAACTCGTCTACCCCCAAGACGACCTGAAACCCGAGCACGTCGAACACCTCGACTTCACCCACTTCTACCTCCAACCCATGGACGGCCCAAACGCCGCGGCCAACACCGAAAAAACCATCGCGTACTGCAAAACTCATCCCAAGTGGCGACTGTCTTTGCAGACGCACAAGCTGATGGGCATCCCTTAAAGCAATTCAGATGGCAGATTTCAAATTGCAGATGTGATGCCGTTGAGATCTCCTCCGATATGCTTTCAAATCTGAATTCAGCAATCTGAAATCGGCAATGCTCTATGATCACCTGTTCCAAAACCTTCGCCGACATCCCCCTCGCGCACCGGCAGCACGCGCACCCCGGGCCCTGCCGGTTCATCCACGGGCACTCGTGGTCGATTCGCGTCACCTTCGCCTGCGAACAGCTCAACGAGCACGGCTTCGTCGTCGACTTCGGCAAGCTCGGCTACCTGCAGACCTGGATCGACGAACACCTCGACCACGGCATCATGCTCGCCAACGATGACGCCGCGGCAAAGAAACTCATCGACGCCGAACCGGGGTTGTTCAAAGTCTTCTGGGTCGATCAACCGAGCTGTGAAGGCCTGGCCGAGGTGCTTTTCGAGACGTTCAACGGACTCCTCAAGCAACACGAGCGCGGCCGGGCGTGGGTCACTTCCGTCGAGGTCTGGGAAGACCCCCGCAACATGACGCGCTACACGGCGGATACTTCGGGCCGATGATGCCGAATCCACCCCGCCGATCTCCGTGGGTGTTGCACGGCGTTGCCGCGCTATTGACCGGCCGGGCACTGATCGCCACGATGGCGGCCGTGATGATCGTTGGCACGCTTCCCGCTTCGGCCGCGCCGCGCGACCGCTCGTTCAACGACGGCTGGCGCTTCCACCTCGGCGACGTCACGGACGCACCGCACATCGACCTCGACGACACGGCATGGCGACAGCTCGACCTCCCGCACGATTGGAGCATCGAAGACCGGCCCGCCGATCCGTCGTCGCCTGAACTCTCCGACCCACGCGTCGGCCCGTTCGAACCCGCGGCCAGCCAGGGCGGGCACTTCACCGGGCACACCGTCGGAGGCACCGGCTGGTACCGGCGAAGCTTTGAGACGGAAGCGCCAGGCAAACGCGTGGCCGTTCGCTTCGACGGCGTCTACATGAACGCCGAGGTCTGGATCAATGGCCACCGCCTCGGCGAGCACCCGCACGGCTACACAGCGTTCGGCTTCGACCTCACCGACCACCTCCACCCGCCCGGCGAGACCAACGTCCTCGCGGTGAAGGTCCGCAACCACGGCCGCAACAGCCGGTGGTACTCCGGCTCGGGCATCTACCGGTCCGTCTGGCTGACGACCACCGACCCGATCCACATCCCGACGTGGGGCGTCTTCGTCACCACGCCCGAAGTGTCCGAAGCGTCGGCCGCCACCCACCTCGCCGTCGAGGTCCGCAACACGACCGCGACCCCGCGAGACGCCACGGTGCGGGTATCGGTGAAAGACGCGTCGGGCCACGAGGTGGCGGAAACGTCGGCCCAGGCGAAACTCCCGGCGGCGAGCGACACGACGGTCGAACTGTCCGCCGTCATCGACCGGCCCGCGCGGTGGTCACCGGATTCGCCGACGCTCTACACCGCCGAGGTCGCGGTCGTCGTGGCCGGTGAAACCATCGATTCCGTCACTGTGCCGTTTGGCGTCCGCACGATCGCCTTCGACGCCGAGCACGGCTTCCGGCTCAACGGTGAAACACTGCTGCTCAAGGGCGGTAACGTCCACCACGACAACGGCCCGCTCGGCGCCGCCGCAATCGACCGCGCGGAAGAGCGCCGCGTCGAACTGCTCAAGGCCAACGGCTTCAACGCCGTACGCTGCGCCCACAACCCGCCTTCCACCGAGTTCCTCAACGCGTGCGACCGGCTCGGCGTCCTCGTGATCAACGAGGCCTTCGATGGCTGGAGAGAGCCGAAAGAAAACCGACACGAGGGGTATCAGCGGTTCTTTGAGGATTGGTGCGAGCACGACATCGCCGCCATGGTCCGCCGTGACCGCAACCACCCGTCGGTCATCATGTGGTCGGTTGGCAATGAGATCCCCGAACAGTTCCGCGACCCCGCGACCGGGCGACGCCTGCGTGAAGCCGTGCATGAACACGACACAACCCGCCCGGTCACCCAGGCCATCTGCACCGACTGGGGCGAGGTCATCAAGCATTGGGACGAGCGCTCCGACCCGGCGTTTAAGCACCTCGACGTCGCCGGCTACAACTATCTCTCCGACAAATACGAGCCCGACCACGCCCGCCACCCCGATCGCGTGATGTACGGGGCCGAGACCTTTCCCCTCGACGCGTTCAAGGAGTGGTCACTCGTCGAGAAAAACCCGTACGTCATCGGCGACTTCGTCTGGACCGCGATGGACTACCTCGGCGAGGCGGGCCTGGCGCACAGCGTGCTGAGCACCGAGCCCAACCCGTTCTTCATGCCCTGGCCCTGGACCCACGCGGGATCGGGCGACCTGGACCTGTGCGGGTTCAAGAAGCCGCCGTCGTACTACCGCGACGTGGTCTGGCGGAACAGCGCGATCGAGATGGCGGTGCACGAGCCGCTACCCGAAGGCGCCCCGGAAGGGACGCACGAAGTGCTGAGCTGGTGGGCCTGGCCGCGGCAGCAGCGCAGCTGGAACTGGCCCGGGCGCGAAGGAGATAACCTGAAAGTTGCGGTCTACACCCGCGCAAAGCGCGTCCGGCTCGAACTCAACGGCAAGGTCATCGACGAAAAACCCGTGTCGGAAGACACCAAACTCACCGCGAGGTTCGACGTGCCCTACGCGCCCGGCAAGCTGCGGGCGATCGCGCTGAGCGACGGCACGGTGGTCGGCGACACCGCGCTGAACACGACCGGCCGACCCGCGCGGCTGCGGCTCACCGCCGACCGTGACACGATCCACGCCGACCGCGACGACCTGTCCTACGTCACCGTCGAGGTGGTGGACGACCTCGGCCGCCGCGTGCGGGACGCCGAGGTCAACGTGCGGTTCATCACCACAGGCGCGGGCAAACTCGCCGCCCAGGCCAACGGCGTGCCCGACCGGCCGGCCAGCTTCCGGGTGCCCGAGTGCGAGACGTACCGCGGGCGATGCCTGGCGATCCTCCGGCCCACCGGCGCGGACGGCGAGATCGTGCTCGTAGCGCAGGCCGAGGGGCTGGAGCCGGCGACGCTGACGGTTCGGTGCGTCACGCCGTGAGTCCGCCCGCGGCGTGCTGCTCACGCAATGCGGCGGGGTGTGGTGCGCAAAGCGCTTTCAAACGGACGCAATCGCGTCTTGCGTGGCCGAGCGGCCCGCGTATTCTGGGGGAGCGGCCGACCCTGCGAACGGCGCTGCTTGTTGACTTCTCGCGCGGGCGGTGCCGGCAGACCATCGGCTGACGCACCGGCGTGCGTCCGGCGGGCTTCGGGCCGCCTCTTGCGTCGGTGTCTCTTCCCAAGATAGCGCCCGCGTCTTCACCCCTCAACACGCCGGAGCTCCCCCGCATGGCCGCACCGCATCCCTCGAGCCCGCGCGTCGGCCCTCCGTCACGCCGCCACGCCGGCCGCGCGCCGGCGTGGGCCACGACGGCCCTGACCGGTTTTGCTGTAATGCTCGGCATGACCACGCCCACCCCTGCCGCGTCGGCCGACGACCCACCCGCCCCCGGCTTCCGCGGCTTCGCGGCCACCCCGCCCATGGGCTGGAACAGCTGGGACATCTTCGGCACCACCGTCACCGAGCAGCAGACGCGCGAGCAGGCCGACGCCATGGCCGAGCACCTGCTGCCCGCGGGGTACGACGTGCTCACCGTGGACATCCAGTGGTACGAGCCGAACGCACAGGGCCACGTCTACCGACCCGGCGCGCCGCTGGAGATGGACGAATACTCCCGGCTGATCCCGGCCGTAAAGCGCTTCCCCTCCTCCGCCGACGGCCAGGGCTTCAAGCCGCTGGCGGACTACGTGCACAGCAAGGGACTGCGCTTCGGCATCCACATCATGCGCGGCATCCCGCGCCAAGCGGTGCACCAAAACACGCCGCTGCTCGGTACCGACGCCACGGCCGCCGACGTCGCCGACACCGATTCGATCTGCCACTGGAACCCGGACATGTACGGCGTGGACATTTCCAAGGACGGCGCCCAGGCCTACTACGACTCGATCATCCAGATGTACGCGGACTGGGGCGTGGACTACATCAAGGTCGACGACATCGCCCGGCCGTACGACGACGTGCAGAAGGCCGAGATCGAAGCGCTCCGCAAAGCCATCGACAAAACCGGTCGCGAGATCGTGCTGAGTCTGTCGCCGGGCGCGACGCCGATCGAGGCAGGCCCGCACGTCATGGAGCACGCGAACCTCTGGCGGATCACCGACGACTTCTGGGACCGCTGGGGCCTGCTGTACGCGATGTTCGAGCGCGTCGACACCTGGACCCCGTACCGCCGCGAAGGCAACTGGCCCGACGCGGACATGATCCCGCTGGGCATCGTAGACTTCGACCGCCCCACCAACTTCACGCCCGACGAGCAGAAGACCCTCATGTCGCTGTGGTGCATCGCGCGGTCGCCGCTGATCTTCGGCGGGGACATGACCCGCATGGACGACCAGACGCTGGCCATGCTGACCAACCCCGAAGTCCTCGAGGTCAACCAGCACAGCACGAACAACCGGCAGGTCTCCCGCGAAAACAACCTGATCGTCTGGACCGCCGACGTCCCCGACAGCGACGACAAGTACGTCGCCCTGTTCAACGCCCAGAGCAAGGGCGACAACCTCGACTTCGACGCCGCCGACTTCACCAGCCCGGTGATCTCCGGGCAAGGCAGCACCGTGCCGATCGAGGTGTCGGTCAAGGACGCCACGCAACTGGTGCTCTTCGTCCGCGACGGCGGGGACGGCTTCCACTACGACCACGCGGTGTGGATGGAGCCGACTCTCACCGGACCCAAGGGTCGGCGCAAGCTCACCAGCCTCGAATGGGGCCACGCCACATCGGGCTGGGGCCAACCCCGCATCGACCGCACCTGCGAAGGCCGCCCGCTGATGGTCAAGGGCCAACCCACCTGGGGCATCGGCACCCACGCGAACTCCACCGTCGTCTACGACCTGCCCGCCGGCTACGACACGTTCACCGCCACCGGCGTGCTGACCGAACGCGGCTCCGTCGAGTTCGGTGTGCTGGTCGGCAAGGGCGACGCCGCCACGATCCCCGACACCAGCACCGTCTCCGTGGACCTCGCCGACCTGGGCATCACCGGTGAGGTGGCCGTACGCGACCTTTGGGAGAAGAAAGACCTCGGCACCGTTGAAGGCGAATTCAGCCGCGAACTCCCGCTGCACGGCTCGGGCCTGTACCGGGTCTCGCCGATGGATTGAAACACACATCCCGGCGACCAGACTCGCCCGATGGATGCAAGACCAATGAAGCAGAACAATTCGCAACAAAACGAAGCCCGCGGAGTGACTCCGCGGGCCTCTTCGTGTTGCTCGAAGTGGACGTCCCTCACACCGGCTGCGCCGCCGCGTTGGGCCCGGCCGATTTGACCGCGTCGCTCACGCCGCCGGCGTACTTCGTGAAGTTGTCGTTGAACAGCGCCGCCAGCCGGCCCGCCGCCGAGTCGAACGCCGACGGCTCGCTCCAGGTCTGCCGGGGCACGAGGATCTCGTCGGGCACGCCCGCCACCTTCGTCACCACCTCGAACCCGAACACCGGGTCGGTCTGCGTGGGCGCATCCGCGAGCGAGCTGTCGTGGATCGCGTCGATGATCGCGCGGGTGTGCTTGAGTTTGATGCGTGACCCGATGCCGTAGCCGCCGCCGGACCAGCCGGTGTTGACCAGCCAGACCTTCGAGCCGTGCTTGCTCATCTTCTCGGCCAGCAGCTCGGCGTATTTGCCGGGGTGCCACGCCAGGAACGGCCCGCCGAAGCACGGGCTGAACGTCGCCGACGGCTCGGTCACCCCCACCTCCGTGCCCGCGACCTTCGCCGTGTAGCCCGAGATGAAGTGGTACATCGCCTGCGCCGGCGTCAGCCGGCTCACCGGCGGCAACACGCCGAACGCGTCGCAGGTCAGAAAAATCACGTCCGTCGGGTGCCCGGCCACGCTCGGGATCCGCGCGTTGTCCACATAGTCGATCGGGTACGCGCCGCGCGTGTTCTCCGTGATCGAGTCGTCGGCGAAATCGACGTGGTGGCTGCCGTTGTCGAAGCGGACGTTCTCTAGCACCGCGCCGAACTTGAGCGCATCGAAGATCTGCGGCTCGTTCTCGCGCGACAGGTTGATCGCCTTGGCGTAGCAGCCGCCCTCGATGTTGAAGATGCCGTCGTCGGTCCAGACGTGCTCGTCGTCGCCGACGAGTTCGCGGTGCGGGTCGGCAGAGAGCGTCGTCTTGCCCGTGCCCGACAGCCCGAACAGCACCGAGCTGCTGCCCGAATTCGGGTCCGCCGTTGCCGAGCAGTGCATCGAGAGGTGACCGGCCTTGGGCATCAGGTAGTTCATCACCGTGAAGATGCCCTTCTTCATCTCGCCGGCGTACTCGGTGCCCAGGATCACGAAGCACTTCTGCTCGATCGACAGGTCCACCGACGTCCGCGACGTCATGCCCGCGGTCAGCGGGTTGGCGGGGAAACGCCCGGCGTTGTAGATCACCCATTCGGGCTCGCCGAACGCCGCGAGCTCTTCCTCGCTGGGGCGGATCAGCATCGTCCGCATGAACAGCGCGTGGTACGGCCGCTCGCAGATCACACGCACCTTGATCCGGTAGCGCGGGTCGGCCCCGGCGAACGCGTCCACGACGTACAGCCGGTCGCAGGTGTTGAGGTAGTCCTCCGCCCGCTGGCGGTTGATGTTGAAGGTGCGCTCGTCGACGGGGATATTGATCGGGCCCCACCAGATGTCGTCGGCCGAGTCGGGGTGCTTGACGACGCGTTTGTCCTTGGGGCTGCGGCCGGTCTTGTCACCCGAGTAGGCGATGAGCGCGCCCGAGTCGGCGATGTAGTCGCTGCGGTCGTACTTGATGGCGTGCTCGTAGAGGGCCGCGGGCGAGAGGTTGCGGTGCACCTCGGTGACGTTGAGGCCGAAGGGGGTCAGGTCGAGGGTGTCGGACACGTCGTGCTCCTTTCAACCCGGGTTCCGTCCTGCCGGGCAGGCCCGAACGCGGAACCGGGAACGTCATGGTACTTAAATCGGATATTTTTGTCCAGTTATTTGGATGTTTTTTCGAGCAATTCCGTCAGCGTCGCGTAGGCGTCCGCCAGCAGCAACCCCGGCACCAGCGCCCCGGCCGCCCCCTCGATGCTCAGGTGCGTCTGCACGTCGTGCAACTGCTGCTCCGCAAAACTCACCGTCTCGGGAAACCACAGAAACGCCGCCAACGCCCAGGGCTGGTACGTGGTGTAGTCGGGCTGGGTGTGGTGGAGGTGGTAACGGGCGGCACGCCGGGCGATTTCCCCCGGTTCGTCATAACTGTTAGCGACAAACGTCCCGAACGCGCCGTGAATGCCGACGAGCTCTCTATAAACCCAAGTGTCGGGCGTGTCGTCACTAGCCATCGCGTGCAGTGGCCCCTCACCTTGCACCGGACCCCAGGTGACGAGAGCGGCCATCAATCTCCTATCACACATTTCGTGCAACCAGTCGTGGTGAATTTGGCCGTCCGACTTTGGCAACTCGAAAGGGAGATAAACTTCGAATTCAGGATGCACCAGTGGCCACGCCCGGACCACCAAATCGAAGAGCAAGAAGTGATAAGTCAGTCGACAATGACCAAACCCGTCGGCGAAACGCGGAGACCCTTCCTCAAATGCTTCTACAAGAACCGCGCGCGGTTTGGTGATGTCTTGTCCAGCATGTCCGAGCATCGCGCGAGCGCACGGGATTGCAACTTTGAGAGATTGAACGAACTCCCCCTCCCGCGGCTTGATCGGCGACGCGTCGACCGCCATGTCCAGCGCCTGTTCCGCCAGCGCCTTGATGGTCGGGAGGTAGCGCGCGACGTGGTCCATGCGGGGATGCTATCGCGCCGCGCCCGACCGCGAACCATCGTTCAAACCAGGCCATAAGCAGTTAGCCGCACGCCAACGGCGTGCGCGCCGTGCGCTCGAGTCCGTCGGGCGCGCAGCCCGTTGGGCTGCGGCTATGCACAGAACTTTCTTCGCCGCGTGCGAGGGCAGACACGCCCCCCACGCCCCCGCGTCACATGTCTTTCATCTTCTCCACCGCCGTGCCGTCAAGCAGGTCCTGCGTCGTGATCGGCTCGCCGATGCTCTCGACCTTGCCGTCGCCGTCGAAGTACACGTCGTACACCTCGCCGGCCCCGAAGACCCACTGCAGCATAAACCCGTCGCTGAACTTGCCCTCGTCCACGTTGCGCTTGAACGTGTCTTCGCGGTACTTCAGCTCGTTGGAGATCGAGAGCAGCCCCTCGCTGTCGGTGTAGTAGTTGCGGTAGTTGCTGGGCTTGTTGCTTTCGACGAGCTCGGTCCAGTCGGCGCCGGGCTGGGCCTTGGCCTTGAACTCGGCGAGCTGGTCGGCCGGGTCGAAGTCCATGACCCCGCCGAGCTTCACGATGGCGAAGACCGCGGCGCCGACGACGATGAGGGTGATGAGCAGTGCTTTCATGTTGGAGGCCCCTTGGAAAGACGTGTGGTGGAGAACGATGCCGTGGCCCACAGCATACCGCCCACGCGCGGGATCGCGCCGGCATTCCCCATCTTCGCATCACCTGTCGGCCAGCCGCGTCGGTGGTCACAGCCCCAGGTCGACCTCGCCCGCCAGGTTCACGCGGTCCAGGGCCTGCACCGCCGTGCCGTTGAGCCCGTTGTAGAACGCCAGGTTCCGCGCGGCGTTGCCCCGGTCCGGCACGCGGGCGCGGACGTGCCCGTTGGCCCGGTTGTACCACCAGCCGGCCATGTCGACGCCGTCCAAGAACACCTTCGCGCCCGGATCGGTGTACCGGTCGTTGAACAGTCCCTGCTGCACGAGCGGCGCGCCCTCGGGGGCGTACGGGTTCCCGCTGTTCAGGGCGTTGCTCGCGAAGAAGGCCCGGTCGATCACCGGGTATTCGTTCTGCTCGGCGAAATGCATCTCGACGCCTTCGCGCAGGTTGCGCAGCGCGGCCTGGGCGGCGTGGTACTGGGCGTTCTCGCCGGCGGCGGAGAACCGCGGGATCGCGATCGCGGCGAGCAGCCCGACGATCACGACGACGATGACCAGCTCCACGAGACTGAACGCGCCACGCCCCCGCGTGTTGACCCGACGACGGGCCTGAGACATGCGGGATACATCGGCCAGCGCAACCGGCGGCGTAAGCCCGGCCCGACGCAGGATCGCCAACCACCAAGCGAGAGGACGGCCGCGCCGTTATCGGAACACGACCCGCCGTTCCGTCGTTGATTCAGTCGCCCTGTACCGCCGCCCGCACGCCCGGGAACTCCCGCCAGATGTCGGCCATGGTGTCGGTGTCGTTTTTCGCCGCGTCCACATGCTTGGCGCGGAAGATCGCGGCGTAGCGGACATCGTGCCCGTGGTTGGGCGCGGCGCCGTGGTGGATCTGGTGGTGCGCGAGCACGACGTCGCCCGGCTCGCCGGTGAGCTGCACGGGCGGGTGCGGGAAGCCGAGCTGATCGGCCGGCGGGATCGAGTCGCTGCTGTGCCCCGGCGGGTGGTCCTTGAAGTAGGCCTCGTACACCCGGTGCGACCCGGGCCAGACCGTGAAGTTCCCGCCCCACGGCCCGGCGACGCGCTGCAGGTACACCACCGCGAGCACCGTGAAGTTGCGGACGAAGTCGCCGACCGCGATGCCGTTGGTCCCGGTGCCCACGCCGTCCATGTGCCCGCCGAGCTTGGTCGGGTCGCTCGGCGGCGCCTGGTCCCACGTCGGGAAACGCAGCGCGACCTGCGCCCGGTCCATCGGCTCGAGGTTGCCCGCACCCAACATCGATTCGAGCAGCGGAAACACCGGCGAGCGGTTCGCCAGATCCGTCAGCGGCGGCGTCTGTCGGACCTCGTCGCAGTACGACGCGGCCCGCATGCGCGGCAACTCGTCCGGCGGCAACCCTGTGTGACCCAGCGAATGGTTGATCGCCCGCAACGCGTTGTGCACCTGCACCGGCGCGACCGCGCCGCGCAGGACCACGTACCCGTCTTCGAAAAAGGTCCGTCGTTGCGCGGCATCAAGCTCCATGGACACGCCAGCGTACCAGACGGCGAAGACGCTCCTCGGAATTGCGCCCCACATCTGACACGGCCGACGATTTCGGGGTGGTCCGGGCCCGACGGTCTGCGACAATCGAGGCGTGATCGCGGCCCGGGTCGGCCTCGGTCGAACGGACCATCTCTTTGCTCCCCAAACTCCAAGAAAGGTGATCCCATGCAACGCTCTGCCCGCAACGTTCTCTGCGACGTGCCGCACGCGATGGCGGTGTTCCTCACGGTGTGCGCGGTGCTCACCGCCGCGACAGCGCTCCACGCCGACGAACCATCCAACGCCGGCGCGGACACGGCGTTGGTCGAGCCCGCGCCGCTGGACATGGACGCCGCGCGGTCCGAGGTCGCCGAGCATTACGCCGCGGCCCACCCGCAGGTCCGGGAGTATGTGCTCCACACCGCCGGATCGTTCGGCCGCAGCGGGCTCTGGCTGAACGAAAACGCCTTCACGCATCTGACGCCCGAGCAGCGCGACGCCCACGGCGCCTACCTCGCGCAACTGCTCGACGGTGCCGAGTACGGCCGGCACCTCTGCCGCGGCCTCGCGCACGCCTCGGCCCTCGACGACCCGCGCCTGTTGTCGGGGCTGATCGAAGTCGCCGCCTACCACGTCGACGACCGCGACTACGACTGCCGACCGAAGTGGATGGCCGTCGCCGCGCTCGCCCGCCAGGACCTCTCGCCCCCGGAAGCAGAGAACGCACAACCCGGTGCCGCCGACAACGACGAAAACCGACACGCCGCGATCGCCACCCTCATCCACCTCACCGACCACGGCAACCAGAACACGCGCTTCTGGGCCCGCGCCGCCCTGGCCCGGCATCTGGCCGAAGGACTCACCGAAGACCTCGGCGATGACAAAACCGCCTGGGCAAAACACGCCGAAGCGCTCGGGTTCGCGCCGATCCCCGAAGAGGCGCTCGCGCCCTACACACCGCCGAACGTTGAGTGATTCGCTCGCCGCCCCAGCCCCGGGAGCCTCGGCACCCACAACCCCACGCGTCGCCGATACGCTTCGTACGCCTCGCCGAACCGCCCGAGCAGTTCCCGTTCTTCCGCCGGCCGCACGGCGACGTGCCAGACCAGCCCGCCCGACACGGCGTATGCCAGCACGGCCGCGCTGCCCATCCCCCAGCCGATCGCCAACCCCTGCGTGATCCCCGCCAAGGCCATGGGGTTGCGGACCCCGCGGTACGGCCCGTCAACCACGAGCTGCGGCGCGGTCGCCGTCGGCAGCGGCGTGCCCCGCCCGCGCACCGCCATCGCCGCCGCGCTCCACAACCCCAACGCCGACGCCAGACCGAAGAACACCCCCGCACCGACGCGTTGCCCAAGGTGTGAGAAACGCTCGACTCCGACCGCCGCCTCGACCTCCGCCACGCCCTGCGGCAGCACGCCCAGGAACACGCCCCAGAACACCACGACCTGAAGCAGCGTCCACTCGAGCGCGCGGCCCGGGCCCATCGCCGTCACGCGGAACGCCGCGGGCTGCTGGTGCCGGTGGCCGTACACCGTCGCCATCGCCAGCGACAGCCCGGCCATGCAGCACATCAACGACGCCGACACCCAGGCCTGCCCGGTCATCAGGCTCGCCGCGATGCAGTAGAGCGTCGGGTACCACGCCGCCGCCGCCAGCGCCCAGACCCCCGACGACGCCCACGCCGACGCTCGCCACACCGCCGACGCCACCATCGCCGATCCGCCCACGAGCATCGCCAGATCCGGCAGCCAGAAACTCAGCAACGTACTCGCCGGCCACGCGTCCGGGATGAACCAACCCCGCGACGCCGGCACCCGCCACAACAACACCCACCACCCCAGCACGCCCACGGCCTGCAACAGGAAGTACCCCGCAACGGTTCGGCTGGCGCTCACGCCCGCGATGATACGAGCCGGGCACCCCGGGTTCGCGACCGAACCTCCAAGCCGCCTCACACATGGGGAACAGGCAGGCGTTACGTTCAGCTTTCACCTTCACCAAACCCGGAGTGCCCCATGCCCGACCGCGACATCGAGAAAACCTACCCCCTCGCCGAGTTCATCGACAAGCTCCGCCGCCTCGCGGACTGCCTGGAGAAGGGCGAGCAGTTTGAGATCCAGATCGCCGGCGAACGCATCTACGTCCCGGTCCGCGCGGCCTACAACATCGAGCACGAACGCGAGGACAGCCACGAGGAGATCGAGTTCCAGATCAAGTGGGAACCGAAGTAGGCGGCGCAATCAAAAGCCGGAATCCGGGAATAGAGCGATGCGCCCGGGGGTTGCTTCGCTGTCCATTCTGTCCATTCTGTCCATTCTGTCCATCCACTCCCGGAGCATCATCATGTCGCGTGCCGTTGTTGCGTCTCTCGTCTTCTCCGTGGCGCTGATCGCCGGTTGTTCCACGTCGCCTTCCGCGTCGAGCCACGACACCAACCAGGCCGTGCAGGACGCCATGCGCGACTACGTCACCGCCCAGACCGCGGCAACCGGCCGGCTGCCCATCGTGCATCAGGGGAAGGTGTTGCAGCTCGAACTGGCCACCAGCGAGGAGTACCCCGACGGCTTCCACGCCGGCGTATCGACCCACGGCAACCTCTACACCAGTTGTGCCGACTTCCGCGACCCGGCCACGGGGACCCAGTACGACATCGACTTTCTGGTGAACCGCACCGACGGGCGGTTCCACGTCGTCCAGCCCATCGTGCACAAGATCGACGGGGTCAAGAGCCCGTACGACCTGGCCCACTGATCGGGCGGACCGTGCAGCCAATCCTCGAACCGGGCAGACACCACCCGGCCGCGCGGCAATCGAGCGGCCGGGGTCTGCCACATCCCGAACCCACTCCCGCCCCGGAGCCACGGGCCGTGGACCGGTTTTTTGCAAGGATTCGACCCGATCTCTTTATTGACCTGATCGGATTCGGGCGTCACAATTGATGAGCTCGGCAGAATGGCCGAGCCGGGCGTGTCGTGCGGCCGGGCGTGCCCTCGCAAGACCTTTGTTTGCTTTGGAGAAAGCCGCACGGGCTACCGCCAAGCGAAGGGGTTTGGGGGGCAGGACCGCGCCGCGCCCTTGGCCGTCTGGTCTTTCGGCGGTCCGCCACGACGGTGTCTCCGTCCCCTGTCCGGGCCGTCCCCGTTTCCTCTCCTCGCCATCAGAAACCGAGAAAGCCATGCTGAAACCCCGTCGGATCGCGTCGCTGTGGGTGGGTCTGACCGTCGTCGGGTGCGCCGGGTTGGCCGGCTCGGCCGGTGCCCAGGCGTTGCCCTTTTTCCCCGGGGCCGAGGGCTTCGGCGGCAACTTCTCGGGCACGGCCCCCACCGGCGGGTGGTTCGCCAACGCCGACGTCTACCACGTCACCAACCTCAACGACGACGGGCCCGGCTCGTTGCGTGAAGGCCTGGAGCAGTACTCCTCGAACCGCATCATCGTCTTCGACGTCGCCGGCACGATCCAACTCAACGACAACCTCGACGTCAAGAACCTCTCCAACTACTACATCGCCGGCCAGACCGCGCCCGGGCCCGTCACCATCTACGGCGACACGACCCAGATCACCCACAGCAGCGGCCGGGAGAACCGCAACATCGCGTTGCGCTACCTCACGTTCCGCAAGGGCACGGGTGACGGCGAGGACGCGATCACCTTCGCCGGCGGCGGCCTGGGCACGAACATGATCCTCGACCACGTCTCGTCCTCGTGGGCCGAAGACGAGATCCTCTCGGTCGCGAACAACAACACCAACGTCACCGTGCAGTACTCGCTGATCAACGACGCGTTGGTGAACAACCACGCGTACGGCACGCTCATCCGGCCGCGCATCAGCTCCGAGGTCACCTTCCACCACAACCTCTACGCCAACAACGCCAGCCGCCAGGCCCGCTTCGGCACGTACAACTCCGAGCGCCTCACCACCGAGTTCACCAACAACGTGATCTACAACTGGCGCGACCGCGCGAGCTACGCCGGCGGCTCCAGCGACGACGAACAGGAATACGTCGACGTCGATTACATCGGCAACTACCTCGTCGCCGGACCCTCGACCGGCGGCGGCAACACCCTCAACCTCGCCTTCCGCGTCGACCGCAACGTGGATGTCCGCGCCTACCAGTTCGGCAACTACATGGACAAGGACCGGGCCCTCAACCCCGGCGGCGTGCCCAACGGCAGCCTCGTCGGCTGGGAGGCCTGGGGCTTCGGCTCCGGCGACGACCAGACCCTCGAGCAGCTCAACGCCCCCCTGCCCTACGCGCCCGCGCCCGGCGGCACCCCCGCCGCCGCCACCGAGGCCGCGCCCGTCACCCGCCAGGCCGCGCCCGACGCGTACCAACAGGTCATCGACCACGTCGGCAACTTCTGGTGGGCCCGCGACGCCATCGACAGCCGCGTCATCAACAACGTCCTGACCAACACCGGCGGGCCCGTCGGACAGTCCGCCCCGCCCTCCGGCGAACTCAACCCGCTGCTCGCCGCCCCCATGATCGCCCACGCCGCCGGCTACGACACCGACGGCGACGCCATGCCCGACACCTGGGAACTCCTGCACGGTCTCAACCCCAACGACCCCAACGACTGGAACGGCGACTTCGACAGCGACGGCTACATCAACCTCATCGAATCCATCAACGACCAGGGCGCCTTCCCCGCCCCGACCCCGATCCAATACATCGGCGCCGGCTCCGGGCCCAACGCCCGCTACGCCCTCATCCACAATTGGCGCACCGTCGACTTCCAAACGCCCGGCAGCTATTGGCAGCCCTCGCACTTCGACACCGCCCGCATCCACAACGGCCAGGTCACCGTCGACGCCGTCGGCCAACACGCCGGCCACCTCGAGATCGCCCCCGACGAGTCCGACACCGCCACGCTCCGCATCACCGACGGCTGGCTCCGCGTCGAAAACACCCTCACCCTCGCCGGCGACCCCGCCGCCTCCGCCACCCTGCTCATGACCGGCGGGCAGCTCCACGTCGCCACCCTCACCAAGGGCAACGGCGGCTTCGTCAACATCACCGGCGGGGAACTGCACGCCGACCTCGTCACCTTTGACCTCACCCTCAACGGCGGCACCCTCGCGCCCGGGCACAGCGTCGGCACCACCCAGATCAACGGCGACCTCACCCTCAACCCCGCCGCCACCGTCCAGCTCGAAATCGCCGCCGCCGCCACCTTCGACCGCCTCATCGTTGACGACACCCTCCACGCCGACGGCACGCTTCAGGTCCTGCTCACCGACGGCTTCGCCCCCGTCGCCGGCGACACTTTCGACGTCTTCGACTTCACTGCCGCCACCGGCGGCTTCGCCACGCTCGACCTGCCCACGCTCGCGGCCGGCCTGTCGTGGAACACCTCCAACCTGCTCACCACCGGCGTCTTGTCCGTCGCCGCCGCGCTCGTCGGCGACTACAACGGCAGCGGCCAGGTCGAACAGGGCGACCTCGACCTCGTCCTCCAGAACTGGGGCGTCAACACCGACACGCAGGGCATCCCACCCGGCTGGACCAACGACCCCCCCGAGGGCATCATCGACCAGGCCGAGCTCGACAAAGTGCTGGTGAACTGGGGCAGCAACGCCGCGCCGGACTTCTCGAACCGCCCGGTGCCCGAACCCGCCGCCGCGCTGTTGGTGCTCACCGGGCTCGCGCTCACCACCCGCCGGGGTGCGGACCGCCGGTCGCGTCGCTGCGCCTGATCGTCAACGGCACGCCCTCGGTGCCGACGTAGAACACCAGGATCACCACCGGCGTGTCCCCGACGTTGCGGCCGAAGTGCCACTCGTCCACCACCTCCGCCAGCGTGTCGCCCGCGCTCAGCGTCGTCTCGTCGCCGTCTTCGGTCGTCACTTTCAACTCCCCCTCCAACAGGATCCCCGCGTTGATCACCGGGTGACGGTGCTCCGGCAACGCCACGCCCGGCGCGATCGTGATCCGCAGCAGCGTCACCTCCGGCATGCCCTCCGGATACGCCGGCAACGCCTCGCCGTCCCAACTCGTCTGCGCCTTGAGCAGCGTCTCCACCGCAATCGGCTCGCCCACCGCCGCCGCGCCCGTCGCCCGCGCTTCATCCGCATGGACCGTCGAGCGGTGCGTCACGCAACCGGGCAACCCCACCGCCAACACGACCAGCCAACACACGCTCCGCATGACACGCCTCCCGTCATCGCCGACCGAAACAAACGACACCCCTCAGTCTAGAGCATCATGCATCCCTTCTGTCACTTCGCTGCGACGCACCGCGTCGCAGGTGCCACCGATGATGAACGATGAATCAGCGGCGCGGCGCGTCGCAGCTAAAAGGCATTCATCGCGCAATGCGGTCGAACACAACCCCTCAAGAGGAAACCCCATGCAAAGCCCCGCATTCACATGCGGGGCAGTGTTTGCCTCCCTCTCCCTGCCAGGGAGAGGGCCGGGGTGAGGGTCGAACCTCACCATCATTTCTAATCTCTACGCCGTGGTCGCGCGCTCGCCCCACCCTCCCTCGATCCCTCCCTGAAAGGAAGGGAAGGAAGACGGAACCCGCGCGCTTCAGCCGGGAGCCGGCGGCTCCCGGTCCGGAACCCGCCGGGTCTTTTTGCATCATGCCGCCTTCAATCGCTGGGGTGTTAGTGATCGGTAGGCGGTGTAGATCAGCAGCTTGCCTA
>JAUIGU010000053.1 GCA_030432595.1 Phycisphaerae bacterium
GATCTACCCCGCGGCGGTCATCTCGGTGGCGGCGATCATCGTCGTGGGCATCATGCTGCTGATCGTCCCGAAGTTCATCGCGATCTTCGACGACTTCGGCACGGAGATGCCGGCCCTGACCATCTTCCTGATCGAGGCGGCCAAGTGGATGGCCGGCCCGCTGCTCCCGGAAGAGCAGCGCGGCGGCATGCCCTTCCCGGGCGTGATCATCCTGCTGTTCGTGCCGGTGTTCATCTGGCTGTTCTTCAAGCTCATCCGCAAGACCTCCGGCGGCAAGAACGTCACCGACTGGGTGCTCATCAAGATGCCGATCGTCGGCAACCTCGTGAAGAAGGCCACCATCGCCAAGTTCACCCGGACGCTCGGCACGCTCGTCAACGCCGGCGTCCCGATCCTCGACGCGATCAACATCACCTCCGAGACCACCGGCAACGCGATCTACGCCAACGCGCTGCGGGACGTGCACAACTCCGTCCGCCAGGGCGACAGCTTCGCCGAGCCGCTGCGCAAGGCGAAGGTCTGCGACCCCATCGTCGTGAACATGATCGACGTCGGCGAGGAGACCGGTGACCTGGACAAAATGCTGCTGAAGATCGCCGACAACTACGACGAAGAGGTCGATACCGCGGTGGCGGGCCTGGTCTCGCTGCTCGAACCGATCATGGTCGTCATCCTCGGCGGCATCGTCGGCTTCATCGTCGTCGCGCTGTTCCTGCCGCTGGTCAAGCTGATGAGCTCGATGATGTGACGTGTTTTCGGTGTCAGTGTCAGTGTCCGTCGAATCGTTGAATGTTCAACGCGGAACGCACGCCATGAAACCTTGCGAACCACAACCCGAAAACACGCCGCTAAGCGCGACGCGCCGCCGCGGCTTCTCGCTCATGGAGCTGCTGGTCGTGATCTCGATCATCGCGCTGCTGGTGGGGATCAGCGTGCCGGCGGCGATCAAGATGCTCGGCCGGGCCGACGTCTCCAAGACGCGGGCGACGCTCAACGCCCTCGCCGCCGCGATCGACGAGTACAAGCTCAAGACCGGCGCGGTGCCCGACCACACCGACGAAGACATCAACAACCTCGTGGTCTCCGACGAAGACGAGGCCAACGACCCGGAGAAGGACACGACGATCGGCTTTTTCCTCTCCCGCGGGATGCAGACCGGCGGGTCGACCGAAAAGATGATCCGCTCGGGCGTGGCCCGGGGCTCGCTGAAGTTCAAACGCCCCGGCGACACCACGTTCTCGAGCGACGTGCCGGACTTCGCCGCGGCCTCCAGCGACCCCGCCCTGCTCCAGGCGTACCTGGACCCCGAGAACTGGCAGCTCCACGACGCGTGGGACACGCCGCTGCGCTACGCCGCCAAGGTCAGCCACGACACCTCCGGCGGCGCGTTCAGAGACGACGACTACCTCCCGGCCCACCCCAACCCGTTCTTCGCCTCGGCCGGGCCCGACGGCGAGTGGGGCGACGCCCAGATGCTCCGGCGGATGCTCGACGGCGACGGCTCGCTCAGCGACGACGACCTCGAAGACGCCAAGGAAGCCCAGGACAACATCTACAGCTTCGATATCGAATGATGCTTTTCCGCACGCCCCAACCTGTTTCGCGCCGGCACGGCTTCACGCTCATCGAGCTGCTGGTGGTCGTCTCGATCATCGGCTTCCTCGTGGCCCTGTCGTTCCCGTTTATCCGCGGGATGCTCCGCAGCAGCCAGGAACAGATGGCCGCCAACTCCATCAGCAACGGCATCCAGGCCGCCCGCGCCTACGCCACGCGTTACAAGCCGTTCACCGACTCGTTCCAGGGCCGCACCGCCGAGGACGACGGCGACGGGTACTCCGGCGCCGCGCTGATCGTCACGCCCGCTAACGAGCTGCGCGTCGTCGAGAACGACGAGCGGGCCGAGTACAACGGCCGCCGGCTCGAGCTGCCGGGCTTCGGGGCCGTCATCTACAACGGCTACCGCCCGATCGAGGGCCTGGACGACCTGCTGCTGCCGCGCGGCGTGTCCGTGCTGGGCATGGTCCGCACCGACACCGACGAGATCACGCTGCTGCCCCCCCCGTTCGCCGTGGCCTTCAGCCGGCGCGGCGAGCTGATGACCCAGGCCAACGACCCCAACGCCTCCAGCGCCAACGCCGAAGCCAACCTCGGCGCCCTGCGCCGCGCGGACGGGTTTGTCTACTTCGACGGCGACGGCGACGGCAACTGGGAGACCAACCACAGCCGCCGCTGGTACTACACCACCCAGAACGGCACGCTCGACGACTACCGCCGCGGCGTCGCCGAGCAGATCACCATCGACGACTTCGCCGGCGGCACCGCCGCCGCCGAGGCCGACGACGACGAAGGCCGCGGCTTCATGGAGGGCCGGCTCAAGATGCCCTTCGAGAAGATCGAGCCGGTCATCGGCATCGTCGTCTTCCAGACCGACCGCGTCCCCGTGAAGTACTCCATCGAAGCCGACGACGACGACACCGCCGCCATCAATTCCAACGGCACATCGGCCAAGGGCAAGTTCCACCCCGGCCGCGTCGCCCCCATCGTCATCGACACCACCGACGACGACAACCTCCTGCGCTGGGTCGCCCAGGTCGGCGGCGGCGAGGTCCTCTTCTTCAACCGCCGCACCGGTGCCGACCTGCGCCGCTGACCGCACTTACCCAACCCCGCCCCCGACCCGAGCGCCCCGACCCCGACCATGCGTTTGTTCCGCCTCCCATCCCGCCCGTTCCGCCGCAACGCCCGTGCCCCCCGCGCTTCGGGCTTCACGCTCAACGAGGTCCTCATCGCCATGGGCGTCCTGGCCGTGGGCATCACCGCCGTCGCGTCGCTGTTCCCCTCGGCCCTGATCCTCCAGCGCGAGACCGTCCGCGACGTGCTCGGCCAGCAGAACATCCGCAGCTCCGAGGCCCTGCTCAGCGCCAAGAGCCTCGACGGCGCCGCCCTGTTCCGCTTCACCGACAACATCACCGGCCCAACCTTCACCCGCAACTCTGCCGACGACGTCTCGGCCAGCAACTCCATGCCCGCTCTGCTGGCCCGCGGGGCCCAACTGGTCGGCCCGCCGCGCGACCGCTTCGTCGTCTCCGACGTCTCCCTCGACCTGTTCGCGCTCAGCGAGGTCGATACCTACGCGCCGGCTTTCAAGGGAGCCGGCTTTCCCATCGACGCAAGCATTGCCGCTGATCGGCAATACCTGAACCTCGAATACCCCGACATGCGTCTCGCGACCAACTATGGAGACGGATCGAAAACGCCGACCTACAGCGCCCACCAGTCCATGCTCGCCACCTGGGGCGAGATCGACCGCTCTTACCCCAGCTACATCCCCAAGTTCCAGGACCGCGAGATCTACACCGTGCCGCTGGTCCGCCGCGGCATCCAGGCCTCCGACTTCATCAACGACTGGGTCGTCTACAGCATCATCCTCGAACGCAAACCCACGGACATCGAGGCCTTTGAGCCCGCCGGCCCCGACAACGACTACCCCTACCGGTCGTTCAACGCCGCCGCCTTCGCCCACGTCGGCACCGGCGAGGCCCGCAACGCCATCGTCTGCGCCAACCCCTTCGACGACTGGAACGTCTTCCCCAAGGTCTACCGCGTCCCCGCCATCAACGGCACCTCGGCCGGCGACCCCGACCCCACCCTCGTCCAACTGCTGATCTCCAACGAGTCGCCCACGCTGGGCCTGCTCGTGCGCCCGGGCGACCTGATGCTCGGCGACAACGGCAAGATCTACCGCGTCGCGGGCCTGCCCGACGCCAACAACCTCAGCCTGCTCAAGGTCGCCGAGGAGACGCGTCAGGACGTGTCGACCAACCTCGACAGCGGCAAGGCGTTGCGGGCCGTGTGGTTCGCCCCCCGCCCCACCGCCCAGGCCGACTCCCCGCTGCGCGACGTCCGCGTGCTGTCGCAGAACGTCGTGCGCATCAACAACTGACCCCGCCCCCGCGCCTCCCCCCTCCCCACGCGCCGATCCGCTGATCGTCATGACCCGCACCCCCCGCCCGTACCGACCCGCGCCGCGCCCCGCCGGCTTCACGCTCATCGAGATGATGGTCGCCATCTCCATCACCTCGGTCATGCTCCTGCTGGTCAGCCGTATCTTCAACTCCACCACCAAGGCGATCTCCATCGGCGCCGACACCAGCCAGATCGTCGCCAACTCGCGCACCGTCTCCGACCAGCTCTTCCAGGACGCGGCGCGCATGAACGTCGCGAAAGCCAACGGCATCAAGCTCTCCGGCGCCGGCAAGCTCGACGAGCCCGGCGGGTTCCTTGTGATCATCCAGCAGCGCAACCGCGGCGTCCGGTTCCCCAACGCCAACAACCCGCTCGCGCCGCCGGAGGACTGGCTGGCCTTCGACGACCGCAACCGCGACGGCGTGCGGGACCCCGACGAGCCGTTCTTCGACATCCGCACCGATCAGGTCGCGTTCTTCACCCGCGCCGACCGCGCCGAGTCGATCACCCCCGCCGACCAGACCCGCTACGACTCCGAGGCCGTCGCGTCCTTCCAACGCATCTGGTACGGGCACGCCGCGCGGGCGAACCTCGACGGCACGACGCCGGCCCTGATCAACACCGAGCCCGGCCAGACCCCTCCGCCCGCCGACGACTTCGACATGTCCCGCGTCACCGACCTCGTGCTCGGCCGGCAGGGCCTGCTCATCATCGACGACACCGGGCTCTGGCCCGACGGCAACCGGGTTTACGAGAGCAGCAGCTACGCCGGAGCGCCGAGCAACACGCTCATCTACGGCACGACCGCGTTCGGGGCCAGCGACATCAACTCTGGGCTTTTTGGCTTGAATGTGCCGGTCTACGCCATGGGCGTTCCCGCGTTGTCCGGCGACGCGCAGTACAACCGCCTGCACAAGGGCCCGACGGATGTTGTTTCGATCCGTGACGGCGGCAACAACGGTTCCACCTTTGCCGACCAGTTCGAGTTGGCGGGCACGGGTGGGTTGATGCTTGACGGCTACCTGACCACCAATACGCCCGACCCAACCGGCTTGCACCAAACCACGACGCCACGCGCGCTTACGTTCCCTCGCGCACTCGACGACAACGAACTGCCCACCAACGCGTACATCCAACACGCGCTTGGCTGGACCTTTGCCGATGCGGGTTTCCGCCTCGTGACCAATCAGGACATCCAATACCCGTTCGAGACCCCGTCGTTGGGGCAGAATCACTCGTTCTTCGCGCCGTACGTCAGCGACTTCGCCGTGGACTTCGCGGCCGACATTACCGACGACTACGCCTACGCCAATTTCGTCGCCACGGGCGACTCCTTGGCCACGGACCCCGTGGATGAAAAACTGCTGTTGCCGTGGTGGGATGAGCGTTGGACCAACCCGACCGGCGGGACTTGGCACGCGTTTGATCCATCGACCGGTGCTTATCGCGCGACGGCGGGTTTTGAGCCTGATGGCCTGCCCGATGGCCGGCCCGACGAGTACTGCATCGACCCCGGCAACGCCAGGATCACGGGGATCAAGTGGTACAACATGGCCGACCCTCAGAACCGGGTGAACTGCGACCCCAACCAGCCGCAACTGGGCAGCCCGCAGGACCGGACCCGGCCGGCGACGTGGTGGTTGCCGCCGCGCGCCAACGCCTCGGGCAGTCACGGGCCGTTCGCGAATGAACTGCAATTCGCGGGCGTTCACCACACCCCAAGCGTTCTGGGCGGCACAACGATCAGCTTCCCGCGCTTCAGCTACCGCCATCCCGCGTTCGTCGGTTTCTACGCCAACGGCTCCGCACCGCAGGGCCAAGTCACGGGATTCAACCCCACGATCTTCCCCGAGGTGCAGTCGCGCGCCGTCTTCGTCTTCGGCCACACGCCGGATTACGACATCAACAATCCGTCGGGCAACGGCGACGGCACCGACGACGACGGCTTCGAGGCCGGCTCCGCCAAGTGGTGGCCCTACGCCCTGCGCTTCCGTTACCGCCTCCACGACGGCGACGCGTCGTACTACTCCGTCGGCGAACTGCCCACCGAGATGCCCACCTTCTCCGACCCCGACCAGGACGTCTACGGCCAGATCAACGGCAAGTGGTTCGAGCAGATCGTCCCCGTCCGCCACCACGACAACCACCTGCCCGAGTAACCCCCGCCGCGCGGCCGCGCCCACCCACGCCCCACCGGCCGCCCGCCGCCGATCCCCGTTCCCCGCACCCTGTACCCCGCACCCCGACCCGGAGCCCACCCATGAAGCGTTTCTCCCAGATGCGCAGCCGGACGGCCACCCCCACCCTCGCCACCCGCCCCGTCACCCCCACCCACCCCGCGGACCCCGCGCGGCGCGCCCGTTTGGGTTGGATGGAGTCGCTCCGTGGGCGCGGCCGGCGGCGCGGGTCGATC
Source organism: Phycisphaerae bacterium (assembly GCA_030432595.1). Classification (GTDB taxonomy): domain Bacteria; phylum Planctomycetota; class Phycisphaerae; order Phycisphaerales; family Phycisphaeraceae; genus CAZIXN01. Next base: position 6,380 of record JAUIGU010000053.1, read on the forward strand.
CTCGTGCTGGCGCTGGTGCTGGTCGTGCTGCTGGCGATGATGGGCGCGGCGTTTCTGCAGATGGCCCGCAGCGACCGGCGGTCCACGCAGCAGATGGACACGCGCAGCCAGGACTTCGAGGACTCGATCCTGCGGTACCTGGGCAGCATCCTCGCGACCGACCTCGAGTTCGACCCCACAGTGGACGGCGGCGTCGTCCAGTACTACGGCGCCGAGACCCACGACACGCCGTTCACGTGGAGCAGCGAGAACAACTTCTTCACGCCGAACAACCCGATCCAAAGCACCGGGGGCCAGCCGGCCGACCGGATCACGTTCCCCGTGTTCGAGGGCGCGCTGGCGGGGCTGACGCCGGCGAACATCGGCTCGCAGGGTGGAAACGACGTGGGCGACTATCTGCAACCCAACCCGCTGACGCCGGAAGTCGCCAACAGCCGGGTTTACCGCGCCGCGGGCCTGGGCCCGTTCCGCGAGGCGTTCCGTGAGGACCTGGACGACGCCCTCGCCTTCGCCGGCGGGTTCAACGGCACGACGATCCTGCCCATCCCCGGCCGCCCGACCCGCGACCGCGGGCAGAACGACGACATGTGGCTGGCCTCGACCGCGCCCGTGTTCACCGGCCAGTTCCCCAACGGCGACGCCGTCGTCGGCGGCAACGCGTACTGGCCGCACATCTCCAACGTCACCGGCGTGTTCCTGGACCTCGGGCCCGCGGCACTGGTTGAATCCAGCCCCGGTGCCGGCGACTTGGTGCCCTCGGTCTACCTCAGCACCGCGGACAACGACCCCGAATCCGGCGACACGTGGCTGGACCTCAACGCCATGCAGGCCGAGTTCCTCAACCCCACGACCAACGACCGCTTCGCCGACGCGGACGGCGACGGCATCGCCGACTCCCGCTGGACCTTCGCGCCCGTGGGCGGCGGCGGCGGGCTGACCTACGTCATGGCCGTCCGCATCGTCGACAACTCGGCCCTGGCGAACCTGAATGTGCACAGCCAGTACACGGCCGCGGTGAACGCCGACACCGCGCCGCGGTGGTACACGCCCACCGACCTGGACCTCCGCCCCGTCTTTTACGCCGGCACGAATCCCAGCCCCAGCGGCAGTCCGGACAATGTCGGCAAGCTGCTCGCCGACCGGGCGGGTGCCCGCGCCATCCCTAACGATTCCTACGACGAGCGCATCGCCAACTGGGTCCTCACCGCGGAGCGCTACGGCAACCCCACGAGCGTCATGCCCGCCGTCTCGCCGTGGACCCGCATCGGCAGCAACCTCAAACGGCTCAACGCCGCCGGTACCGCGGGCTACACCGACGCGGCCCTGGCCTCCGCCGACGACGTGGACCCCAACTCCACCGGCGTCACCAACAACCCGCCCGCCACCCTGGGCAACCTCAACGAGATCGAGCTGCGCTGGCGCAACGGCCTGAACCGCAGCTCCAACGGCCAGAGTGTGGATGCGCCGTCGCAGCTCGAGAACCTCACGGCCGATCCCGGCAACTCCACCAACCCGTTCTGGCGTGACCCGGCCGCTGTTGCTGCGGTCGAACTTCAATATGACGGTACCAACTACGTCACCTACAACATCCGACAGTTCTTCGAAGACGAACCGCGCAAGCGCTTCTCCATCATCACCGGCTCGGGCGACTTCAACCGCCTCAACCTCAACGTCGCCAGCGAAGACGAGATCGACAAGTTCCTCTCCGACCTGGACAACGAGGGCTCGCCGCTCAACGGCAACGCCTTCAACTTCGACCTCATCGACGACGCCAACCTGAACAACTGGGGCGGGTTCGCCCGGGCGGCGAGCGTCTTCGTCAAGGACTGGCGCGACACCGACACCGTGGGCGACCCGATCACCGACGTCGTCCCCCGCCTGACCAAGGGCGGCATCTATTACGGCATGGAGTACCTGCCGTTCATCAGCGAGGTGTACCTCAAGGCGGAATACGAAGTCAGCAGCATCGTGCCGGGACTCATGGCCGACAACGTCACGCCCAGCGACAATGTCAACTGGGACGCCACCGGCGACTACTGGGTGATTATCGAGTTGGTTAACCCGTGGGACCGCCCGATCCCCATTGCCGACATCGACTTGGTTCTGCGTGACACCGGCAGCGGCAACGAAAACAAGCTGGGCGACCTCCGCGCCCAGATCCTCGCCGCGCTGCCGGCCGGCCGGGACTTCCTGCTTCCCAACGAGATGCTCACGCTGCACGTGGGCAACGTCGCAGCCGGCGGGGACTTCGACGAACTGACGCTACCGGCCAACACGGCCGCGCCTCGCGTTGATCTCGAGGCCGGTGGCAACGTGGTGGACTGGGGATTCAACGCTTCCAGCCGGTGGACGACTAGCGATCTGGCGCTGTCCTTGCGGGTGCCGACCAGCGGCGGGGACATCGAATACCAGGACGTCCCGGTGCCGTATATCCCCAACTCGGTGAGCGAGGATTACGCGGTGCCGGCACCGCACATGGTCGGGGACTCGGCGGTGGCCCGCGTGGGTGTCATCGGCACGGCCGCGGGGCTGGCCATGCTCGCGGTACACCCCGACGACCTTACGTTGCAGGGCAACTTTGCCAACGAGTTCACTGGCCGGGACGACGTACCGCCCACCAACGAAACCGGGCCGTCGCTCCAAGTGGTCATGGAAGACGAGGGAACCCTGAACGCTCCGACGACCGAGCACTTTGGTGACTACGACAAGAACGCCAACAGCGCCGACCCGACGCCCGGCTACACGGGGGCCTCGCTGGATACTAGGGTGCAGAACATCATGAACGTCGGCGGCACTGCCGGCCCGGGCAATGTCACGTACAACGACACGACGTTCGGTACCGCCGAGCCGTTCATCATCGGCAACGCCGGGCAGTTCTACCGGGCCACCGACTTCTTCCGCATCGTCTTCCTGGGCCCGCGCGAAGACAGCGGCAACGTGCAGTCCGTCGCCGAGGTCTGGCGAGAACGCAACGCGATGGCGTCCACCCCGACCACGACCTTCGACCTGACGGACTTCATGATCGACACGCTCCCCGACACGACGTCGGGTCCGGACTGGATCAGCGCTGCGCCCGTCGACAGCGACCCGGTCAAAGAGAAAACGACGTTCTCCGCGTTCCTGCTCAGCAAGCTCTCCACGTTTGCGCCCAACAGCGACGGGCTGGACAACGACGGTGACGGCCGGATCGACGACACCGACGAACGCCTCGTCCCCGGACGCATCAACGTCAACACCGTCCCCATCAACCCCAGCAATTCGGGCAACGACGACGACATGCTCGAACGCTTGCTGCCGGCGTTCGGGGCCACGGTCAAGGACGAACTGGCCGAGCTCATCCGCCTGGCGCGGACCGACCCGAACCACCCGGACTTCACCCCGGGCAGCTTCTCGACGTCGTACCGCACGCTGCGTTTCGACGGCCCGGGCATCGCCAACCTCGCCGAGCTGTTTGAGTCAAACACCTGGATCGACCTGACCGCGTCCCTCGCCGGCGGCGCCATCACCGGCGACTTCAACGAGTACGAGTCCGACCTCAAGCCGAGCACCGACGGCATCGCGTTCGGCGCCGACGGCTACAACGGCGACGCCGAGGAGAAGCTCGCCGGGCTGGGCGCGCTCAACCAGGTGCTCGACGTGCGGTCGGACGTGTTCACGGCGTACGTCCTGGTGCGCGGGTACCTGTCCAACGACTTCTCGGCCAACCCGCCGGAGGAGTACCGCATCACCGCCGTGTTCGACCGCTCGGTCGTGCACGCGACGCGTCCGCTGCCGCGGCTGGTGAGCGTGGCGGTGTTCCGTCAGCAGTGACCGCGGCCCCGTGGAGCCCGCCGCATGAGCGACTCGATCTTCGAACGCATCGCCGCCGGCGAGCTGCCCAGCCACAAGGTGTACGAGGATGCGCACACGTTCGCGTTCCTGGACATCGGGCCGGTGACTCGGGGGCATACGCTGCTGATCCCGCGGACGTGCTACGAGCAGTTGGACGACGTGCCGGCCGAGGTCGGCGCGGCGCTGGGGGCGGCGCTGCCGAGGCTGTGCGCCGCGGTGAAGGCGGCGACCGGGTGCGCGGGCGTGAACGTGCTGCAGAACAACGGCCAGGCCGCGGGCCAGGTCGTGCCGCACGTCCACTTCCACCTGATCCCGCGCTACAACGACGGCGGGGCCGGTGATGGCGGCGCGGCCGGCGTCGGGTTCAAGTTCAACTGGCCGGCGGGTGATCTGACTGACGCCGACGCGGCGGACCTCAAAGCGAAGATGGCCGCAGCGCTGGCGGACGGGTGAATCACGCGGGGTTCTGCCCGGGGCGTCCCGGGGGCCGGGGCGTCCGAAGGCGTGCCCCTTGCATTGCGGCCGTGCCCGGGGACAATACGCGTCAAGTCTCGCCCCGCTTTCGGGAGGTTTGCCATGCTCCGCCCCATCTCCATCCGTCGTTTTCGCCCGGGTCGTCCCGGCTTTACGCTCATCGAGTTGCTGGTGGTCATCGGCATCATCGCCCTGCTGGTGGGCATCCTGGTCCCGGTGCTGTCGTCGGTCCGCCGGGCCGGCAAAGCGACGGTGTGTATGAGCAACATGCGGCAGTTGGCAACGGCGAATAACGCCTACGTCCTCGATCACAACAAGTACCTTCCGCAGCCCGCGCAGGAAGACGGCCTGGGTAGTGACGAGGCGGCGGGCCAACACCTCTGGTTTAACGCTTTGGACTATTACCTCGACCAACAAAGCAAGGAATACGAAAAGGGAGAAACCGACGAACGCAACTATGTGACGTTCAAACAGGACCCCGTGTGGATCGAGTTGCCCGACGATGCACCGGGCACCGAGCCGGACCGGCGGAACCAGCAGACCTTCAAGATGAATGCTTTCTTCGGGAACACGAACCTGTCAACTCCGTCAGGCGAACCGGACGTGGCGTTCTTTAAGATCACCGACGTGCCGTCGCCCGCCGAGACCATGCTCTATATCGACGGCCGCGCGTTCGACACTCCGTCCACGACGACCGGCAACGTCGATGGCGACGACTTCCATACGAACACAACCTTGGTGGGGCTTCGCCACGACGGCGGTGCCAACATGACCAAGGTCGATGGATCGGTCGCGTTCGAAAACAACCCGGTCGAAACGACGGGCAGCGGTTACGAGGGGTGGTACGACCCGTACGACAATACCACGTTTACCGACGAGGACCGGTCGCTGTGGCCGAGGGTGGTGTTCAACTTCCGGCCGAAGGAATTCGGGTTCGACCGCCGCTATTCCGCACGTTGACCGATCGCCCGGTCAGAGCACGCCCTTCGTGCTCGGGACCTCGTCGCCCGTCACCTGGATGGCCATGCGCAGCGCCCGCCCGAACGCCTTGAACAAACCCTCGGCGATGTGGTGGTTGTTGTCGCCCCAGGGGACTTCGAGGTGCAGGTTCATCTTCGCGTTGTTCACGACGGCGTTGAAGAACTCCCTGACGAGCTGCACGTCGAACTTGCCGATCGTTTCGCCCGCGATGGCCGGCGGATCGATGCCGTAGGCGACCCAATCGACTTTGAACACCAGCGCGGGCCGGCCCGAGAGGTCCAGGGCGCAGCGGGCGAGGGTCTCGTCCATGGGCACGGCGCTGTGGCCGTAGCGCTCGATGCCGCGTTTGTCGCCCAGGGCCCGGTCGATCGCCTGGCCCAGCGCGATGCCGACGTCTTCGACGGTGTGGTGGTCGTCGATGTGGGTGTCGCCCTGGCACTTGACCGACAGCGCGACCCGGCCGTGCTTGGCGACGTGCGTGAGCATGTGGTCGAAGAACCCGACGCCGGTGGCGATGTGCTCGGGGCTGCCGGGGGCGTCGAGGTTGAGCGAGAGGTGGATGTCGGTCTCGCTCGTCTTGCGTTCGATGGTGGCGGTGCGGGGCATGGCGGATGGCGGATGGCGGATGGCGGATGGCGGATGGCGGATGGCGGATGGCGGATGAGTCTATTAGCCCAACGGCTTGGCGGTAGACGCTTCGGCGAAGATGGCGTCGATCGCTTCGAGCAGTTGCGTGTTCTGCTCGGGGGTGCCGACGGTGATGCGGACGCGGTCGGCCAGCACAGCGTCGCTGAAGTAGCGGATCAGGATGTTGCGTTGTTTGAGTGACGCGTAGAGGCCGGCGGCGTCACAACCCGTGGGCGGAGTCGCCAACACGAAATTGGTGTGCGAATCGAGCACCACGAACCCGCGTTGACGCAGCGCCTCCGTCAACGCGGCGCGTTCGGCAACGACAGAAGCCCAGGACTTGCGGGCGTCGTCGCGGTGCGTGATCGCGGCGGTCGCGGCAACCTGGCCGAGGATGTCGGTGTTGTAGGAATCGCGGGCCTTGTCGAGTGTGGCGACCACATCGGGGTGTGCGATGCCGTACCCAAAACGCAGGCCCGCGAGCGAATAACCCTTGCTCAGACTGCGCAACAGAACCACGCCGTCCCGGCCCGACGCGATCAGCGGCACCGCGTCGGCAGGCGCGAAATCGACGTACGCCTCGTCGATCACCAGCAGGCCGCGGAAGTGTTCGGCCAGGGTTTCGAGGTATTCACGCGACTCGAACCGCCCCGACGGCGCGTGCGGGTTCACGAGGAACGCCAACGCGCAGCCCGCGTCGTTCCAACGTGCGGCCAGGTCTTCGGCAGACGGCGGGGCGAACGTGTTCCGATCTCGTTCGACTTCCGTGACGGGCGTGCCGTGGATGTCGGCGAGCACCGGGTACAGGGAATAAGTCGGCCGGGTCACGCCGATGCCGCCCGCCTTCGTCGCCGGAGTGCCGGACGTGGCGGCGCAGTAGCAGGTGATGAGCAGTCGCAGCAGTTCGTCGCCGCCGTTGGTGGCGATGATGTGTTCGGGGCTCAAGCCGTGCGCTTCCCCGGCGGCGCGGCGGAAGCGTTCAGCGGTCGGCGGCGGGTAGAGCCGCAGCGCTTCGGCCGGGAGTCTGCGGATCGCTTCGAGCACCGCGTCGCTGGGCGGGTACGGGTTTTCGTTGGTGTTGAGCTTGATGACCGGCTCGACGGGGTCGGCGGTGTCGCGCCAGGAAGGCTGCTCGCCGGGCGTGTAGGCGTGGAGCCGGGCGATGTTGTCACGGGGCGCGGGCATGGCCGGACATCTTCCCAAGGCGGTCCGGTGCGGTCAATGCGCCGGGGCCAGCCGCGTCGAGCGGTGGAAGCCTTGGAGCTTTCGCGGGTGCGGGTCGGTCGAGGTTGCCGTCCCGCCGACGGCGTAAACTGGGGCCGATGCGTGTCGTTCTGTTCAGCCAAACGCCGGGCGGACGTTCAAAGACGCCGCGCCTGAAAAACGAGGCAAAAACAGCTTTCCCGGTTTTAGTTTCCTGCCTGCTTGTCTTGCTGATCCCGACGTTGTCGCGGGCGAACACCGCGCCAGAGTCGTGGCTCCGCGAACAACTCGGGCTGACCGCCCAGCCCGGCAACCCCGAGGCGGTCCGGGCGTTGCGGATGCTTGATGACGAAAGCCTCCGCCCGGTGTTCGCGTCGGCGGCGGGCAGCAACGACCCGCGTGTGCGGGTGGAAGCGCAACTGGGTCTGGCGTCGCTGCGTCGCCCGCCGCGCGTGCCGCTGACGGTCATCGCCGAGGTGGATGACGCACGTCGGCTCGAACGCCGGATGCTCATCGCCGCGGCGCTGGACGCGGGCTGGCTGGATCTTCGCGACGTGCGGTCGATGCTTGCGTGGGACACGCTCGAACCGGGCGTGAAGCTGTTGCTCTGCCTCGAGCTGGCGTCGCGATCCGAACCGCCGGGCAGCACCGACGCGCTGCGCCATATCGCGGCCAGCCCCGATCCGCGTCACGCGGCGTTGGCGGCTTTGCTGCTCCACCACGCCGGCGTGTCCGACGGCTCGGCCCAACTGCATCGGATGCTCACGGAACCCGACACGCCGCCCGAGGTGTTGGCGCTGCTGCTCCAAACCATTGCGCGACACCATTTGGCCGACGCCGGCGGTTTCGCGTTGAGCGTCGCCGAAGCCGCCACGACCGACGGCCTGCGCGACCTCGGTTTGCGCACCGCGCTGGGAGTCGGCACGCCGGGCGTGGGCCGTGTCTGGATGCGCCGTTACGAAGAAGCCCAGGCGAATCAGGACATCGTCGCACAGACCCGCCTCGCGCTATTGGCGATGCGCGGCTTCCCGGGGACACCCGCCGAAAGCTTTGAACGACTCGCCGAATCGGACGATCCGTTCATCGCCGCGGTTGGCCGCGCCTGTTTGCTTAGCCAGTCCGGATCGGAAGGCGCGGCGGACGCGCTCGAACACCTGCTTGCGTTCGACCACCCCGTGGCATCGGCGTGGGCGTTGCGGTCGTCGTCCGAGACGCACTGGCCCGAGTTGTCGGCGGCGGTGTACCGCGCGGTCGCGCTGAACTACACGCCGGGCCGGGTCGAAACGCGGGAGCGCCGGCTCAATGAGGTGGTCGAGGCGACCGAGGCCTGGGTCGCGTTGGACACGCGGGCCGCCGACCTGATCACGCAGCGCTGGGCCACAACGTTCGACGCGGCGTGGCGCGAGGCGGTGCTGCTGGGGCTGGTCCGTCAGGGCGGATCGCGCGCCGCCGCGCTCGCGTCCCGGCTGGACGCCGACCACGCCGAGGTCGCCGCGGCGTTGCGGGCGATCGTGCTGGCCCGCCAACCAGACGCGTCGCTGGACGGCGACACGCTTGAAGCATTGCGGCGCGCGGCGCACGGCGAAACGGGCCTCGACGACGGCCTCCGCACCCAGGCGGCGTGGCTCTGGCTCAAACACACCGGACTTGGCGAGCGGGTACCCTAAGACGTTTGACGCGCTGTCACGACGCCGACGACAACGCCGAGCCCGCACGGACGCCCCGCCTCATGAGCGACATCCCTCTCAGTCAGCCCGACATCACCGACCGCGAGATCGACGCCGTCTCCGCGGTCTTGCGCGGCGGCCGGCTGAGCATCGGGCCGCGGCAGGACCTTTTCGAGCAGATGGTCGCCGAGCGTTGCGGACGCCGGCACGGCGTCGCGGTGTCGTCAGGCACCGCGGGGCTCCACGCCGTCCTGCTCGCGCTGGGCATCGGGCCCGGCGACGAGGTCATCACCACGCCCTTCTCCTTCATCGCCTCGGCCAACTGCATCCTGATGGTCGGCGCCAAGCCCGTCTTCGTCGATGTCTGCCCGCGCTCGATGAACCTCGACCCCACCCTCGTCGAGGCCGCCATCACCGAAAAGACCCGGGGTATCCTGGCCGTCGAAGTCTTCGGCAACACGACACACCTGGGCGCACTCGAACAGATCGCGCAGAAACACGACGTGCCGCTCATCGAAGACTGCTGCGAAGCGCTCGGCGGCGTCTCGGCCAAGGGGCGCGCGGCCGGGTCGTTCGGCCGGGCGGGCGTGTTCGGCTTCTACCCCAACAAGCAGGTCACCACCGGCGAGGGCGGGATGATCGTCACCGATGACGACAAACTCGCCGACGCCTGCCGCTCCCTGCGCAACCAGGGCCGGGCCACCGACGCCCACGCCGGCCCGGACAACAGCGTCGGGTCCTGGCTCGCCCACGAACGACTCGGCTACAACTACCGGCTGTCCGAAATCGCCGCAGCGCTGGGCGTCGCGCAGATGGAACGCCTCGACGCCATGCTCGAAGCGCGCCGCCGGGTCGCCAACGCCTACATGCAGCGGCTCATGGACTGGGACGACCTCGTGCTGCCGACCGTCGAGCCGGGCGCGGAAGCCACCATGTCCTGGTTCGTCTTCGTGCCCAAGCTCACCGCGACATACGGCCACGTCGAGCGCGACCGCATCATCGCCGGGCTCAAACGCCACGAGATCGGCGCCAGCAACTACTTCCCCTGCATCCACCTCCAGCCGTTCTACCGCCAGCACCTGGGCCACAAGCCCGGCGACTTCCCGATGGCCGAACGCGCCAGTCAACGCACCATCGCCCTGCCGTTCTTCAACCGCATGGACGACACGCAGATCGAACTGGTCTGCCACACCCTGAAAGTCATGATCCAACGCGAGCAGTTGCTGCGGCGGGATTGAGGCTTAAACCAACGGCTCTGGCGTGCTCGTTTCGCCCTTTTCCCTCTCGCTGACAGAGAAGGCGGGGTGGGGGTCGAGCGCACAACGCACATTTCACCCTCATTCACGTGCCCAACCATTTGGCCACCACACTCCGTGCGGCCGCCGCGTCACTCGTCCCCTGCACGATCGCCCGCCCGTCGGAGAAGACCGTCAAAACCAACGGCTTCTCGGGACTTCCAACCTTCGCCCGCACCATGAACGGCGCCGCCCGCACGTCGTCCAGCGCCGCGCTCAGCCGACGCCCCAGCGCTTCCAGATCAACCTGTGTCGGCTCCACCGGCGTGACCTGCACGGCACCGCGCCCGCACATCGTCACCGCGCCGCCCGCGCTGCTGCGCTCCAGAAACTCGAAACGCCGCTGCTTGGAACACACCCCCACCGACGCGTCGTATGCACCCGAAACGTCGAGGTGATGCAGCGTGTTGTTCCAAAGATCGATGCTCAGCAGCTTCCGGTTCACCGCCTCCCACCGGCCCAACAGAATCTTCAACGCCTCCGCGGCCTGCCAGGACGCGACCACCGCCACCGCCGGCCCCAGCACGCCGGCCGTGTCGCACGTCGGCTGCGAACCCGGCGCGGGCATCGCCTCCCACATATCGCGCAAGTCCGGCGTCGCCAGCCCGCGCTTCTCCCAGGGCGTGTCGCGATCCTGATGTTTCACGTCCGGGGGCGCGGTGTGCGGGAGCACGACCAACGCCGTGCCCGCCGTTCCCACCGCCCCGCCGTAGACGTAGGGCACGCCGTGCTTCACCGCCACGTCGTTTAGCAGGTACCGCGTCTCGAAATTATCCAAGCCATCCACGATCACCCCGACGCGCGGCCGGTCACCGACAACGCCGCACAACGCCTCGACATTCGCGCTGGTCAGGTCGGCCACGACCGCGTCGATCTCGACCTGCGAGTTGATCGCCGCGAGCTTGCGTTGCGCCGCCACCGCTTTCGGCAACCCGTGGGCCGCGTCCTCTTCGTCGAACAGCACCTGCCGCTGCAGGTTCGAACGCTCCACGACATCCCGATCGACGATGACGAGCCGCCCCACCCCCGCCCGGCACAGCGTCTCGGCGATCACGGTCCCCAGCGCCCCGCAGCCCGCGACCAGCGCCACCGACTCCGCGAGCCGCGCCTGACCCGTTTCGCCGAACCCCGGAAGCAGCACCTGTCGCGCGTAACGCTCATCCATCGCGTCGACCCATGGCTTGCTCCGTCGTGTCGTCCTCCAACCGCATACCCAAACTCACGCACGCGTCCACCTTGAACCCGACCGCCTCGTAAAAACGCAGCGCCGCGTCGTTGCCGTGCCGAACCTGGAGGTTGATCTTCGGACACCCGCGTTGACGCAACCACGCCTGCGCATCGTCCATCAATCGACGCCCGACCCCGCCTCGCCGGTGTTCCGGCGCGACCGCGAGGTAATTGATCCAGCCGCGGTGGCCTTCGTAGCCGACCATCACCGTGCCGACGATTTCGTCCCCTCGCAACGCAACGCGCAAACCTTCCGGGGCCACCGCGAGCTTCCGGTCCAGGTCGCGGTGCGGGTCGTTCCAAGGCACAACCAAGTCACACGCATTCCACAGCACAACCACCGCCTCCCGATCCCCTGCCTCGAACGCACGGATGACTACGGCGTCACCCACCTTCGTCCACCGGATCGACCTTCACCCCCTGTTCGCGCAGGTAAGTGAACGCCTGCTCCAAGTCGTCGGGTTCGCCCTGAAAACGCACCGACATGATGCCGATCTCTTCCTGCAGCGACGCCTGCCGGATATCGAACACGACCGACGGGAACTGCCGGGACATCTGCCACAGCGTCGGTTGGTGCAGGTTGCCGCCCTCGAAGGTCAGCCAGCAGCGTTGGGCGATCTCGGCCATAGGCACATCATACGCGGCCCGGGGCGACCGGTTGAAGGAACGTTGTGGCAACGGACCACGCACCAGCGGGGCGGGCATGATCGCGTCTACGGTCGGGCCGGGATCGCGATCCGCACCTCGGCCGGCTGCATGCAATACGTGTCGGTGCACGCTTGGTACCGCAGCCGGATCGCCGAGTCGGGCGTCCATCCGTCCAACTCGACGCGGATAATGACGGTGCCTTCGTACACGCGGATCGGCCGGTCGGCGTAGGCGTAATGCGCTTGTTCGCCTTCCGGATAGTCGGCGGCAAGCCGGCCGGGACCAACCAACTCGACCGTCGTGGGGATCAGCATCTTCTCGTTGACCTCGTGCGCGTTGAGATGGACGCCCTCTTTGATCTCCAGCGACAACACGAGCTTGCCGTCACTTGTCCAGGCCGCGCTGACTTGCACCGGTGCATCCGGCTCCACGGAAGGAGCATTCGCTGGCGCAGCAAGTTGGGCGTGCACTTCTTCGAACCCCCACGCGTCGAACGCCGCGGCCTGCATCCCCGCGAGACCGAGGTGGCGGTCGCCCAGCCAGTCGGCGAAGCCGCGCAGGTCGAGAACGGCCCGGTCGAGCCAGGCCGCGTCGCCGGTCAAGCGGTAGAGATCGACGAGGTTCTGCACCATCATCGAGTTGCCGGTCGGCACCGCGCCGTCGTGGGCCGAGCGGACGCGGACGAACAGGTCGGCCTGATCCGGCAGCGTATCGTAGTAGCCGCCGCCCTCGGCCGCGAAGCGCTCGATGGCCAGGCGGGTCAGGCGTTGCGCCTGCTCCAGGTCGCGGTCTTCACGGCTTTCGCTCTGAGCCAATGCCAGGAACCCCGCCGCCAGATGGGTGTAGTCGTCGAGGAAGCCCGGCACGTGTGCACGGCCTAGCCGCATGCTGTGCAGCAACGTGCCTTCGTCGTCCGACATGTGTTCGATGATCGCGTCGGCGGCATCACGGGCGGCAGCGAGGTAACGCGGTTCGTCCATGATCGCCCCCGCGTCGGCGAGGCCCTTGATCGTCAGACCGTTCCACGACGCGAGCACCTTGTCGTCGGTGCCGGGCTGCTCGCGCCGGTCGCGGGCCGCCTTGAGTTCGTGATTGATCCGCTCGCGCTGCGCCCGCAACGCCGCGCGCGACATCGCAAACTGTTCGGCCAACGCATCGAGCGAGACTGGTAGGTACAGCACGTTGGCCGGCGGGGCGTGGGGCGCGTGGGGGTCCTGAAAGTTCGTGCCCCGGTCCAGGCCGTACATCCTGACCGCCAGCGCCGCGCGTTCTTCGTCTTCGATCGCGACCTCGACCTGTGCCCGGGTCCACAGGTAGCTGAGACCCTCACGGGCATCGACCTCCGCATCCTGCGCCGACCAGAACGCATCGGTGTCGTCCCGCATCTCCCGCAGCAGGTACTCGGCGGTCTCGCGCAGCACCCGCTCGAACAGCGCGGCCCGGGCCGAATCGCCTTCTCCGCGCTGCCGCAACACCACGAGCGCATCGGCGTACACCGACAGCAGTTGCCCGTTGTCGTAGAGCATCTTCTCGAAGTGCGGGATCAGCCATTGCGCGTCGGTCGAATAACGGTGGAACCCGCCGCCGACCTGGTCGTAGATCCCGCCGCGAGCCATGCGGTCGAGCGTGTGAAGGACGGGTTCGAGGAGCGCGTCTTGCTGTTCTTTGTCGGCATGTCGATACGCGGCCAGCAGCAGCACGAGGTTGCTGGGCGAAGGGAACTTCGGGGCGCCGCCGAAGCCCGCGTGCTCGGCGTCGTAGATGCGTTGCAGCGCGGCGACGGCGGCGCGCGGTGTCTCCAGCGTCACGGGGCCGGGCGTGTCGGTGTCGGCCATGACCTGCACGACCGCGTCGCCCAGCCGGCGCGCCTGCTCCAACACGGTCGCGCGGTCGTTCTCCCAGGCGTGGTGCATCGCGGTCGCGACCTGTCCGAACCCCGGCAACCCGCGCGAAGGCTCGGGCGGGAGGTAGGTCACGCAGTAAAACGGCTTGAGACCGTAGCCCGCGATGGCGTCGGCGTCTTCTGCGTCGGCGCCTCCGGGTCGGTCCGGCGCCGGGGGCGTGAGGAACACGTTGTTCGGCCAGCCGCCCTGCCGCGTCATCACCTGCGTGGCGGTCATGTACACCTGATCGACGTCCGGCCGCTCTTCGCGGTCGAGCTTGATGCAGACGAACCGCTCGTTAAGCATCTTCGCGAGCTCGGGGTTCTCGAAGACCTCGCGCTCCATGACGTGGCACCAGTAACACGTCGAGTAACCGACACTTAGAAAGACGGGCTTCTGCTCGCGTTTTGCCAGGTCGAATGCTTCCGGCCCCCACGGCATCCAATCGACGGGGTTGTGGGCGTGCTGGAGCAGGTACGGGCTGGTCTGGCCGATCAGCGCGTTGGTGTACTTCCACGAGCCGTCGGGGTTCTTGAGTACGTGGTCGTGCAAGTCGGCAACCTTCTCCGCGCCATCGGGTGCAGCCGGCGCGGCGGGTGATTCGGCGTGGATCGTGATCGCCGCGCCGAACACGACGACGAACGCACACCACGTCAAGAGGCAGGGCCTGAGCATAAGGAATCTTAAGGCGCGAGCGGCCTCGGAGAACGGCGGTCCCGGGACACGCGGTGGATGGCAAGGAGCCAAGAGAGCGAAACCTAAGGTGTTTGATCCGCTTCGGCGAGGTGCGCGCGGGCCGCGGCGAGTTGGTCGGGCGTCAAGGTTGGTTCCAGTTCGCGCAGCGCGATTTCGGCGGCGGGGACGTCGGTGGCTTTGGACAGCAGGACGTAGCCGCGCACGGGGTCGGGGCGGGTGCCGCGTCCGTGGATGTAGAGCAGCGCGAGGCGGTAGTGCGCGATGCGATCGCCCTGCTGACTCGCGGCGGTGTAGAACCGGCCGGCCTGGTCGTAGTCCTGTAGCACGCCGTCGCCGGTCTCGTAGCGGATCCCGAGCATCACCTTCGCCTCGGCAGAGCCGTTCTGCGCCGCGAGGTGCAGCCACCCCACCGCGGCGACGTTGTCCTTCGGCGTGCCGACGCCGGTCGCGTACGCCTGCGCCATCGCGACCTGCGCTGAGGCATAACCGCCCTCGGCGGCCTCACGGATCAGCCGGACCGCGGTGAGCGCGTCGGGCGAAACGCCCACGCCTTCGAGGTAGCACCGGCCGAGTTCGTAGGTCCCGGTGACCAGCCCGGTCTCGTGCGCCT
>JAUIGU010000007.1 GCA_030432595.1 Phycisphaerae bacterium
GGACACGTGGTGCTGCGTGAAGTGGGAGCCGCCGCCGCGTGGGACGAAGGTCCGGCCTTGGTGAAGGTGGCGATATAAAGCGGCCGACGGTGTCGGCCGTTCGGGGCGCGTGGGTTTGCGAGCGCTCGACGGCGGCCACCGGCCGCCGCTTTATATGGCTGCCGGCTCTTTGACAAGTGAAGCAGGGGCGTGGTCGCTCCACACGGGCAAGGAGAGAAGAGAGAAGCCCACGGACTGAATCCGTGGGCTCGGGGCGCGTTCAACCGTGCCGGTTCCGCTGGTCGATAGGGGCGGTGTGGACCCGCGCGACTACATCCTCGATATCCACGGGCTTGCGTCAGCCGACGAGTCGTCCGGCGACTCGCCCGGATCAGGCGCACCGAACGCCCGGCCGTGGATCGCGATCCACTTCAAGTGCTGCCATGCCTACGCCCGGCTGTACCGCAACCGGGACGGCACCGCCTACGCCGGCCAGTGCCCCAAGTGCGGTGCCCCGGCCCGCGCGGCCATCGGCGAGGGCGGCACCGACGCGCGGTTCTTCACCGCGGAGTGAGCGGGCGCGGTCGGGTCACCGGACCCGGTAAACTCCCCGTGCATGCCCGTCCCCTTCGTCAAGATGCACGGCCTCGGCAACGACTACGTCTACGTCGACGGTTTTTCTCACGACGTGGAAAACCCGGGCGCGCTGTCGATCCAGATCGCCGATCGGCATTTCGGCATCGGGTCCGACGGGTTGATCCTGGTGCTGCCGCAGCGCGACGGGGTGGATGCCCACTGCCGGATGCGGATGTTCAACGCCGACGGCAGCGAGGGGCAGATGTGCGGCAACGGCATCCGCTGCGTCTGCAAGTTCGCCCACGATCACGAGCTGTTCCCCGGTGCCCGCGACGCCAACCCGATGCGGATCGACACCGAGAACGGCGTGTTGACGCTGGACTACACGCTCGACGCTGCGGAGAAGGTCGAGACGGTCACGGTCGATATGGGCGAGCCGAAGCTCGAGCCGGACAAAGTGCCGATCAATCTTTCGCAGCTCGAGCCGACGGACCAGCCGCAGACGTTCACGCTCGACGCGGGCACGCACGGGCTGTTCGACGTGACGTGTGTCTCGACCGGCAACCCGCACGGCGTGATCTTCGTCAATCACCTCGCGCCGATCAGCGAAAAGATGGCCACGCTCGGCTCGGTCCTGGAGCACCACGCGGCGTTCCCGCACCGGGCGAACATCCACTTCGTCCGGGTCGATTCGCCGGACAACGTGCGGGTGCTGCACTGGGAGCGCGGCAGCGGCGCGACGCTGGCGTGCGGCACCGGCGCGTCGGCGGTGTGTGTGGCGGGCGTGCTCACCGGGCGGACGGGCCGAACCCTCACCGCGCACCTGCCCGGCGGAGAGTTGCAACTTGAGTGGCGCGAGGCGGACAACCACGTTTACATGACCGGACCCGCGACGGAGGTGTACGCGGGGGTTTGGCCGGATTGAGTCAAGCGAGGGGAAGGTCAAACCCCGACATCGAGCGGGTTCTCCGGTTCACCGTCGGTCAACAACGCGGATAACAACTGCCCAAGCCGGCGTGGGGCGAAGGCTTCGCCTTGTTCTGTAGCGGTCTGGATGTCGTCGGCCGTCCACCAACGGTGGCCGTGGAGGTACATGAGTTCGTCCCGGGTCTGCTGGTCCGTGGTTGGTTCGCGGCGGTGCGTGCGGCAGACAAAGAAGTGTTCGTGCTGACGCAGCGTTCGGCCCAGCCAGGGGAACGTGTGGGTCCGGGTCCAGACGCATCGGCCCAGTTGCAGGTCGTCGAAGCCGAGCTCTTCGCGGGCTTCGCGCAGGGCCGCGTCGGCAAAGGTTTCGCCGCGTTCGCAGCCACCGCCGGGCGTGATCCACCAGCGCTTCGCGTTGCCCGGCTCGCCGCAGGACAGCAGCAATACCCGGCCGTCGGGATCAAGCAGGATCACCCGCCCCGCGTTGCGCTCAACAACGGATGCTTGCGTGTTTTCTTCGGATGGCCCGCCGCCGGTCACGCCTCGAGCTTACGCAGCGAGATACCGATCTCGGCCAGCTTTTCCTTGATCTCGACCAGCGAGGTCATGCCGAAGTTCTTGACGCCCATCAGCTCGGCCTCGGTCTTCATGACCAGGTCGCCGATGGTCTGCACACCCAGCAGGGCCAGCGCCTTGCGGGCGCGGACGGAGAGGTCCATCTCGCCGACGCCGCGGTTGAGCAGTTCGTCGTCGCCGCCGGTCTCGGCGCGGAGCTGTTCGTAGACCTGCTGCTTGGCGAGTTCCTGCTGCTGCTCGACGGCCTGGCCAAGGCGCAGGCCCTTCTGGGCGAGCATGGCCTTGATCTCGTCCAGCGACGCGTCGCCGAAGTTCTTGAAGCTGCGGAGCTCGGCCTCGGTGACCTTGAGCAGGTCGCCCAGCGTGCGGATCTCCATCTTCCGCAAAGCGTTGCGGGTGCGGACGGACATCTCAAAGTCGGTGACCGGCGTGTCGAGCAGCGCGCTCTGCGACTCGTCGCGGCGTTCCTGCTCGTCGTCGATGAGCATGCCCTTGGACGCGAGGATGTCCTTGATGAAGAGGCGCGCCCGGGCGTGGTTGGGATCGGTCGCGAGTACCTGCCGGATGCAGCGCTCGGCCTGGGCAAACTTGCCGCGGTCTTCGTAGAGGATCGCGAGGTTGATCAGGGCGTTGAGCGGGGCGCGGGTCGCGCGGCAGCACTCTTCGTAGAGGTGGATCGCTTCGTCTTCCTCCCCGACCAGGTCGAGGTTGTAGGCCAGGCGGAAGCAGACCTGCATGTCCTCGGGGTCGGCGGCGTAGGCGGCCTCGTATTTCTCGATGGCCAGCATGCGGTCGCCCTGCTGCTCGGCGTCGAAGCCGGCGTCGAAGTACTTGCGGGCGGTGTCGGTGTCGCGGATATCGGCGGCGAGGGTATCGCTCATGGTGCAGGCGGTCTCCGGGTTCAATTCGGTCGATCGGCGGGAACCCGGTACTATAGACGCGTCCGGCCGGCTTCCGCAAAGTGGGCCGGCCGGAACGGATTCGGTTCATGTCATGTCTGCGGCCATCGCGGCCAGATTCCTGATGGAGCGGTACGTGCTTCAGCGTCCCTGGTTTGAGGCCCTCGAACCCCGCCGGCTACTCGCGGCGGACCCGGTGGCGGTGTTTTTCACCGACGTGACGGCGGCCCACGGGCTGGACCAGCACCCCGGCGGGTCCGGCGAGTTCCACGCCGGCGGGGCCGTGTTCACCGACCTGACCAACGACGGCTACGCGGACCTCTACCTGCCGGCCGGGACGGTCTTCACGGGCGGCCGGGTGAACGAGTTGTGGGTCAACGTTGATGACGGCAGCGGCGGCCGGACGTTTGAACGCGTGAGCAACGACGGCGGCGCGGCCGGGCCCAACGGCGGGTCACGCTTCACCACCGGCGCGATCGCAGCCGACTACGACAACGACGGCGACCTGGACCTCTACGTTACCGAGTTCCAGGCCGACAACATCCTCTACAAGAACATGTGGGTCGAGGACGAAGCGGCCAATGGCGCGGCCAATCTGAGCCCGACGGACCTGCGGTTCGTGGACGTGACCGCCTCGACCGACCCGACGCCGACCGACCCCGCCGGCGACATCCAGCACGGCCTCGGCTACGCGACCTTCCAGAACCCCGACCCCTTCTTCGGCAACGACCGGCTTGACGGCACGATGGCCGCGGCGTGGGCGGACGTGAACCGTGACGGGTGGATCGATCTCTATGTCGGCAGTTGGGACGGCACCAACGGCGACCCGGGCACCGCCCGCGACGGGCAACTCGGCGAGCGCGACACGCTGTACCTCAACAACGGCGACGGCACGTTCACCGACGCGACAATGGGCACCAACCCGGTTGCCCCCGTTGGACCACTGCTCGACGACGGCAGCTTCGAGGCCGCGCTCTCCGGCTCAACCATCAGCAACAGCAACTGGTCGCTGACCGCGAACACGCCAGCGACCACCGGCACCGAGGCGGTGGCGTTTTTCCAGGCGCCGTGGGCATCGACTAGCGGCGGAACGGGCGTGTGGTTCCGCGCTTTTGCCGGAAGGCCGGGCGAGGCAGCGAACGGCACGCTCACCCAAACAGTGACGGCCACCGAAGACGGCGGCTACACGCTCACGTTCGACGCCCGCGTGGAATCCAGCTTCGACGCCAACTCAATGCGCGTCACGATTGCCTCTTCTGGCACCGGCGGCAGCGA
Source organism: Phycisphaerae bacterium (assembly GCA_030432595.1). Lineage (GTDB taxonomy): Bacteria > Planctomycetota > Phycisphaerae > Phycisphaerales > Phycisphaeraceae > CAZIXN01. Next base: position 4,230 of record JAUIGU010000007.1, read on the forward strand.
GACCGTCGAGCTCATGCTTGAAGCCCCGAACGACGGGCAGTGGCGTAACTACAACGCGACCCTTACGGGCGTCACGGCCGGCGATTCGCTCACGGTCATGGCCGAGATGGTCGACGCGTCCGTCCTCGCCGGCGGGCCGAATCAATCCGCCCTGATCGACAACTTTGTTCTGACCCCGCCCGGCGGGAACAGTGGCGGCGGTTGGGAACCCGTCACCGGCTGGGCGTACCCCGACGGCAGCTTCAACGACCCGTCCGTGCCCGCTGAGTTCTCCGGCCTCAACGCGGTGCAGTTCGCCGACTTCAACAACGACGGCTGGCAGGACCTGATCGTCGCCACCATGGGCGGCGGCGGGGTCGGGCCCAACCGCGACATCCTCTACGTCAACCGCGGCAACGACGAATCCGGCGAGTGGCTCGGCTACCACCTCGCGTCCTGGGAACTCGGCTTCGGCGGCAACGACTCGTCCGAAATGGGCGTCACCGTCGCCGACGTCGACAACGACGGCGACCTGGACTACTTCGCCACCGACGGCAGCACGACGCACTCGCTCTGGCTCAACCAGTTCGCCGACACGGGCGTGTTGTCGTTCGTCGAGACCTTCGTCCCCGCCGTGTTCTCCTGGGGGGCGAACTACCACGACTTCGACAACAACGGCCGCGTCGACCTGCTCATCGGCACGCAGGCGCAGCGCCCGCTGATCCTCCACCTCCAGGACACGGACGGCGTGCTGCACGAAGTCGCCGTGCCCGCCGGGCTGTCCGGCACCGACCTCGCGCGGGCCGTCCTCGTCGCCGACTACAACCGCGACGGCTTCAGTGACGTGCTGATCTTCAACATCAGCAACGACACCGGCCGGCCGATCGAACTTTACGAGAATCTTTCTGCCGGCTTCTTTGCCGGTCTGCACTACCTGAACATCACGCTCGAGGGCGACCCGACATTGCCGGGCGACCTGAAGTCGACGCGCGACGCGGTCGGCGCGGTGGTCCACGTCACGGGCGACTTCGACGGCGACGGCACGGTCGCGGCCGACGAAACCCGCATGGAGCAGGTCGTCTCCGGGCACAGCCAGGCGACGTCCAGCAGCAGCCTCGCGTTGGAGATCGGCACCGGCAAGGCCACCGAAGTCGATCTCCGCATCGTCTGGGCCAGCGGACGCGAGCACGTCATCGAAGACGTCGCGACCGACCAGTTCCTTGTCTACAACGAGGGCGCACTGGCCACGCCGGCGTTGGCGGGCGACTTCAACAACAGCGGGCAGGTCGAACAGGGCGACCTCGACCTTGTGCTGCAGAACTGGGGCCGCGACACCGACACGCAGGGCGTCCCGGCGGGCTGGACCGGCGACCCCGCGGACGGCCTGATCGAGCAGAGCGAGCTCGACCGCGTCCTGCAGAACTGGGGCAACACGGCGACGCCACCGCTCGAAACCGTCGCGACTTCGGCGGCCACCACCACAACAGCAGAACAAAATACGTCAACCACACCGGCGCTTGCCCACGCCCAACGGGAGTCACGCCAACATCATCCGGCTCGCGGACGCATGCCGGAACGCATCGGGCGAACCGCGACGATACGAACCATCCTCGACCATGCAGAAGAGGAAGAATCGGAAAACAATCTTCTCAATGCACCACGACAGCGTTCAGTGCTTTATTCAAACCTGCGGCTGCGCGGGCGCGGTTAAGGCGTCACGGGACCAGCCGGTAGATCGCCACGCCGCAGTGCTGGCCGTCGGCGTTGCCCTCATAACCCACCAACAGCACCGGCTCGCTGATCCCGTCGATGCGGACCCACCGGGCGCACTCGGGCGCGGCGAGCCCGCGGTTCAGATCGTTGCGGTAGGCGGTGGGTTGCGGCTGCATGGGATCGGTCGCGTCGATCAGGACCAGGCCGTTCTGCCGTTCGAGCGTCACGGCGAGCAACACGCGGCCGTCGGTCAGCGTCAGCGCCGCAAGGCCTTCGGGTTCGGGGCCTTTGTCGTCGCTGTGCGAGTCGGGTCCGCGGTCGGCGTTCTTGACGTCGAGGTTGTGGCGGTCGGGGTCGCGCTCAAACAGCCATGCTTCGAGCGAGCCGGTCCCGCCGAGGCGCTCGCCCGTGTCGGCGTCCCACAAGCTCACGCCGCGTGCCCCGGCAGCCACCACGGCGTCGAGCCGGCCGTCGCCGTCGGGGTCGCTGTCGGGGATCGAGAGTTGCAAACGCCCCAAGCGTGCCGGGTCACGCCGCGCGGCTTCGTCGATCCCGCTCTCCGACGACACGCCGGCGAACTCGGCGGCGCGCTTCCGGTCGCCGTCGTCAACGCGGAAGTCGCCCTCGTCGGCCGTGGCGATGACGCGCCGCCCCGCCGCCTCGAACACCGCCAGCGTGTCGGGCATGGGCAGCGCCGAAACCTCGCTCGTGATCCGGGGGGCGCCGTCCTGGTCCGACGCGTCGATCGTGACCGGCACCGTGCCCAGCGGGAACAGCACGGCCCAGCGCCGCCGCTCCGGATCGAAGACGCCGACAGCGTTGTTCTCCTGGAGCGTGACGTAGACGAGCCCGCCGTGCACCGCCGCGTACTCGGGCTCGACGTGCCGGTACGGCTGGGTCGTGTCGGCGTCGTTGATCCGCAGCGCGTCGAGTTCGACGCCCGGGGCCATCGACCAGCGCGTGAACGGGAAGTCGCCGACAAAACGCGCCGCTCCGATTTCGCCGGTCCCGGTAACGTCGCGCAGGTCGATCATCGAAACCGAACCCGGCGTGTCACGGTCGCCGCCAACCGTGAATTCACCCTCGTTGACTACATAAACGCGTGAACCGTCCGCATCGAACACGACCGCATCCGGGTGAAACCCCGCCTCAATCGTCCACAAAACCTCGGCCGAATTGACATCGAAGAACACGATCCACCCGCGCCGGGTGGCGCGGTCTTCCGGGATGACGGCGAGGACGCCGAACCCACGCCCGGCCGGGTCGAGCGCGGCGCTGCTGACCGACGCGAACGGCCCGCGCGCCGCGGCGAGCGCGTCCTCACTTAACTCGGCCCGTGGGGTCGGTTCCGCATTGCCGCCGAGGTCGTAAAGCCGCACGCCGCGTGGCGCGGTCACCGCCAGGGTCTGCGAGGCTTCGTGGTAGTCCACGATCTCCCCGCCGTCGGGCAGCGGCAGTGCCGTCAACAATTCAAGCGACGACCCCGACGCGTCGCGCGGCGGCGTCAGTGCAATGATCAGCCCGCATAGCCACAACCCGCCTCGCTTTAGGCGACGCAACCGCGGCTTTGTCGGCGGGTGACGGAGCAAATACGGCGGCGTGCCAGTGCGCATCAATCCGTCGCGGGGCCCAGCGGGTCCCAGATGAGGTCGGTGCGGTTAAACCCGGGGTTGCCGGGGAAAACCTCGTCCTCCTTGAACAGGTCACGGCCGGCCTCGGTGACATACATGTAGTCGAACCACGAGCCGTGTCCGTCGGTGAAGAGGTAGTGCCCGCCGTCGTTGTGCCGACCGGCGACGCGCTTCCAGTTCGCCTTGCCGCGGTCCAAGTCACGGCCGGCGAAGGTGACGCCGTCGGGGATCTCGTCGTCGGTGGCCCGCATCTCGAGCATGAGGATCGTCGCGGAGGTCTGCGGGATCTTGTGCAGCGGCATGAGATTGGGGAACTTCTTGTTGACGTCGCCGTCCGCGGCCTGGTTCAACGAACGCGGCAGGGCCGAGCTGGGGACGTACGAGAAGAAAAACCACAGATCGCCAGGCGGAGGCGTTCCGCCCGACGAGCCAAAGGACGGATTGAGGTTGACGGCCGGCGCCGCGCCGCCGTAGCTGTTCTGGTACGGCGCGTTGTCGGGCACGTCGGACGAGGGGTCGAGGAAGATGCTGCCGCCGTCGGGCGGGATCGGCACGGTGTCGGGGTTGGCGCCCAACTCGCGGTAGCTGGGCTGGTCGAGGTACGGCGGGACGACGTGTCCCCACCACATATCGACGCTGGCGTCGAGCGCGACATTGTCCGCCCCCGAGTCGCCGACCCAGGGCAGGTATTCGTTGCGGTCGGTGGCCGACGCCATCATGCCGATGCCCCACTGCCGGACGTTGGACAGCGACGCGAGCGACCGGGCCGTCCGCCGGGCCGCGCCCAGCGCCGGCAGGAGGATGCCGATCAGCAGCGCGATGATGGAGATCACCACGAGCAGTTCGATAAGGGTGAAGCCGAGGCGGCGTGGGGTGTGTGGTGGTTTCATCCTTGAGGCTCGAAGGCGGGAAACGGGAAGCGCGGCGAGGCGGGCCGCGATCCTCTCCTCCGGAAGTCACGTTCCGTGGCGGGGTTCAACGGCGGCCCGGACGCCGGCGCAATCCGCAAAGCCCAAGCAAGCCGAGCGCTGACGCGGCAACCGGTTCGGGCACCGAAGCGCCGGCGAAATCGGGCGCGGCGGTGTCGCCCCAGTTGCTCAACACCATGTCCAGTTCGGTCTGTTCGACCAATCCGCCGATGCTGTCGCCGGGCAGGCCCGCGAAGTTGGTCCAGCCGGTGACGTCCGAGACGTCGGTGTCGCCCCAGTTCTGGAGGACAAAGTCGAGGTCGGCCTGCTCGACCTGGCCGGAGTCGTCGTAGTCGCCCGCGATCGCGGAGGTCACCGGGACGCCAAGGTTCGATGCGCCCAAATGGTTGGTGACGATCGTGGCGTACTCGAACTGGTCGGTGGACGCCTCGACCGACCCGGTCTGGTCGCCGCCCGGGCCGTCGGCGGCGGAGAGGCGGAAGTCCGGCGGGTTGTCGGGCAGGTTCTCGAAGCCGGGCCGACGCAGGTCATCGGTCAGGTTGCCGACCCACCAGTCGCCCGACGTGCTGCCGGTGGAATCACCCAGGCGTGCGACGTACTCGAGCTCGAAGTTGACCGGGACGTACTCGGCACCGGGCTCGAGGTTGCTGTTTTGTCCGAAGCCAAAGTTGATGTCCGCGTAGACCCGGCCGAACTGCGCTTCGTCGGACTCATTGATCAGGCCGATGCCGTCAACGATGGACCAGCCCGTCGGCAGCGCGTCCAGGCCGTCGTTGCCCGTGTCCATGTCCTGCCCGAGGACGGGCGCGACGCCGCCGGCGTTGGGATCGACCGCGATCAGGAACGCGGTGAAGCCGGAGTTCTCCATGACCGGCGGGGTGCTGGCGGAGCTCCAGCCGACCGTGCTGGTCGCGGCCCCGTTCCCCCACGCGGTCTTGAATCCGTCCTGGAGCTGGTCGGTGGTGCCGGGCGCGACGACGTACGGGTTCGGGAGCGATTCGCTGAAGGCGCCCTGGCGGAGGACGAGGAAGCCGTTGGTCCCCAGCGCGGTGCCGTTGAGATCGAAGAACGCCTCGATGTCGCCCGCGTTGCCGGAGATGGTTCCGTTGCCGCCGTCCTGGCCCTCGTTCTCGAGAAACACGAGGTAGTGGTGGTCGAGGTTCAACTCGGGCGTGCCGCGCAGCTCGACGTATTCGTGCAGGCCGTCGCCCGTGGTCCCCGGCGGGTCGAAGAAGATCTCGTTGATGTAGAGCTCGCCGGGCACCAAGCCGGCGTGGGCCGAGCCGGCAAACACAAATGAAGCACTCAGGGCCAGGGTGGACGCGGTGGGGTGATGACGCAAGGTGGACTTCCGTAATGGCGAAACAATGAATACGCCGGGCACTCCGGCCGGGCGTGACAACACGAACGGTTGCGCCTCAGAGCGACGCGCGGCGGCGCATCAATCCCCAGCCCGTTACGCCAAGTCCGAACATCAAGGCGAATGACGGCTCGGGCACAAACACGCCGGGCGAGCCGATCGGGGGCAGGCCTTCGGCTGGCGGCACACCGGGCACCGCGTTGGCGGGCAAAACCCCTTCAAACGCGCCATTTACACCGACCACCGAGAGGTTGCCGGTCGCCGACGCGGGGTCGTTGAACTCCCAGGACGCACGGTTCGAGTTGGGGTAGCCGGCCTCATCGATCAGGACCATCGCCCCGGTCTCAAACGGCGTGCCTTCGTAAAGAAAGACGGACTCGCCGTTCTGGTCCAGGCCGTCGCCCGGGCCGCCGAAGGTGGCTTCGAGGAACCCGACCTGAACGGTGTCGACCGCCGCGCCCCAGATCGTGCGGAAGGCGGCGATGGCCTCGGACGCATCGGCGGAGTTGTAAAAGGTTTGGTTGATGGGGTCGTAGGCGTCGGCGTCGTAGTCGGTCATGAACACCGCCGACTCGCCGGGCGCGAGCGAGGCCACGCCCTCGAACGTCGCGCCCGGCACGGGGATGCCGGTCGGCGCGTTCGCGGGGATCTCGGTGGTGCGGAGGAGGACCCGGTCGAACCCCGTGAAAGGCGTCGCCCCCAGGTTGGTCACTTCGATCCAGTCGGAGGTTGATTCTTCCCCGAGGAGTCCGCCAGGCCAGACCTCGGTGACGGCCAACTGCGCCGCCCCGGTCGCGGCCGTCGTCATCGAGAAGGCCCATACCGCCACGAACGAATTGCGTCGGAGTGTTTGCATGTTGATCGCAACTCACGGGACCGAGAAAGCCCGGTGCCGCGTGAGGCAGCGCCGGGCGAGATGCGTTGGTTTAACGCTCAGGCGCGGCGGCGCAACATCGCCAGACCGCCCAGACCGAGCAGCGCCGCGGTCGCGGGCTCGGGCACGGTGCCCGGCGAGCCGACCAACGTTGCTTCGTCGTTGGGCAGGCCGAGGTTGTCGTTGAAGAACGGGGTCGATTCGTACGCGCCGTTGACGCCGATCTCCGAGGGCACCCCGCCGGAGAACACGTCGACGGTCGCCAGCTCCGGGAACAACGGATCGTAGACATCGGCCCCGACGTAGTCGTACGAATCGACCACTCCGTTGCTGCTGTCCAGGAGGTAAACGGTGTCCGCGGATTGGCTCAGGCCGCCGCCGCCGGTCGCGGTGACGCGCTTGCCCGGGCCCCAGACGGCGCTGAACGCCTGGAAGGCGGCCTGGTCGGCGTCGGACGAGACCAGGATCACCAGCGACTGGTTGGGGTCGAGCGTGAACGCCGGGATCGGCCCGCCGTCGATGATGCTCATGCTCTCATCGTCGTAGAAGTAGTCACCGGCGGCCGCGGTGATCGTGGTGCCGCCCACGTTGGTGATCTCCACCCAGTCGTCGGTGCCGTCTTCGCCGTCCAGCCCGACGTAGACCTCGGTGATTTCGAGCTGCGCAGAAGCGCTCACGGCAAACGCCGACGCCAGCAAAGCGCCGCCAAACATCGTCCACTTCATATTCAATCCTCCCTGATGAGGGTTCGCGTCCCGGGGGCGTTTCACATCACGCTCCCAACGGGCGGGAACGTATGGACCGCGTATGAGCAACGCGCAAGCAAACCGTTTGCTTACGAAAAGCTGACAAACGCGGAGTTTTCCACAGGGCGTGCGGCGAGCGCCTCCGAATCACATGTCAACGTGCGCGTGTGTTTTAAGCGACGTTGTCCCTTATGATTGCGCGATGTCAAGCGTCGAAACCATCTCGTCAACCCACCGGGCCGTTCGACTGCACGGCGCGAAAGACCTCCGCGTCGAGGACCTGCCCGCGCCCGCCCCACCCGCGCCCGGCGAGGCGCGCCTGCGCATCACCGCCGTGGGGATCTGCGGGTCCGACCTGCACACCTACCTCGACGGACGCATCGGCGACACGACAGTGGAGTCGCCCTTTGTCCTGGGCCACGAGTTCGCCGGCGTCGTGGAGCAAGCCGGGCCCGACACGTTCGACGCCCACGGAAAACCGCTGTCACCGGACACGCGCGTCGCCGTCGAACCCGCGCGGCCTTGCAAACGGTGTGAACTCTGCGAGATGGGCCACCCCAACCTCTGCCCACACCACACTTTTGCCGGGGTGTTTCCGACCGAAGGCGCGTTCCAGCAGTGGCTCACCGTGCCGGGCGACACGTGCTTCCCCGTACCGGACGCCCTCACCGACACACAGGCCGCGATGCTCGAACCGCTGGGCGTCGGCATCCACGCCGTCGATCTCGCACACATCAAGCCCGGCTACAGCGTCGCCATCGTCGGGGCCGGCACCATCGGGTTGTGCTGCCTGCAGATGGCCCGGCTCGCGGGCGCAGCGCCCCTGTTCGTGACCGACCGCCACGATTGGCGCCTGGATACCGCGAAACAACTGGGCGCTACGCCGATCCATATCGACGACACAAACCCCGTCGACGCCATCATGCAACACACAAACGGCCGCGGCGTCGATGTCGCGCTTGAGTGCGCCTGGTCGTCCGAAGACGCCGTCGCGCAGGCGGTCAATGTGCTGCGTCCGGGCGGTCGGCTCGTCGTGGTCGGCATCGCCGGTGACGACCGGCTGGTGTTCAACCACTCCGCTGTACGTCGCCGCGGCCTGACCATCGCGATGTGCCGACGGATGAAGCACACCTACCCCCGAGCCATCGAACTCACGCGCACCGGCCACGTCGATCTCGACGCCATCGTCACCGACCACCTCGGCCTCGACGGCGTCGCCGCCGCCTTCGACGACGCGTGTGCGTATCGGCCAGGGCTTATCAAGGCGGTGGTCCACCCCGACCGCCCTTGACCCCGCCGGCCCCGGTCACAAAGCACGGGCCCGCCGCCGTTCAACCCCCCGACGATCTGGCCGATAACCGGGTATGACCGCCGCCCCTTCGACCGTGACCGCCGCAACGTCCGCGGACGTGCCCTCGCGCGAAAACGCCGCCGCGCCTGAGCCGGTGCTGACCGACGAGCACTTCGCGCAGCGTGACGCCGCCCGCCAGCGCCGAACCAAGATCGACCGGGCCGCCTACGTCGCGACCGTGAGCGCGTGGAGCCTCGCCGCGTTTGCCGCGTTGTCGCTGCCCTTTGCGCTCTTCAGCGTCAAAGGCGCGTTTGTCGCCATCGGGCTGGCGGTGTGCGCGTTCTTCGAGTTCCGCGGGCGCAACGGGCTGAAGCAACTCGACCCCGCTGCGCCTATCCGCTTGGCGTGGAACCAGTTCGCCCTGGCCTGCGTGATCGCGGGGTACTGCGCGTGGTCGGCCTACGCCGCGTGGACCGGCCCCAGCCCCTACGCCCAGGCCGTCGCCGCCTCGCCCGAACTCGCCGACACCCTCGCGCCCCTCGAAGACTTGATCCGCCAGGTCACCGCCGCGACGTACGGCCTAGTCGGCGTGCTCAGCGTCGCGTTCCAGGTCGGCGCGATCGCGTACTACCGCACCCGCCGGAAACACATCGTCAACTACGTCGCCCAAACGCCGGCGTGGGTCTTGGCGCTGGACCGGCCTCGAAAGGCCGCGTAAGTACGCGCCGCATCGCGTTGCTGCTCCGCGTCGCCGCCGCGTCTCACTCCGAGCGCTCGGCCTCGACCTTCACGTTGTCGATTCGGTATTCCAGCTCGATATTGCTGGTCCCGATGTAGACCGTGTTGAACGCCTCGACGACCGCGTCTTCCTGGTTCCGGCTCAGCGAGCGCCGGATGTGCGTCTCCCCGTTGATGTCCAGCACGAGTTCGTAGTCCGACGGTTGTTTCGATCGGTCGTCGTCGGCGAGGCGCTCGATCGAGAAACGGAGGTGGTAAGGCTCGTTGTTGCTCAGGGCCGCGTCCACCGAGTCTGTGTTCGCCCCGAACGACTGGTTGTAGCTGCCGCCCAGCAACATCTTGTTCTGGTTGCCGCGGATGTCGGCCGTGGTCTCGTCGGGTTCGCCGACGTCGAGCTGCACGAAGTAGCCCTTGTCGTCTTCCGTCGTGGGCGTCGCGCTCGAATCTTCGGTCACCGGCGTGCCGCCGTCGTGGTAGAGCCCGAACCGGAACCGGCGTTCGTGTTGCACGCCTTCCAACGGCGACACCACGCGCACGTCGAAGCTGAGCGCAACGCGGTCGCCGACTTGTTCCAACGGCACCTCGGGAAACGTCGCCCCGATAAAACGAGAGGTCTCCCGATTGACCGTCACGCCCAGCGTGTTGCCCCGGCCGATCCCGTTCGTGTCGTCGGCGATGCTGATGGTCATGTCCGACGTGCCCCGGGCCGCGAACCACGCCGCGCCCACGTCGTCGCGGTTCTCGACCCGCTCCACCCGCCGACCATCGTTGTCCCGATCTCCGTCCCCGAACCCGTCGGCCAGCAGAACGACCGGATCGGCGCTCACCGGCCCCACCACGCAGACCGACAAACTCAGAACGGCAACGGTCAAGATGAAACGCATGGCGGGCCTTTCGTGAGGGTTCGCTTGAACAACCGACGGATGTTAGGCCAACTCGGCAGAGCCTACGATCAAGCCATGCCCATGCCGTTGACTCCGAGGCGGAATCACCGCGCGACCCGCTTCCGCGCCTCGCGCTTTGCCGCAAAGGCGACGTTGTTGGCGATGGCTTCCTTGGGTACGGCCCTTTACGCCCCCGTCACCGCCGCCGAGCCCGCCATGACGCCCACCGAGCCGCCCTTCCACGGCACCATCTTCATCGCGCCCGACATCTACCTCGACACCGACCCCTCGGCCTTCGACACGCTGACTTACGCCGGGCAGGCCGAACGCGAGATGTTCGATCGCCGGCTCGATCGCGCCGCCACGATCAACGCGCACCTGTTCGACGCCACCTTCACGGACGGCTTGTCGCTGGAGGTGCGCGTCAACCCCGAGTTTGCCCGCGACCGGGCCGAATCGGTGGCACGCCGCTACCTCGTCGCCCTGGGCCAGTTGCCGACCGAGTTGAGGCGAAACCTGAGAACATTCACCCTCCACGACGGCGACCAGTTGTTCGGCGGCGGCGGCCGGGACGTGTTGGTTCACACCGTGCAGGGCGAACGCTACGCCGAAGACGGCATCCTCACCGAGACGCTCTTCCACGAAACCGTTCACGCGACCATCGACGAGCACTGCAAAGACGACCCGCGGTGGCTGGCGGCGCAGGAAGCGGACCCGACCTACATCTCGACCTACGCCCGCGACCACCCCGCCCGCGAGGACCTGGCCGAGTCGCTGCTGCTGTGCATCGCGATGTCGCAACGCCCCGAGCGCCTGCCCGACGGCATGGCCAAGGTTTTGAGCGAAGCCATCCCGCACCGCCTGAGGTTCTTCGACGAACAGTTGGGTTGGAACATCGACCCGACCGCACCGCCGATGCCGGACACCCCGCCCGAGTCGCGAGAGTCAGGCACCTCAACCCCGACCTCGTCGCCGTAGTTCCGCGCGGGCCCTGGAACGTGTGCGGTACGGGGGGAGGTCGAAGCGACGGCGGTGCGAGACCAGTAGACCGACAACGATCAGCCAAGCCGTCGCTGGCTCGGGAACGGTCAGGCCGCGGACCACCGGTGCGGCCGTGGCCCCCCAATTGAACAAAAGCGCGTCGTACTCGTTTTGATCCACCAGCCCGGTCGGCAGGTCGAACACCCAGCCGGCCGGCGCCCCGGTGGCGTCCACGTCCCGTCCCCAGTTGGCCAGGATCAGGTCGAGGTCGCCTTGCGCGACCTGGCCGTCGCCGTCGTAATCGGCAGGTAGAAAACCGACCACCCGCCCTTGGTCAACGCTCAGCAGCGGCAACGCCTGGGGGTCGTTGTTTTCGTGTGTAAAGAAGAACTGTGAGTTCGCCGAGGCGAAGTAACTGATCGTACCGGTCGCGTCCTCGGTAAACGTGACCTGGCCAACAACAAAATCGACACGGTCTTCGATGAACACGCCGCCGGGCGGATACCATGCCTGAGAGATCTCGAACGGGTCGTTGAAGACGGCACCAATCGTTTCAGGGTCGATATTGACGGCAGAGCCACCCAGGCTCAGGGTGCCAGCGGCGTTCGGGGCGTCGCTGCGCAGAGCCCCCTGGGCGACGAACGTGTCGAACGCCAGATCGGGGAACTCCGCGACCGCGCCGCTGGAAGGCGCGGTGTTGCTGGGGCCACCAAAAAAGTCGATGTTGATGATCTCGCCGCGGGTCAGTTCGACCAGGAACTGCGACCCGGTGTATTGGCCGACAAAGTCGATGCTAAACGCATTGGCGACAACCGATTCGCCGCTGCTCAGGGTTCCTGCGGTCGAAGTGATCTGGAGATCGGTGACTTGTGCCGTCGCGACGGCGCAAAGCGTCGATGCCATGACAAGTACAAGCGAGGCGGCGAGCAACCTACTCATACCAAACCTCCCCGCCGGCGTCCCGTGGTGAGCGCCAACAAGGCCAGTAAACCGAACGCTCCCGGTTCTGGCAACGCCGCAACCGCCTCCGATTCAAACTCGGTCCGCCCCCAGTTCAGCAGCACAGGGTCCAGTTCGTCGGCTTGAATCTGTCCACTCGGCGGATCGTTGACCCAGCCCGCGGGTACGCCGGCGACCTCGGCAAACAGGCCCCAATTCAGCAGCACGAGATCGAGGTCCCCTTGTTCAACCTGACCGCTCCCGTTGTAGTCTCCGGTTCGCGAGAACGAAACATCGGTGGAGACAAGCATTCCATTGACGATCTCAAGAACGGGCATCCCGAAAACCGACCCGCCGCCGCGCGCGTAGAAGAACTCCCGGTCGGCCGACGCGAAATAATCAAACGTCCCGGCGGCGTCCTTGCTCAATGCCAGCCGCAGGACGTGCAGGTCGTCTTGATCCTCGATCGGCACTCCCGGGGGAGCGAGCCAGGTAGCAGCAAGATCGGTCGATGTCTCGACCCGCGTGGCTTGGGCCGGGTCCAGATTGACCGGACCCCCGGGGAAAATCGGCGAGCCATAGAGTTCCTGGCCCGCGTACCCACCGTGGGTGAAGTAGCTGTCCGCTGTGAGTTCAGGAAAGGCGGCAAGGGTTTCTTGGGATACCGCGATGTCCGAATCGGCCTCGAAGAGCGTCTCCTGGTTGATCATCCCGCTCACGAGCGACACCAAGACTTGCGATCCTGAGTAACGGCCATCGAAGTCGATAAACAGGTCGTTGATGACCACCGGCCCCGTAGACCCCACAGCTGTCGTGTGCTCGACGCGAAAGCCATCGACCTGCCCCCTCGCCAATGGCACGGAAACGATGACGGCACATCCCAGAATAAGTAAGCGGAAGACCTTCATCGCTCCGGTCGAATACGGGGGCACCTCCCAAGCCAATATGCAGAATATACCCGGCGAAACGCAAATCCCAAAGAAAACGCAAAGCTGGAAAGCCACCGGCCGGACTCGAACCGGCAACCGTCGCTTTACAAAAGCGGTGCTCTGCCAATTGAGCTACGGTGGCAGTCGCTCCATCGTAACCGCAGTGCGGACCGCCGGGGGATCCGCTCGTGGGGGCTGCTGAACTCAACTCTTTGTCGCGCCGCGTGCCCACGAAAACAGCCCGCGGTGGCCGCGGGCTGAATCGGAAGTCGAGGTGCGTGAGCCGGCGTGTGCGTCAGGCGCATTTGCGGCGCGCGGCGGCCAGGCCCAGCGCGGTCGCGGTCAGCAGCGCCGCGGTCGCGGGTTCGGGGACGGCGACGAGTTGGCCGCGGATCTCTCCGCTGCCCACGTTGGGCGTGTGGACGTTGAAGTAGAACGGCACGTCCTCGCCGGCGTTGGCGGCCAGCAGGGTCGCGGCGAAGCCGTTGAGGTTGCCGACCGGGTTGCCGTCGGCCGGCGACCAGGTGCCGGTGAAGGTGGTCGAGTTGTCGATGTTGAGGACGGCGGCGATGTCGTTGTCGAAGTCGTGGTCGGGGCCGAAGATGCCGTAGACGACGCCGCCGTTGACGCCGCGATCCTGGTTGTGGATGTGGAACCCGGTGGCGGCGTTGTTGTTGCCGTTGTTGATTGCCGCGTCGTAGTTGGTGAAATTGATCTGGTCGTTGATCGTGACCGAGAAGTCGAGGCGGAAGTCGCCGCCGCCCAGATCGACCAGGGTGGCGGCGGCGCTGCCGAAGGCGTCGGTGACGACGGGGCCGACTTCTTGGGCACCCTCCAGCGTGGCCACGAAATCAGTCGCCGCGTGAGACGTCAACGCGAAACTTCCCGCCAGCACGGCCGAGCATGAGTACAAAGCCAGTTTCATTTTTGACCCTTTCCTCGCAGTGTTGAAAGAAACCCGAGATCCGCGGTCAGCCTGAACATGAACGATCCGAAACGGTCATTGAGCATAACCGCCGGGAGCCAATTCACAAAGGCCATCCTGGGAGCATTACGGGTTTCGCGGCGTTATAGATGCTAGGGAATTACCCCTGCATCTCGCTGATAAACGCGTCGGCCTCGGCGATGCTGGCTTCCATGTCCGTGATCAGCGCATCGATCTCTTCGGACAGCTCGACCTCGGTGCCCTTGAGCGACGCGATGGCCTGGGCGTTCAGATTGTGCTTGAGGAACAGCACCCGGCTGCGGAACTTGGTGAGCACCGGGCCCATCTTGTCTGCGGCCGCGTCCATCTTGCCGACCAGTTCGTTGTAGCTCGCGAGCGTCTGGTCGTAGAGCTTCTGGCTCTGCTGCTGGATCGACGGGTCGTCCTTGAGCAGTTCGATCTCGCCTTTCCATTCCTCGAACAGCGCCTTGGAGACGTTCTTGACCTGCTGGATCTGCTCGTGAACCGTTTCGGCCCGGCCTTCGCTGCGCTCGAGCTCCTTGTTGAGCTTGTTGTAGACGCGTTCGAGGTTGCCGCCGTCGAAGTTGGCGACTTCCTTGAACTGCTCGAGTGCGGAGACGAACTGCTCTTTGGCTTTTTCCTGGGCGTTGCGTGCGTCCTTGACGTCGTCGACGAGGCGTTCGCGCTTGGCGTACCCGCCGTAGTTTTCCCAGGCGTTGTAGTAGCCCTCGCGGACGGTCTGGCACCCGAGCGTGAATAGCGGCGCGGCGAGCGTGAAGGCGAGCAAGGCGGCGGTGAGGCGTTGGGCGGGCGATTTCATGGTGGGCTCCGGACAGGTTGAAGCGGCATCATAACCCCTGGGCTGCGGGATAACCCGTGGCGTCAGGCGAGCAGCTGGCCGAGCAGGCGGAGGCAGCCGTCGCGGTACGACCCGCCGAAGTGCCAGAGGTGCGAGAGCAGGTGGTGCAGGCGGTACACCTCGACGCGGCGCTGCCAGCCGTCGGCGAGCGGGTTGGCCTCGTGGTATGCGGCCTCGAAGCGCGGCCCGAATCCGAAGAGCCGCGTCATGCCGAACTCGGCCTCGCGGTGGGCGAAACTGCACGCAGGGTCGTAGATCCAGACGCGGCCGGCGGCGTCGGCGCAGGCGTTGCCGGTCCAGAGGTCGCCGTGGATGAGCGTCGGCGGTTCGTCGGGGCCGGCGAGCAGGTCGGGGAGCCGGTCGGCGAGTTGTCGGCCGAGCCGGTTGACTTCTTTTTCCTTCGGCAGCGCATCCAGCAGCGGGAGCAGGCGTTGGTCACGCCAGAACCTGATCCAGTCGGCCGTCGTCGGGTTGGCTTGCGGGAGTCGGCCGAGGTAGGTGTCACAGGGGAACCCGAACCGTTCCGTGGTGCCGGCGCGGTGGAGCAACGCGAGCCCGTGACCGAGTTGTTCTTCGAAGTCGGCGGGCGGCGGGGCCGTGTCGATGGCTTCGAGAACCAGAAACGCGTTATTGACGGCCAAGACTTCGGGAATGCTCAGTGCGCCATCGCGCTCCGCGGCGTCGCTGAGCGCATTCAACCCCGCGGCCTCGGCGACGTAGAGGCCGGGCATGTTGGAGACAGCGCTTCCGTGGCCGGGCGTCTTGAGGAAGACACGGCGACCGTCGGCAAGTTCGAGACGTTGCGCGTGGTTGATGTCGCCGCCGGCGACGGGCTTCGTTTGCGTGATGCGCGTGCCGAGCGCGGCTTCGAGCGGGTCGCGCAGCTCGGGCGGTAGGCCGCTCACGCGTGGGCTTGTTCCGGCATCACGTGGTCGAGGATGTGCGGGCACGCCGCCTCGATCATGTCGAGCACGATCTCGAAGCCCGCCCCCCCGCCGTAATACGGGTCGGGCACGTCCGGCGGGCCGCCGCGGTTTTGCTGGTCGGGTGGCAGGAACGACCCGAGCAGTCGGATGTGTTCGGACGCGCCGCTGTTCAACGCTTCAAGGTCCGCGAGGTTTTCGCGGTCCATCGCGACCACGAGGTCGAAGCGTTCGAGGTCGTCGCGGTCAACTTTGCGCGAGCGCTGGCCGGCCAGAGCGATCCCGCGGTTTATCGCGGCCTGCGTCATCCTTTTGTCGGGCGGGCTGCCGGCGTGGTACCCGATGGTGCCCGCCGAGTCGATGGCGATGCGCAGGGTCAGGCCGCGCTCGTCGACCAAACGCTTGAACACCCCCTCGGCCGCGGGGCTGCGGCAGATGTTGCCCATGCAGACAAACAGGACGGACGCGTCGGGCTCGACCATGGACGGAGGATACGGGCAGACGATGTGAACCGCCAAGACGCCAAGAACGCCAAGTGCTGAGACATGGAATGTCACAGAGGTCACGGAGGTACAGACACACAGAGTGACCGTTTTTTTTGCCGCAGATTTATATAGATGGCGCAGATGAAAACATGAAGACGTTGAATCAAGATGGACAGGATCGTCAGGATCAAGACAGAAAACAGGAGAAACGGATCCTGATCATCATGCTCATCCTGTTTCTGCCCGAATCTGCGCCATCTGCGAAATCTGCGGCAAAAACGCTTTGTCTGTTGCCTCCGTGCTATGTGTCTTTTGTGTGATGGCTTGAATCTGGCCTTGGCGTCTTGGCGGTTCGATCTTTACCCGACATCGATTAAACCAAGGCTTTCGCCGTGCTGGTGCAGCAGGACGCGGCGGAGCAGGGCGTTTGGATCGCTGGAGAAGCTTGGGTCGGCGTCGATCATCGTCTCCGCGTCACGGCCGGCCATTTTGAGCAGGTCAAGGTCTTCGGGGATCTGCGCGAGGCGGAGCGGGACCGCGCCGGCCTGGCGGGTGCCGAAGAAGTCGCCCATTCCGCGGATCGCCAGATCGTGCTCGGCGATCTTGAAGCCGTCGTTGGTCGAGGCGATCGCTTCGAGGCGTTTGGTCGCGTCCTCGGTGGTCGGGTCGGCGATGAACACGCACAGCGGCCGGCGTTGGTTCGTGCCGCGCCCGATACGCCCTCGCAACTGATGGAGCTGCGCGAGGCCAAAACGCTCGGCGTGCTCGATGATCATCACGGTGGCGTTGGGGACGTCGACGCCGACCTCGATCACGGTGGTCGCGACGAGCACGGCAACCTCACCGGCGCGGAAGTCGTCCATCACGGCTTGGCGTTCTTCGGGCGACATGCGGCCGTGCACCGCGCCGACGCGGTGGTCGGCGAAGAAGCGCTGGGCGAGCATGGCGGCGTGATCGGTCAGGTTTTTCAGGTTTTTGCCGTCGGGCTTGCTGGCTGAACTCTTTGAGCCGGGGGCGTCGCCGTCGATCGTGGGCACGACGACGTAGACCTGCTCGCCACGTTGCACCCGGCCGGCGGCGTACTCGTAGACCTCGTCGGCTTGCAGCGGCATGACCACGC
This sequence comes from Phycisphaerae bacterium, assembly GCA_030432595.1. Taxonomy (GTDB): domain Bacteria; phylum Planctomycetota; class Phycisphaerae; order Phycisphaerales; family Phycisphaeraceae; genus CAZIXN01. The sequence goes on from JAUIGU010000007.1 coordinate 21,557, forward strand.
GGTTGGTGATGGGCGTCCTGCCGGGGGGCAGCTCGTCGAGCGTGGAGACGTCGAGGTCGCCGAACAGGGTGAGCGACAGCGTGCGCGGGATCGGCGTGGCGGTCATGACCAGCGTGTGCGGGACGTCGGTTTTGTCCTCGCCGCCGCGCAGCGCAGCGCGTTGGCGGACGCCGAAGCGGTGCTGCTCGTCCACCACGGCGACCGCGAGGTCGTGGAACGCGACCGACTCGGACAGCAACGCGTGCGTGCCGACCGCCAAATCGAGTTCGCCCGACGCCAGCGCTTCGCGGTCGCCGGGGTGGTTGGCGGTGAACAGGTCGATCCGCACGTCCGAGCCCTCGAGCATGCGCTGGATGGACGCGAAGTGCTGCTCGGCGAGCAGCTCGGTCGGGGCCATGAGCGCCGCCTGCTTCCGGTCGGCGACGGCGAGCAGCATCGCGTAGAGCGAGACCACGGTCTTGCCCGCGCCGACGTCGCCCTGCAGCAAACGGTTCATCGGGTAGCCGCGCTGGAGGTCGTTCGCGATCTCGGCCACGGAGCGGTCCTGCGCACCGGTGAGCGGGAAGGGGAAGCGCTTGCGGATATGCTGGTCGATCGCGTCGGAGAAGCGCAGCGGCGGGGCTTTGAGGTGGTGCCGGACGTGAGCGCGTTTGAGCGCGATGCCCAGCTGCAGCAGCAGCAACTCGTTGAACGCGAGTCTTCGGCGGGCGCGGCGGTGTTCGTCGGCGTCGGCCGGTCGGTGGATCATGCGGAACGCTTCTGCGAGCCTGGGCATCTCGTGGTGCGCGATCAGTTCGCCGGGCACAGGGTCCTCGACCTGCGCGACGGCGTCGTCGAGGATGCTGTCGATGAGTTTGGCGATGATCGTGGAGGGCAAGCCGTCGGTCGCGGGGTAGACGGGTTGGAGTCGGTCTTCCCGGTTCGGCTCGTCCGCGGAATCATTGGCAGGCGATTCCGGGTCTTCGTCTTTTTTGACCTCGGCCCACTTGGCGTTGACCATCTGTGGGTAGTTCTGGAAGCGTTTGACCTTGCCCTGCACGTCGAGCGTCATGCCCGGGTGGAGCTTGTCGCGCAGCCACGCGGCATTGAACCAGGTGAGCAGGAGCGTGCCGGTGTCGTCGGAGAGCGTGGCCTCGAACCGCCCTTTTCGGCCGCGATGGGGTGGGCCGACCCAGCGTGTGTTTTCGACCGTGCCGCGCGCGGCGCCGACCGCGTCCTTGGGCAATTCATCGAGCGCAGCAATGTCGCCGACGGCGGCGTGGTGCTCGTAGCGCAGCGGGTAGTGGCGGAGCAGGTCGGTGACGGAGCGCAGGCCGAGGCGGTGGTAGAGCTTGACCCGCGCCGGGCCGACCCCTGGGAGTTCGGAGACCGGGGTGGTGGGTTTGAGGGTGGACGTCGGCGGGTCGGACACGGGGGAAGTGTAAAGCGACGGGCGCGCAGGGCGTTGGCCTGCGGCTATCAGCGCGGAGAATGCTTGCTGTCGCAGGGTCTCAAGCGTTGAGCAGTTCCACCGCGATCTTCACGGCGTCCTGCAGCGGGACGGCTTCGCCTTTGGGGCCGTTGCGGCCGTCGCGGGCCTTGAGTTCGACGGTGGCGGTGTCGCCGGAGAGGCCCTTGTCGCCGACGGTGATGCGTAGCGGGAACCCGACGAGGTCCGCGTCCTTGAACTTGACGCCGGGCCGTTCGTCGCGGTCGTCGATGATCACGTCGTAGCCCGCGTCGGCGATCTTGGCGGCGAGGTTCTTGCAGACGTCAGCGACCTGTGAGTCGTCGTCCCAAGCGATGGGCGTGATGCACACGGCGTAGGGCGCGATGGCGACGGGCCAGATGATGCCCGACTCGTCGTGTCCCTGGTTCTTTTCGCCCTGCGACTCGATGGCGGCGGCGAGCACGCGGTTGACGCCGATGCCGTAGCAGCCCATGAGCGGCGTGATCGGCTCGTTGTTTTCGCCGGTGACGGTGACGCCCAGGCCTTCGGTGTATTTGCGGCCGAGCTTGAAGACCTGACCGACCTCGATGCCGCGCGCGGCCTTGAGCGTGCCGCCGTCGTTGAGCGGCGAGGGGTCGCCGTCGATGGCGTTGCGCAGGTCCATGCAGACGAGGCGCTTGGGGTTGGGCTGGGACGTGTCGTTGCTTGTGTCCACATCCGGCGGCGGGGCGTGCTCGGGCCACAGGTGCGCATCGGCGTAGGCCGACCGCGGGTAGGCCTCGGCGTACACGGTGTAGGTCTGCGTGCCCGCGGCCCCCGAGCCGGGCGCCGCACGCCCGTCGGCGTCGATCAGATCACGCTGCCAGTTGAAGTGCTTGATGTGGTGATCGACCTCGTTCGCGCCGGTGACCCAGAAACCGCCCTGCGCCGCGTCGGGATCGACGGCGACGACGGTGTCGTCCCGCCCGACCGCGGCGTGCGGGCCGACGAAGCCGAGCTTGAACCCGTCGGCGGTCGCGAGTTTTTCCGGGGCCATGCCGGCGCGGGCACCTTCACCGAGAAACGCCTCGGCGACGGCCTTGAGTTTCTCGTCGTTCACTTCGTGGTCGCCGCGCACGACGGCGAGCAGGTACCACGGGTTTTTCGCCTGCGTCGGGTCGGGGTCGTCGTCGGCCGCGGTCATGCAGCAGACGATGGTCTTCAGCATGTTCTGGGGCTTGAGCTTCGTGCCGAGCTGCTTCTTGAAGAATGTCTGCACGTCGTCAATGCCGGGGCAGTCGGGCGTGTGGACCTTTTCGATCTCGCCCGTGGGTTCGCCGGCGAAGTCGTGCGGCCGTGTACCGGTGCCGGCCTTCTCGAGGTTCGCGGCGTAGTTGCCCTTGTCGCTGCTGAAGATGGTGTCCTCGCCGACGGGCGTGAGCACGGTGAACTGGTGCGACGCCCGCCCACCCATTTCGCCGGTCTCGGCGTCGACGACGACGTAGTCCAGGCCGCAACGGTTGAAGATGCGTTCGTAGGCGGCGTACTGGTTCTCGTATTCCTCGTCGATGCCGCCGGGGCCTTCGATGTGGGTGTGGAAGGAGTAGCCGTCCGTCATGAGGAACTCGCGCGACCGCAGCACGCCGAAGCGCGGCCGAAACTCGTCGCGGAACTTGGTCTGGATCTGGTACACGCACTTGGGCAAATCCTTGTAGGACTTGATGCAGTGCCCGACCAGGTCGGTGATGACTTCCTCTGCGGTGGGCCCCAGCGCGGACGTGCGGCCGTGGCGGTCTTCGACGACGAAGAGGTTCTCGCCGTAGGCCGCGCGGCGGCCGGTGCGCTCCCACAGGTCGATGGGTTGCAGGCACGGCGTGACCACCTCCGCGGCCCCGGCGGCGTGCATCTCCTCGCGGATGATCCGGCAGACCTTCTCGAGCGACCGCAACCCCAGCGGCAGGTAGCCGTAGCTGCCCGACCCGAGCTTGTGGATCAGGCCCGCGCGGAGCATGAGCTGGTGCGAGGGCACCTCCGCGTCGCCGGGGGCTTGGCGGAGGGTGGGGACGAGCGTGCGGGTCCAGAAGTCGGGCATGGCGGGGCCGGGGAGCGGGGGACAGGGACCGGGGAACAGGGAAAGCTGCCGGATGATATCGGCGGAGATTGCCGGGGAAGGATGCTGCGGTGTAGACTCTGTCGATGAAGACGCCGCTACGGATGGCCGCGCGGGGATTGGTGGTGGGCTTGGGTGCGGGACTGGTGGGCCTGCTGCTGATCGGGGGGCCGACGGGCTGCCGGAAGTCGCCGGTGCCGAAGGACTCGCCGCGCTCGCCGTACGAGCGGTACGACGCGCTGCGCGGGCAGTCGGTGCCCAAGACGGTGCAGGACTCGTTCGGGCGGGAGCAGCCGAACCTGCGGGGGCGCCTCGGCGGCGGTTGAGCCGTGGATACGTAGGCAATCTCGCTGGCCGTACGCCCCGACCTGTGCCGATCGATTCGCCGCTCGATCAGGAGGTGATCCCGATTTCGGTAGAGCGTCACGCCCCCGGCAGTGCTGGCAAGCGCAGGCTTATCGGTTTTTTGACGCGTTTTTTATACCCGTGAACAGCGCCCGGCCGATGGAAATCCAGTCGTGACGTCGTTCCGACACTCGATCACTGTTTGAAGCGCCCGTTTCGGAACCCGCCTTGGCCTTTGATCAACGAACCATCCTGGTGCTCGCGGCCCTGGTTTTCGGCATGTCCGTGACCTACGGGGTCCTGCGGGTGCTCGAGCCCGGGCAGGTCCCGCCGCTGGCCGGGGTCACCCTGATGAGCGTCGAGCGGACCGCCACCGCCCGGCCCGAGGACAAGCTGTTCGCCACCGAGGCCGAGCAGCCCTGGCAGGTCATCGTCGTCCACGACAGCCAGCAGCCCACCGGCAGCTACGACTCGGTCGATAAAGCCCACCGCCGCGCCGGCAAGAACGGCTGCGGGTACCACTTCGTGGTCGGCAACGGCACGGGCAGCGACGACGGCCGGATCGAGGTCGGCTACCGCTGGAAGTACCAACAGACCGGCGATTTCTTCGAGGGGCCCGAGGCCGAGGCCTTCAACCAGCGGTTCAAGACCATCGGCGTCTGCCTGATCGGCGACCTCGACGCCGACGCCATGACCCCCGCCCAGGAGCGCGAGCTCACGTGGCTGGTCCAGCAGCTCACCGAGCGTTACGACATCCCGGCCGACCGGGTATTCGTGGACGCCGGCTCCAACGGCGACGGGACCGCCGCCCACTTCCCGTATTCCCGGTTTCGCCAGGCGATCGCCGCGGTGCCCTCGACCTCTTCGGCCGCCCATTGAACACCGCGCCGACCGGGGCGTATCCGACAATCTACGGCGGGCAGGCAATCCGCAGCGGTTGTCCGCGTTGGCCAAACTGACGCAGGCCTGCGATTCGGGGAGGACGATGGCGTGGTTTTGCGCTCCGGCCCGCCCGTATCGTGTTGTTCCTTCGTGGGTTGTCGGCTAAAGTGGGCAAATACGTTATCCGGTCATTCCGGACAACCCGACCCGGGCCCACGCCGACCGCGTGCCGTTGTAGGTACGCGGTGGACCCCGCCCTGCCAGCCTGACGAATGGCGAACTTCCACCAAATCGCGGGCTACGACGTTGTCAAGAAGCTGGGCACCGGTGCCGGCAGTGTGCTTTACGCGGCCCGCGGCAAGGACGGCGGGAACTACTGCCTCAAACGCGTCTCCAAGAAGACGGCCCACGATCAGCGGTACATCGATCAGGCGGTCGCCGAGCACCAGATCGCCAGCAAGTTCGACCACCCGCAGATCCGCAAAAGCATCAAGCTCATCAAGCTCCGCGAGCTCATCCGCGTGAGCGAGGTGGTCGTCGTGATGGAGATGGTCGACGGCCGCACGCTCGAGGAATACGAGCAGATCGACATGCTCACGACCTGCCGGGTCTGCCGCAAGATCGCCGCCGCGCTCAAGCACATGCACGACCTGGGCTACGTCCACGCGGACATCAAGCCCAACAACATCATGATCGGCCGGGACGGCGAGGTGAAGATCATCGACTTCGGCCAGAGCTGCCCGACCAACACGGTCAAGGAACGCATCCAGGGCACCCCCGACTACATCGCCCCCGAGCAGGTCAAACGCAGCGCGATCACCGAGCAGACGGACGTCTTCTGCCTGGGCGCGACGATGTACTGGATGCTGACCGGCAAAAACGTGCCGACGGTGTTTACCCGACGCAATCAGGCCGGCGTCCAGCTCAAGACCGACGATTACAAGAAGGCGACCCCGCCGATCGACGTGAACCCCGACGTCACGCCGGCGCTGTCTTCGCTGGTGATGGACTGCGTGAACCGCCGGCCCGAAGACCGCCCCGACGGCATGCAGACCGTGATCGAACGCCTCGACATGGCCATCGCCCAGATCGAACGCAACCGCAAGCTCGGCAAGGGCGCCGCGGGCACCGGTGCGGGCATGGACGACACCGACGCGGTGGGCCAGTCTTCCCGGCCGTCCTGACCCTGGACGCGGACCCCGCACGCCGAGCGTTACGATCCCCGGGCCATGTCCGGCCGCGCCGCCATTCCGGGAAACGAACAAAAATCGACGCCGCGGATGCGTGATGTCTGGCGTCCCGCCGGGCCGGTCGTCGCGGGCGTGTTGCTGGGTTCGACCGCGACGACCGCATGGGTCTGGCTTACTTTGGCCGCGGCGGCGATCTCCATGCTCGTGGTGCGGGCATTGAGGCAGAAGCGCACGCCCGGCGAAACAGAGGCTTTGATGCGGTGGGCCGGTGTGATCGCTGCGCTCCTGTTGATCGCGGCGTACGCGTCGCTGCGTCTGCACCACGTCCCGCGACAAACGGTCGAAGCGTTCCTGACCACCGACGGGCAGCTCGTCGAGGTCGCGGGCGTCGTTGAAGACACGCCACGGATCCGCACCCCCGACGCCGGGTTCTTCGCCGACTTCAGCCACGAACGCCCGATCACGATGTGGACGCTGCGGCTGGACACGCGCTACCAGACCGACGGCTCCGCCGCCCCGCTCGCCGGCCGCGTGCTGGTCAAGGCCAACGAGGTCGTCACGCACGTCGAAGCCGGGCAGCGCGTCCGCATCCTCGGCTGGCTCGCCGACGTCGGTCCCACAAAAAACCCCGGCGAGTTCGACTTCCGGAGCTGGCTTGCGCAGCGCGGCGTGGTCGGCCGCGTCACCGTCACCGCGCGAGAACACATCCAAATCATCGAGACAAATACCGCGACCTCCACGCTTTCACCCCGCCAACCCAGCGCCGCGCTCATCCGGGCCTGCGGCCGCTCGCTGTCCGCGGGGCTCGAAACCGAGCCGCAGCGACTGGCGCTGCTCGAGACGCTGCTGCTCGGCCGGGCCACCGACGCGTCGCTGGGCGACCTCCGCGACACCTTCCGCCGGGTCGGCCTCGCCCATGTGCTCTCGATCTCCGGCGCCCACCTGGGCATCCTCATCGGGCTCGTCTGGCTCGTCGCCCGCGCGATCTCCGGCCACCCGCAGCGCGTCCCCATCGCCGTGCTCATCTTCGTCCTGGCGTACACCGCCCTGCTGCCCGGCCGCGTGCCGATCATCCGCGCGACCATCATGGCCACGGCCCTGTTCCTGCCGCTCGCGCTGGGCCGACACGTCCCGGCGATCCGCTCGCTCGCGGTCGCCGCCGTGGTGGTGTTGCTCTGGCGTCCGGGCGAGTTGTTCGCCCCCGGCTTCCAGCTCAGCTTCGGCGCGGTCGGCGCGATCATGCTGTTCACCCGCCGCGTGTCCGAATGGCTCTGGCCCCAGCCGCTGGTGCCGCTGCGCAACCCCGGGTTGGCCGTGCTCGCCGGGCGCTTCGTGGTCGATTACTTCGCGGTCAGCCTCGTCGCGTTCGGCGCGGTGTTGCCGATCATCGTGTTCCACTTCGGCCTGGTCAGCCCGCTGGCGGTTTTGCTGTCGATGCTGGCTTGGCCGGTATTGGGGGCCGTGCTCGCGCTGGGCTACCTCAAGATGCTCGTCGGGCTCTTGCTCCCGAGTGCCGGGCTTCTTTTGTCGGGGCCGCTGGCGTGGGCGGCCGACGCGCTGATCAACCTCGCCCAACTCGCGGACACCTGGCCCGGCTCGTCGCTCGCGTTATCCCAACCCGTGAGCCTCGCCTGGACCGCGGCCGCGATGCTGTGCGGCTGGGCCTTGCTCGCCGGGCGATTCGGTTCTCACCGGCGCTGGCTTGCGGTGTGCATCACTGCGCTGATTGTCTGGCTGACCGTCGAACAGGGCGTCATCACCCGCCGGTTCCGCACGCCGCCGCCGCTCCAGGTCACCATGTTCGCCGTCGGCGACGGCTCTTCTTTCCTCGTGCGCTCGGCCGACCAAACCCTGCTCTTCGACTGTGGCTCGCAAGGCTATCCGCAGGTCGGGCAACGCAGCGTCGTGCCCGCGCTGCGCCGGCTCGGCGTGAACCGCCTCGACGTGCTCGTCCTTTCCCACGCCGACCTCGACCACTTTTCCGGCGTGCCGGAGGTGATTGAATCCGTGCCCGTGGGCCGCATCCTTGTCTCGCCCGAGGTGCTGACCGACGCGAAAGCCCGGCCCGACGGCGCGACCGCGTTCCTCCTCGCCTGGCTCGAAACGCAGCGTTTGCCGATCGAACCCGTTACTGCCGGCTGGTCCGAGCGCTTCGGTGACGCGAAACTCACCGCGCTCTGGCCCCCGCCGGGCCTCGACGCCGAGCGCTCCAACGACCACTCGCTAGTGCTGCGCATCGAGGCCGCGGGCCGCGCCGCCCTGCTCAACGGCGACCTCCAGGCCGACGGCACCGCCGCCCTGCTCGACCCCCAACATCCCCATCACGCCGAACTCAATGCCGACCTCACCGACCTGCCCCACCACGGCAGCTTCACCGAACACTCCCCCGCCTGGCTTGCGGCCGTGTCTCCGGAATATGTATTTCAATCTTCCGGCCCCGACCGCCTCCGCTTCGACGACTGGGCCGAGACGCTCAAACAGACTCAAACCACCCGCTTCGTCAGCGACCGCGCCGGCATGACCACGGTCACCTTCACCCGCGACGGCGAGATCGTGACCGAAACCTACATCAATCCGACACCGCTCAACCCGACCCCGTGAACCGCCGAAGACTTTCCAAGGTATTCCGGGGTGTTCCGGGGTATAATGCTTGCAGTTCTTTGACAATCGGGGCCGACTGGAATCGACCGGACAGGGTCTGGTTGGTGGTCGCGCGTCGCGGAGCATCCAGGCCGCGTTAACAAGGATGCAAACCCATAAATGCCAACGATAACATCGCTGGTCGCATCGGCTTCGATAGCCCGGTGCGTCTCGCCGCCTAAGTTGATTCGATTCAACTAGCCGGCAACGTCCCCCGCTCGCTGGGCCCGTGGCGGACGGGGGATGAAAGACAACGGGCTCGCCCAAAGGCGGCGTCACAGCGCCCGCGGGTTAAACCACACTTTGACTAGGAGCACGAACGGCTGTCGACCGCCACGCGTGGTCCGAAATTCAACAATCGACTACACGCGTAGAAGCCACCTTCCAACTGTCTCGACACGGGGGTTCAAATCCCCCCGGCTCCACTTCGAGCCACCCGTGAACATGTGCCGACAAACGTTGTCCGCGGTGTTCACCGGTGGCTTTTTTTCTGCGCTTGCCCGGCGTTGATCACGCGCCGGTGGTTCGTGCGGAGAACCCACGCACGAAAGATCAAGGTGGGACGAGTACGCCCCTGCTTCACATGTCAAAGAACACCGTGTGCGCCTCTTGCGAGCCGGCGTGTCTCACGCCCGGCATCCGGGCCGACACGGCCCGGCTCGCTTCGAAACATTCCGGGGCGGGACCGTCGTCACGATCCACAGACCCCCGGCCGGCGTCGGTTTTTCAACCCGCCGTCACCGCGCTTCGGATGGGACTCACTCGGGGGGTTCCGGCGGGAGGCGGCGTGCGATCGAAATCCATTCCGACTCACCCGCGTCCAAGGCCACACGGCAATTCGTGATTAAGGAACTCAAGCCCTCACCCACCTGGCACCCACGCGGAGGCCACGCTCCACTCTCGCTGTATTGATTTTACCCGCGGGTCAATGCCGGCCGGCAAAGTGTCGGGCCAACCGTGCGCACGAAACCGAAGCGCGAAGGGGGTGCCACGGTCGCTAGCGACGGTGCGGGCGAGTGAATCCTTGAGAGTTCTTGTTGACGGGAAGCACACGGTCGCAAGCGACCGTGGCACCCAACCCGCCAAGCGGAGGCCGGTCGTCGCTGTTTCACTCGAAGACGAACCCACGAACAACAGCGAGCGGGAGGCGGTCGGTGTTCGCCGTTGATGGCTTGATCGAATTCCGATGCGCATGAAAAAGCGGGGCGTCGCCGGTGTGGGCGGCGCCCCGCTCGAAAGCTCGCCGAAGCGCGGAGGAGGCTCAGCGTCGGCGATACAGGAGAAGGCCACCGAGGCTCAGCAGGGCAAGCGAGGCGGGCTCGGGCACGGCGCTGCCGGTGAAGTCGGGGGCGGAGGTGCTGCCCCAGTTCAGGAGCACGCCGTCCAGCTCGTTCTGGTCGACCAGGCCGTCGAAGCCGCCGCCGCCGGGGAAGTTGACCCAGCCGGTGACGTCGGAGACGTCGGTGTCGCCCCAGTTGGAGAGGACGAAGTCCAGGTCGGTCTGTTCGACCTGTCCGCCGTTGTCGTAGTCGCCGTTGATGCCGCCGCCGATGGCGGTGCGGACGAGGTTGCGGAGGTAGACGCCGTTGTCGACGTTGTTGGGGTCTTCGGCCCCGAAGTCGAGGTAGTCGATGGTCCACTCGTAGCTGAAGTTGGCGGTGCTGGCCGAGACGGTCGAGCCCTGGAGGAAGTTGGTGAACGCTTCGTCGCCGGTGAGCCGGCCGGCGTCGAAGAGGCGGATATCGCCGTTGGCGGGGTCGTAGTCCTCGATGACGGAGACGTCGAGCGTGGCGCCCAGGAGGTCGAGCTGGTCATCGACGAGGACGGTGGAGATGCCGCCGCTGTCGATGGCGAACGACGCCATGGAGGTGCCGCCGTTGAAGCCCTGAAGGAAGCGCATGTCTTCGGTGCGGATGAGGGTGGCGTCGGAGCCAACGACGCGGAACTCGGCCTTGTTGAAGGCGCGGGTGTCGCGGCCGACGTGGATGAAGTTGGTCATGTTGTGCAGCGTGCCCGAGCGGACTTCGAGGATCGAGTCGGCGGACTCGGGCTTGTCGTAGGACAAGCGGATGGTGCGCTGCGAGGTGAGGGTGCCGCCGTCGACGATGACGTGACCGGTGGCTTCGCCGTACATGCCCGCGTTGACCTCGCGGCCGATGCGGTTGTTGGACTCACCGAGGTTGAGGACGCCGCCGGTCCCGATGGTGAGGGTGGTGGTGCCCGCCGCGCCCAGGACGCTGTCGCCGATCTGGAGTTCGCGGATGTCCTGGGCGGTGTTGAGGGTGATGTTGATGGGGGCGAAGAGTTCGGCGGCGCCGGGGCTGTCGAGGTCGGTGGTCGGCAGCGCGTCGCCGTCCCAGTTGAGCACGTTGGCCCAGGTGTTGTCGCCGGAGTCGTTGTCGAACTGGACGGCGGCGGCCGGGAGCGCGGCTGCGAGGGCCCCGGTGGTCAGGGCGATGCGGACGGAATGCGAGATACGGTGGAACATGCCTTCTCCTTTCAAGGATTGAGAACTGATTTCAAGCGGAGGTGGGAACGGGCCGGGCCGCGCGGGAGGGCGTCGGCAATGCCGGGAATCGGGAATGGCGCCAAGGCGCGGGGGCCGGGGGGACAAAGCGGTTGAGATGGGCTCGGAACGGACTGGCGAGGATGCGGGACTGCGGGAAACTTGGCGGAATTCGGGATCGGCCGCGTCAATCAATCAGGAGGCCATGAGGCGAACGACTGCGAAATCCACCGTGGGTCGGCGACAAAACCGCCCGCTCCCCACAATTTACCAGCGCCGCGGGGCGCGGTCGGGTGAACCGCCTGTGATAATGCGGATTCGCATTTTGAGATCGCGTCGCTGGCGTTTCGAAGCCATTTGGCCGATGGGGTGGGGGCTGGACGCCGAAAACCGCGTTCGGCGTAGGTCGGCGGAGTCCGTACCATTGCCTCGTTTTACATTCTGCGTGAATCTGCTTGGCTGAATTCCCCCTCCGACCCCCGCGCCGCGTGGCCCTCATCACCGAGGCGGCGGTGGCGCCGCGCCGGCGGATGCTGGCGGGGGTGACGAAATACATCCGCGAGCACGAGCCCTGGGCGGTGTATCTCAAGCCGGCCGGGGCGGACAAATCGCTGCGGGAGTGGCTGGAGACCTGGCAGGGCGACGGGGTGATCGCGGCGGCGTTTCACGCAGAGGTGGAGGGTCTGTACGACCTGTCGATCCCGACCGTAGACATCGTGGGGTCGCTGGGCCACGACGTGGCGCCACTGGTCCACGCCAACGACGTGTCGATCGGGCGGGCCGGGGCGGAGCACCTGCTGGAGCGCGGGTTCCGGCGGTTCGGGTTCATCGAAATCGACGAGCCGGAGGCGACGTGGTCGCACGAGCGTCGGCAAGGGTTCGTGGAGGCGGTGGCGCAGCGCGGGTACGACTGCGAGGTGTACGGCATGCCGCGTCCGGTCGGCCAGGGCGGGCCGCAGCTCTGGGAGCAGCAGCAGCAGGCGCTGGCCGCGTGGATCCAGGCGCTGCCCAAGCCGGTGGGCGTGATGACTAGCACGGACCTGATGGGCCAGCAGTTCCTGGAGGCGTGTCTGCGGGCGGGGGTGATCGTGCCCGAGCAGGTGGCGGTGATCGGGGCGGACAACGACGAGCTGATCTGCGGGATCGCGTCGCCGCCGCTGTCGAGCGTGATCATCAACGACGAGCAGCGCGGGTACGCGGCGGCGGCGCTGCTGGACCGTTTGATGAACGGCGAGCCGCCGCCGGAGAAGCCCGTGTTCATCGAGCCGTCGGGCACGGCCGAGCGCGGGTCGACCGACATCCTGGCTATCGACGATCAGGCGGTGGTGCGGGCGCTGCGCTACATCCGCGACCACGCGTGCGCGAAGATCGGGGTGGACGAGGTCGTGGCCCAGGTTCCGCTGTCGCGCAGCGTGCTGGAACGGCGGATCAAGAAGGTGCTGGGGCGGACGATCAACGAGGAGATCGTCCGGTTGCGTTTGAACACGGCCGTCGAACTGATCTGCGAGACCGAGCTGGACCTCAAGAACATCGCGTACAAGGCGGGGTTCCGCAGCCAGTCCTACATGAACGCGGTGTTCCGGCGGAAGCTGGGGCGCACGCCGGGGTCGTACCGCGAAGTGTGAGCGGTCGGCGTTGGCGTCAGTTCGCGTGCTCGGTTTGATCCAGCACGTTGTGGTCCGGCGCCCACTTCTTCTGCCACGCAGGGTACTCGTCGCTCAGCAGCGGGTCGGCCCGGCGGGAGTACCAGGCGTAGCCGTTGCGGCGTTCGGGGCTGACTTCTTCGAGTTTGTAGCGGATGGCGCTGTCGCGGTCGCTGAAGATCGGGCGGTCGGTGCCGAGTTCGTAGAACCGGGCCCACCACACGTCGCCGGGGTCGTCGGTCTTAACGAGGAGGCGGTCACGCGAGCCGTCGGGCAGGGTCATGCGCTCGTAGGACACGCCCGTGAGTTTGACCTTGTCGAACCACGCGACGGCGCTCTGCACGGCCCGGATCACGTCGTCGCCGGGCTCGTCGATGCTCATGAGGAAGCGGATGATGTGCACCGACTCGGCGCCGCTGAGCGAGGGGTGCTCGTACGCCCGGGCCATCGTCGGCGCGAGCGTCTCGGCGTCGTGCTGGGCGCACCAGGCGGTGAGTTGGCCGTCGATTTTGACCTGCGTGTCGAGGATGGCCTGCACGCCGGCGTGGTAGGACGCGTCGGCCTTGTCGCGGACCGCCTCGGGCAGGAAGGTGTACGGCGCGTCGCCGTCCGCGATTTCACGCATGAACTTGACGACGCGGGTCATGGCGTCGTCGTTGTAGGTGATCGCGTCGTGGTAGCCGCCGCGCAGCGGGTAGTACTGCGGCCAGCCGCCGTTGTCGTACTGGGCGTCGAACAGGTACGCCAGCCCGCGGTCGAAGGCGCGGCGGGTAGTGCCGTCGTCGGTGACGGTGATGACCCGGGCGAGGAACTCCAACTCGCCGATCGTCGCGTCGTTGTCGATGGTCGCGGGCTGGTCGCGGTTGGCGTCGAGGTAGTCGGCGGTGGGCGGGTCGGTCGGGTCGTAGTTCTTGTCCCAGCCGCCGCAGTCGCGCTGCCGGGCGAGGATGTTCTTCGTGACGGCGACGCCTTCGTCGGAGGTGAACCAGGCGTCGGGCTTTTCGAGGTACGGCTCCCAGTCGGCGGCGCGGGCGGCCGGCGTCGCCAACACCGCAAGCAACACGCCCAGAATCAAGCCAATCACCGGCAACTTCAGACCATGATCGGTGGTATTCAATTCGGAAGAGAGTTTCATCGAGGGGTTCTCAAAGTGATCAAAGAAAAGCGGGAGTGCAGCGCGGCGAGTTGGGTGCCACGGTTGCTTACAACCGTGCGAGTTCGAAGAATCCTTCAACCGCGGGGTTCGCGTCACGCTCGCAAGCGACCGTGGCACCCACAAACATAACGATCCTTTCACTCCATACTCGCTGCGCCCGGACCGGGTTCATCTTGGCGACTGTAACCAGCGCGGGCAAAACCGCGATGGCCGCGGAAAACTGTAGAGATCGGGTCGCGGGGTCTTGGCCCGATCAGCCCCCTTCCCGCCTCACATCGCCCGCCGGTTCGTCGCCTTGTCCTTCCGGTACCGGCTGGGCGTCGTGCCCAGCCGCTTGCGGAACACCGCCCCGAGGTACTGCTGGTGCTGAAACCCCGCGATCTCGGCGACCTCCTGCAGCGGCAGCGTCGTCTCGCTCAGGAGCTGCTGGGCCCGCTTGATCCGCTGGACGATGATCGTGTCGTTCACGGTGTTGCCCAGCACCCGGCGGAAGCGGCGCTGCAGCACGCTCCGCGACAGGGGCACCTCCTTGAGCACGTCGTCGATGCCGATGCCGTCGCAGGCGTGCCGGCGGATGAAGCTGATCGCGGCGCTGATGTCCGGGTCGTCGATGGCCAGCACGTCGGTGGACTGCCGCGTGCTCACGCCCAGCGGCCGGATCAGCACCGGGCCGGCCGGCGGCGGCTGCCCGTTCATCAGCCGGTGCAAGAGCTCGGCCGCGAGGTAGCCCTGGTGCTCGAAGTCGCGCATCACCGTGGACAGCGGCGGGTCGCAGATCTCGCACGTCGCCGAGTCGTCGTTCACACCGATCACCGCAAGCTCGTCGGGCACCGCGATCGCCGCCCGCCGCGCCGCGTTGAGCACGCGGTCGGCCATGTCGTCGTTCTCGGCCAGCACCGCCAGCGGCTTGGGCAGCGGTTCCAGCCACGCCTGCACCTGCGCCTCGGCCTGGTCCCACGCGTGCGGACCCTCGAACTCCGCCCGCCCGTCGAACACGAACAGTTCGCCGCCCGACGCCGCGATTGCCGCGCGGAACCCTTCGCACCGGTCGTGCGCCCACGGCGAATCCGTCTGGCCGTAGAACCCGAAGCACTTGAACCCGCGGTCGATCAGGTGCTCCGCCGCGAGCCGACCGACCTCCACGTCGTCGCTGTGCACCAGCGGGATGTCGTGCCGCCGCCCACCGCCGCGCAGGTCCACCAGCGGCACGTTGGTCGAGCGCATGAGCTTCGCCGACGCGTCGTCGGTCGTGCGCCCGATGATCCCGTCGCCCTGCCACCCCGCCAGCCACTGCGGCATGCGGTCGTCGCGCATCGCAGGCATCCGGCACAGCGACCAGGGCCCGAAGTCCCGCACGAACCGCGCGATGCCCTGCAGGATCGACCGGTTCGACTCCAGGTAGCACAACAGCACCCGGGGCACCTTGCGCGGGCTGGCTCGGCGTTGCTTGCTCATGGCAAAGGGCGGCGAGGGGCGAAGAACGAGAACCGAAAAAGAGCACACGCCACCCCCCGGAAGACACGGACACAACAATCCCCCGAACAGCCAACGCCCCGATCAGGATACCTATTGCTTCACCGACGGCAACCCAAAAAATCGGATTGAAATATCGATTGAAATCGTAAAATCCGAACCGGT
This sequence comes from Phycisphaerae bacterium, assembly GCA_030432595.1. Lineage (GTDB taxonomy): Bacteria > Planctomycetota > Phycisphaerae > Phycisphaerales > Phycisphaeraceae > CAZIXN01. Next base: position 37,075 of record JAUIGU010000007.1, read on the forward strand.
AATATCTTATGCGCCGTCAAATCGAATCCGATACCAGACCTGATTTCTACATATTTACGCGTTGTATTCATCGTTGCCGGGCCGGGTTCGCGGGGTTTTAATATGCGTGGATTCGGCATCTGATCCGTTTCTGTCTCGTTCACGATTCCCATCCCTGCCGGTGACACGGCCGTCGGAGGCACTTCTGATCATGCAACCCCGCACCACCCCCGCCCGCGACCCGCGCGGCTTCACGCTCATCGAGTTGCTCGTGGTCATCTCGATCATCGCGCTCTTGATCGGCATCCTGCTGCCGGCCCTGAGCGCCGCGCGCAACACCGCCCGCGGCGTCGCGTGTCTGTCCAACGAGAAGCAGATCGGCATCGCCATGATGGTGTACGCCGACACCAACGACGAGCGCTTCGTCCCGCTGAAGATGCCGCCCCAGTTGCCCGGTGCCGACCCCGACGGGCCCTGGGGTTGGCCGTGGTACATGATGCTCAGCAAGACCGGCGTGTTCTCCGGGACGGACATCCAGAACCGCGACACCAGCAACCCGGTGCTCTGCCCCGGCGACGACGTCGCGCCCGACGCGCCCAACAACGAGCCCTACCACACCTGGTCCGGTCGCGTGAACAGCTACGGCGTCACCAACGTGACCTGCACGGACTGGCGCGACTACAGCTTCAGCCCGTCCGCGAACCCGGCCAACCAGTTCGACAATATCTCAACGCAGACGCCTGGCTACCAGAAGATCCGCATCGCGATGGGCCAGGGCGGACCGCGGTTGAGCCAGATCAAGAACGCGTCTGAATTGGTCGTCGGCGGTGAGCCGGTCCAGATGGAGCGGCTCAACATCAACGAAGTCATCAATGGCAACCCCAGTGGTCGCGGCACCAACAACAACGACAACTGGGAATGGGGCCGGCACGGAGACGGCGAGATGGAGTGGATTCCGACCGAGAAGACCGGCGGCAGCACGAACGTCTTCTACGCCGACGGCCACGCCAGCGCGGTGCCGCGCGACCGCAACGAGGTCCTGGGCGTCAAGGAAGACGAGACGGACGACAAGACCGAATCGACGATGATGTATTGGTGATATGCCGGATTCGGTGCCGACACCAGACCGCAGCCGTGAGCGGGTGTTCACCCTCAGCCGGCTGCTGCTGGGCAGCCTCGTGGTGCTCGTGCTGATCCCGTTCACCTGCACGGGCCGGCCGACGGGCGACGACAAGGTCGACCTGACCATCTGGACGTCCTTCGACGACCCCGCGGAGGCGGGGTTGTTTCACGAGCAGATCGGCCGGTTCGAGGAGAGCCACCCCGGCATCCGCGTGAAGGTCGAGCAGGTCGGCGCGGCGCGGCGGGTGCAGAAGTATCTGGCGGCGATGCAGGCCGACGCGTGCGCGGACCTGGTGATCCTGCACTGGCGGCAGGTGCCGATCTTCGCGGCCAAGGACATGCTCGTGCCGCTGGGGCCGTACATCCAGCGCGACCAATACGACGTCGAAGACTTCTTCCCCAGCGCGTTGGAGGCGTACCGCTACGGCGGCGAGCAGGCGGCGCTGCCGGAGAAGGGCTCGACCCACATCCTGTACTACAACAAGGACCTTTTCGATGAAGCGGGGATCGGCTACCCCGACGACGGCTGGACCGCGGACGACATGGTCGAGGCGGCCAAGGTGCTGACCAAGCGGGACGACGCCGGCCGGGTGACGCAGATCGGAGTGATCCCGCTGGACGCGCCGTCGTGGGTGTGGACGATGGGCGGGCGCTTCGCGGACGACGGGCTGGACACGCTTTATTTCACGGAGCCGGGGACGGTGGCGGCGGTCGAGTTTTTGTGGAAGCTGCGCAACGAGTGGCAGATCACCAGCCGGAACCTCAACGCCCGCGGGCAGGACGCGACGCAGGTGGACGTGTTCGAGAAAGGCGGCGTGGCGATGGCGGTGGGCGGGCCCTGGCACTTCGCGAAGTACGAGGGGATCACGGACTTTGACTGGGACATCGCGCTGTTCCCCCAAGGCCCGGGCGGCCGGCGGACGCGGTACGCGGCGATGGGCTACGGCATCTGGTCGGGCTGCGAGCACCCCGACGCGGCGTGGGAGGTGTTGAGCTTCCTGCTGAGCAAGGAGGCGATGACGCAGCGGCGCGCGGAGAGCTACCGCGACCTGCCGGCGCGGCGGTCGGTGGCACAGGGCGCGTTTGCGCAGCAGGAGACCCCGTTCGATCTGTCGGTGATGCTGCGGTCGCTGGACCCCGAGGTCGCGGACGTGATGGTGCTCCCGAAGCACGAGCAGTGGCCGTTGCTGGAGCGGATGTTCTACGAGGAGTTGGACCGGGCGATGCTGGGGCAGGTGAGCCCCGAGGAAGCGATGCAGCGCGTGCAGGCACGGGCGGAGCGTTTGCTGGGCGCGACGCGTTACGAGCCGGGCGCGGCGGACTACGCGGGGATGGCGCTGCTGCCTTTGGCGGGGCTGGGCGTGGGGGTGTGGTTTTGGCGGCGTGGCAGAGCCAAGACAGATGCGGGCGGTGCGGTTTGAGGGCGGACGCGCCGACGAGTTCAGCGGCCGAGGCGTCGGCGCCGCGCAAGCGTCGCGGCCGGTTTCGCAAGTATCTGCCGGCCTACCTGTTCCTGCTGCCCAACGGGGTCGGGTTTGTCGCGTTCATGCTCGTGCCGCTGGCGGTGTCGCTGGGGCTGGCGTTCACCGACTGGCAGATGCTCCGGCCCGAGGTGCGGTTCGTGGGGTTCGGCAACTTCGTGCGCCTGATCGGGTTTTCGTGGACCGAGGACGGCCTGGCCGCCAATGACCCGGACTTCTGGTACTTCCTGTTCAACACGCTGTTCTTGATGCTCGGCGTGCCGCTGTCGATGTTCGCGTCGTTGGGGCTGGCGCTGCTGGTGAACCACCGCCTGCCGGGCATCACGGTGTTCCGGACGCTGTTCTATCTGCCGACGATCTGCAACGGCATCGCGGTGTTGATGCTGTGGCGGCTGATGTTCCACGCGGACGTGGGGATGATCAACCAGGCACTGAGCGCGGTGGGGATCACGGGGCCGGACTGGCTGCAATCGACGGCGTGGGCCAAGCCCGCGCTGATCATCGTGGCGGTGTGGATCGCGGCGGGCGGGAACAACATGATCATCTACCTCGCGGGGCTGCAGAACATCCCGCCGGAGCTTTACGAGGCGGCGGAGATCGACGGCGCGGGCAAGTGGGCGAGTTTTCGGAACGTGACCTGGCCGCAGCTCGCGCCCTCGACGTTCTTCATCTTCACGATGGGGATCATCGGCGGGTTCCAGGGCGGGTTCAACGCGGCGTACATCATGACCCAGGGCGGGCCGGCCGGCTCGACCACGACGATCAGCTACTACATCTACAACACCGCGTACGACGGGCAACTGCTGATGGGCTACGGCTGCGCGATCGCGTGGGTGCTGTTCCTGCTGGTGATGGCGGTGACGCTGGTGAACTGGCGTTTCGGCAAGGGCTCGGCCCTGGGGGACGGGTGAGATGAGCGAGCAGCCCCGCCGAGCGTCGGTGCCTAAGCGCGAGCAGGTCCGCCCGATCCGGGCGCTGGTGATCTATCTCGCGCTGTCGCTGCTGGCGGCGTCGACGGTGGTGCCGCTTTTGTGGATGGTGAGCACGTCGGTGAAGCAGCCCGGTGTGCCGTATACGGACTTCCTGCCGGGGGTGCCCACGCTGCGGCATTACGCGGAGGCGTTGCAGCTCACACCGTTCTCGCGGTACTACGTGAACAGCATCATCATCGCGGTGGTGGTGACGCTGGGGCAGTTATCGACCAGCGCGATGGCGGGGTACGCGTTCGCGCGGCTGCGCTTCCCGGGGCGGGACAAGCTGTTCTTCGCGTACATCGCGACGATGATGATCCCCTCGGCGGTGACGATGGTGCCGCTGTTTATGATCCTTACGCGGGCCCCGATCTACCTCAACGACTGGCTGGGGACAGACTACTTCACGTCGGAGCAGTTCTTCCTGGGGCGGTGGTTCGCCGGCGTGCCGTTGGGGGCGGATTCGTACTTCGCGCTGATCGCGCCGCTGCTGTTCAGCCCGTTCGGGACGTTCCTGCTGCGGCAGTTTTTTATTGCGATCCCGCGGAGCCTGGACGAGGCGGCGATGCTGGACGGGTGCAACGCGTTCCAGACGTTCACGCAGGTGATCCTGCCGCTGTCGAAGCCGGCGCTGGCGACGCTGGCGATCTTCACGTTCATGAGCGCGTGGGGCAACTTCCTGTGGCCGCTGATCATGATCAACGCCGAGCAGATGAAGCCGCTGCCGGTGGGGTTGGCAGGGTTCATCGGCGAGTACGCGACGAACTGGCCGTTGATGATGGCGGGGGCGACGATGATGCTGGTGCCGATGATTATCGTGTTCTTCTTCTGCCAGAGGTTCTTCGTGAAGGGCATCCAACTGGGGGCGGTGAAAGGTTGAGACGATGACGCAGGGCGAGGCAAACAACACGATCGCGGGTACGCCGTTCGAGGTCGAGTTCGGCCGGGCCGGCGGCGCACCGCTACGGCTGGACGTGTACCCGCAGGCGGCCGGCGCGGGTGCGCCCACGGTGTTGTATATCCACGGCGGCGGGTGGTGCGGCGGGGACAAGCGGGACGACGAGCCTTTGTTCGCGGCGCTCGCTGCGGCGGGGTTCGTGTGCGTGTCGCCGAACTACCGGCTGGCGCCGGAGCACGCGTGGCCGGCGTGTTTTGAGGATGTTTGTGCCGCGCTGGCCTGGACGTTCGAACACGCGGCGGGGCACGGCGGCGACCCGGACCACGTCACGGTGGCCGGGTATTCGGCCGGCGGCCACCTCGCGCTGCATCTGGCCGTCACGCAGCGCGACCCGCGCATCACGGGCATGGCCGGGCTCGCCGCGCCCAGCGACTGGGTGCTGGACAACTTCCGTCGGCTGGCCTTAAGCGAGAGCATGCAGAAGCTGTTCGGCCAGGCGGAGGTCGATCACGCCGTGCTCGACCGGTTGTGGGACGCGTCGCCGATCAACCACCTGCACCCCGGCGTGCCGCGCTGCCTACAGATCCACGGCGACGCGGACCGGGCCGTGCCGATCAGCCAGGCCCGACACTTCCACGCCCGGCTTGAACAACTCGGCGTCGCGAGCGAGCTGCTCGAGGTGCCGGGCATGGATCACCACATCTACGAGCCGGCCGACCATCTGCCGGTGGTGACGGAACGTTTGATCGCCTGGATCCGCCACGGGATACCGAGCCCGACGACTGTCGATCGACACTGAACCCCTAAACACGAGAGGGAACTTGATATGCCGCAAGCCGCTTTTGCACTGACCCTGCTGATGGTGATGTCCGCCACGGCGTTGGCCGTGACGAGTGCCCGCGCTCAAAACGACCCTTTCCACATCGTGCTGGCCGGCGACTCGACCGTGACGGACCACGCCGGCTGGGGCACCGGGTTCTCGGGCAGCTTCCGCGATCACGTCACCGTGACCAACCTCGCCAAAGGCGGCCGCAGTTCCAAGAGCTTTCGCGACGAGGGATGGTGGCAGCAGGTGCTGGACGCCGAGCCCGACTATGTGGTGATCCAGTTCGGGCACAACGACATCCCCGGCAAGGGCCCGGAGCGCGAAACCGACGCGGCGACGACGTTCCGCGAGAACCTCGCCCGCTATGTGGACGAAGCCCGCGACGTCGGCGCGACGCCGATCCTGGTGACGTCGCTGGAGCGCCGCCGCTGGACGGACGACGGGCAATGGGCCCGCGAAACCCTGGCCGAATACGCGGAAGCGACGCGCGCGGTCGCCGGAGAAAAAGACGTGACGCTGATCGACCTGCACGCGCAGTCGATCGACGTGTACAAGTCGCTCGGGCCGGAGGCGGTCAAGGACCTCTCGCCGATCGAGGACGACGGCAAGGTGGACGAGACACACCTCAACGACTGGGGCGGCAAGCTCATCGGGAACATGGTTGCGGACATGCTGCGGCGGGAGATCGACGCGTTCGATGAGGCGTGGGACTGGCGCGGCAACGCGTTCCCAGACGTGCGTGAGGGCAAGGAGAGGGAACGCCCGCTGACCCACGGCCCCAAGGAAACGCCGACGCCCAAGGGCGAATCGACGCTCGTGGTCGATCCCGACGCGACCGAAGACAGCGGCGCGTTCCGGACGGTGCAGGCGGCGCTGCTGGCCGTGCCCGACAACAACGCCGACCGCACCTTCATCGACATCAAACCGGGCATCTACTTCGGCCCGATCATCGTCGGCCGGGAGAAGCAGAACGTCACCTTCCGCGGCCACGGCACCGACGAAACCATCTTGACCTACGCGCTGAACGTCAAGGCCCCCCTTTCCGACAGTCAGGGCTACTTCCTCAACGGCTGCGGCGTCACGGTGCTGGGCGACGGGTTCCACGCGGAGAACCTGACGTTCCGGAACACATCGGGCGACTACGGGCAGGCCATGGCGCTGCGCACCCAGGCCGAGCGTGTGGTGGTGAAGGATTGCCACCTGCTCGGCTGGCAGGACACGCTGTACACGCACTCGGGCCGGGCGTACTTCGAGAACTGCCACATCGAGGGCCGGGTGGACTTCATTTACGGCGGCGCGGCGGCGGTGTTCAAGGACTGCGTGATCAAGAGCAAGCGCGGCGGGTACGTCACGGCGTCGCGAGCACCCGAGGAGCAGCCGTTCGGGCTGGTGTTCATGGACTGCGAACTGGTCAGCGACGACGGCGTGCCGACGTTCCTGGGCCGGCCGTGGCGGCCGTTCGCGGCGGTGGCGTACCTGAACTGCGCGATGGGCGGCCACATCCGCCCCGAGGGCTGGGACAACTGGCGGAACCCCGACAACGAAAAAACCGCACGCTACTCGGAGTACCGCAGCACCGGCCCGGGCGCGGCACCCGACGCCCGGGTCGCGTGGTCCCGGCAACTCACCGACGACGAGGCGGCCGCGTACACGGTCGAAAACATCCTCGGCGGCGACGACGGCTGGGACCCGCGGGCCCGCTGACGGCACGGCCGGCCGGGAAAAAACATGCCTACGCTTGCCCGACCCCGACGCGCACGCCTATGCTGGGGCGTCACCTCGGCCGAATTGTTGTGATCACAAGGAAAGCAGGGAACACCATGCATCGACTGGCTCTCACCGTGGCGGCGCTCGCGCTGTCGTTTGCGACTTCCGTGTCTGCGACCGACTGGCCGCACTGGCGCGGGCCCCAGGCCGACGGACGCGTCCCCGACGCGCAGATCGACCCCGCCGCGCTTCAGAAAGCCTGGACCGCCGACGTCGGCGTCGGCTACAGCGCGGCGTCCGTCAGTGACGGCCGGCTGTACGTCGCCGGCTGGCGCGACGGGCAGGATGTCGTGCAGTGCCTCGACGCCGCGACGGGCGACGAGGTCTGGAGCCACGGCTACACGATCGCCAAGTTCGACAACATGCATAAAGGCGGCTCGGGCGGCACGCCCGTCGTGGGCGACGGCACGGTGTTCTACATGTACCGCGACGGCTCGGTCGTCGGGCTCGACGCCGCCACCGGCGACCAACGCTGGCACGTCCAGTTTGCGAAGGAACTCGGCGTCGATGCGCCGCGGTGGATGTTCACCGGCTCGCCGATGCCGCACGGCGGTGCCGTTTACATCGACGTCGGCCACATCCTCAAGCTCGACGCCGCCACCGGCAAACCGATCTGGACCAGCGAGAACTACGGCGCCGCCTACTCGACGCCGGTGATCTTCGAAAGCCACGGCCGGACACTGGTCGCGGCGTTCCCGGTGTACGGCCTGGTGATCCTCGACGCCGAGTCGGGGGAGGAACTGACCAAGCAGAAGTGGGAGACGTCGTACGGCGTGCACGCGGCGACGCCGGTGATCGACGGCGACGACATCTTCATCGGCTCGGGCTACGGCACGGGCGGCGCACGCTTCCACCTCAGCGACCAGGGCCTCTCGCCCGTCTGGGAAACCAAGCGGATGCGGACGCAGATGTCGACCGCCGTCCTGATCAACGGTTTCCTGTACGGCTTCGACGACACGCAACTGCGGTGCCTTTCGTGGGGGTCGGGCGAGGACACGTGGTCGGCCCGCGGGCTGGGGCGGGGTTCGCTGATCGCGGTGGGCAACCACTTGGTGGTGATGAGCGAGGGCGGCGAACTGGTCGTCGCCGAGGCCGACTCCGAGGCGTTCAAAGAGTCGCGCCGCATCCAGTTGTTCGGCGACAAGGACAACTGGGTCGCCCCGGTGTACGCCGACGGCCGGCTCTATTGCCGGTCGCCCGGGGGCGAACTGGTGTGCCTGAGCGCCGGCGGTTCGTGATTCATATGGGTTTGTTTTTCATGTTTTGATCTTCATCGAGAGGGTTCATCATGCGTCGATGCTTCTTGGCGTTGCCGGCTGCGCTCGTTGTCTTCGCCGCCACCACTTCGGCCTTGGCCACGGACTGGCCGCACTGGCGCGGCCCCGCGCTCGACGGCGTGACGCCCGATGATCCGTGGGCCCAGGCTGGTGGAGTCGCCGAACCGACCGAGCTTTGGACGTCGGATGTCGGCATCGGTTACAGCAGCGTGGTCGTGCAGGACGGCCGGCTCTACACCGCCGGGTGGGTGGACGGCCGGGACTACGTTCGTTGCCTCGACGTCGCGACCGGGGACGAGTTGTGGCAGTTCGGCCACGAGATTCAGAAATACGACCAGCAGCACCAGGGCGGGTCCGGCGGGACCCCGGCGGTGGTGGACGGCAAGGTGGTCCACGTCTTCCGCGACGGCCGGATGGTGTGCGTCGACACGGACGGCGGCGGCCTGCTCTGGGAGCGCGACCTTCCCGGCGAGCTCGGCGTGCAACTGCCGCACTTCGGCTTTGCCGGTTCGCCGGTGCCTGATGGCGAGTCGGTGTACCTCGACTTCGGCAAGCTCATCAAGCTCGACGTGAACGACGGGCGGACGATCTGGGCGTCGGAAGAAGACTACGGCGTGTCGTATTCCAGCCCGGTGCCGTTCACCGCCGCAGGGCGCGAGTTGGTGGCCGGCTTCCCGGCGTACGGGCCCGTGGTGGTGGACGCGGCCTCGGGTGACGAGGTCGGCAAATACCGCTGGGAGACGGAGTGGAACATGCACGCGACGACGCCGATCATCATCGGTGAGCGCGTCTTCATTTCGGCCGGGTCCAAGTCGGGCGGCGGGCTGTTCGACGTCACCGCCGACGGCATCGCGCCGGCCTGGGAGACCGGCGACATGAACAACGGCATGCCGACCAGCGTGCCCCACGACGGGTTCCTCTACGGCTTCGACGAGGCCCAACTGCGCTGCATCTCGCTGGAGGACGGAACGCGGCGTTGGTCGCAGCGCGGCCTGGGGCAGGGCACGCTGCTCGTCGCGGGCGACCACCTGGTGATCCTCAGCGAAGAGGGCGAGCTCGTGGTCGCCCGGGCGACGTCGGAAGCGTTCGAGGAGGTGTTCCGCCGGGACCTCTTCGAGGGCAGCGACCACTGGGTCGTGCCGGTGGTGGTCGGCGACACGGTGTTCTGCCGCTCGCCCGCGGGCCCGCTGCTGGCCCTGAAATTCTCGCCGGCCGCGCCGCAATAACCGGGCGGTTTACTCGTTACACCAATGTTTTGCGTGACCCGCGCCCGGCGACCTTTCGGCCCTGCTTTCACGTCAACGCGTTTCCGTTGTCCGTCCCAACGTCCATCCTGATCAGGAGTTAGCCCGATGCATGCCTCCTCGCGACCGGCCCCGGTACTGACGCTCTGGACCGCCCTGCTGGCGGTGTTCCCCTTGACCGTCGCCGCCAGTGGCACGGCCGGCTGGCGCACGAACGGCACCGGCGCATACCCCGACGCCACGCCGCCGACGACCTGGTCCGCCGATCAGAACGTGGCTTGGAGCCAAGACCTGGGCGACTGGAGCAACAGCACGCCGGTCGTGTCCGGCGGCCGGGTCTTTGTGGGGGCCGAGCCGACCAAGCTCGTGTGCGTCGACCTCGCCTCGGGCGAAGTGCTCTGGGAGCGCGACAACAGCCTGGTCGATCTCCTCGACGATGCCGAGGCCGAGAAGGTGCACGCGGCGATGCAGGCGGCCAAGCCGAAGCTCGACGAGTTGCGTGAAGCCGAGTCGCGCCTGAGCCGGTTGCGCCGGGTGCTGCGGCGCGACCGCAACAACGCCGAAGCGCTGGCCGAGCAGGCCCAGTTGCAGGCACGCGTCGAAACGCTCAACGCCGAGTTGGCGGAGTTCTCGAAGTACGAACCTCCGCAGACTCACAACGACAACGGCTACTCGTCCCCGACGCCCGTGACCGACGGACAGCGTGTGTTCGTGTTGTTCGGCAATGGTGTGGCCGCCGCCTACGACATGGAAGGCAACCGGGCGTGGATCAAACAGGTCGGGGAAGCAGGCCTGCGGTGGGGCATGAGTTCTTCGCCGGTTCTCATCGACGGCGTTCTGGTCCTTCAACTCGGGGAACTCGTCGGCCTGGACCCGACGACGGGTGAAGAACTTTGGCGCACTTCCTCGGCGGAGTCGTACGGTTCGCCCATCGGGTTCGAGATCGACGGCGTCCCGGTCGTGGCGAGTTCCGGCGGCATCGTGGTGTCTCCCAAGACCGGCGACGTGCTCGCGGACTTGAACGACACCCTCGAATACTGCGCCCCGGTCTGGAAAGACGGCGTGCTCTACTTCATCGAGGGCGACGCCAAGGCGTACAAGCTGACGACCAGCGACGGCCGGATCGAGGCCGAACGGCTGTGGTCGTCGGAGCTTTCGGGCGACCGGTACTACGCCTCGCCGATCATCCACGACGGGTTGATCTACGCGGTGACGCGCGGCGAGGAGATGTGGGTCCTCGACGCCGATTCGGGCGACGTGATCTATTCGAAAGACCTCGAGCTCAACGGCCCCAAACCCAACAGCGCCTACACGTCGGTCACCCTCGCCGGCGACCAGCTCTACATCGGGTGCATGGGCGGGACCACAGTGGTGGTCGCGACGGGCCGCGAGTTCCGCGAGTTGGCCCGCAACGACCTGGACCGCTACCGCAGCTCGCCGGTGTTCGTGGGCGACAAGATGCTCATCCGCGGGCTGGAGAAGCTGTGGTGTATTCAGGCGGATTCGTGAATCCTGGCCCGTCCAACACGAAAAAAGCCGCGGCGTCTTGGCGCCGCGGCTTTCGCTTTTTCAACGGGTACGCGGCTTCAGTCGCCGGCGTCGGCCGTCTCGAATACCGTGCGGATCAGGAACAGCGTCGAGGGGTCCAGCGCCGAGGCCGGCTCGACGGTGTAGCGGTCGTCGGTGTTGCGGAAGGTCGAGGCGTGGCCGTCGTCGAACATGACGTTCGAGGATTTGGACTCGTGGTTGGTCTGCCCGAAGTTGCCGTCCATCGGCTCGAAGATCTGGTCCATGACCAGCGCGGTGATGCGGTCGCCGTTGGAGTTGGTGTCGAGGTTGTCGAGGTTGGTGCTCATGACGCCGACGGCGCCGTCGTTGTTGCCGTGCCGGTAGTAGTAGCTCGTGGTCGAGGACGGCTCGGTGTTTTCGTCGCGGAACGACTCGAGCTGGAACGGGATGTCCTGCTCGTTGGCGTCGGGGCAGAACATGATCTCGGGGGTGTCGCCGAGGTAATCGTCGATGACCAGGCCCAGGGCGTAGGGCATCTGGTCGCCGTTGGCGCTGTTGCGGACGGAGATGAAGCTGGTGATCTGCCCGTCGAGGAAGACGCGGGTCGGGTTGTCGGCGCCGGTCGGCTTGGTCGGGTCGGGCGAGAACGCGACGGTGTAAGGGATGTGGCGGTCGAAGTCGCCGGCGTAGGCGGTCATGGCGATGCCCATCTGCCGGAGGTTGCTCAGGCACGCGGCCTGGCGGGCGGCGTCGCGCGCGGCACCCAGTGCCGGCAGCAGGATGCCGATAAGCAGCGCGATGATCGAGATGACCACGAGCAGTTCGATGAGCGTGAACGCGCGGGCCGGGCGTGCGAAAAGTCGGGACGGGGTGGCGTGATTCAAGGCGGTGCTCCTAAGACTGAAAGTAAAATCAGGGACAACGTCGGACTCGAACCACGGCGGACGGATCACCGCGGGACTATACTTGTGAGACCGAGTATATCCCCGCCGGGCCGGAACGCACGACCTTTTCTCCAAACCCATTCTGGACACGGACGATGAGAAGCCTCTCCCCCCTCGCGGCCGCCCTGGGCATCTTCCTGACCGCCGGCGTGGCGACACATGCCGCCGACTCCGCCGCACCCGACGGCTGGCTCGAATGGCGCGGGCCGTCACAGGACGGCCATGCCGACGCAACGAACCTCCCCGACCAGTGGAGCGAGGGCGGCCCGAACGATTTGTGGACCCTCGACCTGGCCGGAGCCGGCACGCCCGTGTTCGCGCGGTACGCCGACGGCACCGAGCAGATGGTCGTGTGGGGCTTCCGCGGCACCGGGCCGGACCTCGTTGAAGTCATCGCCGGCGTCGATCCCGCGACTGGCGACGTGCGTTGGGAGTGTGAATACGCGGACTTCATCTCCGACATCATCTACAACCGCTACTCCATCGGCGCGCCGTCGATCGACCCCGAGACCGGCTGGGCGTTCGTCATGACCAGCCCTGGGCTGCTCGTCGCCATCGACCGCGACGGCGAAGAAAAGTGGCAGGTCTCGATGATGGAGACCTACGGCCGGCTCACCTTCCCCAACGGCCGCACCGGCAGCCCGACCATCGATGGCGACTGGGTCGTCGTCAACGCCATCACCAGCAACTGGGGCAGCGAGGGCCCGGCCCGCAACCGCTTCTACGCGTTCGACAAAAAGACCGGAAACCTCGCGTGGTCCAGCGACCCCGCGGTCGGCCCGCCGCTGCTCAAGGACAGCTCGTTCTCGACGCCGACTTACGAAACCCGCAACGGCCGGCGGCTGTTCTACGCCGGCACGGGCGATGGTTTTGTGGTCGCCGCCGACGCGCGGACCGGTGCGCCGGTGTGGCGGTACCAGATGGCGCTGGGCGGCGTGAACGCCTCGCCCGTGATCTACCTCGGCGACCCGGACACGCCCGACGACGACCTGCTGATTCAGGTCCACGGCAAGGAGAACGTCAACGACTCGGGCCGCGGCTTCATGGCCGCGATCAAGCTCCAGGCCGTGACCGACGCGGCGCTGTCCTCCGACGAGCCGCTGGTGCTCGACGACTCGCACATCGTCTGGCGGAACAACGATGTCAGCATGTTCACCAGTTCGCCCACGCTGGTGGACGGCCGCGTGTACCAGTGCACGCTCGAAGGCAACCTCGTCTGCATCGACGCCGCGTCCGGTGAGACGGTCTGGAGCGAGAAGCTCGCGACCTCCCAGTTGCACGCATCGCCGCTGTTTGCCGACGGAAAGCTGTACGTGCCGATGTGGAACGACGGATTGTTCATCGTTGAGCCTTCGGACGGCGGCGCGAACGTGCTGGCGCATATTCCGCTGGCGGGCAAGAGCATCGGGTCGCCGTCCGTGTACCGCGGCGTGGTCTACGTGCACACGACCGAAAAGCTCTACGCGATCGGGCAGCCGCAGGGCGACGCGTCGGTGTCGGCGTGGCCCGACGACGGCGAAGCGTCCGGCAACGAAACGGGGCAGGCCGTGGCGCTGCGGGCGTTGCCGGCGGAGGTGTTACTGCGTCCCGGACAGTCGCAGGGTTTCGACGTGGTTGAGATCGACGGCATGGGTCGGGGTTTGAACGGAGTCACCGGCGCAACCTGGGAAAAATTCATCCCCCCCGCCGCGCGGGTGCGGGCCGAGATGAACGCGTCGTTCGCCGACGGAAAACTCACCGCCGACGACGCGCTCGAGCCGTCCGCCGGCGCGTTCAAGGGCACGGCGAACGGGCTGTCGGACGTGATCCGCGGGCGCGTGCTTCCCTCGCCGCCTTACGCGGAGGATTTCGAGGGCTTCGCGCTTGATGAAGCAGACCGCGCCGGCGAAGCGTTCGCGTACCCACCGCTGCCGTGGATCGGGGCCCGGCTGAAGTGGGAGGTCCGCCCCGACCCGACGAACCCGGACAACCAGGTTTTGTCCAAGACGTTGGACCGTGTGCTGTTCCAGCGGTCGACCGTGTTCCTCGGGCACGCCGACGACGCGGGCTACACCGTGCAGGCCGACGTGATGAGCGACGGCAACCGCCGCAACAAGTCGGCTGGCGGCGTGGTGGTGCAGCGATACAACGTCGTGCTTCTGGGGAATGCGCAGCAGCTCGAGGTCAGCTCGAACCACGAGCGCGTGAAGGTCGCGGTGCCGTTCAAGTGGGACGTGAAGCGCTGGTACACGGTCAAGGCGACCGTGGACGTCCACGACGACGGCAGCGGTGTCGTCAAGGCCAAGGCCTGGCCCGCCGACGATGCTGAACCCGCCGACTGGACGATCGAAGTCCCCGTGTCTCTGGCCCACACCAACGGCAGCCCCGGGCTGTTCGGCTTCTCGCCGCAGGCCCGCCTGCCGGTCTACCTCGACAACGTGAAGGTGTACCCCAATGAGTAGTTTCTCCCTCCATCGTGTGTTCCGACGCTTCGCGTTGCCGACGACCGCCGCGCTGGGTGTTGTGTCATCGCTCGGTTCGTTCGCCCTCGCCGACGACTGGCCGATGTGGGGCAACACGCCGCACCGCAACATGGCCGCGCCGAACGCGACCGGGGTTCCGGTGGACTTCGATCCCGGGCGCGTGATCGGGCGCTCCGACGAGATCGACACGTCCACCACCAAGGGCATCAAGTGGATCGCCAAGCTCGGCAGCCAGTCGTACAGCAACCCGACCATCGCCGGCGGGCGCATCTACGCCGGCACGAACAACGAGTCCCCGCGCGACCCGAAATACAAGGGCGACCGCTCGGTGCTCTACTGCTTCGACGAAGCCACGGGCGAGCTGCTCTGGGAGTACAACGGCCCGAAGCTGGGCGCGGGCAAGGTCAGTGACTGGGAATACCTCGGCCTGTGCTCGACCGCCGCGGTGGACGGCGACCGCGTCTACATCGTCACGAACCTCTGCGAGGTCGTCTGCCTCGACGTCAACGGCATGGCCGACGGCAACCAGGGCGTGCAGGACGAGGGCACGCACCTGGCCGGCGGCGGCAACCCGCCGATCGAGATGGGCGACAAGGACGCCGACATCCTTTGGCGCTACGACATGCGCGAGGAGTTGGGCGTGTTCCCGCACAACGTTACCAGCACCTCGCCGCTGGTCATCGGCGACACCGTGTACGTCGCCACCAGCAACGGCGTCGATTGGTCGCACATCAACATCCCCAACCCGCTGTGCCCCGCGCTGATCGGCCTGGACAAGAACACCGGCGAGCTCATCGGCGAAGAAGGCGTCGGCGTCAGCCAGCGCGTCATGCACTGCAACTGGTCCAGCCCGTCGTTCGCGGACCCGGTGACGGATGAGTTCCCCGAGGGCCGGCCGATGATCGTCTTCGGCGCCGGCGACGGGTTCACCTACGGCTTCGACCCGGTTGCCCAGCCGGACGAGGACGACTTTTTGATCTTCCCCGAGCTGTGGCGGATCGACTGCAACCCGCCCGGCTACCGGTTCGACGAGAGCGGCGAGCCGATCAAGTACGCGACGCCGCCCGGCCCCAGCGAGCTCATCTCCACGCCGATCTTCTACGAAGGCAAGGTCTACGCCGCGATCGGCCAGGACCCCGAGCACGGCGAAGGCGTCGGCGCACTGACCTGCATCGACCCCACCCTCGAAGGCGACATCACCGACACCGGCGGCATCGTCTGGCGTTACACCGACATCGACCGCACAATCTCGACCCCGTCGGCCGCGGACGGGCTGATCTATGCCGCCGACTACTCCGGCAAGGTCCACTGCCTGGACGCAACAACCGGCGAGGTGCAGTGGGTCCACGACACGCACGGGCACATCTGGGGCTCGACACTCGTCGCCGACGGCAAGGTCTACATCGGCAACGAGGACGGGTACCTCACCGTGCTCAAGGCCGGCCGCGAGTTTGAGCTGCTCAACGAGATCGAGTTCAGCTCGCCGATCTACGGCTCGCCGGTCGTGGCCAACGGCGTGATGTACGTGATGTCGCAGACGCACCTGTTTGCGTTCGACACGGAGTGAGGCCCGGCCCGTTCTGATTTCTTCCCCTCGGTTGGATCGTCATGCAGAAGGTTGTCTGGATTCTCGCGTTGTTGCTCCTGGTGCTGCACCAGGACTTTTGGGCATGGAGCGACCGCACGCTGGTGCTGGGGTTCCTGCCGATCGGGCTGGCGTACCACCTTGTGTTCTCGTTGGCGGCCGCGGGGCTGTGGCTGGCGGCGGTGAAGCTTGCGTGGCCCAGCGAGATCGAAGCGTGGGCCGACGCCGTCGATGAACCTGACGGAGCAACGGGGGCCAATGATGCCGGCTCGAGTCCTTCCGGGGGGGCGACGCGATGAGCCCGATCCCGCTGTACGTCGTCGGGGCGTACCTCTTGCTGCTGTTGGGTTTGGGACTGATGTGCAGCCGGTTCTTCCGTGGCACCAGCGGCGACTTCTTTGTCGCGTCGCGCAGCATCGGGCCGTTCGTGCTGCTCATGAGCGTGTTCGGCACGACGATGACCGCGTTCGCGCTGGTCGGCTCGACGGGCAAGGCGTACGCCGACGGCATCGGCACCTACGGGCTGATGGCCAGCAAGTCCGGACTGATCCACTCGGCGATCTTCTTCCTGGTGGGCATCAAGCTCTGGGCGATCGGCAAGCGGCACGGGTACGTCACGCAGTGCCAGTACTTCCGGGCGCGGTTTGGCTCGGACGCGGTGGGGTACGTGCTGTTCCCGGTGCTGGTGCTGCTCGTGATCCCGTACCTGCTGATCGGCGTGCTGGGCTCGGGCGCGGTGGTGTCGGGCGTGACGCGCGGCATGTTCCCCGACACGTTCGCCAACGGCGCGGTGCCGGCGTGGATCACGGGCGGGGTGGTGTGCGGGGTGGTGACGGTCTACGTGATGCTGGCCGGCGTGCGCGGCGCGGCGTGGGCGAACACGTTCCAGACGCTGGTGTTCATGACCACGGGCGTGATCACGTTCGTGCTGATCGCCAAGGCGCTAGGTGGGCCGGTCGCGGCGAGCGAGGCGGTCGAAGCGAACGCGCCGTCGAAGCTGATGCGCACCGGCGAGATCGGCAAGTGGCAGTTCGCAAGCTACTTCTTCATCCCGCTGTCGGTGGGCATGTTCCCGCACCTGTTCCAGAACTGGCTCACCGCGCGGTCGGCCAAAACGTTCCGACTCACCGTCGTGGCGCACCCGCTCTTCATCATGATCGTGTGGGTGCCGTGCATCCTGATCGGCATCTGGGCGGCGGGCATGCCGATCGGTATCCCCGAAGAGAGGCAGAACGCCGTGCTGGGCGCGATGGTCGGAAGGCTGCTGGAGAATCCTTGGCTGACCGGGCTGCTCACTGCGGGTGTGCTCGCAGCGATCATGAGTTCGCTGGATTCGCAGTTCATGTGTCTGGGCACGATGTTTACCAACGATATCGTGCTGCACAAAGTTGGGCCGGACCGACTGACTGACAAACAGACACTGTGGGTCGGTCGGGCGTTCGTGATCGGGATCGTGGTGTTGACGTACGCCGTGTCGCTGGTCGCGCAGGGGCAGGCGATCTTCCCGTTGGCGGTGTGGTGCTTCAGCGGATTCGGGGCGCTGTTCCCGGTGGTGGTGGCGGCGGTGTACTGGAAGCGGGCGACGGCGGCGGGCGTGATCGCGTCGGTGGTCGTCACCGCGGTGGTGTGGTTCGTTCTGTTCGCCCGGGCGGGATACGGAGGTGAGTCCTTGCTGTTTGTCGAGTGGTTGAGTTCGGAAGGTCAGGAAGACGGCGTGATGCCCGCGACGGTGATGTTCGCCGCGTGCCTGGTGACGCTGGTGGGTGTGTCGCTGGCGACGCAGCCGCCGGACAGCAAGACCGTCTCGCGGTTCTTCCCGAAAGCGTTGCAGGGGGTGCCGCAGTGAGCGCCGCCACGACCGCCACCGCCGACCGCCTCGACGACCTCGTGAAACAGGCCGACGCCGCACGCGACGAACACCTGCGCGCGATGGTCGCGTGGCACTTCACACCCAAGACCGGCACGCCGTTCTGGCTCGACTGGGCCAAGGAGCACGGCGTTGACGCGGTCAAGGCCGTGCAGACCTTCGACGACCTCAAGCAGTTGCCGCGCTTCGAGGACGAGTGGCTACGCCACCAGCCGCACGCGCGGTGGATCCCCAACGCCTACGCGGGCCGGCCGTTCAAGGTCTTCGAGACCGGCGGCACGACCGGCATGCCCAAGCAGCGCATCAGCTGGGAAGACCACCTCACCGACTACTCGCAGTTCAGCGAGCGGCTGGACCAGTTCTTCCCCGGCAAGTTTCCGCGCGGCGCGGCGTGGATGATGCTCGGGCCCACCGGCCCGCGTCGTCTGCGGCTGGCGATCGAACACCTCGCCAACGAGCGCGGCGGGTCGTGCTACTTCGTCGACCTGGACCCGCGGTTCGTCAAGCGCGCGATTGCCGAGGGCCAACCGCGCATCGCCCAGCAGTACATGCAGCACGTGATCGATCAGGCGGCGACGATCATCCGCCACCGCGACGTGGGCTGCCTGTTCGCGACGCCGCGTCTGCTCGAAGCGCTCGGCGAGCGCATGAGCCTGCCGGACGCGGGTATCTCGGGCGTGTTCTGCGGGGGCACGTCTATGACGCCGCAGGTGATCCGCTTCCTCTGTGAAGAGGTGCTCGAAAACAAGGCGGCACTGGCCGCGACCTACGGCAACACGCTGATGGGCCTCGCCATCGCCGAGCCGGTGACGGCCGAGAACGGGTACCGCCTGACCTATCATGCGCCCGAGCCGCGGGCGATCCTCCGCGTCGTGGACAAGACGGACGAAGAAACGCCGGTGGACTACGGACAGTGGGGCCGGGTCGAGCTGACGACGCTGACCAAAGAGTTCTTCATGCCGCGCTTCCTGGAGCGTGACGAGGCGGTGCGGTGCAAGCCGTTCCCGGGCCTGCCGTGGGACGGCGTGGGCGACGTGCGGCCGCTGGGCTGGGAAACCAAGAAGACCGTGGAGGGCGTGTACTGATGGTGTTCGACGTCCCGGTGCTGCGCTTCGGCGAGCCTTACGAGAGCATGGAGACGCTGCCGGTCGTGGACCCGCGCACGGGCGAGACACTCGCGCTGGTGGGCCAGGCAAACAGCGGGCTCGTTAGGCGCGACTTGCTGAAAGTTCGCGAAGCGCGGGCGGCGCTCGAGGCGTTGTCGTGTTCCGAGCTGATCGCCATGTGCGCCAAAGCGGGCGAATCGTTCATGACCGGCACACTCGGCGGGATGTCGGCCGAGCAGTACGTTACGACGCTTTCGCGCACGAGCGGGCTGCCGCATGTCATGGCCCGGCGGAACATGGCGAAGATCAACACAGTGCTCTCGGGCATGGACGGGATCCTGCGCGGGCTGACGCGCGGGCTCGACCTGTCGGTGCTGGACGAAGGCGTCGGTGAGCAGGCGGGCGTGCCCGTGAGCTACGCGGCGACGGGCACGGCGTTGGGCGTGGTGCTGCCGAGCAACTCGCCGGGCGTGAACTCGATCTGGCTGCCCGCGGTCGCGCTCAAGACGCCGGTGATGATCAAGCCCGGGCGCGAAGAACCGTGGACGCCGCTTCGTCTGATCCACGCCTTGATCAATGCGGGCGTGCCGAAGCAGGCGTTCGGCTTCTACCCCACCGACCACGACGGCGCGGATTCATTGCTCACGCGCTGCGGGCGCGGGATTCTTTTTGGTGACGACAAAACCACCCGACGTTACGCCGACAACCCCGCCGTCGAGAAGCACGGCACGGGGCGCAGCAAGGTCATCCTTGGCGACGACACGGCCGAACACTGGCGTGACCACCTCGACGTGCTGGTGTCGTCGGTGCTGGACAACGGCGGGCGGAGCTGCATCAACGCGTCGTGCATCATCACGCCCCGCCACGGCGACGCGATCGCGCAGGCCCTGGCCGAACGCCTCGACGCGGTGAACCCGAGCGACCCGGCCGACGATGACGCACGCCTCAGCGCGTTCGCCAACCCCGCGTTCGCCGAGTACATCGACGCGGCGATCCGCGGCGGCCTCGAGTCGCCGGGCGCAACCTTGATGACCCGCGCCGAGCGCTACATCCAACAAGACGGCCGGCACTACCTGCTGCCCACCGTGGTGCGCTGCGACGACCTGGACCACCCGCTGGGCAACACCGAGTTCATGTGCCCGTACGCGAGTGTCGTCGAGATGCCGGTGTCAGAGGCCATCGAGCGCATCGGCCCGAGCCTGGCCGTGACGTTCATCGGCGGCGACGAATCGCTGCAGCGCCGCTTCATCGACCACCCCGACATCGACCGCCTGAACCTCGGCTCGCTGCCGACCAGCCGCGTCGAGTGGGACCAGCCGCACGAGGGCAACCTGTTCGAGTTCCTCTACCGCCGGCGGGCGATCCAGCGCACCGCCACGCCTGTTTGAGTTTTGCAGGCCTAGTCGTGACCCAAGCCACCCGCGACATCCCGCACGTCACAAGTCCTCCCGTCGGCGGGTTCGACCACACGCCGCGCACGCGCCTTGTGTTCGGCAACGGCGTGATCGACCGCCTCGGGCAACTCGCCCGCGAATGTGTTTCCGGCGACCGCGCGGGTCCGGTCTTGCTGGTGACCGACCGTGGCCTGGTGGACGCCGGCCACGCCGATCGCGCGAAGCAGATCCTCGAATCCAGCGGCTTGGGTGTCGAAGTGTTTGCCGACGCGCACGAAAACCCGACCACGGACGACGTAGACGCGTGCGTGGCGGTCGCGAAGTCGGTCGAACCGGTGCTGATCGTGGCGCTGGGCGGCGGCTCGGCGCTGGACACCGCGAAGGGCTGCAACTTCATTTACACCAACGGCGGCGCGATGGCGGACTACCGCGGGGTCGGCAAAGCGAGCCGGCCGATGCTGCCGTTGATCGCCGTGCCCACGACCGCGGGGACCGGGAGCGAAACGCAATCGTTCGCCCTCATCGCCACCGCGGACACGCACGAGAAGATGGCCTGCGGCGACCCGAAAGCCGCGGCCCGCGTCGCGCTGCTCGACCCCGAGTTGACGACGACCCAGCCCCAGGCCGTCACCGCCGCGACGGGCATCGACGCGATCGCGCACGCGGTCGAGTCGTTTGTCTGCACGCGGCGCAACGCCGTGTCCACGCTCTACGCCCGGGAATCGCTCAAGCACACGCTGCACCAGCTCCCGGCGGTGCTGGCGGACGGAAGCGACCTCGACGCGCGCGGCGCCATGCTCTGGGGGGCGTCGCTGGCGGGGCTGGCGATCGAGAACAGCATGCTCGGCGCCGCCCACGCCGCCGCGAACCCGCTGACCGCGACGTACGGGCTCATCCACGGCCGCGCCGTCGGCGTCATGCTCCCGCACGTGATCCGTTTCAACATGAACGATCCCTTGACCCGTGCGCTCTGCGCCGACCTTGCCCACGCGGTCGGCCTGACCGACGGCGGACACTTAGCGGACATGGTCGAAACCCGCATCGCGGGATGTGGTTTCGCGACCAACCTCAAGGAACTGGGCTACCCCGTCGCGGCCCGTGCGGAGTTGGCTCGGCAAGCCGCGACGCAGTGGACGGGAACGTTCAACCCGCGCCCGGTTGACGCCGCCGCCTTCGAAGAACTCTATTCAGACGCCGGCTTGAACTGAGTGGTTCCGCCAGTCCCGCGTTCGCGACCGCCCTCCCTATCATGGACCATGAAACACAGCGGGCACACTTCATGTCGAGCGTACGGACTGACGGTCATGGCCGTCTTACTGGTCCACGCCTCAACGAGCGCACAGGATTGGGCCTGGCCGCGCGGTGATGATCACAACCGCGGGATCGCGAACGTTCAGCTCGCCGACGCGTACGAAGTCGCGTGGATCTACGAAGCCGACGCCGCCGTGCAGTCGGCCCCCGTGGCGAAGGACGGCCGGGTCTACCTCGGCCTCGGCGACGGGGCCCTGCGATGTCTCGACGCAACCAACGGCGACCGGCTCTGGGAATACCGGACCGGCGGGATGATCGAAGCTGACCCGCTCCTGGTCGACGGGACCGTCTTCATCGGGTCCGCCGACATGAAGATCCACGCCGTCGATGCGGCGGACGGCCAGCCCAAGTGGACCGCGGAAACCGGCGACCGCATCGCCGGCGGTGCGACCTTTGTCCCTGCGGGGCAAGCCCACCCGTCGCTGGTGGTGGTCGGCAGCTTCGACAACCATGTCTACGCCTTCAACGCGACGACCGGCGACCCCGTCTGGTCCTACGAAACCGCCAGCTACATCAACGCCCAACCGGCCTACGACGACGGACGCATCGTGGTCGGCGGGTGCGACGGGTTCCTCTACACCCTCAGCGCGCTCGACGGCAGCCTGATCGGCCGGGTGGAGCTGGGCGGCGAGATCGTCAAGGCGGCCGCCATCACCGACGGCGCCGCGTTCATCGCCCACTACCGCAACGAGTTCTGCCGCATCGATCTCGAGGACCAGGCCATCGACTGGCGTTTCACGGACCGCGACTTCCCGTTTGTGTCCGCACCGGCGATCGATCAAGGCCGGGCCGTGTTCGGTTCGCGTGCCAGACGGCTTTACTGCGTCGAGATCGAGGAAGGCGACGAGCTCTGGGCCTACCGCACCCGCGCGAACATCGACGCCGCCCCGGTCATCGCCGGCGACCGCGTGGTCGCGGCATCGACCGACGGCCGCATCCACATCGTGGACCTGCACACCGGCGAGCCGGTCTGGTCGTACGAACTGGGCGGGAACCTCGTCGCGGGCCCGGCGGTGTTCGGTGACATGCTCGTCATCGGCAACGACGACGGCCAGGTGTTCGCGCTGACCGCCAAAAAATGAAAGGCCGCATGCCGCACGATATCCAACAAAACAAACAAGATTCGGGCGACCACGCGCTCCCCGTCGTCGAAGAATCCAAGGCGACGGAGGCCGGCAACTATTTTGTCTCGAACTACCCGCCCTTCTCGCTCTGGACGCCGGGCCACGTCTCGACGCTGATGGACCGCCTGCAGACCCCCGACGACCGGGAGCGCACGACCGGACTCTACGTCCACATCCCGTTCTGCCGGAAGCGCTGCCACTTCTGCTACTTCCGCGTCTACACCGACAAGAGCCGCAACGAGGTCAGCGAGTACCTGGACGCCGTGACCGACGAAGCGGCCTGGCTCGGCGATACGCCGTATGTGCGCGGCAAGAAGCTGCGTTTCGTTTACTTCGGCGGCGGGACGCCTTCGTTTCTGTCGGAGTCACAGCTGGATGATTTGTTCACCGCGTTGCGTGAGCGCTTCGACTGGTCCGAGGTTGAAGAAGTCGCCTTCGAGTGCGAGCCCGGCACGCTGACGCCGCGCAAGCTCAAGAAGCTCAAGTCCCTCGGCGTGACGCGGCTGTCCCTGGGCATCGAGAACTTCTCCGACGAGATCCTCGAACACAACAACCGTGCCCACCGGACCCAGCAGGTGCAGGCCGCGTACGACGGCGCCCGCGACGCCGGGTTCGAACACATCAACATCGACCTGATCGCGGGGATGATGGGCGAGACCGACGCGAACTGGCGTCACTGCATCGAGCGCACGCTCGAATACGAGCCCGACGCGATCACCGTGTACCAGATGGAGATCCCGTACAACACGACGATCTACAAACAGATGCGTGAGTCGGGCAAGACCATCGCGCCCGTGGCGGACTGGGACACCAAGCGCCGCTGGGTCGCCGAAGCGTTCACGGCGTTCGAGGACGCCGGCTACCACATCGGCAGCGCCTACACGGCCGTGAAGGACGCGCAACGCGTGAAGTTCATCTACCGCGACGAGCTGTGGGCCGGCGCGGACATGCTCGCCCTGGGCGTGTCCAGCTTCGGGCACGTCGGCGGGGTTCATTACCAGAACCAGCACGACATCGTGCCTTACATGTCGGCCGTCGCCGCCGGCGACCCGCCGGTGTACCGCGCCTTGCCGGTCGGCGACGAAGAGCTCTTCCTGCGGCAGTGGATGCTCCAGCTCAAACTCGGACGGGTCAATCGATCCGACTTCGTCGAAAGGTACGGGATCGACCCGTTCACGCGGTTCGCCGAGTTGTTGGGGACCTACGCCGACGCGGGCTACCTCACGATGGACGGCGACGACCTCGTGTTTACACGCGAGGGTTTGCTGCGGGTGGATCGCCTGTTGCACGCGTTCTTTCCCGAAGAGTTGAAGGGCGTGCGATATGCCTGAGCCTTCGGCCCGCACGCTGCAGTCCGCCGACTTCGGCCCCCTGGCCGCGTTGTTCGGCGAGCCGGTCCACGGCGAGGTCATCTCTGCGGACGACGTGCCGGAGCCGTGCCACGGCTTGTTGGTCCACGACCGGGATATGACGTCCACGCTCGAGTCGTTCTGCGGCCAGCAACTGCGGGTCGAGGTCCTCGGGAAGCGCGTCGAGGACGACCGGCTGTGGCGGCGCGTGCTCCTGGTCGGCGTGCAGGACGGACGGCTGGTGGAGTTCGGCGCGATCCGTATCGAGTTGGCGGCGCTGCCCGAGGCCGCGCGGGCCGAGGTGCTGGCGT
The DNA here is from genome assembly GCA_030432595.1 of Phycisphaerae bacterium. Taxonomy (GTDB): domain Bacteria; phylum Planctomycetota; class Phycisphaerae; order Phycisphaerales; family Phycisphaeraceae; genus CAZIXN01. The sequence continues at coordinate 61,602 of JAUIGU010000007.1, forward strand.
GCGAGACGCCCCTGGGCGCGATCCTCCACGCCCACAGCGTTTCGTTTCGGTCCGCGCCGACGGCTTTTTTCCGTGTTCACGGCGGCCCCGGGCTCCCGTCGGCCCTAAGGTCTTTTAGTCGTGACGCCGCGAACACCGAGCTTTGCCTGTACGGACGCCGAAACACCCTGAGCCTGACGGACGGCCGCGTGATCGCGGACATCGTGGAAGTCCTCCCGCCGCTCTGACGCATGTCCACCGAAAACCATGAGCGAGAACAACTACGAGTTTGACGCCGTTGTGCTGGGCGGCGGTCCCTGCGGGGCGACCGCCGCCGCGGTGCTGGCCCAGCACGGCCGCCGCGTCGCGGTGCTCGAAAAGGCCCGGTTCCCGCGGTACCACGTCGGCGAATCGCTGTTGCCCTACTGCTGGTTCACGCTCGACCGCATCGGCATGATCGACAAGATGAACGCCGCGGGGTTCATCAAGAAGTACAGCGTGCAGTTCGCGTCGATGAGCGGGCGGATCAGCACGCCGTTCTATTTCGAAGACCACTTCGATCACCCTTCGTCACAGACGTGGCAGGTGACACGCAGCGTCTGGGACCGGATGATGCTCGACAACGCCGCCGAGTTGGGCGCGACGGTGTTCGAAGACACGCGGGCCAAGTCGCTGGTGTTCAGCGATGACGGTGCCAACCGGGTCGTCGGCGTCGTCGCCGAACGCGAAGGCGAAGAGACCCGATTCGAAGCCCCCCTCACGATCGACTGCACCGGCCGAGACGGCTTCGCGATCAACAAACTCGGTTGGCGCAACCGGGACCCGCAGCTGGGCAAGACCGCGGCGTGGACGTACTACCGCGGTGGTAAACGCGGGACAGGCCGCGACGAGGGGGCCACCACCGTGGCGTACCTGCCCGAGAAGGGTTGGTTCTGGCACATCCCGCTGCCCGACGACGTGATCAGCGTCGGGATCACGGCCGAGTCGTCGTACCTGTTCCGGGACGGCCGAGATATGCACACGATCTTCGCGCGCGAGATCGGGCTCAACGCCTGGATGGCCGACGTCATGGCCCCGGCCGAGCAGTTCGGCGAGTTCTGGGTCACCGGCGACTACTCGTACCGCTCGAAGCACGCAGCGATGGACGGGCTGGTCCTTGCCGGGGACGCGTTCGCGTTCCTGGACCCGGTGTTTTCGTCGGGCGCGTTCCTCGCGCTCAAGAGCGGCGAGATGGTCGCCGACGCCGTCCACGCCGCGCTCGAAGCTGGAGACACCGCGGCGGCCCGTTTCGGGGTGTATGCCGAAGAGCTGTGCGCCGGGATCGAAGCGATGCGCCGGCTGGTTTACGCGTTCTACGACGAGGGGTTCAAGTTCGGGCTGTTGCTGGACAAACACCCGCACCTGCGTCCGGCGTTGACCGACTGCCTCATAGGGAATGTGGACCGCGACTTCGAACCGCTCTTTGACGCCGTCGCCGAATTCGCGGAGGTCCCGGGACCGCTGCCTTACGGCCGACCGTTGGCGACCGCCGACTCGCCGTCCGCCCCCGCTTGAACCGGCTAGATGCCCTCACGCCTATGCGTATCGTTCAACTCACGCCCGGCACCGGCAACTTCCATTGCGGTGGTTGCCTGCGCGACGAGGCGTTGATCAAGGCGCTGCGTCAGCGAAACCACGACGCGGTGATGCTCCCGCTTTATCTGCCCACGGTGCTCGACTCGGACCACCGCAACGATGATTCCACAGCGCCTTCCGGAAGTGCGGCCGAGGTGCCGGTGTTTTTTGGCGGCGTCAACGTTTATCTCCAACAGAAGTCCGGGCTGTTCCGGCATACGCCCCGCTGGTTCGATCGGTTCTGGGACAACCGCTGGCTGCTGAAGAAGGCGGCCGCGCGTTCCGGTATGACGCGCGCCCGAGACCTGGGTGAGATGACGGTCTCCATGCTTCAAGGAAGGCACGGCCGGCAAGTCAAAGAGCTGGACCGTTTGCTGGACTGGCTGGAGAATCAGGGCAAGCCCGACGTGGTCTGCATCTCGAACGCGCTGTTGCTGGGCATGGCCGGCAGTATCCAGGATCGTCTGGGCGTTCCCGTGGTCGGCACGCTCCAGGGCGAGGACGGGTTTCTCGACAGCCTTCCGGAGCCGTGGCGGCAAGATGCGTGGGCACTGGTCGCGGAGTCCGCCCGGAAGACCGACGCATTGATCGCGGTGAGCCCGTACTACGGCAAGATCATGTCGGACCGGCTCGGACTTTCATTGGACGCCATCGACGTGGTTCAGAACGGCATCGACGCCTCCGACATGCCCGCGGAACGCCGCCACGAGCAGACCGGGCTCACCCTCGGATACCTCGCACGCCTCTGCGAAGTCAAAGGGCTGCGGATGCTGGTGGAAGCGTTCATCCGGCTCAAACAGCGGCCAGAACTAAACGACTTGCGGCTCCTGGCGGTGGGCGCGGCGACCGCGTCGGACGAACCGCTCATTGACGAATTGAAGCAACGTCTCGCCGACGCGGGACATGAAGACGACGTCGAGTTCAGACGCAACGTCGGGCGGGCCGAGAAGATCGCGGCGCTACGCGAGATGTCCGTCCTCTCTGTCCCGGCCGAGTACGGCGAGGCGTTCGGGCTATACGTGGTCGAGGCGATGGCGTGCGGCGTTCCGGTGGTGCAGCCGGACCACGCGGCGTTCCCCGACCTGATCTCCGCCACGGGTGGCGGCATCCTGTATCGTTGCGGCGACGTGGCGTCGTTGACCGACCAACTCGACGGGTTGTTGCGCGACGCCGAACGACGGACGGCCCTGGGGACTGCGGGCGCTCGGTCGGTGCGTGAACGCTTCTCGCATCACAACATGGCCGAGGGCATCGAGCGTGTGCTTCAACGCACGATTGCCACGGCCAAAAACCGTGGCAAAACGGATTCAACGACCAAGTCCGCTCGGTCGAACGCGCTCTCGCTGGCGGAGGGCGTCGCTTGAGCACGGCGTTTCGCTACACGCGCACGGTGGCGTTTGCCGAGACCGACATGGCCGGCATCGTGCACTTCTCGAATTATTTCCGGTTTATGGAAGAGGCGGAGCACGCCTTTCTGCAGAAGCTCGGCCACTCTGTGCACGCGGAGGGGCCGGACGGGTTGGTGTGTTTCCCGCGCGTCGAAGCAGGTTGCTCATACTTGGGCCCGTTGCGCTTCGAACAGCAATTCTCCGTCGGCGTGTTGGTCACCGAGGTTCGTCCAAAAAGCGTGAGTTACCGCATGCCGATTGAGGACGCCGACGGCACGCCCGTCGCCGAGGGGAAGATCACGGCCGTCTGTGCGACCCGCGACCAACCCGACTCGAAACTCCGCGCGATCCCGATCCCCGAACCGCTCGCCCGCGCCTTCGCCGAAGCCCTGACCGCCGCCGAATAAACAACCGCCGACCGAACCGACCCACAGGAATCACGACATGCCGCAAGCCTGGCTGCTCTTCGCACTGATGACCGTCCTGTTCTGGGGGCTGTACGGCGTGCTGCTGCACGGCGGGCAGCTCGGGATGGGCGACCCGGTCAACGGCCGTTACAAAGCGTTTCTCTGGGTGGGCGTCGCGTATTTCCTGGCGGCGGTGCTTGCGCCCCTGATCATGCTGATCGTCACCGGATCGGACTGGCGGATGCCGGGGCGCGGCGTCGGCCTCTCGCTCCTGGCGGGCCTGGTTGGCGCAATCGGCGCGTTCGGCGTGTTGCTTGCGTTCGGCGCCAAAGGGTCGCCGGCCGTGGTCATGTCGATCGTGTTCGCCGGGGCGCCGATCGTCAACGCCCTCGTGGCCATGGCGTGGCACCCGCCCGCGGGCGGATGGTCGGCGATCCGCTGGCCCTTCGTGCTGGGCATCGTGCTCGCGGCGTGCGGCGGAACCCTGGTCACGCTGTACAAACCGACGCCCGGCGGCACGAAAAAACCCGCCGCCACGGCGCCGACGGACGCAGCAAACGCCGCCGCGCCGACACCGCCGTCGGCCTGAGCGGTTTGGTCCTGCAACCTCGGAAGACTTCAGCGGAGTTCATGTGTTGCGCCAGGACGCCGACCAACTACGCAAACTCCGCGACCTGATCGGGTGTTTGCGCGACAGCAATGCCTTTTACGGGCCACGCCTCAAGTCCGCCGGGCTCGACGAAAACCTCGACCGCCTGGAACGCTTCAGCGCCGAACTGCCGGTCACAACCAAGACCCAACTCGTCGAAGATCAAGAAGCAAACCCGCCCTTCGGCACCAACCTGACCTTTCCCCCGGACGCGTATACCCGGTTCCACCAGACCAGCGGCACGACCGGTCGCCCCCTTCGTTGGCTCGATACCGAAGAGAGCTGGCGGGCGATGCTCGACTGCTGGCAAACCGTTCTGCGTGCCGCGGGCGTCGGTGCCGGCGACCGGGCGCTGTTTGCGTTTTCTTTCGGCCCGTTCCTGGGTTTCTGGACGGCGTTCGAGGCGGCGACGGCGTCGAGCGTGCTGTGCCTGCCCGGCGGCGGGATGACCAGCCTTCAGCGCCTTCACCTGCTCGTGGACAACGAAATGACGGTGCTTTTCTGTACGCCGACGTACGCGCTCCGGCTCGCCGACGTCGCGCGTGAGAACCAGATCGACCTGGGCCAAAGCAGTGTGCGCCGCATCATCGTCGCGGGTGAAGCGGGGGGCAGCGTTCCGGAAACCCGCGTGCGGATCGAACGCGCCTGGCCAGGCGCGGCCGTGTTTGACCACCACGGCATGACCGAGGTCGGCCCGGTGACGTTTGAGAACCCGACGACCCCCGGGTTTTTGCACGTGATCGACGAGGCGTATCTGACGGAAGTCGTCGATCCGGAGACTCTCGAACCCGTGCCCGACGGGCAGGTCGGCGAGTTGTTGTTGACGACCTTGCGGCGGACCGGGATGCCGCTGCTGCGCTACCGGACCGGGGACCTGGTACGACGATCGACTTGTTCGGCGGAACAGCTTGGCCGAGGCGAAACGGCGCTGGAAGGCGGGATCCTGGGACGCTGCGACGACATGCTCGTGATTCGCGGAAACAACGTCTATCCCTCGGCGATCGATGCCATCATCTGGCAGGCCCAGGGCGTCGCGGAATACCGCGTCGACATTCACAAACAGGCGGACGCCATGCCGAAACTGGCGGTTTCGGTCGAACGCGACGCATCGGTCGACGACGTGCGCGCCCTTGCCGACCGCGTGGCGCGACGCATCGAGTCGTTCCTGCCTATGCGTGTGCCGGTCGAGGTGGTGGAGCCCGGCACGCTGCCGCGTTTTGAAATGAAGGCGCAACGGTGGAAGATTCACGACCATGACCGAACAGAATGACATCGAAACCCCGGACGCTAACCTGGTCGAACTCGTCGGCGTGACCAAAGCCTACGGTGACGAACCGGTGCTGCGCGGGTGTGACCTGCGTGTGGCACCTGGCGACTCGCTGGCCATCACGGGGCCCTCGGGTTGCGGCAAGACGACGCTGCTGAACCTCATCGGGGCCATGGACCGGGCCGACGACGGCCGGGTGCTCGTGGCGGGGCGCGATGTCGGCGCGTTGAATGAGCGGGAAGGCGCCGCTATGCGACGCGACCGACTCGGGTTTGTGTTTCAACATCACCACTTGCTGCCACAGTGCACGGCACTCGAGAATGTCTTGCTTCCCGTGCTGGCGGGGCGCAACCGCGTCCCCCAAGAGGTAACCGAACGGGCCAGGGCGTTGCTCGTGACCGTCGGACTGGAAGGGCGCGAACACCATCGGCCCGGGGAGTTGTCGGGCGGGCAGCGACAGCGTGTCGCCGTGGTTCGTGCGCTGATCAACGAACCGGATCTGCTCCTGGCGGACGAACCTACGGGCTCACTGGATGAGTCCGCGGCCGAGCATCTGGTCGAGCTTCTGCTGGACTTCAACCGGCAGCGCGGCCTGACGCTCATGGTCGTGACGCACGACCCGGTGGTGGCTGGATTGATGCGGCGGCAACTCGCGCTGCGCGCCGGTCGGCTCCATGAACCCACCGCCGGCGGAGTCGAACGTTGACGTTCTGGCGATTGATCCTCCGGAGTTTCTGGTTTGACCGCCGCCAGAACTTTGTCGCGGCGTTGGCCATGTCCGTGGCGGCGGCGGCCATCGTCGGGGCCGGCCTGATCGGTTCGAGCGTGCGCGGCAGTCTCGACGCCATCGCCGGCCAACGCCTCGGTGATGTCGGGTCTGCCGTCGCGACGCAGGACCGCATGATGACCGCGGCGCTGGCCGAGCGGCTGTCGAACGACCTCGGCGTGGCCACCGCGGCGGTACTCTCGGTTCAGGGCGTCGTCGCGCGGCCCGACGGCAGCGCACGAGCCAACGCCGTGCAGGTTCTGGGCATCGATGACGCCTTCTGGGCGCTGTCGCCGTCGCGACAGGCTTTCGGGATCCCGGACGGGCAGGCGATACTGAATGCGCCGCTGGCGCGACAGCTTGGCGTTGGCGACGATGCTGCTTCGGCCGGTGAGGACGTCATCCTTCGTTTGACCGAGCCGTCGGTCCTGCCGTCAGGCACCCCGCTGGCCGGTGGCGGGGCCGACGCCGGGGTCACGGCACGGGTCACGGTGGCGGCGCCGCCGGTGGCCGACGCCGACTTCGGCCGGTTCAGCCTCCGCGCCGAGCAGCAGGCGCCGATGACCATCTTTGTGCCCCGCAGTTGGCTGGCGGAGCGGCTCGATCTTGCCGGGCGGGCCAACCTGCTGTTGATTGCCCGCTCGGCGTCGGCGATGGACGCCGAGGCGGCGATCGCTCGGCAGTGGCAACTCGCCGACGGCGAACTTGAGTGGCGTGAAACCCCGACCGGCCATGAGTTGGCCACGCGTCGCGTCTTCCTGGACCACGGCATCGGCGAAGCCGTCGACGGCGAAGGCGTCCTGACCTATCTCGCCAACGAGGTCCGGCACGGCGAACGGGTCACGCCCTATTCCATGATCTCCGGGTTGTCTCCGACGTTGTTGAAACAACTCGGGGTTGACGGGCTGGCCGACGACGAAATCATCATCAACGACTGGCTCGCCGACGACCTCGCGGTTCAGCCCGGCGATGCGGTCTCCGTGACTTATTACGTGATCGACGAAGACCGCCAACTGGTCGAGCAGACCACGGCCTTGAAGGTGCGAAGTGTCGTGCCGATCCAGGGCCTGGCCGCAGACCAGACGTTGACGCCGGATTTCCCGGGCCTGGCCGACGCCGACAGTTACCGTGATTGGGATGCCGGCCCGGGGATCGATCGCACGCGGATCCGAAACGAAGACGAGGACTACTGGGATCAATACCGGGCGACCCCCAAAGCGTTCGTCACCCTGGCGACCGCGCAGACGCTCTGGTCCAACCGGTTCGGCGACCTCACGCAGGTCCGGTTCTCAACACACGCATCAAGCCATGAGGAACCAAGTGAGACGCGCATTTCCAACGTGGACGAACAAACCATCCGGACATCGCTGGACCCGCAGACGTTCGGCCTGACCGCCCAGCCCGTATCGGACTGGGCCAACGCGGCCGCAGGCGGAACGGTGGACTTCGGCCAACTGTTCACGGGTTTGAGCCTGTTCATCATTGTTGCCGCCTTGCTTTTGGCCGGGTTGCTTCAAGTGTTCGCGGTGGAGCAGCGGTCGGGGCAGCTCGGCGTGCTGCTCGCGTCGGGGTGGTCGACCCGACGGGTGCGATGGATGCTCATGCTGGAAGGCGCCGTCATGGCGGCGGCGGGGTGCGTGCTCGGTGCCGTGCTCGGCGTGTTCTACGCACGCCTTGTGCTGTGGGCGCTGAACGCACCGTGGGCCGGTGCCGTGGCGTCCGTTGGGCTTGCTTATCACGGCAGCGCGTCGGCCGTTCTGCTCGGCGGATTCGCCGCCTGGGGCATGTCGGTGCTCACCCTGGCGCTCACGACGTGGAAGACGACACGGCGAACCGTGACCGGTTTGCTGTCGGCAGACTTCGGCAGTGCGCCGATATCGAAAGCGGGCTCGCGTTGGCCTTTGGCCCTGACGATCCTCTGCATGTGCGCGGCCGTTGCTCTTTTTGCGTTCGGATCAGGAGACGACCCGCCCTCCGAGGCGGGCCGGTTCTTCGGCATCGGCGCGCTCCTGCTCACGGGCCTAGTGTCGGCGGTTTGGGCATGGCTACGCGTTTTTCAAACGCGCGGCCCGCAACATTCGGCCGGCTTCACGAGCCGGGCGGGCCTGGCGTTTCAACAGTTGCGGCGCCGGGCCGGTCGTAGCCTGACGACGCTTGCGCTGGTCGCGTCGAGCGTGTTCATTGTGACCGCCGTGTCGCTGTTCCGCCTCCAGGTTCCCGACGATCCGACCGTCCGGGCCTCGGGCACCGGGGGGTTCACGTTGCTCGCGGAATCCACACTCCCGATCCCGCATGACCTCAACGCCGAGCAGGGTCGGGAACAGCTTGGCTTGGACGCGGAGACCATGGACGGCGTGCGGGTGTTGCCGGTGCGGGTTCACGGCGGCGATGACGCGAGTTGCCTGAACCTGAACCTCGCCCCCGAACCACGGCTGCTCGGCGTTGACGCGGCAGCGCTGGCCGAGCGGGAGTCGTTCACGTTCACCCAGGGCAACGGTTGGGGCGAGCTTCAACACCACGCGCGTGGCGGTGTCGTCCCCGCGGTCGCCGATCAGAGCACGGCGCAGTGGGCCCTGAAAATGTCGATCGGCGACCGACTCACGTACACGAACGAACGCGGCGAGCCGTTCGAGGTCGAACTCGTCGGGATGCTGCGCGGGTCGATCCTTCAAGGTGCCCTGCTGGTTGCCGACGACCAGCTTCACCGAGAGTTCCCCGGTTTACCCGGGCAACGAATGATGCTCATCGACACCCCGCGCGACCGCGCACAAGCCGTCCGCGAAGAACTCTCCGTCGTGCTCCAGGACTACGGCGTCGAGATCACCCCGACCCTGGAACGCCTCGCCGCGTTCAACCGGGTTCAAAACACCTACCTGGCCATGTTCCAAACCCTCGGTGCGCTCGGGGTCGGTCTGGGCAGCTTCGGCCTGGGTGTGGTCGTGCTGCGAAACCTGCTGGAACGCCGGGCCGAGTTCGCCACCATGCGGGCCACGGGCTGGAATGTTTCCGCGATCCGGCGACTCCTCTGGCGCGAGCATCTCGCCCTGATGGGCTTGGGTCTGCTCGCCGGCTGGTTGGCGTCACTGATCGCGGTCGCGCCGGCGGTGATTCAGCGTGGCTTTACCGGCTGGGGATCGCTCGCACTCGTGCTTGCGTTATCCGCCGCGGTCGGTGTCTTAAGTATCGGGTTGGTCCTCGCGTTGAAGACGCGTGATATTCGATCCGAAAACCTATCGTTGGCGGCTCGTGTTTGATGAAGCTCAATGGGAGGCGGGACGACGCCGCGTTCGGCAACCGAACCACATCGCGCCGGCCACCGCAACGACGCCGGCCGGCTCCGGCAACACGCGCTCGTCGAAAATCGCCGACGATTGCTGCCCCCAGTTCTGCAGGACGCGGTCAAGTTCGGCCTGATCCACCAGGCCGTAGGGCTTGTCGTTGTTCCACCCGTTGGGCAGGCCGGTCGCCGCGACGTCTCGGCCCCAGTTCTGCAAGACATTGTCCAGGTCGCCCTGCTCGACCAGGCCGTTGGCGTTGTAATCGCCGGCCAGGTAGAAGACGCGGTCCAGTGCCGCGCTGACTTCCGGCAGCGCCGCGAACAACGCCGCCTCACCATAGAGGTATTCCATCAGCGCCATCGTTGAGAGCGACGTGTTCCAGAAATCCACGAACGCGCGGGTGGAGTCGGGTTCGGGCTCACCCGTGGTCCAGTACGCGATGTCGGATAAGCCGAGCGGGCCTTCGAGGTCAGCTTCGAGCAGCGTGCGCAGCGCCGCGTCGGCGGCGGCCTCGTCGCCCAGCAACACCTCGGTCACCGCCCAGGGCATGAACAGGTCAGGGTTGCCGAAATCCTGGTAGGCGCTGTACTGCTCGTAGTCGCCGAAGCCGTTCGCACCGGCATCGGGCTGGAGCAGTTCGGCGCGGCCGATGGAGGCGAAGAAGTCGGCCACGTCGCGCTGGTACTTCTCGGCGTTCACATTGGGGTTCGTCCGCAGCGAGGGGACCGGGTAGGTGTCTTCGCCGCGGTCGCTGGTGTCGACAAACATCGGCAACAGCCACTGCACGAACGCCGGGCGGAACTGTTCAAACGAGCTCACGACGTGCCGGTTGGTCGGGTCGACGAGGTGGTCCTGCGTGCGGAAGACCGCGGAGTTCCACTGCGTCTCGATCGGGACGTGGTGGTCGTCGCTGAGGTGTGCCGCGAGCGAGATGACCCACGGCTCACCGCTGTAGCTGTCGTAGGTGCCATCGGTCAGGCCCTGCCCCTCAACATAGGCGAACTTCCAGCCGCGCGTCCCGCCTTCCTGGTCGTTGAACGGTTCAAAGTTGAAACGGTTCTGCACCTGGTCGACGGCGTCCGCCACCGCGGGCGACACGCCGGGTGCGTTCTTGTACTGATGCAGCGCGAGCGCCATAAACGCGGCGTCGATGCTCGACTCCTCGTTGCCGCCGCCGCCGGTCGGCTGGAGCGTGGTCCAGTCGGTGTAGCGGTACGGCAGGTACATCGATTGGTCAAGCATCTGGTTCAGCGAACCGACGAGGTTCGTGACGTGCTGGTCGGCTTCGGACTGGGTCACCCAGCCGCGCTGGACCGCGCCGGGCAGCATCTTGAGCACGGCGCTGGACGTGTTCATCGCCCCGCCGAAACCCGACGTGTTGTGCAGCGGGATCATCCCCGTGTCGCGGTTGCGCGAACCCCATAGCCCGTTCCACTGACGAAACGCGAGCCGTTCGGCAACGGTACGGATGGGCGCGGTCTGCACATCGACGGGCCCGCCGGGCTCGATGAACGCGGCGTCGTCGATGATCACCGAGCCCTGAACGGTCTGGCCGCCGGTCGGGGTCACGACGTAGCTGAACCGGCTGGCCTGCGAGAGGTCCGGGCTGCCGACAACTGACCAACCCGGCGTCGACAGATCCAGCGGCGCCGCAAAGTGCTGCCACTGATTGCCCGCCTGGATGGTCTGCGTCCACGAAGCGCGGTGTGCGTTGCTGTCGCGGTAGTCCTTGACCTCGAAGCGCAAATCGAACGCCGTGCCGGTGTCGTTGCGCAGGTAGAACTCGGCGGTCTCGAAGGCCGAGATGTCGCGGCGGTGCGTCGCGGCGGGGGTGCCGGCCGTCGGCGCGAGCGTGGTCTGGATGAACCCGATCTGTCCCGGCGCGATGCCAGGCGTGGTCAGCAAAAAAGCGCCGCCGCCCGACCGTGCGTCTGAGGTCGCGTTCAGCGAGAGATTGAACTGCGCCCCGGGCTGACCGCCGTAGCGGTTGAGCAGGCCGTCCGAAGTTTCTCCGTCCCAGAACGGTACGATCGACAGGTCATTGGAGCCTGATGCCTGCATGGAAACCGACAACGCAACGCCCGCAGCAAGCGCAGCCCGCCGGCCCGGAGCACACCATGACACAAAACAACCCAAGGCCGGTCTTTCGCTCCTTTCCTGGTTCTCCCGGAACACCCAGACCCGCACGAAACAATCGACGCCCCGCCAATTCTACTCCATCAAGACCAGCCAGCCCAACTCAATTGACCGGCCGGATGCGCGGCGGCGCCAGTTCCGTTTGATCACCGCCGGCCCGGACACGGTGCCTTCGAGCACCGACAGCGATCCGCGGGTCAACAACGCCGGCTCAGGCGTCAACCCGAGCGTCGCCCACGGCAGCGTGACTTCGAGTTCATACCCCGCCTGGTCTCGGATGATCTTCGTCGTGTAGCCGTTCTGGCGGCGCATCACTTCGCCGTTCGTCTTGGGCGGGGTGAAGCGGAAGCGATAATCGACGTGGTCCGCCACGGACTCGCCCGGGTCGAGGTAGACCTCGACGAAGCTGTCCTGATTGGAAGTGTTGCCGTTCGCATCATTGTCGGGCTTCGGCTCTTCTTGAACCCGTACGCGCAGGTGCAACGCGTCTTCGGTCCACAACGCGGCGAACCGCGCGCTCGGCTCGCCGCCGCCGTCCGGCTCGGCCAACGGGTTCGCCGACGCGATGGACTGCCAGTCCGCATCCTCCCACCCGACCGCCATGCGCCGGACTTTCGCCATCGGTTCGCCCCGCCAACCGCCCGCGACCACTTCCGCGGGAACCGCTTCGGCGCCGAACAAGGAACTCATCCGATCATCGCCGCCCTCGTCGGGCGCGAGTGGACGGAAGCCCGCCGCATCCATCCCCTTCCGGATCTCCGGGTTGGCCATGAACCACTTCCACGGCCCGCCCGAGCGGAGGTTTTCGACCATCACCACGCCGATACCCTTGTCGATGCCGATCACGTCCGAGGCGTACCAGCCGGTCTGCGGGTTGAAGGCGTCGACGAAGCCGTAACGCTTCCACGCCCGTTGGCCGTACGTGTCGCGGATGTAACTCAGCGTCTCCATCACCTCGTCGGGCATGAACACGATGCCGCCGATCGGGCCGCACGGCACGACCGTGCCGTCGATGTTGTCCGTCGCGGGCGGCCCGCCCCACGCGGTGTACCCGCCGACGAAGTCCGACGCGGTGATGCCCCAGAGCTGCGGACTGTAGTGCGGGTAGCGCCGACTGAGTTCCTCGGTACACATGCGGTAGTGGGCGCGCGTCGCCAGCACCGAGTTGTGCCAGTAGTCCGCGACATCGTCCCGCAGGCCGCGCAGGTCCAGAAACGCATGCGAGAATTGATGCGTGAACATCGGCGGGCAGCCCAGGAACGTCATGCCGTCGTAGATGATCGCCGGCTCACGCGCCCAGACCCGCCACGTCTCCGGCGGCACCGGGTGCGTCGGCGAACCCAACGCCATGATCTGCAAGGCTAGGTGCTCGCTGTACCCGTCCCACGTCGCGTGCAGGAAGCCCCGCTCGGGGGACCAGCCCATGCTGAACACGCCGCGGTCGTTGAGCATCCACGGGAAGTCCACGCGCTCGTAGATCTTCGTCGCCAGCTCGGCCGCCTCGGTGTCGGCGTAATACTGCCGGACGGTGAGCACGCCCGACAACAGCAACGCCGTGTCGATGGACGACAACTCGCAGTTCCACACCCGTTGCCCGGTCTCGTGGTGCACGAAGTGGTAGTACCACCCGCGCTCGTGCGGCATCTTTTCCCAGAGAAACCGCAGCGTGTTCAGAACCCGCTCGTAGGCCTGGCCGTCTTCGAGGTAGCCTCGCTCTTCGGCGATGCACATCGCGGTGAGCCCGAACCCAGTCGCGGCAATGCTCGCCACCTCGAACTGCCCGCTGCCGTCCGCCGGCGCCCGGTCCGCGACCAGGCCGGTCTGCGGGTGGCCCTGCTCCCAGAAGAACAGGACCGCGGCGCGCTGAATGTCGTCGAGGAGCGGGTCGTCGGCGATCTCGGCGCTGTCGTGATTGGTCAACGGACTCGCCGATTCGGCAGCACGGGCAACCGCGAGACTGGCCCAGATCGACATCACAGCCACGGACCATACAAAACGCGGATTCGTATTCATGACACTATATAAATCGGCTGTCTGTGCCTCGGAGCGATAGCAACGTCAGTTACCGGTGGTTGGGCGGTACGGCCGAACGTTGATGCACGCTGATATCAGGCACCGGGAATATTGCGTTGGGCGTTAATCACATTGCCTTTCGGATGCCCCCACACCCACCACGGGCCGTTACCCAACGAGTCGAGTGGTATCGGGCTGCCATCGAAACTCTTGTATTCCCGGACCTGAAGATACGCGGAATGCCCGTCCAGGAAGCTAAAGTTCATACCTCCCTCGCCGCCGTGTCGCAGCGCTTCTTGGCCAGCAAAAAGGTCCGACGATGGCGGAAGGTCCTGATCAATCGCGACAACCGTTTCGGTAGGTATCGGTAGATTGCTAACCTTGTATCGCAAGAGCCCCCTCAGAGCATCTGGGTTGGCCGGGGTCGGCTCTTCGCCCAAGTAATCATTCAATTTGTAATCGGTGTAGTGAGCCTCGCCGTCGAACGTGGCGTTTCCGCTGTCATCGATCACCGCTCGGTAATACCCCCGCATCGGCCCCGGGAACCCGGACGGGTGCGTGTCATAGACCTCGCCGTTCGACCCCGTCCGCTCGGCATCGGGACACCGATACACATCCAGCGATTGCACGTAGTCCCACAAGATCGGGATTTGCAAGCCTTGCGTATTGAATTGCAGCGGGAAGAATATCTGAGCGCCGGACGCGGCTTTAAAGTCGGCACCACGCGGCAGCTGTTCTTCAAAATCGTTCGCATAGAACTGGCTGCCGATCGCGATCTGACGAAGGTGCTGAAGACACATGGATTGCCGAGCTGCGCCGCGCGCGGCACCCAGCGCCGGCAGAAGGATGCCGATCAGGAGGGCAATAATCGAGATGACCACCAGCAATTCAATCAGTGTAAATCCACCCGGCGAGAAGCTGTACGAGCGGCGGGGGTTGGAGAGTTTCACGGGAACCTCGATCCATGCAGAGAGAAGGGGGAAGAGTCGTTCACAAACGCCTGCGAAGCCCGCTGGGGCATCGCAGGCCGTAGGGTTCATGCCGTGCGGCGACGAGCCACCAGACCAAGCGCCGCAACGAACCCGAGCGCGGCCGGCTCGGGCACGGAGGAGCCGGAGAAGTCCGGGGCCGAAGTGCTGCCCCAGTTCAACAGGACGCCGTCGAGTTCATTCTGATCGACCAGACCGTCGAACGCGCCGCCGCCGGGGAAGTTGATCCAGGCGGTCACATCGGAGACATCGGTATCACCCCAATTGGACAGGACAAAGTCCAGGTCGGTCTGCTCAACCTGACCGCCATCGTCGTAGTCGCCTTCGATCGCGCCGGTCAAAAGCGGCGTAATGCTGAAGTTGGAGTAAACCGCGGAAACGGTGTTGTCGATGGCGAACAGGATATCCGGCGGGAACTGGCCGTAGACCCCCAACTGGCTGTCGGGGATGACGCCGTTTTCGAGGTTGCCGAAATCCAGGACGCCGCTCGAAACGTCGTCGATGAAATACTCCACGGTGGCGGGGACGCTTCCGCCCGCGCCGTCTCCGGGGGTGTAGAGGACACGCATATTGACGGTCTCGCCATCGTTGTAGGTTCGGCCGTCAAACTCAAGGCCGTTCCCGGAACCGTCGTTGGTCGAACTGACGCCCGGGAATCCGCCCCCGAATGCTGCGATTTCGCCGGTGCCGGTCTTGACGATGAATTGCATCGTGCCGCCGATGAAAGTCTCGAGATAGATGCCCGCTTCTTTCGCGGGAGTCTGCTCAACCGCGGTCAGGTTGACGTCAACGCTGAAGTCGAAGCCTTCTGCCGTGACAAACTTCCGAGGATTCACGTTGTCTTCCGAGAGCCAGGCGACGTGACGGTTCGTGAAGTTTCCGCCTTGGCCGTCATCGACGAAATCGGATTCGGTGATCGACAAGCTGGACAGGTCATTGTCTACAATGGTGAGCGTGGTGCCGGGGAAGTCGTTGAAGAGACGTTCCTGCAAAACCAGGCTGTTGATGTCGCTGATCGCAGCGCTGGCCAGCGAAGCGGGCGCGAGTGCCGCGGCGGTGAGCAAGGCTTGGGTGGTGAGACGGGTCGGTTTCATGAGCAGGTTCCTCCTAGGGTGAAATCAAGTGTGGGTGCGAAAACAAAGGGACTCATGGGAAACATTCAGTAGGCGGCGGCGGATGCGGGCGGGCGGGTGCACGCAGGGCAGCCGCAGGAGCTACGGCAGATCAGGGACGTGGGCATGACGCGGTCGTGGCATGCCAAGGGCCCGGTCGGCACGCCGGCTTCGATCAGTTCGATGGCGACGCGGGCGGACTCGGCGCCCATCTCGCGTAGCGGCGCCCGGACGGTGCTCAGGCCGTAGTGGTCGGCGGCGGGCAGGTCGTCGAAGCCCATCACGGCGACGTCGTCCGGGACACGCCGGCCCAACTCGCGCAGGGCCTGCATGGCACCCAGCGCCATGGAGTCGTTGGCGGCGAAGATCGCGTCGGGCATCTCGCCGGTCGCGACGGCTCGGTGGACGGCGTCGTACCCGGTGTCCTCGAAGAAGTTGCCTTCCCAGAAGCGCACGTCGCCGCGGTCGATGCCGGCGCGGTCAAGCGCCCGGCGGGCACCCGCGGCGCGTTCCACGGCGTCGGAGTTGTTGGGTGCGCCGTCGAGGATGGCGAGCCGCCGCCGGCCGTGTTCCAACAGATGGGTCACCGCGTCGTCGGCGCCCTGCTCGTTGGCCATGCGGACCATGTGCCGGTCCTTGCGGCGTTCCGCGGGACCGGCGACGAGGACCACCGGAATCGACTCTTGCGTGAGGTCGCCCAACGCGTCCGACGATTGGCGGATGTTCAAGACGATCAGGCCGTCCACCCGGCCGCCGGAGAGGTACTCGGCGATGAGGTCGGGCTCGTCCTCGGCGTCGAGGGCGAAGGCGACCATGAGGTGCCGACCGCTCTGCCGGGCCGCGTGGTTGATGCCGACGAGGACCTCGCGGAAGAAGTCGTTGTCGATGTTGGGGAAGACGACGCCGATGTTGTCGGTGCGCTGGCGGACGAGGGCCCGGGCGGCGGCGTTGGCGCGGTAGCCGAGCGTCTTGGCGGCGGCGTTGACCTTGCGGCGGGCGGTGTCGCTGACGTTGGGCCGGCCGTTCAGAACCCGTGACACGGTCGCAACCGAGAGCCCGGTCTGACGCGAGACATCGGTCAGGGTCGCGGCCCGGCTCGGTGAAGCACCGTGCGCGGCGGGTGAGGCATCAAGCTGTGACGGGGCGAGGGCCATGGCGGCAACCGGGAGGGTCGAGTGACCGGCGTTGACGGGCTGGATTCGAAGCGGATCGAACCAGACTTGGAAACCGTGAAATCCAGACGCGGTCCGAAGGGCTGTGGAAACGTTTCCATCCGAATTGTATCAGAACCTTGCAAGGACTCAAGCCCTTTTCACCATCCTCAAACACTTAGCAAGTCGCGCATACAAATGCTCTGCCCGGGTCTGGACGGGCAAACTTCCGTTCAATCCCCTAACACGTAGCCGAAGATCAGCGGGGCCACGATCGTCGCATCGCTGGCGATCATGTATTTCGGGGTCTCCACGTCGAGCTTGCCCCAGGTGATCTTCTCGTTGGGGACCGCCCCGCTGTAGCCGCCGTAGCTGGTGTCGGCGTCGCTGATCTGGCAAAAGTAGCCCCAGTACGGCGTGTCGGTCCACTTGAGGTCCTGCCGCATCATGGGCACGGCGCAGATCGGGAAGTCGCCCGCGATGCCGCCGCCGATCTGGAAGAAGCCCGGGGCGGGGACTTTCTCGCCACCGCCTTGCGTCTGTTCTCGGTACCACCGGGCCAGGTGCGCGAGTTGCTCGGTGCCGGTCCGGAGGCAGGTGTGGTTGTAGACGTTCTCGGTCATCGCCCACGCGGTGAAGATGTTGCCGATGGTCGAGTCTTCCCAGCCGGGCGTGTAGACCGGGATGCCCATCTCCTTGGCCGCGAGCAGCCACGAATCATCGGCGGGGGCCTGGAAGTGCTCGGCCAAGTCAGGCTGATCGAGCACCTCGTAGAAAAACTCGAACGGGAAGAAGCGCTCTTCGGTCTTGAGCGTGCGTTCCCAGATGCTGCGCAGCCGGCCCTCGACGTGGCGCATCACGTCTTCGGGGATGCAGGTATCGGTAACGCGATTGAAACCCTGATCGTAAAGCTGCTTCTCGTCCTGCGCGGTGAGCGCACGCCAGTTAGGGCAGTGCTCATACTCGTTGGCTGAGAGCAGGGTGAAGACGTCCTCTTCGAGGTTTGCGCCGGTGCAGCACACGGCGTGGACCTTGCCGGCCCGGATCATGCGCGACAGAACCCGGCCGAGCCGGGCGGTGCTCATCGCGCCGGCGAGCGTGACCATCATCTTCCCGCCCGTGTCGAGGTGAGCCTCGTACCCCTTCGCCGCGGCGACGACCTCGCGGCTGTTGAAGTGCAGGTAGTGGTACTCCATGAACGCGCGGAGTTGACCCGTGCCGGTCTGGAAGCCAGGGGCGGCGGTGGCGGGCGCGACAGCGGGCGTGGCGGAAGAATCGGTCAACGCAGCGTTTCCTCTTGGCCGGTGATCGGCGGGCGGGTGTGTTTGCCTTTGCTGTAGAGCAGCCGGGCGAACCGCGGCGGCGCAAGCTGCAAAGGGTATCAAAACGGCCCCTCAGCGCCGTCAATCGGACACCAATCAACCATGAGTCGATTCTGTAGGTTTGCCGGTTTGTGTGGAGCCACATCGGGGTTATAACGCCGGCCCGGCATCCCCCGCGGAAACGCCCCGTCGTGCCTGACCAGTCCACAACATCCCAGCCCGTCGAAACGCGACCCGGAGTCCCGCCCGAGTTTGGTCGGCCGCTGCCGTGGACGCTCGTGCTGCTCGCCGGGCCGATCATCGCCACGATGGTGTCGCGGACGGCGATGGGCATCGTCGACTTCGTCATGGTCTCACAACTGGGCACCGAGGCTCAAGCCGCGATCGTGCCGGCGGGCATCACGCTGTTCACGGTTATCGCGTTTGGCATGGGCGTGATGACGGCGGTCAACACTCTGGTCGCCCAGCACGCCGGGCGGGACGAGCCACACCAGTGCGCGTCGTACACCTGGCAGGGGTTGTGGCTGTCGGCTGTCTTGGGCGTCGGGTCTTTGGTGCTCTGGCCGGCGGTTCCCTGGCTGTTTGAGGTGTCGGGTCACGAGCCGAGCGTCGCGGCGCTGGAGGTCGTGTACGTGCAGATCGGGCTGCTGGGCATCGGCCCGATCCTCGCGGCGATGGCGGTGGCGAACTTCTTCAACGGCATTCACCGGCCCATGATCGGGCTTTGGGCAACGCTCATCAGCAACGCCTTCAATGTCGTCGCGAACTACGCGCTCATCTTCGGCGGCTTCGGGTTCCCGGCGATGGGCGTCGAGGGCGCGGCCTGGGCCACGACGCTCGCGTCCGTTGTGAACCTGCTGGCTTTGGTGCTGTGGTGGGTTCGGCCCGCGATGCACCGGACCTATGACGTTTGGCGCCAGTGGCGGTTTCACGCCAAACGGATGCGCCGCACGCTGCGGCTGGGCCTGCCCGCGGGTTTTCACTTCGCGGCCGACATCGCGACCTTTGCCGCGTTCACGCTCTGGCTCATCGGGCGCTTCGGCACGACCGAGTTGGCAGCGCACAACATCGCGCTCAAGTTTTTCGAGGTCGCGATCATTCCGTGCGCGGGCATGGGCGTGGCGGTCGCGTCGGCCGTGGGCCGCAGCATCGGCCAAAAGCGCCTCGACCGGGCGCGGCGCTTCGCGCACTGGGGAAACGGCATGGGCCTGCTCTACCTGATCGCCTTGTCGGGGGTGTACCTCGTCGTCGACAAGGCCTTGATCGGGCTGCTCACCGACGACGGCGCGGTGGCGACGCGGGCTTGGCATCTGCTGTGCGTGGCGATGCTCTTCCAGTGCTTCGACTGCACACAGATGATTTACGCGAACGCGTTGCGTGGCGCGGGCGACACGCTCTGGCCGGCGATCGTCACGCCGATCGCGGCGCTCAGCCTCATGCTCGGCGGGGGTTATGGGCTGGCGGTGTGGTGGCCTGCGGGCGGCGCGATCGGGCCCTGGCTGGCGTTGACGGTGTACGTCTTGGTGTTGTCGGTCTGCTTCGTTTTGCGCTTTACCCACGGCCCGTGGGAGACCATGGACGCGACCGGTGCCGCGAGACCTGGCGCCGCAGCGGACGACGCGGGAGCATCCCCACCTCCACATATGGATCCCGAGTCACAGCGCACCTGTTCGGCGACTTAACGCCAACGCTGCGTGTCACAACCCCAGTACGTCGGCCATCGTGTACCGCCCCGCCGGCTTGGACGCGAGCCACTGCGCTGCCCGCAACGCCCCGGCGGCGTAGCTGTCACGGCTGGTCGAGACGTGCCGCAGTTCGAGTCGTTCGCCCGGCGCGGCGAGGTAGACCGTGTGCTCGCCGGGGTGGTCGCCGATGCGGACGGACTGCACGGTGATGTCCCGGGGCTGACGCAGCGCGTCGTGGCCGTGACGCGCAAGCTTGATGTGATCGCGCGACCGGCCCGCCGCGTCGGCGAGCGTGTTCGCCAGAGCCAGTGCCGTGCCGGACGGGGCGTCCTGTTTGTAACGGTGATGGGCTTCCATGACTTCCAAGTCCCACCCTTCGCCCAGCAACCCGACGGCCTGCGCGGCGAGATGGTGCAACACGTTGACCACCAGCGAGAAGTTCGAGGCGGGCAGGATCGCGATTTGTTTCGCCGCCGCGTCGATCTCCGCTTCATGGTCCGCGGACAAACCGGTCGTCCCGAGGACCAGGGGCACGCCCGCTTCGACCACCGACGCCAACACCACCGGCAGCGCATCGGGCACCGAGAAGTCAATCACCACGTCCACCCCGCCGAGCGCCCCGGCCGCGATCGGCTTATCGACATCGAACGACGCGGCCACCGACAGTCCGTCGTCGGCCTCGGCCAGAGCGACGAGGCGTTGCCCCATCCGACCCCGGGCCCCGTGGATCGCAAGGCGGGTCATGGCTGAACATCTCCGGAGGTGAAACGTCTCTTTTCGGGCGGCGTCCCGACCGGGTGGGGTCTGGTAAGCCCCGGTGGGCATACGGTACACTCCGGGGTCCGGCCGGATTACGGGCCGAGTCCGATTTGAACGCTCCATGAGGTGACGCCTTGGCACTGTTCGGCAAAAGCAAATCCAGCTCCGGCGGCGGCGACGGGTTCAAACGCGACCCCCGGAAGGCCCGCAAGTTCTTCGAGCACGCCCAGACCGTCGCCGACTCCAAGCAGTACGACTACGCCATCGAGCTGTACATCAACGGCCTGCGGCACCTGCCCGACGCGATGGACAAGCACGAAGCCCTGCTCGAGGTCGCCAAACGCCGCAAGGTCGCCGGCGGGAAGGCCGGCCGGGCCAAGAAGCTCGGCAGCGAGACCATCGACCAGATGCTCCACGCCGAGAAAGTCTGGGCGATGGACTTCACCATCCCCAAGCTGGCGTACGAGGTGATGCGACACGCCGCCGAGGCGGACCAGGAGGAGGGCAACGAGGACTACAGCCTCGGCGAAGTCGCGTTCTGGATCGGTGAGATGGCGTCCGACTTCAACGCCGCGGCCAAGAAACCCGACAAGAAGCTCTACCTCGCCATCCGTGACCGCTTCTCCGAAATCGGCAGGCACGACAAGGCGGTCGAAGTTCACCGCCGCGCCATCGCGCTGGACCCCAAGGACCAGAGCCTGATCGACCAGCTCAAAGACCTCGAAGCGCTCAAATACACGATGGACCGCAAGGAAGCGAAGTCCTCCCTGGACAACCTCAAGGGCTCCGAGGAACAGGCGCGCATCCAGGCCGAGCTCGATACCTCCGGCACGCAGAATGAACGCCTCATCGCCGCCGCCCGTGCCGCCTACGACGAAGACCCCGAAGACCTCGACAAGCTCGGCAAGCTCGTCGACGCCCTGGTCCGCACCGCCGAGGACGAGCACGAAAACGAGGCCGTCGAACTGCTCAACACCGCGCACCAAGCCAGCGGTCAGTATCGGTATAAGTCGCGGGCCGGCGACATCAAGATGAAGCAGCTCACCCGCGCGGTCCGCAACTACAAGCAGTTCGTGGATGCGGCGCCCGAAGACGAAGAGTTCCGCTCGAAATACAACGCCGCGGTCAAGGAACGCCTCGACTTCGAGCTCGCGGAGTACCAGGACCGCGTCAAGAACTACCCGACCGACCTGCGGCTGAAGTACGAGTTCGGCCGTCGGCTCTTCCAGGCGGGCTTGACCGACGAGGCCATCGGCATGCTCCAGCAGTCGACCCGCGAGCCCAAGAGCCGGTCCGCATCGCACCTCATGCTCGGCAAAGCCTTCATTGTGAAGGAGTGGGTCGACGAAGCCATCTCCACCCTCGAGGAAGGCTTCAACGCCCACGAAGTCAAGGACGACCCCGTCGGCAAAGAGATGCGGTACGACCTGATGACCGCGTACAAGAACCGCGGCACCGAGAAGGGCGACGCGCAGGACCTGGAGACGGCCCAGCAGCACGCCTCCGCCCTGCTCCAGGCCGACATCAATTACAAGGACATCCGTGAGCAGGTCGAGGCCATCCGCAACGCACGCAAAACCCTCGAAGGCGGCTGAGCGTTGACCGCGCTGGCCGTCATCCCGGCGCGCTTCGCGTCGACCCGCTTCCCCGGCAAGCCGCTGGCCGACCGCACGGGCAAGCCCCTCATCCAGCATGTGGTCGAGCGCGTCCGGCAAGCCCAACGCGTTAGCCGCGTGGTCGTCGCCACCGACGATGGGCGCATCCGCGACGCCGTCGAAGCGTTCGGCGGCGAGGCCGTGATGACCGGCGAGCACCCCAACGGCTCGTCACGCATCGCCGAGGCCGTCGAAACCATCGGGGACGCGTCCGAACTGGTCGTCAACGTCCAGGGCGACGAACCCGAGGTGCCGGCCCACACGATCGACGCGTTGATCGACGGGTTGGCGGGCGACGCCGACGCCCAGATGGCGACGCTCGCCTCGCCGTTCGACCCCGACGAAGACCCGACCAACCCCAACGTGGTCAAGCTGGTCGTGGACCGCCACGACCGGGCCCTGTATTTCTCGAGGTCGCGGATTCCCTACGACCGCGACGCGGAATTACTCGGCACCCGCCCCGCCGTCACGCTCTACAAACACCCGGGGCTCTACGCCTACCGCCGAAGCTTCCTGAAGCTATATCGGAGCCTCGCGCCGACACCGCTCGAACAGGCCGAAAAACTCGAACAACTCCGCGTGCTCGAGCACGGCTACGCGATCAAGATCGTCCACGCCCCCGCACCCCACCCGGGCATCGACACGCCCGAACAGTACGACGCGTTCGTGCAACGCGTTCTTCCCTGACGCCGAACGTGATATCAAAAGCGATGGGTCAGCGCCCGAGGCAGACCATCAACGTCCGCCAGAGGATGTAGAGATCCATCTTCCACGAGACGTTTTCGACGTACTCGATGTCGTACTGGATCCACTCCTGGAAGTCCTTGCCCTTCTCGCGGGAGCGCTTGACCTGCCAGAGGCCGGTGACGCCGGGGCGGACGGAGAGACGCGCTTCACGCCACGCCGGACAAAACTGATTTTCTTTGTACGGACTGGGGCGTGGCCCGACGATGGACATGTGCCCGAAGAGCACGTTCCAGAACTGGGGCAGCTCGTCCAGGTTCGTCTTGCGGAGGATGTGCCCGACCCTGGTGATCCGCGGGTCGTCGTCCATGAAGAACTGCGGCCCGTCGGCCATGTTGGCGTTCTCGGCGATGAGCTTCTGCTTGATCTCTTCCGCGTTGTTGTACATCGTGCGGAACTTCCAGCACTTGAACTCCTTGCCGCCCATCGACTCGCGGACGTGGCCGAAAAGGAACGGGCGCCCGTCTTCGATGAAGATCGCCAGCATGATCAACGGGTACAGCGGCAGGGTCAGCAGACCGAACACCAGCGTGAACGCTAGGTCGAACCCTCGTTTCAGGCCACGTTGAAACGTCGACAACGCGCGCGTGCGCACCGGGCCGACCAGCACGTCCGTCGGCTCGATGTTGTTCCATTCGAGGCGATCCACGCTTGGCCGAGCCTCAGGCGCATCCCAGAGCACGGCGGGGCCAACCACCGACGCGACGCCGTCCAGCCGACGCCCGCTGCCGACCCAGACCGGCCCGACGAAGCGCGTGCCGTTTGCGGGCTCGGCCGTGGCGTCCGCCCAGGCCTGGTCCGGCCAGCGCGCGGCGCGGGCGATCGTCGCGTCCGGTCGCTTCCAGATCGAGACGAGCTCGCGGACGAACTCCATGACTTCCTGCTCGTCGCCGGCGTCGAAGACGTGCCCCTTGACCGACATCGTCGTGCGGTGGTTCGGGTCGATCGCGTGCCGGAGGTTTTTCCATCCGCTGCGCGGGTCCCGGGCCTGCTGCCAGGCGATGGCCAGGTCCCGGTTGGCGGTCAACGCGACCCGCCCCAGCCGCCAGTCGGACGCGCCGTAGACGCGCTCGAACTTCACGAAGCGGTCTTGCCGGTCGGTGATGACGCGTTCCCGGTAGCCTTGATCGCGGGTGTTGTGAAGACGGACGAAGAGAATCCGCGGCTTGAGCCAGGAGAGCGTATCGACGATCTGCTGCAGCCGGAAGATCGAAAGGCAGTGCCGGTCGGCCAGCAGATACAACTCCGCGTCGCCAGCCAGATCGACGGCCTGGCCCTGGCGGACCACCTGGACGCCGCGGGCCGCCCAGAAGCGGTCGTGAAGCTGCAACGCGTCCAGCCCCCACAGCGTGTGGGCGCGGATCGAATCGACCGCCGGCTCCTTGACATTGCTGATCATCTCGGCCCTGAGTTTATCGGCCTTTCGCGGACCGTCCTAGTCGAAATCAGCGAGAAAAACACGATCCAAGCCGGTCAAAACTGGCCGTTGGTCCCCGAACCCGCACCGGCGGTCGCCATCGCCCGCCCGTTGCTGGGCCGCAGGGCCGCCGCGGGGGCGTAGGTGGCCACCGCCGACCCGAGTGGGCCGAAGCGGGCCGCCGCCGCGGGATCGACCTGAACGTTCCCCACGCCGCGCCGGTCCTGGGAGACCATCGAGCCGTAGGACGATTCGCCCAGGTCGGCGTCCAGGGCGTGGTTGAAGACCGTGCCGACCACGCGGGCCCCGACGCTCTGGAGGTGCTCCAGGGAACGGGCCGCAACGCTGCGCGAGTCGCCGCGCGAGACGATCAGGACGGTGCCGTCCGCCTCGGCCCCGGCGATCGAGGCTTCCAGCGACCCGAGCACCGGGCCGGTGTCGATCAACACGATGTCAAACGCCTCACGGGCCGCGGCCAGCATCCGCCGCAGCGACTTGGGCGACAGCAGGCCGGCGTCCTCGGGACGGGCGGCACCCACGGGCAGCACAAACAAATGCGGGATGCCCGTCTCCGCGATGCACTCCTCGATGTCCGCGCCGTTGCACACCTCGAGCACGCCCAACGACGCATCGGAGCGCCGGCGGGAGAGTTTGTCCGATTCTTCGCGCGAGACCACGCCCAACTCCACCAACGCGTCCATCAGGTTGATGCCCTTGCGGATCGCGAGCTTCTCGGCTTCGTTGAGGTCGTCGGCGGAAACACGCCCGTCCTCACGGATCACCTCGTCCAACGGTTTGTTCACCACCGCGCCCAGGCGACGGGTCAGCCCGGCCCCGACGATGTCGCCATCGATCAGAAGCACCTTGTTGCCCGACGCGGCGAACGAGAGCCCCAACGCCACGGTCAGCGACGACTTGCCCGAGCCCGCCGCCGGCCCCGTCACCGAGAACACTCGGTGGTTCGGCCCAGAGATCTGCAGCAGCGTCCGGATGTGGTTGACCGCGTGGGCGGCGCGTTCGGCCTGATCGGGGTCGGCCAGATCGTCCGGGAGCGACGGCAACGCGCCCAGCAGCCGGACATCGCGCAGACCGTTCTTCGCGTCCGCGGCGTGCCGCAAACGCGAGTCGAGCAGGCCCACCAACACGACCAGCCCCAGGCCCATCCCGCTGCCAGCCATGAAGCCCAGCACGGCGAGCTGGAACCGCTTCTTCCCGTTGTGCGGTTCGCTCGGGGCGTTGGCGTACTGGGCCACCTCGACGCGGTTCTTCAGGGCGTCGCCCTCGATCTTGGCTTTGTACTCCTCGTTCTCCAAAACCTCGATGCGTTCCGACACGGTTTTGAGCTGGAGCTCGTACGGCGCGATCGCGTTGAGTTGCTGGTCCTTGGCGTCGATCTCGGCGGAGAGGTCGGCGGCCTGCTTGAGCAGTTCTTTTTCCGCGCGTTGCAGGCTGGCCAATTCGCCGTGTGCGTAGGACGGGCTGTCGCCGTTTTTGAGTTCTTGAATATGTCGCTGCAGACGCGACTTCAGCGAATTGATCTGGACACGGAGTTTTTCGACCTCGCGATAACGGTCGCCGTAACCCAGCGACTTGTACTGATCGATGCCGGCTTCGAGTTCTGCGATGTCGGCTTCGATCTGAAGCACGATCGGGTCCTGGAACTCTTCGAGGCCTTGTCGCGCGGCTTGGCCGGGCGTGTAATAGCTCAAGGCGGTCTGCGTCGCACGCAGCTCCTTGTTGACCCCGATCAATTCGTCGTTGAGGGCCGCGAGGCGCTCGGTGAAGATGTTCCGGTCGGTCGCGAGCCGGGCGTTGATCTGCTGGGTGTATTGGGCTTCCTGCTGGCGGAGTTTAAGCAGCTCCGACTTGATGCCCGCCATCTTGTTCTCGGTGCGCTCGGCCTCGAGTTGACGGAACAGGTTCTGGTACGCGAACAGCGCCGCGTTGACGCCGGCCTCGGCCACCAGCGGGTCGTCGTGCGTGAACCCGACCACGATGTTGTAGTCGTTGGCCGACGAGAGCTCCGCCTCAATCGAACGGGCAAAGGCGATGTCGTTCATCGGCTCGGCGCCGCTCTGGCTGATCGCCTGCTTCCAGGTGTCGGTGGCCAACGCCCGCTCGGCGACGGCTCGCGACATGATCAGGTTGATCTGGTTCTTCAGGTAGGACTGGAAGTAGGCGGGCGTTCGGGTGCCCGGCGTGTTGACAATGGATTCGACCTCCGGGTTCACCACGACCAGCCCCTGCCCCTGGTACTCGGGTTTCTGGCTGAAGTACCCGACCACGGCGGCCGCCGAGCCCAGCACCACCGCCAACAGGATGGCCCAGTGCAGCCGGCCCCGGAAGAGCGCGATGATCGCTTCGCGTCGCCTGCGGGCTTCTTCCTCGGCACTGGCGAACTCGAGGGCGGATTGGGCGTTGGGGTCCGAGCTCATATCGTTTTCGCTCCCGTGGGACGCCCACCTTCGCGGCGTCCGGCATCTCGGGTCTCTCGCCGGCCCGGCCTCCACCAGCCTTGGACCGCGGCGGGTCGTCTTTACGCGTCTTCGGGCCACACGGATCGCAGGTCCTGGTGGTTACCGGCCGTGCCGTCGGTGCAGGGCCGTTCCGATACACACCGACATCATGTTTTTCGGTCCAATGGCGCTCCCGATTGACCACCAACCGTGCCCCTGGCCACGAACGCATTATAAGCCCGAACGGACCTTGATCGCCCCCGAACCTTCGTTGATGCTACCGATCGTCGTACAGCACGACATTGGGGCTCAGAAGACCCGCCCCATCACGACCCGATCGACCCGGCGTTCGCCGCGGCCGACGACCGCTCCGGGACAGACCACGCTGCGGACGATCACCGCGCCGGCCTGGATCCGGGCCCCGGCCAGGACCACCGAGTCGTGAATGATGGCCGTCTCGTCGATCACGGCCCCGCCCTCAATCACCTGGAAACTGGCCTGCCAGTCCTCCGCGAACGGGCTGTCGTCGATCAACCGGCCGCCGCGCTGGTGGTAATAGGTGCGCAGCGTCTCGAGGTAGCCCGACAGGGTCCGGAGGGAGCGGGTGGTCGGTCGCGGCGTGCGGGCGACGTGAACGCGGTGCTGCTTGGCGATCTGCGGCAGGGCCTGTTCATTGAGATCGACGAACCCCACAGGGTTGATCTCCCGCAGACACCCGCAGCGGATGAGCATCACGCCGCTGGGCGAGCCGTGTCGGTCACAGATCAGCGTGATATCGGCGTCGTCGGGCGCGTGTTCAGCCAGGGTCTCGGCCACCGATTGGAACGGCAACTGGGACGCGTGGATCACGAGCAGCCGGGAGTCGTCCGGGTATTCACGGGCCAGATCGTGGAGAAGCCCGCCGGTCCCGCGATAGGCGGAAGGGTCGCGCTCGATCCGCATGGCCAATGCCCCGTCCGCGTCGCACGCCTCGTCGATCTGGGCCGACTGATCGACCATCACCCGCACGGGCAGGGACGCGCGACCCGCGCGTTCCGCTACGCCTTGCAACTGCTCGCACCACGCGTGGAGCACGGTCCGATCCGGCTCGATCGGCATCTCCAGAGGGCTGCGCCCGGTCGACTTTCGCAGTTGATTGGCGCGGACCGAGCCGGCCAGCATGACCACCGATTCCAAGCCGCGCAGCGGCGCACCGACGCCGCGCGATGCGGATCGTGAGCCCAAGGCGTCCTGGCCGGTGCTTTGTAGTCTCATTCCCTCAACAACCCCCACTGGTCGCCGACCCTTCGAGTGTCACCGTTCCTTACATCGGTCAGGTGACGGGTCCGGCTTTCTCTCCGTCGCGAGGCCCTCTCAGCCGCATTATAACGGCCCGCGTCAGAAACCGGCATGCAAACGGGAAGCCTTCGAGCAGATACCGGCGGGCCAGCCGACCGGGCTCCTGGGCCAGCCGGTGCATCCACTCCAACCCCGTTTTCTGCATCCAGAGCGGGGCCCGGACGACGTCGCCACAGATAAAGCTGAGCGTGATCCCCACGCCAACCCACCAGGCGTCCGACAGGATGCCTTCGTCGCGGAGGTCGCGGATGAGGCGCTCCTGCTTCGGTGACCCCAGGGCTACAAACACCAGGTCCGCCCCGCTGTCCTCCAGCACCCGGCGGATGGCGTCCATCTGCTCGGGGTGGCGTTCAAAGCCCTTTGGCGGGCAGTGCGTGCCCGCGATCCGCAGACGCGGGTGTTCCTCGGACAGGACGGCCGCCGCCGCCTCAGCAACGCCGTCGTTGCCGCCGAGCAGAAACACGCTCCGCCCTTGCCGCGCCGCCTCCTCGGCCAGAACCGGCGCCATCGTCGATCCCGCGACCCGTTCGGGCAGGGGCGTACGGGCCAGGCGACTGGCCCAGACCAGCGGCATCCCGTCGGCGACCACGAGCGAGGCCTCGTCAAGCATCGACCGAAACTCGGGGTCAAGGCCCGCCCGGCGCAGGTGATCCAGATTCGAAGTCACGACCCAGCCACCCCGTCCCGCGTCCAACGCCTCGAACACGCGCTGGACGGTCTCTTCTTGCGTCAGGGCGTCAAACGGGACGCCGTACAACCGGACCCGCGGATCGACCGTCAGGGCTTCAGACTCGGGCTGGGGGGTCGGCAAGGCGGTGAGACTGTACATCGTCTGAAATCCGGATCAGGCGGCCTGGGCACGCAAGCAGTAATCGGGCCGTTCCGGCCGAATGACCATCAACGTTCATCGGTCGATCCCGCCCGGCTCATTCAAACCCCGGCGGTTTCTCGCCGGGTCGCCCGGCCGTAGCAAAACAAGCCCAGAATCGCCAGGGCGGAAGGTTCGGGGATGACGGAAATGGCGCCGCTGCTGAGAAGCCCGCCGTACCAGACGTGGGCCATCAGTTCGTAGCCGTTGCCGTTGGGGTGGATGCCGTCGCGGTAGTCCAGGCCGCCGTTGAAATTCACCTGATCGCTGTCGCCGTCCTGGTCGGGATCGACGCCGAACAGACCCTGGTTCCAGCGCAGGTCGTTGGCGGTGAGCGCCGCGTCGTAGAACGCCCCGGAGGCCTCGTCAAACCGCAGGAACCAGTCGGCGTAGTCGGGGCCGTTCAGGTCGGCCTCATCGACCAGTTGCCCGCCCACCGTCTGGCTCTGCTCGTTGAACACGCCCCCGCTGCCGTACGGCTGATCGACCACGCCGTCGTTGCGGAATTGTTGCAGGTCGTACGCGGGGTCGGTCAAGTCGATGGTGAAGAAATCAACCACGGTGATCGCCTTGCGCATGTTCAACGACAGCGAAGCGACCACGGCGTCGATCGCGTTGTTGTACGCGAGGACGTTATTGAACACCGTGTCGTTGATGTTGTCGGTGTTGGGCGCACCGCGCCCCTCGGTCCGGGAATCGACGCCGCGCGGAATGATCTTGGCGAGCAGGATGTCGGTGTCGTCCGCCGCGCCTGTCAACAGTCCGGCCGACGTCAGATCCGACTCCAACCCGGTCAACAACCGGTAGAGCTGGCTGTCCGCGGCGTTGTCGCTGTACGAGCCGGGGTTGGGCGTGACGGCCAGCGAGCTGGGCCCCATGTCGTTGGTGCCGATGTGAAGCAGCACCGCGTCGGGACCCTTGCCCTGCGAGGCCAGCGTCGGGATCAGGCCGCCCGCGTTGGCGAACGCCGCATCCGCAATGTCGTCGCCGTCCTCATCGTTGCGCAGGCTCCACAGCAGCGAGCCTCGGTCGGTGGCGCCCAGTCGATCCGCGCTGGCCCCCGGGATGCCGTAGAACGGGTCGCTGCCGTTGAGTTCGCGGACGGGCGAAGGGTCAAAAGACCACGTCGGCGGACGGGTGTACTGATCCGTCATCGAGCCGACAAACTCGTAGTCGATGTCGTTGGCCGAAAGCAGGTCGCCAAGCGGCCCGCGGTAGCCGTACTGGAACTCGGCCCCCCAGCCCCACGTGATCGAATCGCCCAGCGGCAGGATGCGGAGCGGGTCTGCCCCCGACGCCACCGACACCGAGACCGCCAGGCCCGCCGCGGCGACCGGTCGCGCGAGGCGGAGTCGGATTCGTGATGAAAACTGCCTCACGTTGGAATGACCTTTCTGCTCGCTTGCGGGAAAGCATAGCCCCTGAACACAACGGCCCGCTCGTCGAGCGGCGTCACGCGCCAAAACGATAAAAACTATCTGCCGCCGGGCAAACGAACACCCGTCGCCCCACAAAGAAATGGACCGTCTGTAACGGTTTTACGCCCCGCGTGGCGTCGGGGCCGGGGTGTTTTCCACGGCCGAGGCGTCGGCACCCGCAGCGTCGGCGTTGCCCGCGACATGTGTCCCCCGCCCGACGCCCGCCGCGGCGACGCCCAGGGCGCACAGCACCGCGTAGCCGATCACCGACCAGGCCACGTCCCGCAGCCGCAGCAAGAGCGCCACGAGCACGCCCAGCTCCCAGCTCATCCCCATCGCCTCGAACGTCTGTCCGAACGCGGCCTCCCAAAGCCCCGCCCCGTTGAGCGAGATGGGCAGCAGCGTGATGATCAACACCATCGGCACGCAGACCGAAACCGCCCACAGCCCCTCGTGCCGCCCCACCGCCTCGGCCGCAATGGTCGTGCCCACGATGCAGAGCACATAAAACAGCACCGAGAGCACCAACGCCACGACGAGTTCACGCGGGTACTGCCGATACTCCCACAACGAGTCCTGAAAATCATGAACCTTGGTTAGCGCTTTCTTGGCCGGCCCGATGTGCCCGAGCCAACGGTCCAACAAACGGGTGATCCGTCGGCTGATGACCACGACCATCACGGTCAATGCGAACGTCAGCCCCAGGCCGACCCCCACGACCAACTCTGTGTGCGGCCAGAGCGCGGGCGCTTCGACCAGTGACACCACGGCCAGAACGATCAGCACCGCCAGCCCGGTAAACCGTTCGGCCACGATGGACCCGTACGCAAGGTGCCCGTCTCTGCATTTGCGCCGTAGCATCTCGGCGCGCACGACATCGCCGCCGGAACTGGTCGGCAGGAGGTTGTTGTAAAACTGTCCCGCGACGTACATGCCAAAGAGGGGTTTGAACCCCACATCAACGCCACGGACCGCCAACAGGCGTTGCCACTTCCAAACGCTGACGGCGACCAGCGCCGGTGCCGACAACGCGAGCATGGCGACCCAGAACGGGCTCACGCCGGTGACCTTGCCCAGCACCAGTGACCAGTCCGTGGTCCAGATCACATACATCACCAGCAGCGCGCTGACGAGGGCCATGGGCAGCTTTTTGATCGCTCTCTTCATGACCTCAGGCCCACCGGCCGGGCGGGGATCCCTTGGGCGATGGCGAAAGGCGGGATATCCCGCGTCACCACGGCCCCGGCCCCGATCACGGCGCCCGTGCCGATACGGACACCGTCCATGACCCGCACGCCGACCCCCAGCCACACGTCGTCACCGATCACGATCGGGCCGCGCGTGACCGTCGGCTGGTCCATCATCGGCGTACCGCTGCGTTCGATCCCGTGGCGCGAGCCCCCGAAATAGCATTGCGGGCCGGTCATAACGTCTCGACCGAACTCGACCCCGCCGGTCCCGACGATCTGGCTGTGTGTCCCGATAACGCAGTGGTCGCCGATGTCCAGCGTCCCCCGCTTGACCTGAACCACGCAGAACCGCCCGACCAGCACGTCCGCCCCGATGCTGAAACCTTCGGGGTCTGCGCCCCGCGCGCACAGCAGGACGTTGTCGTCGATCGCAGTCCGGTCCCCCAGCGACATCTTCCCGGGGTGACGCAGCGACACCGCGACCCCCCACTTGAGGTTCGCCCCGGCCCGATTCAGCAGGCGGCCATAAAGCTTCCGCCGCAACCAGTACCCGGCCGCCCCGGTCCGCCCACGGCTCACCGCCTGGATCAAGTCGTAACGCAGCCACGACCACAGCCCGGCCTCTCCGACAAAAAACCGGTTGTAAAGCTCGACCGGGCCCGCGTCGTCGTCACGCAGTTGGTCCATCATCAGGGGCTTCTCGTCGGGCGTGATCACGGCCTCATGCGCCGCGCCCTCCGCCTCGCTCGAAACCATCTGCGATGCACCCATCATTGAACCTCATATCGGCCATTCGGATCGCCCATCGTAGCGTAGCCGCACCGACAGACTGGCCCGGGCAACGCCCCGACTGATATGAACTCAAGATGGACGGCACCCACCCGCCTCAAACGCCCGCTTTGGCTTACATCCCCGCCGCGGCCGCCATCCGCACCAGATCAGCGAGCGAACTGGCCCCCATCTTCTCCATCACGTGGGCCCGGTGGACCTCGACCGTCTTGTGCGAAAGCCCCAGTTCCGAGGCGATCTGCTTGTTGAGCTTGCCCACCACGACCATCGACATGACCTCGCTCTCGCGCGGCGTCAGCCGGGACATGCGCTGACGGATGGTTTCGAGGTGCTGCTCGACAATGCGCTGGTCCTGGTCACGGGCCAAGGCGTCCCGAACGCGGTCGAGCAACGCCTGATCGGAGAAAGGTTTCTCGATGAAATCGACGCAGCCGGTCTTGAACGCTTTCACCGCAGCCGTCACGTCGCCGTGTCCGGTGATCATGATGATCGGGATCCGGCATTCCATCGCACGCAGCTTCTCGGCCAACTCCAGCCCCGACATGCCCGGCAGGCGCAGGTCCGCCACCAGACACCCCGCGACGGGGCCCGCTTCGAGACGCGCCAGAAAATCGTCGGCGCAGCCGAACGCCTCGACCGCCTGTTCCACCGACTCGATCAGCCAGCACAAAGAGTCCCGAACGTCCGGGTCGTCATCCACGACGTAAACCACGGGTTGCAGCGATTCGGTCGAATCCAAAACAAGCTCTTGCGTGTCAAGCATGATGTCGCCCTCCCCGATTCACTCTCGAACCAGAATATCGAAGACCTCGCCAAGCAGAACCCCGATTGTAATCCACGATTCGGGATTCGCACGAACTCACGCTAGGGGTTATCCCGTGGATGCGTTCGATGATTTACCCGCAGACTCGTCAGCAACAGTTGGAAGTTCGGCGCACGGCGGCAGGGTCAGGTGCATGGTGACGCCGCCGAGGACATTTCGGGCGGCCCACAACCGGCCCCCGTGCGCCTCGGCGATCGATTGACTGATGGTCAGGCCCAAACCCATGCCTTCCGACTTGGTCGTGAAGAACGGGTCGAACAACTGACGGAGCTGCTCGTCGTCAAGCCCGTGCCCGCGATCTTCGACAGAAAGCCGAACCGAGTTGTCTTGGTCCGTCGATGTCGAAAGCTTCACCATCCGCCGTTCCGCCGGTTGTTCGGCGACCGCGTCGATCGCGTTGCGCAGCAGGTTCAGGATGACCTGCTGGATCTGGATGCGATCGACACGGCAACACGGGGACGGCTCCGACAGGTCCGTCGCCAACTCCACGCTCTGGGCCCGGACGTCGGCGCTGTTGAGTTCGATCACCTCGTTGACGAGCGTGTTCAGGTCGGTGTCGATGCTGTCCGTGGTTCGCCGATCGACAAAACTGCGGAGCCGGCGGATCATCTGTCCGGCACGCGTTGATTGGTCCGAGATGCGCTGGAGGACGTTCCGGGCCGTCTCGATGTCGACCGTTTGGTTTTTGAACCGCACGAGTGCGCCGGCGGCGTAGTTGCTGATGGCGGCGAGCGGCTGGTTGAGTTCATGCGCGAGGCCGGACGCCAGCTCGCCCATCATGGTCAGGCGGATCGAGTGCGCGAGCTCATCCCGGTGCAGCCGCGCCATCTGCTCGTCGTGCCGTCGCCGGGTCACGTCACGCTGGACCGAGACCCAGTGCGTCACACGCCCGTCGGGTTGACGAACCGGAGCGATGTTCCACTCGACCCGGTAGGGCGTGCCGTCTTTGCGGTAGTTGACGGTCTCCGCCTCGTGCGACGTGCCCTGGACAAGGCTCTTTCGTAAGGCCTTCAGCACGTTCTGATCCGTCGATGGCCCCTGCAACACACGGGGTGTCAGACCTTCGATCTCTTCAGCGGCATACCCAGTCAATTCGGTGAAGGCCGGATTGACGTAGACGATCTTCGGGCCGGGCGGTTCGACCTGGGCGTCCGTAATCACGACGGCTTCCTGGACCTCATTGACCGCGGCCTGCACGAGGCGAAGGCGCTGTTCCGCTTCCCGGCGGATGGTGATGTCGCGGGTCACCACCACCAACTCCTGTTCGTCCGGGTTCATGCGGCGGCTGGCCGACTCGACCCAGCGGTAGGTCCCGGCCCGAGTCAGAAACCGGTAGACGCGGTGCACCTCGCGTTTTGAATCGGACATGATCTCGGGCCGCGCCGAGATCACCGTGTCCCGGTCGTCGGGATGCACGAACTCGCGGGGCAGACGACCGATGATCTCGTCCGGCTCCCAGCCCAGTTCCCGGGTGATCGCCGGCGAGACGTACAGGAAACGCCCGTCCAGTGAATGGCGCGAGATGATGTCGATCGCGTTTTCGGCGAGCACCCGGAACCGCGCTTCGGACTCGCGCAGCGCTGTCGTGCGTTCCTCGACCCGCTGTTCCAACCGGGTATTGAGGGTTCGCAGTTCCTGGAGCAACTGCGTGTTGACGATCGCGGCGGCGATGTGGTTGGCGACGATCTGGAGGTGGTCGAGGTCGCGTTCCGTGAACGCGTAGGTGTCGTCGATGCTGAAAAGACCGACGACGCCGACGACGCGGTCGGCCACGAGCATCGGAACGCCGCAGAACGAGCGGAACTTGAACGCGTCCGGGTTCGCGCGGTACTTCTCGGCCGTGATCGGGTCGGAGGCGACGTCGCAGATGTTTACGCCCCGCCGGCTCCCGATCATGATCGCGGCGATGCCCTCGTCGGCAGGCATCTTGGTGTTGAGCTTCGGCCCCGGGATGCCGCGCGAGGCGATCAGGTGCAGCTCGCCGTTTTCCAGAAGCCGCGCGACGGACGCGTCGGCCGAAAAACCCTGGCAGAGTTGGGCGACGATGTCGGCTGCCATGTCGTTCAACGACCGCGCACCGATCGGGTCCGCGGTGGCTTTGGCGATCAGGGCCAGCCGGCGGTCGAGGAACTCCGAGTCATTCCGGGGGTATCGGGTCGGCATCGCTCACACCACGAACCGGATTGTATTTCACGCCGAACGCATCGCATCAACAATCTTCCGCACCCGCGCCGCATCCACCGGTGCATCGACGCAACCGCCCTGCTTGCATGCCGTGCCCACGATCCATCCGTCGGCGTGGGGCGCGAGCGCGGTCACCGTCTCGGCCGTAACCCCGCTGCCGACCAGCACGGGCGCAGCCCCCACCGCCGCTTTGACCTCGGCGAGCCGGTCCACGTCCGTCGGCCGGCCCGTCCCTTCGCCCGAGACGATCACGGCGTCCGCGCCGGCCCGCGACACCAGGTCCGCCGCCTCGGCCCGGACCGGACGGTCCGCCAGGGGCGCCGCGTGCTTGACGCGGACATCCGCGAACACCGCAACATGGCTCAGCCCCAGCGATGCCCGCAAACGCATGACTTCCGCCGCCCGGCCTTCGATCACCCCCTGATCCGTGACGTACGTCCCGACCAACACGTTCACGCGAATGAACGATCCGCCCACCGCCGCCGCCACTGCGAGTGCAGCCGCAGCGTCGTTCCGCAACACGTTGATCCCCAGCGGCAGGTCCACCGCATCCCGCACCCGCAACGCCGCGGCGGTCATGTGGGCCACGGTCTCCGCCGGCACCGGTCCGCCGAAAAAAGGCACGTCCCCGAAGTTCTCCAGCATCAGGCCGTCCACCCCGCCCTCGGCCAAGGCCCGCGCGTCGGCGACCGCACGGCCCAACACCCCGTCCGGCCAGACGCCGTCGGAACCCGCTCGATACCCAGGCGACCCCGGCAGCGGCGCCAGATGCACCATGCCGATCACCGGACGCGCGACACCGCGCCAGGACGGGACGCGCTCGAGAATCGTTTCGGGCCACGGCATCCCCGAAAGCTACCACGCCCCGGGTTGCTCGACCACGCCCGACCCGGGATAATCCTCCTCCCACGCCGCGTGGCGTGGTCAAGGTTGGTCGGGTTCGGGCCTCGATAAACGGTTCGAGCCAGTCGGCGTGCGGCCCGAACAGAGCGCACACCGCGGGTGCGAACCCCGCAACGACCGATTCGCCCTTTCGGGTTCGGCGTCGAATACGCAGCGGTCGCCCGCCCCGTCCCTTTCCGCCACCGACCGCTGACGCTCAAGCCGCACATGCTCCCCAAAGAACCCGCCAGACGACCGCAACTGGGCTTCCTCTACATCCCGCCGTTCCGCCTGCAGGGCCTGTCGATCGCCGGCGAAGAGACGGTCGTCCACGTCCCGGAGCTGGACCTGTGCTTTGACATCGGCCTGTGCCCCAAAGCCGTGCTGCCCGCGCCGATCGTCGCGCTAACGCACGGGCACATGGACCACGTCGCCGGCATCGCGTACTACTTCTCGCAGCGCCCCTTCCAAGGCATGACGCCCGGCACGGTGATCTGCCACCCCGAACTCGAAAAGCCGCTCCACAACCTCATGGAAGCCTGGGTCGATATCGAGCGGCAACGCACCAAATACAACCTCGTCCCCCTCGCGCCCGGCGAACAGTACGAGATTAAGAACAACCACCACCTCAAAGCGTTCGAAGCGATCCACACCGTGCCCGCCCTGGGGTACACCGTCCTGGAAAAACGGACCCGGCTCAAAGAAGAGTTCGTCGGACTGACCCAGGAGCAGATCGTCGAACACAAAAAAGCCGGCAAAGAGATTGTCGACACATTCCACATCCCGCTGATCACCTTCACCGGCGACACGGCCTGGGGCGACCACCTCACGACCGACGATGTCCTCCAGAGTAAGGTGCTGATCACCGAATGCACCTTCATGGAACCCGGACACCGCAAACGCGCGGGTATCGGGAAGCACCTTCACCTGGATCACATCCTCGATCTGCTCGAAGCGAGCTCCGACGAGACGCACATCGTGCTGACACACCTTTCGCGGCGGACGCACATGGGCCAGGTCCGCAAGACCCTCGACCGCCACGTCCCCGAGCGGTTCCGGCACCGGCTGCTGGTGCTGATGGATTCGCGCGGCAACCGCGCCCGCTACGAGCAGCAGCTCGCCGAAGCCGAGGCGAACCAGGTCGGCAACGACTGATGGCCCGCGCCACCGTCGCCGTTGCCTTCGACCAGCCCGCCCGGCGAAACGACGCCGAAGCCCTCGCCGAACGTCTCGAGCTTCCGCTGGCCACACGCTTCCGCGACCCGCACGACCTGCACCTGACCCTGGCCAAGAGCGACCGGCTCGAGCTGCGCGTCAACGCACCCGATCACCCGCTCGCCGGCGGGCACCCCGTGGTCGCCGACCCGCTCGCGCTCGACACCACCTCACCCGCGGGGCGGAAGCTCAACCAGCCCCTGTTCAAAGCGGTGGGGGTGCGCAAAGGCAACCCGTTCCGACCGGCGGTGCTCGACGCCACCGCGGGCCTGGGCGAAGACACGTGGCTGCTCGCCGCGGCCGGCTGCAAAGTCATCGCGCTGGAACGCCACCCCGTCGTTCACGCCCTGCTCGATGACGCGCTGCGCCGCGCCGCGGAAGAACACCCCGACATCGCTTCGCGTATCGAACTTCGTCTCGGCAATCTCGCACTCGGCACGAACCCCGTACCCCGTACCCCATACCCCGAAGCCGACACGATCTACCTCGACCCCATGTTCCCGCCGGGCCGAAAAACCGTCGAGAAAAAACCGATGCGCGTGCTGCGTTGGCTCGTCGGCGACGACGCCGATGCCGACGCACTCCTCGCGGCCGCGCTCGACCGCAAACCGCATCGGGTCGTCGTCAAACGCCCCCGCCACGCGGAACCGCTCGCCGGACCCGAACCTTCCCACACGCACGATGCCGGCAAAGCGCTAAGGTTTGATGTTTATGTCCATGCTTGACCCTCGCAATCTGGTCCAAAACATTCCCGCGTTTTCTGAATCCGAGTCGAACTTTACCGCAGATTGTTCGTAGTCATCGCATGCTCTGGTTCCTTGTCCTTCCGTTCCTTCTCACTGTGGGGTTCATCACATTCACAGTTGTCACGGCTTCGGTTTTTCTGCCGAAATGGCCGTGGTGGCATCGTCGAGACTGGGGACGTATCCGTGCCTGCGTGTTGTGCAGCATTTTGGGTTTCGTTTTATTCATCCCCACCTGCATCGGTGTAACTGCAGCCATCCATCCGTTGCGCTTCGGCACTTTTACCTATGAGACTGCGTCAGACGTCGGTGATTCGAAAGTCAGCAACTATCTTCCGCCCGAAGCGCGAGAGATCACGGTCCGTACTGGAGTCAATGGTCATGTCGCCACCTACCGCGTCGATCGTCAAGACCTTGAGAAGCACATTGAAACCCTCTGGAAGATCGCACGCCCGGACGCAATCGACTTGGCTGAAACCGGCGAACTAAGCCGCGTTGATCTGTCCGGATTCGATCTTCAGCTGCCCGGCGAACTCGGACCGCTCTCGCTACCCAGCCCAGGCCCAGAGCCCATGCACGTCTATACCAGTCCGTTCGCACCAAACGGCGCCGGGTGCTTTTATTACCTTGAACCCGAAGGCGATCGCGTCTTACACCGCGTGGGCTACTGGTAGATCACCTCCGGTTTCTACGCCAGCGCACGTTACTTCAGCGCGTCCGGATTTAAACCCTTCAATTCTTCGACCACGAACACTCCGTCTTTGCGGATCACCGTGTCGTCGAACACGATCTCGCCTCCGCCGTAATCGTCGCGCTGGATGAGCACGAGGTCCCAGTGGATGTCGCTCTTGTTGCCGTTGCTGGCCTCGTCGTAGCACCGGCCGGGCGTGAAGTGCAGCGAACCGGCGATCTTTTCGTCGAAGAGGATGTCTTTCATCGGTTCGCGGATGAACGGGTTGAAGCCGATCGCGAACTCGCCGACGTAGCGGGCGCCCTCGTCGGTGTCGAACACGCCGGCGAGGTGTTCGGCGCCCTGGTCCGCGTCGAAATCGACGATCCGGCCTTTCTCGAACGTCAGCCGGACGTTTTCAAACGACCGGCCCATGTGCAGCGTCGGCGTGTTGAAGTGGATCACGCCCTCGACGCTGTCGCGAACGGGCGCGGTGAAGCACTCGCCGTCGGGGATGTTGCGGTCGCCGCTGCACACGATCGCGGGGATGTCTTTGATGCTGAACCGCAGGTCGGTGTCGCCCGGGCCCTTGAGGTGGACGCGGTCGGTGCGGTTCATCAGGTCGCACAGCGGCTCGCTGGCCTTCGCCATCCTGGCGTAGTCGAGCGTGCAGACGTCGAAGTAGAAGTCTTCGAACGCTTCGGTCGCCATGCCCGCGAGCTGGGCCATGCTCGGCGTCGGCCAGCGCAGGACGCACCAGCGCGTGTGGTTGACGCGGCGTTCCCCGTGAACGGGCGTGGCGTACCGGCGGGAGTACGCCTGGACCTGCGCGTCGGGCAGGCCGGACATCTCCGAGACGTTGTGGCTGCCGCGCATCCCCAGGTAGCAGTCCATCCGCTCCATACGGTTGAGGTCGTAGGCGGACCAGGCGTCGAGCTGGTCCGGGTCGGCGTCGGCGACCAACGCGCGCTGAACCAGCCCATTGCGCAGCGCGACGTGCGGGTGCCCGCCGACGCTGCGGACCTCGGCGATCAGGGCCGTGAGCATCTCGGCGGGGATGTCGAACGCCTCGATGAGGATGTGCTCGCCGGCGGCGAGCCGGGTCGAGTGACCGATGAGCGTGCGGGCGAGCTTGGCGAAACGCGGGTCGTTCATGGCGTGGGCTCGGCCCGGGCGGCGACGGGTTCGGGGAGTTCATCGTCGGCCGTGGCCTTCTCGCTGACCGCCGGCGCCGTCTTGGCGGGTTTGCTCGGCGGCTGACGCTTCCCGAGGACCAGCAGCGGCGCCGCGATGGCAAACGAGGAATAGGTGCCCACGAACACGCCGATCATCATCGTGAACGCGAATCCGTGCACGCCCGGCCCACCGAACAGGTAGAGCACGAGCACCGCGATGAGCGTCGTGCCCGAAGTCAAAACGGTGCGGCTGATCGTCTGGTTGATCGAGTTGTTGATGATCTCGGCCGTGGGCTCGGGCAGACGGCCCTTGTTCTCACGGATGCGGTCGAACACGATGATGGTGTCGTTCAGCGAGTAGCCGATCAGGGTCAGGACCGCGGCCACAATCGCGAGATTGACCTTGAAGTCGTCCAGCAAGAGCGCGTGGCCCATGCCCGAGTCGTAAAGCCAGTTGCAGATCGCGAGCAGGCCCACCGCCGCCGCCACGTCGTGCATCAGCGCGACAATCGCCGCCGCCCCGTAGCGGAAGCTGCCGAACCGCAGCGCGATGTACGCGACCACGACCAGCATCGACAGCAGCATCGCAACGATCGCCCGCTGTTGCATCGTGCCGGACACCTGGCTGGAGAAATTACTCACCGAATCCAGCGACGTGTCCTGCTGCAACGCTTCTTTGACGAGCTGCCACTGCGTGTCGGCCAGGCCGCCGGCGACGCCGAACTGGTCGGGGTCGTCGACGTAGTTCGTCGATTCGTCCTCGGCGGCGACGACGACGCGGCCGTAGGTGGTTTCACCCGCGTCGTTGGAACCCGCCACGTCCAGCCCGATGACTTCGACGTTGCGGTAGCCCAGATCGGCGTAGTCGGGCTGGTTCTGCATGCGGTCGATACGGCTGCGGATGTCCTCGACCGAGGCGGGCGGGTTGAGCTCGTCCAGGACGATCGCCACGCCGCCGCGGAACTCGCCGAGGTCGCCCGACGCGAGCGGGTCGCCGATCACCTTGCCCAGGTCGGCCGAGTTGATGCGTTCGACCAGGCCGGCGGCGGCGGAGAGGTCCAGGTCTTCGCCGCGGAACCCGATGGGCCGCGTCGTGTCCAGCAGGTCACCGAACGCGTCTTTGACGGCCTGCGACACTGCGTCGGCGTCTTCGATCAGCGTCGCGACGCTGAAGCCGGTCGCGCCGTTGTCGGTGACCTCGCCGACCGTGACCACCGTCGCGTCCGCCAGGTGTGACCAGTCGATGTCGTCGGCGTCCTGCGTCGGCGACTGGGCGTACGCCTCGAGACGGTCACGGGCGGCCTCGAGCGACAGCGTCTGCCCGTCCGCAAAGCTGAACGTGACCTCCGTGCCCGAGCGGAACTCGATGTCCAGCAGGTCTTCACCGCGCTCGTAGATCATGAAACCGCCGGCCACGATGATGACCAGACTCAGCGGGATGAAGAACTTCCGCAGCGCGAACCAGTTGATGCTTGGCTCGAGCAGCCGCTCGACCGCGGGCACGGCCGTCGGCAACATGGGAAGCCGCTTGGCGTTGCCGTACGCCAGGGCCAGATCGATCAGCACGCGCGAGCCGAACAGCGTCGTGAACAGCGTCGCGACGATGCCGATGGACAACACGACAGCGAAGCCCTTGATCTCACTGGTCGCGGTGTAATACAGGACCAGACACGTCAGCAGCGTCGTGATGTTCGCGTCAAGAATGGAGGACAGCGCCTTGCCGAAGCCGACGCGGACGGCGGTCTTGAGGTCGTTGACCCCGGCCCGGACTTCTTCACGGATGCGCTCGAAGATCAGGACGTTGGCGTCGACCGCCATGCCGATGGTCAGCACCAGGCCCGCGATGCCCGGCAGCGTAAACGTCGCCGAGGTCAGCGACATGACGCCCAGGATGATGAGCATGTTGCCCGCGAGCGCGACCACCGCGACCAGGCCGGCCCCGAAGTAGTACACGACCATGAACGCCGCGACGGTGCACACCGCGATCACCGACGCGCTGACGCCGGCCTTGAGGTTGTCCTGACCCAGTTGCGGCCCGGTCGTCTTGATCGAGATCGGGTCGTAAGACAGCGTCGAGCTCAGCGACCCCGCCTTGAGCGTCTGCACGAGTGCCCGAGCTTCCGGGGCGCTGAAACGCCCGGTGATCTGGCCGCGGCTGCCGATGCGGTCGAGCAGGTTCGGCGAGGACATCACCTTGCCGTCGAGCACGATCGCCATCGGCTTGCCCACGTTGGGCCCGGTCATCGCCCCCATCAGGGCTCCGCCCGACGGATCGAGCGTGAAACCCACCGAAGGCAGGCCCTGCTGGTCGGGCTGCACGACCGCGCCGGCCAACTCCCACTGCTCCTGATCGGTGAGCGACAGGTCGGGCGTGTTGGCGAGCAGGACGTAGTAGCTCCCGCCATAGTGCTGACCGACGACGTTGAGCTGCTGAGCAAAGACCTGCCCGGTGGTCGTCGGGTCGTCTTCCACAATCGCCCGGAAGCGCGGCGAGTCCAGGTAGTCCGCGAGCGACTCGACCTCGAACCAGCGCCACGGCTCGGACCGGCCGGCCTTGGGGCCCTGCTCACGCAGGCGGTCGATATAGCGCTGCGCATCAACGGGCCGCTCGCCGGGCGTCGCGGCGATGCGGAACTCCAGCACGCCCGCCCCGCGCAGCATGCGGATCAGGTCGTTGGGGTCATCGAGCTGGCCCTTGTCTTTTTCGTAGACCTTCCACGCGGCCGCCGCGGTTTCGATCGCGTCGGCGCGGGCGGGGTGGGTCTCTTTCAGTTCAAGCAGCGCCCGAGCACGCGGAGAGGCTGCGCCGGCCTTGCCCGTCTCGTCGGACAGCTCGATCACCCGGGCGAACTCCGCCTTGGTCAGGTTGTTGGCCAGCAGTTCGCCCAGCCCCGTCTCGAATGCGTCCCGCGCGTTGAGCGCCTCGACGGTGACGCGGTCCAGGTCGCCGCGCAACGATTCGAGTTGTTCGGCTTCCGCCTCGCTCGGCTCGCCCTCGACGTTGTCCGCGACGGACTGGTACGCCTCCAACGCCTCGCGGTACACCTCCGTCGCCGCGTCCTGACGGTCCGCCAGGACGCTCAGCCGGTCGAGTTCCTCGGCGATCTGCGGGTGCGTCTCTTTGATTTCGGCCAGCCGGGCCAGGCGCAACTCGCCCGGGCGGGCCAAGGCGGCACTGATCTGCTGGGCCGGCAGGTTTTCCGCGACGAGCGCTTTGACGGCCTTTTCGTAGGCCTCGCGCTTCTCCGCGACCTCCGGCGGCGCGAGCGCCATCTGCACCGACAGGCGGTCGCCCACCTCGGCCCGCCAGACCAGGTTCATGATGCCCGCCGGGTCTACGCGATCCTTGAGGATCTCGATCGTCTGCTCGATGGCGGTCTCGGCGTTCTGCCCGTCGGGCACCTGCACGGCGTAGGTCAGCGTCGTGCCGCCCGCCAGGTCGATGCCGGGGTTCAGTCCCTTGAGCCAGAGCATCGCGCCGCAGCCCAACACCACGACCATCAGCAGCAACGGTTTCCAGATGGGATACTTCATTTCAAGAGCCAGGGGTCAGTAGCCAGGAGTCAGTAGAAAAACGATGAGCGGGCAGTATGTCGGTACAGGAAGTCAGCGGCCAGTGCCTGTCGATTGGCTTCTGACTCCTGGCTACTGACTTCTAGTCTTCGATCACCGCCGCGATCGCGCTCTTGGCGAAACGGATGCGCGTGTTGCTGTTCTCGTCGACTTTGACAACGACCTCGTGGTCGCGGACGTCCGTGATCGTGCCCAGCACGCCGCCGGCGGTCTGCACCTTCTTGCCCTTCGTGAGCGCGTTGATCATCGCTTCCTTGCGCTTCTTTTCTTTTCGGCCGGAGCTGATCGAGAACACGATCATCAGCACCATGAAGCCCAGCAGCAGCAGCATGAACGGTCCGTCGAACAGCCCGGGTGCCTGTGGGGCCGTGTTCCCGGTCGGCGTGCCGTCGGACTGCACCAGGGGCTGGGCTTCGTTGTCGGCGGAAGGCGGCGGCGACACGTCGGCGCCGGGAGGGGCGGACACCTCGCCGGCGGGCGCGGCGTCCTGGGCCAGGAACGGCATGACAAGGGGCAGGTCGGGCATGGGGTACCGTGATCGGGGACAGCGGACAACGGGCTCGGCCGGCCGGAGACCGGTTCACGCGAACCCGCCGGGGCACGCAGCCGGCCAACGCTCGGCCAGCGCGAGCCACGCATCATCCCGGATCGCGGTGCGGATGTCCAACATGAGGCGCTGGTACAGCCGCTGGTTGTGCAGGCTGACCAGGATCGGCCCGAGCATCTCGTCCGCCATGAACAGGTGCCGCAGGTACGCCCGGGAGAACCCGCCCACGCAGGCCACGCAGTCGCAGCCGGCCTCGATGGGGGCCGGGTCGTCGCGGTGCGTCGCGTTTTTGAGACGGATCGACCCGTCGGGCAGGAACGCGAACCCGTTGCGGCCGTTGCGGCTGGGCAGGACGCAGTCGAACATGTCCACCCCGGCGCGGACGGCGGTCACGAGGTCCGCCGGGTAGCCCACGCCCATGAGGTAGCGCGGCCGGTCGTCTGGGAGCAACGGGGCCGTGTGCTCAACCACGGACTTGATTTCGTCGGGCCCCTCGCCGACCGCGACCCCGCCGATCGCGTAGCCCGGCAGGTCGTGGGCGCAGACCGCCTCGACGCAGGCCGTCCGCTGGTCCAGGTCCGTGCCGCCCTGCACGATGCCGAACAGGGCCTGGTCGGCGTCGCGCCCAGAGCCGCGGTG
Source organism: Phycisphaerae bacterium (assembly GCA_030432595.1). Lineage (GTDB taxonomy): Bacteria > Planctomycetota > Phycisphaerae > Phycisphaerales > Phycisphaeraceae > CAZIXN01. The sequence continues at coordinate 106,443 of JAUIGU010000007.1, forward strand.
GTATTTCACGCAGGCGTCGAGCCAGCGCAGCGTGCGCTCGTTCGCGACCTTGACGCGCTCGCGGTACGCCACGGAGTCCGGCCCCGCGTTCTCATGCGAGGCTTCGTTCGTCGTCTTAAGCCCCGCATGTAAATGCGGGGCCCGCGTCGATACGTTGCTGCCAAACTGTTTCGCGCGCTGCTGCTGGTGGTCGTTGAGCGTCGCGGCCGGCGGGCAGTCATCAAACGCCATGATGATGTCGCTGCCCAGCTCGTGTTGCACCTGCATCGAGCGCTGCGGCGTCAGCTCGATGGTCGATCCGTCGAGGTGGCTCTTGAACGACACGCCGTCGTCGTTGATGCGGTTGATGTCGCCCAGCGAGAACACCTGAAACCCGCCCGAGTCGGTCAGGATCGGTTTGTCCCACCGCATGAACACGTGCAGCCCGCCCAGCTCGGCGATGAGTTCACTGCCGGGCCGAAGCATGAGGTGGTAGGTGTTCCCCAGCAGGATTTGCGCCCCCGTGTCCGCGACCTGGCCGGGCAGCAACCCCTTCACCGTCGCCTGCGTCCCGACCGGCATGAACGCGGGCGTCTCGAAGCTGCCGTGCGGCGTGTGGACGGTGCCGAGGCGGGCGTTGGAGCAGGCGTCGGTTTTCAGGAGCTTGTACGTCAGCGCAGGCATAAAAGCAGTAGAACAGAAAACCAGTAGAGCAGTAAATCAAGACATCAGCTTTTCTTGCTGATCTGCTGCTCTACTGCTTTCTTGATTTGCTGCTTTACCCCTACCCCGCCTGCCGCTTCTGATCCGTGTCCCGGCTGAGCGTCTTCTTTTCCTTCGCGGTCAGCGACTGCAGGCCGTGTTGCTGGACCTTCGCCAGGATGCGGTCGACCTCGGCGGCGTGGTTCTGGTCGGCTTTGACCCGCTTCTCGTAACGCCCCTTCGTCCAGCCGTCCTGGATCGCCTGCGGGTTCATGCGGTCGGCGAAGTTGAGCCAGCCCGGCTGCTTGATCAGCACGAACCCCAGCAGCGCCCCGCCGAGGTGCGCGGCTTCGCCGCCAGCGTTGGGTGTGCCGGCCAGCAGCGAGAAGAACGAGATCGCCAGAAACAACACCGCCATCGTCCGCAGCGTCATCGGGATCGGCGGGAACAACAACTGCACCCGGTGGTGGGGAAACAGCGTGGCCGCCCCGACCAGGATCCCGAAGACCGCCCCCGACGCACCGATCAGCGCCGTCCCCGCACCGATGTAGAGCAGCCCCGGCACGTAGAACAACGCGGTCATCACCAAAGCGCCGCACGCGCCGCACAACAGGTAGAACGCCAGGAACCGTTTGCTGCCCCACCACGATTCGAGCATCGGTCCGAAGAAATAAAGCCCGATCAGGTTAAACAACAGGTGGAAGAGCCCGCCGTGCAGGAACTGGTACGTGAAGAACCGCCAGAACTGAAACCCGTAGATGCCCTGCTCGACGTTGAAGTTGCCCCAGTAGAAAGGCGACGCCCAGCCGGGCACGCGGGCACCGGTGGTCAGGATGAAGTCGATGATCGAAACGGCGAAGTTGACCAGCAACAGAATGTTGACCATCGACCAGCCGCGGAACCCCGCCCCGCCGATGCGAAAGCCGCCGCCACCACCGTCGCCGCCGCAGCTGTAACGCCGGCTCTCTTCACGCAGGTAGTCCCGATTCTCAAACGCCATGCCGCTGGTCTCCGAAGCCGAACGCCGCGTACCACATCAGGGCCGCGAGGGTCTTCGCGTCGCCCATCTGGCCGTCCTTCACCATCTGCATCGTCTGATCCCAGCTACGGACTTCAGGCACGATCCGTTCGGTTTCGTCCAGCGACTGCTGCGTCTGCGTCAGGCCTGTCGCCACGAACGCGTGCATCCGCTCGGTCGTGAAGCCCGGCGACGCCCAGAACGCCGTCATCGGCTCGATCCGCGACGCCCGATAGCCGGTCTCTTCCTCCAACTCCCGGCCCGCACAATCCGCAGGGTCCTCACCATCCTCCAGCGTGCCCGCGGGAAGCTCCCACAACGTCTGCTTGACCGCGAACCGCTCGTTGCGGATCAGCACCACCCCCGGAAGCTGAGATGGATTCAGGCCTTCGGCCGCGGGGTCGCCCGGCTGGATCAGCGGCAGGATCACCACGGCGTCGGCGACCTCGGCGATCTCCCGCCGCAGCGTGCCGCCGCCCCGCTTTGGCAGCGGCTTAACCCGGAGGTTGACGCGGACGCCCTCGTGGATCAGTTCGGTGTCCGGATGCAGGCCGTACGACATGCCCGCATCCTAGCCCGCCGAACTCAGACCAACCGGCGACGCGTCATCCCTAGCAGTGCAAACACCAGAAGCCCCGCCGCCGGCTCGGGCACGCTCGACGCACCGAAGTCCGGCGCCGACGTGTCGCCCCAGTTGCTCAGCACCAGATCCAACTCGGTCTGCTCAACCTGACCGCCGATGTCGCCGCCGGGCAGGCCCGCGAAGTTGACCCAGCCGGTCACGTCGGAGATGTCGGTGTCGCCCCAGTTGGAGAGGACGAAGTCCAGGTCGCCCTGCTCGACCTGGCCGGAGTTGTTGTAGTCGCCTTCCACCGCGGCCGCGGACGACAGCGCACCGACGGCGAAGAGCGAGGCGTGGTTGAGCACCGCCCAGACGTGGTCGTTGGTGGTGTCCAGACCGTAGGTTCCCAGGTCGCCGCTCCCTAGCGTGCCGCCGTTGAGGAAGTCCTCGTAGGAACCGTCGAAGAAGGTCGGGGTGCCGCCGGCGTTGCCGTCCACGGCGTTGACCCACTCCTGCCCGGTGGTGTCGAACCAGAGCAGCATCAGGTCGTCCTCGGTCGCGCCGCCGGGCACGGACCCGGGGGCGTAGGTCAGTTGCAGGACGAACGTGTCATCGACCGAGGCGCTGAAGACCAGGTCCACCGGCACGCCGACGAGGTCGGCGCTGCTGCCGGGGTCGGGGTTGCTGGAGAGCTGCAGGGAGACCTGCTGGTTCTTGGAGCTGGTGCCGTCGATCAACGTGGCGGCGACGTCGAAGTTGTTGACGCCGATGCGCTCGTTGAAGGACCCGCCGGGCGAGAAGTTCCCGAAGTCAGTGCTGGCGTTGACGTGGGTGTAGGTCAGGTTCCAGACCTGGTTGGGGACGGACTCGTCCTTGTTGTCCAGGAAGACTTCGAGGTCGACGAACTCGTTGATGACGTAGGCGGCCTGCTCAAACGAGGCGATATGGAGCCCGGTGTGCGTGCCCGAGAGCTGGCCAAACCGTTTGAAGACGACGTTGGCGGTGATGGTGTCGCCGTCGAGCAGGCGGGTGTCGGCGGCCCAGGCGCTGACCTCGAACGGCCCGGAGGTGGTCGCGCCACCGGTGGCCTTGACCGCGGCACGGAACCCGTTGGCGGGGGCGGCGGCGTTGCTGAGCGTCACGTCTTCGAAGTTGTTGACATCGACGCTGGCGAAGTTGCCGGAGAGCAGTTCGGGCTCGAAGAGGTTGACGCGAAGGGTGGAGACGTTGTCGGGATCGCTCGGGTCGCCGTCGTTGATCAGGCGGACGTCGCTCTCGTAACTGCCGGTGGGCAGCGAGCGGTCGATGCTGGCGATATCGGGTTTGAACGTCGATTGGCCGGCCGCGATGAACTCGCCGTTGACCACGCTGGGGCCGGCGGTGAGGTCGCCGCCGGGCTCGATCTCGATCGAGAGGGTCGTGTCGGTTGCCGCGCCGTTAGTCACCTCGATCCCGCGGGTGTGCGTGCCGACGCCGCGGAGGCTGTTGCTGTTGAAGATGGAGCCGGTGGCGTCGGTGCCCTGGTTCACGGAGATGTACAGCTCGTCGGGGCCGTTGCCCGTGCTGCCGTCCACCGAGAAGTTGTCGATCGCAAACTCGGCCGGTTCGAATGTGTTGTCCAGCGAGTACAGGTCGATGTAGATGTAATCGATGTCGATGAACTGCCCGCCGTCCAGATTTTCATAATCGTCAAACAAGAAAGACGTATCGAGGTAAACCGTCCCCGAGTAGCCGTCGAACCCGCCGAGCCCGGTGAAGACGTTGTCCAGGGTTTCGGAGTAGTAGGTGCCCCGACCCTCCGAGTCGTAGACCTCGACGTCGAGGTAGTCCTGCGAGTTGAACGGGGCACCGCCGATGGAGTTCGCGAAATTGAAACTGATGCTTTGGACGCCGCCGATTCCATCCAGGTAGAAGTCCAGCGCGCCGCCGTTGGGGTTGCCCCAGAGCGCATCGCCGTCGATATCCGGCGAGTTGCTCGCGACCTGATACTGGCTGTCGAAGAAGATCTGGTTGCCGGTGTAGTTGTCGAGCGACACGCCGTCGGGCGTGCTGAAGTAGTCGCCGTCCAACATCCCGGTCGGCGACGCCGGCCAGTTGAACCCGTCGCCGGTGGGCCCGGAGGTGAAAGTGTAGATCTGGGCCGTCGCCGGCGAGCCGACCCAAGCCACCAAGCCTGCCAACGCAAGAACCGTCAGCGTCGAACGAAAGGTACGGGTTGCCATGTCTTCTTCTCCAGAAATGGGGAGCGGTCCCACGAATCCTGTTGAACCGAGAATCCACCGGATAGCGATAGCTTACCCCGGATATCACCAAGCGCAAGCCCCGTTGCCGGCTTTTTCCTTCATCATCAGAGCACACACGCTCCCACGATCAGTGGATCAGCCGGCGCACAACTCCGACGACGCAAGTCTCCCAGGTTCACACCCGGTGCCCCGTGGCGTGTTGCTCACCACGGCACGCGTAAAGCCAGCGTGAACTGCTGGTCGGTCTGGTCGCTGCCGACGCGGGCGTCGTAGTCGAACCTTAGGGAAAACCGCCGGTTGAAGTCTGCGGTCAAACCCACGCCCAGCAAGGCCGCGTCGGCGTCGGCCTCGGCACCGGTGATCCGGACCGGGGCCCCCACGCCGGCGGCCAGGAAGCGCGCGTCGAACTGGGCCTCGTGGTCCAGCCACTCGTGCTGCCAGCCGCCGCGCACCTCCGGCGTCAGCAGCGTCGAGTCCATCTGGAACGTCTTGAACAGCCGCGCCCCCAGCGTGGTGTAGAGCGCCTCGTAGCTGCCCTCGGACACGAACAGGTTCAGTGCCCCGGCGCCGGTCTCGGAATAACCGTCCGTCCGGCTGCGGAAGTACTCGATCGTGCCGAACGGCTCGAGCTTGAAGTCGCCGTCGAGGTCGAAGCGGTACGTCGCGGTGCCGTCGATGGAGAACGTGCCGCCGTCGAAGTCCGCCGACGCGACGCGGTCCGGCAGCGTCCCGACCGAGACGACGCGGCTGGTGTCGTAGCTGTCGAACGCGTAGCCGATGCTTGCGTTGAACCGCCACTGATCCACGAGCCAGGCGGTGTAGGCCGCGATGTTCAGGGTGTCGATGTCGCCGTCGGCGCTGAAGTCGTCGACGTCGTAAGAGCCCGTGGTGTAGCCGGCACTGACACCGAACAGCCAATCGCCGCTGAGCAGGAAGTCGAACCCGCCGACCAGGCCGTAGTAGTCGTAATCCACGCCCGCGGACGAGCCGTCGCCGTCCACGTCGCCCTCGCCGCCGAGAACATCGACCCAGAACCCAGGGGCGAAGGTGTCGAACGCGTTGGGTTGCCCCGGCTGGCTGAGCGCCGCCGCGGACAGCAGCGACAGGTCGTGCGTCAGCCCGCCGTAGGACGCGAGCTGCGGCGTGGGCAGCACGTCACCCTGCGCCATCACGACGTGCATCATCCGGCTGCGGCGTTCCAGCCCGCGCCCGAAGCCCCGGCTGGCCTGCGTGGCGACCCGGGCCGGCGCGGTCTGGGACTCGCCGGACATCGATGTGAACGCGGCGCGGAGGTCGTCGTCGCTCAACGTGTTCAGCTCGCCGTCGATGAACAACGCGTCGGTGCCGGTCCCCGCCGCGGCCCCCGCGACCTCCCAGATGAACGCGACGTTGCGCTGGTTGCCCGTCTCGGCGACGCCGGAAAACCCGGTGCCGTTGCGGGTCAGCGTGACGGTGATGTTGTTGGGGTCGCTGGTGTCGAGCGTCGCGTCCAGGAATGGGAAGTCGTTGGTGACGGTCGCGAAGTTGGCACCGTTGTTGATGGTGCCGCCGGCGGTGACCACGGTGAACGAGACCTGGTTGGGGAAGACCTCGAGCGTCTCGGTGACGGCGAGGTTGGCCCCAGCGGCGACGTTGACGTCGCCGTTGACCACGATGGTGCCGGCGCTGCCGCGCGGGTCGACCGTGACGTCCGTGGTCGAGCCGGCGTTGGCGTTGTAGTTGCCGGTGATGCTGAACGGGAAGAAGGAGCGGGTCGAGGCGATGGTCCCGCTGTTGTTGACGTTGCCGTCGAGCGTGCCGAACGCGTTTTCGAGCGAGCCGCCCGCAGCGATGGTCGTGTTCGCCTCGATCACGCCGGAGAAAAACTGACCCGAAGCGTTGGTGAGGATGCGGAAGCCGTTGTCAAACTCGGCAAACCCATCGACCAGCCACACGGCGTCGCCTTGGATGCGTAGCTCCTCGACGTTGCCGATGAGGTTGAGCGAGAGGAAGGCGTCGTCGTCCGGGTCCGTGCCGTCGAGCACGAGCACGTCGTCGCCGAAGCCGAGATTGATGATGCTCTGCAGGTCGGCCTGAAATTCGCTGCGGGCAAAGACACTGTCGGACAGCAGCACGACCTGGTCATCGCCGCCGGTGATGGCGCTGCCGCTGAGCGTGATGTTGCCGAAGAGGTTGTTGATGTTGCGGAAGCTGATGGAGTTCGGGCCGGTGCCGACGGACGTATCGAACTCGATGTTGCCCCGGATCAAGCCGTTGTTCACCAGCGTCACGTCGCCGCGGTAAAGCACGAACGGGCGGATGACGCCGGTGGGGTCGATGGTGACGTCCGTGTTGTCGATGACCCCGCCGTCATCGATCGTGGTGGTGACTGTGGTCGGGGTGTTGATCACCGTCTGCGCGTCCACCGGAACCGTGAAACTCGCGGCGAACGCCGACACCCCGGCGGAAACGACGAAGGTGCGGGGATTCGGCTTAGACAAGCGTGGCATGGCGTGGTTCTCGAAAGCGTTGGAGGGGGGCCCGGACCGAGCCCCACATCCTAACCGCTCCCAACGCCCCTTGACTTATGCGGACGCAAGACTCGGCGGGACATATGTGCTCCGCACGCTGCCGCCGGGGGCCGTGCTGCTCTTGTGATCGCACGGGTGGGCCTCACCGCCCAGACCGAAGTCGTCGGCGTAGAGTTCGCGGACCGCGTTCAGCACGTCGTCCGGCAGCGGCCGGCCGTCGCACGCCGCGGCGTAGTCCCGCAGGTCCTCGGCGTTGACGATGTTGGGCTCGATGCTGCACACCGCCGGCTGGCACGCCAGCCAACGCATCGCGAACTGACGCACGCTCATGCCCATCGGCTCGGCGAAGCGCTCGCGGACGATGCGGTTCTTCTGCAGCCCGTACACCAGCCACGCCCGGTCGCGGTACTTGCGGTGGTCGTGCGCGGCGAACTTGTGGTCCGGCGAGGAGAACTCCTCGTCGAGCATGCCCGAGTTGGTCGGCACGCGCACCAAGACGCCGCCGCGACCCAGCCGCTCCGCCGTCTCGCCGAACTCCCGGCCGGGGTCGTGCTCGTACAGGTTGTAGACCGTCTGCACCGTCGCCGCGCCGTGCTCAAGGAACGCCGCGTGCCCCTCCTCGCGCCAGCCGATCGCCGGGCCCAGCGCGACGCCCCAGTGTCGAATCTTCCCCTCGTCTTTCAAGGCCTCGAGCGTGGCGAACACGTCGTCGGCAAACTGCGGCAGCTTGATGTTGTGCGCCTGATAAAGGTCGATCACGTCCACGCCCATCCGCCGCAGCGACTGCTCCAGCTCGAAGCGGATGGCTTGGGGCGAGAAGTCCTGCTTGCGTTCGCGGTGGCCGCCCTCTTCGCCGGGGTCGGAATAGAAGTCGTAGCCGAACTTCGTCGACAGCACGATGTTGTCCCGGCCGGCGTACGCGAGCGTGGCCTTCATCAACGCCTCGGCCCGGCCGTTGCCGTACGCGGGCGCGGTGTCGAAGAAGTTGCAGCCCAGATCGACGGCCTCGTTCTGCAGCGCAACCGCCTGCTCGTCGGTGAAGTCGCCCCACCAGTTCGTGCCGAACGTGAAGTTGCCGAAGCCGAACAGCGAGACGCTGAGGTCGGTGCCGGGGATATTTCGGAGTTTCATGTCCACATTTTTGGCCGCCCGCCGACGCGCGTCAAATCACCGGGCGTGTGGCTCAGCCCCCACGTGCATCCACCGACAGGCGTTCGAACCGCGCCTTGAACGCCGGGCCGCCCAGGTCGGGGTGCGATGCTTCGAGCTGCCGGATGCGCAGCGGCACCTTCTCCGGCTCGATGCCCAGCGCCACGTTGAGCGCCAGCCGCCTCAGCCAGGCGTTCCAGTAGCTCTCGGAGTACGGCGGGCGCAGCCCGGTGATGATGCGGTCGAACAGCGGGATCGCCGCCCGAGCCATAGCGTCGTCCTTGAGGCGATAGCGAGTGCTGACCGCCTCCCGCCGCTCCTCGACGCCAAGGGCGTAGTACGTCTCGCCCGCCGACTCGAGCACCGCCAGGTCGTCCCCGAACGTGTCGAGGATGTTCCGGGACTTGAGGAACTGCAGCGCGTCCGCCGGCCGCCCCGCCAGCCGCAGCGACTTCACGTACGGCAGGTCGTAGGCCAGCTTCGTGGCGGGGTCGAAGCCCTGCGTGTCGGCCCAATCCACCAGCAGCTTGGCGAGCGTCGAGGTCACCGCGGCGAGCGTGGCGGCCTCGTCGCGCCGCGGTTGCGCCTCCGTGCCCGGCAGGTCGCGGGCCTGCGCACGCAGCGTGTTGATCCGCGCCTCGAGGCCGCTCAACACCCCGCCGATCACGCCCGCCGCCGACTCGGGGTAGGCCTGCATCATCCGCTGCGCCTCGGCGGACGCGTCGTTGAACCGCCCCGCCTCCACCAGCGAAACGATCCGGGCGCTCAGAACCTGCTGCCGGGCCTGGTCGTACGCGGTGCCTTCGCTCAGTTCCCGCTCCGCCTCGTCAAGACGTTCCAGCGCCGCGTCCGCTTGGCCCGCGTCCAGCTCGATCGCCGCCAGCGCCAGCAGCGCCGCCGACGCCGTGTTGCGGGCCTGGGCCTCGGCGGCGGCGTCCCCGGCGTTGCGCCGCGCGGCCGTCGCCTCGGCCCGGAGCTGCTCGGCCGCGGCGGCGGCCACCCGGCGCTTCGCGTCGCGCTGGTTCCGCCCGGTCTGCGGGTCCGTGGCGTCGGCGTCCGTCAGCTCGTAGTCCCGCCGGAGGTTGAACAGCCGCAACGCCTGCGCCTCGAAATACTGCGGGTGATCGAACGGCACGCGCGCGTACTCCTGCGCCGCCCGCTCGTGCATCCCCTGCGCCTGAAACACCCGGAAGGCGTAGAACAGCCGGTGCTTCCCCGCCGTGTCCGTGTCGTCGTACCGCTTGAACAACACGTCCATCGCGTCCTGGTACAGCCCCGGCGTCGCCGGGTGTTCCGGGGCCTGCTGGACCAACACCGTCGCGTAGTCCGCCGCGTAACGGACCGCCTCCTCGGCCGTCGGTTGCCCGGGGTATCGCTCGGCCACCTCCAACCAGCGCCGCACCGCGTCGATCAATGTCGCGACGTCGTTCTGATTGAGCAGCACCTGCGACAACGCAAGGTTGAACAGCCCCGACGCCCGCACGTCGTCGGGCAATTCAGCGCCCGTCAGTGTCTGGTTCACCCGCACGGCCCAGGACAACTGCTTCTGCGCTTCGTCTTGATCCTCATCGACAAAAAGCGCCCGCTGCCCGTTCTCCCGCGCGACCTGCCCGACGCCCATGCGCACCGGCGTGGGCAGCCCGGCAACATCCTGGCCGACCTCCAACGCGTCCGTCCACCGCCGGTAGATCATCGCGCGCATCGCCGGCGCGTCGCCGCCGAGCTGATCCAACAACTCGAAATACACCCGGTACGCGTTGTTGACGCCGTCGGGTGAATCGCCGGCGCGCGCCTTGCGCGTGATGAACTGCGCGTCCGTGACCAGCAATCGGAACAGCGGGCTCTCCCGGGCGAGTTCGTGTTGGGCGGCGCTGTCCAGCGTCTCGAGTGCCTCGCCGTGCTTCCCGGCCTCCCGCAGCGCCGCGGCCTTGCCCAGCCAGGCGGTCAGGCCCGCCAACCCCGTATCCCCCGAGGCGGCCACGCCGTCGAGGTAGTCATCGACCCCGTCGTCGGGTCGGCCCATGGCGACGAGTACGCGCCCCAAGCGCGAGCGCACCGCCCACTCGGCCGGTCCCGGGTCGCCGGCGAGCAGAGTCTCGAGCCTTTCCGCCGCGCCCTGCAAAAGCCGCTGCCGTTCCGACGCCGCGTCGCCGCGCTGGCCCGGCAGCGCCGGCGTCGACTGCCCCAGGCCCCGGTAATACGGCGCGTCGTCGGGAAGGGTCGCGACCACATGCATCGCCATCGCCGCGTAAAACGGGATGCGCTGCTGACCGTAGTCTTCGACCAATCGGTAGTACACCTGGCTCGCCTGGTCCGCCTGGCGTGCGTCGGGGTTCTGCCCGTAGAAACGCTGCGCGTCGAAGACGAGCGTTTCCGCCTCGGCCGTCAGGCGCAACGCTTCGGCCGGCGCCGCCTCCAACGCTTCGCGCTGCCGGCGTGACACGAACCCGAACTCGGCGAACTCGGCAGCGGCATCGCGTTGGCCGCGCAACAGGTCCGCCAGCAACATCTCCGCCAGATCGGTCTTCCAGATCGCCCGCTCGCGGCGGTCGGCCAGCGCCGGGTCGTTGGCCAGGCCGCGTTGCGCTTCCAGCAATCCTGCGAACGCCTCTTCGACCTGCGGTTGCAAGGCGGTCGCCGTTTCGCCGTCGCCCACATCGACCGCCCCTTGGAATTCGTCCCGCAGCGTGTTGAAGCGCAGCCGCGCGTAGGCAACCCCGATGCGCATCCGTTCTGCGGGGTCGTCCGGCGGGTTCACCTCGATCAGCCGGTTCAGCAGCGTGTCCATCCCGCGCTTGGACAGCTCGTCGATCAACGCGCCGTCCTGCGCTTCGAGCTGGGCCCGCGATTCCGGCACCGAGCAAACCAGGGCAACGCACACGAAAACCAGGAATCGCAAACGCGCAAACCCGCTCCCGCGCTCAACCCCGAGATGAACTGAGAACCTCGGGCTCACACGTCCCCCCGCGGTTTGGCGAAACTGACGTTCGTGTATTTCGCCGCGATGCACGCGTTGAACGCGTCGACCACGTGCTGCCAACGCACGCTCGGCCCCGGCTGGATGATGATCGGGTTGTCCGGCTCGAACAGCCCGTCGAGCTGCCCGGCGTCGGGATCGAAACGGTTCGCCGCGAGGTCGGCCTTCAACTCCGCGAACGTCGTGTACGCCACGCTGCCCCGCTGGATCGTCACCTGCGTGTCGTCCACCGTGCCCGCGGTCAGCATCAGCTCGATCTTCTGCGGCGGCAGCGCCGTGGTTTCCTGTGGCCGGCCGCTTCCCTGCGGCAACGTCGCGACCAGCACGCCCTCGTCCACGCGGAAGTTCGACGTGATCACAAAATAGATCAGCAGCAGAAAGATCACGTCGATCATCGCCGTCAGGTTTAGTTGCCCGACGACCGTGGAACGGCCACGCTTCTTCCGCAGCGGCGTGTGGTGCACCGTCTCGGTCAGCGTCTCGTCGTGCGTCGTGGTCGGCGTCTCGGCCAAGCCGTTCACTCCTCGGGCATCAGGGCCACCAGGTTCACCACCCCCACGCCCGCGGCGGTGATCGCGTCCATCACCGGCTGGACCTGGCCGTAGTACAGCGCCGCGTCGCCGCGCAGCAACACCTCGACCTCCGGGTTCTTCTTCACCTCGGCTTCGAGCGCGGCGGTGAGGCGGTCCAGCTCGTCCAGCCCGAACCGCGCGCCCGAGCCGAGCTGCACGAACTGCGCCTGCCCGGGGTGGTCCAGCGGGTTCTCGAGCCGGGCCTCGCCGGTGAACGACGCGGGCGCGATGCTGACCACGACCTTCTCGACCTCGCCCAGGTCCCGCGTGCGCGGCTCGGTGAGGTTGGGCACGACCATCGGCACCGACTCGCTGGCCACGATGTTGCTCACCAGCATGAAGAACACGATCAGGAGGAACGTGACGTCGATCAACGGCGTCATGTTCATCTCCGGCTTGACCGTGCCGCGCTGGAAAACCTTGGACATGGGGGTTTCAGGGTTCGGGGAACAGGGATCGGGGACCAGTTCGTGCGGGGTGCCACGGTCGCTTGCGACCGTGCCGCGTGATCAATACGGCAACACAAGCACGGACCGAAAAACCGTAGCACGCCGATTACCGCTCACGCGTCCGGCTTGGGCGTCGGGCGTTCGCTACGGCCGGACTTTTCGCGCTTCTTGCCCGAGGGCTTGAACGTGCGGATCAGATCTTCGGCTTCGAGCAGCGCCTCGCTGGTCAGCGCGTCCACCTTGTTGCGGACCAGCGCGTAGCCCGCCAGCGCGGGGATCGCGACGACCAGGCCCCACAGCGTGGTCACCAGCGCGGTCGAGATGCCGGCCGCGAGGTCCTTGGGGTCGGGGTTGCCGCCCGCGGAGACCAGCGCCTGGAACGCGACGATCATGCCGTACACCGTGCCGAACAGCCCCATCATCGGCGCGATGTTGCCCAGCACGTTCAGCAGCTCGATCGGCCGGAGCATGCGGGTCGTCTCCGCGTCGCCGGCCTCTTCGACGGCGCGTTCCATCGCCCCGTACCCGTTGGGCGCCTCGTTGAGCGCGGCTCCGGTGACCTGCCCCAGGAAGCTGGGGTCGCTGTTGGCAAAGTCGATCGCGTCACGGTACTTCTTCTGGGCGAGCAATTCCTCGATCTCCTCGCGGGTCTCCTCGGGCATGATCGTGGATCGGCGGTGCAGCATTGCGAACCGGATCGTCAGTGTCACGCTCACCACCGACAACAGGATCAGCACCCAGATAAAGACCAGGCCCGGCAGGTTGTTGGACCAGAAGAACATCTGGAAGAAGGACTGGCTGTCGCCGTCGCTCTGCGCCAGCGCCGGCGAGGCCGCGACACTCAAGGCGGCCGCGGCCGGGAGGAGCCGGGCGATCCGGTGGACGGAGGGTTGCATCATGCGTCGGTCTTTCATGCGGTGGGGCGCCCGGGGTCAGCGGGCGATCAGGTCGAGGTAGCGCTGGTGGTACGCGGGTTCGTCGTCGGGGTCGAGCAGCAGGCCGGCTTCCTCGAACAGCTTTGCGGCGACGGCGGGCTCGCCGACCTTGCGGTGGATGTACGCCGTCTCCAAGAGGGAGGGCCCGAGGTAAGCGCTGCTCGAGCGGGCCATTGCCACGACCCGCATGAACCCCAGCCCCGCGTCGAGGTAGGCGTCGCGGCGGTCGGTGTCCTCAGCCAGCCCGAGCTGCGCGACGGCCCGCAGGTACAGCCGCTGCTGAAGCCGGCCCGGGTCGTTGCGCAGCTCGCTGTCGATCAGTGTGATCGCTTCGCGGAACCGCCCGGCCCGCAGCAGGTTCACCGACGCCTCGTCGGAGTTCCGCAGTGTCGCGGGCAGCACGACCAGCGAGTCTTCCGCCGCAACCGATTCGGGATTCAGCAGCCCGGTCGGGTCGGCCGGCGGGGTGCTTGTTGGCGGCGCGGCCGTATCGTTCTCGTCGTTCGTGCCTCCGCGGGCCTCGTTGGCGGTCAACTCGGTCAGCATCGCCTCGACCGCGGCCCGCGCGGCGTCGGAGGTGTTTCGGCTGCGGGCCGCGCGGCGCAGCAGCGCCAACGCGTTCTCCCGGGCCGGGCCTTCGAGCGTCGTGGCGCTGACGATCCGGAGGTTGTTCAGGAAGTACGGGTCCGGGTCCGTGCCGACCAGGTCGATGAACGCCGACACCGCCTCGGCCCCGCGCCCCGCCGCGTCGCAGGCCTGGGTCAATCGCCACGCCGCGAACTGACGCACCCAGCCGGCGTCCTTGCCCGCCGCGCGGAACACCTCACGCAGCAGCGGGACCGCCTCCGCCCATTTGCCCTGCTCCAGCAACCCCACGGCCCGGGCGTACTCGGGGTGGGCGTCGATCTGGAGCCCGCCGATCTCCGACAGCGCCGTCGCCGACTCGGCACCGTTGGGCGCGAGGTACGTGATTTTCCCGCCCTGCACCCCCAGCACCTCGATGCCCGGCAGCGGGATGCCCTGGAGCGTGATCTCGTCGGCATGTGCCGGCTGCACCAATATCGAAGCCATGACCGCCATCGCCGCCACGCGCTCAAGCCATTTCCTGATCGGGCGAGTCAGCGCCTTCATCATTCAAGCCCCAGTTCACGCGGACTGACAAAGCGGTACTTCCCGCCGGACTGCTCGGCGATCAATTCCAGCGTCCCTTTGCGCCCGGCCTCCATAAAAGGGTCAGGGTAGAGGAACTGGATGGTGTTGATCTTGGTGCTCTCGTTGTTGGTCTGCTGAATTGCGCGGAGCAGGCGGTCCTGATCGATCTGATACGCGCCCTCGCCGAGGATGTTGTCCGAGAGCAGGTAAACCAGTTGGGGCGAGTACGACAGCACCTTGTTGAGCGCGGGGATCGGGTTGCCCGAACCGAGCGCGAAGACGTTCTTGGAGTCGATGTCGATCCACTCGATGACTTCTTTTTTGTGCGCGGCGGTGGCGGGCCGGAGGCGACCGGGGGGGACCTCCACGAATTCGCGGCCCTCGAAGTTGCCGTAAAAAACGATGGTGAAGCGCTGCTGCTCGGAAAGCTTGCGGATCGAGCTCTTCAGTTCGTCAAGCACAAACGGAAGCGTGTCGACCAGCGAGCCGGAGCAATCGATGAGGAAAGCGATGTTGCGGGCGTTGCCGCCACGGCTGCCCATGAAGCTGGACTGGAGCTGCGGCCCGGCCATGGTCGCGCCAAAAGGCGTGGTCGCCGGGCCGGCCAGGCCGACGAGCTGCGGCGACAAGTCGATCGTCTCGGCGGGGTCGGGCTGGGGCGTGGGCGTCGGCACGGGAGCCGGCGTCTGGGCGGCCTGCACGATCTGGACCTGCGCCTCCTGCAACAGCGGCGCTTCGGGCGTGGGCGACAACTCAAGAACGGGAACCACATCTTCCTCGTCCGTGGTCGCCGCCACGACCGTCCAGACCGCGAACACGGCGACCAGCACCGCCCCGGCATGGAGCAGCAACGAGATGCCCCACGGCAGCAAGAGGTTCAGCGTTGCGTTCACCTCGTCGGCGACGGTCTGCCGACGCACATCCGGCACGTCGGTGAACACCGGCGGCTCGTCGGCCACAGGCGTCGGGAACGCGTCGTCGGGCGCAGCGGGTTCGGGGGGCTCTGCGGGCATGGGGCCGACCGTGGAACGGGAAAGCAGGACCGGCCCGGCACTGAACCCTGACCGACCAGTTACACCTGTGAGAATTTAGGCGAAAACAACCCTTCGCGCGGGTCTGAGCGGGCGTCACCCCGTTTCGCGTGCCTTCACGGCGACGTAAGCGGCCCCGGGCGGATCTGGTCGATACCGACGAAGCGGTGCTGCCCGCCGGTGAGCGTGGCCAGCAGTTCGAGCGTGCCCATCCGGCCGGGCGCGGCGGTGGGGTCGGGGTCGATGAACTGCACGGTGTGGAAGCGCGACGACTGCTTAAGCCGCTTGATCAGGTCGACCAGGCGGCGGCGGTCGCCGTCGGGGTCGTGCAGGCCCGTGATGCCGTCCGAAAGGAGGAACACCGTGTCCGGCTCGTAAGACAGCGCGTGAGCCAGCGCCCGCACCGCGTCGGTCCGCCCCGCCGCGTGGACGTTCTGCAGGGCCGGGTCCAGCCACGCCGCCGTGCGTTCGGTGGACACGGGGTCGGCGGGTTGCAGCCCCATCGGCGGCGCCTCGAACACGTTGTCTCCCGCGAAGAAGACCACCGCGTAAGCCTGCTCCGGCTCCAGCGTCAGCACCGACCGCCGGACCTCTTCAATCGCGAAGGGCAGCGTGTCGATCAGCGAGCCCGACGCATCGATGAGATACACGCTCCGCTGTCCCGCGGGCATGCCGAAGAACGCACCAGGCGCGGCCACGCTCGGGCTCGGGTTCGGGGTCGTGTTCGTTGCGACAGGTTCACGTTCGGCAGGCACCGCAATTTCTTCGGGCACGTCGATTTCGACCAGCGGTTGCGACGGCTCGACCTGCACCTGGCCGGTCATGAGTGCCGCCTGCTCGTCGTGATGCGGGTCCGACCATTCAATGCCGTGATCCGACTCGCTGCCGGGTTCAATGAAGACGGCGTCGTCATGCGTCGCCCCAACTTCCATCACGGCCGCGTCGCCCTCGGGCGGCACCTCGAACGTCACTTCATCGAACACGCGATCTTCTTTGCCGGTCTCGGGCAGCGTCACGACCCGCGAAATCACCTCGGGCCTCAAATCGCTCTGGGACGGTGACGACGTCGTCTCCAGTGCATTCCCGTCTTGCGCGGTTCGCGAAACCGGGGCGACGGTTTCGACCCCGGACGTTGCGTCGTCGGCAAGATTCATTTCTGCTGCGGCTGGCTCAGGTTGCTCGACCGGCGTTCGACTTTCTCGTGCAATCTGCGCCGAGGGAATCGCTGGCGCAACCCGATCTCCGGGCTCATCCCGAACCGCCAGCGTCGCCGCCATTCCCGCGGGCTCGGGCGCATCCCACGCCACGGGATCAACCGGCCCCTGCCCCGCCCGCCCGATCGCCCACCACACCACCGCCACCGCCGCGCCAACCAGCACCACGTGGACCGCCGCCGCCAGCCACAGGCCCCAGCCGGCGTTGGCCGACCCGCCCGCCGGGGGCTTGGCCATCTCTGCGTCCTGTCGGCGTT
This sequence comes from Phycisphaerae bacterium, assembly GCA_030432595.1. GTDB lineage: Bacteria > Planctomycetota > Phycisphaerae > Phycisphaerales > Phycisphaeraceae > CAZIXN01. Next base: position 123,193 of record JAUIGU010000007.1, read on the forward strand.
GCTTCACGGCCGTCGTACTCCCATAATGCCGCCCCGTTCCGATGGGCCTCGGTCCGGCCATCCTTCGGCCGGCGCGGGCACCGCGCGTCCGGTCGCCCGGCCCCGTCCCTACATCGGACAACCCGCTCGGCCCCCTTCATTCCGGCCAATCCGGCCGCGTTTCGTCCCCGCCACGACTCCCCCGAACCTCACAGCCCGCAAAACCCCCGGCCTCCACCCATGCCCAGCCCCTCCGCCAACCCGGTCCGCGTCGCCCTCATCGGTGCCGGCGACATCTCAGAACAGCACCTCACCGCCCTGGCCAAGATCGACGGCGCGACCGTCGTCGGCCTCGCCGACATCAACGAACCCGGCATGCACGCCCGCGCCGAAGCACACGGCATCTCGCGCGACCAGTGCTTCACCGACGCCCAGAAAATGCTCGACGCCGTCAAACCCGACGCCGTCTCCGTCTGCACCCCCAACGCGCTGCACGGCCCCAACACCCTCGCCGCGCTCGAGGCCGGCGCCCACGTCATCGTCGAAAAGCCCATGGCCATGAACGCCGTCGAAGCCAAGGCCATGATCGACACCGCCAAAAAGAACGACCGCAAGCTCGTCATCGGCTTCCAGTTCCGCTACGACCCGCGCACCGCGTTTGTCGTCGCCCAGCGCGAGGCCGGCGTCCTGGGCGACCTGCGCTTCGGGCGCGTCTGGGCGCTGCGGCGCCGCGGCATCCCCAACTGGGGCGTCTTCGGCCGCAAGGACCTCCAGGGCGGCGGCCCCATGATCGACATCGGCGTCCACTCCCTCGAAGCGTGCCACTACGCCATGGGCGCCCCCAAACCCGTCGCCGCCGTCGGCATGACCGACACCTACCTGGGCAACCGCGAGGACGCCACGAAGATCGAAAACATGTGGCCCAACTGGGACTGGAAGACCTACACCGTCGAAGACCTCGCCATCGGCCACATCCGTTTTGACAATGGCGCGGTCATCCACATCGAGTCGTCCTTCGCCGCCCACCACGAACACACCACCACCACCATGGACTTCCAGCTCATGGGCACCAAGGGCGGCGTGAAGTGGGCCGACCCGCAACTGTTCACCGACCTCAACGGCTACATGCTCGACGCGCGGCCCGCGTATATCCGCAAGTTCCAGTGGAACGACTACTTCGTCGCCAAGCTCACCAACTTCATCCACCACGTCCGCGACGACCAGCCCACCAACGCCCCGGCCCAGCACGGCCTCATGGTCCAACAGATGCTCGACGCCATCTACCAGAGCGCCGACAATGGCGGCGCAGAAATCGCGATCGACTGATCAGCAACGACCACGCCTCCTTGTGTATGCGTGCCACGACCGCTCGCGACCGTGCCGAGGTTGTGGCGCGTAACATCCTGCGATGTTTACGCCTCGAAATCGACCGCTTGCGCCGCGATTCATCACGATTGTTCTCACCCTGATCGTCTCGTCGGTCACCCACGCCGAACCGCATACGTTCGACGCCCACGACACCCCCTTCCCCGACACTACCGCCCCGCCTTGGACCGAACAGGGCCGCGCGATGGAGCTACGCGTCGCCTGGGCACCCCAGCCGTTCTCCGTCACCGTCGGTGAGCCCGGCGCCCTGCCCGGCAACACCACGCCGGTCGCCTTCCCCTCGCCGCGCCCGTCGGGCCAACGTTTCCGGGACGTCGTCGCCGTGGAGTGGTTCCCGGCCCAGCCGCCGCCCGACGCCGCGATCGCGGACGGCGCGCATGACACAACCCGCCCCGCCGTCGTCCTGGTCCACACCCTCCACCCCGCGATGCCCCTGGCCCGGGCGCTCGCCGGCACCGTCGCGCGCGGCAACGTCCACGCCTTCGTCATTCAGCTCCCCGGCTACGGCCAGCGCCGCGCCCGCCACGACCGCTGGGCCGGCATCGAGGCGATCGTCCACGCGGCCCAGGGCGTCGCCGACGTCCGCCGCGCCTGCGACGCCGTCGCAGCCCTGCCCGGCATCGACCCCGACCGCATCGTCCTCCAGGGCTCGTCGCTCGGCTCGTTCCCCGCCGCCATGGCCGCCGGCCTGCACGCCCGCCACCGCAACGTCGTCCTCTTCCTCGGCGGCGGACAACTCCTCGACGTCCTCGAAACCGGCCACCAAGACACCGCCCGACTCCGCGAATCGCTCGACCGCCACGGCGTCGACGCCGACCGCCGCCGCGAACTGCTCGCCCACCTCGACCCCCTCTTCGTCGCCCACCAGCTCGACCCGCAACACACCTGGCTCTTCACCGCCGACGGCGACACCGTCGTCCCCCCCAACAGCGCCAAAGCGCTCGCCGACGCCGTCGGCCTCGACGACGAGCACCACCGCATCATCACCGGCAACCACTACACCGCCACCCTCGCCCTGCCCGCGATCGCGGCCTTCCTGATCGAACGCGCGAACGAGCCACTTGAACCGGTCGAACATACCATCGCGCCGTAACCGCAACGTTTCCCCGCCACCTCTATCATCCGCCCGTGCCTGCTCCGAGCGTCATCACCATCGGGAACTTCGACGGCGTCCACCTCGGGCACCGCGCGATCCTGCGTCACTGCCGGCAACTGAGTCATCAACACGCAGATCACCCCCCCGGCCCGCTGCGCGTCATCGCCGTGACCTTCGACCGGCCGCCGATCGCCGTGTTGCGCCCCGGGATGGAGCCGCCGCTGATCGACGACCGCGCGTCGCACACCGCGCAGCTCCGGGACGCCGGCGCGGACGAGGTTGTGTACCTCGAAGCGACGCGTGCGTTGCTGGGTCTGTCCGCCGAGGCGTTCGTGGAGATGCTCGTCGAGCGGTTTGCGCCGCGGGCGATCGTCGAGGGGCCGGACTTCCGGTTCGGCAAAGGACGACGCGGCGACCACGCCCTTCTGAACCACCTCGGGTCCGAGCACGGGTTCGACGCGGTCCGCCTGCCGCGCGAGACGGCCGTGCTGCACAACCGCCAGGTCGTGCCGGTCAGCAGCTCGTTGGTGCGTTGGCTGATCGGGCGCGGCCGGGTGGAGGACGCGCAGCGTTGCCTGGGCCGGCCGTTTGCCGTCTCCGGCGAGGTGGTCAAGGGCGAGCAGCGCGGGCGGACGATCGGCGTCCCGACCGCCAACCTCGCGCCGGCGGCGCTGGAAGGACGGATCATCCCCACCGACGGCGTGTACGCGTGCGAAGCCGAGTTGGACGACGGACGTGCGTTCCCCGCCGCCGTGTCCGTCGGGACCAAGCCGACCTTCGGCCAGCAACAACTCACGGTCGAGGCGCACCTGGTCGATTTCGAAGGCGACCTCTACGGCCGGCCATTGACCCTGCGTTTTGCCCGGTGGCTGCGCGACCAGTACCCTTTCCCCGGGCTCGAATCGCTGCGCCGCCAACTCCGCCAGGACATCGCGGACACCGCCGACGCCCAGACGACTCCCGACCCCGTCGCGACGAAACCTCTGTGAACGACTACGCCGCAAACCTCTCGCTGCCCGGACTGGCGAACGTTTTGCTCGACGACACCGGGCCGGTCCTGCTGCTCACGCACGCCAAGCCCGACGGCGACGCGATCGGCTCGGTCCTGGCCATGGTGCACACTCTGCGCGGCATGCGCCGTGAGGCCCACGGCGTGCTCGTGCCCCCGGTCGCCGATTCTTTGTTGCACCTCGAAGGTGCCGACGAACTCGAGATCTTCGACGACCACTACGCGCCCGCGACGCCGCCGGCGCAGGTCGTGATCGTGGACACCGGGGCGTGGTCCCAGGTCGGCCCGATGCGCCCAATCATCGAGCCGCTGCTGGACCGCACAGTGATCATCGACCACCATCTCTCGGGCGACATCCCCGCGGCCCACCGCTACATCGACGGCGAGGCCGCCGCGTGCTGCGAGATCGTCGCGGAGGTCATCGAACTGATGATCCACCCCGCGCACCCGCCCGGGCGCCGCGAGACCGACACCGCCGGTTTCAAGCCGCTGCCGCCGGTCATCCGCGATGCGCTGTTCGTCGGCATCGCGTCGGACACCGGGTGGTTCCGCTTCTCCAACACCCGCCCGGGCACGCACGAACTCGCCGCCCGCCTCATCCGCATGGGCACCGACAACGCCGGCCTCTACCAACGGCTCGAACAGGGCGAGCGCCCCGAAAAGCTCGGCCTGCTGTGCCGCGCCGTGTCGAACCTGCAACTGCTCGCCGACAGCCAGGCCGCCGTCATGGTCCTCCGCGCCCAGGACTTCGCCGAGACCGGTGCCCGGCCCGAAGAGACCGAACGCCTCGTCGACATCCCCCAGATCGTCGAGCAGGTGCAGGTCGTCGTGCTGATCACCGAGCACCTGGTCACGGAAGACGGAGAAACCCGCTCGACCACCCGCATGAGCTTCCGCTCCAAACCCGCGCCCGCCGACGCGGGCTCGGACCGCGCGGTCAACGTCGCCGAACTCGCCGCCCACTTCGGCGGCGGCGGCCACGCCCGCGCCGCCGGTGCGAAGGTCGATCGCCCCATTGACGAGGTCGTGCCGGAAGTGGTCGACGTGCTCAAAGGCCTGCCGGTGTAACGCGTCGCGTCTCGGTTCACGCCCGCCAGAACCGCGGCGTCAGCAGCACCAGCAGCGCGAACAACTCCAGCCGCCCCAGCACCATCAGGAACGACATCAGCAGCTTGCTGGGCGCGGTGAACCACCCGAAGTGTTTCACCGCCCCGATCTCGTACATGCCCGGGCCCACGTTGCAGAACGTCACCAACGGGGCCAGCATCGCCGACACCGGGTCCAGCCGCCCCCCCTCCGACGGCGCGGGCTCGAACAGCAGCAACAAAAAACTGCCCAGGAACAACACGACGAAGAAGATCAGCAGGAACGTCACCACACTCTGGCGCGTCTCGCTGTCCACGGGCTGACCGCCGACCTTGACCGTCCGCACCACGCTCGGCCGGTAGCTCCGCTCGATCGCGTCGGAGAACACCCGCGTGGCGATGATCACGCGGATCACCTTCGCCCCGCCCGCCGTCGATCCGGCGCACCCGCCGATGAACATCAGCCCGAACAGCAGCGTCAGGCTCAGCCGCGGCCAGTTGTCCCAGTCCGCCGTCGCGAACCCCGTGCCCGTCTGCAGCGACGCGGTCTGGAACGACGCGTACCGCAGCGACTGCCCGAACGTGCCCTCGATCGACTCGCCCGTCGTCAGGTTGATCGTCTGCCCCCAGATGTTCAGCGCGATGACGACGGACACCGCCACCTTGAGCAGGAAATAGATCTGCATCTCGCGGTCCTTGAGCGCCGCCCGCCACTGCCCGCGCACCAGCTTGTAGAACACCGCGAAGTTCGTGCCCGCCAGCAGCATGAACACCACCACCGACATGTCGATCCACACGCTGTTGTACGCCCCGACCGACGCGTCCCGCGTGCTGTAGCCGCCCGTGGCCATCACCGACAGCGCGTGGTTGAGCGCGTCGAACCACGGCATCCCCATCACCCGGAACACCACCAGCGCCGACGCCGTCAACCCCAGGTAGATCAGCCACAGCACCCGCGCCGTCTCCCCGATGCGCGGCCGCACCCCGCCGTCCTGCGCGGACGACTCGCTTTGGAACAGCCGCTTCGCCCCCGCGCCCACCGACGGCAGCACCGCCACGAACAACACCACGATCCCCAGCCCCCCCAACCAGTGCATCAGTGATCGCCACAACAAAAGCGTGTTCGGCAGGTCCGAGATCGTCCCCCGCTCGCCCAGCACCGTCGCCCCCGTTGTCGTCAGGCCCGACACCGCTTCGAAATAACACGACGCAAACGACGCGAACTCGTGGCCCGGCTCGACCGTGTACGACACCCCGATCCCGTTGACCGCAGGCACCTGAAACGCCGACGTCGCGACCGTGCCCTCCGCCCCGCCGAAGAGCACCCAGAACCACAGCGGCAGCGCCGCGATCACGCCGCCGATCAGCCACGACGTCCCCGTCAAGAGAAACGCGTCGCGTCGCTGCACGTTGGCGTCGGCGTCCCCGTCCCGGATCAGCCGCCGCCGCGCGATCCACCACATCAGGCCGCCCGACGCCGCGCCGATCCCCGTCGACAGCAACGACGCGTGCGCCGCCGCCGACTCGCCCTCGTGGCCGAGGTACAGCTCCACGTACCCGTACCCCGCGACCACCGCCAGGCACGCGCTCAGCACCAGCAACAGCAACCCGAGTTGTCGGACCACCAGCGGGTAGTTCATGCCTCACCCCGAGAAAAACGCCCGCAACGCCTTGCGGGCCTTGCCGGGCGCGACGACCACGATTTCGTCACGCATCTTCAGCACGTCGTCCGCCCCGGGCACAAAGCTGCGGTCCCCCCGCTGGATCACCGCGACCAGCGCGTGCTCGGGCAATTCCAGCTCTTTGAGCGGCTTGTCCGTCACCGCCTGCGCCTTGTCGGTCACGCGCACCTCGAACACGTCCGCCACGCCGTCCGCCAGCGTCGCCAGCGAACGCACCGGGCCGGCCTCGATCCGCCGCAGGATCTCGTTCACCGCCGTCGACCGCGGGCTGAACGCCTTGTCCACCCCCACGTGCGACAGCAAATGCAGGTACGTCGAACGCTGCAGCACCGTGATCGCCTGCTTCGCGCCCATCGTCT
>JAUIGU010000054.1 GCA_030432595.1 Phycisphaerae bacterium
CAACCAAACCCCAAGCCCCAGACCCCAAACCCCACCACGCCTCGCCTTCGACTCCGCCGGCACCGCGACCGCCGCCGACCGTGTACACGCGTTATCGGAACCGACGCCCCGATAACCCCGCGTCCCCGCGGAACCGGGCGTGCCACCGGCCCGGCCGCTTGGGTATGATGCCCGGCTCGATTCCGAGCCCGCGACGCCCCGGCGTTTCCGCTCGACACCCCGCGTGTGGCCGCGACCCCTCGCGACCCGGCCCGCCCCGACGCCTCCCGCCCCGTTATGACCGAAGACCCGCTGACTTACCGCCGCGCCGCCAACGCCGCCCTGGCCGGGCTCGGTGTGCAACTCGTGCTCACCGTCCTCAGCGCGGTGCTCTCGATCTGGACCCAGTCGTCGGCGTACACCGCGGCGACCTGGCACCTGCTGGGCGGGGCGATCCTCTGGGTCGCGCTGTGGCTGATCTACAACCAGCACCGGCTCGAACGCACCGAGGCGCTCGAAGCCGAAGAGCTCGCCGCGTCCGTGGGCGCGGCCGACACGTCCATGTTCGATGAGGCCGGCCACGACCTGGCCGTTTCGCGCAAACGGCTCGAAGGCTTTTACCGCTGGGGCCTCAACGTCGTGTCGATCACCGTCGCGCTCTACCTGCTGATCGCCGGCGGGACGCTGCTGTACGGCGCGGTCTCCAGCATCGAGACCGCGCCCGACGAGCCGGCCAACTTCACCGCCCTCTACGCCCAGGCCCTGGGCAACCCCGCCGCCAACATGCTGGCCGTGATGCTCGCCACCGGGTTCGCGGCGCTGATTGGCTTCCTCGCCGCCCGCTACGTCGCGGGCATGACCAGCGAGAAACCGTGGGCTCTTTTGCGCGGCGGGTCGGCGTACCTCATCGGCAACGTCGTCGTGCTCACCGCCCTGATCGCCGCCTGCATCTTCGAGTTGGCGGACAACGAGGTGATCTTCGGGGCCCTGGCCGTCGCGATCCCGGCGCTCATGGTCGTACTGGGCGTCGAGGTGGTGCTGTCGCTGGTCTTCGGGGCGTACCGTCCGAAACAGCCCGGCGAGCCCGTGCGGCCCGCGTTCGATTCGCGCCTCCTGGGTTGGCTGACCCGGCCCGACTCGCTGGGGCAGATCGTCGCCGAGACGCTGAACTACCAGTTCGGCTTCGAGGTCAGCAAGTCGTGGTTCTACCAACTGCTGGGCAAGGCGATCGTGCCGCTGCTTTTGCTGGGGCTGGCCGTGTTGTTCGCGCTGTCGTGCCTGGTGATCGTGCCGCCGCAGCAGCAGGCGTTGGTCACGACGTTCGGCGGCGTGAACCCCGACTCGGCGCTGCGGCAGCCGGGGCTGAGTTTCAAGGCCCCCTGGCCGATCGCGACGGTGCGGAAGTACGACGTGTCGCGGGTGCGGTCGCTGCGGGTCGGCTCCGTCAATGACGAGAACCGCACGGACGCGGCGATGCTCTGGACCAACACCCACGCCGAGGGCGGCGAGGACTATTTGCTCACCGCGCCCGCGCGCGGCGCCGACGCCGCGCGTGAAGCCGACGGCGGGTCGGTCTCGGCCGGGCTCGTCGGCGGCGAACTCATTTTGCAGTGGCGCATCGGCGACCTGCTGGCCTACGCCGGCGCGGCGGGCGACCCCGGCACCGCGGCGGCCAAGCCGGCCGACTACCTGCGGGCCGTCTCCGAAGCGGCCTTCGCGGACTACCTCGCCGGCCGGGACATCGACACGCTGCTCACCGCCGACCGCCTCGGCGCCGCCGAAGCGCTGAAGCAGCAGATCCAGACTGCGGTGGCGGACATGGGGATCGACGTGACCTACGTCGGGTTGTTCGGCCTGCACCCTCCGCAGGAGGGCGAGGTGGCCGCGGCGTTCCTGAGCGTGGTCAACGCGCTGGTGACGCAGCGCACGACCGTGCAGGACGCCGAGCGCGAGCGCGTCGGCACGCTCTCAGGCGTGGCCGGCTCGGTCGAGCAGGCGCAGGCGATCTACGACGCGATCCTCGCCCTGGAAGACAAGGCGTCCGGCAGCGACGCGTACGCCCAGGCCTCCGCCGAGGTCCAGCGCCTCATCGACGACGCCGGCGGCGAGGCCGCGCGGCTCATCGCCGAGGCCCGCGCCGACCGCTGGGTCGCCGTGCTGGGCGAGCGCGCCGCGGCCGAGGCGTTCCAGTACCAGATCAAGTCGTTCCGCAACGCGCCGGACTTCTTCCGGGCCCGGGCGTACTACCAGATGCTCGCCGAGGCGCTGCCGGGCACGCGGCTGATCGTCGCCTCGGCCGGCGCCGCCGACACCCCGCCGGTGTTCCGGCTGGACCTGACCGACGAGTCGTCGGGCCTCGACTCCTTCCTGGGCGCGGCCGAAGAATGACCGCCGCCTTGTGACCCGACCGCCGCGCGGCCGACCCGACCCGTTTTCCCCCTACGTTTCCAAGCCCCACGATGCGCACCAAACTCACCTTCTTCATCGGCATCCTCGTCGCCGTCGCCCTGGCGATGTACTCGATCACGTACACCGTCCGGTTCGACGAAACCGCGGTGGTCACGAGGTTTGAAAAGCCCGGCGAGCCGATCTCCGAAGCGGGCCTGGGCTGGAAGTGGCCTTGGCCGGTCTCGAAGGTCTACCGCTACCCCAAGAAGGTGCAGGTCCTCGAGCCCGCGCAGCAGCAGTACCAGACCGCCGACAACAAGAACCTCGTCGCCTCGCTGTACATCACCTGGCGGATCGAGGACGCCGGCGCGTTCTTCACCTCGCTCAAGGACATCGACTCCGCCCGCGGCCGGCTCACCGAACTGTCGGACAACCTGTACGCCAAGCTCTCGGAGTACGCGTTCGACGACCTGGTCAACCCCGACCCCGAGGCGATCCGGCTCGACGCCTTCGAGCAGGCCGCGACCGAGACGCTCCGCAACAGCGTGTCGGCCCAAAACTACGGCATCGCGATCGAGAAGGTCGGGGTGCGCCGGCTGACCCTGCCCGAGGCCGTCACCGAGAACGTGTTCGCGTCGATGCGCGCCTCACGCGAGTCGCTCGCCGCCAAGGCCGAGAACGAGGGCGCCGCCCGCGCCACGCAGATCACCTCCGAGGCCGAGTCCATCCGCGACCGCATCCTCGCCTTCGCGAACTCGACCGCCAACGCCATCCGCGCCGAGGGCCAGGAAGAAGTCGTCGCGCAATACGGCTCGTTCAAGGAAGAGCCGGACCTGGCGATCTTCCTGTCCAAGCTCGACGCCGTCGAGAAGATCCTCAGCCAGGGCCGCGCGACCCTGATCCTCGACGAAGAGGGCACGCTGAACTTCATGAACCCCACCGCCCCGCCCGCCCCCGCCGGGCAGTAACGCAACCTTCGGGGGTGCCACGGTCGCTCGCGACCGTGCCGACCCCATATCAAAAACACACGGTCGCAAGCGACCGTGGCACCCAGAAACTCGAACCTCTCGACCCCAGGCATGGCCGAACACGACCACGAACACGACCACCCGCACGACCACGGCCCGCCCGCCGCGCCCGTCGACCCGGCGCAAAAGGCGCTCGCCGACGCCCTGCGCGTCTGCTTCGGCATCCTCAAGCTCGCCATGATCGCGCTCGTGGTCGCTTACCTGTTCACCGGGCTCTACCAGGTCCAGCCGCAGGAGCAGGCCGTCCAGCTCGTCTTCGGCAAGATCACCGGCACCGGCGAAGACCGCATCAAACGCCAGGGCTGGCACTTCAACTGGCCCTTCCCCGTCGGGCAGGTCGTCAAGGTCCCCACCGCGACGCAGACCCTCACCCTCACCGACACGTTCATGTTCGAAATCGGCGAGCGCGACCGCGGGCGCTCCTACGACCAGATGTCCGGCCGGGCCCTCAACCCCGAACGCGACGGCGCGCTCATCACCGCCGACGCCGGCCTGGTCCACGGCGTGTTCAACGTCAGCTACACCATCACCGACCCCGCCCGCTTCATCGAAACCATCGGCGACCTCAACGAACGCCCCGCCGCCTTCAGCCACGGCGACGACCCCACCGCCATCGACGACACCACCAACCGCCAGCGCTTCGACGCCATCATGCGCACCGCGCTCGAACACGCCATCGTCCACGTCACCGCCAACACCGACTCCGACGACTTCATCGCCGGCCGCGCCAACCAGACCAGCATCAAGGCCCACGCCCAGAAGTCCCTCGACGCCCTGGGCGACGGCGGCCTGGGGGTCACCATCGGCGAGGTCACGCTCAACCAGCCCACCGTCCCCCTCTCCGTCCGCGCCAACTACAACCGCGTCGCCCAGGCCGAGAACATCCGCAGCGAAACCATCAACACCGCCCAGACCACACGCCGGCAGACCCTCGGCGGCGCCGGCGGCGCCGCGGCCCTGCCCGTCGACGGCGGCGAAGACGGCCCGCTCGTCCGCCTCATCAAGGACTACGAACTCGCCGCCGAGGCCGGCGACACCGCGCTGGCCGACCAACTCAAGGCCCGGCTCGACGAGGCCTACCGCTCGCTCCGCGTCACCGTGGACGGCGCCGCCTACGACATCGGCGGCGAGGCCGCCCGCGTCATCAACCAGTCCCGCACCGAGCGCACCGCCCTGGTCCAGGACATCAGCGCCAGCACCAACACCTTCCGCAAACAGCTCGAGGCCTACCGCAAGGACCCCGAGTTCTTCCGCCGCCGGCAGTGGTCCGACATGCTCGCCCGCGTCTTCGCCGCCGAGCACGACCTCGAAACCTTCGTCGCCCCCAAAGGCCAGCTCTACCTCGAAGTCAACCGCGACCCCGAAGTCACCCGCGAACGCGAACGCAAACGCATCGAAGCCGACCGCGAAGCGAGGCAGAATCAGCCGTAACCACAGATTCCGCAGAGAACGCAGATTCCGGCATAACATGCCTATACGCCGCCGGGCATGCCCCCGCCGTCAACACCACCGAAGACGAACGCGGACGGGGCTGGCGTCGTACCGTTTTTTCAGGATGAGCAGGATGAATCAAGATGGAAGATCGATGGTCAACGGATCGATCATCTCCATCATGATTCATCCTGCTTATCCTGTTCGCTGCTTGACGCATGAATCTGCGTCATCTGCAAAATCTGCGGTTTCTGCCTCCTGATCCCTGTTCCCTCTTCCCCGACGACCGATGCCCCACGAGTACTACATCCAGTGCCTCAAGCTCTCCAAGGTCTTCAAGGACTTCTGGATGCGCGACCGCGTGCGCGCCGTCGATGAGATCGACCTCGACGTCCGCCGCGGCGAAGTGTTCGGCCTGCTCGGGCCCAACGGGTCGGGCAAGTCGACCACCATCAAAATGGTCCTCGGGCTTTTGCACCCCACGTCCGGACGCATCGCCGTGTTCGGCAAGCCGCCGCGCGACGTCTCGATCAAGGAGAACATCGGGTACCTGCCCGAAGAGTCGTACCTCTACAAGTTCCTCAACGCCCGCGAAACGCTGGAGTACTACGGCAAGCTTTTCCACCAGGACCGCCGCAAGCGCCAACGCCGGATCGAGATGCTGCTCGAAATGGTCGGCCTCGACAAGGTGCAGCGCCGCCCCATCGGCGAGTACTCCAAGGGCATGCAGCGCCGCATCGGCCTGGCTCAGGCGCTGATCAACGACCCGAAGCTCTTGATCCTCGACGAGCCGACCACGGGCATGGACCCCATCGGTACCCGGCAGATCAAGGACCTGATCCTCCGGCTCAAGGACGCGGGCAAGACCGTCTTGCTCTGTTCGCACCTGCTCGCCGACGTCGAGGACGTCACCGACCGCTGCGCGATCATGTTCGGCGGCAAGGTCCGCCGGGCCGGCACCATCGACGAACTGCTCACCCGGCACGACGAAACCACGATCACCACCCACGCGCTCTCGGACGAGGACGAGCAGCGCCTCGTGGGCCTGATGGAGTCGGCGGGGCTGGCGGACGTGTCCGTGCGGCGCGGCCGGCAACGCCTCGAGTCGCTCTTCCTCGACATCGTCGACCAGGCCCAGCGTACCGGCCTGACCACCGCCGGCGCGGGCAACACAGGGCGCGTCGCCGACTTCCTCACCGAAACCAACACCACGGCCGGCGTCGGGGCCATCGCCGGCGCAGGAGCCGGCGGCGACGCGGACGACGGCGACGTCGTGATCCAGTCCCTGGTCGTCGAGACCCCCGACACCGACCCGAACGGCCAAGACGAAAACTCGACCGCCGCGCCCGCGACCGAGCCGGACCCCGCCGCGGAAGAGGCGTCCGTCATCGAAGAACTCACGGGCACGACCGCCGCCGAAGCGCCGGCCCCCGCCGCACCGACGCCCACCGTCACGCCGACCCAACCCACGCCGCCCACACCGTCCACTTCCGGGCCCGACCCGCTGGACGACGACGATGCGGATCAGTCGGTGATCGACGACCTGTTGAAGTGACGTGAACCCAAGCGGGTGAATCGTTTGTCTTCAGCCGCGTGGCCACGCAACGCGGACCACACTTGAACGAAGTGCGGCGAAGCGTGAGGCTTTCGAAACGACTTTCTCGACCTGTCCCCCATGACCCGCCGACTCCCGCCCTATCTCGGCATCCTCGCGGCGCTGATCGTCGTGCCCGGCGCGGTCGCCGCGTACCTGCTGGCCTCGGGCCACGGCGGCGCGGGCTGGGGCGTCATCACCGCCGCCAACGTCCTCGTCTCGCTGTGGCTGGCGTGGGGCCTGTGGGTCTGGCGGCACGTCGCGTGGGTGAACCTCGTCGGCCGTGTCGCGCTGCTGACCCTCGCGGCCCAACTGCTGGCCACCGCCGGCACCGCCGCGGGCGCGACGAGCTTCGTCACCCTCGTCCTGGGCGCCTGGGGCATGGGCGTCGCGTTCATGCTCGGGCTCGCGCTGCTGCGCCTCGCCTTCGCCGGCAGCCACCCGGTCCTCGGCGTCGCGCGCACCATGTTCGACGAGGCCATCCGCCAGAAGGTCGGGCTCATCTTCGTCGTCATCCTCGTCGTGCTCGTGCCGCTGCTGCCCGTGTTCCTCAACGACAGCCGGCTGGAGTACCGCGTCTCCAACTTCCTGCGCTACAGCCTGTTCGTCACCGGGCTGCTGCTGTCGATCATGACGATCCTGCTGTGCACCCGCTCCGTTGCGCGCGAGGTCGAGAGCAAGGTCGTCTTCACCACGCTCACCAAGCCCATCGCGCGCTGGCAGCACCTGCTGGGCAAGTGGGTCGGCGCGATGGCGCTCAACGCGCTGCTACTGACCGTGGCCGGTGTCGGGATCTACGCCTTCACCAAGGCGATCGCGCAGCAGCCGGCCCAGGACCCGCTCGACGCCGTCGCCGTGCAGGACGAGATCCTCACCGCGCGGATCGTGCACACCCCCGACGAGGCCGAGCCCGGCATGCTCGCGCGCGACATCGGCGAGCGCCTCGAACGCCTGCGCCAGCTCGAGCCGGACTTCTACATGACCACCGACCCGGTCAGCGGACAGGTCCGGCCGATCCCGTTTGAGCAACTGCCCGAGAACCTGCGCGTGCCGCTTCAGGCCGAGGTGGTGTCGGACTGGCTGTCGGTCCCGCCGCGCAGCAGCCGGGTCTACCGGTTCTCGGGGCTGACGGGCGCCGCGGAGTACGGCCGGTTCGTGCAGCTGCGCTTCAAGCCCGAGGCCAAGGGCGCCGCCCCGCCGGACAAGCGCATGCAGCTGTGGTTCCGCGCCAACGGGCGCGACCTGGACTTCTACGGCATGGAGAACGGTCAGCTGGTCAGCAAGCCCATGCCGCGCTTCGCGGAGGACAAGTTCGCCGTGATCCGCATCCCCGTCGAGATGATCGGCGACGACGGCGTGCTGGACCTGGAGGTCTTCAACGGCGGGCGCGGCGCGCCGGACCAGCCGCGCCTCGCGTTCAACCCGGCCGAGGGCATGGAGCTGCTCTACACCGTCGGCGGCTTCGAGTTCAACCTGGTCAAGGCGATGTTCGTGCTGTGGGTGCGGCTGATGTTCGTGGCGATGCTGGGCATCTGCGCCGCGACGTTCCTGGGGTTCCCCACGGCGTGCCTGCTGTGCGGGCTGGTGTTCGCCGCCGCCGCCGCCAGCGGGTACCTCGCCGAGTCCCTCGACCAGTACGGCGCGTTCGCCAACGAGGACATGCCGCTGTGGGGCAAGATCATCGGCGTGCCCACCGCGTTCATCGCCAAGCTCGGCGAGGGCGAGTACTACGACGCGTTCAAGGTGATTATCCGCACGATCGGCGAGGTGTTCACCGCGTTCGTGCCGGCGCTGAGCGAGTACAACCCCGCGCCGATGCTCGCCGAGGGCCGGGCCGTCACGACGGACCTGATCGGCCGGTCGCTGCTGTGGGTCGGCGGCGTGTGGACCGGCGCGCTGGCCCTGATCGCCGCGGCCCTGTACCACCGCCGCGAATTGGCGCACGTGCAGGTGTGACCTGATGGCGGATGGCGGATTTCGGATGGCGGATGGGTGGTTCATGCCGCGATCCCGGCCTGCCCGTGCCGCGTAGAGTGTCTTCGTTCTCGGCTTTTCCATCCCCCATCTGCCATCCGCCATCCGCCATCCGCCATGAACAAGGACCACCTTATCCAGCTTGTGTCCCTGGCCCTCGCCCTTGTTGCGTTGCTCGGCTCGGCGCTCATGGTACCGGTGGTCACGCGGCAGCGGCAGGACCTGCAGCTCTCGTTCGACAACGACAGCGTGTTCGCGTCGAGCCTGGGCAGCTTCAAAGGGATCGCGGTCAACGCGCTGTGGTACCGCATCGAGATGGAGAAGCGTGCCGGCCGCTACGCCGAGGCCAACACGCTCGCCGAGATGGTCACCGACCTGCAGCCGCGCTTCCCGCAGGTGTGGAGCTTCCACGCGTGGAACCTGGCGTACAACATCTCCGTCGCGACCTACACGCCGCAGGAACGCTGGGACTGGATCAACAAGGGCATCCACCTGCTCCGCGAAGAAGGCATCCGCTACAACCCGCGCGCCGTCCGCCTGTACCGCGAGCTGGCGTGGACGCTCTTCCACAAGGTCGGCCAGTACACCGACGACATGAACTGGTACTACAAGGCCGAGGTTGCCCGCGAGTGGCAGGAAGTCCTCGGCGGGCCCAACGACTACCTCGACTACGAGGGCCTCAAGGCCTACATGCAGAACATCGCCGACGCCGGCGACCGCTACCTCCTCTTTGACCGCCCCGGCCGGGCGCTGATGCAGGACCTCGAAACCCTCGCCGCCGACATCGACCTCATCGAGGACAAGCTCGACGACTTCCGCTGGATGAGCGTGCTGCGCCTGAGCAAGCAGCTCGAAACGGTGCGTGAACAACTCCGCAAAGACAACCGGCCCGAGTCCGCCGCGCGCGTCGAAGCCTTGCTCGAAACCGTCCGCCAGGCCGTCGCCCGCGCCGAGCGCAACCCCGACGCGGTGTTCCAGGAAGAGAACCCGCAGGCGACGGTCGCGATCCAGGCGCTGCGCAACGGGGGATTCGAGCTGGACGTCACGGCGCTGCGGGCCATCGGCAAGCTGCTGATGTATTTCCGCTACGGGCAGATGGAGTGGGTCATGTCCCTGCCCGACCCGCTCATGGACGACGACGCCCGACGCATGGCCGAGGTGTTCAACAACCACAACACCGAGGAGTTCAAGGACAGCGTCGAGCGGTACCTGCTGCCCTACCTGCGCGCCAAGGTCCTCAACGAGACCTACAACATGGACCCGGCGTTCATGTCCGCCCTCACCGATCTGCACGGCCCGCTGGACTGGCGCCACCCCAACACCCACGCGCTCTACTGGGCGTCGCGCGGCCTCGACATCGCCGAGCACAACGTCCGCAACGACGAGGGCTTCGACTACACCAACACCTTCCGCCTGGTCATCCACTCACTCCAGGGCCTGACCGACTACGGCGCCGTGTCCTTCAACCCGCTGCTGCCCGCGGGGGCGCAGGTCGATCTGATGCCCAACCCCGCGTTCCTCGACGCCTACGGCAACACCTACAAACGCGCGTTCGAAGAACTCGAACAGGGCGAAGACGGCGCGTTCGGCCAGGTCTCGCAGAAAAACTTCGACTCCGGCTACGAAAACTACCTGCAGAAGGCCGTGATGCTCTCGTACATGTACGGCAGCGATGCGAAAGCGCAGGACTACTACCGGGAGCTGCGCGAGCGCTACGGCGACGCCTACCACAACCAGCGCGACAAGCGCTACGAGCAGCCGATCGCCGACCTGATCTGGGAGTTCGTCACCGAAGACATCGGGCAGGCCAACACGCGGTTCTTCCTGGTCGCGACGATGCGGCGGGCCTTCCAGTCCGGGCTGGGGCGCGGCCGGCTGAACCTGTTCTCACAATTGATGCTGCGGTGCAGCGAGTTCCACGAGCGCTACCAGCGGGAGCGCAACTACGAAACCGGCATCACCGAGCAGGGGCGTTTGTCGCTGCCGCCGTTCCCGCAGATGGTCGAGAACGAATACACGCGGTTCATCCAGGACCCGCAGGTCCCGCTGGACGTGCGCCTCATCGCGTATCGCAACACACCGCTGCCGCTGGCCCAGCGGACGTACCACCGGTGGATCGGCGGGGTAGAGAACACGGTGCCCAACGCCCGCGAGCTGTTCCCCGAGCCGCCGGACGCCGTCAAGTCGGAAGACCTCGAGCGTGGGCAGATCGAGGGCGAGACGCTGGACCGGATGTGAGTCGGTGATCGGACTGCACGAGACGGTCGGGGCGCGGGTCTGGGGTCTGGGGCTTGGGGTCCGGAGTTGCCCAAGTGTCGGGGGGTCGGAAAGCGCAGTCCGAAGGCGAGACCTGATTCCGCTCAACCGGGCTTTCGCGAGATCAGACCCCCAACCCCAGGCCCCAGACCCGCGCCCCGAGCGCTCTCGAACCACGGTGCAAAAAAAAGCCGCCCCGTAAAGGACGGCCTTGGTGGGTGAGGTGTGGAGATGTTCAGAGGTCGCTGAGCAGTTCTTCGATGGCGGCGTCGAGTTTGTCCTCGGTTTCGTACGAGCCGGCGTCGATCTCGGCGCGGACGCGGTCGATCAACTCGGAGCGCACCGGGTTCTCGCGGATCTTGGCGAGCAGGCGTGCCGAGTCGGAGAGTTCGACCTGGTCGTGGCCGCGGTCGACGGTGGGCGAGCCGGGCTGCGGGCCGATCTTGGCCAGCGGCTCGTACCCGGCGGCGGCCGAGCGGGCGATGGGGCTGATGTCACTCATGGGAAGGAGCACTCCTTGCGGGCGTCGGCGTCCTGCCGAAACGGTCCCGCAACCTTAGGCTTGGCCGAACCCGGTCGGCCCTGGGTGAAGCCGGCTCACGCCGGCCCGGTGGTTCCGGCCGAAACGGGTTCGGCCGAGGCGGACGTGTGCCGCCGTCTACCTCCTGTATCGCCCAACGTGGTCCCGGCCCTTGAGCCACGGGCCGCGCGACGGCGGGAAGCGTTTCGCTCCACATTGTCGAATACGAGTCGTTGCCCGACAAGGGTTTACAGATAATTCTTGCCTGAACGGCTCTTCCCTCCCGCCCGATAATCCGCATGGAGTCAATACTGGCGGGCGTGTCCAAATAACGCTGGATACACGAGTTATCCACGCGAACGACCACCCCGAAAAATAACGAACAAATTTCGAACTTCGACCCGCGTTCACCGTCCCACCCCTGCGACATGAACGCGGCTCATCCGCCGACCATCACGCGCCCGGCGACCGCCGCCGCCTGGGCGTTGGCCGCCACGTCGTGGACCCGGACCAGCGACACGCCCGCCGACGCCGCCCACGCCGTCACCGCCAGCGTCCCGGGCAGCCGGTCCGCGGGCTCTCGTGCGGCCGGCCACACCGCCGAGATGAACCGCTTCCGGCTCGCCCCCAGCAGCACCGCCCGCCCGGTCGCCACAAACCGCGGCAACGCGTGCAGCA
This sequence comes from Phycisphaerae bacterium, assembly GCA_030432595.1. Taxonomy (GTDB): domain Bacteria; phylum Planctomycetota; class Phycisphaerae; order Phycisphaerales; family Phycisphaeraceae; genus CAZIXN01. The sequence continues at coordinate 11,849 of JAUIGU010000054.1, forward strand.
GCGCGAGGTTGTGCGCCACCGTCTTGCCGAACCCGATGCCCGGGTCGATCACGACCTGCGACGCCGGCACCCCCGCCGCTTCCGCCGCGCCGGCACGCGCTTCGAGAAACGCCGTGACTTCGCCCACGACGTCGTCGTACCGCGGCGCGTCCTGCATCGTGCCCGGCTCCCCGAGCATGTGCATCAGCACGATCGGCACGCCCCGCGCCGCCGCCAACGCGAACATGTTCTCGTCCTCCCGCCCCGCCGACACGTCGTTGAGCATCGACGCCCCCGCGTCCAGCGCCGCCTCGGCCACCGCCGCCCGCGTCGTGTCCACGCTCAGCATCACGCCGTCGAACCCGGCCTCGTCCAACGCGCCCCGCACCGCCCGCACCACCGGCACCACCCGCGCGACCTGCGCCGCGGCGTCCACGCGCTGCGCGCCGGGCCGGGTCGACTCCCCGCCCACGTCGATCACCGCCGCCCCTTCCCGCGCCATCGCCACGGCGTGCGCCGCCGCGGCCTCGGGCGCAACGAACCGCCCGCCGTCGGAGAAGCTGTCGGGCGTCACGTTCAGCACGCCCATGACCCGCGTCGGGGCCAGCGCCAGCGGCGGGCGGTCCGGGAATGTCAGCGGTGGCAACGGCACGGACGCAGTTTACGCCCGGCAAAACGACCGAAAACCCGCGCGCCCCGCTGAACCCGCCCCGGCGACCGGCCGATCAACCCCGCATGCTGTTGCTGCGCCACCCGCCGGACTTCGCCGCCCTCGCGGCCCACGCCGACGCCGCCCGCACCGACCCGCAGTTCCGGCCGCCCGGCCCGCTCGACCGCCGCAAGACCCCCCGCCGCGCCGTTCACGCCGCCATCTACCTCGGCGTCGTGCCCGCCGCCTGCGAACACCTCCGCCTCAACCGCATCCCCGTCAGCGTCTTCAAACCCCTCGACGCCGGCTGGGCCATCGACCTGTCCACGCAGGGCGTCGCCCTCCTCACAGCCAAGCCCCTCGAGGTCGGGCAGCGCCACTGGCTCCGCCTCGACCACATCGCCCACCGCCCCACGATCGTGCCCGCCCGCGTGGTCGGCTGCGTCCCCTTCGACCAGGGCGTCTTCCACGCCCGCTTCGCCTTCCTGCTCGACGACGCGTCGGTCACCCAACGCCTCGGGTTCGTCGAACTCGACCAGGTGGCGTAACCCACTCACCGACCACCACCCGTGTCACACCTCCGCCGACTCGCCACCCCCGTTGCCGCGGGTCCGCGCCGAGTTATACGCCCGCACCCCCGCGCCGTCGCGGGATTACCGGACGGCGGGTATGATTCGTGACCCCGCCGTGCGGACGCGGCGTACCCCCCGAACGCGCCTCGCCGCCCCGGCAATGTTGCCGTCTATCCCCGCGTTTCTTTAAGCCCCGGAGCCCCAAGGATGACCCGCCCGCTGACCACGCTGCTGACCCCCGCCCTTTCCGTCGCCACCCTGCTGCTGTTCACCGGCTGCGAATCGGCAAACCTCCAACTGCCCGACGGCTACGCCTGGAACTTCTCCAACCAGCCGCAGAACACCGACGTCAAAGAGCCGCGCGGCTCGTACCGCTGGGGCTTCAACCAGTCCCGCATCAACGAGTCCCTGGCCACCACCGCCCGCGATCGCAGCCGGTACGACTACAGCTCCGTGCTCCCCCAGCCCCACGGCGGCTTCGCCTCCGCCGGCACCACTTCCGCCGACCCGCTCTACACCGCGCTGGACCCCCAGCCGCAACCGCAGGCCTCCGCCGACAACGCCGCCGTCTTCACCATCCCGACCGCCGCCGCCCCCACCCGCACCACCACCCCCATCACGACCCAAGGCAGCCTCGCGTCCCCGACCTCCATCCGCATCCTCACAGGCGAGTCGGGCACCCCGTACACCCCCAGCACCCCCGCCCCCAGTGCCGCGCCCGCCGCCGGCCCGCGCACCCACACCATCGTCAAGGGCGACAACTATTGGGACCTCGCCAAGCAGTACTACGGCAGCGGCGTCCGCTTCAAAGACATCGAAGCCGCCAACCCCGGCAAAGACCCCAAGAAGCTCCAACTCGGCGACACGCTCGTCATCCCCTGACCCGGCAACCCCGACGGTCAAAGCCAAGCCCACCCTCAACCCGCGTGCCTCACGCGGGTTTTTTGTGCGATTTCCTGTCCCGGCGTCCGTGGACGAAGACAATTACCGAAAATTATGAAATTACCGCCGTTTTGGGGTGTTCCTGGTGCCCGACGAGCGGTACGCTGGCGGTTTTCCCCACGGAGGAGACGGGAACATGCGATCACCGCGCCACGGGTTGTCCGGGTCGGCCTGCGCCCTGTGGTGCGTGCTGGCCGGATTGTTGTCGTTCGGCCCGTCGTCGGCCGCAACGATCTACCGCACCGCCGAGCCGTTCCTGGGCATCACCCACCACCAGATCATCCAGCGACCCAACGACCCCAACCCCGACTTCCCCCGGCTGATCACCGCGCAGATCCTCGAGATCGACCTCGACGCGCCGGGCCTGCGCTTCCACCTCACGCCCGAGGCCGAGCCGCCCGCGCCCGCCGGCTACGTCCGCCGCTCCACCACCCGCAACTTCGTCGACTCCGTCTCCGCCCAGCTCGGCATCAACGCCGACTTCTACGCCAACCCCGGCACCTACGCCCAGGTCATCCACACCGGCGTCAGCGAAGGCGACATCTACAACCGCGGCGGCCACACCTTCAACGTCACCCAGGACAACCAGGCCGCCATCTGGAACAGCCTCACCCAACTCGAAAACAACGGCGTCACGCCCTGGACCGCGCTGGGCGGCAACCAGCGCATCCTCACCAACGGCGCCGTCACCGCCCCCAACGACAGCTACACCAACACCCTCAACCCCCACACCGCCATCGGCGTCAGCGAAGACCTCGCGCGCGTCTTCCTCTTCGTCGTCGACGGACGCCAGTCCGACCTCTCCCAGGGCATGCGCACCGACGAGATGGCCGTGCTCATGCGGCAGTACGGCGCGTGGAACGCGATCAACGTCGACGGCGGCGGCTCCACCACCATGGTCATGGACGACACCGACGACGGCCTCCAGAACGCCCGCGTCCTCAACTCGCCCAGCGACGGCAACGAACGCACCGTCGCCAACAACCTCGTCGTCTACGCCCAGCACAACCCCAACTACATTCCGCTGGGACCGATCGACGGCGCGACCGGCATCCCCAATCCCGTTTACGACGAGCTCACCTTGATCGAGTCGTTCGAGACCGGCGGGCTCGGCACCTTCTCTGAAGGCGTCAGCAACAACGGCAGCTTCAACCTCGGCCCACAGACGGGCGTCAGCCTGGACCCCACGGTGGCGTATCACGGCAGCCACTCGCTGCGGATCGACTACGACGCAGGCCTCGCCCCAAGTGTGGCGTCGGTCCTGCGTCTGCCCAGCAACGAGTTCGACGCCGCCGCCTCCGACCCGGACCGCGAAGTCATGGCCGCCGAGGGCTACTTCGGCTTCTACGTCAAGGCCGAGCCCCAGCCCGGCGTGGACACGCTCTACGTCGCGCTCGCGGCGCAGGACGGCACGACCACCGACCCGACTTACATCGAGTCGCTGGGCAAGACCGTGCCGGCCGACGGGCAGTGGCACCTCGTCGAGTGGCTGCTGCGCGGCCGGCGTATCGTCTGGAACACCGGCGCGGGTGCCGACGCGGCCCGCGGCCCCAACTTCCTGCTCGACGCCCTCAAGTTCAGCACCACACCCAACAGCACGGTCACCGGCCACACGCCCTGGGAGGGCACCCTCTGGATCGACGGCCTCGCGTACAGCCCGACCCAAAGCCTCAACGGACAGATCATCCCCGAACCCGTGTCGAGTCTGGCGGGGACGCTCGCTGGTTGGTGGGTGTTGCGACGACGCCGCGCCGCGTGACCCCGCTCAGACCTCGGCGGCCTGGAAGTGCGCGTTCTGCGCCGGCACCACAAAGTCGAGGATGTCGTGCAGCACCTGCGCCGGCGAGCCCATCGAGTCCACGTTCGTGATCAGCTCCGCCGGGTAATGCTTGAGCACCGGCGCCGTCTCCTGCTCGTAGACGTGCCAGCGGTTGCGGATCACCTTCTCGTCCGCGTCGTCGTGGCGGTTCTCTTTCAACGCGCGTCGGCGGAGGCGCTTGAACATCGCCTGCTCGTCGTCGCAGGTCAGGTGGATGATCTGGATCACGTCGATCAGTTCGTCCATCAGGTTCGCTTGCTCGAGCGTGCGCGGGATGCCGTCGAGGACCAACAGGTCGTTGCGCGGTTTGAAGTCGCCCAGGAACGAGCGGGCCTTGATCGCGCGGGCCCACATCTTCACCGTGATCTCGTCGGGCACCAGCTCGCCGCGCGAGCTGTATTCGAGGAACGTCTTGCCCAGGTCGGTGGTGATGTCGATGTTGCGGAACACGTCGCCGCACGAGCAGTGGTAGAACCCGGGGATCTGCCCGAGGATGTTGCCCTGCGTGCCCTTGCCGGCACCGGGAGCGCCGAAGAGCAGGACGGTGCGGTAGCGCGGTTCGGGGGCGTCGGGCATGGCGGGTCTCAGCAGGTCAGGACGGGGGTGAAACGCCGGCACGCCAAAGTTGTGGCCGGGCGGGCGGCGAGTGTAAATCACGCAAAAACAAAGTGCGAGCACTTCGCCACGGTCGCTATCGACACGAACCGCCGCACGCGAACGGCCGACCCGTTATCCGGACCCCGGCAGCGGCAGGTCGAAACGTTCGACCGCCGTGGAAAGCCCGGAACGCTCGTCGATGTCGAGGATCACGCCGTGCGCCGCGGGCCGACCCTCGGCAACGTCGAACGGCGCGGGCGTGGCCGTGGTCATGTATTTCAAAACGCGATCCACGCGCCGGCCCAAGACGGAGTCGTCCGGGCCGGTCATGCCCAGGTCCGTGCAGTACGCGGTGCCGCCGGGGAAGGGGTTGGGCGACCCGGGGATCGACGCGTCGGTGCCGGCCGCGCCGGGCTTGGGCAGGACGCGGGCGTCGGCGGTGGGCACATGCGTGTGCGTGCCCAGCACCGCGGCGACCCGGCCGTTGAGGTGCCACCCCAGCGCGACCTTCTCGCTGGTCGCCTCGGCGTGGACCTCGACGATGACAATCGGCTGCGGGTTCACTTGCGCGATCGATTCGAGGTAACGGTCCACCGCCGCGAACGGGTCGTCCGCCTGCTGCGCGTTCATGAACAAACGCCCCATGACCATGACCACATGCACCCCCGGACGTTTCTGATTGCCGGGCGTGACGCCTTCGTCCGCGCCCGGCCCGACCACCATCGCGCCCTTGCCCCAGCACCCGCGTGGCCAGTTGATCGCGCGGACCAGATCACCCGCCGTTTCCAGCGTGTGCTTGATCTGCTGCTTCTTAAACGCGTGGTCGCCCAGCGTCATGCCGTCGATGCCCGCGTCTTTGAACTTCTTGTAAAGCTCGGGCGTCAACCCCGACCCGTTGGCGGCGTTCTCCGCGTTGGCGATCACGACCTCGACGCCGCGCTCTTCACGCATCACCTTCACGGCGTGCGCCGCCGCCAGCCGCCCGGGGTGTCCGACAATGTCGCCGAGGTAGCCGATGCGCATCGGGTCAGGGTAACGCTGGCGCGGGTCTGGGGCTTGGGGTATGGGGTTTGGTCAGGCAGCTGGAAGTTCTTCTCATACCCCAGTCCCCAAGCCCCAGACCCGCGCTCGCGTTCTGATCCCGGGTCCCCGATCCCTGTACCCTGACGAAATGCGGTGCCCGTTCTGCGGCGTCAACGACGACAAGGTCATCGACTCCCGCGAGGTCGACACGGGGGCGTCGATCCGTCGGCGTCGGCAGTGCAAGACCTGCGGCAAACGCTTCACCACCTACGAGCACGTCGAGCAGACCACCCGCCTCATGGTCGTCAAACGCTCGGGCGACCGCGTGCCCTACGACCGCGAAAAGGTCGTCTCCGGGCTCCAAAAGGCCTGCTACAAACGCCCCGTCTCCGCCGAGCAGCTCTCCGCCGTCGCCGACGCCATCGACGAGGAGCTCTTCAAGCTCGGCGTCAAGGAGATCGAGGCCGTCGAGATCGGCAAACGCTGCGTCGACCACCTCAAACGCCTCGACCACGTCGCGTTTCTCCGCTTCGCAAGCGTTTACATGCGCATCGACAACGTCGATGACCTGCTCGAAGAAATGCAGGATTTCCGCGAAAACGCCCCGCCCCCGCCCCTGCCGGACCAGGGCAACCTGTTCTGACCCCCTCCCCAATCCAAGGGTCAGTCCTGACCCAAAGCCCCATAAAAACGTCTTGGTCATCCGGCCCGGGCAAGGTAAACTCGGGGCGTAGGACCTGTCTCATCTCTGCCCGACTCTCAGGGCTTTTCACGGAAGAATTCGGCCGGAAACCTCAGTACCACCCCGGCTTCAATGTCTGTGTCTCGACGACTCGCCCGATTCACCGCGGGCTCACATTTGATTGTCCTGTTTGCCGCGTTTCAGGCCTGATGGCCCGTCCGCGGGAACCACAACCCCCGGATCAACCCCGCCTTTCGACCATGCCCACCATCACCGACATCCTGGAACGCAAGGGAGGGCAGGTCACCACCGTCGAGCCGACGACCCTCGTGATCGACGCCGCCACCATGATGAACGACGCGAAGATCGGTGCCGTCGTCGTGGTCCAGGCCGGCAAGGTCGTGGGGATGTTCACCGAACGCGACGTCCTGCGCCGCGTCGTCGCCGAGCGGGTCGACCCCGCGACCGTGACCGTCGCCGACGTCATGACCAAAAAGATCGTGTCCTGCAACCCGGACACCCGCATCGAGGTCGCCCAGACCACGTTCATGGAAAAACGCATCCGCCACCTGCCCGTGATTGATTCGCAAGGGCAGCTCCGCGGGCTGGTGTCGATCGGCGACCTCAACGCGTACGAACTGTCGGGCCACCAGGTCCGCGTCCAGGCCTTGGAGGAATACCTTTACGGCGGCGCCGCCTAGGCAACACCAACCCGAACACGTCCGGCCGGAGGAAACCGGACCTCCCGAAGGGGAACGCGGCGGAGAAAGCCGCGAGGAGACGCGAGAGGAGGAGGAAACGGGTGGCTCGGGGGAGAACGAGGGGGGAGACACGGGGGGGAGACCGGGTGGGACCCATGGGTGGGTGCAAGTGGGTGGGAACAAGGTGGGCGGGGGACGGTGGACGGGGTCCCGGTGGGGTTCGCGGGATGGTTGGGTTGGAGGAGGAACGGAGCCGAAAGGCTCCGGCACAAGGGCCGAGAGGCCCTTGGGGAAGGGCACCGGGGGGGAACGCTCGGGGAGACCGCTCCCCCGGCGCCGGCGGGTCGCCCAGGCGGCCGCCGGAATCTCGGGGTGCCCGCGGGGCGGGAGGGGAAAGACCGGTGTCGGCAGGTTGATCGACCGATCGCCCACCGTCACCAACGCCTCCGGCGGTCAACGGCCGGGTCGTCGCATCCACGGACTTCTACTATCCGTTCCGTCCGACGACCCGACCGCCCGCCCGGAGGCGTTTTTTTGTTCACGCCCTTTGCCAACGCCAATCCTCTCGCCGCCTCGCTCGCCGCGGGCGAAACCGGCCTGATCGCTGGCCTGCTCATCCGGATGCACGCTACCGGCCCGTGGTGGGCGTGGGCGCTGCTCTTCATCGCCGTCGCCGGCCTGATCACCTGGACCTACCTCAACTACTTCGCCGGCATCCAGGACTCATTGCACCACCGCCTGCCCCAGCCCGAAAACACCGACGGCGACGACACACCCAAGAACGCGACAGCGACAAACAAATCTGAAATCGCAAATCTGAAATCTGAAATAGACCCGCTTCCCCCCGTCGCCCTCTTCGCGCCCGGCCGAGACGAAGCCGACCACCTGCCTCACACCCTGCCCGAACTCTGCCGGCAGAACTACGGCGACGACAAACACACGCTCCGCGTCGTCTTCATCGACGACGCCAGCACCGACGACACGCCCGCGATCTGCCGATCCGCCCAACGCCACTTCCCCGAACGCCTCGTCGTCGTCCGCAACGACGTCGAGCCCCCGCCCGGCTGGGTCGGCAAGTGCTGGGCCATCCACCGCGGCGTCCGCCAACTTCAAACCCAACTCGAAGACGGCGAACACCCCACGCCCTGGCTGTGCTTCACCGACGCCGACATCCACTGGCACCCGGACCTGCTCGCCACCGCGATGCGCTACGCACTCGACCAAAACGCCGACGTGCTCGGCGTCCTCCCCACGCTCACCTTCGGCAGCAAGTGGGAAGCCATCGTTCAGCTCCAACTCATGCTCGCGCTGGGCATCGTCCTGCCGATCCACAAAGCGGTCGACCCGAAAAAGAAAGACATCGCGCTCACCGGCGGGGCGTTCATCCTCGTCAAGCGTGAGTGGTACGACCGCATCGGCGGGCACGAGGCCGTGAAAGGCCAGGTCGTCGAAGACCTCCAGATCGGCCGACGCCTCAAACGCGAGGGCGCGACAATGCGCGCGGCCTTCGCCGGCGAGCTGCAGTGGTGCCGGATGTACGACGGCGCCGCCGACCAGTGGGAAGGCCTGACCAAGAACATCTACGCGGGCCTGGACTATTCGCCGGTCAAGGCGGTCGCGCTTTTGATGGCGACAACCACGCTGAACATCCTGCCGATGCCGCTGACACTTTTCGCGCTGTTGTGGTTTCTGGTTTCGGCGTCGTG
>JAUIGU010000008.1 GCA_030432595.1 Phycisphaerae bacterium
CGCTGCCCCAACACGTCCGACGCCTGCACCGCGTACACCGATGGGTCTTGGGCAAGCTGCTGATCTACACCGCCTACCGATCACTAAGAACCCAGCGATTGAAGGCGGCATGATGCAAAAAGACCCGGCGGGTTCCGGATTCCGGGGGCCGGAGCGGGTCACGCACCGGCTGAGCGAGAGTTGAGATGCGGCGTGGAAGGTGCGCCGACGGCAGAGGCAGACAGGTTTCTCGTCGCGGCGCGGCGGCGAAAAATGTGGTTCAACCGCGCCGGCGGAGATTCCGCGCGCGTAACGATGAGCATCACGGGTGTTCCGATGATTCGGCACCCTCCCCCGGCCCCTCCCCAAGGGAGGGGAGAGCAGACGCGGCCGGACGTCGGATCGAAATAGAGCGGCGGATGCAAACCGCTCGTTGCTTATGTGGTTCGGGGTGCAGGGGTGGAACCCCTGCCGCTCGCCGCGCAGGCGCTCTTCAAACCAAGACCATTAAGAAGAACGCCTTGTTGATTTGATCCATTTTGATAGCGCGGTTTTGGACATCGTGTTGACGACGTCTTGTTTGGTGGCGCCGGCGCGTCGTGCGGTGAGGACGCCGAAGCGGAGCATGTCGAGGTCGGCGGGGCCGTGGGCGTCGGTGTTGATGGCGAGTTGGCAGCCGTGGTCGAGGGCGACGCGGGCGTGGGTGTCGCGGAGGTCGAGGCGGTAGTGGTTGGCGTTGATCTCCAGCGCGATGCCGCGCTCGGCGGCCGCCTTGCACAGCGCGGGGATGTCGGGGCTGAGGCCTTCGCGGCGCAGGACGAGCCGGCCGGTGGGGTGGCCGAGGATGGTGACGTACGGGTTGTCGATCGCCTTAAGCAGGCGGGCGGTGGCCTTCTTGGGGTCTTGCGACAGCGAGGCGTGCGGGGAGGCAACGACTATGTCCAGTTCGGCGAGCAGGTCGTCGGGGTAGTCGAGTTTGCCGTCGGTGAGGATGTCGACCTCGCTGCCGGCGAGGACGGTGATGGTGTCTTTGAGTTTCTTCGCGACGGCGCGGACGGCTTCGATGTGTTTTTCGAGGCGGTCGGCGGTGAGGCCGTTGGCCTGGACCTGGCCCTTGCTGTGGTCGGTGATGGCGACGGTGTGGAAGCCGCGGGCGGCGGCGGCGCGGGCGTTTTCCTCGATGCTCCACGTGCCGTCGCTGGCGGTGGTGTGGGTGTGGAGCTCGGCCCGGATGTCGTCGAGTTCGAGCAACGCGGGCAACGCGTCGTCGGCCGCGAGCTTGATCTCGCCGCGGTCTTCGCGGAGTTCCGGCGGGATCCAGGCGACGTTGAGTTTTTTGTAGACCTCTTCTTCGGTCTTGCCGGCGACGGCGTTGTCTAAAGCCCGGAGTTGGCCATCTCCGGGCTTTACGTCGGCCGCATCCTTAGGCCACAAGGCGTATTCGTTCAAGGAATATCCCATTGCCAGCGCCCGCTCGCGGAGCTTGACGTTGTGCTCTTTGCTGCCGGTGAAATACATGAGCGCGGCGCCGAAGCTCTGCTCGGGCACGACGCGGAGATCGACCTGCATGCCGCCATCCTGCTTGCCGGTGCGGACCGAGGCTTTGGTGTCGCCCTTGACGATCACATCGGTCACCGCGTCGTGCGAGACAAAGGCGTCGAAGATCGCGGCGGTGTCTTCCTGCTTCCGCGGGACCGCGAGGATGTCGATGTCGCCGATGGTTTCTTTGCCGCGGCGCAGTGAGCCGGCGTACTGGACATTTTTTACCTCCTTCAACCCGTCGAGCATGTCGACAAACTGCAGCGCCAGCCGGTACGCGGTGCCGATGCGGGTGCGTTGGCCGGCCGACTCGGCGAAGGCGAGGTTCTTCTGGATGTTCTCGACCTTCTTTTGGCCGAAGCCTTTGAGCTCCGCGACCTCACCGCTGTCGAGCTTCTTCTTGAGGCCGTCGATGGATTCAATGTCGAGTTCCTGCCAGAACAGCGCGGCGGACTTGGGCCCCACGCCCGGGATGTTCATCACATCGAGCACCCCGGCGGGCACCTGCTTGACCATCTTTTCGAAGTCTTCGACCTTGCCGGTCTCGACGAACTCGAGGATGCGGTCGGCGGCACCGGTGCCGATGCCTTCGAGTTTGGTCAGCTCGGCGCGGGACATGTCGCCGACGTCGGACGTGAGTTCGCCGACGACGCGCGACGCCTTCTGGAAGGCGATGACCTTGAAGCGGTTGCCGCCGAGCAGCTCGGTGAGCGCGGCCATGTCGTCGAAGATCGCGGCGAGTTCGGCGTTGCGGGTCGGCATGATTGGAGTGTAGTGGGCGGGGTTGGTGCCGCGTTTGAGATCGCTCGGAGCGCGGGGCTGGGGCTTGGGGTTTGGGGTATGGGATGCGATTCGGAGCTTTCAGATCGCAACAAATATGCATCGTCTCGACCTTCCTGAATGGCTTGACGAGACCTTTGGGCGCGAGCGAGACGTGCTGCCTAACCCCAAGCCCCAGACCCCAGACCCTACGAATCCCCGCCGTTAAACTTGATGCATGCCCACGCCCACCGACGCCAAGGACGGCGACGCCGTTGCGCTCGCCCCGCTCGACACGTTTCCCCGCCGGCACCACGGCCAGACCGACGCGGACGACGCGGCGATGCTCGCGTCCGTCGGGGTGTCGTCGATCGACGAACTGATCGACCGCACCGTGCCCACGGACATCCGGCTCGACCGCGCGTTGCGACTCGAAGGCCTGGACGAAGGCCTCGGCGAACACGCGGCGCTCGCAAAACTCAGAACCATTGCGGAGCAGAACACCGTCGCGACGTCGATGATCGGGATGGGTTACCACGGCACGGTCACGCCGCCGGTGATTCTGCGGAACGTTCTGGAGAACCCGCTTTGGTACACGCCGTACACGCCCTACCAGGCGGAGATCTCGCAGGGCAGGCTCGAGGCGTTGCTCAACTTTCAGACGATGGTGAGCGACCTGGTCGCGCTGCCGTTGGCGGGGGCGTCGTTGCTGGATGAGGCGACGGCGGCGGCGGAGGCGATGGCGATGTGCCACGGCATCGCGCGGGGGAAGAAGCCGAGGTTTTTCGTGGCGGACGATTGTCACCCGCAGACGATCGCGGTGGTGAAGACGCGGGCGGAGGGGCTGGGGATCGAGGTGGTGTGTGGGAGCCCGCGGATGGAATCCGTGGGCTTCGAGTCGGAGGATTTCTCCGGGGTTTTGTTGCAGTACCCCAACACCTACGGCGCGATCGAGGATTACGCAGCGTTGGCCGCGAAGGCGCATGAGCACGGGGCGTTGGTGGTCGCGGCGACCGACCTGCTCGCATGCTGTTTGATTAAGCCTCCGGGTGAATGGGGCGCGGACATTGCGGTGGGTTCCGCGCAGCGCTTCGGCGTGCCGATGGGGTACGGCGGGCCGCACGCGGCGTTCCTTGCCACCAAGAACGAATACGCCCGCAAGATGCCCGGCCGGATCATTGGCGTGTCCAAGGATGCACACGGGAATCTTGCGCTCCGCATGGCCATCCAGACCCGCGAACAACACATCAAGCGCGACAAGGCGACGAGCAACATCTGCACCGCCCAGGCGCTGCTCGCAAATGTTGCGGGGTTTTACGCGGTGTGGCACGGGCCGGAAGGGTTGAAGAAGATTGCGGAACGAGTTCAACATCATGCGGCGTACGTTGCTTGCTGCTTGCTTGACCACGGCTTCAAACTCCGAAGTAAGAGTTTCTTCGACACCGTGACCGTTGAGGTGAAAGACGTAGAACATGTACTAGCTAAAGCGACCGAAAAAGGCATTCTTGTTAGACGGATCGACGATACAACCATCTCTATCAGTTGTGACGAGACGACCGACCTAAAGTTGGCACGTCACGCAATCATGGCTACTGGCTCGGGTGTAATGCCGTACAGCGTAAAAGACTCACTATTGGACTGGCTGAGGTCGAGTTACCGCACGTCGCCATATCTTCGGCACCCCGTCTTCAACAGTTACCACACCGAGCACGAGATGCTGCGTTACCTGCAGCGGCTCGTGTCGCGTGACTACGGGCTCGCGCACGGCATGATCCCTCTGGGGTCATGCACAATGAAGCTCAACGCTGCGGCCGAGATGATCCCGGTGACGTGGGACGAATTCGCGAACCTGCACCCGTACTGCCCGGCGGAACAGGCCAAGGGGTATGCGGAGTTGTTCCGTGACTTGGAGTCCTGGCTCGCGGAGATCACGGGGTTTGCCGCGGTTTCCTTGCAGCCCAACGCGGGGAGTCAGGGCGAATACGCGGGGTTGATGTGCATCCGGGCGTACCACCACGCGCGTGGCGACCAACAGCGAACGGTCTGCCTCATCCCCACCAGCGCCCACGGCACCAACCCCGCGTCGGCCGTGATCGCGGGCATGTCCGTCGTGCCCGTCAAATGCAGGGACAACGGCGACATTGATCTGGACGACCTGCGTGCCAAGGCCGAGCAACACCGGGACACGCTCGCGGCGCTGATGATCACGTACCCGTCGACGCACGGCGTGTTCGAGGCCGGCGTCCGCGAGGCCTGCGCGATCGTGCACGAACACGGCGGGCAGGTCTACATGGACGGCGCGAACATGAACGCCCAGGTCGGGCTGACTTCGCCGGGCAAGATCGGGGCGGACGTGTGCCACCTGAATCTGCATAAGACGTTCTGTATCCCCCACGGCGGCGGCGGTCCGGGCATGGGGCCGATCGGGGTGGCGGAACATCTTGCGCCGTTCCTGCCGTCAGACCCGGTTGAGCAGGGGCTGGGGTCTGGGGCTTGGGGTTTGGGAGAGATGGCGCGGCAAGAGAATGCAGACCAAGCCCCAGACCCCAAACCCCATCCCCCCTATGCCGTCTCCGCCGCGCCGTTCGGCAGCCCGATGATCCTTCCCATTTCGTGGATGTACATCGCCATGATGGGCCCAGCCGGCCTGACCGACGCGTCCAAGCGCGCGATCCTCAACGCCAACTACATGGCGTCGCGCCTGCGCGGGCACTTCGACATCCTCTACACCGGGCCGAACAACACGGTCGCGCACGAATTCATCGTCGACTGCCGGCCGTTCGACCGCGCAGCCGACGTCACGGTGGACGACATTGCCAAGCGGCTGATGGACTACGGCTTCCACGCGCCGACGATGAGTTGGCCCGTGGCGGGCACGCTGATGATCGAGCCGACGGAGAGCGAGAGCAAGGCCGAGCTGGACCGGTTCTGCGACGCGATGATCGCGATCCGCGCTGAGATCGCGAAGGTGGAGAACGGCGACTGGCCGCGCGACGACCACCCGCTGAAGCACGCCCCGCACACCGCCGAGGCCGTCACCGCCGAGCCGTGGACACATCCCTATTCACGCCAGGAAGCGGCCTACCCCGACCCGGCCCAGCGGCAACCCGGAGCGAAGTTCTGGCCCAGCGTCGGGCGGATCGACAACCCCTACGGCGACCGCCATCTGGTGTGTACCTGCCCGCCGATGGACGCCTACGCCGCCGCCTGCCCCGCGGAACCGGCCTGAAACCGGGCGAAAACCCGCTTGATCCGCGCGGGTTTTCACCGATTCTTCACAACTTGCGCCCGCCAGACCTTGTTTTCCGTGAGGACTTCATTCAAGATGAAGGCTCCCACCTCTGCGGAGCCACCTCATGCCGACCCTTTCGCCTCCCCGCCGTCGCGTCCGCCCCACCGGCTCGGCCACGTCCACGGTCTTCATCGTGCTCGTGCTGGTCGGGGTCGCCGTCGCCGCGTACCTCGCCGCCGGCAAGGCGTCGGACGTGCAGGGCGTCACCCAGAACCGGGCCCTCAAGAGCCTCGGGCTGGGCAACCCCGTGACCAACAAGCTCGACCCGGCGTTCGCCGACGCGGACGGCGACCTGGTCGCCGACACCCCGGAACAGACCCGCACGCCCGAGACGCTGAAGTTCTGCTACCTCAGCGAAGCGGCGGGCGTGACCGGCGAACAACTCGAGACGTTGCGCCAACATCTGGCCGACGCGGTCGGCGTGCCGGTCGAATACGTCGCGCTGCCGGACACCAAGGCGCAGTTGCGGGCCTTGGGTGCCGGCGAGCTGGACATCACGGGTTTCAACACGGGCACGGTGCCGCTGGCGGTCAACGCGGTGGGCTTCGTGCCGGTCGCCGCGCCGTCGACGCAGGGGCAGGCCGCGGTGTACCGCATGGTCTTCATCGCCCCGGCCGGCAGCGCGTTGGAAAAACCCGAAGACCTCGCCGGCGGCACGATCACGCTCACTCACTGGGGGTCCAACTCGGGGTTCAAGGCGCCGCTGGTGCTGCTCAAGGAACAGTTCGGGATGCTGCCGGAGCGCGACTACACGTGGTCGTTCTCGATGTCGCACGCCAAGAGCATCGCGGGCGTCGCCGACGGGTCGGTCGCGGTGGCGGCCACCGCGTCGGACCTGCTCCAGACCGCGGTGGACAACGAGGAGATCGCGACCTCGGACTACAAAGTCATCTACGAGTCGGAGGCCTTCCCCGTGGCCGCGCTGGGCGTCGCCCACGACCTGGACCCGGCGCTGGCGGAGAAGATCAAGGCGGCGCTGCTGTCCTACGACCCGTCGGGGGCCGCGGCCAGCGCCACCGCGCTGGCCGGCGCCGACGCGATGACGGCGGTGAACTTCAAGGACGACTTCTCCCTGGTCCGCCGGATCGACGACGCCGCGGGGTTCAAGCACAAACTGCCGACTGACGAAACCGATGCCCCGTCCGAAGAAGGCGAAGCGGCACAACCCACGACAGTGGTGGACTGACGCGGCGGGCGTGAATCTCCAAACAACAGACGATGTATGGGAAGCCCACGCCGTGACGGCGTGGGCTTCTGTTTCGGTTACGGGTCCGGCGCCCCGACCTGCAGGCCCGTCGCGCGGGTGATCTCGGCGCGGACGCGGCCGGCGGTGCGAGTGTCGCCGGTGGATTCGAGCAGGTCGACGTAGCGCGAGCCGACGCGGTAGTAGTTGCTCTGGTCGGCGAACATGGCGGCCATGCGGTCGGGCAGGTCGAGCTCGCGGAAGGTTTCGCGGTAGAGCACCGGGATGCGCTCGGGCCGACCGGCGCGGTCGAGCAGGGCCTCGAAGCGTTCGAGCGCGTCGATGACGAACGGGCCGTCGTTGGCGAACTTGCGGATGACGTCCTCGTAGGCGTCGGCGGCTTTGGCGTACTGGTCGTGGTCTTCCCAGAGTTTTCCCTGGATCATGCGGATCTCGGCGGCGAGGTCCTTGCGCGAACGGAACTGGCTGAACGCGTTGTCCCAGATCTTGTGCTGCGTGTCGGGGTCGTCGATGGAGGCGAGGATCGGCCGGAGGATCAGCACCGCGAAGTCGGGGTAGCGGTCGCCGCAGAGCCGCGTCACGGATTCGGCCCACTTGCGCTTCTGGGCCTCGGTGAGTTTGCCTTCTTCGGCGAGGTCGGCGACGGAGAACCAGCCGGCCGTGTACCCCGGGTCGATGGCCAGCGCCTGCTGGATGAGTACGAGGCCGTCCTCGAAGGCCGCGGTGCGCAGCGGGTGGGCGTTGCCGGCGAGTTGGGGCGGGGGCGGTTTGACGACGTGTGGGTCGAAGCCGTCCTGGGAGGCGACGGCGTTGAGCAGCAGCGCGCCGTTGACCATGGCGGCGGCGGCGTAGCGCTGCGGCGGCGGGAGGGTGATGGCTTCGGCGAGGACGGAGACGAGGCTGTCGTCGACCGCGCCGCCGAACTGCGGGTGCTCGACGATGCCGCGCACGCCCTGGTAGGTGGAGTAGCGGCCCTCGCTGAAGTTCCACCCGCCGGTGCGGCCGCGCTGCTCGAAGTAGCCGACCCAGGCGTGGCTGACGTCGCCGTCGCGGCCGCGCGTGTAGGTCGTGGGCACGCCGATCGCTTTGCCGACCTGGACGGCGAAGTAGGCCTGGTCGGCGCAGACGCCGCCGAACTTGCGGATGTTGGACAGCGAGAAGCCGGCCTGGGTGACCTTCTTGGGCGCGCCGCGGCGAAAGTGGTTGTCGTCGTAGTCGATGTCGAAGAAGCGTCGGCCGACGGCGCGGTCGCCGGCGTATTCGTCGAGCGCCCAGTTCATCTGCGGGATGGGCTCGGTCGAGTCGACGACCCAGACCAGCAGCGGGCCCGGCACGTCGCGGACGCCGAAGAGCATCTTGTCTTCGTGGTCGCGGTAGTAGCGGAACAGGGCGAGGGGGTCGGTGGCGGAGACCTGGTTTTCGTTGATGTGTCGGGTGATGGGCCGATCGTGGACGACACAGAGCGCGGCGGTGAGCCCGGGGAAGGCGTCGGTGTCGGGCCCGAAGGCGTCGTCGAGTTTGAGGAACAATGCGAAAACTTTTTTGAGGTCGTCGCCCTGGGGTTCGGCGAGGTACGCCAGCTCGCGCGCGGCCCGGGGGCGTGCGAGCAGGCGCGCGGTGACGGCGGCGGGGTCGTCGAGTTCGGCCTTGACGAACAAACGGGTGAGCGAGATCGCGAAGCCGGCCTCGGCCCAGGCGTCGGTGGCGGTGGTCGGGCGGTAGATGGCCGTCTGCAACAGCAGTTGGTTGGCGGCGTCGTGCGCGGCGGCGGTGTCGCCGTCGGCGGCGAGCTGTGTGAGGATCGCGTCGGCCTTTTGCGCGACGGTCGGGGCGACGGCAGGTGCGTCCGCGGGCGGGTTGGGGCGCGCCGCGGGTTGGGCGTGGAGCGTCGCGGCGAGGCACACCCACACGCACGCCAGCAGCATGTGCCGTCCTTGGATCAACGAGCGCGGCATCGAGAAACCCTGAAAAAGTCGTCGGCCGAGATGATTTTACCCAACTTTACCCGGGCAACGCGGTGACGGCGGGTTTCATTTCATCCCGCTGCGGAGGAAAAACTCCATCAGCTCGTGGCCGCGGTCGATGTGCAGATCGGACTGCTGGGCGGACGCCTCGGTGAACGGGCGCCGAACGACGCCGCCGACCTTGTGCCCGGCCATGAGGAACGGCGGCGGGGTGGGCTCGTGCAGGCGGGTCTCGACGCGGGTGTAGTGGTCGGGGAGCATCAGAATGCGCCACGGCTCGCCGCGGTCGGTGAGCGCTTCGTGGACCGGGCCAATGACGTGTTGGTCGATGGCCTCGATGGCGGCGACTTTGGTGGCGGCGTCGGCGGCATGGGACGCCTCGTCGGGCGCTTCGACGTGGGCGACGACCAGGTCGTAGTGGTCGAGCGCGGCGATGGCGTGCCGGCCGGTCGCGGCGTAGTCGTTGTCGTGGTACGAGGTCTGCCCGGGCACGTCGAGGCGGTCGAACCCAACGTAGGCGGCGATGCCGGCGAGCAGGTCCACCGCCGTGATCATCGCGCCGTTGATGCCGAAGCGGCTGCGGAAGCTGGGCATGTCCGGGCGTCGGCCCTGGCCCCAGGGCCAGAGGTGGGTCGCGGGCAGCTCGCCCATCTCCGAACGCGTGGTGTTGATTTCGTGCTGGGCGAGGAAGATTTCGCTCTCGGCGATGAGGCGTTGGAGCATCTTCGCGTGCGGGCCGCCGAGCGGCAGGTGTTTGCGGATGGGCTGGCCGAGGATGTCGTGCGGCGGCGTGGTTTCGAGGTCGCCCCAGTCGCGGCCGGTGTTGGCCTCCGCCAGGTCGCGCATGATGTTGCGGTAACTAACACCGGGATAAAAGATCAGCCCGTCTTCCTCGAAGACCTCGGCGAACTCGCGGATGAGTCGCGAGCCCTCGGCGGAGCTGATGTGCCCGGCGGAGTGGTCATCCATGTTGCCGTCCACGACGGTGACCAGGTTGACGCGGAAGACCCAGTCGGCGGCGGCCATCTCGATGCCCAGCGCGGCGGCTTCGAGCGGGGCGCGGCCGGAGTGGTACTTGCGCGGGTCGTACCCCAGCAGCGCCATGGTGCACACGTCGGAGCCGCAGGCCATGCCGTCGGGCGTGGTGGCGACGGTGCCGAGGCGCGCGTGCTCGGCGAGGCGGTCGGTGTTGGGGGTGTCGGCGGCCTCGAGGGGCGTGTGGCCGTCGAGCTCGTCGAGCGGGAAGTCGGCCGCGCCGTCGGGGATGATGAGCACATACTTCATCGCCGGGCAGGATACCGGCAAAGTGACCGTGGAATGGGGCGATGAGTCGGCGCGTCAGCGACGCGGGATTACGCGGCGCAGCGCGGCGCGGCGTCTTGATCCCGCGCCGAATGCGTGACGACGCGCTCGAAGAACACCGAGAGCAGGTCCGGGTCGAACTGATCGCCTTCGCCCTCGATCATGATGCTCCTCGCCCGCTCGACGGAGTACGCCTTGCGGTAATGCCGGTCGGTGCGCAGCGCGTCGAAGATGTCGGCGACCTGGACGATCTGGCTGGCGACGTGCGGGGTGTAACCGGGGCGGACGTGCGGGTAGCCGCTGCCGTCGCGGTAGATGTGGTGCTCGAAGGCGACGACGGGCGCGACCTCGGGGATGCCGGGCATGTCGAACAGCGCCCGGGCGCCATCGACGGGGTGGCGGCGCATGATGCGCAGCTCGTGCTCCTCGAGCTTGCCGGTCTTGTTGAGCACGTCGAGCGGGATCTCTCTTTTACCCACGTCGTGGAGAACGGCCGCGAGCGTGAGGTCGTAGGCGGTGTGCGCCGGAAGCCCGACGGCCTGGGCGAGCCCGCCGGCAAGGATGCCGACGTTGACCGCGTGGACGTAGGTGTATTCGTCGTGGCTCTTGAGGTCGGCGAGCGGGAGCATGGCCCGGCCGTCCAGCCGCGCGGCGGTGCTGATCTGGTCGATCAGCCGGCCGAGCTGTGCGGGGTCCAGGTCCCGTCCCTCGGCGATGCCGGTCCACACCGGCGCGAGGTCGCCGACGGTCTGCCGGGTCTGCAAAACGGTGACCGGAGCGTCGGCGTCGGGTTCAACTTCCTCGGCGTCGAGGCGCAGCAGTTGCACGTGGGTCGAAACATGGTCGTGCCGGCTTGCGCTCGCCGTCGTCTCGTGGTCCTCGGCCGTGTCGTCGAGCCGGTCGAGCAATGCCTGGAGTTCGGCGCTGTCCACGCCCGGTTTGACGGCGAACCCGTCGGCCGAGTGTCGGCGCAAAACTTTGAACAACCCGCCGACCAGACGCGGTGAGCCTTCGAGCCGGTGGCTGCCCACCACGACGCGGTCGTCGATCTGCACGACGCGGAACGGACCGGCGGCCTGCAGCACCTCGTCCAACCCTTGCGCGGCGTGGGCGAGGTGGTCGCGCAGCGTCGCGTGCTCCGGACCGTAGAGCGACCGGCCCAGCAGCGCAGACTGCAGGGACAGCAGCGCCGCTTCGACGCGTTTGGCCAGGGCCGGGGTCAGGCGGGGCGTCGGCGTCACGCGGCGCGCCCCCGATCCGCTTCCGGCGCGGACCGTCGGCCGCGTGCCCAGATCGCCGCGGCCGAACGCGACCACCGCCGCGCCGCGCCTACCGCGTCGGCGTGACCGGACTTCGCCATGTGGTCCGCGATCTGTGCGGCGCAGCGGCTGCGCCGCGGGTGGAACACGCCGCTGAGTTGCTTGAGCGCGCCGGCCAGCGCCTCGACCCCCGCGTCGCCGCGCGACAGCAGGACCGTGGCGACGCGGTCGATCAAGGCGGGTTCGGGCACGCCGTCTTCGAATTGTCCACCCAGAACGCGCCCCAGCACCGCCTGCGACGCGTCGTCGTCCTGGCCGAGCAGCCGCTCGAGGGCCATGTCGCGGATGTCGCGGTCGGGGTGGTTCAGGAGCGTCTCGGCGGCGTCGGCCGGCCATGTCGGGCTGCCGGCGAACAGCGCGGCGAAGGCGGCCGCGCGCCCCGACGGATCGTTCTGCGTCAGTTGCGTGCCCAGCCAGCGCGTCGCCATCTTGAACGGCATCGGCCCCAACAGTTCGACCAGCCGCGGCAGACGTGCCGGGTCCTCGACGCGGAGCTGACCGACCGCGGGTTCCAACGCGGCCGGTCCCAGGCTGCGGAGCGCGTCGCGCAGCGACCGCACGCTCTGGGGCGCGGTCTCGGAAACAGCGCGCCGGGCGGCGTCCACGAGCATTTCCGGCGGCGAAAGACGCAGCAGCGTCCCGACGTCCGTCGCCGACCCGCCGTCTTCGAGCAAGCGATCCAGCACCCCCGGATCGTCGAACGCACGGCCCGCGCGCTCCAGAAACAGGCGCGCCGCCTCCAGCACCGGTTCGGCCCCGCCGCGCGTGAGCCGCGTCTGGGCCGCACGCACCGCCGCCGCCACCGACGGCAACGAGCCGTTGGCCACGAGGTCCTCCGCGGCCCGCGCCAGAAACGACATCGGCTCGGGGCACGGGCCCGCATCGTCCACATACGTCTCGGTCAGGTGGATCGCGATGTGCGCCGCGTGCAGGCGCAGCACCGGCCCGGCGAACGCCTCGCCGTGACGCCGCGACCACGCCGTCGCTTCGCCGACCGCCGCGTCCGTCGCCACCTGCTCGAGTTGCCGGAGGTAGTCCGGCGGGGTGTAGTCGGTGGGGTCGTGTTGGGTCAGCAGTTCCTGAAGCGACGCGCCCACGCCTGTTTCGTCGTCGCTTTCACCGGTGCTTTCCCCCTGATTGCGTTCCTGACCGGCCCCGAGCGCCGCGAGTTTGGCGCACATCAGCAGCGACTGACGCGTCGCCTGCGTCAAGTTCCCGTCGAGCGCCGCGAGCGCGGACAACACCGCCTCCGGCGGCCCGTCGGCGTTGGGCAGCGTGTCGGCCAGCGCCGACGGTGCCGCGTCCAGCAGCGCCTTCCGCAACGCCGGCGTCAAGGTCTCGACAAAGGAGCTGATCCGCGCGAGCTTCTCGGCCTGCTGTGCGTCGTCGGGCTGCGCGTTGACCGTCTGCGCCGCACGGTGAAGCCGGTCGTGCAAGAGGCGCATCGTTCCGTCCGCGTCGCGGCCGGCTTCCTGGCCGATCCACCGCGCCGCCGCCTGGAGCTGTTCTTGCCCGTCGTGTTCGTTGCCCGATGGGTCCAGCAAACTTTCGACCAGCGCGTTCCAGGTAAACGCCCGGCCGCCGGAAGCCTCTCTTCGATCCGACGCGTCCTGAACCCGGATGCGGTCGTAATCCAGCGGCACGCAGGTCACCGCCCCACCGCTGCGCGACGCGACGCGGTCCACCAGGTCGCGGACATCCACGGTCTTGTGCTGAAGGGCTTCGGCCCACGCCGCCACCGCGCCGCGGAGGTCGGCCTCGCCGGCCGACGCACTCACCCGCACCACGCCCACATCCAGGTGGTGCCACGCCTCGGCCAGCAGGCGAAGCTCTTCGGGCGCGTCGAACTCGGTCGCATCGATAAAAAGACAGCCGGCCCCCACGCCGATCATCCATTCGCCGCCGGGCGTGTGGAGTTGCTTCACCGCGGCCGCGACCTGCCCGCCGACCAGCGGGTGCGCCGGCTCGTACAGGCGCGCGGCCTGCACCGCCCGCGCCAGCGCCAGCACAAAACCCGGCGGCGCGGCCGCGTCACGGCCATCCGGAATGAAATCGCTTTCAGTCAAATGACCCTCGAAAAACAGCGACGCTCCGACTCCGTAGATATCGGCCGAACGCCGCCTTGCGCCAAGATGAACAAGGGTTTTTCAGACGTCTAAGCGCGGCGTATCCAGATCGGGTCCCCCGGTCGCCGCGGGCTCGTGTGCGGCCGCACACGCCCGGCCCCGCCGTTCCAGCCGGCGGATGTGTTCCTGCAGGTCGTCCATCGTCGGGTGCAGCGCCTGGACCCTCCGATAACACGCCAACGCCTTGTCCACCCGCCCGAGTTGCACATACGCGTGCCCCATCCCCGCGATCGCGCCGAAATGGCACGGCATCAGCGAAACCGCTTCTTCGAAACGACGGATCGCCTCCTCGTAGCGCTCCAGCAGGAACAGCGCCATCGCATTCTGATTCCGCGCCTCGGCGAAGTCCGGGTCCAGCTCGATCGCCCGCTCCAGCGCGGCCAGCGCTTCTTCGTAACGGCCTGCTGCGATCAGCTCGACGCCCTCCGAAAACACGCCCAGCGATCGATCGTTCCCCAGCCGGAACCACACGCTCCACAGCGCGTGCTCGGCGGTGTGCGCCACCGTCGGCTGTTTGTCCAGCAACGCCTTGGCCAGCAGCGCCACCGCGCAGCAGCGCCCCACCAATCCCAGGCACAGCGCCGCCGTCTGCCGCACGTCCGGGCAGGGGTCGCTCAAAAACGCACGGAAGTCGGCCGGCTCGTAATGCGAACGCAACTCGTACGCCAACGCTTCGGCGTCGCCGGTCTCAAGAACGGGACGCACCCGCTGGAGAAAAAGGTTCGACTTTTGGGTCACGGCGGGCTCGAATTCCATTCGCGAGGATCGACAGAACGGCGTGACCTTCACGCACCTCCCACATCTGACACTACGCGCGGCGCTACGGCCGATTCCACAAAGCGCAAACAGGAACCGAACGGAATACGCCCCGCATACAAACCACCCCGGAGGTTCATCGGTCCGCGCGGGCGGGCGGGTGTGCGCGTCCGGTAACTCCGAGCGCGGCCTCGATTGCGAAGGTTCTCCCGGCCGGCCCGATAGGCCGGCCATGAACCTGCGCTACGCCCCCGACCCCGACGGACTCATGCCCGGCGGCCCCGCCACCGGCCCGGACCGCCGACGCTTCCGCCGACACGCGCTGGACCGCCCGGTGAAGCTCCGCTGCGACGCGACCGGGCGGACCTACCACGCCGAGGGCGTCGACGCCTCGGCCGGCGGCGTCCTGCTGCGCGTCGAACACGACCGCGGGTTCCCGATCGGCCAGCCGCTGCGCGTGGGCATCCCGCCGCGCCGCGACACCGCCCTGCTCCTGGCCGACGACCTGGCCGACGCCCGCGTGGTGCGCTGCCTCTCGCACGGCGACGCCCGGTACGTCGCCATCGCGTTCGACGTCCCGGTGTTCCACGCCGAGGCCGGGTGACTTACAGTCGCGTCCCGTGCGCGTTCGACAACTGCAACACCCCGACTGGAAGTGGTCGCGCTGGCTCGGACCCTTCGCGGTCGTACTGACTTTGCTGTTCATCTGGCTGACCACAGAGGTGTACGGCCCCGAAAGACCTGCGGTGCTGGTCGTGGCGGCGGGCCTTGTCATGGTGGTGTGGGCACTGTATTTCGCCGCGGCGCGGAAGAACTACCGCCACGTTCTGAGCACGCTTCAGCGCGGTCAATGCCTTGACTGCGCCTACGACCTGCGGGGCACGGTCGCCGCGGGCGGGAAAACCTGCCCCGAGTGCGGAGCATCGATCCACCCCAGCGTGTGGCGACACCTCGATCAGCGCGGATCGCTCAGGCGACCCGCGCTAAGCACATCGGAAGCGGGAGCTGGCAACGCCGAACCGCCGGCACCGCACGCACCGTAATCCAACGCGTCCGGCGGCGTTGATGCGTCTGGATCACCCGGCGTTTCATCGTTGCGTCCTGTTCGAAACACCGACGCACTTTCGTGGGGTGGTTGCACTGCGACGAGCGGTGCAGCAGCACGATGTTCCGCGGCGCGTTCCGCGGGTCCGCGGCGTCGATGGCCTGCACCGCCGCGAGCGCCTGATCGTTGCTGAGGTGCCCGCTGTCCGAGAGGTTGCGCCGGTTCACGAAGCTGGGGCGCGGGCTGTGGATGGTCATGTGGTGGTCGTAGTTGCTCTCGAGGCAGAGCACGTCCACGCCCGCGAAGCGTTCGACCAACTCGCCCGGGACGTGGCCCAGGTCCGTCGCGTAGCCGACACTGCCGCCGGCAACCTCGAACCGGTACGCAGTCGTGCCCTGGCGGTCGTGCTGGCAGCGCACGGTCGTGGCGGTGACGCCCGGCGCGACGCGCACCGCCGGGCCGTGCTCGAACGGCTCGACCAGGCCCGCGTCGAACAGCCGCGCCGCGCCCTCGCACCGGCCCAGCATCGGCAGGTGCCAGTGGTGGCACAACACCCGCACGCCCAGGTCCGCCAGCACCGAACACCACCGCGGGCGGAAGTGGTCCGTGTCGAAGTGCGTGACGCACACCGCGCGGAGCTGCGCGAGGTCGACGCCGGCCTGGGCCATCCGCCGGGCCGTGCTGCGCGGGCCGAACCCCGCATCGACCATGACCAGTTCCTCCGTCCCGTCCACCGCGCGGCGGCGGATCAGCGTCGCGTTGCCGCCCGACCCCGAGCCCAGCACGCACACCGACCCGCGCGGCCCCGAACGCGACACGGCGCGCCGGCGCGACGAAACGGCGGGTCCGTCCGACGAAACCGCGGGGCCTTGGGCAAACAGTGCGGGTTGTGCGGGCGGCGTCGCGGCCATCGAACGCTTACGGCTCAAGTCGTGGCGACCCGCGGCACGGCGTTATGCACGGTTCACCGGAGTCGGGGAAGGACCAGGATCCAGCAGGGGGATTGTCCAACCGCGCCGGCCGCCGATCAACCCGGCCCGCGGAGAACGCCCGACCGGCCCGACGCCACGCATCCCGGGGAGGACCCGCCGTGAACCACGCCCAACGAAACGCCCGCCACCCGCTCGGCCGCCGCCGGATGCTCCCCGCTCTGGCCGCCGCGGCGAGCGTGGCGTTTTTGGCCGGCTGCATGGGCAAGCCCCGGGCCATGGTCAACGTCGAGCCCAGCTACGTCCATGACCGCGTGGCCAACCCGGACGAACGCGCATCCGCGGTGTGGCCCGTGCCGCGCGACCGCCAGGCCCGCGCCGAACGCATCATGGCGACCACCACCAGCCCGTACGTCGCCGAGACGGCCTTCCTCGAGCACTGACGCCCGCGGGCGTTTCGTCAAACCCCAACCATAACTTTCGCGACCCCCGCGACAGCGCATGCGTCATGCGTGGCCCGTGTCGAACCGGGCTTCCAACGCCCCGACCTGCCGCTCGAGCCGCTTCACCACCGCGGCGAGTTCCGGCAGTCGCTGTTGCTGCAGCAGCAGTCGCTTGGTCTGCGTCAACGGCTGCGCGGGCGTGCCGCCCCACGACTCGCCCGGCGGGACGTCGTGCATGACCTTGCTGCTGGCGGCGATCTTCGCCCCGTCGCCGAGGGTCAGGTGCCCCGCGACGCCGACCTGCCCACCCATCACCACATACGCGCCGGTGGTGACGCTGCCCGCGACGCCCACGCCCGCGACGAAGAGGTTGTGCGGCCCGATCGTGCAGCCGTGCCCGATCACCACGTGGTCGCTGAACTTCGTGCCCCGGCCGATCACGGTCGAGCCCAGCGTCGCACGGTCGATGGCGCAGCACGCGCCCATCTCGACGTCGTCTTCCACAACCGCGTTGCCGGCGCAGGGGATCTTGTGGTGCCTCACTTCGTCGTCTTCGGGCGCTTTGGCCGTCGCGTAGCCCAGGCCGTCCTGCCCGATGGACGTATTGGCGTGCAGCACGACGCGGTCGCCCAGCACGCAGCCGTCGTACACGCACACGCCCGGGTGCAGCACGCAGTCGTCGCCGATCACCGCCTGCTTGCCGACGTAGACGTTCGGGTACAGCGTGACGCGCCGACCGATCTTCGCGCCGCGGGCCACATACGCGCCGGGCCGGATCGTGCACAACTCGCCGACCTCGGCCGTGTCGTCGATCCACGCCTGCGCGTCGATCCCCACCGGCGGCAACGGGCGGAACCCGTGCAGCACCGTCATCGCCTGACGGAACGCGAAGTACGGGTCGTCGTGGACCCACAGCGTCCGGCCTTCGAAACGCGCGGCGTGGTCGGCGGACAGAAGCACGCACCCCGCGGCGCTCTCGAGCGCCGGTTCGACGTAGCGCGGGTTGGCCAGGAACGACAACGCCTCCGCGTCGGCGTCGGGCAGCGTTGCGCACCGGCGGATGCGCCGATCCGCCTCGCCCACCGCGTGCCCGCCGAACCGCGCCGCCAGCGCCGCCACCGTCGTGTCCGGATCGGTCCGGTCCTGCATCCGTGGAGTTTACCGGCGCACAGTCGCCACGCCGGTTGTGGGTCGTCGTTCACTTTGCTTTCAGTGCCCGGTTGTGTTTGCGACGGGGTGTCGCGCTGCATGTGCTAGAATGCGAACGCGGGATAGACCGCCTGCTGGCCCCGCATCTCTTTTGCCCGGCATGAGACTCCAACCCTACCGCCTCGCCGACGCCTTCGACGAGCTGATCACCGAAAACGGCCGCCCGCGCCCCGCGGCCGAGGCCTTGTCACGCCGCCTCGCCACCCTGCCCGACGGCGAACTGGTCAAAAAGCAGGCCGCCGCCGAGTCCGCGCTCTTCGAGGCCGGCATCACCTTCAGCGTCTACGGCAACGGCGACGACCCCGCCAACACCGAACGCATCATCCCCTTCGACGTCGTCCCCCGCATCATCCCCGGCGCCGAGTGGGACCGCCTCGAGCAGGGCCTCATCCAGCGCATCACCGCGCTCAACCACTTCGTCGAAGACGTCTACCACGAACGACGCATCATCAAGGAAGGCGTCGTCCCCGAGCAGTTCGTCGAGCTCAACCAGCCGACCTGGGCCGCCTGCCGCAACATCCGCCCGCCCGGCGACGTGTGGTGCCACATCTCCGGCATCGACCTGGTCCGCGACCGCCAGGGCGAGTTCCGCGTCCTCGAAGACAACCTCCGCTGCCCCTCGGGCGTGTCGTACGTCCTCGAAAACCGGCGCGTGCTCAAGCAGACCTTCCCGCACGTCTTCGGCGAGCTCAACGTCCGCAGCGTCGATGACTACCCCGACCAGTTGCTGCAGACGCTGCAGAGCCTGGCCCACGACGCGGTCGATCGGCCGTGCGTCGTGGTGATGACGCCGGGCATCTACAACTCGGCGTACTTCGAGCACGCGTACCTCGCGCAGCAGATGGGCGTGCCGCTGGTGCAGGGCTCGGACCTGATCGTGCATGACGGCTACGTGCAGATGCGCACCACCGCCGGGCTCTCGCGCGTTGACGTGGTCTACCGCCGCATCGACGACGCGTTCCTGGACCCCAAGGCGTTCCGCCCCGACTCGATGCTCGGGGTGCCGGGCATCATGGACGTCTACCGAAAGGGCCGGGTCGCCATCGCCAACGCCCCGGGCACGGGCATCGCCGACAACAAAGTCATCTACGCCTTCGTGCCCGACATGATCCGGTTCTACCTCGACACGGATCCGATCCTGCAGAACGTCGACACGTTCCTCTGCGCCCGTGAAAAGGACCGGCAGCACGTCCTGGCCAACCTGGCCGAGCTGGTGGTCAAGCCCGCGCACGAGGCCGGCGGCAAGGGCATCGTCATCGGGCCGCACGCCTCGCAGGAGACGCTCGACAAAGCCGCCGCCGACATCCAGGCCGACCCGGCCAACTTCATCGCTCAGCCCGTGCTGTCGCTCTCGACGGTCCCGACGATCTGCGACGAAGCCATTGCGCCGCGTCACGTCGACCTTCGGCCGTACATCCTCATGGGGTCGCAGGGCTGCCACGTCATCGCCGGCGGGCTGACCCGCGTCGCGCTGCGCGAGGGCTCGCTGATCGTCAATTCTTCGCAGGGCGGCGGCACGAAGGACACGTGGGTCGTCGACCCCTCGCCGTTCCGGGCCGACTTCGCCCCGCCGGGCATGTCGCAGAGCCAGTCCCAGTCGACCGGCGGGGGTGACGCATGACCGCCCCGATGCTCGCCCGCGTCGCTAACACCGTGTACTGGATGAGCCGGTACGTCGAGCGCGCCGAGAACACCGCCCGGTTCATCGACGTCAACCTCCAACTCACCCTCGACCGCACCGGCGGGATCAACGCCCAGTGGATGCCGCTGGTCAGCATCGCCGGCGCGGAAAAAGCCTTCATCGAACGGTACAAGGAGCCGACGCGCGACAACGTGCTCCACTTCCTCACCCTCGACCCCGACTACCCCAACTCCATCTTCTCCTGCGTCGCCGCCGCCCGCGAGAACGCCCGCACCGTCCGCGAGACCATCACCACCGAGATGTGGGAGCAGGTCAACGAGCTCTACCACGTCATGCGCAACGCGCAGCCCGAGTTCCTCAGCCACCACTTCTACCGCGGCGCCAAACGCACCGCCATGCTCTTCACCGCCATCACCGACAACGCCATGTCCCGCACGCTCGGCTGGGACTTCGCCCAGCTCGGACGCATGCTCGAACGCGCCGACAACACCTCCCGCATCCTCGACGTCAAGTACTTCCTGCTCCTGCCCACCCCCGAAGATGTCGGCTCCAACCTCGATGTCATCCAGTGGCGCGCCCTGCTCCACTCCACCGACGCCCTGGAGATGTACCGGCAGACGTACGGCCCGATCACGCCGCGCAACGTCGCCGACTTCCTCGTCCTCAACCGCGACTTCCCCCGCTCCATGGCCTTCTGCCTCTACCGCGCCGCCCGCGCCCTCACCCGCATCCGCGGCGACGACGCCCACCACTCCCCCAACCTCGTCCGCCGACGCCTCGGCCAGCTCCAGAGCGACCTCGAATACGCCACCATCGACGAGGTCATCGGCCAGGGCATGCACGAATACCTCGACGGCTTCCAGACCCGGCTCAACCAGATCGGCGACGCCGTCAACGCCGCCTTCTTCCAGCCACGCGACCGCGAGGAGGCGGAGCCGTCCGAACCCAAAGGCACGCCCGCAGCGACATCGTGACTACCGACCCCGCCATCGCCCAGCGCTACCACGTCCGCCACGTCACCCGCTACGCCTACACCGCGCCGGTCAGCCTGCACCAGACCACCGTCCGCCTCCAGCCCCGCACCGACGCCCAGCAGCGCCTCGTCTCCCTCACCCTCCACTGCAAACCCAGGCCCGCCCGGCACGCCTGCTGCAGCGACCTGTACGGCAACCTCTGCCACTGGTTCTGGTTCGAGAACGAACACGACCGACTCGAACTCACCGCCGAGTCCGTCGTCGATGCCCTCTGTGAAAACGCCTTCGACTTCGTCATCGTCGACCCCGGCGTCGAAAAAGTCCCCGTGACCTACGCCCCCGCCGTCGGCCACGCCGCCCTGCACTACCGCCAGCGCGAAACGCCCGACCCCGCCATCGACGACATGGTCCGCGACATCCTGCAACGCAGCGGGCCCGGCACCCTCGGCTTCCTCTGGGAACTCACGACCGAACTGCACCGCCGCATCGCATACGAATACCGCCCCGACGGCATGCCCCGGCCGCCCGCCCAGACCCTCGCCGCGGAGCGCGGCTCGTGCCGCGACGCCGCCGTGCTGTTTGTCGACGCCTGCCGCGTCGTCGGGCTGGCCGCGCGCTTCGTGTCCGGCTACGCCTACGACGCCGTCGGCGAAGACCAACGCGAACTCCACGCCTGGGCCGAGGTCTACCTCCCCGGCGGCGGCTGGAAGGGCTACGACCCCACGATCGGCCTGGCCGTCTCCAACCGCCACCTCGCCGTCGCCGCCTCCCCCGAGCCCGGCTACGCCGCCCCCTTCACCGGCAGCTTCACCGGGCCGCCCGTCGATGCCACCCTGACCTTCGACCTCCAGATGCAGCAGGAACCCTTCGCCTTCCCCACCCAGGGCGACGCCGTGTTCCGTTGGGGGTGAGCGATCAGAGTGATCCGCCCGTTTGCAACAACTCCCCGCCCTCATCCAAGCCGGACCTGAGCAAAGCGAAGGTCCGGGTCGCCTGCCATATCGACACACGCCCGCCGCCTCCGCGGAGCCTTTCGACAGTCCATCTGAAGACAATTTCGCGGCAAATATCCCGTAAGTGTCTCCATATGAGCAATTTACATCGACCTCGTGCCCCGCGCGCCCCGGCACACGCATTGCCTCATTCTCGGCACCGTGACGCCGCTGCGCCCGCATCTCGACGCCGATGAACGCTTCCAGCAGGAGCTGGACGCCGCCGGCCCCGCGCCCCAACCCCACGCCTTCGGCACCCCGCCCGCGCCCGCCGGCCCACGCTTCAACGTCCTGCTCACCCAGGACCGCGAGCACCCCGACGAGCACTGGACCCGCCAGGTCCCCCGCCTGCTCCAGCCCTTCGGCATCCACGCCCGCGTCGCCGGCTCCACCGCCGAGGCGCTCGACGCCACCCGCGCCACCCGCTTCCACGCCGTCGTCGTCGACCTCGCCACCCCCGCCGGCACCCCCGGAAGCGCAGGCAACACCACTTCTGCGGGGTCCGGGGTGCCCGCCAACCTCGCGCCCCCCGCGTCCGGGCTCTGGCTCCTCGAAGTCCTCCGCCGGCTCGACGCCACCCCGCCCACCATCGTCATCAACGCCCCCATGCCCCCGCGCCAGGCGCAGCGCCTCTTGAACCAGGCCCTCCGCCTCGGCGCCTTCGCCGTCATCAACCGCCCCGTCCAACTCAACACCCTCCTCAGCGCCATCCAGCGCATCCTCGAACGCCACCACAACAACACCTGGCCCCCCCCCACCCCCGGAAGTTCAAATCCCAACTCTTGACCTTAAGCCGTGCCCTGAGGAGCAACGCGACGAAGGGCCGGATCACGTTTTCGTTCAACCCACTCTCAACCCACTCTCTCACCCTTTTTTCACGGAGCATTTGAAGCGATGAAAATCAAACCCCTCGGCGACAAGATCCTCGTCAAGCGTGTCGACGCCGAAGAGAAAACCGCGTCCGGCATCTTCCTCCCCGAATCCGCCAAGGAAAAACCCCAGCAGGCCAAGGTCGTCCGCGTCGGCACCGGCAAGGTCAACGACGACGGCAAGAAGATCGACTTCCAGGTCAAGGAAGGCGACACCATCATCCTCGGCAAATGGGGCGGCACCGAAATCAAGCTCGACGGCGAAGACTACATCGTCCTCGGCGAAGACGAAGTCCTCGCGGTGGTTGGCTGACGCCAAACCAGTGGTCAGTGGTCAGTGACCAGTGGCCAGTGTTCCGCAACCCAAGATCCCTTTTCCGTATTCGCCGCGGCAACCGTGCCGCTTGTCTTGTCCGCACTAACCACTGATCACTCACCACTGATCACTGCTCCAAAGGAGCCCCCATGCCCGCCAAATCCATCAAGTTCGACAACGACGCCCGCCAGGCCATCCTCCGCGGCGTCCAGAAACTCTCCCGCGCCGTCAAGACCACGCTCGGCCCGTCCGGCCGCGTCGTCGTCATCGAAAAATCCTTCGGCTCGCCCACCGTCACCAAAGACGGCGTGACCGTCGCCAAGGAAATCGAAGTCGAAGACGCCGTCGAAAACATCGGCGCCCAGATGGTCAAGGAGGTCTCGTCCAAAGCGTCCAAGGACGCCGGCGACGGCACCACCACCGCCACCGTCTACGCAGAGGCCATCTTCGCCGAAGGCCTCAAGAACATCACCGCCGGCGCCAACGCCACGCAGATCAAGCGCGGCATCGACAAGGCCGTCGCCGCCATCGTCGACCAGCTCGCCAGCGACTCCAAGAAGGTCGCCAACTCGGGCGAGATCTCCCAGGTCGGCTCCTGCGCCGCCAACCACGACGAGACCATCGGCAACATCATCGCCGAGGCCATGGACAAGGTCGGCAAGGACGGCGTCATCACCGTCGAAGAGGGCAAGTCCCTCGACACCAACGTCGAGCTCGTCGAAGGCATGCAGTTCGACAAGGGCTACCTCAGCCCCCACTTCGTCACCGACCAGGCCCGCATGGAGGCCGTCCTCGAAGACGCCTACGTCCTTGTCCACGAAAAGAAGATCAGCTCCGCCAAGGACCTCATCCCCATCCTCGGCAAGGTCGCCGAGTCCGGCCGGGCGCTGCTGCTCATCGCCGAGGACATCGACGGCGAAGCCCTCGCCACCCTCGTGGTCAACCGCCTGCGCGGCGTCCTGAAGATCGCCGCCGTCAAGGCCCCGGGCTTCGGCGACCGCCGCAAGGCCATGATGGAGGACATCGCCACCCTCACCGGCGGCCGCGCCATCATGGAAGAGCTCGGCATCGACCTCGAAAAACTCGAGCTCGCCGACCTCGGCCGCGCCAAGAAGATCGTCATCGACAAGGACAACACCACCCTCATCGAAGGCGCCGGCAAGACCGCCGACATCAAGGGCCGCATCAACCAGATCCGCAACCAGATCGACAACACCACCAGCGACTACGACCGCGAGAAGCTCCAGGAGCGCCTCGCGAAACTCGCCGGCGGCGTGGCCCAGATCAACGTCGGCGCCGCCACCGAGTCCGAAATGAAGGAAAAGAAGGCCCGCGTCGAAGACGCCATGCACGCCGCCCGTGCCGCCGTCGAAGAAGGCATCCTCCCGGGTGGTGGTAGCGCCGTCCTCCGCGCCCGCAAGGCCCTGGACAAGGTCAAGACCACCGGCGACGAACAGATCGGCGTCGACATCGTCAAACGCGCCGTCTCCGCCCCCATCAAGCAGATCGCCGCCAACGCCGGCTACGACGGCTCGGTCGTCTGCAAGGAAGTCGAAGACGGCAAGGGCGCCAACCTCGGCTTCAACGCCATCACCGGCAACTACACCGACCTCATCAAGGACGGCATCCTCGTCCCCACCAAGGTCGAACGCATCGCCCTCCAGAACGCCGCCTCCATCGCCGGCCTGTTGTTGACGACCGACGCCGTCATCACCGAGATCAAGGAAAAGAAGAAGCCCGCCGGCGGCCACGACATGGACGACATGGACTACTAAACATGAACCATTCCGGGCACATCTCGAAGTAACCCCTCACACGGCGGGCCCGCGAAAGCGGTTCCGCCGTTCTGCTATCTCGGCAACAACTATGGCGGCAATTACAGACCATCCCGCATTCCCCCAACCATCAGACACAACCTCGTTTGTTTGGCGCTACATGGATCTTCCGAAACTAACAATGTTGCTCGCAAAATCCGAACTGCACTTTTGCCAACTTGGAAATCTAGAAGACAAGCATGAGGGGACGATCCCCTTGGCCACACAGCAAGCCGTTCTCGAAGATCTGAAAAAGCAGATCGGCGAAAAGTATGACTTGGGTAAGATCGCTTCCTTTGAACTAACAACAAACCTCATGCGCGCCACACTTTACGTTAGCTGCTGGTGTCTACAGCAACACGAATCGGCCGCTCACTGGCGCATTTATGGCGGTCAAACTGGCGTAGCCATAAAAACTCGATATTCAAAACTGGTAGATGCTTTTGATTCGCGCGTAATGATTGGCATGGTGACATACGTCGATCCTGAAGACCCTAATTTCCCTATTCGGAACTCAATCATGCCTGCCATGCATAAGCGGCATTTTTTCCATCACGAACAAGAATGCCGACTTGTCGTTTGGGATATTGACCCTATCAAAGCATCTAACAATGATCGAATGCTTAGGCTGGAATATCTGGACAAGTGCCCCCGCAGTCTCACACTCCCACTCAGTGTTGTGGGAACTCTTGAAGAAGTCGTGATTAGCCCGACCGCACCTGAGTGGTTTCATGAGTGCGTCCGATTGATAGTCGAACAATTCGCACCACAACTTGCTGTATCTCATTCAAAAATGTGATTGACTTTGCCGGGTGCCACGAAGCAGAACCCCCAGTGCTCGGAGATAAACCCTGAACGGCGCCCCATCCAAAAAAGAGTCCCAACTGAGCACGACAGGCTTTGACATCGGCTTGGCGTTGTCGGTCGTGATCACCGTCTTGAGTGCTGGATACGCCGGCTATTACGGCTACCTCACCGAGACGACGAAAGACCCGGCCGCGTTGGGATTCTTAGGGACCGCTGTCATCGCAGCGTTGGCGGCGTTCTTCTTTCTGGTGTGCGCCATCATCTTCCTCTGCCTGACCATCGTCCGCCGCGCCGGGAACGTCCACCGTGACCCGGTTGAGCCCGCGCAGCCTGAATCGCCTGCGCAAATTGAAGACGGAGCCTGACCCAACCCTCGCGGGCACTCGTCATTACCGACGCGTACGAACTGCCCACGCCGTGGACACCTGAGCTGCGGGCCGAGCGGGCATGAGCGCCTGTCGGTTAGCCGGAACCGGGCCGGTTCCGGACCGGGAGCCGGCGGCTCCCGGCGGGCTTGACCGCGGCGCGGGGCGGGGTTGAGGTCGGGTGGGTCGGGCGGCGGGTTGCCGGACGCGGGGCGTCCGTCCGGGACCGGCCCGGTCCCGGCTGAATGAGAAACGATCGGTGCGGGTGAAATGTGGGCGGCCGCGCAGACTCCATGGGTTGCGGTAAGGTCGTGGCATGCCGGTGGTGCATTTCACGTTTCATGCTTACGGGTCGTGGATGCCCGACCGGGCCGAGGGGTTTGTGCGGCGGGGCGAGGGCGTGTTGCCGCCGAACGACGACACGGCGGACTGGTACCGCACGCAGATGTCGGCCGACGCGGTGACGTGGACGGCGGCGCAGCAGCGCGTGGTGCTCGAAGCGTTGCTCGAGAAGTGTGCGGTGCGGGGGTGGACGCTGCACGCCGGCGCGACGGAGCGGACGCACGTGCACGTGGTGGTGTCGTGGGATGACGATGTCGAAGCACGCTCGGTGCGACAGGCGTTGAAGGAAGGCGTCAGCCGGCGATTGGGCGAGCGCTTCGGCCGGCGGAGTTGGCTGGCGGAAGGGGGCAGCATGAAGCGCATCAAAGACGCGGAACACCTGCAGCACCTTCGGGCGGTGTATCTGCCGTCGCACGGCGGCTGGCGGTACGACGGTGCGGAGGGGTGGGTTGAACCGCGGCGTTGAGAGAGCGTGGTGTTTTGCGTGTTTAACCGGACGCGGGCCGCGTCCGGACCGGGACCGGCCCGGTCCCGGCTGAGAGTGCGGGGCGATGCGTGTCGTGTTCCTGCGCACGGTTGGCCCGGTAGTTCGACGACGCGCCTTGACCTGTGGGTAAAATGTAAGTGCAGGTGATGAGCGTGGCCTCCGCGTGGGTGCCAGATGGGTGAGGGCTTGAGTTCCTTAATCGTGAAATGACACGCGGCCTTGGACGCGGGTGGGTCGGAATGGATTTCGATCGCACGCCGTCTCCCGCCGGAACCCCCCGAGTGAGTCCCATCCGAAGCGCGGTGACGGCGGGTTGCAAAACCGACGCCGGCCGGGGGTTTGTTTGGATCGCGACGGCGGTCCCGCCCCGGGTTTGTTTCGCAGCGAGTCCAAAGCGAGCCGGGCCGTGTCGGCCCGGATGCCGGGTTCCGGGAACCGGGGTGACACACCCCGGCTCGCTCAGAAGCGCACACGGTGTTCTTTCACAAGTGAAGCAGGGGCGTAAGGAGCTCCACAACGCAGACGAAGAGACGGAGCGCCGCATGCGGATGCGGGGCCGGGGCAGGAGAGGTGTGAAGATTTCCTGGCGACGCGGGCCGCGCATGGACATGTGGGGCTTGGGTTGAAGCGTGGGTTGTCGGGGGCCGTCGATTCAGGGCTTGCGACGACGGCGACGGGCGCGCAGCGCGAGCGTGCCCAGACTCGCGAGGGTGAGGGTCGCGGGTTCGGGGACGGCGGTGCCGGCGAAGTCGGGGGCGGTGGTGTCGCCCCAGTTGAGGAGCACGCCGTCGAGTTCGTTCTGGTCGACCAGGCCGTCGAAGGGGTTTTGACCGGGGAAGTTGACCCAGGCGGGGACGTCGGCGACGTCGGTGTCGCCCCAGTTGGAGAGGACGAAGTCCAGGTCGGTCTGTTCGACCTGTCCGCCGGCGTTGTAGTCGCCTTCGGGGAAGGGGGCGAGGGAATCGAGCAGGAGCAGGGCGTCGAAGCCGAGGTCTTCGCCGCGGAAGCGGTCGTCGCCGAGGACGCCTTCGTTGAAGTAGCCGATGGACTCGGCGCTGGCGACGAAGATGTACTCGCCGGGCTGGAAGGTGCCGGCGAAGTCGAGGACGCCGCTGGTGTGGGTGAAGTCGATGCCCGGGCCGGTGAGGAGGACCTCGGTGGTGCCGGGGCCGCTGCCGCTCGCGGCGTCGAACGCCGTGCCGGTGAGGGTGAAGTCGACGGCCTCGTCGATCTGGAAGATGACCTCGAGGCTGCTGATGGCGCCGGCTTCGTAATAGCCGAAGACGTTGTCGGTGACGTCTTCCTCGGCGATGACCCGGGCGTCGAACTGAATGGCGTTGGCAAACAGTTGGGAGAATTGAGCGGCGGTGGTGTCGTCGAACTGCGTGCCGCCGTTGGGGTAGACCAACAGGGAGTTGAACGTCTCGGCGGTGTTGGTGCCGTCGGCGTCGCTGACGCTGAAGGTGGTCTGGCCGTTGAAGTCGACGTCGAACTCGTAGTAGCCGATGAAGCTGTCGCGCGAGAGGTAGTTGAGTTGCGCGGACGCGCTGAAGGCCACGAAGACAACCATGCCCAGCAGTGCGGCGGCGAGCGGTGCGGAACGTCGCATGTCGGTCCTCCCTTGGCGAAAATGAGCCCCGAACGGTCAAGGCATCGTATCGCTGGGGCGTGCCGAGGGGAAGGTTTTTTGGGGTAAAGCCCGGAGATGGCCATCTCCGGGCTTTAGGGGCGGTTGGCGGGTCAGCGTTTGGGGGGTGTTTTGCCGAGCTTTTTGAGGACCTCGACGAGGTCGGCCCAGACCTTGGCGCGGTTGTCGCGGGTGTAGGAACGCAGCAGGAACGCGGGGTGGAAGGTGGGCATGAGCGGGAAGGGTTCGCCCTGTTGGTTCTGCACGGCGTCGAAGGTGTGCCAGCGGCCGCGCAGGCGGGTGATGCCGGTGGAGGTGTTGAGCAGGGCTTTGGCGGAGGTGCCGCCGAGCGCGACGATGGCTTGGGGCTGGACGACCTGGACCTGGCCGATCATGTAGGGCCAGCCGAGGTCGATCTCGTCGGGCGTGGGCGTGCGGTTGCCGGGCGGGCGGAAGTGCACACAGTTGGTGATGTAGACCTGTTCGCGCTCGAGGCCCATCGCTTTGATCATGTTGTCGAGGAGTTGCCCGGCGCGGCCGACGAAGGGGCGACCGGTGCGGGCTTCGTCTTCGCCGGCGCCTTCGCCGATGAACATGATCTCGGCGTCGGGGTCGCCTTCGCCGAAGACGAGTTGGGTGCCGGGCATGAGTTTGTCGAGGACGCGCTGGTCCTGGCCGAGCGCTTCGCGGAGTTTGCGGAGGGCGTCGGGTTTGGGGTCGGCGGGGTCGAGTCGGACGGGCGGGGGCGCGGCGGTGAGGCGCGGGGTGGGGGTTGACGCGGTCGGTTTATGAAGGCGCGTTTGATCCGGCCCTTCGCTGCGCTCAGGGCTCGGCTTGGGGGTCGGTTTGGAGGTGGAGGTTGGGGTCGGTGTGATCGCGAGGGCGTCGAGGTCGATGGGGACGGTGGCGACGCCGAGGAGTTCGTCGGTGCGGAGGTGTTGCTGGAGGAGGCGTTTGGCGCGGGCCGGGTCCATGGGGGGAGGATACCGGGGCGGGTTGGGGGGACGGGCCCACGTTTGGAAAGCGTGGGCTTCTTGAATGTTTGTAGTCAGTTCTTTTTTGAGGGGGGTCCGAAAAAAGTGGTGGTTTCGATACTGGCAGCGGGGATCGGTTCGTTTGTGTGGCGGGAACGGGGGGTGGTCGATGTAATGCCAAACGCGGTGTTCTCGGCCGTTGGTGTGCCCGTGGTTTTCGGGCGTGTCGGCGTCGGGGGCTGACGGGCGAGGGGCCGGCCGTGCTTGTTGGGAAGGGCTTGCCCCGTGTTCCCGTTAACGAATTCCGAGACTTTTGAAGAGACGCAAGGAGCGACAACCATGGCGGACGCCAACCGCAGCCAGACCGTGCTGGGCCCGGATTGCAAGATCAGCGGTGACCTGGTGCTCGAGAACGACGCCGTGATCGAGGGGCGTTTCTCGGGCACGTTGCGGGTTTCCGGGACGCTGGAGGTGGCCGAGTCGGCCGTGATTGAGGGGATGGTGCTGGCTGGCGCGTTGGTGCTGTCGGGCCAGGCGGTGGCGGACGTGGTGGCCGAGCGCAGCGTGGAGCTGACGCCGGGCGCGTCGATGCGGGGCCGGGTGTACACCGGGCAGTTGAGCGTGGCCGACGGCGCGGACTTCGAGGGCGGCATCCACATCGGGCCGCGGGCGCTGGACGCGGCGGCGGACCTGATCGACGCGGCGAGCGCCGGCGACAGCGCAGGCCCGAGCGTGCAGACCAGCGGGGAAACCGCGGACGCGGTGTTGCAGCGTCGGCGTCCGCGCGGGCTGGGCAACGGGCATCGGCCGGTGACCAACGGGGCCGGGCACGAGTGACGCCGAGGTGTTCCGGGGGGCGACGGGCGTTGCGTCCGTGCGCGTAAGCGAGCGGCCGGCACGGACTGAAGTCCGTGGCACCCGTGCGTGATGCGTGCGCCCTGAGCGACGCGCTCACACAAACATTCATCTCCCGACATGCCCCTGCGTCCGCCGCTGGTTGCGTTTCACCCCAAGGGCCCGCGTCCGCCGCAGCGGCGCAAGGTTTACTGCCCGGCGTGTCGTCACGGCTTCGAGTTGTCGCGGCGCGCGGTGACGGTGCGCTGCCCGAAGTGCACCGCCCCGCTGGCGTTCGACGACCTGCAGTTGTCGCAGCGCGTGGAGGGCGCGGTGACGACGATGGGGCACGTGGTCTTGGGCGCGAGCAGCTCGGTGGCGGCACGGCTGACGTGCGGGATGCTCAGCTCGGCCGGGCGCTTTGAGGGGAAAGCCACGGTGTACGGCACGGTCACGCTCGAGCCGGGGAGCCGGACCAGCGGCGAACTGACGGCGCGGTCGTTGACCGTGCAGCGCGGGGCGACGTGCGATGCGACGGTGCGGATCACGCCCGACCCGGGCCCGCCGCCGGCGCCGCAGAAGCGGACGCTGGCTCAGATTTCGGCGGACACACCACGGCCGTTGCACGGGTTGCCGCGGGTGGTGCCGCGGCGGTGAGGCGCGGGGTGACACAGACTTTCAGTCCGTGAATATCTTTGTGACCATGCGGGACTCGCACGGACCGAAAGCCCGTGGCACCCGGAAAGCGCCGACCGTTACTCAAACTTCAGCCAGGGCTCGATGCGGGCGCGGGTGCGGGTGCCGATGCCGGAGACGGCTTCGAGCGCGGCGGCGTCGGCGAAGGGGCCGGCGGCGTCGCGGTGTTCGACGATGCGCTGGGCGAGCGCCGGGCCGATGCCGTGCAGGGCGCGGAACTGGTCGGCGGTGGCGTGGTTCACGCGGAGCCGGTAGCCGAGGGGCTGCGGTTGAAGTGCGTCACGGCGGACGGGGCGCGTGTACCAGAGGACAACGAGAACCATCCACGCGACGATGAAAAGCACGATCACGACACGCCGAGGGTCCAAGTCGGTCGATGCGTTCGCGGTTTCGCGATCTTGATCCTGGGGAGAGGTCATCGCGATTCAGGTATAGCCAGAGACGGGAAGTTACGCCCCCGCGCCGACGGGCTGGTGGTTGCCGCTGTCGCTGTTGGCGTTGCGGTTGGGCGGGGCGGGTTTTTCTTCGTCGAGGCCCAGGAGCGACCGGCGGAAGCCGATCAGGCGGTGCAGCGACTCTTTGACTTGGAGCGACTCGTTGACCAGCCCGGACATCGGCAGCTCGATCTGCGGGTGGTCCATGAAGTCCTGCCAGACGACGGACTCGACGAACGGCTTGCTCATCGCGATCTGGCACACCGCTTCAAGCCAGTGGCTCTGCACCACGGGCGACCACGGACGGCGCCAATGCCCGCAGGACGGATCGACCGGCTGATCGTCCTTGGGGTCGGCGATCATGACCGACGTCACCGGCGCGCTGGGCGCCGCGACCGACAGGTGCAACGGCTTGCCGAAGATCGCGTACTCCTCCAGCAAACAGCTCAACTGCATCAGGTCCCGCGTGAACTGCCCCTGCACCGCCTGGCCCATCGGTAGCCGCAGCAGGAACCCGTCGAACGGCACACCCGACTGCGCGAGCAGGTCCGCGTAGATCAGCGGCGGGATCGAACGCTGGTTCGCCGCGTAGTACTCGCCGAACGGCTGGCGCACCTCCACGAGCGTCTTGCAACTGGGGTCTAGCTTGCGCGTGAGCATCAGGACCATGCGCGACAGGTCGACGAGCTGCTCGAAGTTGAACGTGAAGTGGTTGTTGACGTGCAGGCCCGAAAGGACGTTCCAGCCGTCGACGACGGGGCCGTAGCGCTCGACCACGCGCTCGAGGTGCTCGTAGATGACGTCGCGGACGGTGTCGTAGTCGTGTTCCCAGATGTAGAGCCAGTCGGGCAGGTTCTGGGGGTCGAAGCCGATGATCGGGCCGGCGACGACGGGGACCTTCGACTGGGCGGCCCACTCCATCCACGGGTCCACGGCGGACCAGTCGTAGTCGTTTTCTTCCGGGCACAGCAGGCGCCAGGGGATGGACAACTGCATGAAGTCGAAGCTGGACGCGACGGGTCCGCGGACGCGCGCGTCCGCAGTCTCGGGCGAGAGCCCCACGCCGAACGGGCGGTTGGGCAGGGCCGAGGTCTCGCGTCGGCGGTTGAGCAGCAGTTCGCTGTGGGCCAGCGCGAGCTCTTCGCTGCCGTCCAGGGCGGTGGTGAGGCATTCCTGGCCGAGCTCGGCGGCGCGGGCGGGGTCGTCTTTCTGGGCGCAGAGCGCGGCGATGAAGTGCTCGCGGGCCTTGTTCGCGCGTTTGGGCACGGTGTGGTCGGGGTCCAGGTCGAACATGGACCACTCTTCGAGCCGGGTGTAGAGCGTCATCAGCCGGTGACGGGCCAGCTCGAGTTGGAGGATGTACGGGTCGTTGGACTCGGGCAGCAGGCAGGTCTGGAGGGTGACTTCGCCCAGGTCGCCGCAGCCGTGCTGGAGGACCAGCGCGGCGGTGCCGGCCTCGCGTTTGTCGCAGAGGATGACCGGCTCGTCGCCGTCGCGGTCGTAGGAGATCTCGGCCCGGACGGGGTTGCCGTCGGCGCCGACGAGGTAAGCGTTGCGCAGCGGCCAGTCGCCGGGCCGCTGTCCGTGGTCATAGACGGCAAATTTCAACATCGCCGGGTGGGGCCTCGCGGGGCTTCGATAACAGAATGGGGATGGATGGCGCGGGGATAACGCGTGGCCGGGCAGGATGTTGCATCGGGTCGGGCCCGATGGAGGTCGGCAGGCATTATGGGCGTCGGGGCGTCGGGATGCAACAAAATGACCCCAGAGACGGGTTTTCGGCGGAGGGGGCCCGTTCGGCCGTAACCGCCGCTGGTGTATCGGTTTGCTTGACCCGGTAGGGGGTGGGGATTAGATTCAGACCCTGCTGTGACCTGAGCCCCGTCGTCCCTGCTGGAGTTTGCTGCATGGCCCGTTTCCGCCACGCCTTGCCGGTGTCGGTTCTGTCGTTCTCGCTGCTGGGTGCGGCGGCCGCGCCGACGGCGTTCGCGCAGGACGCGCCGACGCCCGAACAACTCTGGAGTGATTTTGCGCATTACGTGCTGATCGCCCGCCCGACCCTCGCCGCCGACGCCGGGCAGGCCCTGCTCGACGCCGACGCGGGCGCTTTGCTCGACGCCGTCGAAGCCAGCGACCACGCCCAACCGGGCAACATCTTCGACCGCGCCTCGGGCATGGAGCAGCTCTCGGGCGTCGCCGCCCAGGTGCAGCAGAAGCTCGAGTCGGCCCGGCTGGACCGCAGCCGCGACGAGCAGCGCATCACCGACAACATCGAACTGCTGGACGACGGGACCCGGCCGTACGTCAACGCCGTCCGCCGGCTCACCGCCGCCGGGCAATACGCCGCGCCGCAGATGCTCGCCACGCTGCGGGATCCGGCGAAGGAATCGCTGCACCCGTTCGTGCTCCGGGCCATGATCGACGTGGGCCAGCCGCTGGTCGCGCCGCTGTCGGCCGCGCTGCCGGACCTCGAGCCGGTTGCGCAGTCGCAGGTGGCCGAGGTGCTCGCCCGCGTCGGGTACCCCTACGCCCTGGCGTCGATCCACCGCGTCATCGAGAACCCCGACACCGACCCGTCCGTGCTGCTCACCGCGCAGAAGGCTTCCGAGTCGCTGCGTGAAGAGCTGCGGGAGTTCGGCAATCCTTCGTCGGCGGACCTGTATCTGGCCATCGGCGAGACCGCGTACAACCAGGGGACCCACGGTGAACAGCCGACCGGGTTCGACTCGGCCAAGGACGTCGGGCTGATCTGGCGGTTCGGTCGGGACATCGGCCTGGTGCCGCTGGAAGTTCCGGCCCAGGTGTACGCCGACGCGCTGGCGCGCGACGCGGCGACCACCGCCCTTTCGCTGAACCCGGAGCTGGACGCGGCGTTGACGCTGTTCCTCGCCTCGGACCTGCGGGCCGGGAACAACCTCGGCGAAGCCGACGACCCCAGCCGGCCCGACGGCTGGCAGCCGGCGGAGTACTACGCCCTGCTCGCCGGGCCGCAGCGCCTCCGCGAGGTGCTGGACACGGCCCTGAGCAACCAGGACTCGGCGCTGGCGCTCGACGCCATCGACGCGCTGGCGAACACCGCCTCGATCGAGGCCTTGCAGCCGCTGACCCGGGCGCTGAGCTTCCCGGACCGGCGCGTGCGCTTCCGCGCCGCCGAGGCGTTGGCCAAGGCGATGCCGCAGCAGGCGTTCGCCGGCAGCGAGCGGGTGGTGCCGGTGCTGGCCGAAGCCGTGCGTCAGGGCGAGTCGCAGGTGGCGGTCGTGCTGGCCGACTCGCAGGCGACGCGTAACGCGTTGAGCGACGCGGTGTCGTCGCTGGGTTACGAGCCGCTGAGCGGTGCGTCGCTGGCCGAGCTTTCTGAACCCATCCGCGCCGCGGCGGGGGTGGACCTGATCGTGGTCACCGGCGACACCGCGCGGGTCTCGGCCGTGGTCGAGCAGAGCGGGCAGAACTACAAGCTGGCGGGCAGCCAGGTCATCGGCTACGTCGATCTCCCGAGCCAGACCGCGCTGACCGGCCGGTTCGGCAAGGGCCGGGTCGGTTCGTTCGTCGGCGACCCGACGGCGGACAACGTCGGCAACGCGGTGGAACGTGTGACCGCCAACTACTCCGGCGCCCCGATCGGCGGCGATGAGGCCGAGGGCTTCGCGCTCACCGCGCTGGGCCTGCTCGAAGGCATGGCCACCACCCCGTCGGTCTATAGCGCGAACGACGCGTTGCCGGCCCTGACCGCGGCGCTGTCGGACGGCCGGGAAGCGGTGGCGTCGGCCGCGGGCGAAGCGCTCGCGGCGCTGGACAGTCCCGAGGCCCAGGCGGCGCTCGCGGCGTCGGCGCTCGACAGCGTCGGCGACGTGCAGATCTCGCAGCTCGGGTCGCTGGCCGCGTCTGCCAGCCAGTTCGGGAACCTCGTCAGCGCCGAGACGGGCGACCGCCTGCTCGCGCTGGTCAAGGAGAGCGAGGGCGAACTCGCGCTCGCCGCCGCCCAGGCGCACGGCGCGTTGTCGCTGCCGACGTCCAACGCGGTGACGCTGCTGCTGGACAACCGCTGAGGACATTCCGCCCCCTTTTGCATCGCCCCTTTCCCGAAACCTGTTGTTCCTTTCGGGAGAAAGACGAAGGCCCCGTGGCTCCAAAGCCCGGGGCCTTTCGTCATTTGCGCGGTCGGCCTAAGCCGAGTTCTGTTTTCGGGACTTGCGTCCCGAAGGCGACCATTTCTCTGGGGCCGCCGTTGCCGACGGCCTCGAGCGCCCGACCCGCCCCACCGCGGACCACGGTTGGGAGCGGCGGACCGCTCCCGGGGGCTGCTTGGGCTTGCACGCGGCGGGGTTTACCGTGCCCGGCGTGTCGCCACGCCGGCGGTGCGCTCTTACCGCACCTTTTCACCCTTACCCCCGGAATTTGCCACTGCGGTTCTGTAGCCTTTTGGCCATCATCACGGAATGACAAATTCCGGGGGCGGTTTGTTTTCTGTGGCACTGTCCCTGAACCCGTCGTCGCCAACGGGCCCGGTGGGCATTACCCACCGCCGTGTCCTGCCGTGCTCGGACTTTCCTCGGCCCGGTCTTAACTGGCACGGAGCCAAGCCGGGCCGCGGTCGCCGCCGACCGCGCAGGGTGGATTGTAACTGCCCTCGCCGTATGTGCCGGTTTTGTTTGTCAGAGCCGGAAGCGTCAGCGACCGGTACGGCCTGATCAATCTCGGCAACCGGTCGCTGACGCTCCCGGCTCTGATCGTGGGGCACGCCCGCCCCTTGCTCGCGTCGTACACTCCCGATCATGGCCTTGCCCGACGGCGTGGAAGTGGCGATCTGGGTGGACGCGTCGCGCGCGGGCGTCGCGTCGGCGGTGCTGGACCTGATGGGCACGGCCGTGCGCCCCATCGCGGTCGGCGGGCCCAACGGCGGCGTCGATGAACTCGCCAAGACGCTGGGGTTGTCCGCGCACCGCGACCTGCGGAAGCTGCGTGTGGATGCGCCCGCGGCGTTTCTGTTCGTGGCAACGGCAAGCGCGCCACCGACGGCCGAACTCAAGGCCGCCGCCGCGCAAGACACGGTGGTGCTCGCGCTCGAACCGCCCTTCTCCGACGCCGCGGC
Source organism: Phycisphaerae bacterium (assembly GCA_030432595.1). Lineage (GTDB taxonomy): Bacteria > Planctomycetota > Phycisphaerae > Phycisphaerales > Phycisphaeraceae > CAZIXN01. The sequence continues at coordinate 36,129 of JAUIGU010000008.1, forward strand.
GCTGGACGCGCTCAGCACGCCCGACGCCGCGGGCCGGGTGATCCTGCTGCCGCGCTTCGAGCGCTGCCCGGGGTTTCTCGCCGCCGCCGACCCGTACGCCGCGATCGGCCGGCCGGCGCAACTGCACATGTCCAGCCGGGGACGGCCCGGGCACGGCTCGATCTTCGCCCGCGCCTTCGACGCCTGGCGCACTGCCCTGGGCTTTGTCGAGTTGCCCGAAACCGTGGACGCCGCCTTCGTCGAACCCAGCGGCAAAGCCCCGCCCGACGCGGTGACGCGGTGGACCGGCCCGGTGTCGGTGCTCGCCCGCTGCGCCGACGGCGGCGTGGTCACGCTCGACCTGCACGACGCCGCGCCCGACACGCAACGCCGGCTCCACGTCGCCGGCCCGGACGGGCACCTGCTGGTCACCGACGGCCGCTACCGCCTCATCCACACCCCACCCAGCCCCGCAAGCGACGGCGCTCCGCACGATGAAGACGACATCGACGCCAGCCCCGCCGACGCGCCCGAGCACGTCTCGTACCTGGACCTGATCGCCGACCACTGGCGACGCCTGCTGGACCGCCCGCCGATGCCCGCCAACCCGTCGCTGGACCGGCTCGCCCTGGCGTGCGTCCACGCGATGCTGCTCTCGGCCCGCACCGGCCAGCCCGAACGGCCAGACCAACTGCTGCGTACCGGGGTGTGAAGAAACACCACCGGTCGCTGACGCTCCCGGCTCTGAAAGACAAGTTCCTCCAACTGAGCCGGGAGCGTCAGCGACCGGTTGACTCCGTGAATTCTCCCCGGCTTTTGGCATCCCCGCCCGGTCCCGCTACACTCTCCGCGTTGCCCCAGCCGACCGTGACGCCCCGTCGATGACGCGGAGGCGGCCCGGACAGCGGCCCGACCCGACCCCGGCGGTCCATCGGGCACCAGCGAAGGCGACACGCCGGGCCCCACAGGCTCAATCGTTGTGACGGTTCGCGTCGCGGCGGAATGAGACACGGGTTGCCCGCATGAGTGTGGAAACCCGTTGCTGTGGTCTGCGTTCCGAGATTCGATTCGGCCGGGCCGGCAACGACGCGGAAAGTGCTTGAAAACAAGCGAAAACCGCGATTTAGGCCCATGGTGTAATGGTAGCACATCAGTTTTTGGTACTGAGAGTCGGGGTTCGAATCCCTGTGGGCCTGCTACCCGTTTCCCTCGTTGCTCCCGCCGTCCCCGAACCGAGAACGCGTCCGCATGTCCCCAGCAGCTGAAACCCGGCCCGACCTCGCGCCCGCCGCCGTGTTGCTGGCCGCCGGCAAGGGCACGCGCATGGGCGGCGACCTGCCCAAGGTGGTCCACGAGGTCGCGGGCAAGCCGATGATCCACTGGGTCGTCCGCGCCTGCCGCGAAGCCGGCGTCGAGCGCGTGGTCGTGGTCGTCGGCTACAAGGCGGGGCTGGTCCGCGAAGCTTTGGCCGACGACGACGGCATCGAATACGTCGAACAGACCGAGCAGCTCGGCACCGGGCACGCCGCGATGATGGCCGAACCGGCGCTGGGCGACTTCCCGGGTGACACGTTCGTGATCTGCGGCGACATGCCGCTGGTCCGCGCGTCGATCCTGACCGAACTGCTCGACACGCACCGGCAACACAACGCCGCCGCCACACTCGCCACGGCAAGACTCGTCGATCCGAGCGGGTACGGTCGCGTCCTGCGTGATGCGTCCGGGGGCTTCGATCGCATCGTCGAGCAGAAGGACGCGACGCCGGCCCAGCTCGAAGTCAATGAGGTGAACCCGTCCTACTACTGCTTCCGCGCCGCGGACCTGTTCGCGCAGCTGCGCCACGTCCGGACCGGCAACGCACAGGGCGAGTACTACCTCACCGACGTGCCGGGCCTGCTCAAGCAAGCCGGCGAAACGGTGGCGTTGCTGGACACGGTGCCGGCCGAGGACGTGCTGGGCATCAACACGCCGGACGACCTCGCGCGGGTCGACGCCGTGCTGCGCGTGCGCCTGGAGCCCGCCTCGACATGACCACGACCTCGACCCAGCCCGCGCGACCCCGCCCCGCGCCCCAGGGAGCCGCCATGCCCGAACGCGACGCCGACAACCTCAAGATCTTCTGCGGCCGGGCGTCGCGCTCGCTCACCGAGCGCATCTGCCGGCACCTGTCGATCCCGCTGGGTCAGGGCCACACCGACCTGTTCCCCGACGGCGAGGTCTTCGTCAAGATCGAGGAAGACGTGCGCGGCCGGGACTGCTTCATCGTGCAGAGCACGCACAACCCGGTGAACGCGCACCTGATGGAGTTGCTGATCTACATCGACTGCCTGAAGCGCGCGTCGGCGTCGCGGATCACGGCGGTCATCCCGTACTTCGGGTACGCCCGGCAGGACCGCAAGGACGAGGGCCGGGTGCCCATCACCGCGAAGCTGGTCGCGAACCTGATCACCGCCGCCGGCGCCGACCGCGTGGTGTGCATGGACCTGCACGCGGCGCAGATCCAGGGCTTCTTTGATTTGCCGGTGGACCACCTCAACGCCTCGCCGGTGCTGCTCGACGCGCTGCAACCGCTGGCGGACGCGGGCAACCTGTGCATCGTCTCGCCGGACGTCGGCAACGTGAAGGTCGCCAGCAAGTACGCCCAGAAGCTCAACGCCGACTTCGCGATCATCGACAAACGCCGCACCGGGAGCGACTCGGTCGAGATGGCCAACATCATCGGCGACGTCAAGGGCAAGCAGGTGCTGATGGTCGACGACATGATCTCCACGGCCGGGACGATCTGCGAAGCCGCGAAGCTCGTGATGCAGCACGGCGCGAAGGACGTCGTCGCCGCCGCGACCCACGGCGTGTTCGTCGGCCTCGCGCTCGAGCGCATCAAGGACGCGCCGATCAGCAAGGTCTACGTCACCGACACGATCCCCTGCGACCGCCGCTGCGAGCCCATCGCCGACAAGCTCGAAGAGCTCTCCATCGCCGAGCTGCTCGGCGACGCCATCGACCGCATCCACCACAACCGCTCCGTCTCGTCCCTGTTCCGGCGGGACACGGGGGCGAAACGCTAGGAGCCAGTAGGCCGCGTATTGACGCCCGCACTTTGACTCCTGATTACTGACTACTGACTACTGCAAAACGACCCACGAACTTCTGAACGCACACTCAAACGCCAAGCGCAAAGGAAACAAACCATGTCCCAAACCACCCCCCGCCTCGAAACCCAGAAGCGCGACAAGATCGGCACGCGCTACGCCCGCCGCCTCCGCGATGAAGGCCGGCTGCCCATCGTGATTTACGGCCACGGGCACGACCCCGTCCACGCGTCGGTCGATACCCGCGAGTTCCACGGCGTCGTCTCCCACCACGCCCACCTGGTCGAGGTCATGGTCGACGGCCAGGCCACGCCCTGCCTGCTCAAGGACGTGCAGTACGACTACCTCGACCGCGACCCCGTGCACGCGGACCTGGCCATCGTCAACCTCGACGAGGACGTCGAAGTCGAGGTCGGCCTGGAACTGACCGGCGACGCGGTCGGCCTCAAAACGTCCGGCGCCATGCTCGATCAGTTGATGACAACTCTGGCCGTCCGCTGCAAGGCCAACAACATCCCCGAGATGATCGAGCACGACATCAGCGCGCTGGACGTGGGCGGCTCGATCCACGTCTCAGACCTCGCGATGCCGACCGGGGTCGCCGCCGTGGACGAGGACGAGAAGCTCGTCGCGCACATCGCCGTCCAGGCCGAGAAGCCCGAGCCCGACGAACTCGACGCCGACGCCGAGGCCGCGTCCGACGAGCCCGAGGTCATCGACAAGGGCAAGAAGGAAGAAGGCGAGGGCGACGAGAAGGAGTGATTGCCGATTCAGGATTGCCGATTTGCGATTGATGCGTGCTCGGTCGTTGCGGCTCACGTATCCACGTTCGGCGATCGGTCATCAGCAATCGGCCATCCCATGAAGCTCATCGTCGGCCTCGGCAACCCCGGCCCGCAGTACGCCCAGACCCGGCACAACGCCGGGTTTATGGCCGTGGACCGGCTCGCCCGGCGCCACGGCATCGAGGGCCCGCGCTCCAAGTTCCACGCCGGCGTCCTCGAAGGCGCGATCGGCGTCGATGGTTCGTTGCACCGCGTCGTGCTCATGCAGCCCACGACCTACATGAACCGCTCGGGCCTGTCCGTCGGCGAGGCCCGAGCGTTCTACAAGCTCGAGCCGGAAGACATCCTCATCCTTGTCGATGAAGTCGCGCTGCCGCTGGGCGCGATCCGCCTCCGCGCGTCCGGCTCGGCCGGCGGGCACAACGGGCTCAAAGACATCCAACGCGCCCTGGGCACCCAGGACTACCCCCGCCTGCGCATCGGCATCGACCCGCCGCCCGGACGGGTGCCACAGGTTGATTGGGTGCTCGGCAAGTTCACCGACGAACAACGCGACGAGCTCGAGCCGACGCTGAACAAGACCTGCGACGCCGTGGAAGCGTGGCTCGGCGACGGGATCGAAAAAGCGATGAGCCGGTTCAACGCCCGTGAAACGGACGCGTAATCATGCGCCCGCTCGGCGGATCGATGAAACTTAATTAACTTCTTCAGGTTTCAGTCCCGACGCCACAGCAACAACCCGCCGATCGCCACCATCGCCAGCGACGCCGGCTCGGGGACGACGATGTCCAAGGTCACCGTGTCGGCGTTCTGCCCCGTGCCCCAGGACCACACGTACGTGCCGGGGATCAGGCCCAGGCTCGCAAAATCCTCATTGGCGAACGTCAGGTCTCCGGACAGCGGCGCGTTGGAGGTGTAGCCCAACGGCACGACGAGCCCCATCGGTGCGGGTATTAACGAAGCCACGCCGAAGTGGTCGCCGGTGCCGGTGCCGGTGAAATTGCTGGTGCCGAAATCGGCCGGCGGGGTGATCTCCCCGATGCCGTAGACATCGACTTCTGCCTGCGGGCCGCCCAGCGCGAATTGAGGCCCGTAAACGGAGGTGAGGGTGATGTTCGCCGGGTCCGGCGTAAACACGCCGTCCGAATTGAGGCCGTCGATGTTCAGCGTGCCGCCGCCGGTGAAGACGACATCGTTGCCGACCTCGAGCGCGGTGACGACCACCGCCGCGTGGGCCGCCGCGGGCGACAGCAACGCGGCCGAGACCAGTATGGTTTGACTCAGGGTGTGTTTCTTCATGGGGACCTATCTCGTCACAAGCTTGCCAAAATCGAACAAAACAACCGCCATTCAACAACCGCGGCGACGACGGCCACGAAGCGCCAGCCCCCCCAGCGCCAGCAGCGCCGCCGACGCCGGCTCGGGCACCGCGTACGTCTGGCCGCTTAGGCCGGTGACCAGCGCGGGCGTGGCGATATCGTTCACGAACAGCGTCACGCCGGTCAGGGTGGCGGTGTTGTCGAAGTCGGACTCGCCGGGGCCGGCCTCCACCTGCACGGTCAACTCCGTGAACACGTTCCACGGCGAATTCAGCGGGACGTTGTCGTAAACGAACGTGACCGACTCGTTGATCGATCCGTTGGTCGTGTACGAATTCGTGCCGGCGGTGAGGTTCGGATGTCCGGAGCCGGACGTATCGATCCGGTAGTCACTGCTGAAGGTCGCCGACTGGTCGCCGCTGCCCGAGAGCGTGCCGTCGATCTGCCAGGTCATCTCCAGGCGGGTCGTGCCGACCGGGCTGCCGGCGGTGTCGATTGTGAGCGTGTCGCTTGCCTCGGCGTCGGCCCGGGCGTTGGACCCCGACACAAGATCGTTGCGGGCAAAGGCCTTGAACTCGGTAAACGTCGCCGAGGCGTTGGAGGCCACCCCGGTCTGGCTCCCCTGAGCGGTCACGGGCGTCATCGCAGCACTGGATGTCACATCGATTTCGGAATACGACCCAGAGGAATCGAAGCCGATGGCCAGGGCCTTCGCCTCCACGGTGAAGGGGGCCACGGCCCCCGCCCGCACGGACGACGCACAGAGCGTGAGTGCCAGTCCGGTCGCCAGCGTAAATAGAAACTTGTTCAACGTACTTTTCTCCGAGTCAGACCCATGCGAAAAGGCGAGGGCCGGGCACCTCATCCTCCGTCACGAAACGTTGCCCGTCCGCCGCGTCGCCAACACCAAAACTCCTGCGACCACCAGGCCCGCCGACGCCGGCTCGGGCACGACGCGGATTGAAGTCACGGTGCCGACAAGCGCTTGGCTGAAGAACATGTTCTGGCCGGCGTCGAACGTGGTCAGCTCGACGAACATGAACGCTTCGTCCAGCGACTCGCCGAGGAAGAACGGGTCGGTCGGCAACGGGTCGTCGCCCGCGCCGGCGTTGTCGAGGAAATCGACGGCCGCGTCGGAGACCTCATGCCCCAGCCCGAAGCTCAGCTCGTCCACACCCGCAGGCAGCGTTAGGCCGGACACGTTCGCGACGAGGCTGCGGCTGACCACGAAGTACCGCGAGAACGGGTTGGGCGGGCCGATCACCGAGAGGTGGTAGCTCGGATCGGAGAATTCGACGGCACCGCTGGTCAGCGAGAACTGGTGCGGCGGGACGGTGTGCGGGTAGGTGCCGACGTTATCCACGTCGTCGTCCGCATCCGCCGCGTCGGAGTCGTAGCTGAACAGCAGCGTGAACGGCTGGCTGAGCAGCGGGGCAAACGTGGCCAGACCACCTTCGTCTTCATCTTGCGCCGCATTGAACACCCCGGTGACTTCGATCGGCGTCACGGCGGACACCGCCTCGGTCGGCACGAGGGCCAAGCCGGAGACGGAAGCGGCCATCAAAGTAAGCGATTTCATTCTCTCTCCGAAGGAAGCCAAGGGTTCGCAATGCGTCAGCAATGGCGGCACAGGCCACTCGGCCGGCGCGAGTAACGATGCCCTTGCGGAGACGCCGGCAACCCGACGTCCTCCGTTTACCTCCTCAGGTTTTGATGTCGCCCCGAACTGATGGGCCATTCACACGGCATTAAGCTAACGGAAACCCATGGGCGTTCGGCTAAAATGCCGCCAAATCCGGGGAAAATACAGGACGACCCTTAGGTTGTTTGCCCAGCTCTGGGGATCGTCGGGCCGGCGTCCGGGATTGGCGAGGCTCCCGCCGTTTGCTACACTCCCGCGTTCCGCTGAACCGCCCGGTCCCACTTGCTGGGATCCCGTGCCCCGGCTTTGTCGCCCGGGGCGACCGGGCCGTTGGAGACCGCCATGCCCGACCCCACCCCCCGTGTGTACGAAGCCCTGTTCCTGGTCAGCCAGGCCGCCGTCTCAACCGGCCTGGGCGAGACCCTCGACTTCGTCCGTGACCTGATCACCCGCCACGACGGCGAGATCGTCGCCCTGCGCAAGTGGGACGACCGCAAGCTCGCTTACGCGATCCAGGGCCAGAAGCGCGGCACGTTCCTCATCGCCCACTTCCGTATCAAGCCCACCCAGATCGTCCAGATCGAGCGCGACTGCAACCTCTCGGACGAGGTGCTCCGCGTGATGTTCACCCGCTGCGACCACTTCGGCGAAACCGAACTCGAAGCGGTCGTCAAGGAAGGCGAAAACGTCGGCGTCCAGGAAGAACTCGAAACCGCGGACGCGTGAGCGTCGGCGAGGCGAAAGGCAAAAGTCCAAAGCCGAAAGTGGAGCAGTCCCGGAACCCCGGATTGCTCTGACGGCATCCAACTTTTGACTTTGGACTTTCCACTTGTGACTCGTTCCGAAGGAACGCCATGGCCAGCTACAACCGCGTCATCCTGATGGGCAACCTCACCCGCGACCCGGAGCTGCGGCACCTGCCCAGCAACATGCCGGTCGTGGACCTCGGCCTGGCCGTGAACGACCGCTACCAGGACAAGCAGTCCGGCGAGTGGGTCGACCGGCCCAACTTCATCGATTGCACCGCGTTCGGCAAGTCCGCCGAGAGCATCAGCCGGTTCTTCTCCAAGGGCCGGCCGATCCTGATCGAGGGCAAGCTCCGCTTCGAGCAATGGGACGACCGCCAGTCCGGCCAGAAGCGCAGCAAGATCAAGGTCGTCATCGACCAGTGGAGCTTCTGCGACAGCAAGAGCGACGGCGGCCCGAGCGGTGGTGGCGGAGGCGGCGGCGGCTCGCGTCGCAACGAATCGGCCGACTACAGCGCCGCGCCGTCGGGCCCGGCCCACGAACCGATCGAAGAGGACGATATCCCGTTTTGACCCGAAGCCGGCAGGCTTCGAAGTCGAAAGGCGAACGTCCAAAGCCAAAAGGGAAGAACGCCGAGCACTTGATCTGTTCGGACTGAACCCACACCGACCGACACCACGGTTTTTTCTTCCCGCCCTTTCGACTTTTGACTTTTGACTTTTGACTTTTGACTTTTGACTTTTGACTTTCGACTCTACCCCCCACCCCACCCCTGGCGCGTCGTCAACCAAAGCACGCCGCGTCTAACTCTCTAAAGAGGACAGGAAACCATGGCCCGCACTCACGAACTGCTGCTTCTCGAAACCGTTGACAACCTCGGCATCGTCGGCGATGTCGTCAAGGTCAAGGCCGGCTACGCCCGCAACTACCTGTTGCCGCGCGGCCTGGTCACGATCCCGACCGAAGAGAAGATTGCGGAACTCTCCGAGCGCCGCGCCGCCGCCGAGGCCGAACTCAAGGCCCGCCTCGCCGCGCAGTCCGCGATGATTGAGAAGCTCCACGATCACGAGATCACGCTTGAGCGCAGCGCCAACGACCAGGGCGTGTTGTTCGGCGGCGTGTCGAACCACGAGGTCGCCGAGCACCTGCGCGGCGAGGGCTTCGAGATCGAAGACCGCCACGTCCGCCTGGGCGAGACGATCAAGCGTCTCGACAGCTACCACATCCCCATCGTGATCAACAAGGACCTCAAGACCGAGATCAAGCTCTGGGTCGTGAGCGACCGGCCGATGGAGACGGACGAAGAGGAAGCCGAGGACGGTGCCGAGGGCGAAGCGGGCGAGGGCTCGTCGGCGGAAGCGGCCGACGGTGCCGAGGCCGACGAAACCGCGTCCTCGGCGTAACGCGGTTTGTTGCTTCGCCCAATCCGAGGGCGAATCCCGAGCCGCACGTGTGTTAAACGCTTAGCGCTAACTTCATTCAACCCGCGCCGCACGGCGCGGGTTTTTCATGGTCCGGCCGATCCGACCGGGCTGAATACGGCAAAGCTTCGACACGAAGACCACTCGTTGGACTTCGGCGGTTCTTTCTTTCGTCGCGTTGCGACTACAATGGCAAGCGTGGGGAGGCCGGAAGTCTGCGCGGGGTGTATGTTTCTTTGCCCCTTCTCTTGGTTCGGACTCGACTTTGATTAGGAAAGGCCAACGACATGAAAGTTGCGGTGACGGTGCTGGCATTGATCGCGTGTGCGTTGATCGCCTACGGCGGATTGACACTGTGGAAGAACCAGCAGGTCGCCGGCTCGGACGCCGCGGCCGCGGCGCTGCAGCAAGAAGCGGACGCGCGGGAACTGGTCGAGGTCACCTTCGTGGTCACCGCCCCGGAGAACACGCCGGCCGACCAGACCGTGTACGTGTCGGGCAGCCACCCGCAGATCGGTGCCTGGGAGGCCGCGGGGCTGCCGCTGGAGAAGCAGGACGACGGCACGTACCGCGGGTCGTGCGAGTTGCTCAGCGGGGTCGCGCACGAGTTCAAAGTCACGCGCGGGTCGTGGAGCACCGTCGAGCGCACCGCCGACGATGAAGAGGTCGAGAACCGGCCCTTCGTCGTCGAAGCGGGCCAGGAGGTCTTGGTGACGGTGGAAGACTGGGTGGACGACGGGCAGACGGTGCCAGGCCGCAACACCGCGGTGCCGGGCCTGCGGCTGCACGAGCGCCGGTTCTTCTCGACCGTGGACAGCACCAAGCCGCGCAGCCTCGTGGTCTATTTGCCCCCGGGCTACGACGACGATCCCGAGAAGCGGTACCCCGTGCTCTACGTCCACGACGGGCAGAACCTCTTCAACGAGTCGACCAGTTTCAACGGCGTCGAGTGGGGCCTCGACGAGGCCGCGCAGCGCCAGATCGAGAGCGGCGCGATCGAGCCGATCATCATCGTCGGGGTCTACAACACGGAAGACCGCGACGTCGAGTACGGGACGGGCGTCGCCGCGTACGCCGATCACTTCGCCGACACGCTCAAGCCGTTCATCGACGAGACGTATCGCACGCTGCCGGACCGTGAACACACCACGCTCGCCGGCGCCGCGCTCGGCGGGCGCGCCGCGATCGAAGTCGCGCGGCACAAGCCGGACTTGTTCGGCACGGTCGTCGCGCTGTCGCCGTTCGTGGTGGACGAAGGAGGCAGCTCACTCCTCGACGGGTTGGCCGGCGATGGCGACGCGCAGTCCTGGGCCGCCAACACGCGCTTCCGGCTTGACACCGCCAACACCACGCAGTTTTACGCGACCGAGTCGCCGGTCGAAGACCTCACCGCCCTGGCGGACTGGCTCGAGGCCGCGGGGGCCGATGTCGAACGCAAGATCATCGAAAACGGCGAGCACCGCGAGGCGTCTTGGGGGCAACGCGCAGGCTTGATCCTGCTCGACCTCTACGGGTCGGACGCAGAAACCATCTCGCGGTTAAGCCCGCTCCGCGTCCCGCGGTGGCCATCGATCGGTCTTGAACAGACCTCGAATGACTGGCGGGCGTGGATGAAAGACCTGATGCTCGCGCCGCGTTCGTCTTACGAGGCGTACTACATCGAACTGTTCAAGTGCTGAACGGGTTCACGTCTTGATGTTTCTGTTCACGCCGCGTCCCGCCGTGCCCGCCGGTACTTGGTGTTGAAGGTTTCTCGGCGCCACCGGGTCTGTTCGTCGCTGTAGAGCTTCACGACCATCTCGCGGAAGCCGCGGGTCAGTTGCTCCGCGGTCATGCCGCGCGGCTCGTAGTTGAGGTCGAACAGTGTGCAGCGTTCCCACCGCCCGTCGTGGGTGAGCCGGCCCTCTGCCTTGAGCCGTTTGTAAAGCGGCGTGCCCGGGAACGGCGTCTGCAGGGTGACCTGCACGTCGAACAGTTCGTACCGTTCCGCCGCGTCGATCACGCGGTCGAAGATCTCGGGCGTGTGCCCGTCCAGCCCGAGCACGAAGCAGCCGTTGACGCGGATGCCGTGCGACTGGATGTTGTGGATCGCCTCGGCGTAGCTCTCCAGTCTTCGCCGTTTCCAGTCGCCGCGCAACTCAAGCCGGTGGAGGCCTTCTTCGACCGGGCTCTCCAGGCCGATCAACACCTGGGCGCAGCCGGCCCGCCGCATGAGCATCAACAACTCGTCGTCATCCGCGATGGAGATGTCGGTCTCGGTGAACCAGCGCACGCGGCGCTTGGCGAGCTCGGGCAGCAGGCGTTTCCAGTGCCGACGGTTCGCGAAGCTGTTGTCGTCCGCGAACTCGAGGAACGGCCGCGGCCAGCGTTCGATCACCGCGTCCACCTCGGCCAGCACCTTCTCGACCGGCTTGACCTTGTACTGATTCGTCAGCAGGATCGAGCTCGCGCAGAACTCGCAGCGCAGCGGGCAGCCGCGCGTGGTCTGCACGGTGATGCGGTTGTAGCGGTCCATGTCGAGCAGGTGGTACGCGGGCATGGGCGCTTGGCCCAAGTCGAACTCGCGCGGCTGGCTGCGGTAGACCGGCGCGAGTTGGCCGTGCTCGGCGTCTTCGAGGATCTCAGGCCAACAGACTTCGCCCTCGCCGACCATCACCGCGTCGCAGTGCTGCAACGCTTCGTCCGGCAACACCGTGACGTGCAGCCCGCCCATGACAACCTGCGCGCCCACCCGCCGCGCGGCGTCGGCCACGCGGTACGCCTCGGGGGCCTGGGCGGTGAACGTCGAGATCGCCACCAGATCGAACCCGATCAGCAACGCCTCGGCGTCGTCATCGTCGATCTGCTCGACGTCGCGGTAGACCACCTCGTGTTTGTCCGGCGTCATGCCCGCCAGCGTGAGCAGCCCCAGGCTCGGCAGCGACGCGATCGTCTTGCTGCGCTCCACGAAGCCCGGCAGCGTCAACCCCAGCTCGAGCAACTCCTGGTCGCACGCCCGCACCCCGCTCATCGCGATCAGTCCGATCTTCATTTGGGTTCCCGCCTTTCCTTTGCCAATTCTCGACTTCATTCAAAAACCGCGCCCACCACCAGAACCGTGAACCACACGATTGACGACACCAACGCAACCACAGGCACCACGAAGCCGTGCCGCAGCGGCCTGCGCCACGCGGAGAGGAAGCAGCACGTCGGCATCGTGATGGCTCCGACCATGACCAACACGCCCGGGAACCAGACGCGCTGCGGTGTGAAGTCCAACGCCGACGCACTCAACGCCATCGCCAGCGCGAGTCCGCCCGTGCCGAAGAAGCTGATGTGCCCCAGCCGCGCGAGTCGGCGACGCCACGAGTCGTAGCCGCCCATAAAGTCCGCCCGGTGAAAACCCAGGCCCAGCACCGCGCCGCTGAGCAGCCCCAGCACGAACCAGACCCACGCGAAGGCGAACAGCCAACCGATCACGACACACCTCGCTTCGCCACCAAAGCCACGGGATCACCACGCCGCACGGTCGTCGTCCACGTTCACGCCGCACACCTCGTTCACCACTGAGAACGCGCCCATCGCGCCGGCGATGATGCCCAGGCTCGCCAACGCCCGCCACGGCACGCCCTCGGACGCGTGGTCCCACACCGCCAGCAGGCACAACGCCGCGCACCCGAAAATCGCCAGCGAGATGACGGCGAACGTCGCGGTCCGCACGGCCCGCTTAGGCAGCACGCCCCGGCGGTGCGTCCGCCCCATCGTTCGCAATCCGGAAGCGTCCGGCGATCGCCGCCCCACCCCGGCCTGGCCGACGCCGCCGACCGGGGTTCGGCCCTGTCCGGGCTGTGTGTCGGTTCCGTCGCGTGCTTCAATTCCCGTCGCGGGTCCGTTCCCCGCGGAGGTGCCCACCGGTGCGTTCGTGTTCATCGTGGTGCTCCCGTTCAAGACGCCCGTGCCACCGGTCCGATCCGGTATCGGTGATTTGTAGGTGACTACTTACGTTTTGTAAGTTATCACTTACAGTCTGTGTCGTCAAGCCCGTTTTCGCCCGATCCGGAGAAATTCGTATGCCCCGCCCGAACCTTCAGGAACAACGCCGGGCCGAACTGCTGCCCGCCCTGGCCCGGGCCTTCGCCACGGACGGGTACGCCGGGACCACCACCGCCGGCCTCGCCGCGGCCACCGACCTGCGTGAGAACCAGCTCTACCGGCTGTGGCCGTCCAAGAAGGCGATGTTCCTCGCGGTGGTCGACCACCTCTACGACCAGCACGTCGCCTGGTGGGAAGCCCAACTGGCCGACCGCCCGCCCGACGCCGCGATCGCGCACATCCTTGAAGAAGAGGGCCGGCACCGTGGCGAGTCCGGGCTGCACCGCATCACCTTCGCGGGCCTGTCCGAAGCGCGCGACCCCGAGATCCGCGCAGCGCTGGCCGGGATGTACGAACGCTTCCACGCCTACATCGTCGACGTGCTCACCCGCCGCGCGACGAACCGCACGGGCGCTGCGAAGAAACGCAAAGCCAACAAAGCCGACGTGGAACAAGCGTCCCTGACCGCGTGGTCCCTGATCGCGCTGGGCAGCCTGACCAACATCGCCCGGGAGCTGGACCTGTTCCCCGTCAAGACGCAGGAACGACTGTTTACGCAGGTCGGCGGCGCGCTGATCGACCCCAAGCCGCCGCACTGATGCCCAGCGCCAGCAAACCCGCCGGCTCGGGCACGCTCGCCCCCGGGAGCGACACGCCGCGGAAGTCCGGGGCGGGTGTGCTTCCCCAGTTCAGAAGAACGCCGTCGAGTTCGCCTTGGTCGATGACCCCGTCCGGCGGGTTGCCGATCCAGCCCGCGGGAACGCCCGCGACATCCGTGTTGACCCCCCAGTTCTGGAGCACGAGGTCCAGGTCGCCTTGCTCCACCTGCCCGGAGTCGTTGTAGTCGCCGAGGAGGCTGGCGATGAAGTTGCGCAGCACGATCTGGTCGAGGCCCGAGTCGATGTCCACCAGGAATGAGCCCAAGCCGTCGCTCGTGTCCAGGCGCGAACCAGGCGTCGCGTTGTCGAAGAAGCCGGTCAGGTTGCCGGCGGCCAACACGGTGAAGGTATCGCCGGGGTCGGGCAGGTAGCCGTTGATCAGCGACAGGTCAAGCAGGCCGTCGAGCAGCACGCCGCCGCTGACGCTGACGAAGTCGTGCTCGGTCACGGCCGCGGTCCCGCCGATCTCGATCTCAAGCGTGGCGTTGGTCTGTTGGGTGTAGTCGCCGACGATGGTGGTCGAGCCCGCCGACGCGCCGGGCGCCAGCGTGCCGCCCTGGTTGAGCAGGTCGCCCTGGAAGGTTTCCACGCTGAGGCGGCCCTGAAAGAAATCGAACACGCCGCCGTGGGTGTGATCGATGGTCGCCGCGAACAGGTTGCCCCCATCAAGATCAAGCCTGCCGGTGGCGTTGATGGTGGTGATGCCATTGGTGGGGAAGGTCGGCGTGCCGGTGACCAGCGTCGCGCCGGTCTGAACGGTCACCGTTGCGGTGCCCGCGGTGTCGTTGCCGATCTCCAGGTTGGCGCCGGGGCGTTGCTCGAGCAGCGTCCCCGCGCCGGAGATCGACAAGCGTCCAACCGCGTCGGCACCACTGGTAGCGATATCGATGGAGTTGGTGGTGGCCTGGCTGCCGCCCGAAAGGCTCCACAGTCCGTCGGAGTTGCTGAAAGCGTCGGCAATCCTGACACTGAGCAAGTCGCCCACAGCGGCATTGGTAAACGCCAAGCGACCCGTCGCAGGGGATTGTGCGATGAAGGTGGTGCTGGTCGCCGTAAGCGTCGTTTCGTCCCCGTCCACGTTCAGCGTACCGTCGCCCGACGAGAAGCCTCCGACCAGCAGGCTGCCCACGGTCACGTCCGCACCACTCTCGACTGAGTAGGTTCGCCCGGAGTGGATCGCCTGATCGAAGCCGAAATCCACTTGGGCGTGATTCCTGGCGACCAGCGTGAGGTCATCGCCCAACATGGTGAACTCGCCGAAGTCGCCGACGGTCAGTGTGCCGCCGTCGATGGTCACCGGACCGCGTGCAAACACGAGCGTGGGGTCGCCGGAGACACCGACCACGTCGATCTCGCCGCCGGCACCGACCTGCAGGCCGCCGGTGCCGGTGGTCAGGCGGGACCCGTTGAGCATGCTGACGACGGCCGGGCCGCCGATGCCGACGGTGACCGTTGCCGCGCCGTTCTGCGCCAAGGTGCCGTCATCGAGGTTCACGGCCCCCGCTTCCAGATCGAAATCGCCCGTGGTGGTAAACACGCCGCCGTTGATGTCGAGCGTGCCGGTCTGCCGGATGGTGGTGTCCTGCGTCCCGGCGTCGAGGGTCCCGTTGCTATCGATCGTGATGGTGCCGGTGCCGCCGGCTGTTCGGCCCAACCTCAGACCAGTAAACCCACCCGTGAGGTTCAGCTCCGAGCCGGTGCCGGTGATGGTGACCTCGGCTGAGTTTTGGTTTTGCCCAAAGGAAGCGACCTCGAAGTCCTCCATGGCGACCTGCGCGCCCGACTCGATCCGTAGCCGACCTGTGATCCCGGCCGACCCGAAACGAGCCAGTTCAACGTCGGCGAACGTCCCGACGGCGGCGTTCTTGAACTCGATGGTCGCGTCCTGGGTTTCGTTGCCCCATTCGCTGTCGCCACTCACGGTGACCGTGGAGCCGGTCCCGTCGACTACCAGCGTCCCGCCACCCGCATTGATCAAGGAAAAGCCCGCCACGTCGAACCGCGGGACGACGGCATCGCCACCCGAGTTCACCAGCAGGGTTTGCCCGTCCGCGACGTTCATGCCCACGGTCGCCCAATCGATGAGCCCGTCGTTGCTGACCGTGGTCGTCCCGCCCACCACCCTGCGGATCGTGCCCGCCGTTTGCGACCACGTGCCGCCATCGATGAGAACGTCGCCCAGCAGGGAAGCGCTGCCGCCGCTGACGTCCAGCGTCCCGCGGACCGTCGTGTTGCCGTTGATGTTCAGATCCCCGCCGTTGACGTTAATCGTGCCGGTGGCGTTGATCGTCGTCGTGCTGCCGATGCGGGTGTCGAGCGTTCCGTTAGCCAGGACGTCGAGCGTGCCCGCACCGCCGGTGGCGCTACCGATGGTCAGGTCGGCCAGCACGTCGATCGTCGAGCCGGCGTCCTGCAGGGTCACGAAACCGGTGGCGTCGGTATTGGACGTCGCGATGTTGAGGTGGCCGGCATTGAGGGTGCCGCCGCCGAGCACGTTGACGAATCCCTGCGTGGCGTTGAAGTTGGAGACGCCCACCTCGAGCGTGCCCTCGCTGCCGGCGTTGTACCCAAAGCTCGCCGTCGCGTCGTTGCTGACGACCAACTGTCCGAGCGCCCCACGGCCGCCAATGAAATGGCCGCGGCTCGTACCGTCCACGGTGAGGCTCGCCGTGGTGCCGTCGACCGTCAGCAGGCCGTCGCCGTCGTTGCCCACGGACAAGATGCCGTCGCCGGCGACCACGTCGATTTGGCTGAGGATGTCGAGCCGCCCCCCGCCGATGACAAGGATGTCTTCGTCGGTCACGTCGCCGTCGTCGGTGATGGTGAGGGTCCGCTGGCCGGGGGTGCCCACAAGCTCCGGCGTCCCGCCATCGACGATGAGTTTGTCGATGGTCGGGCTGATGCCGAGAGCGACTTCGTATGTCGGGCCCGAGGAGACGCTGAACCGGGCGATGTCGTCCGCGTCGGGGATGCCGATGGGGGACCAGTTGGAGCCCTGGTTGAAGAGGCCATCGGCCGGGGCGGCCCACTCGAACGTCGCCGCCACGCCCGAAAGCGCCCAGAACGAGGACAGTACGACCAGCAGCAAACGGCCACGACCCAGCTCGCGAATGAAGCACGGTGTGCAGTGCATCTCGACCTCCCAACTTGAGAAGCGGACGCAACCATCATCGAGGATCACGCCCCGTTGAAATCGCCCCATCGCCGGCGTAGCGCAAACCGCACCGGCCGCGGACACCGGTTAGATGCTACCTCGATACACACAAAAATAGAAGACATTGCTGACTTATCGACCGCCGCGCGCCCGCGCTGCGGTGAACAAAGCCGGCAGCAGCACCACCAGACCCGTCGGCTCGGGCACGCCCGAGCGTGTGGCCCCGGCGAAGTCGGGGGCGGACGCGCTGCCCCAGTTCTGCAGAACGCGGTCCAGTTCGGTCTGTTCGATCTGGCCTTCGGGCAGGTCGGTGACCCAGCCGGCCGGTATGCCGGACACGGCGATATCGGCACCCCAGTTCTGGAGGACCAAGTCGAGGTCGCCCTGTTCGACTTGCCCCGAGCCGTCGAAATCTCCGAGTATGCCCGCAAACACGACCGTGAGGTACTGATCGACGTCCACGTCAGTAAAGGTCTGCTCGGTGCCGTCGGGCCAGACGACGCGGAGTAAGTCGATCAGGTCGGCGTCGCCGAGGCCGAAGTGGACAGGCAGGTCGGACTGGTTGAAGGTGCCGGCATTGGTATTGGCCTCGCGGCGGAGCGTCTTTTCGTCGGGGTCGCCTTCGTTGATCGTGGCGTAGAGCGATGCGCCGATGCCGGTTCTGTTCCAGTCCGGGCCGTCGAGTTCGACGTAGAGCCAGTGGTTGCCGTTGGTGCTGGCGTCGCTGAGAAAAACGCGTTCGTCGAACAGGCCGTCGGTGGAGGCGATGAGGTCCTGGTCGCCGTCGCGGTCGAGGTCGCCCCAGGCGCTGTCGTAGCCGCCCTCGACGGTGGCCTCGAGGCCCTCGGCGGCGGTGACGTCGGTGAAGACCCAGTTGCCGTCGTTGCGGTAGAGCTTGCGGGCGTTGTCCTTGCCGCCGCCGGCGAGGTGGTCGTGGAAGAACAGGTCAAGGTCGCCGTCGTTGTCGTAATCGACGGCCTTGGCGCCGTTGAGGTCGCCGCCGACGTCGCTGAGCAACGGGGCGCCGCGGAGCGTATCGGTGTCGGTGAACATGTTGTTGCCGTCGTTGCGCCAGAGCTTGGAGGGCTCGCGGTCGGCACCGACCATGTAGAGGTCCAGGTCGCCGTCGTCGTCGAAGTCGTGGAACTCCGTGCCGTAGCTGTTGGTCATGAACTGCGTGCCGTTGGTGTCGGCGATGTCGATGAAGCCGAACACGCCGGTGTCGGCGAGCTGGTTCTCGTAGAAGTGGTTGCGGATGTTGTTGTTGCCGCGGCAAGTGGAGATATAGATGTCCAGGTCGCCGTCGCCGTCGGTGTCGCCGATGGCCATGCCGTAGCCGTTGGTGCCGACGTCCTGCTGGAAGCCCGCGAGCGCGCCGACCGCGGTGAACGAGCCGTTGTCCTGGAGGTAGATCTCGTGGCGTTCGGGGCCTTCCATGGCGATGACCAGGTCGAGGTCCTGGTCGCTGTCGATGTCGACCCAGGCGACGTTCTGGTGAAAGCCGGGGTCATTGAGCCCGATGGAGACGGACGCATTGGAGAAGCCGGTGCCGCTTTCGTTGCGGAGCGCGTCGCCGCTCGCGCCGATGTTGGACTGGCCGACGAAGATATCGACGAAGCCGTCGCCGTCGTAGTCGCCCCACGCGGCGCTCCAGGACGGGCCGAGGCCACCGGGCAGCAGGGTGTTCGTCACGTTCGTGTAGGTCAGGCTGCCGTTCTCGACGAGGTTGTTGCGGAAAAGTTGCTGGGCGCCCGAG
Organism: Phycisphaerae bacterium; assembly: GCA_030432595.1. Taxonomy (GTDB): domain Bacteria; phylum Planctomycetota; class Phycisphaerae; order Phycisphaerales; family Phycisphaeraceae; genus CAZIXN01. Next base: position 54,751 of record JAUIGU010000008.1, read on the forward strand.
CCGCCCTGGAAGAGCAGGTCGAGGTCGCCGTCGTTGTCCATATCGCCCAGCGAGGCGCTGCGGGCGTTGTAGTTGGCGCCGCCGAGGACGGTGGCGCCGTGCTCGGAAAAGGTCTGCGCGGCACCCGAACCGGCACCGGACAAAACCCCGATCGTAAACGCACAGATCATCGGGGCAGAAACACACTGATGCATGGTGAAAACTCCTCCGGCGGGTGAGGGTTATAGGATATCGTCCCGGGTGCGAATGTCGATGCTTTTTCCCCAGACGATGAAACCGCTCGGAAGATGCAGGAACCACGAAACGAACGAAAGCCGGTCGAGCCTGACCAGACCCCGAAAGGAGCCGTGAGCATGTCGTACCGCCCCGCCGCGTGGCTTTGGTTGGTTGTGTTGATGACGATGGCACCGTTGGCGCTCGCGAACGAGACGCCGACCCAGGACACGCCGGACCCCAACGCCGTCGTGCTCGCTCACGCCAACGCCGTGCCGCCCGGCGGCGGGTACGAGTGGAAGGACACCGGCGTGCCCTACGACGTGACGCACCTGGGCGACCTGGTGATCGGCCGTAGCAAAAAAGGCACGTACTGCTGCGGCGTGACCTTTGCCGTCGCCGTCCGCGCCGCCACCGATCTGGGCCTGCTCGAAGACAAAACGCTGGACCAGGTCAAGCAGCTCCGCCACGACTGGTACGGCACCGTCAAAGAAGGCGCGGAAACCCTTTGCGTCGAAGGCCTCGAACGCCTCGGCATCGGTCACGCGGTCGCGCACGACGACGCGAAGGCCGGCGACTTCGTCCAGTTCTGGCGAACCAACAAGAGCGGGCACAGCGTGATCTTCCTCCGCTGGATCACCGACGACAACGGCCAACGCGTCGGCGTGGAGTACTGGAGCTCGCAGAAGTCCACCGACGGCGTCGGCAAACGCACGGAATACTTGGCCGGCGCGCCCGGGCACTCGGGCAAGGTCGACCCCGAGCGCTTCTACATCGGCCGGCTCCACGCGACGCCGGGCGCGGCCCCGAATCCGGCGGAATAGACGACGCGCCAAGCGGCGCGGGTTGTCGGTTCGGCGTCGCCGGGGTATTGCTACCCATCCCCCACGCCGCGAGCCCGCCCATGCCTTCACGCCACGACCCGGTCTGCCCGCACACGCCGCGCATGCTGCACGGCGGCGACTACAACCCGGACCAGTGGGTCGCCACCCCCGAGGTCTGGGAAGACGACGCCCGCCTCATGGCCGAGGCGAACTGCAACACGGTGTCGCTGGGCATCTTCGCGTGGGTCGCGCTCGAGCCCCGCGAGGGGCAGTTCGATTTTTCGTGGATGGACCGCGTCTTCGAAATCCTCGAGAAAAACCGCACCGTCGTGAACCTCGCGACTCCCGGCGGCGCCAAGCCCGCGTGGATGGCACAGCGTTACCCCGAGACGCTGCGCGTCGACCGGTTCCGCCGACGGCAGCTCTGGGGCGGCCGGCACAACCACTGCTTCACCTCGCCGGTGTTCCGGGACAAGTGCCGAATCATCAACACCGAGCTCGCCGAGCGTTACGGGAGCTACCCCTACTTCGGCGTCTGGCACGTCAACAACGAGTACAGCGGCGAATGCCACTGCGACCTGTGTCAAGCCGCCTTCCGCGACTGGCTCAAGCAGCGCTACGACCACGACCTGGAGAAACTCAACCACGCGTGGTGGTCGCGTTTCTGGAGCCACACGATCACTGACTGGGACCACATCGAGTCGCCCAGCCCGATCGGCGAAATGGGTGTGCACGGCTTGACCATCGACTGGCACCGGTTCTGTACGCACCAGACCATCGAGTGCTTCAACGCCGAGAGCGCGCCGCTGCGCGAGTTGACGCCGAACCTGCCGGTCACGACGAACTTCATGACGGCGTACTCGGGGATCGATTACGCGGCGATCTCGCGCGGGCTGGACGTGATTTGCTGGGACAGCTACCCGTCGTACCACGACCGCGACGGCGATGCGGACCTCGCAATGAACATTTCGTTCATCCACGAGCAGCGCCGCGCGATGCTGAACAAGCCGTTTTTGCTGATGGAGTGCTCGCCGAGCGTGCAGAACTACAAGCCGTTCTGCAAGCTCAAGCGTCCGGGCGTTCACATCCTCGAGGGGCTGCAGGCGGTGGCCCACGGGGCGGATTCGGTGCTGTATTTCCAGTGGCGCAAGGGTCGGGGCGGGTTCGAGAAGTTCCACGGTGCCGTGGTCGACCACTTCCCGACGACCGAGACCCGCGTGTTCCAGGAAGTGAAAAAGCTCGGCGAGATCCTCGGCAAGCTCGACGGCGTGGTCGGCACCATGCCCGACGTCGAAGTCGGGTTGATCTACGACTACGAGAACTACTGGGCGATCGACACGATGTCCGGCCCGCGCAACGTCGATAAGCACTACATCGAGACGTGCTACGAGCACTACCGCCCGTTCTGGAACGCGGGCGTCCCGGTGGACGTGATCGACACCGCCCTGCCGTTCGACAAGTACAAGCTGCTGATCGCGCCGATGCTCTACATGGTCAAGCCGGGCGTGGCGGAGAAGCTCGAAGCATATGTGCGCGGCGGCGGCACGCTGGTCACGACCTACATGACCGGCCTGGTGAACGAGACCGACCTCTGTTTCCAGAACGGCTTCCCGGGCCCGCTGCGGGAACTGTGCGGCGTCTGGGCCGAGGAGACAGACGTGCCGTACGACGACGAGGCGGTGCGTGTCGAACCGGTCGCGGGCAACGCGTTGGGGCTGAGTGAGCCCTACGAAGCCGGCGGTTACTGCGACCTGCTGCACTGCGACACGGCCGAAGCGCTCGCCACCTACGCGGGCGAGTTCTACCGGGGCATGCCGGCCCTGACGGTCAACCGGGTCGGCGCGGGCACGGTGTACTACGTCGGCAGCCGGAACGACCGCGCTTTCCAGAGCGCGTTCTTCAGCCGGCTCATCGGAGACCTCGGCCTCCAACGCACGCTCGGCGACGTGGCGTTGCCGCCACGCGTGACGGCGACCTGGCGCGGTGACGGCGAGAAGACGTTCGTCTTTGTGCTGAGTTTCAACCGTGACGACACCACGCTCGACCTGGGCGACCGATCCTATGTCGACGTCCTCACACGGGAGCCGATCGGCGGCAAGGTCACGCTTCCGGGGTACGGCCACTTGATCCTCGAATCCGCCTGAAATCGGATTTCGGTTCTTGGGACGCGGCCCGAGGCAATTCCCACGGTGCCGCACTCGCGCGAGCAGTTTTTTTTGATTCTTGCCGGTTTTTAAAGTGTTTGCGGGCGGTGGGAGTTGATGGTAATTCGCGGCAAAACGTGATATTGTCACACGTCACGTCGAGTATGTCCTCCAAAAACCTCCGTCCCCAAAGGTGTCAAAAATGACTCGCCCCGCAGGCATGACGCGGCGCAGCTTCCTCTCCCAATCCGCGGCGTCCGGTGTCGTGTTGCCGCTGGCGGTCGCCGCGTCCGGCGCGGCCGACGACGAACCCGGCGAGACGGCCCCGGCACCGGCCGAATTGCCCGAGCCGAATGTCAACGGCGTGCCGCTGCGCTGGCTGGACGGCCAGGATCGGTCGGCGCTCATGGGCGTGACCTGGGGTGCCGCTTGGCCGATGGGAAAGGTCACGGGCGAGCCCGGCTTCGGCGTGTTCGACGAACAGGACCAACCGGTCCCGGCCCAGAGTTGGGTATCGGCCCGGTGGGCGGACGGCTCGGTGAAGTGGTCCGCGCACGCGGTCGCGCCACGCGCCGAAGCATCGAACCACTTCAGCGTCCGGCACGGCGTCGAGAGCCCCGCCCCCGACACCGCAATCCGGACGGACGAAACCGCGTCGAGTATCCGCATCGACACCGGCGTCCTGGCGTGCGACGTGGCCAAGACGGGCAGCGCCCTGATCACAAAGGTCGAGCGCAACGGCCGCCCTGTCCTGGTCAACGGACGGCTGGTCGCGTTGCACCAGGACCAGCCGAGCGAGCCGACCGAGGATGCCGACCCGACGGTCACGCCCTGCGTCAGCAAGATCGATCAGGTGACGGTGGAGCAGGACGGCCCGATCCGCGCGGTCGTGAAGATCGACGGGACCCACGCGCTCGAAGACGCGGACCGGACGTGGCTGCCGTTCAGCGTCCGCCTGTACTTCTACGCCGGGTGCGAGCACGTCCGCGTGGTACACAGCTTCATCTACGACGGCGACGAATACAAGGACTTCATCCGCGGGCTGGGCGTGCGGTTCGACGTGCCGATGCGCGACGAACTCTACGACCGGCACACGCGTTTTGTGAGTGCCGACGGCGGCGTCTGGGCCGAGGCAGTCAAGCCGATCACCGGCCAACGCCGCGACCCCGGCGAGCAAGTCCGGTCGCTTCAGGTGCAGGGCAAGAAGCTGCCGCCCGAATCCGAGTGGGACACCCGTGTGTCGAGCCGGCTGCACCTGATCCCGAATTGGGGCGACGTCACGCTCAGCCAACTCTCGTCCGACGGGTTTCAGATCGACAAGCGCACCAAGCCCGGGCACGCGTGGGTCAAGTCCGACGGCGGCACCCGCGCGGCCGGCGTGGGTTACGTCGGAGGTGTGACCGGCGGCGTCGCGTTCGGGCAACGCGACTTCTGGCAACGCTACCCGGCGCAGCTCGACATCCGCGGCGCCGACACCGAACATGCCGCCGTGACGTTGTGGATGTGGTCGCCGCAGGCCAAGGCGATGGACATCCGTTTCTACCACGACGGCATGGGCATGGACACCTTTGCGGAACAGCTCGAAGGCCTGAACATCACTTACGAAGACTACGAGCCCGGCTTCGGCACGCCGCACGGCATCGCGCGGACCACGGAACTGAGCCTCTGGGTCTGCGGCGAAACACCCGACAACGAACAGCTCATCGAGTTCGCCCGGGACGCGATGACCCCGCCGCTGCTCGCCGCCTCGCCGCAATCCCTGGAGCGCGCCAAGGTGTTCGGCCCGATCTGGGGCCTGCCCGACCGTTCGACCCCGGCCAAGAACAAGATCGCAGAGAACCTCGATTTCGCGTTCGAGAGCTACGTTGCGCAGCGCGAGCAACGCCGGTGGTACGGCTTCTGGGACTACGGCGACGTGATGCACACCTACGACCCCGACCGCCACATGTGGCGCTACGACGTCGGCGGGTACGCGTGGGACAACTCCGAGCTCTCGCCCGATTTGTGGTTGTGGTACTTCTTCCTGCACACGGGGCGTGCCGACGTGTTCCGCTTCGCCGAGGCGATGTGCCGACACACCGGCGAGGTCGACGTCTACCACGCCGGCCGATTCGAGGGCTTGGGCACGCGGCACAACGTCCAGCACTGGGGCTGCAGCGCGAAACAGCTGCGCATCAGCACGGTCGCGTACCGGCGGTTCTACTACTTCCTCACCGCCGACGAACGCACCGGCGACCTCATGGACGAGCAGATCAACGGCGAAGAAACGTTCCTCAAGCTCGACCCGATCCGCAAGATCCGCACCGAGCCGTACGAACCCGACCCGCGGGCGCTTTCGATCGGCATGGGCACCGACTGGTCCGGCCTGGCGATGGCCTGGCTCACCGCCTGGGAACGCCACGGCGACGAGAAAAGCAAAACCAAGCTGCTCAACTCCATGGAGACCATCGGGCAAACGCCCTTCGGCTGGTTCACCGACGGCGTCATCATGGACCCCGAAACCGGCAAGTACATCAAATGGAACGACGACCCGGCGTCCGCGGGGGTGTCGCACCTCTCGGCCGTGTTCGGGCTCGTGGAAATCTGTGCCGAAGTGATCCACAACTTCGACGTCCCCGGGTTCACGAAGAACTGGCTGACGTACTGCCGGTGGTACAACGCCGACCGCGGCGAACGGCGGGAAGCGCTGGGCATCGACTTCCGCACGGGCATCCTCGAAAACGGGCACTCGCGCCTGACCGCGTACGCGGCGTGGAAAGAGAACGACGACGACCTCGCGAAGCGCGCGTGGGACGAGTTCTTCGGCGACGACCGCCGCTGGGCCCGCCGGCGCTGGAGCTTCCACCGTGAAGTCGTCTCGGGCCCCGACAGCCTCAACCCCGTCCTCGAAACCCCGTGGCTGGGCACGAACGACGCGTCGCAGTGGGGGCTGGCCGCGATCCAGGACCTGGCGCTCGTCGGTGGTGCGCTGGCCGAACGGGACCCGCGCATGGAAGGGCCCGCGTCGTGAAGGCTCTGAACGCCGTCGCACAGACGTTAAACCGCGCCCCGGCGGTATTGCTGCTGGCTCTTTGCCTTTTTATTGTCACCCTGGGATCACACGGCCAGGAACAATCTTTAGACATCGCCGCCATGCCCGCCCCGCCCGGCCCGGGCGACGGTGTCGTCGTCGGCGAACACACATCGGCTCAAGCGCTCATCGCCGCGTCAACGGAAGGCACATTCGTGTGGGGCTCGGCTTCACCGAATTGGCGAGAGGTCACCGGTTTCACGTTTGATCGCGCCGGCTCGCTCGCGGTCGGCAGCGATCAGGGTCTCATCGCCATCGGTGGACTCGCCCCGGACGGATCACCGTCCCCATCCGTTTCGCGCCTGTCTTGGAACACCGAGACCAACACGATCACGCAGACCGAACTCGCCGAGTTGCCCAACCCTTTGACCGCCGGGTCCGCCTTCCAGAAGGACGGCATGCTGTACGTCACTAACGGCGAATGGTTGGGGTCGCTGAGCCTTGAAGCCCTTGATGGCCGGTGGCAGACAATTGACATGCCCGCCGAGGCGATCCACGACCCCGTCATCACCACGCTGCAGGGCAAGCTTCTTCTGTTCGGCCAGGTCGACAACGCCCCAGCGGTCTTCGCGCGTCCGTTGACAGAGGATGGCGCGACTTGGACCCACCTCGCGTCACCGCCGCGCTGGTCAGGCACTTTCCACGGCATCCCGTTCGGGATTTCTCACGTCTTCTTTTTCGCGACCAAGCCCGGGGACGATACGGCCACGGCGGCACCGCTGGCGTACCACGCGATCACCGACACATGGTTTACCCCGGCCGCTGATGCCGACGCAATCTCCGGCGTGTACGCCGTCGCAGAATTTGAGAAGCAGGCGATCCTGCTGCGGCCCGATTCCGCGCAGCGGGTTGCGCCGGCGCAACTGCCGACCAACTACAGCTGGGTCGACAACCTCGTGGTCGCCGCGTACCTGCTGGGCATGATCGGCATCGGGTGGTACTTCACCAAACGGGAAAGCAGCAGCAACGACTTCTTCCGCGGCGGGCAACGCATCCCCTGGTGGGCGGCGGGCATGTCGCTGTTCGCCACCGGCGCGAGCGCGATCAGCCTTGCGGGCATGCCGGGTATGGGCTACGGCACGGACTGGACATACTTCACCATCAGCATCTGCTCCGCGCTGTGCCTGCCGATCGGCATCTTCATCATGGCCCCGCTCGTGCGCCGCCTCCAGATCAAGACTGCCAACGAATACCTCGAGCGGCGCTTCGGCGTCACCGCCCGTCTGTTCGCCAGCGTCATCTTCATGTTCACGCAGATCGCCTCGCGCATCGCGTCGGTCATGCTGCTCTCCGCCATCGCGCTCGAGGCGATCACCGACATCGACATTGTGACCGCGATCATCATCATGGGTGTGGTCACGACGATCTACACCTACCTCGGCGGGCTCGAAGCGGTCATCTGGACCGACACCGTGCAGGGCTTCGTCATGGTCGCCACCGTGGTCGGCTGCCTCGTGCTCGCGTTGCTCAAGCTCGACCAGCCGGTGAGCGAGATGTGGTCGCAGGTCCAGACCTACGACAAGGGGCATATGTTCGATTGGTCGACCTCCATCGTCGGCCCGACCACCTTCATCTTCTTTGTCCACACACTGTTCCTCACGTTCGGCGGCATCAGCGACCAGAACTTCGTGCAACGCGTGCAGAGCACGCCGGACCTCAAGCAGACCAAACTCGCGGTCGCAACCCAGATGGCGGTCGCCGTGCCGATCAACGTGCTGCTGTTCTCGCTGGGCACCGCGCTCTGGCTGTTTTATCGCAGTCGCCCGGATGAGTTGAGCCCGACCATCGTGAACAACGACGGCGTGTTCCCGTTCTTCGCGGCGCAGCAACTGCCGATCGGCGTGTCGGGGATCGTGGTCGCCGCCCTGCTCGCGGCCACGATGTCCACCGTGTCCAGCAGCATCTGCGCGGTATCTGACCTGGGGACCAACGACTTTTTCCGGCGGTTCAAACACAACGCGACCGACCACCAGTGCCTGATCCTCGGCCGTGTTCTCACCGCCGTGGTCGGGGCGCTCGGCACCGTTGCCGCGATCGTGCTGGCAAGCATCGAGGACGTGAAATCCGTTTGGGACCTGGCGATCATGGTCACCGGGCTCATCAGCAGCAGCGTGCTCGGGCTGTTCATGCTCGGGCTGCTGACGCGCAAGACCCACGAACTGGGCGCGCTCATCGGCGCTGCGGCCGGCATGACCACGATCATCCTCATGAAGAACTATTGCCCGATCACGTTCTGGCTGTACATCGTGATCGGGCCGATCATCACGATCGCCGTCGGGCTGATCGCCAGCCTGATCTTGCCGGGCACGCCGGGCGAGACGCGCGGGCTAACGTTGTACTCCCTGCGTCACGCGGACGCGGCGCCTCCGAAGGCGACGCCCCCCGTCACGCCAGCTTGAACGTCAGCGCCGCGAACGACAGCGGCGGCAGCTCGAACGTCGCCACACCGTCCTTGATCGCCACGCCGTCGAGCGGCCGCTTGATGATCTGGTCGGGATTCTCGAAAGAGTTCGCCGCCTGCGGGTCCGGGCCGGCGACCACTTCGGCCGACTCGACCGAAGCCAGCGATGCGCCGGCCAGGTCCACGGCGACCTCGTGCGGCTTCGACAGGTCGCGGTTGGCGACGAACACCGACACCGTGCCGTCGCCGAGGATCGCGGCGCTGTCGGTCACGGGAACCTGCCCGGCCTTGCCCGCGTCGTAACTCGGGCCGTCCGTCGCGACCCGCAGCGCTTTGCCGTCGCGCCGCGTGGTCATCATCTCGAACGGCCAGTAAATCGTCTGGCGGAACAATTCGTCGCCGCGCGTCATCACCGGGGCGATCACGTTCACGATCTGCGCGATGTTGGCGATCTTCACGCTGTCGGCGTTGCGGACGAAGCTCATCAGAAAACCCGCCGCGACGAGCATGTCCTCGACGTTGTAGATTTCTTCCAGCAGGTGGGGCGCGAACTGTTGCCGGCCGTCGCCGCCGCGCTCGCGGTACCAGATGTTCCATTCGTCGAAGCAGATGGTGGCCCGCTTCTTGGTCTTCTTGCGGGCCTGCACGAATTTGCACAACGCGTCGGTGGCCTCGATCTGCGCGTCTATGCTGTCGGTGACGGCGAGGTAGCGCGGCGTGTCGCCGTCGTCGTTGCCGACGTAACGGTGAATCGAAATGTGATCCGCATAGTCGCCGAGGTATTCAAGCACCGTGCGGTCCCACTCGAGGTAGCTGGCGATGCCGGTCGTGCACGACCCACAGGCGACCATCTCGATGGTGGGGTCGAAGTCGCGCATCATCTTTGCCGCCTGCTGGGCGCGGATGGCGTACTGGTCGGCGGGGACGTGTCCGAGCTGCCACGGGCCGTCCATCTCGTTGCCCAGGCACCAGAGCTTGATGTCGTGCGGGTCGGCGTGACCGTTGGCGACACGCATGTCGGCGTATTTCGTGCCGGCCGGGCCGTTGCAGTATTCGAGCCAGTTCCGCGCTTCCTCGGGCGTGCCGGTGCCGAGGTTGACGGACATCATCGGTGTCCAGTCCATGTCGCGGCAGACATCCATGAACTCGTCGGTGCCGAAACGGTTCGGCTCGATGGACTGCCACGCCAGGTCGCGCATCGTGGGGCGTTGGTCCTTGGGCCCGACGCCGTCTTCCCAGTGGTACCCGGAGACGAAGTTGCCGCCGGGGTAGCGCATGGCGGTCATCTTCAACGGGCGGAGCGCGTCCATGACCCAGCCGCGCGGCGCGGCCGAATCCGGATCGACCAGGCCGTCGTACACGGCCCGGCCGAGGTGTTCGAGGAACCCGCCGAAGATGCGCGGGTCCACGGTGTCGATGGTGTGAGCGGTGTGCAGGTGGAGGGTGGTCTGTGGCATCGGCGAGTCAAGAAGCGAGAGGAAAGATTCGGTTGTTACAACGGGCGATAGCGTAGCAGCGCTGCCGATGCCGACTCGGGTCTGGGTGCTTGAAGGATGCGTCGATATGCCCGGGGTAGCCTAGACGCCGTCGCGCGGGATCAGAAACCACCACCGCCGCCGGAGCCGCCCCCCGTGCCGCCGCCGGACGAACCGGTGGCACCCCAATTGAGGAGCACCAGATCGAGCTCTGCCTGATCAATCAGGCCGCTGTCCGGGCGGTCGTTGATCCACGAAGCCGGCAGACCGGTTGCGGACGCCCCCCAGTTCTGAAGGACGAGGTCCAGGTCGCCCTGTTCGACCTGACCGGTACCGTTGAAGTCGCCGGCCAGGGCGCTGGCGGCGGCCGGCCGGTATTGCACGGAGATCTGGTCGATGTTGGCCAGGTCGTCGCCGGTCGATTCGAGGCGGATGGTGTTGTTGGTGCCGGGATTCAGGTTGATCTGAAGCTGAATCTCTTCCCACTGGTCGAAGCCGCCGGTGTCGTGGAAGGTGATCGGCTGCACGGTGCCGTTGATCACGAGGTCGCCGGTGCGGGCGGCGTTGCCCAGGGCAAAGCGGATGGTGAGGGTTGCGTTGCCGCCCTCGCCGCCGTTGACGTCCGCGAATTCCACGACCGAGCCGGCGGTGTTGAAGTTGACGTAGCCCGTGCCGTTATAGCCTCCAAAAGCGGACTGAACGCCGGCCACGCTGGTCAGGGTCGCGTCCTCGGCCTGGTAGGTGTCGGTCACGGGCGCCTGCGGAAGCGTGCCGGTGAACGCGGTGTAGCTGATGTTCGGCGTCGGCGGCGCGGCCATGCCGGCCCCCAGGAAGAAGCTGGGGTGCGGCGGCTGGTTGTACAGGTTGTTCTGCCACGCGATCGCCGTGCGGTACTGGCTGTCGTGCATCAGCGTGTAGAGGCGGTCAGCGGCGGGGATGGTCGTCGTCCAGATCTGCAGTTCGGTGCTGTCGGTGTTGCGCCAGATGACCTCTTCGCGCCAGTCGCCGAGGATGTCGCCCGAGAGCACGGCGTTGGCCTTGGTGCCGTTGTTGTCGGTGGCCCCCTGCTGCCAGGCCTGGACGATGTTCTGCCGGCCAGGGTTGGCCCACTCGTAGTGCCACTTGCTGATGGTCTCGTTGTCGAGCAACTCGCGCAGCGGGTCGGCGTCCCACCACACGCCGGAGTTGTAGTACATGTTGCTGGGCGTCTGGTAGAGCTGGGACCCGTCCACGTTGTAGATGTAACGTGACCCGCCGTTGGGGTCGTTGGTGGTGGCCCACATCTCGGCGCCGGGGTAGTTGGGGTCGATGTCCATGGCGACGCCGCGGCCGACGTCGTTGTTGGCCGGGATGCCGACCAGGACCTGTTTGGTGTCGGCGTCGTAGAGGTGGCCGCCGACGTTGAAGCCCTGGACGTTGGAGTATTCGCCGGGGCTCTGCTCGGAGAGGAAGACCTCGATGCCCGGGTTGCTGGGGTCGAAGTCGCCGACGTGCAGCGCGTCGCCGTGGCCGGCGCCGCTGGAGTAGTACCCGGTGCCGTCGTGGTCGATGATCGACGCGCCGCGGATGATCTCGTCGAACCCGTCGCCGTCCACATCGGCGACGCTGAGCTGATGGTTGCCCTGGCCTTCGTACTCGGGGTTCTCGTTGTTTTCCCAGTTGACGTGGGCTTTGAAGTGCCACTCAAGCGTGAGTTGGCCGTCACGCCAGTTGTACGCGGCAAGCTCGTCACGGCCGGGCAGGCCGGCCTGCGAGTGGTTGTAGTCGCGCGAGAAGACGATGCTCGGACGCTCACCGTCGAGGTAGGCCGTGACCATCAGGAACTGGTTCGCGCGGTTGCCGTAGGTGTCACCCCAAGAAGACAGCGGGCCTCGCTCGGGCTGGAGATCGACGGTGGCGAGTTCTTCGCCCGTAAAGCCGTCGAAGACCGTGAGGTACTCGGGCCCGTCGTTGATGTGGCCGGACGCGTTGCGCCAGTCGGCGTTGGGGTCGTCGCCGTTGATAGCGATGACGTTCCCGACCCCGTCGATGGTGCCGGGCGCGGTCTTGACGACGAACTCGGCGCGGCCGTCACCGTCGTAGTCGTACGCCTGGAACGGGCTGTACTGCGGCCCGGAACGGATGTTGATGCCCATGTCGATCCGCCAGAGCCGTTCGCCCTCAAGGGTGTAGGCGTCGTAGATCTGGTTGCCGGTTTGGCCGGACGTGGTGGCGTGCTTCCAGTTGGTCGGCTCCCACTTGAGGATGATCTCGTAGTCGCCGTCGCCGTCGAGGTCGGCGACGCTGCCGTCGTTGGCGGTGTAGGTGTAGGCCTCGCCGTCGTCGGTGACGCCGCCGGGCGGCGGGTCGAGCGGCACGGACAGAAACTGCTCCGCCACCGTGCTTGGTTGCAGGGTGATCGCTTCGCTCGCGTCGCCCTCGACGCCGTTGACGACCGGCCGGACGAAGTAAGACTGCGTCGCGCCGCCGGACGAGCCGTTGTCCACGTAGTCGGTGGTCTGAGTGATCGGCGTGGCGTTGAGTTTCACCACCGCGGCCCCGCCGGTGCTGCGGTAGACGTTGAACGCGATGTCCGACGGGTCCAGGCCGAGCAGACGCCAGCTCAGATAGACGCTGGTGCGGCCGGTTCGGAGCGCGACCAAGCCGCGGTCCAGGTCCTCCGCCTGACGCACCAGCGGCGCGCCGGCGCCGACCGGCGTAGCGGCAGGAGCCGCCTCCACCGCAACGGGAACATCATCGCCGGCCGAATCAGCCTGGACATCGGGGGTTGGCGTCGGCGACTGGGTGCGCGTCTGCGACGAAGCGGGCGACTGCGACTGAATCTGTTGTTCTTGCGTTGGCGTCGGCGTGGAAGTCTGAGTCGCGTCTTGCGCTTGGCCGACGTTGAGCGACGCCTGGCTCGGAGCGTCCGCCGATGTTGCCGCCAACACTAGGTCCGTATCGTCCTCGCCGCTGCCCGCCGTGACAGGGTCGAGTTCCACATTCTCGCCCACCGCCGAATCGATAGGCGCCGCCGGTGCCGCCGTGTTGCCCCAGTTCTGAAGCACCCGGTCGAGCTCGGACTGCTCGATCAGGCCCAGGTTGTCGTTGTCGGCGACCCACCCGTTCGGGATACCGGCGGCATCGGTATCGACGCCCCAGTTCTGGAGCACGAGGTCCAGGTCGCCCTGCTCGACCTGCCCGCTGCCGTTGAAGTCCCCCGGCAAGACCGTCACGGTGGGCACGACGGTGACCCTGATCTCGTCGATGTTCGCGAGGTCTTGCCCGGTGGACTCCAGGCGGATCGTGTTGGTTTGCCCCGCGGCGAGCTGGACATCCTGGAAGTAATTCGTCCAGTTGTCCCAGTCGGTCGTGGACGGGAACGTGATCGCCTCGGAGACGCCGTTGACCACGAGGTTGCCGGTGCGTGCATTGTTGCCCAGGGCGAACCGGATGCCCAGCGTGACGGTCCCGCCGGCGCCGCCATCGACGTCGGTGAACTCGATGACGGTGCCGGCCGTGTTCGAGTTGACGTAGCCGGTCCCGTTGTAGCCGGCGTGGACGCTCTCGATGCCGGCTTCGCCCGAGACGTTGGCGTCTTCGGCCTGGTACGAGATCGTGACGGGGACCTGCGGCAGCGTGCCGGTGAACGCGGTGTAGCTGATGTTCGGGGTCGGCGGGGCCGACATGCCTTCACCCAGGTAGAAGCTCGGGTGCGGCGGCTGGTTATAGGCCGAGTTCTGCGCGGCGACCGACACGCGGTACTGCGTGTCGTGCATCAGCGTGTGGATACGGTCCGACGCCGGGTCGGTGGTGCTCCAGATCTGGAGTTCCGTATTGCTGCTGTTGCGCCAGATGACCTCTTCGCGCCAGTCGCCGAACAGGTCGGCCTGGAGGGCAGGCGTGCTCTTGGTGCCGTTGTTTGAGGCGGCCCCGAAATCGTGCGCGGTCACGATGTTGCTGCGCCCCGGGTTGTTCCACTCGGAGATGGTCGTGCCGTCGAGCAGTTCGTGCGAGAGGTCGCCATCCCAGTGGATGACGAAGTTGTACATCATGTTGCCCGGGGTGGCATACAACGCCGTGCCGTCGACGTTGTAGATCATCCGCGTGCCCTGGTTCGTGGTCGCCCAGAACTCGTAGCCCAGGTGGTTGGGGTCGATGTCGCCGGCGACGCCGCGGCCGACGTCGTTGTTGCTGGGGATCTGGAACAGCAGCGTGCCGTCCTCGGCCGCGCGGTACTCGCCGCCGGCGTCTCGGCCCTGGCTTTCGTACGCCCCCTGCCCCTCGTGGACCATGAACACCTCGAGCCCAGGGCGCGTCGGGTCCATGTCCGAAAGGTGCAACGCGTCGCCGTGGCCGAGCTCGGTGGCATACAGGCCCGTGCCGTCGTGGTCGATGACCGCGGCGCCGTACACGACTTCATCGAACCCGTCGCCATCGACATCCCCCACGGTCAGCGAGTGGGCACCCTCACCGATGTACTCGGAGTTCTGCCCGTTGGTCAACGCCTCGAACACCCAGCGCACCGACAGCTCGGACGTGCCGTCGCCGTTGGTGTCGCGGAAGTCGTAGGCCGCGACTTCGTTGCGCGCCTGCAGCCCGGACTGCGGGCCGTAGTAGCCCCGGCCGAGGATCGCGCTGGGGTTTTCGCCGTCGAGGTACGCGACGCCCGACGTGAAGCGGTCCACACGGTTGCCGTAGTTGTCGCCCCACTGCGACACGCTGCCGCGCTCCGGCTCGAGCGCGACCGTGTCAAGCTCGGCCCCGGTGTAGCCGTCGAAGACCGTGAAGTATTCGGGACCGGTCAGGACGTAGCCGCTGCCGTTGCGGTAGTCCGCGTTGGGGTCGTCGCTGCCCATCAACACGAAGTTGCCCTGGCCGTCCACTGTGCCGGGCGCGGACTTCATCGCGACCTCGGCCCGACCGTCGCCGTCAAGGTCGTACACCGTGAACTGCGTGTAGTGCGCACCGGCCCGGATGTTCCGGCCCAGGTCGATCCGCCAGAGCTGCGTGCCGTCCAACTCGTACGCGTCAACAAAAACGTTGCCGGTGTAGCCCGAGTGCGCGTTGTCCTTCGCGTTGGTCGGGTCCCACTTGAGGATGATCTCGTACTGCCCGTCGCCGTCCACGTCGCCGACGCTCGCGTCGTTGGCGGTGTAGGTGTAGCTGCCGTCGGGCGTGGTGCCGCCGGGCGGCGGCGTGATCGGCACCGACTGGTACTGCTGGATCGGCGATCCCGCGGCGAGCGTGAACGTCTCGCTGGCGTCGCCCTCGACGCCGCCGATCACGGGACGGACGTAATACGCCTGCGACGAGCCCTGGAACGAACTGTTGTCCACGAAATCGGTGGTCAGCGTAACGGGCTCGAAGTTGAGCTTGGTCGCCGTGCCGCCGTCGGTGCTGCGGTAGACGTTGAACGCGATGTCGGTCGGGTCGAGCCCCAGCAGACGCCAGCTGACGTACGCGCTGGTGCGTCCGGTCCGCAGCGCGACCACGCCGCGGTCGAGGTTCTCCGCCTGGCGGACGAGCGTGCCGCCCGTGGCGACGGGCGTCAGCGCGCCGCCGGACGAAGCGACGTCATCGGCCTCCATCCCGGTGGCGGAGAGAAGCACACGCGGCTCGAGGGGTTCGAGCCGCGCGTGCGGGGGAGTCTCCGGCGCCCGGCGGCCGTGGCGGCCGCCGCGCTTCGCGTTGTCGTACTGCTTCATGAATCCTTCTCGGGAGGGTGGCGGAAACTCAGTTCCACTCGTTAAGGATGCCGATCGCGTCGTTGAGCGGGCCCCAGTGGCCGCCGGTGCCGCCGCCGCGGTCTTCCATGTATTGCCAAACCTGTTTGCCGCCGCCGTTGCTGGCGCGGCCGTCGCTGAAGCCCGCGGACCAGGCCGGAAGCCCGCCCTGCTCGTGGGGGATGTCGTTGATGTTTTCGATGATGTCCGTGACGAACGCGTCGTCGGTGGGCACGTCTTCCCACTTCAAGTACGTGGGGAAGCCGGCGGGCTTGGCGGTGGTTGGCTCTTCGTCGCCCCGCTCGGTGCCGTGACGGTGGGGGTTGTAGTAGAACCCGCCACGCAGGCCGAACAGGCCCTCATCATCCCTGCGTTCACGCTTCATGAAGAAGCTTTCATCGACAAAGCGGAAGATGTCCGGCGGGTTGGTGCAGAAGAACACGCGCGGGTCGCTGACGTAGGCCTCGGACCAGAGCAGGCCGTAGCCGGTGATCGGGTCTTGGTCCTTGTCGCCGACGTAGCGGGGGATCAATGAGGCACCGGTCCCGAGGATGTTGTACGTCTTGATCGTGACACCGCGCTGCTGGACTTCGCCGCCGAAGCCGTGGTGTACCGGGTGATACCCGTTGGAGTCCGCCGCATAGGCCGCGGTGCCGATCAGGAGTTGACGGACGTTGCTGAGGCAGACCGAGCGCCGCGCCGTTTCGCGGGCGGCGCCCAGGGCCGGCAGCAGGATGCCCACCAGCAGGGCGATGATCGAGATGACGACCAGCAGTTCAATGAGGGTAAAAGCGGCGTTGCGTTTCATGGGAGAGTCCTGTCGAGTTGCGGAAGGGGTCTTTCTTCGGAGGGGTTTAGGCCGGCGGTACGGCGTGGGGTTTCAACAATGCGTTCGGCGCGGGCGGCGGCCATTCGCTATCAGGCGGACACGGCTTGCTGCGGGGTGACCAGCACCGGGTCGATCATGGAACGGATGCGTTCACTTCGGCAGTCGCCGCGCAGCCGGGCGAGCAACTGCTCGACGCCGCGGTAGCCGATGGTCTCGATGCGGATGTCGATGGTGGCGGGCACGGGGTCCAGGCCGGCCAGGTGCGGGCGCTGGTTGTTGCAGGAGATGATGTCGACGTCTCCGTTTCGCCCCAGCGTCAGCCCGTGCGCCCGCAGGTTCAGGTACAGCGGCAGGACCTGGCGATCTTCGGCGACGAACAGGCCGATGGGCTGGTTCTTCAGCTTCATGAGCTGAGACACGATCCGATCGACGTCTCCATCGGTGGCCTGCAGAACGCGATTGTGCGTGTGACCGTGGGCATGACCATTGGTATGGCCGTTGGTCTGGCCGTTAACCGGGGCGCGGTGTCCGTTCTGAAGCCGCCCTGCCGACGGATCGATCACCGTGGCGTTGACCCCGCGCGACTCCGCGGCGCGAAGAAACGCGTGCGAACGCACCTCCATCGACCACGAGCGCCAGTCCACATTGCAGATCGCGAGTTGTTGGTGGCCGCGGTCCACGAGGTAGTCGGCGGCGATCTCGCCGATCGCCGAGTTGTCGGGCATGATCTGGTCGCCCCAGCCCGGGCGGTCACGGTTGGCCATCAACCAGACGCACGGGAAACGCTGGAGCATCGCACACGTCGGGTCGCCGGCCAGGTAGCCGTGGATCAGCAGTCCGTCGGGCGCGTCGCCGTTGTGCCCCAGTTCGATCGCCGACGGGTCGGCAAAGAACCGGATCGACACATCGACGCCGTAATCCGACGCGGCGCTGGAGACGCCGCGGATCAGCGACTCGAACCCCGGGGACAACTCCTCGCCGCTGTCGCCGAGGACCATGAAGACCAGACTGAGGCGCTTGCCGTGACGAGCGCCGTTTTCGGTCTGCCGACGCCGGCCGCGCCGGGACGGCTTGAAGTTCAACTGCTCGATCGCGGCGTTGACCACGCGCACGGTTTCGGGCGTCACGCGCGGATGGCCGTTAATGACCCGCGACACGGTCGACGACGAAACCCCTGCGGCTTTGGCGACAGCTTCCAGCGTCATGGGAAACCAGGAAAAAGAGGGAGACCAATGAAAACCAGATGGCGACGAAACCGAAATGCCATCTTGATTATGACCAGACCCATGGGATATGTCAAGAAAAATGTGGGATAAACTCGTTTTTCTCATGATATTTCATCGCCACGCCACAACACCGATGCTCAGCCGAAGCGGCTGCGATGCAAGTCACTGATCACAAAGAGTTTCTGAATCGAAAAGCAGACCTAGCGGGCCGCCAACCCTTCAAGAACTCGCGGCAGAATCAGCTTCGGCGTGATCATGGTCGTCATGCGGTCGCTCAGACCGGCCCGCTGCATCCGCCACGCGAGTTGCTCGACCCCCTGCTGCCCGATGGCTTCGATCGCGATGTCGATCACCGCCGGCCGGGGAGAAAGGCCCACCAGATAGGCCTCTTCGTTGTTGCAGGTGATGACCTGCGTCTCGCCCGGGCCGAACACGACCCCGCGCCCCGTCAGCACGGGCACCAGGACGGCAGATTGGAGCGCATCAGCCACGAACAGCCCCGTCGGCCGCGGGTCCAGGGCGAGCAACTCATCCACCAGGTCGTTGACCACATCCGGATCGAAACCTGGGCGTTGCTGCGGATCGGGCGTGTGGCGGCGGTCAATGGCGCAGGCGGGCCGACCCAGCGCTTTGGCGCTGCCCAGGAAGCAGTGCCCGTAAGACGCCAGGGCCCAGTGACCGCCGTCGAGGTTGACGAAACACAGGTTTTCGTGGCCTTGTTCCGCGAGGAAACCCGCCGCCAGGTCGCCCACTTCGAGCGTGTCGGGCATGACCTGGTCGCCCCACTCCGGCCGTTTGCGGTTCCCCATGACCCAAACCGTCGGTACCTGCATCAACGCGTCGAGAAACGCCCCCGCCGGTCGCACGCCGTGCAGGATGACCCCGTCCAGCGCCTGCCCCTGGAGCTGGGCGGGCGGCTGATGCGGGTCCGGCACGTGGGCGAAGAGCAGCTTGTGGCGCTGCCCCGAAATCGCCTCGGATACGCCGCGCAGCAGGTCGAAAAAGCCCGGCGTAGAGGCACCGTCCGACCGGCCGACCACGAAAAAACCAATGGTTTTGACCGCGGATTGCCGGGACGCGGGCTTGGGGCCGGGCCGACGCTCCGAGGGCTCGTACGACAACTGCTCCATGGCCGCCATGACCGATCGGGCGGTTTCGGGGGCCACGCGCGGGTGGTTGTTGATCACCCGCGACACCGTGGAGGTGGAAACCCCGGCCAGTTTGGCGACTTTTTCAATCGACACGTTGGTGAATCCACGGAGTCAGAAGGACGTCTTCCCACCCTCAAAACCCGGACTTTTCATGGGCCAGAATACTGTCTTTTCGGCAACATCGGCGGGAAAAGAGGGCTTTTCGGGCTGAAATGGATGACAATGCCAAAGTTACCGTCCGGCCCATGCAAGAAACGTGGAAATTGCGTGGCCGAATTCATGGTTGACATGCGGGAAAAAGCTGGTAACCTTGCTTGCGTCAGAAATCGGTGTGTGTGCCTTTCATGTCGGATCTCTTTCGTACACCGCCCGCACCCGTCTCACTCGGTGCCGGTTTCCAGGGCTGAAAACGCCCCGCATTGAATCAGACTTGGACACAGCGACCTTAAAAAAAGTGCGCGGTTCCGTCACCTCGCACCCCTTGATTTGAAGGCTTTCGTGACCCGTCCCGTTTTCTTCTTTCTACCTGACTTGTGACATTTACAGGAGGACTCTCACCCATGCGTACGTTCAACCGTTCGATGACCACCGCGGCCGCGCTGGCGGCGTTTCTCACGGCCGGCTCGGCCTGGGCCGACACCGCCGACGTCACCCCGTCCCACGACACCTACGTCCGTTCTGTACAGACCGGCGGCGAGGACTTCACTTGGTTGTTCGCTTACGACGCCCCGGTGTTTGACGTGCGTCAGTTGGCGGCCAACTCATTCGTCACCTACATCCAGTTCGACCTCTCGAACCTGGACATCGCCACCCTCAACGACGCGACGCTGACGCTTTACAACATGGGCGCCGCCCGCAACGACTTCATCGTGCCCGGCCGGTTCTCCGTCCACGGCCTGCCTGGCCCCGAGAACGCGAACTGGAACGCCACCAACACCCCGCAGGACTGGATTGAGGGCGACGAAGTCACCCAAGGTCTGGACTTCTCCAACGCCGGCTTCGAGTGGACCGACGACCCGACGATCGGTGCCGGCACCTTTGCGACCAACAACGACTCGGGCCTCGACCTGGATCGCGTCGTTGTGCTGGACCCCGAGATCGATCCGCTCGTCGCGATCACCGAAGACCTCTCCGCGATTGACAACGTCAACACGTTCGATGGCCCAGTTTCCATCACCGGCCAGGCGCTGGTGGACTTCATCACCGAACGCGTCGGGAGCTCGGACAACCCCGGCAAGGTCACGTTCCTGACCACCATCCGCAGCACCAACCGCGGCTACGGCTTCGCCAGCAAAGAGTTCGAGATCGTGGGCGAAGACCCCGGCGGCGACTACAACGAGTCCGGCCAGACGGAGCAGGGCGACCTGGACCTGGTGCTGGGCAACTGGGGCCTGGACACCGACGCCAACCCCGTCCCCGCCGCCTGGACCAATCCCAACCAGCAACCCGATGGCCTGATCGACCAGGCCGAGCTCGACGCCGTGCTCCTGAACTGGGGTGCGACCACCGGCGGCGGCGGCGACCCCACGCCGTTCTTCCCGACGCTCTCGCTGGACTTCGACGGCACACCGGCGATCACGGTCGAAGGTGAGGCCGTGCCCGAGCCCGCGACGCTGGCCTTGCTCGGCCTGGGTGGCCTGGCGATGCGGCGTCGCCGCGCGTAAGACGGATACAGCGCCCGCCCGGGGTCGGTCCGGTGGCCGGCCCCCGGCGGGTTCATCACGATTCCCAAGTTCCTGATTCTGGTTTGTTTTTGTTCTACAAAGGAGGAAAGTCATGAAGACTGTGTTGAAGACCTTTTCGATTGTGGCGGCAACGGCCGCGTTGGCCGGTTTCGCGGCCGACTCTACGGCTCAGTTGTTGATCACGACCGCCGACGGCAACGGTGCTGACACGTACCTGATCAATGACCAGGGCCCGGGCACCGGTGTGGCCCAAGGCGGTTCCGATTTCATGGAACTGCGTCAGCTGCCCGATGTGCGGACGCGCATCCCCTACTTCCGCTTTGACCTCAGCGGTGTGACCGGCGACCTCAGCGGGGCGACGATCACGATCAACGGCGAAAACGTCAACCGGAACCGGCCGCTGGCTATCTACGGCCTCAACGATGGTGCGACCGGCGGACAAGGCGAGAACTGGGATGAGTCGACGCTTCTCTACAGCGACGCTGCCGGCTTCGACCCCGCGGCGGACGGTCAGTTTGCCTTCAGCTCGGATATGACCGCGTCCCGTATCGCCCGGACCGCCGGTTCGGCGGTGGGCCCGAACATCACTGAACTCAGCGTTGACCTCGACAACTTCCTGGCGGCGGACACGGACGGCCTGGTGACCTTCGCGGTCATCCTCGAAGAAGTTGTCAACGGCTCCGAAGACTTCTTCTTCTACACCAAGGAATCGCTCGACGGCAACACCGGAGCCCCGCTCGGCCTGGAACCGGTCCTCACGCTGCCCAACATCCCCGAGCCCGCCTCGGCCGCGCTGTTGGGCCTGGGCGGCTTGGCGATGCTGCGTCGTCGCTCGGCCTGAATGCCTCCAGACACCACCGTTTCATAACGGTGTGAAAATGATCCAGCTCCGGGCCTTGCCAACGCAGGGCCCGGAGTTTTTTATGCACACCGCGCGTCCGCAAGCCGCCCCGTATCGGCGGGCATCCCGTACAAGTGCGCTGGCAACTCACGCGAACGATCGGAAGTCGAGCCTGTAGACTGCGGTGGTCTCTTGGAGCGCGAGCTTCTCGCCGTTTTCCTTTCTGAAGCCGGAATCGTCCATGGGTGCCAAAGCCGCTCTGGTGTTGATGGCGATGCTCAGCCTCGGGCTGTACACCGCGCGCGAGTGGGACGGCACGCTGGGCACTTCCGACGAACGTGTCATCCACCTCAACTTCTGGAACGGCTTCACCGGGCCCGACGGCCGAACGATGCTGGAGATCATCCGGCAGTTCAACGAGTCGCACCCGGGCATCGAGGTCACGATGCAGCGGATGGAGTGGGCGATCTACTACAACAAACTCATGGTCGCGGGCATCGACGACCGCGCCCCGGAGGTGTTCGTCATCCACGCGAGCACGCTGCCACGCTTCGCCCGGGCCGGCTTCATCGCGGGCATCGACGAACTGTTCGAGGGCAGCCCACCGAGGCTTCCGCTCGACGACTTCGAGGCGGAGCTCATGCGGCAACTCCGCTACGACGGACAGACCATCGGCGTCCCCATGGACATCCACCCGCAGGGGCTCTACCTCAACGCGGCGCTTCTGCGTGAAGCGGGATTGGTGGACACAAAAGGTCAGGCTCGGCCGCCCGTGACATACGACGAATTCATGGCCGCCGTCCACGCGATGCACGACGACCCCGACGGCGACGGCCGCGCGGACCAGTGGGGCTTCTCGTGGTCGATGTGGCGGCACAACTTCCAGTCGCTCATGCCGCAGTTCGGCGGGCGCTATTTCAACGACGACGGAACAAGCGCCTTGGATTGCCCGGAGAACGTCGCGGCGCTCGCGTTCATGGTGTCATTGCGCGAAGGCGAGCTGCTCGTCCCGCCGCCGGAAAACAACCTGGGCTGGGTTGGGTTCCGGCAGAAAAAGGTCGCGATGGTGTTCGACGGCGTGTACATGCTCGGCGACCTCAAACGGCTCGAAGGCCTCGAATACGTCGCCGCACCCATGCCCCAGATCGGCCCAAACCCCGGCACGCACGGCGACGCCCACGTCATGTGCCTCCAGGAAGACCTCGACGACGACACCCGCGCCGCGGCGCTCGAGTTCATGGCCTTCGTCTCCGACCACGGCCTGAACTGGGCCGACGCCGGCCAGGTCCCCGCCCGCCGCAGCGCCCGCGAATCCGAGGCGTTTAAATCAATGCAGGTGCAAAGCGCGTTCGCTGAGCAGTTGCCGTACGTGCTCTTCCCGCCCCGTTCGCCCGCGGTGTTCGAGTTGCAGCAGCAGCTCGATTTCGCGGTCGAGAAAGCGTTGCGTGGCCGGGCGACCCCGGAAGAAGCGTTGCGCGAAGCCCGCGAGAACTTCGAGACCTTCGTCAGGAACGCGGGCCTGCCCATGCTGGCCGACTCGGAGGCGCCGTCGTGATGGATTGGCTCCGCCGTGTCGCCCCGTACTTGTTCATCACGCCGTACGCGTTGGCGTTCACGTGCTTCATCATCCTGCCGTTCTTCGTCGCGTTCGGGCTGGCCTTCGTGAAGCTCGAGCTGACCTCCCAGCAGCCCGCCGCGTTTGTCGGGTTCGACAACTTCCGCGAAGCACTGGGCGACCCGTACTTCCGGAAATCGTTGTGGGTGACGGTTTACTTCGTCGTGCTGGCCGTGCCCACGACCGTGGCGCTGGCGATGGCGTTGGCCGTCGGGATGCAGGCCATGACGCAGCGCTGGGCCCGGAACACGGTGCGGGCAATGCTGTTCGTGCCGGGCATGCTGAACGTCGCGGTGGCGGCGATCCTCTGGCAGTGGTTTTTCAACGGCGAGTTCGGGCTGTTCAACCACCTGCTCGAAAGCCTTGGGCTGCCTCGGCTTCCGTGGATCAGCAGCCGGGCGCTCGCGATGCCCAGCATCGTGTTCATGACCTTGTGGTGGACGGTCGGCGGCTCGGCGATCCTCTTGCTCGCGGGCCTGCAACAGATCCCCGGCGAGCTGTGGGAGGCCGCCTCGCTCGACGGCGCTGGGGCGTGGAAACGGTTCACTCAGATCTCGCTGCCGATGGTGCGCCCGGTGCTTCTGTTCGTGCTGGTCATCAACACCATCGGCGCGTTTCAGGTGTTCGGCCAGACGTACCTCATGACGCGCGGCGGGCCCGAGCTCGCCACCCGCAGCGTCGTGCAATACATCTACGAGACCGCGTTCAACAACTACCGGCTCGGGTACGGCGCCGCGATGAGCTGGCTGCTCTTCATGCTCATCGCGGCGTTCTCGCTCGTGCAGTTCTTCGTGCTGCGGAAGGTGGACGCATGAAACGGCTCAAACGCCACCTCCCCGACGCGATCATGGCGTTCACGGCACTGTCCTTTGTGCTTCCGCTGGTGGTCATGCTGCTCACGTCGTTCAAGCCCGAAGCCGAAGTGCTCAACCCCGAGTCGGTCGTGCCCGATGACTGGACCACGTCTAACTACCAACACGTCCTGGGCTGGTCGGAGGAAGCACCGTTCGTGCGGTGGTTACTCAACAGCCTGTTTATCTCGACGACGGTGACGCTGCTGGTCATGCTGTTCTCGGCGATGGCGGCGTACGCGATCACCC
The DNA here is from genome assembly GCA_030432595.1 of Phycisphaerae bacterium. Classification (GTDB taxonomy): domain Bacteria; phylum Planctomycetota; class Phycisphaerae; order Phycisphaerales; family Phycisphaeraceae; genus CAZIXN01. The sequence goes on from JAUIGU010000008.1 coordinate 79,030, forward strand.
GCCTGCGCCTGCCCGGCACCAAGGCGTTCCTCGGCCTGGTCGTCGCGACGATGATGCTGCCCGCGCAGCTCTTTCTCGTACCGGTGTACCTGATCCTCAGTCAGCTGCGCCTGCTCGACACGCCGTGGGCACTCATCATCCCGGCCACGGCGGGCGGGTTCGGCGTGTTCCTGATGTGCCAGTTCATGAGAGCGGTGCCGCGCACAATCGAGGAGGCGGCCCTGATCGACGGCTGCTCGAAGCTCGGCGTGTTCCTGCACGTCAACCTGCCGCTGTGCGCCCCGGCGCTCGCGACGCTCGGCGTGTTCACGTTCATTGGCTCGTGGAACGACTTCGTCGGACCGCTCATCTTCCTCGACTCCATCCGCAACTACACGCTGCCCGTCGGAATCGCGCTCTACCAGAGCTCGTATGTCACCGAGTATGGGCTGACCCTGGCCACGAGCGTGCTCGCCACCGCCCCGCTCATCGTGGTGTTCATGGTGTTCCAGCGCCAGATCATCGAGAGCATGGCCACGTCCGGAATGAAAGGATGAAGACCATCCGTACACACAACGTTTTTTACAAGTGTTTGATTTCTTTGCTCTGCGCATCATCAGGTGCCTGCGCTCAGACACCGGCCGTGGACGACAAACCCAAACGCACCACCAACCCCTACGCCGACGCCTACGAAGACGTCCACCGCTTTGACCAGCACCTGCAATGGGGCCCGTTCAACGTCCACGACCCGCAGATCATCGACGACGGCGAGTTCTTTTATTGCTACAGCACCGACGTCGCGTGGGGCCAGGAGGTCGAGCGGGCCGGCGTACAGATCCGCCGCTCGCGCGACCTGGTCGACTGGGAGTTCCGCGGCTGGGCGTCGGACGGCCGGCCAAAGCAAGGGCTCGAACACATCAACGCGAACGGCGGCCGGGCGTTCGAGAACGTCTGGGCGCCGTGCGCGATCAAGGTCGGCGACGAGTACCGCGTCTACTACTCGCAGTCCTCGCACGTCCCCAAGAACAGCGAGATCGGTCTGCTGACCGGACCCACGCCAGAAGGCCCGTTTACGGAGGCGGGCCTGGTCGTGACGTCCAACAACGACGTCCACGGCACCAATGCGATCGACCCGGCCGTCATCGTCACGCCCGAGGGTGAGCACTGGATGTACTACGGCTCCGCGTGGGACGGCGCCTACGCGCTGCAACTCGACCCCGAAACCGGGCTGGCCCTCAAGCCCGGCGACCTCGGACAGCGCGTCATCCAGCGCGGCAACACCGACGGCCACATCAACGGCAACATCGAAGCCCCCGAGGTTATCTACCACCCGGGATTCAAAAAGTACTACCTCTTTATCGCGTACGACTGGCTGTTCACCAAGTACAACGTCCGCGTCGCCCGCGGTGACTCGCCGACCGGGCCGTTCTTTGGTTTTAACGGCGAGCCGGTCAACGACCACCAGGACAACGGCCCGATGATCCTCGCGCCCTACCGGTTCGAAAACCACCCCGGCTGGCAGGGCGTCTCACACTGCACGGTGTTCGAGCGCGACGGGCAGTACTACCTCGCCTCGCAGGGCCGGCCGAGCAACAGTGCGCATTACATGATCATGCACGCCCGCAAGGTCTACTGGACCGACGGCGGCTGGCCGGTCGTGTCGCCGCAGCGTTTGGCCAGCGTCGAGGGCGGAACGATCGAACGCGAAGACCTGCTCGGAACCTGGGAACTCATCGACTTCGAGTACGAAGTCGTGCCCGGCTTCGCCCGTGAACAAACCGACCCGGGCTTCGGCACGTCGCAGACCGTCACCCTTCTCGACGACGGCAGCGTGAACGGCGAAACGCAAGGAAGGTGGCAGTTCGACAACGACGCGGTCTTGCTGAGACTTGACGGAGACCCGCAACGCCGACGGCTGATCGTCGATCGCGCCTGGGACTGGGAAAACCAGTGCGAAACGATCATCTTCACCGGCCTCAACGCCGACGGCTACCCGCTCTGGGGCAAACAACTGCAAACTCCCTGACGGACTACGTGCCCGGAGAATCCGATATGCGACCTTTAACGTTTTCCCTTTCCGCCCTGCTGATTATCGCCGTCACGCTCGGGTGCACCGCGGAGCAACCCGCCGGCCAGTCGAGCGCCGCCGAAGAAGCCCCCGCCAAACCCACGCTGTGGATCATCGGCGACTCGACCGTGAAGAACGGCCACAACGATGGCGTCGGCTGGGGCGAGGTCCTGCACGAACACTTCGACACCGACCGCATCACGATCGCCAACCGCGCGATCGGCGGGCGAAGCAGCCGGACCTTCCGCCTCGAAGGCCGGTGGCAACGCGTGCTCGACGAAGCCAAGCCCGGCGACTTCGTGCTCATGCAGTTCGGCCACAACGACGGCGCCAACCCGCAAGACCCCCAGAAGCCGCGCGGCAGCCTCCGCGGCATGGGCGACGAGACCGTCACCTGGCACCACCCGCACCTGGACCGCGAAGAAACCATCCACACCTTCGGCTGGTACATGCGACAGTACGTCCGTGAAGCCAAAGAACACGAACTCATCCCGATCGTCTGCTCCTACATCCCCCGGGCCCCGCGTCGCAACCAGTCGCCCAAGCCCGAATTGGAGACCTACGGCCTGTGGGCCAAACAGGTCGCCGAGCAGGATGGCGCGGGGTTTCTTGACCTGTTCGGTGCGATCAACGCCGCCTACCGCGACATCGAGATGCTTAAGCCCCACGCGGTGAAGGAACGCTTCTTCGTAGGCGGCGACCGCGACTACACGCATACCGTCCGCGCCGGGGCGGAGTTCAACGCCCACATCCTCGCCGACCTGATCCGCGAACACCGAGGGCCGGGCGAGGAACTCAAGGGCTACTTGAACGAAACGCCGTCCGTCGAAGGCGCAAACGATCCCGCGCCAACGCGGGTCGCGCGCTGACCGGCCACGGCTTCACCGCTTCATTCCACCGGCGTTTCGGAGCCCCAGTAGCGTGTCCAGTTGTAGAGGCGTTTGGGCTGGGTGCGTCCGCCATGGCCGTGCTTTTTCACATCGGCGTTGGCGTCGGTGCTGAAGATGTACGCCTGCCCGCCGTCGGTGTACGCGACCACTTCGGACCGGCCGTCGTTCAGCAGGTCGCCCCACATGAAGTGCGCCCACTCCAACTCGCCGGGGAAGCGGTAACGACGATCCATCTTGCCGTCGTAGAGCCCGGGCTCAAGCCCGCCGCCGCGGCGGTACGCCAGAAACAGGTCGCCGGGGTACGCATCGAAGCCACGCACCACCGTCGCGATCGACGCCCAGCCCGGGACGGTGCGTTCTTCCTTGTAGAGCTGCCGACCCTTGGCATCGACGAGGAAGAGCCCGTCCAGCCCCGGGTCGCCGCGGTCGATGCGATCCAGGCCGCCGACTTCGAGGCCCGGCAGGTCGGGGCGGAAGTTGCCGGGGAACGCGTTCTGGCTCTCGACCGTGTCTTCGTACGCCCAGAGCTGGTCACCGTCGGCGTTGTAGAGGTAGCTGCCGTCGCCGCCGACGAGGATTTCGACGCCGTTGCTCGGGTCGCCGTCCACGTCCGCGACCCAAATGGCGTCGGCGTGGCCTTCGAGGTCCATCGACCACTTCTGCGTGCCGTCGGGGTTGAGCACGTGGTAGCCGAAGATGAGCTCGTCCTTGCCGTCGCCGTCGAGGTCGTAGTTCCAGCCGAAGTGCCCGACGTTGCCCTCGAACGTGAACCGCACGGTGCCGTCGGTGTCGAGTGCCCAGACCTTTCGATAGCGATCCTTTACGACGAGTTGGTCGGGGTGGTCGTCCCCGTCGAGGTTGGCAATAAGGATGCAGTCGTGCGCGTGCTCCGCGGGCAGCGGGACGGTTGCTTCCAACTCACCGTTCGATCCGTTGTAGACCCGAACCTCGTCGTTCATCGCCGCAAGGACTTCCAGTTGGCCGTCGTTGTCCAGGTCGTAGAGCTGGCAGGGGATGTCGCTGCCGCTGCGGGCGGTCTCGGTCGGCTCGCCGACCTGCCAGAGCACGTTGCCCTCGAGGTCGAAGGCGGTGAGCGCCTGCACGCTGTGCGGAAAGTACGCGTCGTTGAACCCGCCGTCGGGCTGGGCCATGACGAACTCGTAGCGGCCGTCGCCGGTGAGGTCGCCCAGCCACATCCGCGAACCCACCCCGCCGCGGCTGATGTCGATGGTCGCGATCGGATCGAGCAGCGCGTTTTCGGGTGGCGGCCCGGCGGGGACGCCCGCGTCCTGCGAGAGCGAACACCCGGACCACAAGCACGCCGAAGCGGAGAGAACAGAAACCGAAGCGGCGAAACGGGAGACGTTATGCACGAGAAACTCCTTCAGTGATCGCGGGGGCATCTCAAATCTTCGCACCGCAGCCGGCCCCAGGAATCAGTCCAATCTAAAAAGACGCAAGGCGTGCCCGTCGAGGCGGAGGTCCCTCGTGTCCACCGCAGATTCACGGGCGGTGGCAGGGTCGATCTCGGTGGGCACGCTCGACGACGACCAAGCCAACTCGCCGGTTGGGGTGCGTACCTCGTTGAACAGCATCGCGTAGCGAGCTCCGTCGTGTTCGAATTGGCGAACGCGCAACGCGGGCTCGGGTTCGCCGAACCACGGCTCGATCTCCGACAACGCCGACACCGCACCCACGGCTTCGCCGGTCGTCGGCCAGTGCACCACGCGACCGGCCGCCTCGAACGCCGAAAGCGCCTCAACAACCGCAGGCGTCAGCAACGCCTCGTCCTCGACCACCAACGCTCGGTAACGCATCGGCCCGACCGCGATCGCTTCGCCGTCCGCTTTGGCCACGCCTTCGAGCAGCAAGCGGTCTTCGAGGTAGTTGAAATCGATCTGGTGCTCGAACAGCGACTTCGCCGCACGCCACGGGCACTGGTCGCTGGTCAGGATCGCGACGTCGCACACGTGCCGGCCCGTCGCGTTGAGCCAGCACAACCGCCGGCACGCGTCGGCGAACGGCTTGAACTGATCCCACCACGGCCCGTTCGGTCCGATCTGCGGCGGGCGTTCGACTTTGCGTGGACCGCGGACGGTGTAGTAGAACGCGTGCGGGATCAGCAGATCGACACCACGCACAAGGCACCAGTACGCGAGCCACTTGAACTCGTCGTACGTTGTCTCGGGGCCGTACGCGCCACAGAACTCGTTGCCGTTGCGTGCCCGGCCCAGGTGGATCGCGGCCGAACTGCTCGCCTTGCCCTGCGTGGACTCGGCCCCCTCGATCGCGGTCGGCGTGTCGGGTTCAACGAAGCGCCAGACCAGGTCCTGCCCCGGCCACTGGAAGAATCGCTGACAGCCGATCTCGTCGCCGCGGTCGGGGTGGCCGCACAGCGCGACGTTGTGGGCTTCGCACCACTCGTACAGCGGGCGGTACCACGTCTCTTCCATACGCAGGCGGATCGCGTGGCGGTAGCGTTGCCGGTGGCGCTCGGCGTCGGGGGCGTCGTCGAACCAGAGCGCCGGCAGATGCGGCGTGAAGTCTTCGCCGAGCAGCCGGTTGACATGTTCGAGGATGCCGGCCGTGCCGGGCCAGACCGTCTTCTCGCGGCAGCGGCCGAGCGCGTTGGGTTCGTCGGTGAAGATCGCCTTGATCGTCTTGCCGAAGTGTTCGCCGAACTCGCTGTGGTAGCGGTCGTAGACCAGGCGGATGAACGACGCCGTCCCGTCGGGGTTGAGGATGTCGCCCATCGCGGGCTCTTCCTCTTCGGGTCCGTCGCCGAGGTAGTGCAGGCCGCGGATCACGCTGTCCGCCGGGCGATTGACCACGCGGAAGCGCTTGCCGTTGAACGCGCCCTCGTGTACCAACTCGTGACCGCCTGGCAGCGGCGCATCGGGGTCCGCCAACGCGAGACACCGGCACGCGTGGCTCGGATCGGCCGCGACGACCTGCCCGCCCGCCGAGCCGCTGGGGTACATGCCCTCGTCGTAGAGGATGACCGTCTGCCCACGCCGCGCCGCCTCGTCGATCGCGACGCGCATGAAGTGCAACAGCTTGTCGCTCATCCACCCGCAGTCACGCGGCAGCCCGACGCGCGGGTGGATCACGAAGCCGTACACGCCGTGCGCCTCGAAGTCGTCGATCTGCCGCAGCAATTCGCGCTCATCGAGGGTGTCGTTCCAGAACCAGAACGGCATCAACGAGTATTCGCGCGGAGGGTCTGGGAGCATGGAGGTATCCGAAAACCTGGATCAAGACCTGAGGACTGCCATCGAGCTCAGCGCCCGTGGTCCAGCGCCGCCGCCTTCTCGGCGGGCTCAACCATCTCCACGTTCGGCGCGGGCGGCGGGTCCATCGCCGGGTCGATGTAGAAGCTCGGGTGCGGCGGCTGGTTGTAGGCCGTGTTCTGCCAGGCGATCGCCACGCGGTACTGCGGGTCGTGCATCAGCGTCCGGAAGCGGTGCTGCGTCGGGATCGTCGTGGTGAAGATGCGCAGCTCCTGATTGTCCTCGGTGGGCAGGACCAGCTCCTCTCGCCAGTCGCCGATCAGGTCGGCACTCAGTGTCGGCGTCGACTTCGTGCCGTTGTTGCTCCGGCAGCCTTCCGCGGTGAAGAGGCGTTCGGTCTCGTGCGACTCCCAGTTCCACTTGGAGATGTGGTTCTTGTCGAGCAGTTCGCGGAGCAGGTCGCCGTCCCAGTAGATCGCGAAGTTCACGCTGCGCGGCTTGGTCTCGCCGATCAGGTTGCCCTTGGCGTCCCACACGCCGGTAAGGCCCGCACCGGCGGTCCAGCTCTCGCTGCCGGGGTAGCGCGGGTCGATGTTGAACGCGACGCCGCGGCCCGGGCCCTCGCCGCGGTCGCCGCCGCTCTCAGCGGCCTTCACGCTGGGCTTTTTCCAGAGGATCGTGCCGTCCTCGGCGGCGTACATGTACGCCCCCGCGTCGTCGAAACGTTCCTGGATGTTGAACACTTCCAGGCCCGGCCTTTCGGGGTCGAGGTCGCCGGCGTGGAGCGCGTCCCCGTGGCCGTGGCCGGTGGAGAACAAGCCCGTGCCATCATCATCGACGACCATGGCACCGAAGATGACCTCGTCCTTGCCGTCGCCGTCGGCGTCGGCGATCGAGAGCGAGTGGTCGCCCTGACCGGAGTAGACCGGCCAGCGGTAGTCGCGCCCGTCGGTCGAGCGCGGGTTGTCGCCGACGCTCGCGGGGTCTTCGCTGTCGAACGCCCAGCGGCGCGTGAGCTTGCCGTCGCGGAAGTCGTAGGCGGCGATGAACGTGCGGGTGTAGTACCCCCGGCTGAAGATCGCCGACGGGCGTTCGCCGTCGAGATAGGCGGTGCCCGCGAGGAAGCGGTCGAGGCGGTTGCCGTAGCCGTCGCCCCAAAAGGCCTTCATCTCGTCGCCGGTGGGGTTGTCGTTGTCGGGCAGGCGCTGCGGCCAGTAGCGGACGGTGTCGAGCGCCTCGCCGGTCTGCCCGTCGAACACGGTGAGGTACTCGCGGCCCTTGAGGATGTAGCCGCCGTCGTTGCGGTGGTCGAGCTTGCCGTTGCCGATCACCTTGCCCGCGCCGTCCACGGTGCCGTCGCCGGTCTTGCACATGACCTCGGCCCGGCCGTCGCCGTCGTAGTCGTACACCTGGAACTGCGTGTAGTGCGCCCCGGCGCGGATGTTGATGCCCAGGTTGATCTCCCAGAGCATCTCCCCGTCGAGCGTGTAGGCCCGCAGCAACACCGGGTCGGTCACGCCGGAACGCGAGTTGTCCTGCGCCCGACCTTCGAACTTGACGATCAGTTCGTAGCGCCCGTCGCCGTCGAGGTCGCCGGCGCTGCCGTCGTTGGGGCGATAGCCGTCGGGCGTGTTCAGCGGGATCGACCAATAACCCGGGAACTCGGCGCTGGCGTCGAGGGTGTAGGTCGCCTCCGCGCCTTCTTCGCCGTCGAACACGGGCTTGACGATGTAGGTCACGCGACCGCGAACCGCTTCGTCGGTGAAGTTCGTGGAATCCGTGATCGGTTCATCGTTGAGCCGGACCGTCTCGCCGTCCGCGCGGCGGTAGAGGTTGAACGCCACCGCGTCGGACTCGGGGCCGAGCATCCGCCAGCCGACGTAGACCTGCCCGTGCCCCAACGGCACCGCGACCAGCCCGCGGTCGAGGTACTCGACCTTCCGCATCAGCGTCGTGGGTTCTTCCGCCGACGCGGTCCCCGCACTCGACAAACCCAGCGACAACGCGGTCAGGAACAGCGGCAGCGTGCGGTGCATGGTCAACTCCGTGGATGGGGCCTAAATAAAGAAGGAAACGCGAAACTCGGGCCGACTCGCCTGACCCGCCGGCCACGATCCGCTACGCTGAACATGCGAGGCGGGAAATCGTGGGAAATCATGAAAATGATAGCCCATCTGCACTCGGCTCGTAAAGACACAATGACGAAAACCCAGGAACCAGTCTTGAGTCAAACCGCCCCCCTGCTCGTGGTCATGCGAGACCGTGCCGCTTCGCGATGTCGAGTTGTCTTTCGTTTTTCCCCCGCCCTAGCCGTGATCGCGCTCGCGGCCGGGTGCGTCCAACATTCCAACTCCTCTTCCGATCCCACGCCCTCCATGACGCAAAAAACCTCCCGAGACGAACCCGCGCTGGCCCAGGGCCGATGGACGGTCGGCGAAACCCTGTTTGCCGACGACTTCGCCGACGCGTCGCTCAAACACTGGGCGCCCGAACTCGAGGACGGCGGCACCGTCGAGGCCCGCGACGGCAAGCTCGTCATCGACGTGCCCGCGGGGTGCAGCGTCTGGTTCGAGCCGGTCCTCGAAGGCCCGGTGATGATCGAATACACGGCAACGGTCGTCGGGCGAGACGGGCCCAACGACCGTGTCAGCGACCTGAACTGCTTCTGGATGGCCAGCGACGCGCGGAACCCCGACGACTTCTTCGACGTCGAGCGCTCCGGCAAATTCGCGGACTACAACGAGTTGAAGTGCTACTACGTCGGCTACGGCGGCAACACGAACTCGACCACGCGCTTCCGCCGGTACATCGGGCACCCCGAGCGACGGCCGCTGCTGCCCGAGCACGACCTCACCGATGCGCCGCACATGATCACGCCCAACGTGCCGATGCGCATCCGCTGCGTCGCCGCCGACGGGCGCATCGAGTACTGGCGCGACGGCGTGATGCTCTTCGCCTATGACGACCCCGAGCCGTACACGCATGGGCGCTTCGCGTTCCGCACGGTGATGAGTCACCTGGTAATGCAGGACTTCAAGGTCTACCGGCTCGAACCGAAGTGAAAGTCCGGAAGAAAACATGAAAGCAAGAAAAAGCCCACGACATTCGCCGTGGGCTTTTCGTTGTTTGGGTTTGGTTTTCGTGGTTTTACGTCGTCACGCGGACGTTTCCGCGGTGCAGGTCCTGCTGCACGGTCTGGGTGCCGTCCCAGTTCGACGAGAGCACGAGGCTGTCGCCGTCCCAGAGGCTGAACCCGATCGTGTCGTCGTTGCCCCAGCCGCGGTTGTCCGTGACATCGACGATCAGCGTCAACGGGTCTGAGTACTGACCGGTGGACAGGTTGATCAGTCGCGCGGTGCCGATTAGCGATGCGCCGTAGTCACGGGTGCTCGCGTCGCCGTCGGGGTTCTCGGCGGTCGTGAAGCTGATGAGGTCGGTCGTGGTCAGCGCCCAGAGGTCGCCGTTGGCGCCACGGAACGCGGCGCTGAACCGGCCCTTGAGCACGCTGTTCTTCTTTTTGAAGTCCGCGTGGATGCCGAAGTGGACCTTCGAGCCGTCCGCGATCGACACGTCCGCGGTGGAAGTGTTGCCGTGCAGATCGGTGACGCCGACGCTGCCGCCCTGGGCGCTCTGCTCCTTGATCGAGCCGGCACCCAGCGCCCGCCCGTCGCCGGGACGCGCGACCGTCAACACCGCCGCATCGACCGCAACGTAGTTGCCGCCGACCAGGACCTCGACCGTGTAGACCGCCGCTTCATTGCCCGCGCCGAGTTGGCCGCTGAAGTCGGCGACGGCGAACCCGGTGAGCGGGTCACTGCCGCTGGGGTTGACGGTCCCGGTTACTTCGACCGCCGGGTCGCCGTTGTCCGGGGTCAGACGGAAGGTGACTTCGGCGGTGCCGACATCGCCGGACTCGGCGTCGGCCGAGAACGCCGTAGCGTCCTGCACCGCCGCGCGGAGTTCGACGCTGAACGAGCCCGCGTCGTCGGACTCGGTCGAGATCGAGCTGGGGCCGGTGTACGTCGCCGCCGCGTCCTCGGCATCGACGACCAGGTCGGCCGTCGCCTGCGAAGCGCCGCCGTCGCCGTCAGTCACGGTCACACGGAAGGTGTACGCGCCCGGCGCGAGGTCGGCGGTGCCGTCGATGGTCCACGTGCCCGTGCCCACCTGGCCGTCCGCGCCGTTGAAGATCAGTCCGCCGGCCGCGGTGCCGTCGTCGGGCAGACCCGCCGTGAAGGTCACGCCGCCGTCGGTGGAGGTCTCGACCGTCGCGGACATCGGGTCGCCGTCCACGTCGCTGGCGTTGAACGTGAGCGTCGGGATGGTGTCGCTGTACTGGGCGTTGACGGTCGCGGTGCCGGTGGCAACCAGCGGCCCGGCGTTGTTGATGGTGATCGCCGCGGTGGCGAGGTCGCTCTGGGCTTCGGCGTCGGTGACGCGCACCGCGACGGTGCCGGCGAAGTCGTCGTCGTAAGTAACGTCGATGGTCGCGTTGGTCGTGGTCAGGTCGGCGTCAAAGGTCACGCCGTCGTAATCCGTGTCCCACTCGTAGAGCACGATGTCGTCGTCCGGGTCGGTCGAGGCCGAGGCATCGAGGGTCACGGCCACGCCCTCGGTGCCCGTGTAGGGCCCACCCGCGTCGGCGATCGGGGCCGAGAGGAACGTCAGCGAGAACGAAAGATCCGGGGCCGATCCCGGCTGGATGAACGTGCCGTCGGAGAAGGCGACGTCGCGGTTCTGCTGGGCGTCGAGGTTGCTCGCGTTGAAGTTGGAGAAGTAGAACGCGCCGCCGGTGTAGTCCGCGTTCGTGAACCCGGCGCGGGCCTGGTTGGTCGAGCCGTCGAACGCGATCCGCGCGTCGATGATCCACGCGTAGGTCGTGTTGGCGTCGAGTTCGAGGCCTTCGAGATCGACCACGACGTCGGTGGGCGGCTGCGTGCCGTCGCCCGGGGGCAGGCTGATCGTGTCCGTCTCAAACAAGACCGTCGTCGGCTTGAAGAACGACGCGGCGGTATCGACCTCGGTGATCAGGACGTGGAAATCGCTGGGGTTGAACGAGTTCGTCGTCGTTGAACCCGCGGGCTGGGCCTGGAACGTCAACTCGTCCGCGAAGCCCTGGTCGGTCGTGGTGAACGACTGCGCGAAATACGGAGACCCCGGCTCGCCGAAGCCGGTAAAGAAACTGTCCGGTGGGCCGTTCACGATGTCCGCCGAGAGCAGCAGTCGCGCCTCGAGCGGCTGGAGCGTGGGGGTGCCCGACTCAGAGCGCGCAGGGACAACTTCGCGACAGTAACGACGGATGCGATTCATCGTGGATCCTCGGGGTGGCTTTCTCAAAACGGTCTTCGCGAGACGATCCGGAACTCCCGGTGTCGGCAATGACCCCCTCAGTGACTCGGCCACAAGGCCAAAAAAACGACCGCCATGATAACGACGCGGGCGGCCCGCGCATGCCCTAATTATTCGGGTATGACCGGGGAAACACACCAATAAACCCGAGTTCAACGGGTCTGGATTCGAGCCGTTTACCCGCCGCTCAGGTCATTTCGACGCAGCCATAGTGTGCCGGACGTCCGAATCGGGGCAAAGTATGCTTCAATCCATCGTGAATTGTGTTCGCGACCGCGCGTGAGATGAAATCGGCATGACGGAGCATGACCCCCAATCCGACAACCGCCGGCCTCATACTCGTCTGACGCATGTGGATGCGCGTGGCGCCCGGATGGTCGACGTGTCCGATAAAGCGATCACGCGGCGCAGCGCGACGGCCGAGGCGTGGGTGGCGCTCAACGCCGCATCGGCCGCCGCCATCCGAGAGCGGCACGGGAAGAAAGGCGACGCGTTGGCGGTCGCCCAACTCGCCGGCATCCAAGCCGTCAAACACACCGCCACGCTGATCCCGCTCTGCCACCCGCTGCCGATCGACGGCGTCGAGGTGCGTCTCGAGGTCGAACCGGGCGACCGCGTGCGGATCACCGCCACCGCACATACGACCGCCAAGACCGGCGTGGAGATGGAGGCGCTGCACGCCGCCTCGACCGCCGCGCTCACCGTGATCGACATGATTAAGTCCGTCCAACGCGACGCGTGCATCGAGCAGGTCCGACTGCTCGAAAAACGCGGCGGGGTCCACGGCGATTACACCGCGACGACTAACGACGCGCACGACGCGTCGACAGAAACGTCACACACCATCGACGCCGCGTGGCCGGCCATCGTCTGCCGGGTGTTGACCGTGAGCGACCGCGTTTCGCAGGGCATCTATGAGGACCGCAGCGGCCCGGCGGTCGCGGCGTGGCTCCAACAAGTGACCCCCGACGCAGAAGTGCTGTGCGACACCGTCCCCGACGACCCGGCCGCCATCGAGGCCCGCCTTCGGGCGTGGACCGACGAGACCGACGCCGTGCAGCTCATCCTCACCACCGGCGGCACCGGTGCCGGCCCGCGCGACCACACACCCGAAGCCACCGCCCACGTCATCGAGCGCCCGCACCCGGGGCTGTGCGAACACGCCCGCCGGGTCACGGGCGAGCAACAACCTTTGTCGTGTTTATCGCGCTCCGTGGCGGGCGTGCGGCGGACGAGCCTGATCATCAATTTGCCGGGCTCGCCGCGCGGCGCGGTCGAATGGCTCGACGCCCTGCGACCGGTGCTGCCGCACCTGTTGACCACCATGTCCGCACACAGCCGCGACGCATCGGCATGAGCGTCGCGTCCGCCCCGCCGACCACGCCGGCCACCGCGCGCGACGATCCGCCGGTCCGCATGCGGTTCACGCTGCGTGAGTTCGCCGGCGGGCTCGGGGACCTCGGGACGTTTCTTCCGCTTTCGCTCGCGTTGTCCGTCGGCTGCGGCCTGCACCTGGGCTGGGTCTTCGTCCTGGCCGGCGTGATGAACGTGGCGACCGGGCTGATCTTCAATCAGCCCGTGCCCGTGCAACCCATGAAGGCGATCGCGGCGATCGCCGTGGCCGGGGGATTCGGCGTCGCGACCGTCGCCGCGGCGGGCGTGTGGATGGGCGTCGCGCTGACGCTGCTGGCGTGCTGGCCGGCGCTGAACGCGGCGGTCCGCCGGATCCCGCCGCTTTGGGTCGCCGTGATCCAGGCCGGCGTCGGGCTCAAACTCGCCGCGATGGGGCTGGCGTGGGTGATCGGGTTGGACTTCGGCCGGCTCCGGCTCACCGGTGAACCGCTTGCGTGGTCCGGCCTTGACAGCATGCCCACTGCGTTCATGATCCTGCTAATCCTCGCCGTCGCCGCGCCGCGGCGGGCGTGGGTGCTTCCTGCGGTCGTCGGCATTGGCGTCGCGATCGCACTACGCGACGGTTTGCCAGACGCGGCGGTTTGGACGGCCCCCCCCAATACCGCCGCCCTTCTCAACGCCGACGCCTCGCGCTGGGGACACGCGCTGTTCAGTCTCGCATTGCCTCAACTGCCGTTGACGCTGCTCAACTCGGTGGTGGCGGTTTGCGCGCTCAGCGCGGCCTACACGCCGCGCCACGCCATCGCGCCGCGCCGAATGGCCGCGAGCGTCGGGATGATGAACCTTCTCGCCAGCCCGCTGGGCGGCATGCCCATGTGCCACGGCGCCGGTGGACTGGCGGCGCAACACCATTTCGGAGCCCGCACCGGCGGCGCTGTCGTCATGCTCGGCACACTCAAAGTCGGGCTCGCGCTGGCGCTCATGCCGTGGCTGCCCGGCGTCGTCGCCGCGTTCCCCTTCGCCGTCCTGGGGCCCATGGTGATCGTCGCCGGCTTCAGCCTCGCCGCCGCAGCCCGGCCGCAACTGCGGGGTGTTGCCCGCCACAAGACGCTATTGCTCGTCGGGGCCGCCGCCGTCCTCTGGCTCGGGACACTGCTGGGCTTGGCAGTCACGGTGGTGCTGTGGCTGATATTCGACCGATCGACCCACACGCCACCCCCACACGTCCCGCAATGCAAGACGAAACCGCCCACGGTTCATTCACCCAACACCGTTCCCAACGAGTCGCATCCAACGGACTGATCGGTTAACGCCTTCGCCTCCGGCATGTTCCTAACCGGACGTTCGATCCTTACAAAGCACCGAGCATCGGGGCGTTGCTGAGTTCGCCTGTGCGTGCCCATTCAGTACTGAAGCCACAGAAGATTTGTTCCGATGCTGAGCGGTAACACCGCCGCGCACGTCATATCGGACCTCGCTGCGAGCACTTGGTGGGGGGGGCAGCGTTCAACACGAACCCGTCCCGAGCACGCAGGCATGGAAAACCCGACACCGCAGAGCGAAGGGCCCACAGGCCCCCAAACCCCGCACGGGCGTTGGCGGTGGCTGTGTGGGGGTTTGCTGTGGGTCGCGCTGATCGCGGTGGGGATGGTCGCCCTCGCACAGTACAGCCAGACGCCCGGTGCCGGTGCCGCGCCACCCCCGGCGTCGGAGGTCGGCTTGACGCTCTCGACGGCACATCACACGCTCGTCATGGCGGTCCACCCCAAGTGCCCCTGCACCCGAGCGACGATGTACGAACTGGAACGCCTGGTCCGGCGATGCGGCGAAGAACTGGACGTGGTCGTCCTCGTCTATCAACCGACGTTGCAACCCGACTGGGACGAGCCCGACCCATTCGGCGTCGGTTCGCGATTCATCGATGCGCGGGTGGAAGCAGACCTCGACGGCGAAACCGCCCGCAAGCTCGGAACCTTCACCTCCGGCGCGGTCGTGCTCTACGCGTCCGACGGCACACCGGCCTTCTGGGGCGGCATCACCGCGGGCCGCGGCCACGCGGGTGACAACCTCGGGTCCGACGCGATCCTCCGCGCCGTCCGCGGACAAACCCCCCGGCACCGGCACACCGCGGTGTTCGGCTGCGCGCTCGTCGATTCACCCTCCCCGGACCAGCCCGGCGTGCGTCCTGCGGGCTGCCCGCTGAACGGAGACTGCCATGAGTGAATCAACCCTCGACGCACGCACGGCCGAGCTCGCGCGCCAACACATGCGGCAGATCGACGCACGCACGAACCGGCTGTTCTCACTGTTGATGGCGGTCCAGTTCGTCGCGGGGGTGGTGGCCGCGGTCGTGATCTCCCCGCAGACCTGGAGCGGCGTCTAGAGCACGGTCCACGTCCACGTCTACGCCGCGCTGGGCATCGGTGGGCTCTTGGCGGGCGTCCCCATCTTGCTTGTTCTGCGTGCCCCGGACGCGCCCGTGAACAAGTACGTGGTGAGCGTGGCACAGGCGAGCTTCTCCGCTTTGTTCATCCACCTCTCCGGTGGTCGCATCGAAACACACTTCCACGTGTTCGGCTCGCTCGCTTTCCTGGCGTTCTACCGCGACTGGCGCGTCCTCGTACCGGCGACCGCCATCACCGCGGTCGATCACGTCGTCCGCGGCGTGTTCTGGCCGCAGTCGGTCTTCGGCGTCATCGCCGCGGCGCCTTGGCGCGCGTTCGAGCACGCCGGCTGGGTGATCTTTGAAGACATCTTCCTGGTCTACAGCTGTGTGACCTCGTCACGCGAAGCGCGCGAGATCGCCCACCGCCAAGCCAAGCTGGAGCAGGTCAACGCGACCATCGAGCGGGAAGTCCAACTCCGGACCCAAGAACTCGAGGACTCTCTCGCCGCCCTGTCCAAGGAAGTGGAACAACGCACACGCCTCGAATCGCAGCTGGTCCAGGCCCAGAAGCTCGAATCGATCGGGCAGCTCGCCGCGGGCATCGCCCACGAGATCAACACGCCGGTCCAGTACGTCAGCGACAACACGCGCTTCCTCGACGAGGAGTTCGAGAAGATCATGCAGGTCGTCGACAGCTACGCCGCGCAGCTCGACCCCAATGCGCCCGCCAAGAGTTGGTTCGAGCGTGCCGAGGAGATCAGCGACAACCTCGAGGCCCTGGACTACGAATTCCTGCGGTCCGAAATCCCCCCGGCGATCAAGCAATCCCTCGAAGGGCTCGACCGCATCACGCACATCGTCAAGGCCATGAAGGACTTCTCCCATCCCGGCTCGGAGAACAAGGAGTCGACCGACCTGAACCGGGCCATCGACTCGACGATCACGGTCTGCCAGAACCGCTGGAAGTACGCCGCCGACCTGGAGTTGGACCTCGCGGAAGACCTGCCGATGGTCCCGTGCCGCGTCGCCGAGTTCAATCAGGTGATTCTCAATCTCGTGGTCAACGCGGCCGACGCGATCGCGGAACGCTTCTTGGACCAGGACCAGAAGGGCCGGATCAAAGTCTCGACACGACCGGCCGGCGACGTCGTCGAGGTCCACGTGACCGACAACGGCGGCGGCATCCCCGAAAAGGCCCGGCAGAAAATCTTCGACCCGTTCTTCACGACCAAAGAAGTCGGCAAAGGCACCGGACAAGGGCTCGCCATCAGCCGCGACATCATCGTGCAGAAGCACGGCGGTTCGCTCGACTTCGAGACGCGTGCCGGCGAAGGCACAACCTTCACCATCACCATGCCGATACAGGACACCAAGGCGATCAAGGAGGCCGCTTGAGCAACGACACCCCCACCCGGGTCATGTTCGTCGATGACGAGCCACGGCTGCTGGACGGCCTGCGGAGACAGTTGCGTAGCCACCGCTCGAAGTGGGATATGCGCTTCGCCGAGTCCGCCGCCTCTGCGCTGGCCGAGCTTCAAACCCAGCCCGCCGACATCGTGATCTCCGACATGCGCATGCCGGGCATGAACGGCGCTGAGCTGCTCACGGAGGTCCGCGACCGCTGGCCGAACACGATCCGGTTCATCCTCTCCGGTCAGACCGACCAGTCCGAGCTGTTGCAGAACGTCGGCGCGATCCACCAGTTCCTGCAGAAACCCTGCGACGCCCGCGTGATCGAGCAGGCCGTCGTCCGCACCAGCAGCCTCGCGACCGGCGTCAACTCACCGGCCCTGCGGAAGACCGTCGGGGGCATCTTGTCGCTCCCGCTCTCGGATCAGACCTACCGCGAGCTCTCCGACGCGCTGAACGACGATGAGGTCAAAGTCGAGGACCTCGCTCAGATCGTCGAACGCAACCTCGCGCTGAGCGTCAAAATCTTCCAGTTGGTCAACTCGGCATTCTTCGGGCTGCCGCGCCCCGTCTCGCAGTGCGGCGACGCCATCAAGCTGATCGGACTCAAAAACCTCAAGGTCCTGGTGCTGTCGTCGCAGATCTTCGACGCGTTGGCCGACCACGGCGCCAGCGAAACCCACCTGAAGAGCCTGTGGACCATCAGCGCCGACCTGAGCGCCTCGGCGTTCGCACTGGCCCGTTCGCACGGCGCCCCGGAACCGGTCTGCAATTACGCACGCCTGGCCGGGACGCTCGCGCTGACCGGGCGTGCAATCCTTGCCGGCCTGATGCCCGAGCGTTTCGAGGAAGCGCTGAAGATGTCGGAAGACCCGGACTGCACCCTGACCGAAGCCGAGCAGGACGTGTTCGGCGTGAGTCAGGACGTCATCGGGGCATACGCCCTGGGGCTGTGGGCGTTCGACGACAGCGTCGTTGACGCGGTCGCGTACCAGACCCGCCCGGCCTGGCGCTGCCGCGCGAACCGCACCGCCCGGTGACCTACCTGCACATGGCCCGTTCCACGCTCCCGACCAAGCGTCTGACGGAATCGATCGAGCCCGACCTGGTGTGGGCCGAATCGGTGGGCATTTCCGACTGGACCACGACGCCGAAACGAGGTGCCGCGTGAGCAAGCAGACCCGTGTCCTCATGGTGGACGACGAACCGAACGTCCTCTCGGCGTACCGCCGCGGCCTGGGCCGGACCTACGACCTGGTGACCGCTCAGGGCGGCCGCGCCGGGCTGGACGTCATGGCCGAGTCGCCGCCCTTCGCCGTGGTCATCACGGACATGCGCATGCCGGAAGTCGATGGCCTGGCATTCCTTAAGATCGCCCAGAGGCGGCACAAGTCCAGCGTCTACATGATGCTGACCGGAAACGCCGACCAACAGACCGCCATCGACGCGATCAACGAAGGCAAGATCTTCCGCTTCCTCAACAAACCCTGCAAACCCGGCGACCTCGAGGCGGCCATCCTTGCCGCCAAAAGACAGCACGACCTCCAACAGGCCGAACGCACCCTACTCCAGGAGACGCTCAGCGGCAGCGTCAAACTGCTGGTCGAGGCGATGACCATCTCCGACCTGCAGATGATCAACATGATCAATCGCCTCCGGACCGACACGCAGGCCCTCGCCGGCGCGCTCGAATGGAAGACGGACTGGCAGATGTCGATCGCCGCCTCGCTGTCGATGCTCGGGAGCATCACCGTGCCCGAGACCGTCGGCAAGGAAACGCTCGCCGACACCTACCTTCAGGCGTGTGCGGACTCCGGTGCCAAAATGCTCCGCCACATCCCCCGGCTCGAAGTGGTCTCGACGATCATCGCCGAGCAACACCAAGGCGGGAACATGCCGACGGAATTGAACTCATCGACGGACGCGGAGCGTGTCGCAGTTGAGAGCCGGATCCTCGGGTTCGCCGTCGCGTGGTACCGTCAGACCCAGCGTTGCAACGGCGACCGCGCAGGCGCCCTGCGTGAGCTCGTCGACGACCAATGCACGCACGACCCGCGCCTCATCCTCGCCGCCGAGAAGATCGTCGCCGCCGAAATTGACCGGGTTGCGACCCAGGCGCCGCCGACGCCGACGATGGTCGAGCCCGGCCGGCTGGCCGGCGGCATGACGCTGGACCAAGACGTGCTCACCGTCGATGGCAACCTGCTGGTCGCGAAGGGCCAATTGCTGACCGCGACCATGGCCGAGAGACTCCGCGGATTCGCACGCTCAGGGGTCGTTGAAACCAAGACCCTCCGCGTGCTCATCCACCCGCCGCAGGGAGATCAAGCAAAAACCGCCGCGTGATGAAGACTCGGACGCCCCGCAACCGGGCTTGACCAAAACAGCCACCGACTGGACTCGAACCAGCGACCTGAGCTTTATGAAGACATGCCGGGATTCTCGGCGAACCCTGATACTCAAGGATAATAGCGGTTTTCGCGCACCGCTCATTGCAACAGTTCCCGAACAGTGCAGGGGTTTTGCGGCAAGTGCGCGGCAAAAAACGAACACGGAAAAACCACTGTGCCGAGCACCGCCGAAAAGAGCGCGTTGATCTCCGGGCACCAAAAGTGGCTAGCTCGGAGTCAAGAACATTTGTAGGAACGGTGTGGCAAACCGACGTCACGGCGACCGACATGATTAGTAGAAGAGCAGCGGGTTTCATAGGTTTCTCCGGGGGGTTTGGATCGAATGGTTCGGCAATCGAGACGTGGCCGCGGCGTCATGTCGCCGGCGTCGCCTCGGATCGTGACGGACGGCGACGCCGCAACCGAAGGGACCCGGTCGCCATGCATTCCCGCGTTCGTCCCGTCCGCCCGAAGTGGGCGTTCAGGGCCCAGGCTTCACGCGGCTCATCACTCCGTCGGTTCCATTTGCACCGAATTCAAGCGTGCCAACGCCAGTTGAAGATCGTCCGCACGGTGGATTCCGTCCGGCCCGGACGGCGGACGTTCGCGCGCTCGCCGTACAGCTTCTTCATAGTGAGCCGCCGCGCGGCGCGCACCGTCCGACGACGCGTGCTCAAGATCGCCCCACGCCACCGCCAGGGCCCACCGGTGGCGGAACGCGGGGTCGGGAACGGCGGGCCAGCCGGGCGGCTCGTCCGGAAGCATGGTGGCGGCTTCTTCCAACCAACCCCGGGCCGGCCCCAGATCGCGGATCACCACCAGGGCACGGGCCAGCCGGATGCGGATGCCGACGGCGTCACACATCAACGCAGTGAGGGGCGCCTGTCCGGGGGGCACCCGGTCGAACTGCTGTTTCGCTTGGCGGTATGCGTCGATCGCGGCGCGGGGCTCTCCGAGCTGAAACAGGACGTCGCCACCCCTCAGAGAAGCGTTGGCGTGCGTCACGTCAAGCCGACCCGGAGGGTCCTTCGCGCTGGCGACGGCCTGCTCGACCCGGTCGGCCATGGCGCCCCGAAGCGCGGTCAGCGATTGCGTTGCCGAACCAGGCTCGGACAGCCCTTCTCGGATCGTCTCCGCCATGGGGATCAGCAGCCCGCCGTAAAGGAATTCGCCCGACTCGTCCGCCCACACCTTGTTGAGTTCGGCGTCCTGCCGGCGTTCCTCCGCTAAGAGGCGGCTTGCGGTCTCGCGGGCGTTCGCCGCCCGAATCACCCAGATGTACGTGACCGCGCCCGCGAACACGGTCAGGGCGGCGGCGGCCGCGGCCGTGACGCCAATGCGGTGCCGGCGGACAAACTTGGTCGCGACGTACATTCGGGATGGGGGGCTCGCTTCTACGGGCTCGTCGCGGAGGAACCGTGAGACGTCGGTGGCCAGGGAGAGTGCCGTGGGGTATCGACGCTTCCGGTCCTTCTCCAGCGCGCGCATCACGATCCAATCGAGTTCGCCGCGCAGGACGCCGTTCAGGCGACGCGGCGTCATGCCGTCGGGAGCGATGATCCCGACGCCGCGATCGCTCGAGGCACTGACGCGCAAGCTCGGGCGCACAGGCTCTTCCTCGGCGACCACGCGCTGCCATTCCGCCTGGCTCAGCGTGGCCCGCCGATCGCTCGCCAATGGAGTCGTCCCGGTAAGGAGTTCGTAGAGGAGCACTCCGAGCGCGTAGACGTCCGACCGGGTATCGACGTCGCCGTGTGCCAGTGTCGCCTGTTCCGGGCTCATGTACTCAGGCGTGCCGATCGCTCGGCCGAACTCGGTATAAAGCGACCGATCGGTCAGGGGCTGCTCGATCGCCTTGGCGATCCCGAAGTCGATGATCTTCGGTGCCGGGCGCCCGTCCAGCTCGGCCACCAGGATGTTGGTCGGCTTTAGGTCGCGGTGGATGACACCCTTCTGGTGGGCGTGTTGCACGCCGTGGCACACGTCGGCGAACAGCCTCAACCGGTCACCTACCCCCATCTTTGCGCGATCACAGTATTCCGTGATGGGCAGCCCGTGGACCAGTTCCATCGCGAAGTACGGCCGGCCCGTGGCGGTCGCTCCGGCGTCGAAGACGCGCGCGATGTGTGGGTGATCCATCAGGGCAAGCGCCTGCCGCTCCGACGTGAAGCGCGCGAACACCTGTTTCGTGTCCATCCCGGCCTTGATGACCTTGAGGGCCACCAGGCGACGGAGCGGCTCGCGCTGCTCGGCGCGGAAGACGACCCCCATCCCGCCCTCGCCGATCTGCGCGATCAGTCGGTACGGACCGACGTGCCCGCCCACCGCCACGTCGCCGCCGACTCCGCCCGCCCGTCCGGCATCGCCGGCGATCAAGCCGTCGATCGCCCGGAGGGAGGCGATCTTCCGTGCCACCTCGTCTCGCACGTGCGGGTGATCTTGGCACAGCTCATCCAATCCGATCGCGTGGCCGACCTCGCGTGCCTTCTCCCAGCGATCCAGCAGTCTTTCAACGGTGTCATGGGACATGGTGAAAACGGAGCCGGGTGAAATCCTGAGCCGTGATCAGGTTACAGCTTCATAGCCCGCCGCCAAAGGCGGTGTGGCGCGAGCACCCGACGGCCCGGGGGCGATCGGAGTACGCGTACAATGCAACTAGCGGTCGCGGCGTTCCTCTGGGGACAGGATATGGTTCACTTCACTTCCCACGAGGCGACATGTCGCAGCCCACTACCCTCGTCGATTTACAGAATTGCCTCCAACGCTACGCTCAGGGCGATGAATCCGCCCGCGACGAGGCACTCGCCCGAGGGTTGCACCGGTTGCGAGGATTGACGGAGCAGATGATGGTGTCGTACCAACGTGTCGGGCGTTGGGAGGAGGCCGACGATGTCCTTCATAACGCGACGATGCGTCTCTACCGCGCCATGGCGGATGTCCGTCCGTCCGACGCCCGCGCGTTCCTGGGACTCGCGGCCCTCCAGATCCGACGGGAATTGATCGACCTCTCGCGCAAGCACTTTGGACCGCTGGGACCGGGCCGCCACCACGCCACGGACGCCGGCCACACCGAGGAAACGCGGGGGGCACGGGTGGCAGACGCACCCAGCGACGAGCCCGGCCCCGTCACGTGGCTCGAAGGCAGGGAGTTGCACGGCGTAGTCGAGCGGCTCCCCGACCACCTCCGCGAGGTGGTCGATTTGCTCTTCTACCACGAGCTGACACAGAACGAGGCGTCCGAGCTGCTTGGGGTGTCCACCCGAACGGTGAAGCGTTGGTGGCGCGAGGCACGCCTACAGCTGTACGACTTGCTTACTGCGCACGACGAGGGCGGGAGCAACCCGACATGATGCCGATGGCAAGAACCACGGCTCCGGTCACCGGTTCGGGAAGATGACGACCACGGTCGTTCGGGGCGGCGGTCGCCCCCCAGTTTTGCAGGACCGCATCCAATTCACTCTGATCCACGATGCCGGAAGTGGGACGACCGTTGGCCCACGCGACGGGCAGGCCTGACGCAACGCCTCCCCAGTTCTGGAGCACCAAGTCCAAGTCGCCCTGCTCGACCGAGCCGCTTGCGTTGTAATCACCGATGACCGGTCCGCCCAACGCCACCGCCGCGACCCGGACCGCGTTGCCCAAGTAGGTGACATCCCAGACCAGATCGGGGCCGGGGATCCCGGCGATCGTGTCAAACTCGCCGACGAGCAACCCCGCGACCACGACCTCGAAGGCGTGACCGATGGCGGGCACAAAACCATTCGTCAGGTCGAGCCGCAGCGTGCCCCCGAGGCTGGCGCTGCCCCCCACCTGCAGGACGTCGAACCCTGAGGCCGGGTCCGGTCCACCCAACTCGATCTCCAGCGTGCCCGCCGCATGCTGGGTCAAGTTCCCGGTTACTTCGGTGACGCCGATGTCCATCCCGGGGCCCAGGGTCCCGCCGTCGTTGACCAGATCACCCCGGAAGGTCTCGACCGACAACGTGCCGCCCGTCAATGCGAACCGACCCGGCGCACTGTCGCCGCTCATGTCGATCTCCTGCGCCGACATCCGGCCGCCGCGCAGCTCCACCCGCGACCCCGGGGAGTCCCAGACAAGCAGGCTTCCATCGATCTGGAGTTCCCCATCGTCTTGCCGGAGGTGCCCGGTGCCCCCGGCCCGGAGCGCGTTGCCACCCACGATGAAATCGTTCGACGTGACCGTGACGCCCGCGTCGTGAAGTTGGAGCAGCCCGTCCGACCCCTCGCGTGACCCCAGTTTGACGAAACCCCCTTCCAAGCGCGCACCCGAGTAGAGGTGAAGACTGCCGCCGTGATCGCGGCCGACCGTGGTGCGGTCGTGCACCCAGACCTCGGACCCGCCGGAGACGTTCAACACCGCCTCCAAGCCCGTCCCGCCGCCGTCCACGTCCAGTCCGGTCAACGACAGGTCGGCGCCGTCGCGGACGGTGATCGGGGTGGGGCTGGCGACGAACAACGTCGCGGGCACCAGCCGACTCTGCGCCTCACCGTCGAGCACGGCCGGCGACGTCGCGTCCCAGACCTCGCCCGCCGACAGATCAAGGAACCAGTTCGCCCCTACAACCTGCGCATGATCGTTTAGGGCTCGGGCTCCGGTCAGTAATGTAGACACCCCTTCTGGCCTATAGTTGTTCAGGTCCCGATGTATCCCGTCTCGCCAAATAAAGGCGCGGTAGACCAACCCAGTTCTCTCTGAACCAACGACCAGCCCGAAGTTGTTGATGTCTCTTGGCGTCACGTCCTTGTCGGACGGGCCGATCCGCGTCAGTGTAGAGCCGTCGTAGTGAAACGCGACCGCGTCCCCGAACGACGGGCCGGACCGGCCGACGACCTCGCCGCGCGTGTTAACGTCCTCCGCGTTGCCGAAAGTATCGCCCGGATTGAAGCCGGGGATGGGGGTCCAGGTACCGGTCGCCGGGCTCCACGTGCCGGCCGCGAACACCTCAGCGTCGATCTCGAGTATCCCCGCGGCCACACCGTCGGTGCTCACGCTGTTGAACTTCGAGCGGCTGAACCCCCCGGTTCCGGGGGCACGCCGAGCAGACGCGGAGTCTTGATAGTCGCTCGCATACCACGCCACCGGTGGGTTGTTCACATTGACCGGGTCGCCCGGGAAAAAAGGGATCAACTCAAAACCCACGACCGTGCGATCCGATCCGGCGCCCGTCACGATCACACTGCTATCAACGGCCTGCCTGGACGCGGTCGGCATTCCGGCGTCAACGAACGCGGAAAGCCCGATCAAGTCGGGGTTGATCGGTTCGAACGCCACAGAAAAGTTCTGCGATGACCCCAGGCCGTTGCCAGATTCGGTAACGACTTCTGGATAAATAGACTCTCCATTGGCCAAAAAGAACGGATCGACATGGTTCGGCGAAAACGGGGGGTTATCCAGATCTTCGAAGTCAACGAACTCGGGATTGGGGCTGGATACGTGCCAGCGGTAACCGGCGTAGACCCGCGGCGCGGTCTCAAACCCAAACTCGGTATTGATGCCGGACTGTTGGACGGCCACCCAGCCGGACTCTGAGATGTCCACGGCCGTGCCGCGAGTGTTCCAGTCAACGAACAAGTTGGCGTCATCAAACACAAATGCCGCCGGAAACTCTACGAATCGGGCATCCGCTGGTAATGCGCTGGCAGCCACCACAACAGTCCACGCAACTATTCGTCGCAGTGCCAAACGTTTGGAGGTTTTAAACGCCAATTTGCCCCCCTCTCATTGGAGCCGACTCGCCTGCTCAAACCACGCGATCTTGGCGTACGAGTCGCCGGGCCAACGAAGCTTGACTTCCTTGGCGTCGCCGTGGGCTACAGCACCGTCGAGGTACAGGATGTTCACCGCGCTTTGGTTCGGGTGACTGTCCCAGTCCTGGCCCTGGTAGGGGCCGATGTAGCTGTGACCTTTCTCCGCGTTGATGTCCATCGCCAACGCGTGCTCGCCCGCCGCGCGGGCGGCTTCGTACGTCGCGCCCTCGCCGATCCGCTCGATTGACGGCACCGAGAAAGGTGAACGCCAGTAGTAGTCGTAAGCAGACCCGCCCGTCGGGAAATGGTGCCAGGCGTGGATGAAGTCTGCGTGCGC
The DNA here is from genome assembly GCA_030432595.1 of Phycisphaerae bacterium. Lineage (GTDB taxonomy): Bacteria > Planctomycetota > Phycisphaerae > Phycisphaerales > Phycisphaeraceae > CAZIXN01. The sequence goes on from JAUIGU010000008.1 coordinate 104,190, forward strand.
GTCTTGAAGGTGCGCGCTCGGGCAGAGCAACAACTCGTAATCGACGTAGCGCTCGGCGACCAGGATGCCCTGACCGAACGGCTGGTCGTCGACCTTGGTTAGCGTCGAGGTCCACTTCTTGTCCAGACGAAAACCGGTCCACCACAGCAGGGGCGGCTTGTTGTCGTCGAAGTCGTTCGCGTAGGCCGCGTGCGCCTGGCCGATGCTGCGCAGGTTCGTCTTGCACTGGACGAGCCGGGCGGTCGATCGCGCGCCGCCCAGCACCGGGAACAAGAGCGCGATCAACAGTCCGAGGATGGCCAAGACGACCAACAGTTCAATCAGCGTGAACGCGCGTTGGGGGGGGGATTCAGACATGGAGACGAGCCAATATCGACTATATCACCGCAACCGTTAGTAACCAAGAGTTTCGAGTCTCGCAAGAGTCGCAGCGTCAAGCTGGGCCGTCCGGGATATCGGTGCGCTCCGATTGGGCGCAGCCTCACTTTTTAAGACCGACCGGGAATCCGTGTCCCCTCGTGGCCTCGGCACCCGCTGGAAGCAGGGGGCGACCGGCGTGGCCGCCCCGTCGAACCCCGCCGAGACGGCCGCGGACCAGTCCGAGGAGCCCCAATGCAAGGATCAAGACGCGACGCATTTGGTCGGACGCTCGGCCTCGCGGCCGGCATGTTGTCCGGGTTGGCGGTGACCGGTTGTGTGTCCGGCCGCCACAACGGGACAACCAGCGAGCACCTGTCCGTCGCCCCATCGACGCGGGAGGCCCGGTCGCCGGCCTTCACCTTCCATGACCAGTCGCCGCTGGAAGCGGAGATGAGGCCTCCACGTACGACGCCGCCCGCGCGCGGTCTCAACCCGGCGGCGTCCGCCCAGGGGAACGCCAACTAGTCACCGCCCGACCGCGCTGCCTCTGTCCGTCGACCGTCTCCGAGGAACCTCCGCGTGAACCGCCCACACACGAACCCGATCGCCTGGCAGATCGACCCCCTCCCGGACTTTCTGCTCGACCACACGCTCACCGAGGAGCGTTGGCCTGCGCGCTTGCGGGAGGTCGTGTCGCGCTGGGTCCAGTTCGTGGGGGCGTTGTGGCGGTGGCATGACCGGGCGCGGTTCGCGATCCGGTTCACGTCCGATGGCGACCGGGTCCGCGCGTTCGTGCTGGCGGATTCGGACGAGCCGGGCGGCAACATGCTCCGCGACGACCTCGAGGTTCTCTTCCGTTCGCACGGCCTGCCCGTGCAGGCGTTCCGAGGCGGCGATGCCACCGACCCGCGGTCCCCGCATTGGGACCTGGGCGGCGACGTTGTTTTTGGCGAGGTGCGCCAGCACGAGAACACACGGCTGTGGTCCGTCCCTCAACGCCTGGTATCGACCCCGAAGCTGCGGAAGGAACTCGATTGGCTCCCGGAGCGTTACTGGCAGACGGCCCCGACGCTGTTCCCTTGGTGGGCGCCCGGCGGACCGTTCCTTTTGCCGATCGAGAAGCTGATCTCGCAGCCGGGCCCCTGCTCGCTCACCGCCTACCTTGCCCCCACGGTGCTGACCCGACGGGAGTGGGCTTGGCTCGCCTTTGTGGCGCGGACGGCCCAGTCGGTCGGCGACATCCAGGAGCAGGCGATCGGCCAGGCGATGGCCCAGCGCCGTGTGGACCCCGCGGCGTCGTTGGCGGGCCGCCTGGCCATGGCCAATCTGCGCCGCCTCTCCGACAAGCCGTTCCTGGTCAATGTGCAGTGCGCGGCCGGCAGGAACGCGGGGGGTTCGGTCCGGTCGCTCGCGGGCACAATCGAGTCGATCGTCTTCGAGGCGCCGTTTGACCGGCCCTCTCAAGAGGACAACCGGTTGCCCTCGGCGGCGGACGTGCGTTTGGCCGAGCCGGCGACGGGCGGGTCGCCTGAAAGAGCTTTTGCGCAACAGTACGCCGAACTCCGTGTGCCCGAGCCAGCCGAGCCGGACCCGCTCTGGCGGATGCCGTATCTGGCCGATGCGCGGGGCGCGTCCACCGTGTTTCGTCTGCCCGTCAACGTCCGCGGCGGCGTGCCGGGATTCCGTGTGTCACAGCGGCCGCCCGACTTCCACCCCGGGCCGCGGCGCTCGTCGCTCGCCGACGACCACGTGTTGATCGGTGAGCTGCATCAGGGCGGCGTCGCAAGCGTGCACCGGGACCAGTTCACCAAGCACGCGCTGGTCACCGGCTTCACCGGCAGCGGCAAGACGGTGACCGTCATGAGCCTGGCGCACCAACTCCACGCGGCGGGCGTGCCCGTGCTCGTCATCGAGTCCGCGAAGCACGAGTACCGCGCGCTCTTGGACGTGCCCGACTTCGCCGACCCCGACCAACCGTTGTGGGTCTTCACGGCAGGCAACGAGGGCTGTGCGCCACTGCGGATTAACCCCTTCGAACTGCTGCCGGGGGTCCGCGTCGAGGCGCACATCAGCCGCCTGCAGACCTGCTTCGAGGCGGCCCTGCCTCCGATCGGTCCGCTGTCGTCGATGATCGGCGAGGCGCTCATTGACGTATACGAACGGCTCGGGTGGCGCCTCACCGACCTTGGGCCCGAGGTCGGCGACGTGATGCGCCTGCGGTTCCCCTCGATCCGTGACTTCTACGGGCGCATGTCGGAAATCGTGGACGAGCGCGGCTACGACGGCGATGTGCGCAGCAACGTCACTGCGGCGGTCCTCGGACGCATCCGCCCGCTCACCGTCGGGACCAAGGGGCTCATATTCCGCAACGACCAAGACCTAAGTGTGGGTCAGCCGCGTCGCGCGTCGCTCGTGTCCGAGCTGTTCGCGCGATCGACCGTGATCGAACTGAACGACCTGAACCTCGACGACAAGGCGTTGGTCACGATGTTCCTGCTGACGTTCCTGCGAGAGTACCGGGAGCGGCACGCCTCGACCGACGGCCGCCTGATCCACGCGACCGTCGTCGAAGAAGCTCACAACGTGCTGGAGAACGTGGCCTCCCGCGGCAACACGGAGGGCGGCGGGGCCGACACGCGCTACAAGGCAGTGCAGGCGTTCTCGCAACTGCTCAGCGAGATCCGCGCGTTGGGCCAAGGATTGATCATCGTCGATCAGAGCCCCGAGAAGCTGGCGCCCGACGCCCTCCGGAACACCAACATCCAGATCGCCCACCAGCTCCGCGACTCGCTTGACCGCGACTCGATCGCACGCGCAATGATCATGGAGACCGAACAGCGCGACTACCTGGGCAAGCTCTCCCCCGGTCAGGCGGCCCTGTTCGTTACTGGCCTTGAGCGGGCGACGTTCGTCCGGGTGGCGCCCTACGAGGGTCGCTCCCCTGGCGCGACGGCAGCCGGGCGCTCCCAGACGGTCCGCCGCACTGCGGCGCCGACCCCGCCGTCCGACGCTGAAATCCGGGATCGCATGACGGCGGTGACAGGCGGATACCGGAGTGGTCCGTACGACCGTGCATGTGCGCAATGCCGCGTGCGACTGACCTGCGACCACCGGCCGGCGGTGCTGTCGGCCCTTGCCGACGGAGCCCTCCCGGACCGGTTCGCACGGGTGTCGGACCTGTATCGACGCGACCGGAGCACCGAACGGTGCCGGACCGTGCACGAACTCGTCGATCTGAGCGTCTCCGCGGCGCGGACCGCGACGGATCGGGCCGACGACGCCGTCGTCTGGTGCGCCTTCGTTCACCTCTGGCACCGCGACCGCTTCAACTGGACCGAGCCGTTCCCGGAATTCAGCTTCAACACCGTCCGTTCGGTCTTGAAGGACCAGCACCCACAGATCGTTGGGGAGCGCTGAAGCATGGGCGGCATCGACCACACCAACGGGCGAGTTGAACGGGCGCTCGCCGGCGCGACGCCGGACGGCGACGCCCACCCCGCTGGCGGTGGCCCCCGTGAGACCATCGACTCCGAACACACGTTGGAAGCGTCCGCCGCCAGGTCGGAGTCGTGCGGCCTCGCCGAGCAACAGGCCCGCAACGCAGAACTCATGAGGCCCCTCGAATGAACCGCGCCGCCAACCGATGACCGCCGAGCCACGATCGTTCAATCGCTCGCCGAACCTGATCGCACGTTCCGACACCCTCCGCGAGGTTGAGCCCCGGGACGACCGCCCCCAATGGAGACATGACCATGTCTGAAGAAACCCTCCGTGAAAGCGATGCGTCGAGCCTGTCCGACGCGACGCCCCCCGACACGCACACTTCCGAACGCAACCAGGAGCTCTGGGCGGGACCCGAGCGCGGCGACGCGCCGGCGGGCACCGACCCGCAGCACGACCGACCAAAAGAGGGCGTGGAATCAGACGGCACCCCGCGTGCGGAGAACCGCCCCCCGGAGCGGAACGAGACCGGCACGCCCGACGAAGGGACGTCGTGGCAGGAGCGCCTGTTGTCCGGCGTGAACGACAGCTGGGACCATCGCCAGGTCGACAACCGGCTCGACGAGGCCGCGGACGCGCACGCCGCCGCCAGAGACACGATCGACCAGGCCCAGGGTGTCGCCAAGTCAGTCGAGGCCTGCGGCGAAGGGCTCGCGTCGATGGGCGAGGGCTTCCAACAGCCGTGGATGGAGGGCTACGGCGAACGGGCCGAGGCCGCCGCCAGCGGCCAGAGCGAAGTGACCGAGATGATCGAGTCCGTCAGCGGCGAAACCCTCGAGATGATGGGCGAGGTTTTCACCGATGTTGCCGGGGCCACCGCGGCGGCCGCCGGCGAAGCCATGGCCGCGATCGGGGACGCGGCGGACCGGACGATGGAGGGGATTCACACGCTGCTGAACGGCGACATCGATCGTGGCAAGGACCAGATCATCGACGGCGCGTCCGACGCCCTGGGCGAAGGACTGGGGGACGTGGCGTCGGCCGCGCTCCAGGGGGGAGTCAAGGCCGCGTGGGAGGTGGGAGAGGGCGTCTCGGAAATCGCCCGTGAGGTTCGGGAAGGGTTGAACGAAATCGAGAACGAGCGCCTGCGCGAACGGGCTGCGGGCCAACTGGGGTTGACGTCGGAAGACCGGCGGCGACCGTGACCCCGCGGCTGTCCGCAAGTGACGGAATACTCACGCCCGGAACGCGCCGGGCCCACAAGGAGACCACCATGTTGATGCACAATCCAGTGTTTGCGCTTCTCGTCGGAATGACCTGTGTTGGTCCGCTCGGTTGCGACCAAGCGGCCGAGGTGGCGGCGGGCGTCGAACCCTCCACGGAGCAGACTGACGCCGACCGGCAGCCGTCACGTCCGCAACTGCGCCCCTTCGGTCAACTCGTAACACGGGTCCAAGCGGAGCGTGGTGACGCCGTCGACGCAATCCTTGAGGAGGGAAGGCTTGCGCTCTCCCGCCGCGACTATGACGCGGCTCTGCATCAGGCTAACGCGGCCATCGACGTCTGGTCGACCCACGAGGAGGCGTTGAGCTTCAAAGATCAGGTCCTGCAACAGCGTCGGATTTCCATGCTGATCGGCGACGCTTGGTCGTCGATCGACCGCGGCGACCACGAGGCCGCAACCCGCCGGGCACGAGAGCTGCTGGAACTCGAACCCGGCCACGGCGAGGCCGCCCGCCTGCTGAATGTCGCGGCGACGATCGCCGCCCGCGCCCGCTATGAACGCACGCTCGAAAGGCTCGATCCGGACGGACTCATCCGGTCCCACAACGCAGAGGCCTGGGCGACGCTTTCGGACGTGGTGAAGGAGGCGAACGCCCTGGAGCTGGCCACGCCCACCGCGGCCACACAGTACGACCGGGCGTCGGCCCTGATCGCCCCGGCGGTCCGGGACGCACGGATCAAGCGGGCCGGGTCGTTGCTGGAATCCAACGACGTGGCCGGGGCGTACACCTTGCTGCTCCACGTCGTCCGGAACGATCCCGAGGACACGGCCGCTGCCGAGTCGCTAACGCAGCTTCTATCGAAAGGTCCCGACGTCTGGCTGACGCTTGCGCTGCATCGCGTCAAGGGTCTCGAAGGCATCGACGCGGCCTACACGCTGATGGCGATCGCGAAAGCTCAAGATGCGCAGGGTGACGCGACGTCGGCCCACGCCAGCCTCGAAAGCTGTGCGACGGCACTTTCGTCGGCGCGCCCCTCGGGTCCGCGCATCCAAGCCTACCACGACCTGATCACCGTGGCGTACCGGCTCGGTGTGCCGCGACAGGAACTGTCGTCTCTCATGGACGCGGCTCACAACGCGGCGCTGTCCAGCGAGTCCCGCAAGTACCACTTGTCGCGCCTGGCAGGGTTGGCACTGCGCGTCGGGCTACTCGAGCAGTATCAGTGGTACGTCCGTGGCGGGTTTGACCTGCACCGGCCGCTGATGTTCTGCGCCGCCGGAGCCCCGCGGACCGCCTACCGGTACAGCACGGACGAGATTGATCGCGGGCGAGTCCTACGCACTGCCGCCTTGGTCGGGGACACCGCGTTGTTCAAGCACGTCCGAACCGCCACGCCCATCCGCGCACGCGGGGAGTACGCAGCCGGGCTGGTGGCCTATGCGGACGCGTTGATAGGCGACCGTCAGGCGGCGCTGGCGAGCATCCGCCGGGTTCGTGACACCGCGGACCGCCAGTGGCCGACCGAGGCGCTGATTGACTCGCTGGCGGCCGCTGGAGACCTCGACGAGGCTCGGCGCTTGATAGACACGCTGAGCGACCCAAAGCCAAGGGCCTTTGCGGCTGGCAAGGTTGCCGCGGCCGAGCTGGCGTCGGGGCGGGCCGACCCCGCCGACATCGCCGTGGAGATCGAGTCCGCCCGTTCGCCCTACCGCGGCGCGCTGGAGTTCGCCAACATCGCGACATCGCTCGCCGGCGGCCGTGTCCGGACGGCGCTTCCCCCGAACCGTCGCGTCAACTTCTTCGGGGTGTGGGACGTCGGCGGTCACGTCGCGCAGTTTGGCTTACCCGTCAAGTACGCGTTGGAAAAGAGCCCCGCGTCCGAAGTCTTCGGCCCACAACGGGTCAACGGGCGGTACATCCAAGCGTTCGCCGGTTCGGCACCGACGTCGGGGGGTGATCTGCTGGCCCTGGTCGCCGCCGAAGCACCAGGGACCGAGGTCGAGATTCAGGTCTACGACAACCGCCTCAAACGAACGGCGTCGAAACGGGTTCAGCTCGCATCACTGGAGTTCGTCCCCGAAGCCGCCGCGCCTTGACGCCGCCGTTGCCCAGCCCAACCGCTGCACGCACGCAGCCGTCGCCAAGCTTGGCCCAACGCCGGACCCGAAAGACACGACGCCTTACCCACCCACGAAAGGGAGCCCCACCCCATGAAACGCTTCTCCACCGCCATCCTGTGCCTGATCGTGCTGATCCTCCTAGCCGTCATCCTGCACGGCAAAGACGACGCCGGAGCCACCACATCCGCAGGACCGCAGCCGCCGCGCGCCGAGGAGCGGCCTCGCCTTCTCTCGGCGGCCCGTGAGATCCGGGACAACGAGATCCGCGACGCCTCGTTCCAACTCCAGGTCCACGCCAACAACTATCTCAAACAGCTCGAGATGGCCCGCGCGACATTCATGCAGGTCGCGAACCGGTGGCGGGACTACCGCATCTTGGCGCCACAGGCGGCGGCCATGGGCGTCCCGCTTCCTCGCCCCGAAAAACTCGATACAGCGACGCTGAAGACCAACATCACCGATGCCCTGACCCGGTTCAGCATCGCGGTTGAAGAGTACAACGCGGCCGTGGAGCAGATCCAGCTCAAGTACTACAAGGAGCGCGCCCGTCTGTCCGGCGACACGGAACCGATGGTCCCCAGCGAGGTCCCGTGGTCGGACCTCCCGGCCACGGCCCACGATCCGGTCATCGTCGTCGCCTTTGAAGCGATGCAGACCAATGACGAGGCGTGGGCCGAGATGTGTGAAGCCTACGACGAGATCTCACGACTGGGGCGTCATTGATCTGTTGACAACAGCCCCTACCCATTGCGCGCCGGCTGGCGGAGATCGCCATGAAGAACGAACACTCCCGCATCGCGTTCTCGCCGAACTGGAAGGTCACGGGCCGACTCGGTTCTCGGTTCCTGCTGCTCGGTGCCGGAGACCTGCTGGAAGATCTGGCTCGTTGTCTGGAAGAAGAACTCGGTACAGCCGCAGGTCAGACGCTGGACGTCGGGTGTGCCCGCGAGGTGATCGACATCGAGGGCACTTACCGAGTGGTAAGGGTGATCCACCGTGAGCACGGACCGCACCTGTGCAAGGCCGACCTGTCCGTGCGTCGACAGGGAGCGGACCTTCACGTGGTGGTCGAGGGTGCCGCCCGGTCCCCGCTGCGCTGGCTACGACTCGCCTACCGATGCGCTCTCTTCAGCGCTGCCTGGATCCTCGGGTTGGCCGTGCTGTTGAGCCTCTCCAATCCGCAGGATTCCCTGATGCGTGAGTATGTGCGGAAACACTTCCCCGACAACCCCGTCGAGGCCTACGTCGCCCTCTCGGATGGGTGGCGCCTCGACACGACGACGCAGTCATGGTTCAGGGCGGAGCCGCTGTCAACTCGGGACATCGTGCGGCAGGATCCGCAGTTGGTGTTCTCCAGCTTGTTTCATCCCGCGTTGGTTCTGTCGGGGATGGCGGCGTTGTTGCCGATGGTGGTGCCCCAGTCCGTGTTTGATTCCCTGTGCATACTGCTCAAATGGCCGACGCCGGACACGTTCAACGCGTACGTGGCGGCGGGCGTCGCCTGGGCCGAAGGCCGGCTCAGTGAGGTGTTGCAGGTTCGATTCGGCATCGACGAGACCCAGAAACTGGTGGTGGACGGCAAATGATGTGTGGCGTGCGCGGTTGCCAATCGTCGCCGTGACGGCCCCTTCGCACGGTCGCGCCAGGCTTCGACGTCCACGGCCGCGAAAATGCAGCGATGCAGACCTCATCCCCGCCGCCGCGGAAACCCGTCACCTTTACTCACGAGCAGTTCTACGAGAAGGTCTGGTCCGCCCCGGCGACCCGGCTCGCGGCCGGACTCGGCGTGTCCGACGTCATGCTCGGCAAGATCTGCCGGGACCACGACATCCCCAAGCCCTACCCCGGCTACTGGGCGCGGCTGCACCACGGCAAGAAGCGCCGGAAGCCGCGGCTCCCGCCGAACGACGACCCCCAGCTCCAGACGCTGACGTTCGAGCAGCGCTCCGGGGCCGAAGCGCCGCCGGACCCCGAGCCGGCGTTCGATCCGGACATCCGCGCGTTGCTGGACCGGGCGCTGGCGTTGGGGCCGCTCAAGGTCGCGGACACGTTACGGAACCTCCACCCCTTGGTGGCGGCCACGCGGGACCAGGACAAGCAGGTGTCGGTGCCCTTCCATCTGCAACCCCACGATGCCCGCGAAGACGACCGACCAACGGTCTGTGTTTCGGCGAGCAAAGCCCAGTACGAACGAGCCCTCCGCATCATGGACGCGCTGATCAAGCGGGTCGAGAAGCTCGGCGGGCGCATCGAAGTCCGCGAACAGTCGTGGCGTCGCCACCGCACCGAGACGGTGGTCTGCTTCGCGGGCGAGACCGTGAGTGTCATCCGCCTCCGCGAGAAGCACAGACGGGTCCGCGTGCCCAAGGCTGAACGCGAGTTCCAGTGGAAGGAGTCCGAGATGCAGCCGACCGGCCTGTTGGTGCTCGACGACGGCACCGCGGATCACGACGGGGTTCTCCTTCAGGACACCAAGAAGAAGCATCGGATCGAAGACGGCCTCAACGACCTGGTCCTCGGGTTTATCCGACAGGCCGGCCACGCCCGGATCGACCGTCGGCTGGCGGAAGCGGCGCAGCGCCGCGAGGAAGAAGTGGCACGCGTCCAGCGTGAGCAAGAAGAGGCACTGCGTCGCCGCCGCGAAGCGTTTGCGGAACGACAGCATGCCGAGCAGTCCCGCGTCGATGAACTCCTCGACCACGCCGCCGCGTGGCGTCAGTGTGAAATGGTTCGTGACTACCTCGCCGCCGTGACGGACATGCTGCTGGAGCGTGACGGGTCGATCGCCCTCGACGGCGAGGCGGCCGACTACCTGAAGTGGGCCCATCAACAGGCGGACCGGCTGGATCCGCTCCGGCCGAGCCCGCCGTCGGTGCTCGATGAGACGACCTGACTATGGCAACACAAGCCGCATTCCACCTCTTCGTGGATTTCCGCAGAAACCCCGAAACAGGTTCACTTATTGCACTAATTGAACGTCATTTGTAGCTCACCAAGCATCAGTGAGTGTTGGCTAGCCCTCAGTTCGCGGTGACAAGAACTCTTCGCACGACGAATCACCCTACGTCGAGCATCACTTTCTCGATCGCCGCGGTGTCGTGTTGTGCGTAGACGGCGTCGGTGACCGTGGTCGAACTGTGGCCGAGCACGAGGCTCGCAGCCACGAGCCCAAACTGCTTTCGGATTCGCGTTGCCGTGCTGTGTCGCTGTTGGTACGGCGTCCACCGATGCCGTTTGCGCCACTGCTTCACCGAATCCTCGCCCTTCGCCTTCACTTCATCTGGGACCGGGGCGGCCGCGTCACACCCGCGCTGAACCGCCCTGCCGTACGACTCACTCGTGTAGTGGTCTCCGGCCGTGCGTTTCGGGTTTGGCTTGCGGTTGCTCCCTCTCGTATTCCCGCAACTCGTTGCGGTGACCCGCTCGGCGGCACGGCGTTCGAGCCGCTCAGCCTCGGCCTCGGACGGCGAGAACATATACGCGGTGACTTTGCGACGAGAGAGAAACGGCGCGACAACCTGTTGAGCCTTGGGCTCTAGAGGGATCACCCGCTGATGTCTGCGGTGGGTGTTTTTATGGTGCTCCGGGGTGTAGAACCACACCGCACCGCTGGTATCCAAGTCACACGGCCGCATGATCGTCAACTCGCAGCCGCGTGCCCCGGTAAGTCGCTGAAGCTCGACAATGGCCCAGACCTGCCGAGCAACGTGTGGACGTATGGCGTCTACATCGGCGTCTCCAACCGGTCCGACCCGCTTCGGCTCGCGGACGCGGGGGTCTTCCCGGGGCTTCAGAGGTTCGACGCACTTCAGCGACTCGTACACCGACGACGGGACCAGTTCGCGGCTCACCGCCCAGCGGAAACAACGTTGCACGATGCCGGCGGCGCGGTTGAGGCTCTGGCGGTTCCAGTCGCCTTGCTTGATCGCGTGCTCCCGCCAGTCCTGAAACGCGAGCGGGCCAAAGTCAATGGCGGACATGTTCCCGTGGGTCTGACGCAGCCGGCGGAGGGCGGTCTTCACGGCCCGACCGTGCGGCGTGGGCTGCCCGCTTTGCGGGTCGGTGTGGCGAGCCTTCACGGCCATCCAATAGCCGACGACGATTTCGGTGACGCTCACCCCGTCAGGTCGCCGCACCTTTCGACGGACGCGCGTCCTCGGCGGCTCGACTGCCCGGTCCGCCGCCTCCCAGTCGGCAATGACCCGGGCGTATTGCTTGCGACTGGCGGAATCGCCGGGGTCACCGAGGTAGATGGTGCGGCGATAACCCGTGCGCGGGTCGCGCAGGTTCACCGCGAGTTGACCGGACTTGACGTAGGGCTTGGGGACCGATGGAGGGCGTGGCATCTTGCGGACTCCGGCGGAGTTTTGTGGCATAACGCCACACAACTTCCGGGGTTCGCCGACGCCGTTCGCCGCACCGAGGGGGAGACGGGAAGCGTGTAAATTACGCTTTCGGGAAGGCTTCTTCGGTATAGCCACCGACTGGACTCGAACCAGCGACCTGAGCTTTACGAAAGCTCTGCTCTACCAACTGAGCTACGGTGGCGAACGCGGGCCGGGGATTGTAATCGCCGCGGCATCGGCTGTCACCGGACCGCGGCGACGGCGTGGGGGTTCGTCGATCAGCAAGATCAACGCACGCCGCCCCGCGTCCGGCGTATCCTTGCCGGCCTCAACCGCCGATCAGGAGATGCCGATGCCCTTGGCCCGATTGTCCCGCGTTCCCTTTTCACTGCCCTTCTGCCTCGTGGCGCTCGCGCTGGGGCTCGCCGCCTGTTCCGGCAGGCCGCCCGCGCCCAACGCGACCCACCCCGTTGATCCGCCCGACCTGACGGACCTGCCCATGACCGACCGCGACGACCGTGTGGTGAAAGTCCTGCCCAACCGCATGGTGCTCGTGGCCCAGCGCGTCCCGACCGCGCCCGTGGTCTCCGCGCACGTCTGGGTCAAGACCGGCTCGCTCTACGAGCAGGAACATGTCGGTGCCGGGCTGTCGCACTTCCTCGAACACCTGCTCTCGGGCGGCACGACCACGACGCGCCCCGAGGCGGAATCCAACGCGACGCTCGCGCGTATCGGCGCCCAGACCAACGCCGCCACGTCGCTCGACACCGTGCGCTATTTCATCAACACCACCGCCGAGCACACCGACACCGCGATCGACCTGCTCTCCGATTGGATGCAGAACAACGTCGTACTCCAGAGCGAATACGAGCGTGAACGCGAGGTGATCCAGCGCGAGTTCTCCATGGGGCGCGGCGACCCGGCACGCATCTTCTGGAAACTCACGCAGCGCGCCCGCTTCGCCGGCACGCCCGACCACCCCGGTGCCCACCCGACCATCGGCTACCTCGACGAATTCCTCGCGATCAGCCGCGACGAGCTCGATGCGTTCTACCGGCGGATGTACGTGCCCAACAACATGGTGTTCGTCGTGGCCGGCGACATCGACCCCCCGGCCGTGATCGACCGACTGACCGAGCTCTGGCAAGACGTGCCGACCGGCGAACTGCCCGATCTGTCGTTCCCGATCGAGCCGGAGAGCGCGCCGGTGACGCGCGTCGAAGGTTACGCCGACATCGCCCAGCCGCGGGCCCGGGTGCTCTGGCGCGGCGTCGAACTCGCGTCCGAGCACGACTTCGCGCTGGACCTGCTCGCGTCGATCCTCGGGCAGGGCGAGTCGAGCCGGCTCGTGCGCTCGGTCCGGCAGGACCAACAGCTCGTCACCTCGATCGACGCGTTCAACTACAGCACGACGTGGGGTCCGGGCTTTTTCGGTATCGACTTCCAGCCCGCCGAGGGCGTCACGCTCGAGCAGGCCGCCGACGCCGCGCTCGTCGAGTTGGACCGCATGCGGACCCAGCCCGTTTCCGACGAAGAACTCGCCCGCGCGAAACGCAAGGTGCTGGCCGGCGTGCTCAGCAGCGGGCAGTCGAGCCAGGCCATCGCGTCGCGCCTCGCCAGCGACCTCATCGGCATGGGCGACCCCGACTACCTGCGGCGGTACGCCGACGCCGTGCAGTCGCTGACCGCGCAGGACCTGATGGCCGCCGCCGACGCGGTGCTGCCGCCCGGCGGGCATTCCACGGTGGTCCTCGAACCCGCCGACGGCGACCACCCGGTCAGCACGCTCGACCGCCCGGCCGACGACTTGGCGGTGAATCCAGACGCCGCCAGCCGGCCGTTCGACCTGGACAACCGCCGGCTGATCCGCGAGCTGCACGCCGCTCTGGCCAACCCCGCCGGGGCCGCGCAGCCGATCACGCTGGGCGACCCGGTGGTCGAGACGCTGGACAACGGCCTGACCGTCGTCGCGCAGCGCAGCACGGTCGTGCCCGCGGTGGCGATGCAGCTCTACACGCTCGGCGGCCTGCTGTCCGACCCGCCCGGTCAGGAAGGCACGAGCAACGCCGCGCAGGCCATGCTCAACCGCGGCGCCGCGGGCTGGAGCGCCGAACAGATCGCCGCCGCCCTGGAGAACCTCGGCGCCACGCTGGGCACGGGTGGCGGCAACAACACCAGTTACGTCACCGCCACCGCGCTGTCCGAAGACTGGGAAGCGGTGCTGGCGGTCATGGCCGACGTCGTGCTCAGGCCCGACTTCCCCGAAGACGAATGGAACAAGCTCCGCCCGCGCCTGCTCGCCGCGATCGATCAAGAAGACGACCGCTGGTCGGGCGAGCTGCGCCGCGTGTTCCGCGAGGCATACTTCGGCGACCACCCGTGGTCGCAGACCATGCTCGGCCGACGCGAGACCGTCGAGAGCGCCACCGCCGCGTCGCTGCGCGACGCGTACTTCCGTGACCTGCGGGCGTCGGACAGCGTGCTGGCCGTCGTGGGCGACATCGACCCAACGCAGGCCGTCGCCGCGGTCAAACGACGCTTCAGCGAGATGCCCAAAGGCACGGGCGATCTGACGCCGCCGCAACCGACCCCGCCTTCGCCGCGGCTGATCGTTGAAGCCACCGACAAACCCGTCACCGCCGTGCAGATCGGCTACGGGCCGGGCATCACCCGCGACCACCCGGACTACGCGGCGCTGCGCGTGCTGACCCGCGTCATCAGCGCGTTCCCGTCGGGCTGGCTCGACCAGGCGCTGCGCGGCGAGGGGCCGGGCCTGGTCTACGCGGTGTCGGCGGGGAACGTCACGGGCGTCGTGCCAGGCTACTTCAGCGTGATCTTCAACACGACCGCGCAAACGGCGACCGAGGCGACCACCCGCGCCGCCGCCGTCATCGAGCGCGCCCGCACCCAGCCGGTCAGCCCCGAAAAACTTGAGGCGGCGAAGACGAAGGTGATCGCCGACGAGTTCCTCGCCAAGCAGAGCAACGCCGACCTCGCGACCACCACCGCGCTCGACCGGCTCTACGGCGTCGACGACCCGGGCAACGCGAAGTTCCTCGAAGAAGTCCGTGCCATGACCGCCGAACGCCTGCTCGAGGTCGCGCAGCGCTACCTGAAGGACCCGGTCGCGGTGGTCATCACGCAGGACCCGGTGGACGAAGCAGAGCTGGAGGCGGTGTTGTTCAAACCCGCGGACGCGGAGTAAGCAAAAAAAAGACTGGCCGCTTAAGCGACCAGTCCGTGCGAAATCGCGTTTTGAATCTCTAGCGAACTCACTCGCCGGCCGGCGGCGCCGCGTAGATCGTCGTCGCGTCGGGGAGCGTCACCACGGACGGGTCGCCGATGGTCCCGCGGACGCGGCTCGCCTGGCGGGCAAGCCGCATGCGGTGGGCCATGTCGTCCATCAGGTACCACTCCCGCCAGGTGCCCATCCCCGCGGTCTTGGCGGCGGCGGGGTCGAGCGTCCGGCCCTCGGTCACGGCCCCGGTCTGCGGGTCGATGGTGCGGGCGCCCAGCGTGATCTTCCGGCCGGTCTCGAACGCGAGCTTGTAGGCCTGCTCGGTGCGGGTCAGGCCGTCCGCGTTGATCTCCTCGTCGAAATTCGCGTCGGCGAGCGCCGTGTCGCTCGAAACGTCGAGGTTCTCCAACGCCGCGCCGACCTCTTCGCGGATCAGCACCCGCAACTGCTCGGCCGTGGTCACCTGCTGCTGATCGAAGCGCTCGGTGATGGCGGCAAGGATCACGTCGGTGTCCGCGTTCTTGCCGCCGGCCGCCTCGATCTCGTCGGCGATGGCGGTGTTCTCGTACGGCGTCGCTTCCAGCTTGGTCAGCAACGCATCGACGCGCTGGTCGGTGACCGCCCGCTCCTTCACGGCCGCGAGCACCTGGGCCAGGATCGGGTCGTCCTGCGCCGGCCGGTTCGCGGCGAGCGCTTCGAGCTGGTCCTTGATCAGGCCGGCGTCGGGGCGGTCCTTGAGCTCGGTGATGATCGTGGCGAGCTGGCCCTGGACTTGTTGCGCATCACGCCGGTCGGCCAGGGCGGTGTTGATCCGTCCGAGCTCGTCTTTGAGTTCGGCCAGCGCGGGCGCGGCGTCGGTGGACGACTGCGCATCGAGCGTCTCGCGGATGTCGGCGAGCTGCGTCTCGATGCTTTCGGTGTCGGTGCGCTGGGCCAACTGATCCGAAAGCTTCGTGACCTGCTGCGAAAGTTCTTCGCTGTCCAGGGCGTTGAGCTTGTTGGAAACCGACGCAAGCTGGGTACGGATGTCGTCCAGGCCCTGCCGGTCTTCGAGCATGGCCGTGAGCGTGGTCATGCGGTCGGCGCCGCGGCGTTCGGCGGCCTCGAAATCGCCCAGGGTGGGCAGCGAGGCGACGCGTTCGGCGATGGCGGCGAGCTCCTGCCGGGTCGGCGCGTCTTCGAGCCGGGCCAGCGCCGCGTCGAGCTTGCCGGTCGGGTCGGACGGGAGCTGCTTGCGGAGGTCGTCGATGGCCGCGAGCAGGGCCCCGCGGTCGCCCTCGGTCTCCAGCTGGTCGATCCGGGCCACGACCTGCTGCACCGGGCCGGCGAGCTGGCCGGGCACCTTCTCAATCAGGCCACGCAGCTCGGCGAACTGCTCGCCGATGGTGTCGGCCTGGGCGAGGCGGTCGGCGGCGGCGGTCAGGTCCGCGACCACGTCGGGCGAGATCGGCTGCACCCGCGCCGCCACGCGGTCCGCGAGCTGGTCCGCCGTCGGCTGCTCGGACAGCGCCGCGAGCACGCGGTCGGCCATCGCCGCGGTCTGCCCGCCCTG
Source organism: Phycisphaerae bacterium (assembly GCA_030432595.1). GTDB lineage: Bacteria > Planctomycetota > Phycisphaerae > Phycisphaerales > Phycisphaeraceae > CAZIXN01. The sequence goes on from JAUIGU010000008.1 coordinate 120,473, forward strand.
CTGCCGCATCGCCGTGAGCACCTGGTCGAACTTCGACGCCAGCGCGGTCGCTTGTTCGTCGTTCTCCACCGCCGCCAGCACCGAGTCCAATTGCCGCGTCAGCTCACGCCGGGCGCGGTCCTGGCTGGGGCCCATCAACGCGAGCGCCTCGTTCATCGCGCTCACGTCCCGGCGGCCGTCGGCGAGCATCGTGTGCATGTCGTTCTGCAGTTGCGAGTTCTTGCTCGTGTCGTCCGCCAGCGCAATCAATTGGTTCTCGAGGTGGTTCGTGCCTGATGCGGTTTTGAAATACGTCGCGACGTTCACGCCCAGCAGCACCGCCGCGGCGATCGCCCCGCCGCCCAGAACCAGCTTCATCGTCTTGGGCGTCAGCCCGCCGACCGCGACGGGGTCGGCCCCCAGCAGCGTCGCCCGCTCGACCGCCATCCCGTTGGTCCGCGCGAGCACCAGGATTGTGCTGCCGACCTGGAGGTAGTCGCCATCCTTGAGCGCGGTCTTACGCTCGACCTTCTTGTGGTTGCGGTAGGTGCCGTGCTTGGAGCCGAGGTCTTCAAGGTACCACCGCCCGCCCTCGGCCCACAGCCGGGCGTGCTTGCGCGACGCCTTGGGGTCGTTCAGCTGGACCAGTTCGCCCTCCCGGCCCAGCAGGACCTCGGTCTGGTCGGTCAGTTCGTAGATCCGACCCTTATCCGGGCCGCCGGCGACAATGAGGATGAGCACGGGGAGCACCTCGCAAAAACAGGCCGGGACACCGGAACACAAGCGGGCGTCTCGGTCCGAACATTGTTCGTTGGAGCCCCGATAAAATACGCCCGACACGGGCTTTCCGCAAGGGATGGGGGTCCCTATCGGACCCGCCCACGGCCGCCTGCTGCCTCCTGGGCCCCGGACCGCCCGCCCGCCGCCGATTCAACGCTGGGCCGACACGTACACCACCCACGCCGACGCCGCGTCATCCGCCGAAAGTCGGGCCACGGGACGGAATCGACCTCCGGGGGTATTCCCGCCGCCCCCACCCCCAGCCCCAGCCCAGACCGTCGGCTTCCGCAGCCCCGCCGCCGCCATCGCCTCACAAAGCTCCGCCAGGCCCCACAGCCGCCAGTCGTACCGGAACGCATCGTCCCGCCGCCGGCCGTCGGTCCACGCAAAATGAATCCGGCAGTCGATCCGCCCGGTGACCGGGTTGAACGACCGCTGCTCCCACTCGTACCCAAACCCGTCGGCCTTGCGTTTCTGCACGCCCGGCTTCATCGCGTCCGGCCCGCCGAATGCGTCCATCACGAACACACCCCCCCGGCTCAACCCCCGCTTCACGTTCCGGAAGTACGCCACCAGCGCCGCCCGGTCGTGCCAGATAAACGTGCTGAAGTTCAGCGACACCGTCACGTCCACCCGCGGCACCTCGATCGCGGAGCCCACCGCCATCACGTCCGCCTCGACGAAGTGCACGCCGTCCACATCGCCGTGCCGGCGTTGCGCCCAGCGCAGCGTCGGCCCGTGCTTCTCGATCGCCAGCGCTTCGCGCTCCGGGTGCGACATGCACCACGCCGCCGCGACCGACGCCGTGCCCGCAAAGTCTTCCCGCAAGGTCATCGGCAACGCCGCCCGCCCGTTCGCCCGCCGGTACACCCTCTCGGCAAACGCGACCTCCGCCGCCGGCTGCTGCACCGCCGCCTCATAAAGCCAGAGCTTGTGCGGCAGCGGCTCGGGCTTTTTCACCCGCTTCGACGGTGCCGTCGGCTTCGGAGGAACATCACGCACCATCGCCGGAACGTACCATCTCCAATAACGAAAGCCCGAACGACACGGCAAGCGACTCAAATCAGTTCGGTCCTTTCCGCCTTCGGTCCTTTCCGCCTACTGACTACTGACTCCTGAACAAAATGTCCCACCTCATCCTCTCCATCCTCGGCCCCGACCGCCCGGGCCTGGTCGACGTGCTCTCCGCCACCGTCCGCGACCACGGCGGCAACTGGCTCGAATCCCAGATGGCCAAGCTCGCCGGGCATTTCGCCGGCGTCGTCCGCGTGGCCGTCCCGCCCGAAAATGCCGGCGCTCTCGAAGACGCCCTCCGCGCCCTGACCGACCAGGGCCTCATCGTCACCACCACCCCCGCCCCCGACGCCGACCCCCTCGCCGACGCCCCGCCGATCCGGCTCGCACTGTCGTTCCTCGGCCACGACCGCCCCGGCATCGTCCGCGACATCGCCCACGCCCTGGCCGTCCGCGGACTCAACATCACCGAGCTCACCAGCCGCGTGACCTCGGCCCCCATGTCCGGCGAACCCATCTTCCACGCCACCGCCACCCTCGCCGCCCCCCCCGACACCGACGTCGACCAACTCGAAGACCAACTCGAAGCCCTCGCCGACGCGATGTCGCTGGACCTCACGCTCACGCGAACCGAAAACAAAGACTGAGAACATCGCATAACGCCGGACTTGAGATGCAAAGCAACAAAGGTCCGGATGGACTCCTGACTACCGACTACTGACTCCTGACTTCTTCCCCCATGCCCGCCCGCGAGTTCAACTTCGACGGCATCGTCGGCCCCACCCACCACTACGCCGGCCTCGCGCCCGGCAACCTCGCGTCGCAGCAACACCAGCACCAGCCCTCCAACCCCAAGGCCGCCGCACTCCAGGGCCTCGCGAAAATGCGCTTCGTGCACAGCCTCGGTGTCGCGCAAGCCGTGCTCCCGCCGCAGCTCCGGCCGGATGTGGACTACCTCCGCCGCCTCGGGTTCACCGGCGACGACGCGGCCGTGCTGTTGAAGGCTCACCGCGATGCGCCGCACCTGCTTGCCGTCGCCTCGTCTGCCTCGTGCATGTGGACCGCAAACGCCGCGACCGTCGCGCCCAGCACCGACACCGCCGACGGCAAAACCCACTTCACCCCCGCCAATCTGATCGCCGCGCCGCACCGCCAGAACGAAACCACCATCACCGCCGCGACACTCAAACAAGTCTTCGCCGACGAACAACACTTCACGCACCACTCCCCGCTGCCCAGCGCCCAAGGCCTCGGCGACGAAGGCGCCGCCAACCACACCCGGCTTTCACCATCAACCAACGCGCCCGGCGTCCACCTCTTCGTCCATGGTGACCCCCACCCACCCGCAAAAGCAATTAAGCCGGCACCTGAGGAGCAAAGCGACGAAGGTCCGGATCCAACTCCCAACCACCCCCAACGCTTCCGCCCGCGTCAAAACCTCGGCGCCTCCCAAGCCGTCGCCCGCCTGCACCGACTCAATCCGGACCGCACCGTCTTCGCCCAGCAACACCCCGCCGCCATCGACGCCGGCGTCTTCCACAACGACGTCATCGCCGTTGGCCACGGCCACACCCTGCTCTACCACGAACACGCCTTCGCGGACGAGTCCGCCACGATCCGAACCCTCGAAAACGCCTGGAAACACGCGGTTTCGGAAGACAATTCCAAAAGCTTGCGGTTCTTACGTGTCACCGACGCCCAGCTGCCGCTGCACGAAGCGGTCGCGACCTACCTGTTCAACAGCCAACTGCTCAGGAACGGTACCGGGCAACTCGTCCTCGTCGCCCCGTCCGAATGCGAACAGCACCCGGCCGCGCGGGCCGTTCTCGACGGCTTTATCGAGCGCGGCGACCTCGACGCCGTCCACTTCGTCGACGTCCGTCAGAGCATGAACAACGGCGGCGGCCCCGCGTGCCTGCGCCTGCGTGTCGTGCTCACCGAGCCCGAACAAGCCGCAATAAACCAGCACGTTCTGTTCACCGGCGAACTCGACACCTGGCTCACCGCCTGGATTGAGAAGCACTACCGCGACCACCTCACCGCCGATGACCTCGCCGACCCGGAACTGCTGCGCACCAACCGAGATGCGCATCACGAACTGATGCAACGCCTCGGGTTGGACTTCGACGAAACGTCGTAAAGCCGCCGATGGCATCGGCGGTTTCCGTGTGATCGGGCGACCTGGGCTTTCTGGAGACCTTGTTCACCGCGGTCGCCCGCCCGCGGATGCCATCCGCGGCTTTGTATTCAGAGCCGAACCCAAAAACCATCCCGATTTCATCCGTGTTCATCGGTGGTTCCAAACGCTTCAATCCTCGTGCTTCACCTCGATCGTGTAGTTCGGGCTCTCGCGCGTGATGCGGATGTCGTGCGGGTGGGACTCGGCCATGCTCGCGGCGCTGACCTTGGTGAACCGCCCGTGGGTCCGCAGGCTCGCGATGTCCGGCGTCCCGCAGTAGCCCATACCCGCCCTTAAGCCCCCGACCATCTGGTACACGAAGTCGCTGAGCGGTCCGCGGTACGGCACGCGACCCTCGACGCCCTCGGGCACGAGCTTGTCCTTTTTCTGCACGCCCTTTTGGCTGTAGCGGTCGGCGCTGCCGGCCATCATCGCGCCCTGGCTGCCCATGCCGCGGTACTGCTTGTAACGCCGCCCCATGTGGATGATCAGGTCGCCCGGCGACTCGTCCAATCCCGCAAACAACGAGCCGAGCATCACGAGGTCCGCGCCGGCCGCAAGGGCCTTGGTGATGTCGCCGCTGTGGCGGATGCCGCCGTCGGCGATCAGCGGGATGTTCGCCGGGCCGCACGCCGCCGCCGCGTTGAAGATCGCCGTGATCTGCGGCACGCCCACGCCGGCGACGATCCGCGTCGTGCAGATCGAGCCCGGCCCGATGCCGACCTTCACTGCATCCGCGCCGGCGTCGATCAAATCCTGCGCGCCCCGCGTCGTCGCCACGTTGCCGGCCACGACGTCGATGTCGTAC
>JAUIGU010000009.1 GCA_030432595.1 Phycisphaerae bacterium
CCCTTGGCGTGTGTCCCGTCGACGTTCGTGACCGGCCCGTCGGCCGATGAGAGGAACGCTGCGTTTTCCCGAGACACGGCCTCACCGACCTGGAACCCCGCGACGACCTTTGGGCACCCCCGGAAGCTCACGCCCCGGGGGATAACTCGGGGCGGCGTTTGGCGTGGCTGCGCAGCGGATTGAATCGCCAGCGCACCGCGCGGACGAATCGCCCGGTGCTTCAAGGCGGTTCGTGTTCGGACGATTATTTCGACGAGCGCCGGCGGGCGTCCCGGACGTGCGCCGGCGTGCGGCAACGGACCGCGCGTTGCATCGGGCGAAACGGCCGGGGCAGGGCGGCAAAGGCGGCGCGGGCAACGGCGATACGGTATTCTTGCGGGCCGCCCCGGGCGGGCGTCGGCGGTTCAACCAACCGCCGCGCAGGGTGAGTGGTTGGGTTGAGTGGTGGGCGTGGGGGGTGGTTGGGTGCGAAGAGGCATGTCCCGGATTGAACCCTTTCCAAGCGAAGGATGCTGAACATGAATGCTTGCCGATGGTTGAGTTCGACGTTGGTTTTCGCGGTGGCGGGTCTGCTGGCGTTGGTGGCGGGCTGCGACAACGCGGGTTCGTCCGGGTCCGGTGGGGGCGCGAGCGGCGATGCGCTGGTCGTGGGCTTCTCTCAGATCGGGGCCGAGTCGGATTGGCGCAAGGCCAACACCGAGTCGATCCAAAGCGAGGCGAAGAAGCGCGGCATCGACCTGCGCTTTTCGGATGCGCAGCAGAAACAGGAGAACCAGATCAAATCGATCCGTTCGTTCATCGCGCAGGGCGTGGACGTGATTTCGTTCTCGCCGGTGGTGGAGACGGGCTGGGAGCCGGTGCTGCGTGAGGCCAAGGCCGCGGAGATCCCGGTGGTCTTGAGCGACCGCGCGGTGGAGGTGTCGGACGACTCGCTGTACGTGACGTTCATCGGGTCGGACTTTGTAGAGGAAGGCCGGCGGGCGGCGCGGTGGCTTGCGGATGCGACCGGCAACAAAGCGGTGATCGCGGAGCTGGTGGGCACGCCGGGCTCGGCACCGGCGATCGACCGCAAGACCGGTTTTGAAGAGGTCATTGCCGAGCACGCGGACATGAACATCGTCTGGAGCCAGAGCGGCAACTTCACACGGACCGAGGGCAAGGAGGCGTTCCAGGCGTTCCTCAAGAGCCCGCAGGCGCAGGAAGTCACGGCGCTGTTCGCGCACAACGACGACATGGCGCTGGGCGCGATCCAGGCGATCAAAGAGGCGGGCAAGAAACCCGGCGAGGACATCCTCGTGGTCTCGATCGACGCGGTGAAGCAGGCGTTTATCGCGATGACCAACGGTGAGCTGAACTGCACGGTCGAGTGCAACCCGATGATCGGCGAGCAGTTGTTCGATCTGATCGAGAAGGTCGCGGCGGGCGAGGACGTGCCCAAGCGCGTGGCGGTGGAAGAGGGTGTGTTCACGCAGGAAGACGCGGCGGAACTGTTGGAGTCGCGCGCGTACTGAGCGACCGCATCGTGGGATGGTGAGGTTCGGCCCTTCTGATCTGACCGCACTGTGACCGCTGACCAAGCCCCGCCCCTGCTGACCATCCGCGGCGTCTCCAAGACGTTTCCCGGCGTCCGTGCGCTCGACGACGTGCAGCTTACGCTGCGCCGCGGCGAGGTCCACGCGCTGATGGGGGAGAACGGCGCCGGCAAGAGCACGCTGATCAAGGTGCTGACGGGGGTGGAGTCGGCGGACGGCGGCGAGATGTTGCTGGACGGCCAGCCGATCCGCCCGAACTCGCCGCGCGACGCCGAGGCCGTGGGGATCAGCACGGTCTACCAGGAGGTGAACCTGGTCCCGAACCTGTCGGTGGCGGAGAACCTGTGTCTGGGCCGGTTCCCCAAGACCGCGGGCGTGATCCGGTGGGGCGAGGCGCGGCGGCGGGCGCAGGCGGCGCTGCGGCGGCTGAATCTCGACTTGGACGTGCGTCGGCAGTTGTCGTCGTACTCGCTGGCGCTGCAGCAGATGATCGCGATCGCGCGGGCGCTGGACACGGACGCGAAGCTGCTGATTCTGGACGAGCCGACGTCGAGCCTGGACGACAACGAGGTGGACGAATTGCTGGGCGTGATGGACCGGCTGCGCAGCGAGGGGCTGGGCATTTTGTTCGTCACGCACTTTATGGATCAGGTGTACCGCATCAGCGACCGGATCACGGTGCTGCGCAACGGCGGATTCGTGTGCGAGCGCAGGACGGCGGAGCTGCCGCGGCTGGAACTGATCAGCGCGATGGTGGGCAAAGACGTCGCGGCGCTGGAGGAACAGGAAGCGCAAGCCCGCGCCGGCCACGCCCAGGCAACGCAAGGCGAGACGCTGCTCAAGGCGGAGGGCCTAGGACACACGGGCGTGCACGGCCCGATGAACTTCGAGATCGAGAAGGGCCAGACCGTCGGGCTGGCGGGGCTGCTGGGGTCGGGGCGGACGGAGACGGCGTGGATGGTGTTCGGCGTGGACCCGGCGGGGAGCGGCAAGCTGAAATTTGACGGCAAGGACGTGAACCCCGGTTCGCCGCGCGAGGCGATGGCGCTGGGGATCGCGATGACGCCGGAGGACCGCAAGGCCGCGGGCATCATCCCGAACCTGTCGGTGCGCGAGAACATCGTGCTCGCGCTGCAGAGTCGGCGGGGCCTGTGGCGGCGGCTGTCCAAGGCCAGACAGCGCGAGCTGGCGGACCAGTACATCGCGTCGCTGAACATCAAGACGCCGCACCGCGAGCAGCTGGTGCGCAACCTGTCCGGCGGGAACCAGCAGAAGGTGCTGCTGGCGCGGTGGCTGGCGATCGAACCGCGGCTGTTCATTCTCGACGAGCCGACACGCGGGATCGACGTGGGCGCGAAGGGCGAGATCGAGAAGCTGATCCGCGTGCTGGCCGAGAAGGGGATGAGCATTTTGTTCATCAGTTCGGAGCTGGAAGAGGTGGCGCGGACGTGCCAGCGGGTGGTGGTGCTGCGCGACCGCCGGCAGGTCGGGGTGCTGGACGGCGAAGGGATCAGCGAGAAGGCGATCCTGGAGATGATCGCGGCGTCACCGACGGGCGGCGCTTCGAAGGAGGCGGCGCATGCCTGAGCAGGTCGCGACCAAGACGCGCCGGCTGCCCGCGGCGTTCGAGGCGTTGTTCTGGCCGGTGCTGGCGCTGGTGTTGTTGCTGGTGTTCAACGCGCTGTTCACGCCGAACTATTTGAAGGTGGAGATGGTGGACGGCCGGCTGTCGGGGTATTTGATCGACATCTTTCGCGACGGGGCGGCGGTGATGCTGGTGGCGCTGGGGATGACGCTGGTGATCGGCACCGGCGGGGTGGACCTGTCGGTGGGCGCGATCATGGCCATCGCGGCGGTGCTGGCGGCGGCGATGGTGACGCCGGCGTGGCTGGGCGATACGCTCGGGCCGTGGGCGGTGGACGCGTACGCGAACCATCCCGGGGCCTGGGTGGCGCTGTTGCTGGTGGTGTCGTTGGCGGCGGCGGCGGTCGTGGGGATGTGGAACGGGCTGCTGGTGTCGGTGCTGCGCGTGCAGCCGATCATCGCGACGCTGATTCTGATGGTGTCGGGGCGGGGGTTGGCGCAGCTCATCTGCGGCGGGCAGATCTACCTGTTCGATGACGAGCCGTCTCTGAGGTTCATCGGGCAGGGCACGCTGCTGGGGCTGCCGTTCTCGCTGTGGCTGGTCGCGGCGATGCTGATCGTGACGGCGCTGTTGACCCGGCGGACGGCGCTGGGGCTGATGATCGAATCGGTCGGCGACAACGACCTGGCCAGCCACTACGCGGGGCTGCGGGCGCGGACGATCAAGTTCATGGTCTACGCGTTCTCGGGGCTGTGCGCGGGCGTGGCGGGGCTGATCGAGTCGACGAACGTGAGTTCGGCCAACGCCAACAAGATCGGCCTCTGGTTCGAGTTGGACGCGATCTTCGCCGTCGTCGTCGGGGGCACGGCTCTGACCGGCGGGCGGTTTTTCATCATCGGCTCGGTCGTGGGGGCGCTGCTCATCCAGACGCTGACCAACACCATGTACGTCTACGAGGTCCGCCCCGAAGTCGCGCTGATCCCCAAGGCGCTGATCATCCTGGCGGTGTGCCTGCTGCAGTCGGCGGCGTTCCGGCGGCGGGTGGTCGGCGCGCTGACGGCGCCGTTCAAGAGCAAGGGGACGCAGGGCAACGCCGCGGCGGGGGGTGCCGGATGATCGCCGCGCTGTTTGACCGCAAGTACATCCCCATCGCCGCGACGCTCGCGGTGCTGATCCTGCTGTTCGTCTTCGGCGCGGTGCGTTACGACGACCGCAACTTCGCGTCGCTCTACAACATTGTCGGCCTGTTCCGCGGCGGGGCGGTGGTGGGTGTGGCGGCGATCGGCGCGACGTTCATCATCCTCTCGGGCGGGATCGACCTGTCGGTGGGCTCGGTCATCGCGTTCACGACGATCTTCGTCGCGACGCTGGTGTCGCCGGAGGTCGGCCCGGGGTGGCACCCGGCGCTGGCGATCGCGGCGGCGCTGGGCGTGGGCACGGTGTTCGGCGTGATGCAGGGGTGCTTCATCCACTTCTTCGCGCTGCCGCCGTTCCTCGTGACGCTCGCGGGCATGTTCCTGGTGCGCGGGCTGGCGTTCGTGATCCACGAGCAGAGCCTGGGCATCACGCACGACTTCTACACCTCGATGCAGATGGCGGGCGTCCCGCTGTCGCGCGGCGTGCTGCTGACCGTGCCGGTGATGGTGCTGCTGGCGTGCTATGCGCTGGCGATCTTCGGCGCGTCGATGCTGAAGTTCGGGCGCGAGGTTTACGCCGTCGGCGGCGACGAGGCGTCGGCCCGGCTCATGGGCATCAGCCTGGCGCGGGTGAAGCTGGGGGTGTACGGCCTGGGCGGGCTCACCGGCGCGCTGGCCGGCGTGCTCGCCACCGTCGATATGGGCTCGGGCAACCCCGCCGAGTTCATCGGATACGAGCTCGACGCCATCGCCGCGGTGGTCATCGGCGGCACGCTGCTCACCGGCGGCGTCGGGCTGGTCATCGGCTCGCTGCTGGGCACGCTCATCATCGGGCTCATTCGCCTCATGATCGACAACGAGGGCACGCTCAGCACGTGGTGGACCAACATCTCCACGGGCCTTTTGCTGTTCCTCTTTATCCTCATGCAGACGCTGGTCGTGAAGTTCACCGCGGGCAAGGGCAGGGGCTGATCAACAAAGGCTGATTGATCCGTTCGTCCAACGCCCGCTTGCCGTTCGTCCGTGAAAACACATCAACTGGAGAACGTGATGCCGCGATATCTTGCCGCTTTGCTTGCCGGGGTTTGCGTGATGCCGGGCGTCAGCGCGTGTGCGCAGGAGGAGATGATGAGTTCCGAAACAACGTCACAGGCAATGGACGCGAGCGAGCAAGCCGTGCAGGCCCCGCCCGCGATCCTCGAGGGCTTCACCGCCGACCCCGCCATCCGCGTGTTCGGCGACACGTACTACATCTACCCCACGTCCGACCGCCCGAACTGGGAGACCACCGAGTTCGCCGTCTTTTCGTCCAGGAACCTCAAGGACTGGAAGAAAGAGGGCGTGTTCATGGACATCAGCACCGACGAAGACCTCGCCTGGGCGGACATCAAGGCCTGGGCCCCCGACTGCATCGAGCGCGACGGGACGTACTACTTCTACTTCTGCGCCAACCACGACATCGGCGTCGCCACCGCGCCCAGCCCAACCGGGCCGTTCAAGGACGCTTTGGGCGAGCCGCTCATCCGCAACGACCGGCACGACACCTTCACCATCGACCCGCACGCGTTCATCGACGACGACGGGCAGGCCTACCTCTACTTCGGCAACGGCCAGCCGATGGTCTACAAGCTCAACGACGACATGGTTTCCTTCGACGGCCCGCCCGTGAAGTTCAACCTGCGCGAGTTCCGCGAGGGCATCGTCAACTTCAAACGCAACGGCAAGTACTACTTCATGTGGTCGATCGATGATGCGCGGAGCCCGAACTACCGCGTGGGTTGGGGCTGGTCGGACTCGCCGTTTGGGCCGGTCGAATCGCCCGACGAGAACTTCATCGTGCTGCAGAAGAATGGCCCGGCCGTGGCGACGGCGCACCACAGCGTCGTCAACGTGCCCGGCACCGACCGCTGGTACGTCGCCTACCACCGCCACGCGATCCCCGACGGCAGCGGCTACAAGCGGCAGACGTGCCTGGTCGAGATGAAGTTCGACGATGACGGGCACATCCTGCCCATGGACCCGATGACGTTCCCGTTCGGGCCGGACGACGAGGGTGAGCCGGTGGGCAAGCGAGTGGAGCGTTGAAAAGCTTGTTCGACTTAATTCGATTCCTGCTGGTGTTGAGCGCGTTTGGCCTCATCCCGCATCTGGTTCTGGCTGAGGACGCGCCTTTGAAGCTCACCATCGACGCCACCGCCGAGGGCAAGCCGATCAGCCCGGACCTGATCGGCGTGTTCTACGAAGACCTCAGCTACGCGGCGGACGGCGGGCTTTACGCCGAGCTGATTCAGAACCGCTCGTTCGAGTTCGGCCCTGCCGACCACGAGGGCTGGAATGCACTCACCGGGTGGGACGTGATCAAACCCGAGGAGGGCCGCGCCCGGGTGATCATCGACACAGGCCTGCCGATCGATCCGAACAACCCGCACTACGCAGTGCTCGGCGTCGCGGCGGCGGGCGAGACGGTCGGGCTTCGCAACTACGGCTACGACGGCATCGCGCTCAAAGCTGGCGCGGCGTACGGCTTCTCGGCGTTCGCGATCCAGCTCGCGGACGCGCCGGGCCCGCTACGCGTCGCACTCGAAGACGCGGACGGCGAGGTCCTGGCCGAGACGACGCTCCCGCCGGCGACCGGGCGGTGGGAGAAGTACGAGGCGACGCTCACGCCCGACGCGGACTGTGACGATGCACGCCTGATTGTGACGGCTTCACATCCCGGACGCCTTGGCCTCGACATGGTGTCGCTGTTCCCCGCCGACACGTTCCGCGGCCACCCCAACGGTCTGCGGCCCGATCTCGCGCAGGCGGTCGCGGACTTGAAGCCGCGCTTCGTGCGTTTCCCCGGCGGCTGCCTCGTGCACGGCGACGGGCTGGACAACATCTACCACTGGAAACACACGGTCGGGCCGGTCGAGCGGCGCAAGACGCAGCGCAACATCTGGAACTACCACCAGTCGTTCGGGCTGGGGTACTACGAGTATTTCCGCTGGTGCGAGGACATGGACGCCGAGCCGATGCCGATCGTCGCGGCGGGCGTGACGTGCCAGAACTCCGGGGCGGGCGTCTCGCGGCGCTGGGGCCAGGGCCAACGCGCGATCCCGACGGAGGACATGCCCGCGTACGTGCAGGACGTCCTGGACCTGATCGAGTTTGCGAACGGGCCGACGGATTCGAAGTGGGGCGCGGTGCGGGCGGAGATGGGGCACCCCGAGCCGTTCGGCTTGAAATACCTCGGCGTCGGTAACGAAGACCGCATCACCGACGAATTCGCCGAGCGTTTCGAGATGATTTTCGACGCCGTGCGGGAGAAGCACCCGGAGGTCACGGTCATCGGCACGTCCGGCCCGTGGCCCGACGGCGAAGACTACGACCGCGGCTGGGCGCTGATCCGACAGCTCGGCGTCGCGTTGGTGGACGAGCACAGCTACAAGCCGCCGCAGTGGTTCTGGGACAACCTTGACCGTTTCGACGACCACGACCGCGACGGCGCGAAGGTCTACCTCGGCGAGTGGGCGGCGCACGACGACGGTCGACGACCAACTCTGCGTGCTGCGCTGGCCGAGGCGGCGTACCTCACGAGCCTGGAACGCAACGGCGACGTCGTCGTCATGTCGTCCTACGCGCCACTGTTCGCCAAGCGCGGCCACACGCACTGGAACCCCGACCTCATCTACTTCGACAACCAGCGCTTCTACCCGACGATCAGCTACCACGTCCAGAAACTCTTCGGCCACCACGCCGGCGACGAATACCTCGGGCAGGTGGACGGCGTCGACGTTGCGCAGACGCAGCTCGCGTCGTCCGTGGTGCGCGACCGTCAAACCGGCGACGTGATCATCAAGCTCGTCAACGCGGAGCCCGACGCGGCGGCGGTGGACGTCACACTCGCCGGCGCGGACGGGTTTGCCGGCGAGGCGACGCTCCTCACGCTGGCCGGCGACGATCTGGATCGCACCAACGCGGCGGGCGCGCCCGACCCGGTTTTGCCCGAGGAAACGCGTGTTTCCGTCGACGAGCATTTCAGCCTGACCCTGCCCCCGCACTCGTTTTCGGTCGTCCGACTGCACCGCCCGCCCGGAGTCCACTAACCTTGTCCGCTCGAACCCCCGGCTTGATCGCGTTGTGCCTGCTGTTCTTCGGAGGCTGCATGTCCACGAGTGCCCAGAACCCCGGCGACCCCGGCTGGTCCAACCCCGTCGTCCCGCAGCGCGCGGACCCGTGGGTCTACCGGCACACCGACGGGTTCTACTACCTCACGGCCACGGCCCCCGAGTACGACCGCATCGAGCTCCGCCGCGCCGAGACGATCGGCGGCCTCGCGACCGCACCCGTAAAAACGATCTGGCGGAAGCACGACACCGGGCCGATGAGCCACCACATCTGGGCGCCCGAAATCCACTACATCGACGGCAAGTGGTACATCTATTTCACCGCGTCGCAGGCCGACGACATCTGGAAGCTCCGGCTGCACGTGCTCGAGTGCGCCGCCGAGAACCCGCTCGAAGCGGAATGGGTCGAGCGTGGCAAGCTGACGGTGAACTGGGAGTCGTTCACGCTCGACGCGACGACGTTTGAGCACAACGGCACGCGCTACTTGGCGTGGACGCAGCGCGACGACGAGCACCGGGGCACGCACATCTTCCTCGCGGAGATGGACACGCCGACGTCAATCACCGGCGAGGCGATCAAGCTCACCCGCCCGCAGCACGACTGGGAACGCCGCGGGCACTGGGTCAACGAAGGGCCCGCGGTGCTGATCCGCAACGGCAAGGTGTTCATGACCTACTCCGCCAGCGCGACGGACGCGAACTACTGCGTCGGCCTGCTCACCGCCGACGCCGACGCGGATTTGATGGATCCCGCGTCGTGGCACAAGTCGGAGGTGCCGGTGTTCAAGAGCAGCCCGGAGAACAGCGTGTTCGGCCCGGGCCACAACTCGTTCACCACCACGCCCGACGGGCAGACCGACATCATCGTCTACCACGCCCGCAACTACGAGAAGATCAACGGCGAGCCGTTGCACAACCCGGATCGATCGACGCGGGCGCAGCCGTTCACCTGGAACGACGACGGCACGCCGAACTTCGGCGAGCCGATGCCCGACGGCCCGGTGCCGTTGGACAAGCCCGGGCGCGTGCCGCGCTGAGCAAGAGGTCGAGAGAACGCTGGGTTTTCCGGGTGCCACGGTCGCTTGCGACCGTGCGGTGTCTGACGACGCGCACCGCCGCAAGCGACGGTGACACCCGAGAACAATCAACGGCGTTCGATCATTCTTGGATCGATCCGCAGCCGCAGCAGGTCGCCCACGCGTTCGCGCTGGCCGGTGAGACGCACCGGGTCCGCGACGAACGGCAGCAGCGCGTGCAGCGCCTCGCCGCGCAGGCCGTGGCCTTGTTCATCGACCAGCAGGTAGTACGCGGGGGCTCCGTCCGCGTCGGTGGTCACGAACATCGGCGGGATGCCGCCCTGGATGCACAGCGTCGCACAGGCCTTGTGGACCTTGCCCTGGCCGGGCTTCATCGCGCCGAAGTAACACTTGGGATCGACGATCTCGCCGTCGAGCGTCGCCGTGCCCAGCGCGACCGGCACCGGGTCGCGGGCGATCACCGGTTTGCCCGAGACCGCGACGTCGTCTTCGGGCGACTCGACGGTGAGCAGCACCGTACCCGCCGCGCCGCGCGCGATCGGGTAGCCGGTGATCGAGACCGCATCGTCGGTGGCGGGCAGGTCGAGTCCGGCCCCGCCGACCTTGCCCATGGTGACCAGCAGGAACTGGCGCGGCGGCGCGCCGGGCTTGCCGGGCACGGTGAGCATGGCGTAGGGCTCGGTGGTGAGCGTGCCGGTGACCTTGATTTTTTCCGACAGGTCCCACGTGCCGTCGCCGGGCGCGGGTTGCTGGGTCGTGGCCACGAGCGCGACGGCGCCTGCCCCGAGCAGCAGCACCACCACGACCGTGGTGACAAACGCTCTGAGGCGCTTGGGCATCCGCAGATAGCCGACGTAGAACGCGTCACGCATCGCCGGCCTCCCCGACGGTTTCGTGGATCAACGCGGGTTCCACGGCCGTGCCCGGCGGGAGCGCTTCGGGGTTCACCAGGATGTCACGCCCCTCGACGCGCACGCGATACGTCGGGATGGTCTCGGTGTAGGGCGGCGGCGACTGCCCGTCCTCGGGGCGGTACTGGTAGCCGTGCCACGGGCACGTGATGCAGCCGTCGATGATCCGGCCTTCGCCGAGGGGCCCGTTCTGGTGGGCGCACACGTTGCTCACCGCGCTGACCTTGTCTCCGTGGCGGAACACGGCGATGCGTTCGTGGTTCTTAAGGCACACGACCTTGCCGTGAGCGTCTTCGAGGTCATCGATCTTCGCGACCGCAACCCATTCGGTGTTGGCTATACCGTCTTGGCCTTCCTTGATGTTCTCACGGACGCCGGCAACGACGTGCAGCACCACGATCACCGCCGCGCTGCCGCCGAGCAAGCCGGCGTAGACCACACTTACGTCGTCCTGAAGGAAGCCGAGCGTGACGTGCATGACGATCAGCCCGTAGGCGAGGTAGACGAGGGTGTGCAGGTTCTTCCAGACGCGCGGCGAGAGGTTCTTGAGCCAGAAGTCGTGGCTGGTCGCCGCCATGAGGAAGAGGATGATGAGCGCGAACACGCCCAGCGGCTGGTACGGGAAGCCGTGGAGCCAGCTCTGCCAGCGTTGCCCCTCGGCAGGCAGGTAGTTCGCGTTGGTCGTGAAGACCGAGGTGACCGGGTCGACGACGCCGAAGCCGTGGTACCAGAATGTCGCGAGCCCGCCGTGGACGAGCGCGACGAGGAACGTCGAGACGCCCAGGTGCCGGCGGTTGTAGAGCAGCGGGTTGAACCGCGGGGATAGCCGGGCGAGCGGGCCGATGGCGAGGACGATCGTGAGCAGCGTGATCGCACAGGTGCTGGTGGCGCGCAGGATCAGCGTGACGGGGTGCGCGGCGTGGTCGCCTTCGTGCTGGAGCAGGCCGACCACGACAAACAACGCGATGAACAGCACGACGCCGACCGCGATCAGCGCGTCGTAGGTGCGCTTGTGCTTGTTCCACTGCACGGCGCGGTAGGCGTGGGTCACGGCGAAGCCTCCTGCGTCGGGGTTGCGCCGGGCCTCGCGGTCGTTGCGGAGGCGCTCGGCCGAACCGACAGACCGACCGCGAACCCCACGAGGATCAGCGGACCCAGCAGCAGCCACCACCACAGGTGCCGTCGGCGTTGCGCCCGGATCATCCCGACACCTCCCGCGGCGCGCTGCGGGCTTTTCGCCACAGGCACGGCCACAGCGCGACACTGCCCGGGAAGATCAACACCCGGAACATCGGCGTCCCCGTCCGTGCCGCGTCGTCACAACGGCCCACGCCGCGCGTGACGAACCACCACGCGAACACCCCCCCGATCAGGAGGTAGACGCCGACCACGGCGAGCAGGGAGTACCAGAGCGTCATCGGGAGGTTTGGTCTCGGCTGAAGGTTCGCGTCCGCGACATGGTTTCACGCGGCGGCCGCCGGATCAAGCGTGACGCGACGCGGTGTATTCCATGGAGACGTCACGGTAAAAGTGTGTGCGCGTTTGGGCCGGTTCAGTCCTCGGCCTTCGGCAGTTCGGCGTCGTGGTCAATGACGGTCGGCAGGCGCCCGACGCGGCCGGGGTAGGTGATCCAGGGCGCGGCGTCCGGGGCGTTGGGGCGTGGGGGCGCGAGGGCCGGGTCGGTGATGCGGGTGAGCATCTTGAAGACGGGCAGCCTGAGGACGCCGTCGTCGCCGGTGCGGGCGTGGGGGTAGACGAGTTGGAGCGTGGCGTCGATGCGGTCGTTCTCGACGCGGTCGAAGGTGAAAGCGACGGTACCGACGTCGGCGTTGGGCCGGGGGCGGCCATCAGCGTCGGTGACGGGTTGCACCAGCGCCGCGGGTGCGCGGGCGAACGCGGTGGCCCACGCCGCGTTGGCTTCATCGGTTTGGTTGTGTTGCTCGTGCCAGAGCGCAAGCAGGGCCGGGGCGTAGAACTGGTCGGCGCGGGCGTCGGTTTCCAGGCGGAGGTTCTCCGCGGTGACCGGCTCCAGGAACACCGGGCTGGCCGCGAGCGCGGCGCAGCGTTGGATCGAAGCGACCAGCTCGGCGTCGGGGTGGAACTCGTAGTCCTTGTAGGTCTCGCCCGTGCGGGCCTGCGACATGACGCCGCGCTCGAGCGATTTGTAGGTCGTCGCCAACGCCGGCCACTCGGCGCGCTGAGCCCAGTCGAGCGCGGGGTTTTCGTTGTTCTTGAAGTCGGCGTCGATCACCTGCCACGCGAAGAACACGATGATCGGCACGATCACGAACAGGGACAGCGTCGCGTAGACCAGTGTTGGGCCGCGCATGGACGCGGGTCGGTCGGTGGCCGGTTCCTCGAGAGCGTTCGTCGAAACGTCGGGTTCGGTCACGGCAACACCCCGTAGCGCGTCAGGTGTTGCCGCAGCAGGGGCACGGGGTCTTCGAGCCGGGGGATCAGCTCGGCGTACCACCCGCGTTGTTGCGCGGCGGCGACGTTCTCTTCAAGATCGTCGAAGAAGAGGATGTGCGCGGCGCCGGTGTCGGTCTCGCGTTCGACGTGTTCGTACGCCTCGGCGTTCGGCTTGGCGTGGCCGACGTCCTGGCTGGGAAAGACGTGCGTGAGCCGGTCGAGCGGGAGGCACGCGGGGTGGTCGGGGTTCGTGAGGCTGACCCAGTGCTGCGGGTTGGTGTTGCTGAGGCACGCGGTGGGCACGCCGCGCTGCTGGATCGCATCGAGCAGCGGGACGATGCCGGGCATGGGCTCGATGAGCCAGGCGTCGAAGAGGTCGATGGCTTGTTGCGACGAGAGGCCGAGCAGGGGCGAGCACGTGCCGAAAAACGCGTCGGCGTCGAGCCGCCCGGTTTCGAAGTCGGCGAAGGCGGCCTCGAGCGCCGGGTCCTGATCGCGCTGCCCGGCCGAAGAGATGTCGCCGGCGAGCGCCGCGGGCAGCGTGATCCCGGCCCGCGTGGCGACGTGTTCCCAGTCCTCGGCGATGCGCAGCAGGACGCGCCCCAGGTCGAAGACGACCAGGCGGATGTCGGGTTGGGGGGACGTTGCGGGCATCGGCGGGCATGGTACCCGCGGCGGCCGGGGCGGCGGTTCAGTTCTGCCGGCCCTCAATCGCGCACATCAGCACGGCGGCGGCGAACCCCAGCCGCGGGTCGAGCCGGTCGCCGGTGTCGGGGCTGAAGTCGATGGCGATCTTCTGAACGATGGGGTTGAAGTGCTGACGGAACGTGGCCACCGGCTGTCCGTCGATGTCGACGTGGTAGGCCTGGGGCATCAACAACGCGGCGGGTTCGAAGAACCGGCGGGCGATCGCCTTGACCGCGCTGTCTTCCTTGATCTTGCCGATGGGCTGGCCGGTGGCGTCGAGGATGGACCACTCGTCCTGCAGCATCGATTTCATGCCGTGCCGTTTGAGCGCACCGACGGTCTCGTTGGCGATCGGGTCGAAGACGTCGTACGTGCCGGAGATGTCCCAGATGCTCTGCGTGCGTATGACCAGCAGCTCGCGCTCCATGGCTTCGGAGGCGTACATGCGGATGTCTTCCTTGAGCTTGAACGCCTTGAGCTTGGAGAACAGCACGAGCCGGCCGTCGGGGCCGTAGATGTGGAACTTCGCGCCGGCGATGGTGAGGACCTTGCGGCGGAGCGTGTAGGTCTGGTGCTGGAACGCGGGGGCGGGCGTGCTCACTGGGGTTGCTTCCGGAAAGGGGGCGGGCCGGTGAAGGTTCAGCCGCGGGTCTGGCCGTTGCCGTGCGCGACCCACTGGGTGGTGGTGAGGTCCTCGGCGCCCATGGGCCCGCGGGCGTGGAGCTTGTCGGTGGAGATGCCGATCTCGGCGCCCAGGCCGTACTGCTGCCCGTCGGAGAAGCGGGTGGAGCAGTTGATCATGACGTTGGCGGTATCGACGGCCTGCATGAACTGCTGCACGGCGTGGAGGTGGTCGGACACGATCGCGTCGGTGTGGCGCGAGCCGTAGCGGTTGATGTGTTCGGCGGCGTCGGAGACGTGATCGACGACCTTGACGGCGCAGACCATGTCGAGGAACTCGGTGGCGTAGTCGTCGCCCGTGGCTTCCGTGAGTTTGTTGTGTTTCCCGGGGAAGGCGTCGCGGGTGCGTTGGTCGGCGCGGAGCTCGACGCCGGCGTGGAGCAAGGCTTCGACCACGCGCTGGAGGATGCCGTTGTCGATGCAGCCGGCGTGGAAGAGCATTGTTTCCGCCGCGTTGCACACGCCGGTGCGCTGAGTCTTGGCGTTGACGGCGATCTTGACGGCCATGTCCGGGTCGGCGTGCTGGTCGATGTAGACGTGGCAGTTGCCGGTGTAGTGTTTGATGACGGGGATGCGGGACTGCTCGACGACGGCGCGGATGAGCGACTCGCCGCCGCGGGGGATGCACACGTCGATGTCGTTCTCGCAGACCAGCAGCTCGCCCACGGCCGCGCGGTCGGTGGTGCCGACGAGCTGCACGGCGTGGCGGGGCAGGTCGGCGGTGTCGAGCGCGGCGGCGATGCATTCGGCGATCGCGCGGTTGGAGTGCAGTGCCTCTTTGCCGCCGCGGAGGATGATCGCGTTGCCGGACTTGAGGCACAGCGCGGCGGCGTCGGCGGTGACGTTGGGGCGGGACTCGTAGATGAACAGCACGACGCCCAGCGGGACGCGACGCTTCACCAGGCGGATGCCGTTGGGCAGCACCCGGCCCTCGAGGACTTTGCCGACCGGGTCGGGCTGGTCGGCGATCTGGCGGACGCCGTCGGCCATGGACTTCAGGCGGTCGTCGGTGAGGCGCAGCCGGTCGATCATCGCGTCGGAAAGCCCGAGCGACGGCGCGGCGTCGAGGTCTTTGGCGTTGGCGGCCTGGAGGTCGGCGGCGCGGCCGAGGATCGCGTTGGCGATGGCGCGCAGCGCGGCGTCACGTTTCTGGCCGGACGCGCCGGCGAGTCGGCGGCTGGCGGCGCGGGCGTTGCGGGCCAGGCCGCGGCAGTAGGCAGGGACGTCGTCGGTCCCGGTGTCGGCCGGGGGGTGGGTGGTGGATGCGGTCATGGCGGGGCTCGGGTGCGGGCATCATACCGCTGACGATGGGCCCACGGTCACAGGCCGCGGGCTTCAAGTGAAACTTGATTCGATGACCGCAACGTTTGCAAGACGCCGGTTTTTAGTTGCCGTTCGTCCCGTTGCTCGGCTCGGCGGTGCGGCGTTTGAGGATGACGGTCTGTTGTTGCAGCGCTGTCGTCACGCCGGGCGGGGTGATGAAGGTGACGTCGACGGTTTGCCGGCCCTCGCTCAGTTCGGCGATGTTCTTGAAGCGGAGCACGGCCTGAATCTCCAATTCGCCGGCGGCGATGCGCTCGAGCGTGTCGCTGGGGCCGGTCACCTCGACGTTGTTGATGACGCGTTCGTTGTTCTCGGTGCGGATGTCGAAGGGGAAGTCGGTCGGCACGAGCAGCTCGAGCGGGACGGTGGGCACGGTCAGCGTCGCGTCGACCTTCTCGATCCGGTAGGTGACGAGCGCCTCTTCCGCGTCGGCCTTGGTCCAGCGCGTCTCGATCCCGTCGGGCCATTCGATCGCGAGGGTCTGCTGGTCCTGCACGCCGGGCTCAGGCGGGTTGTTGCGGATGGCGTCGTTGAGGTCGACGTACGCGCTCTGCCGGCTCAGCCGCGGGGCGAGGTCTTCGGGCACGGTGAACGTCACAGTGTTCGGCTCGATGGCCGGCGGGCGCTCCAGCTCGACCTCGCTGTCGCGCACGGTGATGGGGACCCTGACCTCGACGAGCCGGCGGACGCTGACGTCTTCGGTCTCGGGGTCGGCTTCGTCGAGCACGATGCCCAGTTCGTTGAACACTTCCTGTTCGAGCCGGTCGGCGATATCGACGGTCTGCAGGTTCTCGTCGCCGGGCTGGAGGGGGATGGTGATGGGCGCGCTGTCGGTGCGTTCCTTGAACTTCTGGAACGTCGGCCCGGACGCGCGGAAGGTGACCAGCGGCGTGACGACCGCGGGTTCGATGGCCACCGGCACGTCGCCGGCGCCGACGAACTGGATCGTCACCTTCTGCCGGGTGTAGGTCTCGACGATCGCGCCCTCGGCGTAGAGCCAGATGAGCACGGTGATGACCGTGACCACGACCCAGGTCTCGAGTTTGTCGAAGAGCTTGCGGGTCATGCGGGCGGTTCGTCGGCTTTGGTTTCGGGTTGTTCGGCGGGGTTCGGTTCGTCCGCCGGCGCCTCGCTGTCGGGCAGCGGCTCCTCGACGCGCTGGGTGAGCTGGACCTTGGTCATGCCGCGGCTGAGGACGGGCCGCAGGTCTTCGGTGGAGAGGTGGCGGGTGAGCTCGCCGCGCTCGGCGACGGAGACGGTGCCGGTCTCTTCGGAGACGACGATGACCAGCGCGTCCGCCTCCTGCGAGAGCCCGATGGCGGCGCGGTGGCGCGAGCCGAGCTCCTGGGGCAGGCGGTCGGAGTCGGCCAGCGGGAACTGCACGCCCGCGGCGAGCAGCCGGTCGCCGCGGATCACCACGCCCAGGTCGTGCAGCGCCGACCCGGGCCAGAAGATCGTGTTGAGCAACTCTTTTGTGATCTCGGCGTCGAGGCGGACGCCGGCCTCGACGATGCCGCGCAGCCCGGTCTGCTGCTCAATGGCGATCAGCGCACCGACCTTCATGCGCGAGAGGTAATCGACCGACGCGAGGATCTCGTCCACGACGCGCTGCTTGCGCTGGCCGGTTTGGCGGAACAGGCGCGTCTCGCCCAGGCGGACCAGCGCGCGGCGCAGCTCGGGCTGGAACACGATGACCAGCATCAGCGAGGCGAACGCGAGGAAGTTGGCGTAGAGGAAGTTCAGCCGGGCGAGCTTTTCGTCGCCGCCGAGCACCTGCACCGTGAGCGTGCCGGCGATCAGCAGCAGGGCGACACCCTTGACCACGCGGGCCCCGCGCGTGCCGCGCAGGAAACGCAGGATCAGGTACACCACCGTCCAGATCACCGCCAGCTCGATCAGGACGTACGGCCAGCCCTCCTGGAGGTACAGGCTCAGACGGGTGATCAGCAGTTGCAGTTCTTCGGACACGGCGGTGGTGGGAGGGACTGGGTTGTGGGGCTTGGGGTTTGGCTGGAACGAGTCAGGGGGCAGCGCACTTTGCGTCACAACCCGGCAAGCGCGTCTTATCGGACGCGGCAGCGGATCGTTCCCCCCAGACCCCGAACCCCACCTTCCATCGGTCATCGGCCGGCCACGCAACGCCCGCAGCGGTATGAGTTTACCGCTGGGCCGATAAACTCGCCGGTATACTCTCCGCCCATGCATGGGCTCGAGCGCCTCCGCGCCAACATCCAGTCCTGCTTCTTCGGCAACCACTCGGCGGTCGAGAAGCTGCTCGTGTGCCTGCTCGCCCGGGGGCACGTCCTGATCGAGGACGTGCCGGGCGTGGGCAAGACCACGCTCGCCAATTCGCTGGCCAAGAGCCTCGACGCGTCGCTGGCCCGGATCCAGCTCACGCCGGACATGATGCCCGCGGATATCCTGGGCGTCACCGTCTGGGACCAGCCGCAGGCCGAGTTCGTCTTTAAGCCCGGGCCGATCTTCGCCAATATCGTCCTGGCCGACGAGATCAACCGCACGACGCCGCGCACGCAGTCGGCGCTGCTGGAGGCGATGAACGAGAACCAGGTCAGCATCGACGGGCACACCCGCCGGTTGCTCGAGCCGTTCCTGGTCATCGCGACGCAGAACCCCTTCGAGTTCGAGGGCACCTACTTTTTGCCCGAGAGCCAGCTCGACCGGTTCCTGATGCGGATCAACCTGGGCTACCCCAGCGCCGGGGACGAGGCGCGCGTGCTCACGGTCGATCCGCGGCGCAGCGCCCTGGCCGACCTTAAGCCGGTGATGACGGCGCAGGAGTTGGTCGACCTCCAACGGCAGGTCGAGCGGGTCAAGCTCGACCCCACGCTCGTGGACTACATCGTTGCGCTGGCGACCGCGACCCGGCAGAGCGAGCAGCTGCAGTTGGGCGTGAGCCCGCGTGGCACGCTGGCGATGGCGCGGGTGGCGCGGGCGTCGGCGTTCCTCAAAGGGCGAGACTACGTCGTGCCCGAAGACATCGTCGGCCACGCCGTCGCCGTCTTCTCCCACCGCTGCGTCAGCCGCAGCTTCACCCAGGACGCCGACGGCACCGCGACGCGGCGCATCATGCAGCAGGTGCTGGAGACCGTGCCGTCGCCGGTGTGAGACGGATTGTCGATTTAGGAATGTCGATTGCAGAATTGTTGCATCAAGACGGTGAATGAGGACGCATTCATTCGTCAATCGGCAATCCTCAATCGGCATCCGCCTCACCGCGTCGTCAACACCGGGCCGTCCATCGGCGATCGGCCGCTGACGCCGGGCATGCCCACCGGTTCCTGGCCGGCGAGTTCCTGCAGGCGTTGCAGGTAGCGCGTCACCGTCGCCACCACCGTCGCGTGGCTCCAGGTCAGTGGGCTGACGCTCAACGGCTCGTTGGTCATCGGGTGGACCTGCTCGGCCAGCACGCCCGACCGCAGCGCCCGGTCCGCGACCCACTCGATCGGCGCGGCCGCCGCCTTGAGCTCGTCGAGGTTCCGCGCCTTGGCGATGTCGTAGTCCGCCATCCACAGCGTGCAGATGAACCACGGGTTGCCCGGCACGTTCTCCACGTCGTCCGTGACCTGGTGGTAATAGTCGTCGATGTACCGCGCTACGCCGCCGACGTCGGTCTTGATCGTCAAACGCTGACGCACCTGCTCCATCGTCGAACGCACCCGCGGGTCATCGACCGGCAGCAGCCCCAACGCGAAGATGGCGAACATAGACGCGTCGAGGTTGTCGTCGGTCTCGAACTTCACCGCGTCGGGCGCGGTGGGCACGGAAGCCCCCAGCGGGTCGCCCGGGTTGGCGCCCGGGGCGCGGCCGGCGAACATCTCGGCCATCAGCCGCGCGTTGCGGTTCTGGTCGCTGGGCGTGATCCGCCGGTAGAACCGCCCCAGCGACTCCGACCACAGGTGCCGGCAGAACGCCTCGCGCACCTCCTGCGCCGCGGTGCGGTAGCGCTTGGCCCGGCCGGCGTCGCCGAAGCAGTGCGCCAGCTCCGCCGCCGCTTCCAGCCCCGCGAACACCGTCGCCACCGTGAACGCGTGCACGCCGTAGCGCTCCTCCCACAGGTCGTAACTAGGCAACGGCAGCTTCGTGTCCGGGTCGCGGTACATCACCATGAAGTCCGCCGCCGGCCGGATCAGCGACGACCACATCGGCCGGGTGAACTCGATGTCCCGCCGTCGCTCGAAGTGGCGCCACAGCGCCCAGAGGACCAGCGCCGTCTCGTCCTCCTGGATCGGCATCTGCGGCCGGCCTTTTTTGTCGACCCACGGGTGCCACGACGACGCCTCCGACCCGTCCGGGCAGTATTTGTGCAGGAACATGCCCCGCCGGTGCAGCCGGCCGTTGCAGAACGTGAAGAACCGCCGCGCCAGGTCCGCGAACCCCGCGGCGTCCATCGCGTCGGCGACGAACGCGCCGTCGCGCGGCCAGAGGTAGCTGTACGTGTCCCGCGAGAACTGCATGATGTCGCTGTCGTTGGCGGCGATGATCGCCCCGCCGTTGTCGCACTGCGTCCGCACCACCAGCAGCGACCGCTTATACAGGTCGTGCGCCTTCGCCGACAGACCCGAGTCGGCCGGGGACACGAACCGCGTCGTCGCGCCGTCCAGCCACAGCCGCCAGTACCGCTGCGTCCGCTCGATGATCCCCTGCGGCGTCTCGCGGTGGATGAACCGGTGCAGCTCGTCCAGGTCGTCGTAGTTGAACCCCGCCCCGATCACCAGGTACACCGTCCGCGTCGCTCCGGCCGGCACCGTGGTGCGCACCATCATCGTCGAGTCCACCGCGCCCTGCGCGATGGGGTTGTTGCCCAGCACGCCGTCTTCCGCGTCGCGCCACGTGCCCTCTGCCCCGCCGAAGCCCGACGTGCCCGTCGCGTACTCGTCCGTCTGCTGGTCGCCGTCCTGGTAGAAGCACGCCATCAGGTAGCGGTTCTTGCGGTAGTGGATCAGGCAGCGCAGCTGCGGGTCGAAGTACGCCGTGTCCCCCACCCGGGCGCCGTACATGTAGAAGTCCTGGTGGTGGAACAGCCGGACCTCGCGCTCGCGGCTGTCCTCGTTGGTGATGTCGATCCGGCGGACCAGCAGGCTGCGGTGGAAGTCGACCACGTCGCAGCAGTTCAGCCGCAGCGCCAGGTCGCCGTGCCGCATGACCACGTCGGTCGCCAGCGTGTTCTCGACGTAGCGCAGGTCGGTGTCCCAGTTGTCGTCCGACCAGTAGACGCGCTTGCGCCGGCGGTCGTCGGAGTTGCGCGGCAGCTCGGACCACACGCCGAACCGGCACGGCGCGCCGACGTGGTTCTCCTGGCCGACGTGCGGGAAGTACAGGTCGCGCAGGCGGTAGTGCCGGTCGAAGGTGACCAGCATCTGGCCGTTGCCAACGGGGATGTCACGCGGCATGGGGAGACTCGGGTGCGGGGCACGGTCGGCGAAACAGCAGGCCGACCACGCACTTTATCGGCGATGCGGAACGTTGGGGCGTCGATCTCCGGTTCCCCTCCCCTTGGGAGGGGTCAGGGGAGGCTGCCGGCAACAATGACGAAACCCGAATGACGAATCACGAAACCGGGAGGAATGGCTTCGTCATTCGAGCTTCATCATTCCAAGCCGAGCCCGGGCACCCTCCCCCAACCCCTCCCGAGGGGAGGGGAGTCCAGACGCGCTCACGCCCAGTCGATCCGCACCGTTTCCCCGTCCTTGGGGTGGCCTTCCATCGCCCGCAGCGTCAGCGTCATGCCGCCGGCGTCCAGGTCGGCGACGACGTAACCCCAGGGCGCGCCCTCCTCGAACACGTAACTCGTCGGCGGCAGCCCGATCAGCGGCACCCGCATCTTTTTCTGTGAGCCGTCCGCCATGCGCATCGCCCAGCCGCGCGGGCGCGGGTTCCACAAGTGCGAGTGCCCGTGGAACACCGTCTGGATATTCGGTCGCGCATCGACCACCTCCCAAAAGTCCTCGTGGTCAATCAAACTGAAGGGCTTGTCGGGGTCTTCGTCGGGGACGGGCGGGTGGTGCAGGACGACGATCACGGGGCGTTCGGGACGCACCGCCGCACTCCGGGCGAGCCATTCGAGCTGCTGGCCACCCAGCACGCCCGGCACCTCGTCGGTGTGCCGAAGCGAGTCAAGCAGCAGCCAGTCCGCGTGTCGTGAGCCGTTGGCTTCCCACAGGTGTCGAACGTGGTGGCTCGACTCCGAACCCGTGCCCATCACCGCCGAGGCGATCTTGCGGAAATTCGCGCGGTGGTCGTGGTTGCCGAGCGTGAAATGGACCGACGCGTCAAGAAGATCGGCCAGCCCCGGAAGGTTGATCGGCTCATACAGAAGAGATTGGTAATCGCCGAGTTCGCCCGTGTCGTAGGCGTTGTCCCCGTTGACGATCATGAAGTCGTAGTGCGGGTATATCAGCTCTACGCTTGCCATCGACGTAGGCTTCCAATCCTTGGGTCTTCCCATCACGCTGATTTCGCTCATGACGGCCCGAAGCCGATCCGCCATGTTGACTCCGTCGCGGCTGACGGTTTTGGGGTCTGCCGCGATGTGGGGGTCCGACAGCAACATCACACGGTCGTGCCACCTCGGGTTGTCGAAGGACCGGGTCGTGGTTGGCCTCTGGGCTGCGTCGATGCCGGACACGCAGCCCGACAGTCCGCCGAGCGTCCCCACCAACCCCGCCGCCCCGCCCGCAAGTATCTGGCGGCGGGTGCGTCCGGTCGGCGGCAGTTCGATGGGCATGGGTTGACCTCGCTGTGTGCGTCACGGCCGACTTAGCCGCGGGCCAACGGCCCGCGTGTCGCACCGCCACCCCAGGGCACGCGACCTGTGGGGTCGCGGCTATCTGACAATGTACCCCCGCCATGTGAGCAGAAGGCTCGCTCGGTTCCCCTCCCGCCGGGAGGGGAGATGAGAGCGCTCTGCCGTTAAACTCCCCCCATGCCCAGCATCACCGTCGACGGCATCACGTGTTCGTTCGAAGGCAAGAAGTCGCTGCTCGAGGTCGCGCTCGACGGCGGGGTCGAGATCCCGCACTACTGCTACCACCCCGGGCTGACCGTTGTCGCGTCCTGCCGGATCTGTCTGGCGGAGGTTTCGCAGCCCAACCCGCGCAACGACAACAAGCTCGAGCTGATCCCCAAGCTGGTGCCGACCTGCCAGACGCCGGCGGTGGACGGCGCGGTGGTGCACCTCAAGTCGCCGCGGACGCTCCAGAACCAGAAGGCGGTGATGGAGTACCTGCTGATCAACCACCCGCTGGACTGCCCGGTGTGCGACCAGGCGGGCGAGTGCTCGCTGCAGGACTACAGCTACCGCTACGGCAACTCGCACTCGCGTTTCGAGGAAGCCAAGATCAAGCAGCCCAAGAAGGACGTCGGCGACCACGTGTTGCTTTACTCCGACCGCTGCATCATGTGCTCGCGCTGCGTGCGCTTCACGCGCGAAGTCACCGAGACCAACGAGCTCGCCGTGTTCGGCCGCGGCAGCGACGAGCAGATCGACGTCTTCCCGGGCCGGCCGCTCAACAACGAGCTCTCGGGCAACGTCATCGACATCTGCCCCGTCGGCGCGCTGCTGGACAAGGACTTCCTGATGTCGATGCGCGTTTGGAATTTGACCAAAACTCCGGGGATCGACGGCATCACCGCGTCGGGGGACAACCTTTCGATCGAGTCCAACGAGGGCAAGGTGTACCGCTTCAAGCCGCGCACGAACATGGACGTGAACAAATGGTGGACCAGCGACGAGATCCGCTGGGGCTGGAAGTTCGTGCATTCCCCTGAACGGTTAGCCTCGCCGACGGTTCTGAAGCATGGCACGCCTGAGGCCGTGGATTTCAACACCGCGTACGACACCGTGCTGGAAAAGCTCGAGGTCACGAAGCTCAAGAAAGGCGAAGGTTCACTGGGCGTATTGGTCAGTCCGATGCTGACCTGCGAAGACGCGTACCTGCTCGGCAAGCTGGCGCTCAAGCTCGACCCGAAGGTCAGGCTCGCGGTCGGGCCCGTGCCGTTCGAGGGGCAAGACAAGACGTTCCCCGGCGGGTACACCGTGCTGGCCGAAAAGGCCCCGAACGCGCGCGGCGTGAAGCGGGCGCTCGAAACGGTCGCGGGGGGCGGCAATGTCCTCGACTTCGACGGCTTCACGTCGGCGGTGGGCGGGGGCGAGCTGCACGCCGTGATCCTCACCGGCAACTACCCCAGCGCGTGGGTGACCGATGAACTGCGCGACGCGGTGGGGAACCTCTTCACGGTGCTGATCGACACGCTGCCCAATGCGTTGACGGACGCCGAGGTCGGCAAGTCCGCCGACGTCATCCTTCCGGGGGCGACGTGGGTCGAGAAGGCGGGCACGTTTGAGAACCACCAGAACCGCCTGCAGAGCTTCCCGGCCGGCATCCCGGCCCTGGAAGGCGCGAAACCCGAAGCCCAGATCGCGCTGGACTTGCTGGCCCGGCTCGACGGCGAGCGCCCCGCCCGGTTCGACGCCGCCGCCACGCGAACCGAGATGGGCGGCGCGTTCACCACCGACGTCCACGACCCGCCCGCCGACGCGACGCTCACGAGCGAGGTGGAGTACGTGGCGTTGTGACGGACGTGCCGGCCCACCGCCGGCTCAGCCACGGGATCACCACGGGTGCGATGACCAGCAAAGCGCCCGGCTCCGGCACGCCATCGGGGAAGTCGGGGCTGGGCACGACCTTGCCCCAGTTGAGTAAGACCCCGTCGAGTTCCGACTGGTCCACGATCCCGACCGGGAAGTCGCGGGTCCAACCGTTGGGGATGCCGGTGCCGCCCCAGTTCAGGAGCACGAGGTCCAGGTCGGCCTGGTCGACGAACTTCGAGAAGTTGTAATCGCCGCGGAACGCGCCGGGGTTGAGCGCGGGGTTGGTGAGGTTCATCCCGGCGGTATCGATGTAGATCTGGTCGATGTACTGCGCGTCGGCCATCGGCGCGAACGGCCCGTTGTTGCTGCTCTGGAACATGAGGGTGAGCAGATCCTGGCCGTTCGGCCCGCCTTGGAAATCGAACGGCGCGTTCGCGCTGGTCAGCAGGGTCGGCGCCTGGCCGAGCAGCCGGGAGGTGTAGAACTGGACCTGGTCGTTCGCATTGTCCAGCACGACCCAGAGGTTGTTCCAGGCGCCGGGCGAGTAGAGGGGCGACAGGTCGCTGAGCGTGTTGCCGTCGCCGGCGCGGAAGGTGCCGCCGGGCTTGGTCTCGCCTTCCGCGACGCCGTAGCCCGCGTAGTCGGCGGTGGTGCCGGGCGCCGCGGCGCGGGACGCGCCGATGGCCAAGTTGCCGGTGACGTTGCTGATCGACTCGACGTAGAACCGCATGAAGACCGTGGCGGTTGAGCCGTCGGCGATGGCGGTGGGCAGGGTCTTGTGGACCGAGGTCAGCCCGCCCGCGGCGTTGGCGTCGATCTGGAGCACCTGGTTGAAGACGACCTGCGGATCGACGACCACGTTGGCCAGGTGGACCGTCGGGTCCGTCCCCAGCGTGCCCTGGGCGCCGTTGTCGATCCACCCGCCCTGTTGGAAGTTCGGCCCGGCGCCCGAGCGGTCGTCGAGCGGGCCGAGCGTGTAGTTGTCGAAGTCGTCGAGCAGCGTGAACACACCGCGGGCGTCGGGCGTGACTCCCAAGAGCAGCAAAGCGACCGCCAGAGCGCAACACCGAGCAAGACACCGCATGATCGACCTCCTGAATATCCGCGTGAAGCGCGGGGACGGGTTGAAGAGACAGGCAGGAAACCCGACACACCGGCCGACGGTGCAAAGATATGCGACACCGCGGGCCGACCGGACCCGGGGACGAAAAAACTGATGAGCCGCCCCCTGCCGATGCCGCGATTGTATCGGGGCGTTCTCCGGGAATCCAGCGTCACGCCTTCACCGGGTGGCCCTGCCGAGGGCTCAAGCCAATCGGCCTACAGCAACAAGGCCTAGAATCAAGCGGTTTCCCGAAGCAGTAACCAGGGTGCAAAGGACGTGCTCATGCAAGTATCCGATTCGACGATCTTTCGTTCACGTTGTTCCCAGCGACTCGGCGTTCCGTCGCGCCGCGTGTACTGCGGCTTCACGCTGATCGAACTGCTCGTTGTGATCGGCATCATCGCGCTGCTGATCGCGATCCTGTTGCCGGTGTTGTCGAGCGTGCGCGGGGTCGGACGGTCGGCGGTGTGTCTGTCAAACATGCGGACGCTCGCGCAGAGCGCCAACACGTTTGCGGTGGATCACAAGGACCAGTTGCCCAGCAACCGCGTGCGGACCCCGGCCGTGCCCGAGTACGAGACGCCGGACGTCAGCACGCATATCACCTGGCGGGCGTACTTGGTGCTTAAGGGGTATTTGCCCGACGGACCGGACGCGCAGGACGAAGGCGACGCGGGACAGAAAGACGGCAGCGCGATGTGGGCGTGCCCCTCGTCCCCGACGCCCGCACTGTCGGAAGAGGGGCGCAGCGACGGCGTGACGTTCTGCGTCGACGACGTCGAGAGCAACTACGGCTACAACGGGATGCTCGCGTGGCGTTACCCGCCGCCCTTTGACGCGGCCGATATTGATCTGGTCAAGGTCCGGCAGCCGTCGCACACCATCGTCTTCTTAGAGACGCGCAGCGTCTGGCCCGACCTGCGGGAGAACTCGATCGACGGGCGCGGCCCGACCTTCGGGGCCGAGGACGACGGCGGTGGGTATTTCTCCTGGTGGCACCAGGGCGACGGGAACTGGGCGACGTTCGACGGATCGGTGACGTCGATGGGGCTGCTCGAAACCGTCGAGGGCACGCCGCGCTGGCGCAACGTCGCGGTGGACGCGTCGCTGTATTCGGATTGGCCCGACCGGGTGGCGAGCGTGTACCGATAACCTCGTGAACATGTCAACGCCGGGTGATCTCCCGTCCGGGACCGCCTTACGCGGCCGGGCGATCGCGTCGATGGACAACCCGTGGGACCGCTGCGCGAACCGTCCGAGGGGGGCGGGTCGGCGGTGGTTTCGTGTGGTCCGGCCGCGCGGGCGCAACCGCGTGGTGCGGCGTGACGGAAGCTGCGGAGGCGATGTCGATCCTGGCCGTGATGCTGATGCTGCTGGCGACCTGGCTGAGTGCCGGGGCGGTGGTGTTGGGGCTGGGCGTGTCGGCGTGGCGGCTGTGCGGGCTGGAGTGCTGGAAGGGGATGACGCCCGGCGTGCCGATCCCGCCGGACCTTCTGTTTGATGAAGAGGGTGGGCTGCGCGGCCCGCACGACCCGCGCGGCCGGGGCGACGCGGTGTGGCGGGTGTGGTGTGCGTGGTGGTTGGGGTTGATCGTGCTGGTGGGTTTGCTGCAGGCGTGGCACCTGGTGTTCGCGCTCAACGGCATCTCGCTGGGCGTGGTGGGTTTATTGGGATTGAGCGGCGCGTGGTGGTGCCGGGCGGAACTGGCGTTGGCGTGGTCGCAGTTGTGCGAGCGCGGCGCGGACGTGCTGGTCCATGGCCCGGCCCGGAAGGGATCGGATACATCCGCGAAACGGTCGGGCGTGAAGGGCATCCTGATCGCGTGGTTGATCGGCGGAATCTGGCTGGCCAACCGCGCCAGCGGGTTCAGCGTCGAGCCTTCGACGGGTTTGGCGTGGCTGCCGCTGGTGCGCTGGGCGGACGGGTACGCGGCGGTGCCGGGCGTGGGCAACGTCAGCCCGGTGTACGGCTGGAACGCGGGGTGGCTGCTGGTGTGCTCGTGGCTGAGCGTCGGTCCTTGGGACGGCCGCATCGGACACGTCGGCGGCGGTTGGGTGCTGTGGTGGCTGTGGTTGTGGGCGGTGCTGGGGTGGTCGGCGGTGGTGCAGGAAGTCCGAACACTCCGAACGCCCCACGGCGTCGATCCGCACGCCGCGGCGCAGCGCGCGGCCGCGCGGCCCGGCGCTGCGACAACTGCGAGCAAACTCGGTGTGGGCGCGATCTACGCGGCGGCGCTGGCCGTGCCGGTGTGGGTGCTGGGGATGGGCCCCGGCGTGACCGATCCGTTGCCCGGACTCGTGAGCGCGGTGCTGGTGCTGGTGGCGGCGGCGTGCGTGCTGCGCGCGTGTGGCCCGGACGAGTCGCACCGCGGGCGGCGCATCGATGCGTTGTTGGTCAGTGCCGGGTTGTGTCTCGGTGGCTTGGCATTGGACCCGATGGCGGCGCCGGCGCTGTTGGCGATGTTGGGCTTCGTGGCCTGGCGATTGATGAAGAGCGAGGGTGCCTGGGTTGAAGGCCAGCGCCCGACGCGTTCGATCGGCATGGAACACGAAAAGCTGCCTGGTTTGGCGGCGCGGAGTTCGTCGGTGTCGGCGGTGGGGCTGGCGGCCGGCAGTGTGGTGACGTTGTGGGTGGCGCGGAACGTGTTGCTGACCGGGTACCCGCTGTTTCCCTTGCGGAAGATCGGGCTGCCGGTGGACTGGGCCGTGCCCGCGGGCATGGCGGACGTTGCGCGGTGGCTGCCGCGCTGTGCGCCCGGCGAGATGCTCGGCGGGACCTTGGGCGGCGTGGTGTTCCCGGCGGTGGTCGGCCTGGGCGGGTTGATGGCCTGGTTCGGGCGCGGCGGTGGCGAAGGTCGGTGGAAGAGCTGTGCCGGGCTGGGCGCAGTGCTGCTGGTCGGGGTCGCGGGGTGGTACGGCGTGTCGGCACGCGGACTCTCGGCGACGGGGCCGGCCTGGGCGTTGGCGGCGATCGCGCTCGCACTCAACGCCCGCACGATCGCGCAGCGCGGCCGGCCGGTGAAGGGCCCGACCGCGCCGCAGCTCGCCACGATCATGGCGGGCGTGGCCGTGGTGGTCGGCGCGTTGCACCTGGCCACCGGCGCCGGCACGGGCTTGTGGCCGATGGGCCGGGACGTCCGCCGGGCGCTGGCCGCGCAGACCCAGAGCGACGCCGACGATTCGAACGCGTCAAGACCGACCCGACGTACCACGTCGCGCTGGTCGACACGCCCGACCGAAGAGCCGGGCCTGAGCACGCCGCGCGTCGTGATCACCGAGCCGAACGTGGAACCGGCAATGAACGACTTGGACGAAGGCGACGCGACGGCGTGGCTGCCGGTACGCATCCCGGGCCTGTCGGAAGGCGGCCTGGAAGAACGGCGTGAGCCGGCCTTGCGCGCCTGGGTCTCGCGCTGGGGCGTCGAGATCGGGCTCAGCACGCCGGACCCCGACGGGGACAGCCAAGGTTGGTCCGGCGGCGCCGTGACGTTCGACGCATCGACGCCCGGCGGTGTCGGCCTGCCGTGGTGGGCGAACCAGCCCAGCGTGTTGGCCGAGCCGAGTGAGCACCTGCGCTACCGCGGCGGCAGCATGCGCCGCGGCTTCATGATCGACCGCCGCGGCACCGGGTCGTACCTCGACGAAAGCCCGACCGTGCGCTCGGCCGAGCGCGGCGTGTTCCAGGGCCGCCGCGACGGATCGTGAAGCGAACGAGGATGAATGATTGCAGGCATCAAGAGCCGTGCGCTGAATCATCACTCATCCATCACTCTCCCCACCGCGTCCTCCAACACCGTCACCATCGCGTCGATGTCCTCGGCCGTGCTGTTCAAGGGCGGGAACAGATACATCGAATC
Organism: Phycisphaerae bacterium; assembly: GCA_030432595.1. GTDB lineage: Bacteria > Planctomycetota > Phycisphaerae > Phycisphaerales > Phycisphaeraceae > CAZIXN01. The sequence goes on from JAUIGU010000009.1 coordinate 28,986, forward strand.
ACCCAGCGGCCGCAGCAGCGCCCCGCAGCCGTCGGCGGCGCGGGACTCGACCGCTGCGCGGTACACGCGGTATCCGGTGCGGTCTTGCGCGGGCAGGGCGGTGCCGTCGGGGTTCGTGAGGTCCACCGCCGCCGCCATGCCGACGCCGCGCACGTTGCGCATATCGCCGCGCCGGTTTGACAACGCTTGCAGCTTCGCGCGCAGCGTGGGTCCGAGCCGTGCGACGTGCGACAGGATGTCTGTCTCGGCGTACACGTCCAGCGCCGCGTGCGCCACCGCCACCGCCAAGGCGTTGCCCGCGTAGGTGTTTGAGTGCATGAACGCCCGGCCGTCGAAGTACGGGCCGTAGAAAAGCCCGTACACCGGCTCCGTCGTCAACACCACCGACATCGGCATAAACCCCGCGGTCAGGCCTTTCGAGACCACGGCGAAGTCGGGCCATGCAGAAGATGGCGGATGTGGGATGGCGGATGGCGGATGGGAAGAACGTCCCGTTTCGGTTTTCGTCTGGTCTTGTCCATCCGCCATCCGCCATCCGCCATCCGCCATCGCCAGCTGTGACGCCAACACCGCGCCGCACCGCCCCAGCCCCGCGGCGATCTCGTCCGCGATGAGGTACACGCCGTTTGCGTCCGCCCAGCCACGCAGCCGCCGCAGCAAATCCGGGCTGTAGGGCCGCATCCCGCCCGCCGCCTGCAGCACCGGCTCGTAGATCACCGCCGCCAGCGTGTCTGCCGCCGCGTTGAGCAGCGCCTCGATCGTGTCCCACTCCGGCTGCGCGTTCATCCATTCCGGGTCGTCGGGCCCGCTCCGCCACGGCACGGGCTCGAGCTTCAACGTCTCGAACATGATCGACCCGTGCGGGCTCGTGTACAGGTCCAGGTCCGACACCGACATCGCGGCCGCCGTCTCGCCGTGGTACCCGTTACTCAGCGTCGCGAGCTGTGTGCGTTGCGTTTCCCCGCGCTGGTGCTGCGCCTGCAGCGCCATCTTGATCGCCACCTCGACGCCGGTCGAGCCGTTGTCGGCGAAGAAACATTTGGTGAAGTGGGGTTCGGGGTACGGGGTACAGGGTTCGGCCAAGCCTTCCTCGCCCGAACCCTGTACCCCGTACCCTGCACCCGCGGCCGTAAAGCGGCCGCTGTTCGCCGCCTCCAGCAACCGCTCGCACAACGACACCAACGCTTCGCTGGTCGTGTTCGCCGTGATGACGTGCTCAAACTTGTCCGTCTGTTCGCGCACCGCCGCGACCAGCGCCGGGTGCGCGTGCCCCAGCGACTTACACCACCAGGAGCTGATCGCGTCGTACAGCTTCCGCCCGTCCGCCAGCTCGATCAACGGGCCGGCCGCGCGGACGACTTCTAACGGCGGGAACGCCTCGTAGTCGTGCATCTGCGAGCATGGGTGCCAGACCACTTCGTGGTCGCGATTCTGCAAAGGCGTCCGCGCGGTGCGGGTGGGGTCAGGGGTCTGGGGCTTGGGGCTTGGCATGCAGATCGAAGGTCTGTGGGAACGAAACAAATCGCGTGAACGCCACGCACAACAAAACTCACTGACCCAAGCCTAGACGATCCACCGTCGTGCCTCCCACCCCCCAAACCCCAAGCCCCAGACCCGCGCCCGCAGCGCTCGCAACCGCAAACCACTCCGAAACGGTAATCTTCACGCCGTGCTCTCCGTCGTCATCCCCGTCTACAACGAGCAGGACACGGTCGCCACGCTGATCGGCCGGGTCGCGTCCGTCGAGTACGGCATCGGCTGCGAGGTCATCGTCGTCGACGACGCCTCCACCGACGGCACGCCCGCCGCCGTCGCCGCCGCGATCGAGAAACACACGCACGTCCCCATCCGCACGCTCCGCCACGAGCACAACCGCGGCAAGGGCGCCGCGCTGCGCACCGGCTTCGCCGACGCCCAAGGCGAGTATGTCATCGTGCAGGACGCCGACCTGGAGTACGACCCGCGCGACATCCCTCGGCTGCTGCGCCCCCTCCTCGAGGGCGAGGCCGACGTCGTCTACGGCACGCGCTTCACCGGCGGGCAGTCGCACCGCGTCCTCTACTTCTGGCACAGCCTCGCCAACCGCCTGCTCACGCTCATCTCCAACGCGTTCACCAACCTCAACCTCACCGACATGGAGTGCTGCTACAAGCTCTTCCGCAAGGACGTGCTCGACCGCCTCAACCTCGTCGAAGACCGCTTCGGTTTCGAGCCCGAGGTCACCGCCAAGCTCGCCAAGCTCCGCGAAGACGGCAAGCCGCTGCGCATCTTCGAGGTCGGCGTCAGCTACGCCGGCCGGACCTACGCCGAGGGCAAGAAGATCGGCCTGCGCGACGGGTGGCGGGCGCTGTGGTGCGTGCTGAAGTACAACCTTTGGGGTTGAGAGTGCTAGTGGCCGGGGTATGGGGTCTGGGGCTTGGGGTTTGTTTGTACTTGGTTTGTTTCATGCTTCTTGCCTAACCCCCAGCCCCCAAGCCCCAGACCCGCGCCCGGCCTGACATTTCCCTTGCCCGGAATCCGCCCGCGTCGTACCCTTGGGCTTGCGGCCCGCCCGCCATGTCTTTCTGCCTCTTGCCGCGACGGCCTCGCGGGCCGTCCGCCGCGGCGACAACCCAAGGAGTGTGCGCCCATGACGGCCTACACCACAGCGGACATCCGCAACCTCGCCCTCGTCGGTCACGCCGGTGCCGGGAAGACGACGCTCTCCGAAGCGCTTCTTCACCGGGCCGGCGTTTTAGGTCACGCCGGCCGTGTCGAACAAAAAGACACGACCTCCGACTACACCGACGAAGAACATGAGCACGGCCACTCGCTGTTCGCCTCCGTCCTCCACGCCGACCTCGACGGCACCCACCTCAACCTCCTCGACACCCCCGGCGCGCCCGACTTCCTCGGCCAGGCGCTCGGCGTGTTCCCCGCGGTCGAGACCGTCGCCGTCGTCGTCAACGCCAACCACGGCATCGAGCCCATGACCCGCCGCATGATGAAGCGCGCCGCGGACCGGAAGCTCTGCCGGATGATCGTGATCAACAAGATCGACCAGGCCTTCACCGGCGGCAGCGTCGACCTGGGTGACCTGCTCACGAACCTCCGGCAGACCTTCGGGAACCGCGTGTTGCCCGTGAACCTTCCCGCGGAACAAGGCACGAAGATCGTCGATTGCTTCAAGAACACCGACGGCGAGTCCGACCTGGGCCCGGTCTCGCAGTGGCACAGCCAGATCGTGGATCAGGTCGTCGAGGTCGATGAAAACCTTATGGAACTCTACCTCGAGCAGGGCGAAGTGAAGCCAGACCAGTTGCACGCGCCGTTCGAGAAGGCGCTGCGCGAAGGGCATCTGGTTCCTGTGGTGTTCACCGCCGCCGCGGTCGAGCACGACGCCAGCCAGTCCGTTGGCATCGATGAGCTGGTGAAGTTCATCAAGGAACTCTGCCCCAACCCCTGCGAGGGCAACCCCCGGCCGTTCGTACGCGGCAGCGGCGACGAGCTGGACCTCGACCCCGACCACGAGATCCACGCGGACCACGACCCGGCACACCACGTGCTGGCCCACGTGTTCAACGTCCGCATGGACCCGTTCAAGGGCAAGCTCGCGTGCTTCCGCGTGCATCAGGGCACCGTCAACAAGGACACGCAGCTCTTCATCGACGACGCCCACGAGGGCGAGAGCAAAAAGCCCTTCAAGGTCGGGCACCTTTTCAAGTTGCAAGGCGCGAAAAGTGAAGAGGTGGACGCGGCGCTGCCGGGCGACATCGTCGCGGTCGCAAAGGTCGATGATGTGCACTTCGACGCGGTGCTGCACGACAGCCACGACGAAGACAACGTGCACCTGCGCCCACTGCGGATGCCCGCGCCGATGGCGGGGGTTGCCGTCGAACCCAGGAAGCGCGGCGACGAGCAGAAGATCGCCGACGCCCTGGTCAAGCTCCAGGAAGAAGACCCGACCTTCCGCGTCTCCCGCAACAACACGACGCACGAGACCGTGATCCAGGGCCTGGGCGACCTGCACCTGCGCGTGCTGCTCGAGAAGCTCCAGAAGCGCTACAACGTCGAGGTCGAGACGCACCCGCCCAAGATCGAGTACCGCGAGACGATCCTGGCCAACGCCGAGGGCCACCACCGTCACAAGAAGCAGACCGGCGGGGCGGGGCAGTTCGGCGAGGTCTACCTCCGTGTCGAGCCGCGCGAGCGCGGCGAAGGCTTCGAGTTCTCCGACGACACCTTCGGCGGCTCGATCCCCAAACCCCTGATCCCCGCGATCGAAAAGGGGGTTCGGCAGGCGCTTGCGCAAGGCCCGATCGCCGGCTGCCCGCTGCAGGACGTAAAGGTCAGCGTCTACGACGGCAAGCACCACCCGGTGGACAGCAAGGAGATCGCGTTCGTCACCGCCGGCAAGCGCGCGTTCCTCGACGCGGTGAGCAAGGCCAAGCCCGTGCTGCTCGAGCCGATGGTGGACGTGGAGGTGGTCGCGCCGGCGTCGTACATGGGCGACCTGACGGCCGACCTCTCGACGCGCCGAGGCCGGGTGTCCGGGACGGACATGATGCCCGGCGACATGTTCGCGCTGCACGCCTCCGTGCCGCTCGCCGAGCTGACCAACTACAACAGCCAGCTCAACGCCATGACCGGCGGGGCCGGGAGCTACTCCATGGAGTTCTCTCACTACGAACCCGCCCCGCGCAACGTGCAGGACAAGGTCGCCGCCGAGTACCAGCCGGCGGCGGAAGAGGACTGATCCGCCACTTCATCGAAGTCCGATGCCTCGCGAAGCCCACGGCGTCACGCCGTGGGCTTCTTTCACACTTGCTCTATCATCACGCCATGCAAACCCTCGACCTGCCCATCGAAATCGTCGCCAACTACCACTGCGTCTGCGGCGAGGGCCCGATCTGGCACGACACCGAAAAAGCGCTCTACTGGGTCGATATCCCGACCGGCAGGCTGCTGCGTTACGACCCCGCGACCGGGCAGCACGACAACGTCTACACCGGCCGGTTCATCGGCGCGGTGACAATCCAGACGGACGACTCTTTGTTGCTGCTCGGTCAGGATTGCGAGGTGTTGATCTACAAGGACGGGGAGACGAAGACGGTCATCGAAGGCATCCCCGACGAGACGCGGTTCAACGACGCCATCGCGGACCCGCAAGGCCGGGTGTTCTCCGGCTCGATGCCCGCCGACGCGCCCGACCGTGACGGCGAGTTCAACGATGGCCGGTGGTCGCGCCTGGGCAAGCTCTACCGCATCGACCCCGACGGCTCGTACCGCGTCGTCGACGAGGGCTTCGGCTGCGCGAACGGCATGGGGTTCACGCCCGACGGCAAGGGGCTGTACTTCACCGACACCCACGCCGGCACGATCTATCGCTACGACTACGACGCCGCGACCGGGAAGATCAGCAACCGCGAGCCGTTTTTCCAGCAGCCGCGTTCCGGGCCGGACGGCATGACGATGGACCAGCACGGCAACATCTGGAGCGCCCGCTGGGGCCAGTCGCGCGTCGTCAAACACGACGCGAAGACCGGCGAGATGGTTGCCGAATTCCCGCTGCCCACCGCGAACATCACCTGCATCGCCTTCGGGCACGACGATCGCGCGACCGCGTACATCACCTCCGCCGGCGGTGATCCCAAGACCGCCGATCGCAACAACCCCGCGGGCGCGCTCTTCAAGACCGTGATTCCCGGCGTGCACGGCGTGCCGGAACACCGCTCGGCGGTGGGGATTTAGAAAGGGTTACGACGATAAAAGAAGCCCACGCCGTGACGGCGTGGGCTTCGGTTGTGATTGAATCTTTGGCGCGACGTTCGGCTTTAAGCCTGTTTCTTCAGCGCGTCGCGGATCTCGGTGAGCAGTTCGACTTCCGGAGGGGTCGGCTCTTCCTTGGGCGCTTCCTCGGCCTTGCGCTTCATCGAGTTGATCATCTTGATGACGACGAAGATCGCCAGGCCCACGATCAGCAGCTCGACAAAGTCGCCGATGAACGAGCCGTACTTGATGGTCACGGCTTCGATGTCCTGATCGGCGACCATGCCGTAGATGTTCTCCTCGCCGGCCTTGACCGCGTTGACGACGGTGTATTCGTACTTCGAGAAGTCGATCCCCCCGAGCAGGGCACCCATCGGCGGCATGACGATGTTCTCAACCAGCGACTTGACGACGGTTCCGAACGCCGCCCCGATGACGATGCCGACCGCCATGTCGATCATGTTGCCTTTAAGAATGAACTCTTTGAACTCTTTGATGATCCCCATGTCGTCTCCCTGCTGAAGGAAAAAGGCGGTGGCCGGGCCACGACGTTCATGGCCGATTCATGCCGCGTCAACGTGTTAAGGTGAGGGTTGTCCCTGAATCTGTCAACAGGGGACGCACGCCGAACGTGTTTCCGGACGGCCTAAGGTGGCCGCGAACGCATGGGGCGGCTTTTCTCGGACCTGCCGCGTGTCGCCCGCACAGAATCTGACCCGACTTGCACCAGACCGGCTTCGACCAGGCCGCAACCCGCACGGAGAACACGGATGCTCTTCACCCTTGCCCAGACCGTCAGCCCGTTTCTGGCCCAGGCCGACCCGTCCGCGGAAACGTCGCCCGACGCCCCCGCCGACGGTGCTGCCCCTGGTGCCGACCCCGCGCCCGGCGACGTCGTGCGCGACCTCACCGGTGAAGCGAAGCAGGACGCGCTCAACGCGTGGGAGGGCCTGATGCAGGGCGACCTCGCCGCGTCCTGGCCGCTGATCGAGAAGTATGTCCTGCCGCTGGGCCTGGCGATTCTCATTTTGGTCGGGACGTTCATCGCCGCCAAGGTCGTCTCGCGGATGGCCGGCAACGCGATCCGTCGCGCGAAGGTCGACGAAACGCTCTCGCGGTTTTTCGCCAAGCTCGTGTTCTACGCCGTGGTCGTGTTCGGCGTGCTGGCGGCAATGAACACCGTCGGGCTCCAGGTCACGGGCTTCGCCGCCATCCTCGCGTCCGTCGGCTTCGCGATCGGCATGGCCATGTCGGGCACGCTCGCAAACTTCGCCGCCGGCGTCATGCTCCTGATCTTCCGGCCGTTCCGCGTGGGCGACGTCATCTCCGCCGCCGGTGTCACCGCCAAGGTCAACGCCATCGAGCTGTTCACGACGACCTTCGACACCTTCGACAACCGACGTTTCATTGTGCCCAACGCAAAGATCTTCGACGACGTCATCGAGAACATCACGCACCACGGCCAGCGCCGCGTCGACGTCAACGTCGGCGTCGAGTACAGCGCCGACCTGGATAAAACCCGCGAAGTTCTCAGCGCCGCGGCCGAGTCACTCAAGGACAAGATGATCGAAGGCGAGGGCCGGGGTTTTCAGGTGTATCTGCTGGATTTGGGCGATTCGTCGGTGAACTGGGTCGTGCGGTTCTGGACGAACGCCGCGGACTTCTGGCCGGTCAAGGAACAGCTCACGCGGGCCGTGAAGATGCACCTGGACGAGGCCGGCCTGGGCATCCCGTTCCCGCAGATGGACGTGCACCTGGACGGCAAACTGGACGGGTAAGCCCGGCGGGGCGGTATAATGCCCACGTGCCCTCCAAGGGGTTGGACACCACGCACGATTGCGAAAGGGAAATCGATGAACCGAAGAATGTGGATCACGATGTCGGCGGCCGCGCTGACCGCCGGCCTGATGTTCGGCTGCAGCGAAGAGACCAAGGGCAAGCTGGCCGACGCCGCGGAGGCCGGCAAAGACGCCGCAACCTCTGCCGGGAACGACCTCAAGGACGCGGGCGGCGACATGGCCGAGACGGTCAAGGATGTCGGCGCCGATCTGGCGGACAAGGCCGGCGACGTCGCCGACGACGTCAAGGAAAAGCTCGCCGACGAGGGCACCAAGCTCGAAGACGCAGCGAACGATCAGGCCGAGCAAGTGAAGGATGACGCCGAGAACCAACTGGGCGACGCGATGGGCCAACTCGGCGACCTCCAGACCAAGGCCCAGGACATGATCGCCAAGGTCAAGGAGATGATCGAGAACAAGAACTTCGGCGACGCCCAGGCGATGCTCGACCAGCTCAAGGCCCTGCCCGGGCTGGACAAGCTCGAAGGCGTCACCTCGCAGATCGAGTCGCTCGAAGCCGCGATCACCAAGGGCAAGGAACTCGCGGACGGCGCTGCCGGGCTGATGGGCAAGTAAAGAGCCCGACCGCAACCTCAGGACCAAACTACTTGGCCCCGCCGCGCCGACCGCGGCGGGGTTTTTCGTGCCTGGTCCGGCCGGTCCCGCCGGTACAGGCGCACCCGACACGGATGCGACGCTACGGATTTGTCCCTAGTGCGGGCCGTTGCACACGCTCCGACTCAAGGCCCGGCCCGCCCGGTTCGATGAGACACGCACGGGGGGGCTCTTGCAAGGGAGCCCCGACATGTCTCTGGCTTTGATTGTCGATCGTTCGCCGTTTAGCCGGGAGTTGTTGTCCGGTTTTCTCCGTGGGGCGAATTACATCACGCTCGCCGCGACCGAGATGGACGAGGCGGTCGAGATGGTGGAGGGCTGCGGCGTGTCGCTGGTGGTCCTCGACGCCGGGGTCGCCGAGCCGGGGTCGGCCGAGCGGCTGACGGGTGCTTCACCGAGCGACGCGTTGCCGATCGTCGTACTGACCGATTCGGGACAAACGACGGGCGTGCCCTCAACCAACGCGCATGTGGTGGAACGCGGCACCTTCGTGGCGGATGATTTCCTTGCGCTGTGCGCCAAGCTCTGCCCGCCCGCGTCGAACAAGAAACCGACCGCAAAGAAGGCCGTGCGGAAAAAAGCGCCGGCCGAGAACCCGTCCGCGCCGCCGGCGCCGGTGGTGAAACCGGCCGAGACTTCCGAGCCACGCCGGGGGGTGCCGGCCCCGACGCCGGAGATCGACGAGGTGAGCGTGCTCAAGTCGTTGTCGCCCGCCGTCGAGCGGTCGCAGATCGACGAGTTGATTACCCGCGCCCACCAACTGCTCGTGCCCGAAGCGGTCCGTGAAGCGTTGCGGTCCGTCCTGGAGGACGAGTCGGCGACCCGGGAAGACCGCGCGGCCGCGATTGCGCTGGACGTGGGGCTCACGTTCCGGGTGATGGCGGCGGCGAACGTCAACGCCGGCAAGGGCCGCGACCCCGCCGAGTCGTTGATGTCCGCGGTGGACCGCCTGGGCGTCGAGAACCTGCGGCTGATCGCCAGCCAGCCCGACGCCGACAAGATGAACGGTCAGAACCTTGACGACACCCGTTGCGTCGAGCCGCTGGGGTTCTGGATGCACTCGTACGCGACCGGTCGGGTCGCCGCCGCGCTCACCGCGGCCAGCGGCGGCAGTCCGGACGACGTCGAGTCGGCGATGACCGCCGGGTTGATGCACGACGCCGGTCGGCTGGTCTACGCCCGGCACTTCCCCGACGAGTACGCCGACGCGGTCGAGACCGCGACCAGCCTGAACCTGCCGCTGGAGCGGGTCGAACAGCAGATCATGCTCGACGACCACGCGCAGCTGATGGACAAGGTGCTCCGGCAACTCAACTTCGGGCCGCGCCTGATCCAGTGCGCCGCGTGCCACCACCTGCCGGTGATCCAGGCGCGGAACCTGTCGGGCCGCTGCTTCCGCGAGGTCGCGACCCTGATGCTGGCCGAGCGGTACGCCGCGGCGATGCTGGCCGGCGACGGGCGGTTCGACCCGGTGGCCGGCTGCGAGCCGCTGCTGACGGTGCTCAAGATCGATTCGGCGAAACTCGAACGGGGCCTCTGCGACGTCGCCGACGCCCTCCAAGAAGCGAGCCGGCGCTACGCCACGGTGCACGGCTTGTCCGACATGGAAAGCACGCTGGACCAGGTCGTCTCGCGGCTGGAACACGCGGCGCGCCCGATGTACGTCGGGTCCGACGAGCGGGCGGACCCCTTCGCGGTGTTCTGCCGCCGAATCTGGGTCGGGCCGGAAGAAGCGGCCCCGAACCTCGCGCTGGTGCACATCAACAATGTGCGCGAGCGGGACGCGCTGACCGGTCGGCTGCGCGGACAGGAGTTCGAACGCAACGCGACGAAGCTGCCGGTGCTCACGGTCTCGCCCAAGGGCAGCATCGCGCTGGACCCGTCGGTGCTGACCGGCCGGGAAACCGCGGACCTGGCCGAACCCGTGCTGGCCGACCAACTGCTCCAGGCCAGCGACCGCGTGTTGAGTCGGTGTACCGCGCAGGCCGCTTGAAACGGACCATCCCCCCCTGAAACCCACGCCGTGTCGGTGTGGGTTTCTGTTTCTCTCGACGCCACGTTGGAGCGACAACGCCCCTGCTTCACTTGTCAAAGAGCCGGCAGGCGTGCCTGGGGTGCCACGGACGTTCGATCCGTGCCGGCCGTGTAGTGGTTCCCTATGCACACGGACCAATAGTCCGCGGCACCCGGCAACGACGCGTCACCCCAAACACCATCCCACCTTCACCAAGGCCGGACCTTCGTCCCACGCGGCGGCGGCTCCCACTTCACGCAGCACCACGCTGATGCACACCCAGCATCAACCCCGGCGAGCCATCGCGTTCGGATCGGACTCCCTTGGCCCATGTCCCGTCGGGGGTCTTGCGAAGCGTGGGGTGGCGCTCATTCTTCAACTCTTACGCCTTGCGTGCGAGCATCCACTCGCCGGGCGCACCACCCAATTACCATCGACGCAGCGGACCCCTCGTTTCACCGAGACACGGCCTCACCGACCTGGAACCCCGCGACAACCTGCGGGCCCCCGCCCCCGGAAGTTCCGGAAAAGCAGGGCTTACCGTGGGGCGAAGATTTGATTCTCTGCGCAGCCGATTGAACCGCGGAGGCGCGGAGAGCGCAGAGGTCGCGCAGAGGACGACATTTATGTTTTCAGCCGCACTGCCACGCAGTGCGGAACGAGCGTCATCAACTTGCGCACGCATCGAGGCGCGTTGACGCGGGCGGGGCGAGGTGGTCGGCGAGCGGGAGTTGGAGGACGGCTTCGAACCGGCCGGGGTTGGGTTGGGTGGCGGTGAGGGTGCCGCCGAGGCGTTCGGCGGCTTTGCGGGCGAGCGGGAGCCCCAGGCCGAAATGTTCGCCGTGGCCTTGGCTGGGGTCGTGGCGCCAGAGCGGGGTGAACAACGCGTCGAGCGCGTGGGGTTCGAGCGGTTCGGCGTCGTTGGCGATGTGCAGCCGTGCGTGGCCGTCGTGGGCGCGGAGGTCTAGGCTGATGGTGCCGTCGGGTTTGACGTAGTCGGCGGCGTTGCGGAGCAGGTTGCGGACGGCGACGTTGAGCAGCGCGGGGTCGGCGCGGACGTGGACGCCGGGCGGCAGATCGGATTGAAGTTGGAAGTTGTGCGGGTCGGGGTGGAGTTGTTCCCAGACGTGGGTGACGAGCCGGCCCAGGTCGTGGGTGGGGGTGGCGGCCGCGTGGTGGTTGGCGTTGTTTTTGTCGGTGCCCGGTGCGGCGTCGCGGCCGGTCTCGGGCGGGTCGAGGCGGGCCAGGGCGAGCAGGGCCTCGACGAGTTCCTGCATCTGGAGGGTGATGTGGTGGGCGCGGTCGAGGGCGGTGCGGGTGCGTTCGTCGCCGTTTGGGTTGCGGGCGCGCTGGACGTCGAGGGTCATGCGCAGCGCGGCGAGGGGGTTGCGGAGTTCGTGGGCGGCGTTGGCGGAGAAGAGGCGCTGCTGCTCGATGGTGTTTGCGACGCGCCGGAGCAGGGCATTGAACTGCGTGACCAACGGGCGCAACTCGGCGGGGACTTGTCCGTCGTCGAGCGGTTCGGTGAGTTGGGCCTCGGCACGGCGTTCGAGTGAGGCGGACAATTCCGCGACGGGGCGCAACGCGCGCGGCAGGGCGAAGCTGAGCGCGGCGGCGATGCTCACGGCGGCCAGCGCGCCCACCGACACCAGGGCCAGGACGAGGCGGGACAAGAGGTCGTGAACGGACGACGCGTCGACGGCGAGGGTGAGGGAGAAGGGCACGTCGGCCGCGTTCGCATCGCCGGGCTCGTGCGGCGCTTCGGTCGGGTCGTGCCAGCGCCAGGCGATGAGTCGACAGGGTTGGCCGTCGGGGTGGTGAGCGGCCGTGGTCTCTCCGTGTTTCAATTCATCGCCGGCCTGGAGCAGTGCGGCCGTGGGTGCCTGGTCGGGCCAGACCATGAGCGTTTGGCCGCCGAGCCGGACGGTCAAGGCTTCGATCGGCAGCGCGGCGGCGTCGGGTTGCGTGAGCCGCTCTTCGAAAACCAGGTCGAGTTCGTTGCCTTCCATTTCCACGGCGGCGGCGACGAGGCCGGCCGTGCGTGCGAGTTGGCGGTCGAGTTCGGCGAAGAGATAGGCGCGTGCGCCGGCGTAGAGCGCGGCGGCGGCGAGGGCGAGCGTCGGCAGCGTGACGCCGAGCACGGTTAGAAGCAGGCGGCGGTTCAGTGTCGGCAAGGGTTGCCCAGTTCGAGCAGGTAGCCGTAGCCGCGGCGGGTGACGATGACGTCGGGTGCGCCGGCGTCGGCGAGCTTGCGGCGGAGTTGCGAGAGGTGGACGTCGACGGCGTTGCTGTCGGGTTCGCCGTCGAAGCGGTAGAGGTGTTCGCCCAGGGCGGCGCGGCTGACGACCTGGCCGGCGGCGTAGGCGAGGGCTTCGAGGATGCCGAACTCGGTGGGCGTGAGCGCGACGGGTTCGTCGCCGACGCGGGCCTGCTTGCGGACCAGGTCGACCGTGACCGGCCCGGCGTGGACGAGCGGCGCGGCGCGTCCGGCGCGTCGGCGGAGCAGGGCCTGCAGCCGGGCGAGCAGCTCCGGGAACGCGAAGGGTTTGACGAGGTAGTCGTCGGCGCCGCGGTTGAGGCCGTCCACGCGGTCGTCAAGGGTGTCGCGGGCGGTGAGCACGATCACGCCGGTGTCGATGTCCGATTCGCGGAGGCGGTCGAGGACCCAGAGCCCGGTGCGTTTGGGCATGGTGATGTCGAGCACGACCGCGTCGTACGTCCCGCCGCGTAGATACCACCACGCCTCTTCGCCGTCGCCGGTGGCATCGACGGCGTAGCCCGCGTCCTCGAGTCCTTCGCGCAGCGACTCACGCAGCGGTTCGAAGTCTTCGGCGATGAGCAGCTTCATGCGGCGTCCTTTGCGTTGGTCTGCGCGGCCCGCGGGTCAATCGTCGGCTTCGAGCGGGACGCCGGCGTCAACCTCCCCGCGCTCGTCGAAGACCACGTCGCGGTCACGCCCGTCAACCTCGACCTCGGCCTCGTACACCGCACGCGGTTCGGGGAGATCGACCCAGTCGAGCTGGGCGCTGAGCTCGCGGCGTTCGACTTCGTTGACCTTGTTGCCCGCGGCCATGCGGTCGATTGCGGCGCGTGTGGCTTCGGGCACGTTGTCCAAAGCGATTTCACGGGAGACCTCGACGACGCGGCCGTCGGGCGTGAGGAAGATTTCGTGTTCCTCGCCGTCGACATCGACCTCCACGACCCAGAGTGTGGTGACGCGGCGTTCGTGCGCCACTTCGGTGACGGGCGCGCCGGGGTAGCGCTTTTCGAGTTGCGCTCGCGCCCCGTCAGGCAGGCGGTCCAAGCCGATGTTGCGGTCGCCGTCGGCGTCTTCACGGTCTGTTTCGTCTTCGCCGGCCCCGAGTACGCCGGACTCAACCCCGCCGACGGCGTGGTAGAGCATGCCGCTGGCCCCGAGCAGGACGACGATGCCGAGGACGAGGGTGAGGGGTTTCACGGTGGGCTCCTTTCGGTCGGTGGAAGTGAAGTCAATCACACGGTGGTGGTCGGGCCACTCGGAATCGCCGAGCGGCAGAGAAAAGCAAGATGAAACGGCCGACGCCCGCGGTTCCCGCGTCATCGTGTCGGGCGCCGGCCGGCGTGGTCAGTCCGCCGTGGCGCGGCGTCGACGCAGGGCCAGGGCGCCCAGGCCCATCAGGCCGCTCACCGCCGCCGACGGCGAGGGCACGGCCGACACCGAGGTCAACTCGATGATCGTCCGCGGCGTCCCCCCATTATCGAAGTCACCCTCGGTCCGGATCAAGCCCAATCCGCGGGCGAAGTACTTGTTTTCCAGCACGCCGGGTTCCAGGGCCGTGCTGTCTACGGTCCACAGCACGTCGTCGAACGGGCCCAACGGGCCTTCGATCATCTGGGCCAGGGCGATGATCTCTCCTTGATCCACCGCCTCGTCGTCGGGGGCGAACTCCTGGTAGTAGCTGAAGCCGGGCGTCAGCACGGAGGGCATCTGGTAGCCGGGCTGGGCGTCGTTGATGCCGGCCTCCCACGCGCCGACATCCTCGCTGCCGGTCGGGTTGCCGTCGTCGTCGTAGTAGAACTCGGTCGTGTCCTCGCCGAGGTACCAGACGTTGCCGGCCCGGTCCTGGGCGAACCAGTCGCGGGTGGCCTCGACGCGCAGGCCGTCCACCCACTCCTGCGAATACACGACGACCGCGTCGATGCCGGCCACGGTCCGCCGGTCAAACAGCACCTCTTCCACGACGCGTTCGGGGACCAACTCGTCCTCATCCTCGTCGTAGGCCAGGCCTTCGTACACACGGATCGTGCCCGGCACCTGCGGGAAGTAGGGGTGGTCCACCGGGGCGCCGGCGTCGAAGTCCGCCGGCGAGAACACCGGCAAGACCGTTTCGCCCTCCGCCGTCCCGACCACGGCCACTGCCACCGCCGCGACGCACGCCGCCGCGAGGCTTCCGTTCGACTTCATCCAAACCATCGTTCGCCCTTTCAAAGGAACCCGCCGCCGTGGTCCCGGTCACACCTCGGACCGGCCGACCCAACGACGCGGACGAAACTACGGCGACCTTCCTTAAGGCCCGTTGAAGAGACCTGGAATTGCAGAGAGAACATCTCGGGGATCTGATGTTTGCTGAATGTTTGGATCGCGCTGTGCGGCGAGGGGCGGTCCGGTCCGTCGTTTGAACGCTGCAATAACGGGAGTCCAAGGCCGTTTGCCCGGGTAGTGGGCGTCGGTCCCACGTCCTTCCACGCAGATTCAGGAGCTTTCGTGATGCGTCAACGCACTTCCATGTTTATCTCCCGCCGCGGCCTGGGCCTGGTGTCGGCGGCGTTGGTCGTGGCCCTGGCCGGGGTCGCCATGCCGGTGGCGGCGCAAGACGGCCCGCCGGATCGGCAGCGCGGTAATCGGCAACGGTTCGAGGACATGAGTGACGAGGAGCGCGAGGCGTTCCGCGAGCGCATGATGGAGCGGCTGGCCGAGCGCGAGGCCGAGATGCTCGAAGACCTCCGCGAGGAGATGGGCGCCGGCGAAGACGACTTCGCGGTGCTGAGCCCGATGATCGTGCGGGTGCAGAGCCTGCAGCGCGAGCGGGACACGCTCGCCGCCGCGGCGCGCTTCGGCGGGCGCGGCGGCCCGGGCGGACGCGGTCAGGGGCGTGGCGGCGGGCGCGGCTTCGGCGGCCCGGGCGGCTTCGCGATGTTTGACATGTCCGAGCACGCCCAGAGCTGGCAGGACGCGCGGGCCGGGTTGGAGGAGGCGCTCGAGGACGATGACGCCGCCGCCGAGACGCTGCACGAGAAGATCAAGGCCTTGCGAGCCGCGCGGGCGGCGCACGAGTCGGAGCTCGCGTCGGCGCAGAAGGAGCTGCGCGAGGTGTTGGTTGCGCGGCAGGAGGCCGTGCTGATCCTGCGTGGCATGCTCGACTGACTTTGACCTGTTGGCGATCACGCACCCGGCGGTCCCCGTGCTGGTCACGGGCCGCCGGGTGCTGGTCGTGTTTCCGCACCTTGTCGCACTGAGATGTTGATGCAACCGGTCCTCGAACGCCTGCGTGAACAAGGCCTGCTCGACGGCGACGCCGCCGATCGCGCCGAGCGTCTCTGGCGCGACGGCATGGCGTTCGAACGCGCAGTCTTGAGCGTGGATGGCGTGACGCCGGTACAACTGCTCTCGACGATGTCCGAGGCCTACGGCATGACGAGCGTCGATCTGGCCGACGCCGAGATGGACCCGACGCTGCTGGCGTCGATGCCGGCCCGCATGCTGCTGCAACACCGGATGCTGCCGCTGACGCGCGACGGGCAGACGGTGCGCGTCGCCCTCGCCTCGCCCGAGGCGACCGAGGCGCTCGACGAATTGCGGGTGTTGTCGGGGTTCGACATGGAGCCGGTGTTTGCGGACGGCGAGGCGATCGACCGCCTGCTGCGGCAGCACCTGGGGCTGGGGGCAGACACCGTGCAGTCGATGGTCGAGATCGACCCCGACGCGGTGCTGGACGACCCCGACGGGCAGGTCGATCTGGCCGAGGCCGCCGAAGACGCGTCGATCATCAAGTTCGTCAACGAAATTTTGATCGATGCGCTCAAGCGCCGTGCGACGGACGTGCACTTCGAGCCCTTCGAGGGCAAGCTGAAGGTGCGCTTCCGCATCGACGGCGTGCTGGTGGACGCGGCGGTGCCGGCGGAGATCCGGCGGTTCCAGCCGGCGATCGTGTCGCGCCTGAAAATCCTCAGCCACCTGGACATCGCCGAGAAACGTCTGCCGCAGGACGGCCGGATCAAGCTGCGCATCGGCGGGCGCGACGTGGACGTCCGTGTGTCCGTGATCCCCATGCTCTTCGGCGAGGCGGTCGTGCTGCGCCTGCTTGACCGGCAGGGCGCGCTGACCGGGCTCGAAGGCCTGGGCATGAACGCCGTCGATGAAAAGGCCTTCCGGCGCGTCCTGCACCAGCCGCACGGCATCATCCTCGTCACCGGGCCCACCGGGTCCGGCAAGACCACAACTCTTTACGCCGCGCTCGCCCAGATCAACGACGTGCAGCGCAAGATCATCACCATCGAAGACCCCATCGAGTACCACCTCGAAGGCGTCAACCAGATCCAGGTCGACACCAAGACCGGGCTCACGTTTGCGAAGGGCCTGCGCGCGGTCTTGCGTCACGACCCCGATGTCGTGCTCATCGGCGAGATCCGCGACCGCGAGACGGCCGAGATCGCGGTGCAGGCGTCGCTGACCGGGCACCTCGTCTTCTCGACGCTGCACACCAACGATGCGCCCAGCGCGGTGACGCGGCTGATCGACATGGGCGTCGAGCCGTTCCTGGTCGCGTCGTCGCTGGAGATGGTGCTCGCGCAACGCCTGGTCCGTCTGATCTGCCCGGACTGCAAGGCGCCGGTGCCCGACGCGGACCGCGCGCTCTACGAGCAGGAACTGGGCACGGCCTTGCCCGCCACGCTGTCGCACGGGCGCGGCTGCCAAGCGTGCGGCAACAGCGGATACCGCGGCCGGCAGGGCATCTTCGAGGTCATGCCGATGTCCGACGAGCTGCGCACCCTCACCACCGACCGCGTCTCGTCGCGCGAGATCCAGCGTGTGGCGGAGCGGCAGGGCATGAAGCGGCTGCGCGAAGACGGGTGGCGACTGCTGACCGACGGCCGCACAACGCTCGAAGAGATCATGCGCGTCACCAAGAGCGAGACGCTTGAACAAGGCGGCGGCGAGCGGGCGGGGGGCGGCTGACCGTGGCGAGCTTCCGCTACACCGCCCTGACCAGTGACGGGCGCGAAACCGCCGGCACCATCGCCGCCAGCGACCGCCCGGGCGCGATCGGCGCCATCGAGCAGCTCGGGCTGATCCCCGTCAACATCGACGTCGGCGAAGCGAAGGCCCCGCGCACGCCGTTGTTTCAACGCGGTGCTTCGGACCCCACGGCGATCAAGCTGCGTCCGGCGACGACGCTGGTGTTCATGCGGCAGTTGTCGAACCTGTTGAGCGCCGGCGTGCCGCTGAGCCGGGCGCTGCAGGTGCTGGGCCGCGAGTCGTCGAAGCCCGACGCCAAGGCGGTGTGGAAGGGCATCCAGGACCGCGTGGTCGACGGCTCGGCGCTGGCGGACGCGATGGCGCGGTTCCCGCGGACGTTTTCGACGGTGCAGGTCGCGATGGTCCGCGCCGGCGAGGCGGGCGGGTTTCTGGACGTTGTGCTCAAGCAGATCGCCGACTTCATGGAGCGCGAGCGCGAGCTGCGCAGCCGGGTGGGCGCGGCGCTGGTGTACCCGTGCGTGCTGGCGTTCATCGCGGCGGGCGTGGTGACGTTTCTGCTGTGGTGGTTCATCCCGCGGTTCTCGGAGATCTTCGCGGAGTTCGGCGAGTCGTTGCCGGCGCTGACGCAGTTGATCCAGGCGGCGAGTGGGTTGGTGCGCAGCTACGGGTTGTTTGTGCTGGTGGGCGGGGCGGCGGCGGTGTTCTTCCTTCAGCGCTATCTCAAGACGGACGCGGGGAAGCGCGTGCGCGACCGGGTCCTCCCGGCGCTGCCGGGGGTCGGGAAGGTCACGACGAAGTTCGCGCTGGTCCGCTTCACCCGCATGCTGGGCACGCTGATCGGGGCGGGTGTGCCGCTGCTGTCGGCGTTGAAGACGGCGCGGGAGGCGGTGGGCAATCAGTTGTTGGCCGACACGCTGACCGGCGCGATCGCGCAGGTGCGCGAGGGCGCGTCGGTGGCGCACAGCCTGGCGCAGTGCCCGGCGCTGTTCCCCGAGTCGCTGATCGAGATGATCGCGGTGGCCGAGGAGTCGGGCCGGCTCGACGCGGAACTGGTGCGCATGGCGGACGAGCTGGAGTCGGACTTGGACCGGCAGTTGCGCGTGCTGGTGGCGTTGGCCGAGCCGGCGTTGTTGTTCGCGATGGCGGTGGTGGTGGGCACGATCGTGATCGGGATGCTGCTGCCGGTGTTCGATTTGTGGGACGCGGTGCAGTGAGTTTTGACAGAGGTTTTTAGCCGCAGATTGACGCGGATGAACGCAGATTGAGATTTGAAATATGCATGAAATACAAACGCCATACGCCGTTTCCAAGTGCGACCGATGCTGTTGCCGACTCCCTCTCCCTGGCAGGGAGAGGGCCGGGGTGAGGGTCGGGCGACCGAGTTCCACGGTCCATGCTCGCCGCCGTGCCTTCGGCTTCAGCATCCTAGAACTGCTTCTGGTGCTGGTGATCCTCTCGATCCTCGCGGGGATTGTCGGCGTGCGGTTTGCCGGGCAGTCGGCCGACGCGAAGATCAAGGCGGCGCAGTCGCAGCTCACCGAGTTCGGCACGGCGCTGGACACCTACGAGATCAAGACCGGCGGCTACCCCACCACGCAGCAAGGCCTCGACGCGCTCGTCGAACAGCCCAGTGGCGTGGACGACTGGCCCGGGCAACTGCTGGCCAAGGGCGTGCCCGACGACCAGTGGGGCAACGAGTGGCAGTACCGCATGCCCGGCACTCACAACACCGCGGGCTACGACCTTTATTCGTTCGGCCCCGACGGGCAGCAGGGCGGCGGCGATGACATCACCAACTGGAGCGAAGACGACTGAAGATGTTCGTGCCGCGTTTTTCATCCCGTGCGGCCTTCACGCTGCTCGAGTTGATCCTCGTGTTGGCGATCGCGGCGGCGCTGCTGTCGGTGGTGGCGGCGAGCCTGCGCGGTTTTTACGCCGAGCGAAAGGTCGATGACGCGGCCACGCATCTGGTCGCGCTGCTGCACCAGGGCCAACAGCGAGCGGTGCGTGACGGCACGGTGTACCGCATGGTGGTGGACCCGGACGAGCGCGAGTACCAGATGGTCGAGGCGTCGGCGGGGTTCGATCGGCCGATCGAGTCGGAGTGGGGGCGGGTGTTCAGCTTGCCCGAGCACGTCGAGCTCTGGTGGGACGGCGAGTCGTCGTCGTCGCAGGTTCATGCGATCCAGTTGTCGCCGGACGGGACGGTGGAGCCGTTCAAGTTCCTGCTGGTCGGGCCGAACGGCACGACGCGGATGGTGTCGAACCTTGCGGCGGGCGGCGCGTTGACCGTGTTTTCTTACGAGGAGTCCGGCGTTGCGGAAGGCCACGTCAACCAGATGCAGTGAGCGCGGCCGGTTTGTCCGTTGCGTGCGGCGCGGCGGCGGCTTCACGCTGCTGGAGGTGCTCGCGGCGCTGATCCTGGTGGCCGTGGTGCTGCCGGTGGCGATGCGCGGGTTGAGTCTGGCGACGCAGGGCGGCAGCTACGCGCGGTCGGTGACGGTGGCGACGGACCTGGCGAAGAGCAAGCTGGCCGAGGTCGTCGCGGACGGATCGTGGGACACCGGCGACGACCGCGGCGTGTTCGACGCGGCCTGGGGCGACGACGCGGACCGGTTCGAGTGGACGCTGGCCGTGAGCGACTGGCTGGGCACGACGATGAAAGAGGTTCGCATCACGGTGTCGTGGGAGCAACGGAACGCATTGCAGTCGGTGTCGATCGCGACGGTGGTGATGGAGGAGGGGGTGTGATGCATCCCGCTTCAACCTCGAGTTCAACTGACCGATTGAGGCGGACCGGCGGATTCACGCTGCTCGAGTTGTTGCTGGCGATGACGGTGGCGGCGTCGGTGGGCGTGGTGCTGGTGGTGAGCCTGCGGATCGCGTTCGCGGCGCGGGACGCGGCGGTGGAAGAGGTCGGCACGGCGCGGGCGTTGTCGGCGGCGTTCGGCCGGATCGAGGACGACCTGCGCGGCGTGATGCGGCCGACGGGCGTGTTCGCGGAGGCGTTCGACGGCACGGACGAGGCGGACGACGAGGGCCGGGCCGCCGACCGCGTGACGTACACGACCAACAACCCGTGGTGGCCGGCGGCGGAGCCGATGGGCGAGCTGTTCCGGGTGGAGTTGTCGGTGGTGGACCGCGCGGTGTTCTTCGATCCGGTCTGGCTCGACGCCGAGGCCGAGGAAGACGACGACACGGAGCCCGCGGACTTCGGCCGTTGCCTCGTGCGCACGGTGACGACGAACCTGCTCCCCAGCGGCGAAGCGGCGCAGACGCAACAACTGCTGGTGGACCGCGTGGTCGGTTTCGACGTGCGCTACAGCGACGGCACGGACTGGCTCGACGACTGGCAATCCACGGAGCAGGACGACACACTGCCGACCGCGGTGGAGGTGACGCTGTCGGTGCTGTCCGAGGGCGTGCGGGTCACAGATGATGATTTGGAAGCGAGCATCATGACGCGGCGGTTCGTGTCGGCGTTGCCGATGGCGCCCAGCGCTGCGCAGCGGCAGGTGGAGGCGGCCGGTGGCTGATGCGTGCATCGCCGAGTGTCGGGCTGGCCGACGTCGTCGCGCGTCGTCGCGTCGGGGCGTGGCGTTGGTGGTGACGCTGGCGGTGGTGTTGTCGATCGCGTCGCTGGCGATCGTGTTTGCGCGGCAGATGCAGGGCGATATGTTCGCGTCGCGCAACGCGGTGTCGGCGGCGCAGGCCGAGGCGATCGTGGACGGCGTGACGCGGGCCGTCGTCGCCGACCTCTGGGACGACCTGGTCAACGGCACGGCGCCGGCGGTGGACCTGATCGACGTCGAGGGCGGCCGGCTGGGCGACGGGGCGTACTGGATCGTCCGCCCCAACTTCGACGACGACACGCGGTGGGCGTTCGGCGTGGTCGGCGAGTCGGGCAAGCTCGACCTGAACCGCGCGACGTCGGAACAGCTCCAGGCGCTACCGAACATGTCGGCCGACCTGGCCGACGCGATGATCGACTGGCGCGACGGCGACGAAGACGTCAGCGAATACGGGGCCGAGGCGCCGTCCTACCTCGCGCTCGACCCGGCGTACCTGGCGAAGAACGCAGACTTCGAATCGGTCGAGGAACTGAAGCTGATCGTCGGGATGGACGACCTGATCCTCTTCGGCGAGGACACGAACCACAACGGTGTGCTCGACGCCAGCGAGAACGACGCGGAACTGACCGGCGTGGCCGACAACCGCAACGGCGTACTGGACCGCGGCCTGTACGACTTTGTCACCGTGTTCGGCGGGACGTCGGCAGCGCCCGACGGCGACGAACCGGTGGACCTGAACAACGCGGAGACGGACGAGGTCCGTGACGGTCTGGTCGCGGTGCTGTCCGAAGCGCGGGCGAACGAGTTGGCGGCGCGGGTGCCGTCGGGTCGGCCGTTCGGGAGCGTGTTGGAGTTTTATGTGCGTCTGGAGGTGACCCCGGTCGAACAGACACAGCTAGCGGGGCGATTGACGGCGTCGGCGACCGATGCCCCCGGGGGCGGCAACGGGGGCGGTGACGGTGCGAATCAACCGAATCAGGCCGCCGGCAACGCGGGGGAAAACGGCGACGACGCGAGCGAGGAGTCGGTGTTGGTCGATGTGTTCTTCGCCCCGGCCGAGGTGTTCGAGGCGTTACCGGGCCTGGAGCCCGGCGACGGCGAGGCGATCGTTTCCGCGCGGCAGTCCGGCGTGACTGCGGGCAGTCTGTCGTGGGTCGCTGACGCGCTGGGCAACGAGAAGGCCTTTTCGATCGGGCCTTTCTTGGCCGCGCGGAGCCAGCGGTTCTCGGCGGACATCGTTGCAATCAGCGGGGACGGTCGTGCGTTCGCCCGGCGGCGGGTGGTGGTCGATGCGACCGAAGCCACGGCTGACGTGCCGCCGCGGGTGGTCTACAGCCGGGATCTGTCGTCGTTGGGATGGCCGCTGGACCCGCAGATCATGGCCGACCTGCGTGCGGGGGTGCCGGCCGACGACGTGGTCCGCAGTTACACGACGACCGGGGTGAACCCATGAGCCCGACGCTGCGTCTGCCGACATCCCGCCGCCTGATCGGCATCGCCGTGGGCGAGACGGCCTGGCAACTCGCCGAGGTATCGGCCGGGTCGCGCGGCTTGCGCACCCTGCGGACCAGCGCGTTCACGCCCCCCGAAAACTGGACTCAGCAAGGCGACGCCTGCGGCGAAGCACTCGCCGCGCACCTCAAGGCAGAGGGCTACACCGCGCGTCAACTCGCGTTCGGCGTGGACAATCGGCACCTGTTTGCCCGCCACCGGCCGCTGCCGCCGACGCCCCACGAAGAAGCGCGACGCGGTGCCGTGCGGATCATGATCGAGAAGGAGCACGGCGGGCGTCGCCTCGCGTTCGACTTCCTGCGGTCCAGCACGCCCGGCGACGCACAGGACGCGGTGCTGCTCGTCGCGATCAACGACCGGCTGCTGGGACAACTGCGTGAGGTGGCCCGCGCCGCGCAGGCCAGGCTCGTTGCGGTGACCGCGACGTCGCTGGCGATCGCGAGCGCGGTCGGCGGGGGTGACGCGGACGGGGTGTGGGCCCGCGCCGACGAGGAAGGGATCGATCTTACGACCGTCGAGCGCGGCCGGCCGACGATGTTGAGCCGCCTGCCGCTGCGCGGGCGCCCGGTGTCGGAGGTCGTGAGCGCCCACCTGCATCACGTCGGCACCACGACCGGCGGCCCGCGCCGTCTGCGCTGGGTGAACCACGATGCGGCGTCACTCAACGGCGACGTCGCCGGGGTCACGTCGCGGGTGGAGACGGCCGGCGACTCGGCCGAGTTGATCGCGCGTTCACTGCTGAGCGCCCCCGACACCGCGCTCAACTTCGCGTCCAGCCGTCTGGAAGGCCCGAGCGTCTCGCGCGTGCAGCGTTTCCGGCGTCCCGCGCTCATGGCATCTGCCGTATTGCTGGCGCTCGTGCTGGGCGTCGTGGTCTGGGGCGCGTGGGGGTACCGGCAGAATCAGCAGTTGCGCGAGCAGTACGAACGCATCGCCGACCGGGCCGCCGCGTTGCAGACGGTCCGTGACCGCACGTCGTCGGCTGCGCCTTGGTTCGATCAGCGCCCGGCGACCATTGGAACGCTCGCGACGCTGACCGAGTGCTTCCCGCGCACCGGCCGGGTGTGGGTGACGAACCTGCGGCTGAGCGACACGGGCGAGGGCTCGCTGCAGGGCCGGGCCGACAGCAAACCGACCATGCTCGCCTGCGTCGAGGCGATGCAGGCCGAGGCGACACTTTACGAAGTTCAACTGCGCGACTGGAATCAGGCGGACCGCACGGCCGGCACCGTCGGTTTCGAGATCGTGTTTGTGCACCGGCCGGAAGGGGAGGGCGGTTAAATGTCCACGCGTGAGAAGATCCTCGCCGGCGTCATCGCCGCGCTCGTGGGCGTGTTCCTGCTCGACTGGCTGGTCATCGGCCCGGCGTGGTCGTACCTGCGGCAACAGGGCACCGAGGCACGCCGGCTGGAAACGGACCTTGAGCAGGCGCGGCTGCTGGTCGACAACGCCGACATCATCGAAGCCCGCTGGTCGGCATTGACCACGGCGGGCCTGGGCGCCACCGAAGAGGTGCTGCGCACCAAGGTGCAGCAAAACCTCAGCGTCTGGTCCGGGGAAGCCGGGTTCGACCTGACCACGCTCGTCAGCGGCCGGACCGTGGACGGCGACGCCATGCACGAGGTGCAGTTCGTCGTGTCGGGTTCCGGCTCGCTGAATGCGACCGTCGATCTGCTCGACGCGATCCAGCGCAGCCCGTTCCCGCTGCGCATCGTCGAGTTGGACCTGACCAGCCGAGACGAAGACCAGGACCGCGTAAGCCTGCGGGCGACGCTCTCCACCGCGCGCTTCGCCGGGGACGAGGGTCAAGAAGGGGGGCGCTCGTGACACCAAACCGTCACGCCAAGTCGACGTTCTCCACGGCGGTGAAAGTCATCGTCGGCACGTTGGTTGTGTTGCTGCTTTCCGCCGTACTCCCGGTGTTCGGGCAGGCGAAGAACGGCATCACCTCGGCCTGGACGCCGCCGGCGCGCAACGACGCGGCGTGCGCGGCCATCGTCAAACGCAACATCTTCCTCGCCGACCGGCGCGGCCTGGAGAACGCGATCCGCGAGGCGGAGCGGCCACGCCCCGAGGCGCCGCCGCCGGTCGAAACGCCGCCGCCCCCGCCGCCCAACCCCGACGCGTCGCTCGTGCTTGTGGGCATGGTGATCGTGGACGGGCAGGCGACCGCGTTCATCGAAGACCGCGGAGCCGGCACGATCACGCGCGTGGTCGAGCCGGGACCGTTCAGCCAAGGCCGGATCACGTCGTTGTCCTTGGCGGGCGTCGAGTACGCCGCGGACGACGCCGAGCCGCTGCTCGTCCGCCTGCGCCAGACGTTCACGGGCCAAGAAGAAGCGGCCGCGCCGCGCGCGACGTCGTCCGCACGCAGCGGCGGCCAGGCCACGTCGTCGCGCAACCGCACCAACAACCGTGAACCGTCCGGCGACGCGGGCAACGCGAACGACGGCTTGTCCCCGCTCGAACGGCTCCGACAGCGCCGGCTCGAGGAAATGCAACGCAACAACGAGGCCTCCCCATGACCTATCTCCGACTCCCCGCTCGCCTCTCTCGGCAGATCATGGCCGTGGCGACCTTCCTGGGTTGCGTCTTCGTGGCCGGCTCGCTGACCGCCCAGCCGCAAGAGATGCCCGAGCCCAAGCTAAACGGCGACTCCAAGCTGGTGATGAACTTCCGCGACGCGACGCTGCAGGCCATCCTCGACTACCTCAGCGAGCAGGCCGGGCTGATCGTGATCAACCAGGTCGAGCTCGACGACCGCGTCACGGTGTTCAACCTCCAGCCGGTGTCGCTCGACGAAGCGCTGGACATGCTCAACTCGGTGCTGCGCGATCAGGGGTTCACCACGATCCGGCGTGAGCGGTTGCTGCGCATCGTTCCGCTCAACGACGCCAAGCGGATGAGCGTGCCGGTGCGGATGGGCAACGACCCCGGCCGGATCGGGCTGTCGGACACGATCATCACGCAGATCGTGCCGATCCGTTACGCCGACGCCGCCGCGCTGGTCGAGAACCTTCAGCCGCTCGTCGAGGCCGACTACGCCGAGCTCGCCGCGAACGAGTCGAGCAACAGCCTGATCGTGACCAACACCGAAGCGAACGTCCGCCGGATCGTGGAGATCGCCCAGGCGCTCGATCAATCGATCTCGCAGGTACGCGACGTGCGCGTGTTCCACCTCACGCACGCCGACGCCGACGACGTCGCCGAGCTGATCACGGATGTGTTCGAGCAGGGCCCGTCGGAAGACGAACAGTTCGGGCGCGCGGTCCGTCGGCGGTTCGGCGGCGGGCCGGGCGGACGCGGCGGAGGCGACAATGACGACGACAACCCGTCCGGCGCCGGCGGGCGCGAGGTCAGCGCCGCGGCCGACGAACGCACCAACAGCGTGGTGGTCTCCGCCGACCCGACCATCATGGAAGCCATCTCGACCATGATCGAGCAGCTCGACACCGACACCGCCGCCAAGCAGGGCGTCATGGTTTATCACGCCAAGAACACGCTCGCGGTCGATCTCGAGGCGCTCTTCTCCGCGCTGTTCAGCGGGACGACGATCGACCGCGGCGGGGACGGCGACACCACACTCCGCAACAACAACCCGGTCAACTTTTTCGGCCCCGGCGGCAACAACAACCGCGGCAACAACAACGCCGAGGCCGGCACCGGCAGCGCGTCCGACCTGGTCGGCAACGTCGTCGCCGTCGCCGACGAGTCCACCAACTCGCTGCTGGTCCTCACGCCCGAGATCAACTTCGACCGCATCCGCGCCATCCTCGACGACCTCGACCGGCCCGTGCCGCAGGTGCTCGTGCGCGTCCTCGTCGCCGAGTTGACGCACGAAGAGGGCCTGGACTTCGGCACCGAGTGGGCCGCCGACTTCGAGCCCGGCGGCGACAACCTCATCCAGGCGCTCACCACCTTCGGCGCGCCGACCACCGGTCTTAGCCTGGCTGTCCTCGGTTCCGACTACACCGCCACCATCACCGCGCTCGAGACCGAGGGCGTGCTCGATGTGCTTTCCCGACCCTACATCCTCACCCGCGACAACCAGGAAGCCACCATCACCGTCGGCGAAGAAGTGCCCATCCCCACCGACACCCGCGTCACCGAGAGCGGCAACACCATCTCCAGCGTCGACTACCGCGACACCGGCATCATCCTGGGCGTCACGCCGCAGATCAACGAAGACGGACTCGTCGTCCTCAACGTCACGCAGGAACTTTCTTCGCTGCTCCAGAGCACCGTGCAGATCTCCGAAGACTTCTCCGCGCCGCGCATCGCGAAGCGCTCGGCCGACACGCGCATCGCCGTCATGACCGGGCAGACCGTCGTCATCGGTGGGCTCATGCAGGAAAGCATCACGCAGAACATCAGCAAAGTGCCGCTGCTGGGCGACCTGCCGATCGTCGGCGGGCTGTTCAAGCGGGAGCAGACCGACAAGGCCAAGACCGAGCTGCTGCTGTTCCTGACGCCCGAGGTCGTGATGACGCCCGACGACCTGGTGCCGATGTCGCAGCGCGTGCGGGCCGAGTCCGAGACCATTGATCAAACCGTCGCGCCCGGCGCGCTGCAGCGGCACCTCGACCACATGGGCGGCGCCGCGGCCGGACACGAAACGCCGGCCCCCGAGGCGGAAGTCGATGAATAACCGTCGGTGTCAATTCCACGCATCGGTCATGGTGTGTTCGTTGCTGGTCTTCCAGGGCTGTGCATCGTCGCGCCCGGCAACGTCCGGTGACGCCGACCGACCGGTCTGTCCGCCGGCGTTTCAGCAGACCGCAAACGCGCTGATCTCGCACTTCGCGTACCACCGCCGCTGGCCGAGCCAACTTGAAGAACTCCGGGGTCCGCGTCGGCTCCCCGACGTGCCGCCCGAACGGTTGGCGCGGTACGGCTACGCGGGTCGCCCGCTGGGCGTGCTGCTTGACGGCCGGTGGGTCATGCTGGTCAACGATCAGGTCAATGAAGACGGCTCGGTGTGGTCGGTCGTGCAGACCCCGCCGATCCCCCCGGCGTTGCCGATGATCGACGTGGTCGCGGTGCCGTGGGACGAGCTCGAACTCGCGGCGGCTCAGGCGGAATGATCGAACGTCAAGGTGCCCTGGAACCCGGGCGGGAGCTCCCGGCGGTCGCCTTGCCAGTCGATCGTTCCGCCGAGCGACGGCGGGAGGCACAGGGTGATCTCGCGTCTTGATTCTGTGTTGTGGATCGCGGCGTGAACCGCGCCGGCGGGCGTGGCGACTTCGCCGCGGATGTGTTCGAGCGATCCGGGGCACGGCCGGATCAAAACACGTTCGAAGCCGAGCCCATCCGGCTGGATGCCCAGCACGTTGGCCAGCAGGTGGTACAGCGGGTGCCCGCCCCAGCCGTGGCAGTCGGAGCGTGTCGGCTCGGGCTGCTCGGGCGTGGTGACGAAGCCGCGCTCGGGCAGTTCACGCCACAACTCCAAGACGTCTTGCAGTCCATGGCCGTCGCCGATCCGCGCGAGCGCTTCGAGCTTGTAGTGGCTGAAGTAGATCGTGCAAGCTGTGAGGTCGTCTCTTGTCCGTGTGCGATGCATGAGTTCACGCCGGGCGTCGGCATCGAGCAGCCCGGAGAGCACGGCGAGGCACTGCGTGTGTTCGCTGAAATGCCGGTGCGCCGCGTCGTCGGCAAAGAGACCGGACGACGCGTCGAAGAACGTGCTGCGGAGGATTTGGCCGAGCCGTTGTGACGTTTCTCGGCAGCGTTCGGCCAGCCGGGGTTCACCGACCCACGCTTCGAGTTCGGCCATGCGTTCGAGCGTGTACGCCAGGTGCCAGTTGAACAACGCATGGGGTTCGTGTTCGGCACCGGGCGGGACACCGTGTTTCCAGCCGTCCGCCCAGTCCGCGAAGACCCATCCGGGCATCGGCCCGAGCAGGCCGTCGGGGTTGATGTTCCCGAGGTGCGTTTCGATCACACAACGCGCAACCGGCATGTGACGCGCGACGAACTCACGCGCTCCGACCCACTGCGCGAAGTCGTGCAGCATGGCGACCCACCACAGCGAGAAGCCCGGGATGACCTGCGGCGTCGAGCTGGGGTAGCGCGCCTGGGTGAGGCCGAAGTGCGTGAGCGAGCCGCCGAACAGCTCGATGCACCGGCGGGCGGGGCGGTCGTCACCGGTGAGCGCGAGCGTGACGAGGGCTTCGAGCCGGCTGTCGCCGACGTAGGCCAACTGCTCGTAGTACGGGCAGTCCATGAACGTTTCGTGGGTGCAGACCTCGACGGCGCGCCGCATCAGCGGCAGGGCGGCCTGAAGCCGCGCGTCCGACAACTCCGGCAGGCGGGTGCGCTTCAACGGGTAGCGCGTCTCCATCAGCCGGAGGCCTTTGACCTCGACCGGTTCGTCCGCCGTTTGCACCTTCACCCGGACGTAGCGTCCGCAGCGCCACCACGGCGGCGCGTAGGTGCGGTCCCGGCCGTCGAGGATGAACGTGTCACCCTTGCCACGGAAGTAGCGCCCGTCGATCACGTTCCGATCGTCCTTGGCGTGCGCGTGCGGGTTGTCGTCGATGTAGAGCGCTTCGGCCCAGTCGATGCGGATCGTGGCGTCGCGGCCGCGGTCGGTCTGCAGCACGGGGTACGCGCAGACGTAGTCGTGCAGGTCGATGACGACGACGCGCGTGGTGTGGGCGGGGAAGGTGAGCGGTTCGTCTTGCCGTACGAGTTGATCCCATTCTGCGGCTTGTTCGGATTTGTGTGACGAAAAATCAACGGGGCAGGCGTCGGGCCCCACGTAACGCACCTCGGGCGAGCCGGTGAAGCGTTGCTCCATCATGCTCGGCAGGTTGCTTGACACGAGCGGACGCACGGTTTCGAACTGCCCCCACGGCGAACCACCGTACCGTGCGATCGCGCCGGGTTCGGCGGGTTGCCAGCCGTCACCGCGGCCGGCGAGGTGTTCCCAGTTGACCGCGCGTCCGTCAACGTGAACGGTTCCACCGGCGAGTTTCGTGGTGGGTTGCGTGGGGGGCACATGCGTGATCCCGTGCAGCAGGCGGGTTTCCCATGCAGCGGAACCGGTATTCAGTTCGCAGCCAAGCGTTCCTTCGGCGGAGAGCAGGAAGCCGGGGTCCACCGACCGTTGTGCGGAGGGCGCGAGCGACGCGTCGGCGCCCGGCGACGAGACCCAGGCCAGCAGCGTGTGTTCACCCGCGGGCAGCACGAGGTCGTAGGTTTCGAACGCCCAGCGCTGCGGATCGCCGCGGTGCGGGCCGCGCCCGACCCGCCGGCCGTCGAGCCGGAGTTCGTAGCGTTCATCGCCCGAGACGTGCACGCGCACCCGCGTGAGCGTCGACAAAGTAAAGCGTCGCCGGAACAACGCGTCGTGCGGCTTCGTGACCGCCGCGGGCTGAATCCAACGCGCCGGCCAAACGTGACCGCCCCAGACGTCCCCGTGCTCTGCGTCCGCGTCCGATTGAATAAACGGCGGCGTTTCGGCAACAACCGGGCGGGCATCCGGATACGGGTCGGCATAGAGCCCGGTTTCGCGGTCTTGCAGAACCATCGTGGCGTTCGTTTCTGGCCGGGAAGTTTGAAGACGAGTGATTGATTGGCGGACCCGGGCAGAATAGATCAACCCCGGGCGCGTCGCCGGTCGCACGACGGCAGGGCATCGGGGCACAAATCACTTGCCGTTCGGTGTTTCCCGGCTTAAACTTGGGCGTTCCACGAGGATCGGTCCGATCCCCTCGTTTCCCATCCGTCTCGACACGCCGAGGAGATGCATGTTCAGAGCAAACGCTGCGGCGGTGGTTTCGTCAGTCGCGATCGGGATGGGGGTCGCGGCGCACGCGGCCGTCGCGCCCACGTCGTTCATCGGGGCCCAGGGCTTCGGCGCGACCTCGATCGGCGGGCGCTTCGGCGACGTCTACCACGTCACCAACCTCAACGACAGCGGCGTCGGCTCGTTGCGCTACGGCATCGAGAACGCGCCCTCACGCGGGCGCACGATCGTCTTCGACATCGGCGGGTGGATCGACATCAACAGCAAGCTCGGCGTGCTCAACGACAAGATCACCATCGCCGGCCAGACCGCGCCCGGCGGCATCGGGGTGCGCGGCGACCAGTTCTCCATCGGGGCGGACGACATCATCATCCGCCACATGCGCTTCCGCCCGGGCAAGGGTGCCGGCCGCGTGGACGCCGCGGGCGCGAACATCGACGCCAACCGGATCATCTACGACCACGTCTCCGCGGGCTTCAGCTACGACGAGACGTTCTCGACCCGGGCCGACAACCTGACGCTCCAGTACAGCTCTGTGAGCTGGGGCATGGAGGACCACTCGGCCGGCTCGCTGATCGAGAACGGCGCGGGGCACCTCTCGTTCCACCACAACGTCTACGCCCACAACGACACCCGCAACCCCAAGGCCCGCGCCGAACTGATGGACTGGCGCGACAACGTCGCGTACGACTACCACAACGGCTTCATCGCCGGTGACTCGACGACGACCGACTATTTCTGGCGCGTCAACTTCGACGGCAACACCTACGTCGGCGGGTCGGCGAACCGCCCGATGATGACCGGCGGCCGGGACTGGAACTACGGGCTGTGGTTCGGCGAGAACCAGCTCGACGCCGACGGCGACAACACCGTGGACCCCGTGCTGATCGACCGCGCCACCGCGATGGGCAGCCAGAGCATCGTCAGCAGCGCGTACACCTGGGAGACCCAGCCCTACGCCGCGCCGCCGGTCTGGCAGAACGAAAACGCCGCCGCGGCCTACGACTGGACGCTCGACCACTTCGGCGCGACGCCCTGGGCCCGCGACGCGGTCGATGTCCTCACCGCCAACAACATCCGCAACCGCGCCGGCTCACGCGTGAGCCACGAGAACCAGCTCGGCATCGAGAACGCCGGCTATCCCACGCTCGGCGGCGTCGCGGCACCCACCGACACCGACGGCGACGGCATGTCCGACGAGTGGGAGCTGCTCCACGGCCTCAATCCCAACGTCGTCAACAACGCCGGCGACTTCGACAACGACGGCTACACCGACCTCGAGGAATACCTCACCGACCTCGCGCCCTTCCCGGCACCGGGCGTCATCCACCACGTCGGCGGCGTGACGCGCTACGCCGAAGCGCAGAGCTGGAGCCATTTCTGGCAGCCCTCCCCGCTGGACACCGCGGCGATCCACACCGGCACCGTGACGGTGGACGCGGTCGGGCAGCACGCCGGCACGCTGATCCTCGGGCCCGACGCCGGTGACCAGGCCTTTTTCGAAATCGCCGGCGGCTGGCTCAAGGTCGCGGACGAACTGGTGGTCGGTGGCGACGGCGTCGGCGTCGCGACGCTCAGCGGCGGGAAGCTCTTCGTTGACCGCCTTTCCAAGGGGGCGACCGCCGCGTTTGTCATGAACGGCGGCGAACTCCACGCCAGTGAGATTGCGTTCGATTTGACCAACCAGGGCGGCGTCATCGCGCCTGGATCTAGCGTCGGCACAACCACCGTGCTCGGTGACCTCGCGCTCGAGTCCGGCTCGGTGCAAATCGAGCTCGACGGTGTCGCGCCCGGTGCGTTCGACGAACTGATCGTGACGGGCGAGGCGACATTTGGCGGCACACTCGATGTGGACTTCGGTTACGCGCCGTCGGTCGGAGACAGCTTCGCGTTCCTGACCTATGGTTCGCACGTCGGTGCGTTCTCGGCGCTGGACGTGTCGGGCCTGACGCCGGACTTAAACGTCGTCGTGAACTACGGCCCGCAGCAGGCAGTGCTGCAAGTCGTGGCCGCGGCGATCGCCGGTGATTACGACGGCGACGGCCTCGTCGCCCAGGGCGACCTGGACCTCGTGCTCCTGAACTGGGGTGTCGATACGGCCGCCGGCGGCGTGCCGGCCGGTTGGGTGACGAACCTGCCGACGGGTCTGGTTGATCAGGCGGAGCTCGATGAGGTGCTGGTGAACTGGGGCGGCAGCGCGGCGCCCTCGGGTCAAGCGGTGCCCGAGCCGGCGGTCTTCAGCGTGATCGCCGGCGGGTGCTTCGTGTTGTTGCGTCGTTGAACGCAAGCGAACATCGTGGGTCACACGCGGCGAGGGGACTTCGTTACAAAGGCGGGCGCAAGCCCTCGTGCCGGATAATCCACCCCGCCTTGGGGAACCCCGGCGCGTTGCGGTTCGGAGCGCCTTCCCATCCCCAGGCCATCAACGCGACCGCCGCGAGCAACCCGCCGTTGCCCGGCAGATAGACCGGCAGGCTCGGCCGCTGGTAGTTGTGACCGTTTGCGCCGTAGGTGTTCTTCACCGAATCGATGAACAAAGCGTCGACCGCGAGGTCGGGCCGCTCGGCCCGCGCGGCCGCCATCGCGAGCATCGGGAAGTCCCAGCCCCAGCAGCGGTCGAACTGCCAGTTGTTCATCACCGCCTCGACGGTCGCGCGGTGGACCACGGGATCGACGCCGTCGCCCGGCAGCACGCCGCGCAGCCCGACGATCGCGGGGTGCTCCCAGTTCCACTGCGTGTAAGTGTCGTGCAGCCCTTCGTGGAACAAATACCTGCCATCTTGTTGCGGCGGCGGCGCGAGGTTCGCGCGGATGTCGTCCCATGTCGATTCGCGCGGCTGACCCAGCCTTTCGCGCCACGCGTTGGCGACCCGGAGCCCGAACCGCCAGTACGTCAGCTCGAACGCCGGGTTGCGCGACGTCAGCGGGTCATTGTTTTCCTGCACGGCTTTGAAGGGCGGCGTGATCGTGTAGCCGTCCGCGGTCGGGGTGACGTAGTCCGCCATGAAACGGGCGGTCAGTTCGACCACCGCGCCCCAGTGTTCCAGGGTGGCGCGGGTCGGGCGCTCGCGGTAACACAGCTCCGCGAAGTAGATCGGGTGCGGTTGTTGCCACAGCAGCAGCGGCGCGACCGGCGACGGCGAATCGATCCCCTCGGGACCGACCATCTTCGGCCAGCGCACGCCGGCGTAGCCCTGCCGCTCCGCGATCTCTCGCGCCCTTGGCATGATGTCGTGGTACCAGCCGAGACTTTTTTCGAGCAGCGGCAGCCGGCCCCACAGCGCGAAGTGCACACCGTGCCACCAGTGCATCTCGAGGTGGAACTTGCCGTACCACGTGTTGCACGTCAGCCCGCTCTCCTGCGGCGGGATCGCGCCTGCGCAGTTCACCCGCATCAGGTACTGCGACAGCACGACACGCCGTTCGAGTTCGCCCGCCCGAGGATCAGTGCACTCGGAAAAATCGATCGCCGCGCCACTGTTCCAATAGGCCTCCCAGGTGCGAGCGCTCGATCGCTCGACTTCCGAAACCGACGGAACATCGAGCGAAACATGGGCCGGCACAAAACCCACCGACAATTCGAGCGTGTCGTTTCCGCTCGTCAGCGCGAACGCGTGCCCGCCGGTCTGACTCAGCGCGGCGGGCTCGTTCCAACCCAGTCGCACGCGGTACGCGGTTTCGTCGAGCGTCCGGTCAAGCGTGGCACGCTGCGGTCCGTCCGGTCTCAGCCTGGTCTGGTGAGCGTCGGGGCGTGACCAGTCTGCGGCGTTCATCTCCGGCGAGCCGTACGGAAACGAAAGCGTTACGGCGAGTCGATCCTTGCGCAGCAGCGAAGAGTCGACCCGTACCGCGAGCACGTCTTCGTCACCGGCACAACACGTTTGCACCCGGACCGGCACGCCCTCAAACCGGAAACAACTGGTCAGCATGCCCGTCCAGAGGTCGAGCTCCTGGACGATGTCGGTGAGGTCTGCGAGCTGCGCGTCGTTTCCATCCTGCCGCTTCAACGACAACGCCAGCCGGCCCAGGTGCAGGCGGTGCGGGTTGTGTCGCAGCCAGTCGAACGCGGCCTCCTGCCCGTCGCGGTCGGTCAGGTAAGGCACGGGCCGACCGTCGGTGTCGTAGTCTTTGAAGCGGATCGTGGTCGGGTCGACGCCATCGCCGGGCGGCGTGGTGTGCCAGCCCCACTGCGACAGCGTGCACAGCGGCGTACGCGCGGCGTACGCCTCGGGGAACGTCTGCAACCCCGTCACGTCGGCGGTGAACGCAAACTCGCCGTTGCCGACCGTGAGCGGGTGCGCAACGTCCGCCTCGTGAAACACCACGCGGTGACGATCCACCACGGCGCGGCGGTCGATACGGCCCGGCGGGGTTGGGTTGACGCAATTCATTCGTCGCCGTTCGTGCTGATGGGCTGAAAACAGCTGGGAAACCTGGTCCGGAGGATACCGCGGCGAACCGTCGTTTGTTACGCTGGTTTCGTCTTGTTTTCCTGCCCGTATAGGCCCTCTGCCCCGTTGGTTCCTGGGAGCGTCACGCCATGACATCCGCGATGTGCCGAGCGTGTTGTGTGGGTCTGATGCTGCTGAGCATGTTGGCCATGGCCGGGCGGGCATCGGCGCAGAACGCGGTGTTGCCGGTCGAGGTGGTGGAGCGGGGCGGCTTCATCGACATCGACAACGGCCTGGTGCGTTTCACGCTGGACGTCGAACGCGGGCGGCTGACCTCGATGCGGCTGGGCGAACGCGAGCTGTTCGGCGAACACGGGTTTGCGGCGATCCAGTTCTACGGTCAGGGCAACGACAATCTCTCGCGTCTGGCCGACCCGCCGGTGGCGTTCCGCCAGCGCACGCGCGACGTCGTCGACATCGCGTGTCGTCGTTGGCGCAATGGCTTCCTGGTCGAGATGCACTATGTGGTCAAGGCGGGCGAGCCGGGGTTTTACAACTACATCGTCATCCACCACGACCCGGCGGTGAACCCCGGCGATGTCTACCTCGAGCAGGTCAACCTGCTCGTGCGTGCCGACCCCGAAATCTTCGACTACGCGACAATCGGCGAGGAGAAGTCGGGTCACCTTCCGTCTCCGCAGCGGATGCGCGACGCCGAGCAGATCATGGACGCGACGTATCGTCTCGAAGACGGCACCGTCGATGCCAAGTACGACTGGACGCTGGAAGAAGACGGCCCACGGGTCTTCGGGCTCATTGGGGACGAGGTCGGGCTGTTCATCGTCAAGGACAGCGGCGAGTCGCTGAACGCCGCCCCGATTGCTCGGGAGCTGACGGTACACGCGACGACGCTGACCCCCGTGCTGCTCCGGCACTTCACTGCGGCACATTACGGCCGGGGGAAGATTCATCTCGGCGACGCGGACGAAGGCTGGTCGAAGATCGCCGGGCCGTGGTTTGTCTACGCCAACGAAGGCGAATCGAAGGAGCAGATGTGGTCGGACGCGGTGGCTCGTGCGGAGCGGGCGGCGGATGAGTGGCCGTACCCATGGCTCGAGCACCCGCTCTACGCGCGGGAGCGCGGCACGGTGTCGGGCACGCTCGAACTCACCGACGGGTCGTCGCCCCAAGACGCGATGGTGCTGATCGGCCCGCCGCCCAGCGCGTTGGAACCGAACTGGCGTCAATCAGGCCGTGGCTATTTCTTCTGGTCCCGTGCGGACGCCGATGGCTCGTTTGAGATCAACAAGGTCCGTCCGGGGCGCTACCACCTGTGGGTCGTCCAGGACGGCAAGTTCGGCGACCACCACCACGACGCGGACGTCGTCGTCGAAGCCAACCAGAACACAGATGTGGGCACGGTGGCCTGGACGCCCGACGTGCGCGGCGAGGTGCTCTGGCAGATCGGCACGCCCGACCGCACGGCCGGCGAGTTCAAACACGGCGACGACTACCGGCACTGGGGTTTGTGGCTGAAGTATCCCGACGATTTCCCCGACGACGTTGACTTTGTCGTGGGGACTTCCAACGAACGTGAAGACTGGAACTATGTCCAGCCCGCCGTCGCGTCGGAAGAAGGCACATGGCGTTTGCCGGTCTGGACCGTGCGGTTCGAACTCGACGAGCCGGCGACCGGGACGGCCTACCTGCGGATGGGCGTCGCCGCGGTCTCGGCCCACGCGCAAGCGTCCGACGGCGGGCCGCGCTGGGCGGGCGTGGCCGTCGCACTCAACGGCGAGCCGCTGCAAACCTTCCGCTTCCCGCACGACAGCGGCGTGACCCGCAGTGCGCACCGGGGGAACTACCACGAGGTGTTGTTGCCGATCGACGCCGACGAGTTGCGCGTGGGCGAGAACGTGCTCGCCCTCCAACTGGCGTCCAACCCGCCGGACCGGATCGACAAAAACTTCCCGTACTGCTCGATCGCGTACGACGCGCTGCGGTTCGAGCTGGATCGTGCGATTTCAGTCCCGGAATGATCATGATGAGAGTCAAAGTTCGACCCGCGTGTGTGTGGGTGCTCGTGTTCCTGGTCTTGGGGGTGGTCGGCTGCGCTCAACGCGGGGACCACATCTCCGGAGAACCTGGACCGATCCGCGCGTTTCCGGGTGCCGAGGGGTTCGGCGCGTTTGCCGTCGGCGGGCGCAGCGGCGATGTCTACGAAGTCACGAACCTGAACGACGACGGCCCGGGGTCGCTTCGGGACGGATTGTCTCAGGGCCACCGCACGGTGGTCTTCCGCGTCTCCGGCACGATCGAACTCGAGTCCCGGCTCACGCTGAACCAACCCTACGTCACCATCGCCGGAGAAACCGCCCCGGGCGACGGGGTCTGCCTGCGCGGCAAGGAGTTGATGATCGCCGACACCGAGCACGTCATCGTGCGCTTCCTTCGCTTCCGTCCCGGCGACGAGCTCGGCGAAGAACACGACGCGCTCACGGTCTGGAACAGCGCGAACGTCATCGTCGATCACTGCTCGATGAGTTGGAGCACGGACTCGCTGAACGACGTGGTCAAGAAGAGCGGGAACGTGACGATCAGCTGGTGCC
Source organism: Phycisphaerae bacterium (assembly GCA_030432595.1). GTDB lineage: Bacteria > Planctomycetota > Phycisphaerae > Phycisphaerales > Phycisphaeraceae > CAZIXN01. The sequence continues at coordinate 66,272 of JAUIGU010000009.1, forward strand.
TGCTTGCCGAGCCGCTGCACCGGTCGGTCCACGAGAAGGGCGGGCACGGGTACGCGACCGGGTGGGACGGCCGGGTCACCGGCGGCGGCAGCTTCCACCACAACCTGATCGCCCACGCGTACAGCCGGGCGCCGCGGATCGGATACCACCACGAAGGTCGTGGGATGAACGAGTGTGTCAACAACGTGATTTACAACAGCGGTCCGGCTTACGGCGCCGAGGGCGGCGACCTGAACTACCTGGGCAACTTCTACCGGGCCGGGCCGTCCGGCCTGCGCGAGGACGGCGAGTTGTTCCAACTCTGGGCCGAGGACACCCGCATGTTCATTGCGGGGAACGTCTTCGAGGGAAACCAGGCCGTATCGACGAACAACGCGCTGGGCGTCGTGTTTCGGCGCGGCGCCACTGCAGAAACCTCGACGCGCGACCCGGAGGTGCTCGAACGCTGCCTGGTTGAAAACCCTTTTGCGATGAGCGGGATGCAATCCGAGCCGGCGGAGGCCGCGTACGACACCGTGTTGGCCGGCGCGGGGGCGACGCTGCCGCGGCGTGATTCGGTGGACCAACGCGTCTTGGACGATGTCATCAACCGGACCGGTGGGTTGATCGATTCGCAACGCGAGGTGGGCGGTTGGCCCGACTTGACGTCCGTACCCGCACCGCCCGACCGCGACCACGACGGCATGCCCGACGCGTGGGAGCAACAACACGGCTTAAACCCTGACGACACGAGCGACGGTCGCCGATCCGTCCAACCCGATGGATACACAAACCTCGAGCGTTATCTCCACCACCTCGCGGAAGCCGCACCGCGGTGAGTCAACGCGACCGGTTCAAGCCGGCGTCAAAACAGCCGCTACTCCATCCGAAACACCTCGGTCAAGGGCTCGCACACCGGCTCGTGGTCGGGGTGGGTCTCCATCAGGTCGGCCATGTAGTCCCACCACTTCCGCACGACCGGGTGCGACTTGAGCGCGTCGGACGTGTGACTCTCGGTGAGTTTCTGCACGGCGAACAGCTTGCCGGACTCCGCGTCGAGGAAGATCGAGTAGTCGCTGATGCCGGCTTCCCGGAGCGCGGCGCTGAGGTCTGGCCAGATCTCGTCGTGGCGTTTCTTGTATTCGGCTTCACAGCCGGGCTTGAGCTGCATCGTCCAGGCGTTTCGGAGCATGCGAGGTTCCTTTACGGATAGACCCGTGTCGTCGTTGGGTTTCCTTGAGATCAGGCGTTCGCGGCGACGTCGGAGTCGTGTCGGGATCGGTACGCGTTGGGGGAGGTGTCGTAGATGCGGCGGAAGGCGGTGCAGAACGCGGAGGGCTGCGGGTAGCCGACTTCCTTACCGATGGATTCGACGGTCCGGCTGGTGGTGCAGAGCAGGGCCGCGGCGCGCCGCATGCGCAGGCGCGTAACCTGGGCGACGGGCGAGTGGCCGAGCTGTTTCTGGCACGCCAGGCGCAGGGCTTCGCGGCTCATGCCGGAGTGTTCGGCGAGTTCGCCGAGCGTCCAGGGGTGCGCGAGGCGCGCGTCGATGTTCTCCCAGAGGCCGCCAAGCGCCGGCTCGGGGGTGAGCGAGCCGGTGATGCGGACGACCGCGGTCTGGACGAGTTCGACCCAGCGGTCCATCACGGCGGACTGCGCCGGGCCGACCGACTCGCGGTAGAGCCCGAGGACGGCCGTGGCCAGCGGCCAGGTGTCGGCGTCGACGACGCGGCAGCCCTCGGCGTTGACGACGGTGGGGCGGCCGGGCTTGGGTTCGTAGTACACCCAGGCGAACTGCCAGCGCTGGTTCGGCGCGGGATGGAACGCCATCGGGCGTTCGGGCGGGCTGAGGTAGGCCTGGCCGGTTTCGCAAGGGCATTCTTCGCCGTCGATCCAGACGACGCCGCGCCCGCCGGTGGTGACCAACACGTGGCCGTGCCGGGGCTGCGGGCGCTGCATGCGGTAGCCGCGACCGGCGTCGGTCAGGCCGGCGAACGGGATGCCGTAGGTCTTCATCGCCGGGCAACTGGCCCACACGACGCGCTCGGGCGAGTCGCGTCCGATGATGTGCATTTCACGAAACGGCGTGGCCATGCCGGTCGTCCCGAGGTGGCAGAATACCCGGTCCAGAAGCGTGATAATCTACACGGCCACGCCGCCGGCATCAAGACAAATGGGATTTTGCACTATACGCGAGGGACGGCCTCAGCCGGTGGTAACGGCGACCGTCGCGACGCTGTGGGCCGGCAACGTGACCGTCAAGCCCGACCCCTCGACCGACACATCCTGGAGTTCGCGTGGCGTTACGACTCCGGGGTCCTCGAAGGTGTTCCTGGCCTGAATCGAGTCGCCGGAAAGGATGCGCCCGGCGGCCGACTTGGGCGTGGCGCCGTTGAACGCGCAGGTCACGCGGAGGTCGTCTTCGTGGTGCAGGTTGCACAGCGAAACATGGATCGTGCCGTCCGCCGCCCGGCTGGCCGAACCGTTGAGCTGGTCGAGGTCGGCGGGCCCTTGTGTGTAGTGCGGCGACGTCACCGTTGTCGGGAGGAACGCGGCGTCCTGGTGCGGCTTGTACATCTCGAGCACGTGGTACGTCGGCGTGAGGATCATGCGCGGGCCGTCGGTGAGGATCGGTGCCTGCAGGACGTTCACGAGTTGCGCGAGGTTGCAGACCTGCACGCGCTGCGCGTGCTTGTGGAAGATGTTGAGCGTGAGGCCGGCCACGAGCGCGTCACGCACCGTGTTCTGCTGGTAGAGAAAGCCGGGGTTGGTGTCGGGCTCGACGTCGAACCACGTGCCCCACTCGTCGACGATCAGGCCGATGCGTCGGTCGGGGTCGAACTCGTCCATGACCGCGCTGTGCCGGCTGACGATGTCGTCCATCTCCGTAGCCCGGCGGAGCGTGTCGAAGTAGAGGTCCACGCCGAAGTCGGTGGCCGAGCCTTTGTCGTTCCAGTTCGTGGTGTAATAGTGGAGTGAAAGGCCGTGCATGCGACGCCCGACCTTGTCCATCATGACGCGGGTCCAGCGCTCGTCCCGGCCGTTTGCGCCGCAGGCGACCTTGTAGATCCGGTTGCCGCCGTAGTTCCGGCAGAACTCGGCGTATTGGCGGTACTGGTCCGCGTAGAACTCGGGATGCATGCCGCCGCCGCAGCCCCAGTTCTCGTTGCCTACGCCGTAGAACTTGACCTTCCAGGGCTCTTTCCGGCCGTTCGCGGCACGCTCGCGTGCCAGGTCGGAGTCGCCGTCGTAGGTCATGTACTGGATCCACTCCTGCATCTCCTGGACCGTGCCGCTGCCGACGTTGCCGGCGATGTAGGGCTCGCAGCGCCGGTCTTCCGGTCGGCCTTCGCTGAGCTGCTCGCAGAGGTCGAGGAACTCGTGCGTGCCGAACGCGTGGGTCTCGACCACGCCGCCCCAGAGCGAGTTGACGGTGCGCGGCCGCTGGTCGCGCGGGCCGATGCCGTCGCGCCAGTGGTACTCGTCGGCGTAGCACCCGCCGGGCCAGCGCAGGTTGGGGATGTCGAGCTTCTTGAGCGCTTCGACGACGTCGTTGCGGATGCCGCGTGTGTTGGGGATGTCGGAGTCTTCGCCGACCCACAGGCCTTCGTAGACGCATCGGCCGAGATGCTCGGCGAAGTGTCCGTAGAGGTGACGCGAAATCTGGAAGGTGTCCGGGGCGGCGGCGTCGACGGTGAGTTGGGCTTGGGCGGTCATGGCGATGCGGGCGGGGAGGAGGAGGGAGCCGTAGAGACTTGGAAGGGTCCGCCCAACAGGCTACCCGCGTCGGGTTCAAAAAGCGCAGCGTGTGTCGTTTCCATGGAAACGTCACGCTCGGCTCCGGTCTCTCCCGCCGGGCCGCGCCCCAGGTACGCCAACGTCGCGTACAGCGCGACCACCGCGATGATCAGAACGATGCCGGCCGGCACCGCGGCGCGGGACCAGGTCATGTCCACCGCGTGCTCGGACATCTCGGGCATCGTGCGCTTCTGCGGGAACACGGTCTTGGTCAGCACCGTCATGAGCAGCAGCACGAACACGAAGTTCGCGAACGTGAAGTGCAGCCAGTGCAGGTCGAACGGGATCTGCTCCCGGCCCGGCTCGTAGACCACGAAGTACGACTGCAGCGCGACGCCCGGGATCAGCGACACCAGCGCCGCCCGGCCGGAGATGAACGGCAGGAAGATGCCCGCGAACGTCAGCGCGCCCATCGGTGTGCCGATCGCGGAGCCGACGATCTTCATCGCCGCGAACAGGCCCTCGCCGAACAGCGAGATCAGCGGGGCGACCGCGATCGCCGCGACCATCAGCACAACGCCGACCACCTTGCTGGCGAATACCGTTTCGGCGTCGGTGGCGTCCTTGCGGATCGCGCCTTGCCACACGTCGAGGCCGAACAGCGTGGACGTCGAGTGCAGTGCACTGTTGAACGAGCTGAGGATCGCACCCAGCACGACCGCGGCAAAGAACCCCATCAGCCACTCGGGTAGCACGATCTTGACGAGCTGCGGGTACGCCGCGTCGGCCGGCTCGATGCCGGGGCCGAACCGGTGGAACGCGATGATCCCCGGCAACACGAGCACCAGCACGCCGACCAGCTTGAGCGCCGCGGCGAGCAAGATGCCTTTCTGCCCGTCCTTCATGCTCTTGGCGCCGAACGTGCGCTGCACGATGAACTGGCCCATGCACCAGTAGCCGACGTTGATCAGCAGCATGCCCGTGAACAGCGTCGAGAACGGCACGGCCGCGTCGTTGCTCGGGTCCGGCAGGGGCGAGAGCCGCTCGGGGTGCTCGGTGAAGATGGTCGCGATGCCCGTAAGGATGCTGCCGTCGCCCAGGTGCGCGAGCGCGAGCACGGGGATCAGCAGCCCGCCGGCGAGCAGCCCGACGCCATTGATCGTGTCGGACACCGCGACCGCCTTGAGCCCGCCGAGGATGGAGTACGCGCCGCCCAGCAGCCCGATCGAGATGCAGATCAGGTACATCGTGACCATCGACGGCGGCTCGCCGGGCTCGCTGAAGCCGAACGTCTCGCTGAGGTTGAAGAACGTGTCGAAGAACAGCGCGCCCGAGTACAGCACGAACGGCAGGATGCCCGTGATCGTCGTGAACAGCACCGCGGCCGACACGAGCGTGCGGACTTTCGGCCCGAAGCGCAGTTCGAGGTACTGCGGGATCGTCGCGATGCCGCGCCCGAGGTACCGCGGCAAAAAGAACCACGCCATCGCCACCATCGCGACGACGGCCACCACTTCCCACGCCATGAGTGAAACGCCGTTGGCGTACGCGCCGCCGTTCATGCCGACGAGTTGCTCGGTGGAGATGTTGGTGAGGATCAGGGATCCGGCGATGACGACCCACGTCAGGCTCCGCCCCGCGAGGAAGTACCCCGTGCCGTGCGACAGGTCTTCCTTGCGTGTCTTCCACCACGAAACCACCGCGACCAGGGCGGTGAACAGCACGAACGTGATCAGCGTGAAAGCATTCATCGAGTTCTCGAATGGAGGCGTACGTCGGAGATGTGGCGGCCGGACTCAGCGTTCGGCACGCGCCGGTTGGGCTCCGTCTTCCTCGAAGATCGACAAGTCCCACCGATCGACCCAGCGGACCACGGGTTTGCCGTCCTCGAACGTCACCGGCAGCCAGACGTACCGGCTGGTTTCCAGGCCCTGATTAGGCTGCCAGATGTCGAACATCGCGATGAACTTGCCCTGTCCTTCGTAGCCAGGAGCGGGCAGGACATGCGTGCTCTGTCCGCCGAACGTCTTGTCGGGCCCGAGGTCCAGGTGCGGGTTCGGGCCGCCTTCGCACGGGTTGCCCAGGTGTTCCCACGGGCCGTACATCGAATCGGCGGTGTGGGCCCGCGCCGTGTTGGGGGCCCAGCCGGTGAGCCCGGAGGCGATCATGAAGTACTTGCCGTCGTGCTTGAAGATCGCCGGGGCCTCGTTGCGTCCGCCGGGCAGAACACGGGCAAACTCGCCGCTGAAGTTGAGGTAGTCCTCGGTGAGCCGGGCGACGTGGAGCGTGCGGTTTTCTTCGGAGGAGTGCACGTGGTACGCGGTGCCGTCGTCATCGACATACACGGTCATGTCGCGCGCCATCTGCCCCACGCCCAGGTCTTCGAGGAACTTCTGCCCGGCCGCGACGCGGCGCTCCCAGTTGTCGCCGGCGTTCTCGACCCGCTCACGCCAACGGTCACGCTGCCGCACGTTCTGCACCGGCGCGTTCACCGGCAGCAGCCCCGCGTGCGGACGGAAGGAGCGGTGGTAAGTCCACGGCCCCGTCGGACTGTCCGCGCTGGCCACGCCCGTGCGCGCCGCCCAGTACCCGATGCCCGACAACTCGAGGTGGAACCACATCACGAACTTCCCGGTCTTCGCGTTGTAGACCACCTTCGGCCGCTCCATGATGCAGCCCGGCTGCAGGTCCGTGCCCTCGCCGCCGATCGCTTCGAGCATGACGCCGTGCGGCTCCCAGTTGTACAGGTCGGTCGAGCTGTAGCAGCGCACGCCGGCCGGGATGCCACGCCCGCGCTGCTCGCCGTACCAGTAGTAGACGCCTTCGTGCAGGAGGATGCCCCCGCCGTGCGCCTGGATGTGCTCGCCGTCGGTGTCGAGCCATTCTTCGGCCCCGGGATGGAACGCGTTGTAAGTCTCGGCCTCCGCCACGGACACACCTCCCCAACAAAAGAACATTCCAAAAAGAACTGTAAAGATGCACGCTTTCATGATGACTCCAGAGACAATGAGCAGCCGAACAGACGGGCCAGATAGGTCGAAAGACCGGCGATTCACGAGCCGCGCCCCGCCGGGAAGATACGGGTACGACGTCGCAAATGGGCGGGTATTGCAGGCATCGTACAGTTTTTTCAATCCGCGTTACACTCGTTTTACTGGAAAAACCCGCCGAACCCCCAAACCGCCGTGAAGTGCAGTATTTCAGGGGCGTCGTGGCCTTGATTCACTTTCGGCGTCCACGAAAAAACCCCGGACCGCGACCTCGTTGGAACGAGTATCGGGTATCTTTGCAGGCCGTTGTTTGCAGTCCGGGCGGTGTTTCATTCTGTGGTGCCTCTCGAAGCCATGACCGTCAAGCCACCCCCCAACGCACGTTCCCGCCGCCTGACCACCGACGCCACGGACTTTCTGCTCGACGGCCAGCGGCTGCAGGTCATCTCCGGGTCGATGGCGTACTACCGCATGCTGCCCGAACACTGGGGGGACCGGTTGGACAAGCTCGTGGCGCTGGGTGCGAACACGGTTGAGCTTTACGTCCCGTGGAACCTGCACGAGCCAAGTAAGGGGCGGTACGACTTCGCCGGCCGGGCGGACCTTTGTCGCTTTCTTGATTTGTCGGCAGAGGCGGGGTTGGACGTGTTCCTGCGCCCCGGGCCTTACATCTGCGGCGAGTGGGAGTTCGGCGGGCTGCCTTGGTGGTTGCTCAACGAGCCGGACCTCGCGCTGCGCACCAGCGACCCGGCGTACCTCAAGCACGTCGATGCGTGGTGGGGAGAACTGATCCCGCGCGTTGTGCCCTACCTCTCGACCCACGGCGGACCGATCACGGCCGTGCAGATCGAAAACGAATACGGCTACTTCGGCGACGACCGCGCGTACCTCGAACACCTGCGCGACAAGCTGCGTTCGCTCGGTGTGGATGTCCTGTTGTTCACGTCCGACGGCCCGTACAACAAGGAGTCGTTCGTCAATGGCGGGCTTCCGGACGTGCTCAAGACCGCCAACTTCGGCAGTAACCCGGGCGAACACTTCCCGACGCTGCGTAAAGCTCAGCCGGAAGGCCCGCTGATGTGCATGGAGTTCTGGGTCGGCTGGTTTGACGCGTGGGGCAACGAAAAGAAATCTGTACGCAGTGCCGAGAACGCCGCGGCCGACCTGAAGGCGATGCTCGACGCGAACGGGTCGGTGAACTTCTTCATGTTCTGTGGGGGCACGAGCTTCGGATTCATGTCCGGCGCGAACCTCTCGCACAACTACGAACCGCACGTCACCAGCTACGACTACGACGCCCTGCTGACCGAGTGCGGCGACGTTACGCCGAAATACGAAGCCTGCCGCAAGGTCATCGCTCAGCACTCCGGGCGCACCGATTTGACGCGCACTTTCACGCCGTCGTGCAAGCTTGATCTGGGCGAGGTCGCCTTCACGCAGAGCGTTTCGCTCGACGAAGCGCTGCCGACGCTCTCGACGCCCGTGCGTTCGGCCAAGCCCACGTCGCTGGAAAAACTCGGCCACGGCCACGGGTATGTGCTCTATCGGACGCGGATTCCCGCGGTGTTTTCCGGCATGCCGCTGGTGATCCGCGGGATGCGCGACTTCGCGCATGTGCGCTGTGATGGCAAATCGCTGGGCACGTGGTACGTCAACGACGAGATGCCGCGGTGGTCGCTGGACATTGACGGCGACGCCGCGCAGCTCGACATCCTTGTCGACTGCATGGCCCGGCCGAACTTCGGGCACCGGCTCAAAGAGCTCAAGGGCATCCACGACGGCGTCTACTTCGGGGCCCGCCGACACGACGAACGCGCCCACTTCGGCTGGGACAACTTTGCCCTGCCGATGGACGAGCCGGACAATCTCGCGGCGCTGCCGTGGCACGAGCCAACGCCTTCTTCGGGAACGCCCGCGTTCTTCCGCGCCGAGTTTGAGGTGGACGAACCCGCCGATACCTTTCTCGCGCTGCCCGGCTGTGTGAAGGGGTTCGCGATGCTCAATGGGTTTAACCTCGGGCGCTTCTGGGACCTGGGTCCGCAGCGCAGCCTGTACGTGCCCGGCCCGCTGCTGAAGGCGGGGGGCAATGAGTTGATCGTGTTTGATGCCGTGGGCGGGTCATCACCGACGGCGCGGTTCCTGGCCGAGCCGCAATGGGATCGGTGACCGCTACCCTTAAACCGGAGAATCGAATCATGCCTGCGTGGCTTTCTTCAAATTGTTTGTGGGTCGGTTTCGTTGCGACCGCGGTCTGCATTGGATCGGTGCTGTGTGTGTCGGGTTGCGACACGACCGCGGAGGTCGATACCGAAGCTGTGGCCGAGGCCGCAGCGCTTGAGCAAGACGCGGCGCCGCTGGGCAGCGTGACGTACCGGCTCACCGACGGGCACGACGACTGGCCGGCCGAGAAGCGCGAGCAGATCGTCGCGGTCATGGACTACGCCGTGGGCTTCTACAACCGCCACGCGGCGCTGACCAAGGAGATCCGCGTCAGCTACAACCCGCAGACGCCCACCGCCGACGGCAACTACAACGGGCACATCCGGTTCGGCGGGTCGATCAACGAACGCGTCGCGCTCCACGAGGTCTGCCACACGCTGGGCGTCGGCACGACCCGGCAGTGGCGCGACGGGCTTGAAGACGGGCGCTGGACCGGCCCGGCCGCGAATGCGCTTCTCAAGTCGTGGGACGGCGACGACGCGGTGCTCAATGGCGACCGCCAGCACTTCTGGCCGTACGGCCTGAACTACGACCGGGAGGACGGCGAGCAGGCCCGGGAGAGGCACGTCCTCATCGTCGCGGCGCTCGTCAGGGACATGGGGCTGCCCGAGGCGCGTAAGGCTGGGGATGCGGCCGATTGACCTGCCCGTTCGGCCGGTTCTGATCGGTGGTTTTTGGCCGCCTTTGTGTGCTTTGCAAAACAATTCATATCACCCTCGCAGAGGAGAGAAATATGGATTTATGAAAATATAAATAAATAGTTTGCAAATATTTATAAAAAATCGACTGTGTAATTTGGCGCTTGTCAAGCACAAAACTCTTGCAAGATTGGATTTGCAAATTACAATCCCAGAACGGTTCAGTTCGTCGCGTCTTGTCTCCAGCGTCTCTACAGGTTTTTCACGATGTCCTTGGCCCAGATCGCCAAACTCGCGGGTGTCTCCACGGCCACGGTGTCGCGGGTGATGAACAACTCGTCGCTGGTGAACGACGAGACGGCCAGCCGGGTCCGGCAGGTCGCCGACCAGGTGGGTTACGTGGCCAAGCCGAGCCGGTCCCGCGGTCAGGGCCGGCGGGAACGCAACGGGCGGACCCCGGCGCGGCAGCGGCGGGTCGGGATTATCACGGTCGGGCACGACCACTCGTACTACATGTCCCTGCCGGTGATCGGCAGCTTCGTGTCGGGCGTGACGGCTGCAGCGCGTGAATTCGACGTGGACGTCATGCTCGACGACATGCCCGAGCCGGACCAGTTGAGCCGGCTGGTTGTGCGGAACGAGATCGGCGGGGCGATCCTGCTGATCGCCAGCCCGGTATTCGATGACCACCGCTGGCGCGGCGCGCTGAACACCCTGGTCCGGCAGGTCCCCTCGATCTGGGCGATGGGCGGGCACACCACGCACTTCCCGGTCGATCACGTGCTCCCGGACAACCTGGGCATCGGGCACCTCGCGGCGGAGCACCTGGCCCGGTCGGGCTGCCGACGCGTGGCGACCTTGACGGATCAGCCGCGCTGGCCGTTGTCGCGGCAGCGCGTCTCGATGTTCGCCTGTGCCGCGCTCGAAGCCGGGCTCGACGTGGTGACCTACCTGGTGACGGACCATCCCGACGACGCGTTGCTGTACCCCGGGCACGTCCGGGTCGTGGCCAGCGACGAGGCGGCGGTGACGGCGATGGCGGACGCCGACGGGCCGATCGACGGCTTCTTCGGGCCGCGCGACGCCGAAACGGTCCGCCTGCACCCGATGCTCGCCGCCGCGGGGCTGCGTCCGGGCGACAACCTCCGGGTCGTGTCCTGCGACAACGACAACACGCAACTGTCGTTCCTCAAACCCCGGCCGGCCTCGATCGACCTGAACACCCCGGAGGTCGCCCGTATCGCGATCCGTCGGCTCCGGCTGCGGATGCGGAACCAGGCCGAATCGCCGGTCGTCGTGAACGTGCAGCCCACCCTGGTTCTCCCGGACGAGACGCCCCCGGCCGAATCCGTCAACGGCAGCGCGGTTTCCGCGATGTCGATTTGAATTTGCCGTGACCGTGAATACCGGGGAGGGCGGGTCGCTTTGCTTTTTTTGCCGCGACGTCCAGACGGATACACGCTTGATCAACATCCGGCCGGAGGAGTTTGGCCGTGTTTCTTAGGCCCCGTACGCCTGCGGACCGGTTCGATCCGAACCGACTGACCCGGCGCTTCGATCACCGCTCGCCTCGCCCCTGATCTCAGAGAGACTCATGACGCTGAATCCCCCGACCCGGCTGCTCGTTGCTTCGTTGCCCGCGGTGTGCGTTGCCGCCGCCTCGATACTTTGCCCGGCCTCGGCCGACGCGCAGATCCTCTCCGACAAGCGCGGCTTCGCCGATGTGGGCAGCAGTTTCAACTACCTCCAGGCGTCCAACGCCGGCTGGTACTACGGCTGGCGCCCCGACAAGCCGGCCGCGGCGGGCAACTTCGACGCCGAGTTTCTGCCCATGATCTGGGCCGGCTATCAGGCGAACCAGTTCGAGATCGATCGCATCAAGGGCTACGGCGACGTCGAATGGGTCCTCGGCTTCAACGAGCCCGAGCGCCCCGACCAGGCGAACATGTCCGTCGCCCAGGCGATCAGCGACTGGACCACGCTCTCCAATGGCTTCGCCGGCAGCGGGATCAAGCTCGTGAGCCCCGGCGTGGCGGACACCGGCGGGGCCGACGGCGGGCAGCAGTGGCTTGCCGACTTCATGAGTCAGGCGAACGCCCAGGGGCTGCAGGTCGACGGCGTCGCCTTCCACTGGTACGGCGTCGCGAACCCCAACGACCCCATCGGTGCCGGCAACAGCTTCCTCAGCCGGGTCGATTCTTACTACAACAGCTACGGCCTGCCGGTCTTTGTCACCGAGTTCGGCATCATCGACTGGGGCGGTGCCTACACCGACGAGCAGATGCGCGAAGCCAACGCGATCTTCCTCGAGTACGTCATCCCCCGCCTCGAGAGCCGGGCCCACGTCGAGAAGTACGCGTTCTATCAGTGGACCGGCGACACGACCCTGATCGAGGGCAACCCGCTCACGCCGACCAATGTCGGCCGCGAGTACGTCGGCGCGCTCGAGGCCGGCACGACCTACGACTTCGGCGGCGACGACCTGGGCGCCCACGTCGCGTACCTCAACGGCGGCAGCCTCGTGCGCAACACCGCCACGCCCGGCACGATCCGCCACATCAACGCGCTGGGCGGCAGCAGCTCGGTCGGCGGCAGCGTGGACTGGGGCCTGAGCTCGGGCAACTGGGTCCGCGTCCAGCCCAACGCCAGCCTCCGCAAGACCGGCACCAACACCCTCACCCTCACCGGCATCCCGCTCGACAACCAGGGCACCGTCATCGTCTCCGAAGGCACGCTGCACCTGACCAACGGCGCCACCGCCGACGGCAACGGCACCATCGTCGTCAACGCCGGCGGCACGCTCGACGTGTCCGCGCCCTTCAGCAGCTTCTTCCTCCGCAGCGGCCAGACGCTCGACAACAACGGCTCCACCGTCATCGGCGACGTGATCGCCAACGCCGGCACCACCATCGCCGGGCACGGCAACTACAACGGCAACCTCATCATCCAGGCCAACGCCACGCTCCGTGTCGGCGGCGCGGGTATCGGCTCCAGCGTCGATCTGATCGACAACTTCGACGGCTACAACAACGCCTCCAACGTCAACCTCGGCGCCCACGGCAACGGCGACGTCACCGGCGGCGTCTGGGACGGCGTCTTTGACGGCACCAACAACGGGCAGATCGTCGACAACACCAACCCGGCGGACAATGCCCTGGTTGCCTTCGGCGTGCCCGGGCAGGGCGGCGGCGGCTGGCGCGGCGCGGTGACCAACCTCAGCACGAACTTCGCCCAGGACTTCAGCCTCGGCGACGGAGACACCGCCACCTACTTCTTCCGTGTCATGAACGAGGGCAACGCCTACGCCGACACCATGATCGGTTTGACCGAGCAGCCATCGAACATCGACATCAACGACGCGTGGCAGGACTTCTCCGTCATGCCCTTCGTCGTCGGCAACCCCGGCTCTGCCGAGTTGAGAGCCAACGGCACGACCGTCGCGGCGCTCACCGACGGCCAGTGGCAGAACGTCTGGGTCGTCGTCGATAACGCCGGCAAGACGTTCGACATCTACACCTCGACCGGCAACAGCGACGGCAGCCTTGCGCTCAGCGACTTGCCGTTCTCCGTTCAGGCCAGCCCCGCCGACCTCGCCGCTTGGGGCATCGCCGCCCGCGAGGACGGCCGCGTCCGCATCGACGACCTTTACCTGCTCCCCGGCGAGAGCACCTCTAACCCGCTAGCCGGAAGCGGCCCGGTCACCTTCAATCCCGAGACGATGATGGTCGCGGGCAACGTCGTGCTGCGATCCGGCTCGACGCTCAGCCTCGACATCGCCGGCGACGGCGTCAACGACCTGCTCAACGTCACCGGCAACCTCGACGCCGACGGCACGTTCCAGGTCTTGCTCGACCCCAACGCCCCGGCGCTTACCGATGGCGACAGCTTCGACCTGCTGGACTTCGGCAGCACGAGCGGCGCGTTCGCGTCTCTGGACCTGCCGACGCTGGGTGCCGGTTTGTTCTGGGACACGTCGGGCCTGCTGATCGACGGCATCCTCGAAGTCGTCTCGTCGCTCGGTATCGAAGGCGACTTCGACGGCTCGGGCCAGGTCGAGCAGACCGACCTGGACTTCGTCCTGCTCAACTGGGGCGACACCGACGTGTCCGACGTTACCGAATGGGTGAACTTCCCCGGCGGCGGCGGCTTCGACGGCCAGGTCAACCAGAACGAACTCGACTTCGTCCTGCTGAACTGGGGCGACACCGCGGCGCCGGACTTCGCGGGTTCGTCCGTCCCGGAACCCGCGGCGCTCGCGCTTCTGAGCCTCGGCGGTTTGGCGCTGCTCGGCCGCCGGCGCTGACCGCGAGGTCGTTCAGATCTCGGCCCGCGCCGCTTCGGTCTCCGTCGGCTGCACGCGCCCCATCCACCACGGCGTTGCGGCGAACCACACGATCGAGCCGATGAGCGTCGCGATTTTGACGACGTCGTGTTCGAGTCCGCCGGCAAAGAAGATCAGGCTCGGCACGATCGTCGCCAGCAGTGCGATCAACGAGACGATTTTCACGATCGGGTTCATGGTTGAGCCTTTCGGGTCGTGCGATGCATGCGGGCGTTCATGCTTCGGACGCGGCGGGGCGGTTCATCTTGCTCAGCACCAGATACAGCACCGCGCACGCCGCCCACGCGGGCAGCACCGCGTAGATCGGGTTCAGGTTCGTAACGTTCTCCGGGTCGGGCAACACACCGTCCAAACCGAAGCCGCCCAGCCACGTCACCAACGGCTTCGCGAAGATCAGCACCAGGCCGACCGTCACCGGCAACACCCAGGCGATCAGCACGGCCCAGTTGATCGACTTGCCGCTGCGCAGCGCGTACTCGTCCTGGTTGGCTTTGCGGAGCAGGTAGTAGTCGATGACGATCACCGCGCCCATGGGCCCGAGGATCGTGCCGTAGGTCCCGACGAAGTTGAGCAGTTGGGCCGAGAGGTTCGGGAACGCGCCGGCGATCGTCGCGACCGCGCCGGCGACCAGCGTCATCGCCACGCGTGAGCTCTTGGGAATAATGCCTTGGAAAGCAAGCCCGGCGCGGTAGATCGTCGGGTTCGCGGTGGTCCACCCGGCGATCACCACGCACGCGATGCCGGCCCAGCCCAGCGCCTCCCACGCGAGCAGGCCCGGGTTGGGCGAGACCTGCCCGTTGTCGCCGACCGCGAGGTCGGGGCTGAGCTTGATGAGCGCCGCGAGCAGCAGGCCCGCCGCGATCCACGCCATGTAGTGCCCGAGGAACATGCCGATCGCCGGCGCCCAACCCGACGACGCCTTCCGGGCGTAACGGAAGATCGACAGGTCTGACATGCCGAAGTGCATCGCGCCGTTGCACAGCCACGCGAAGAACACGATGTTCCAGAACCCGAACGCGCTCTCGCCGTTGTGTGACTGCACAAACGTGATCGCGTCGTTCCAGAACCCGCCCTCAGACAACGCCGAAAACGTCGTCGCTTCCATCCGCGCCAGCGACACGATGCCGCACGCCGCGAAGACGCAGATCATCCACGGCGCCGCGATGTTCGCCACCCGCGCGACGAACTGATACCCCGCCGCCGCGACAATCGCGATCACAACCCCGACCACCACGACGATGGCGGTGAACGACGCCGCGCCCAGGCCGAACGTCGCCTCCGGCACGCTGTAGAACACGCCGAACGGCACGCCGACCGCGCTGGCCGACACCGTCACCATCGCCCCGGCCAGGAAGCAGAACAGCAACCCGTTCACGAGGTTGTAAACCTTCACCACCGGGCCGCCCGCGATGCGCTCGAGCTGGTAATACAGGGTCATCCGCTTGCCCATCGCGATCGGCGTTACGAGGTAGCGCCATGTCAACACCGCCAGCAGGTTTCCCAGCAGCAGCCCGACCAGCACGTTCTGCAGGCTCGCGCCCGCGGCCAGAAACAACGGCCCGATCATGAACTCGGTGCCCGCGGTGTGTTCACCCGCGTACATGCCCCAGAACTTGCCCGCGCCCAGACGCGCGTGCTCGGGGACCGGCTGGCGTTCGTATTCGTTCGTGCCGGAAGCCTGCGTCGCTTCGTCCGCCATGCCCGTTCCTTTCCGAGGTGCGTGAGCCAGAGGTGCGAGGGTTATGAAGTTTAATGATTCAGGGTTGAACGCGGAACCTCAGCGCAACCCGTCGAACGCTGATGCCGGCGTCTCGTCGGGAACGCGTGTCCAGGCTTTCGCTTGGACGTACCGACTACACAGCACGCGTCATGAACGGTCATGAATGCCGGGCTCGGCGGCGCAGCGTCCACACACTCCAACCAGCCAGCGCCAAGACACCCGTCGGTTCCGGCACGGCCGCGCCGGCAAAGTTCGGGGCCGACGTGCCGCCCCAGTTACTGAGCACCAGGTCCAACTCGGTCTGCTCGACCTGTCCGCCGATGTTGCCGCCGGGCAGGCCGGCGAAATTGCTCCAAGCAGTGACGTCCGACACGTCGGTGTCGCCCCAGTTTTGGAGGACGAAGTCCAAGTCGGCCTGTTCGACCTGGCCGGAGTTGTCGTAGTCCCCTTCGACGCCCGCACTCACACCGGCGCCCGCGAGGACGAGCGCCTTGACGTCCGCCGCGTTGTCGAGCGTGTAGGCGTAGGGCGGGGTGAACACGTCGTCGCCCGCCTGCGTCCGTCCGCCCGAGTTGACGAACACGTTGCCGCTCGCCTCGATCTGGCCGTCCTGGGCCTTCTCGTACGGGTCGGTCACGTTCTCGAAGTAGTTGTTCTCGACGAGGACCTCCGCCGCCAGCGCCGAACGGATCGCGTAGTTGTCGCCCGGGGTGTTGACGTAGTTGTTGAAGACGTGGACGTCGCCGTACCGCACCCGCGGCATCCGCTCGCGCACGAAGTCGCCGAAGTAGTTGTGGTGAAGCGTGACCTGCAGGTCGTCGGCGTCCTCGGTCGCCGAGTCGCTGTTGCCGATGAGCATCGCGAAACGGTGGTTGGTGTTGACGTTCTGGGCGTAGCTTGTGGTGTAGGAGAACGTGTTCCACGAGACGGTGACGTAGTCCGACTCGCTGACGATGTCGAGCAGCCCGTCGGGTGCGTCGGTGAACGCGTTGTGGTCGATCCAGACGTTGGTGCTCTCGCGCAGCGTGACGGCGTCGCCCTCGCCGTCCCCGTCGGGGTTCGACAGCGCGAGGTTGCGGATGATCACGTTGCTGACGTCCGACAATTGCAGGCTGCCGGTCAAGGCCGCGTCGGCCCCCACGCCCAGGATCGTCTTGTCCGAGCCGACCGCGGTCCCGCCGATGTCGAACTGACCCTCGACCAGGATCGTGAGCGGCCCGCTCTGGTTCGCGAAGCTCTTGAACTGCTGCGCCGAGGTCGCGGTGACGACGCCGCCGCCGCTGCCCCCGGTGGTCCCGCCGTTGAGCGACGCGAAGCCGACCGGCATGGCCGAAGCCGCGATGCCGGTGGATACCGTCGCCGACGCAAGGAGATGTAGAGCAACACGTCGGGCACACAGAAACATCGGCAATCCTCTAGGTGATAAAGGCATGGGGCGGTGCAAGCGGTGGTCAGAACGCGCTCATCCGCGAAGGCACCGCCGACGCCCACGCCGAGCCCAAACACCCGCCACCGCCGCGAGCATCGGCAGGCCGCCGGGCTCGGGGGCGACCGTGAGGAACCCGCCGCCGTTGCCGCTGCCGCCGCCGATATCCACGCCCGTGTCGCCCCAGTTCGACAACACCAAGTCCAGTTCGGTCTGCTCGACCTGCCCGTCGATGCCGCCGCCGGGCAGACCGGCGAAGTTGACCCAGCCGGTGACGTCGGACACGTTGGTGTCACCCCAGTTCTGCAGGACGAAGTCGAGGTCGGCCTGTTCGACCTGGCCCGAGCCGTCGTAGTCGCCCGGCACCTCGGCGAGCAGGCCGGAGATGCTGTACTCCAACACGTGCAGCGGCGAACCGAGCGGGCTGTTGGAATCCGGCGCCGTTTCCTGGAGGAAGATCGAGAGGATGTTGTCGCTGAGCAGGCGGTCTTGGTCGAGCATCGGCTCGCCGACGAAGTCGCGATCGTCGGTGGCGAGGATGGTCCAGTCCGTGTAGTTCGCGGCCTTGGTCGCGCCGGCGATGACGAGGTTGCCGTCGGCGTAATACGTCGTGTTGCTGTTGGGGATCACGTCGGGAGAGACATACACCGCAAACAGGTTGCCCATCGCGTCGTAGCCCAGCTTCGGTCGGCTGCTGACGTTCTCGCTGGTCGGCAACTGGTTGCGGGTCCAGTCGCCGGTGTCGGGGTCGCGGTAGTAGTGGTAGTGGGCGGCGTCGTTGGTGTAGAAGGGCGGGTCGCCGGGTTGCCACTCGTAGCCGGCCTCGTCGAAACGGCGGTGCCACATCAGCGCGTGGACGCCGCCGTCGAGGTCGACGGCCTGGGCCTGCTGGTTCATCAGCGTCTGCCGGCGGTCGATCTGCCCGAGCAGGCCGTTGCCCGCGTCGCCGTCGTCGATGATGAGGCCCGGGCTGTTGAGGTCGATCGGGCTGCCGACCGAGCCGATGACGGTGCCGGCGTTGTTGTGCCAGGTGTCGCCGCCGTCGTCGGAGTAGGCGTACATGATGTCGTGGTTCGCGCCGCCGGCGGACTCGCGCCAGGTCCAGGTGGTGTGCAGCCGGCCGTTGGCGTCGATGTCGAGCCCGTTGAGGTAGGCGTTGCGGTTGTTCGAGGAACCGACGGGGTCGTTGTAGGTGATGTTGCTGGTGCCGTCGACGAAGATGTGTGGCGTGTCCCAGAGGCCGGTCTGCGCATCGAAGGTCGCGAGGCGGACGTCGCCGTTGCCGCTGCCGCCGGTGCGGTAGGTCATGACCATGTCGCCGCCGGGCTTCGTGATAAAGCGCGGGTAGGTCACGCCGGGGATCGGGTTTTCGCCGGCGTTAAGGACATTGGTCTCGGGGTTGAGGATGCTGGCGTTCCACGCGGTGCCCGCAGGGTTGGTCGCGACGCCGGGGTCCGAGTTGATGTAGTTGAACCAACTGCCGTGCATGTCGAAGGAGAAGTGAAGCCGGCCGTCTCCGGAGATGCCCATGGAGACGACGTTGTGCGCGTCCCACGCAGACGAGCCCTGCGAACCCGTTCCATCACCGTTGACCATCGTTGCGCCGGTGTCGAAGGATTCCCAGGTGTTGGTCGCCAGGTCACGCCGGGCGACGTAGATGTGTTCGTTGCTCTCGCCCAGGTGGTACCACGTCGCGTACTGGTAGCCGTTGTAGGTGAGCAAGGCCTCGGTCTGGAACGACACCCCGTTGATCGCCCGGCCGTACGGCGCCCAGTTGGGCATGATCAACGCGTCGTCGTCCAGCACCATGTCGGCAATGGACGCGAGTTGGGCCTGCCCCCACGCGAGCGGCGACGTCGTGGCAAGCAAACCCAGAACGGCAAAAACACGGCGGGTCATCGGCATGGTGAACTTCTTCATGCGGGTGGGTCTCGGAGCGGAGTCGGTTGCCCAAGCCATTTCAGGCCCGGCGGTCTCGCGGGAAAGAGGACGGAACGCGTCGGCATCCCGTCCTCAAGGGGTTCGAGTTGTGGCCCGACGTCCGTGCCGGGCTCGGGAAACCTCACGCTACCCGGCGGCGCAGCGCTACGACGCCCAGGCCGCCCAGCAGCGCCAGCGCCGCGGGTTCGGGGACGGCCGAGCCGGCGAAGTTTGGCGCGGTGGTGTTGCCCCAGTTCAGGAGGACGCCGTCGAGTTCGTTCTGGTTGACCTGGCCGTCGAAGCCGCCGCCGCCGGGGAAGTTGACCCAGCCGGTGACGTCGGACACGTCCGCGTCGCCCCAGTTCTGCAGGACGAAGTCCAGGTCGGCCTGCTCGACCTGACCGGAGTTGTTGTAGTCGCCCTCGACGCTGGCGGCGATGACGGAGATGATGCCGTCGAGCAGCAGCGTGGACGTGTCCCAGGACAGGTTGCCCGTGAGCGACGGCAGGTCGAGCGTGTCGAACGCGCCCGAGAGGCTGCCGAAGTCCAGCAGGTCGTAGGTGTCGCCTTCTTCCAGCGCCGAGACTGTGGCGTCCAGCAGCACCTCGAGCGTGCCGTCGGCGCTGAGGTCGCCCAGCACGTTGAGCAGGTCGTTGTTGCCCGAGCCGGCGATGTTCAGGCTGAGCGTGGCGTCGTCGCCGAGGACGACGTCGCCCTCGACCGTGAGCGTTTCGCCGACGGGCACCAGGCCGCCGGGCACGAGCTTGCCGAAGTTGTCGGCCCCGGCGAAGCCGTTGCCGTCGGCGCGGACGTCGGCGTAGAAGCCGACGTTGCTGAAGATGTCCGTCGTGGTCGGCGTGGCGGTCCAGAGGACGTTGCGGGTGTTGCCGTCGTACCAGCCGAGTTCGACGTCGTCGGTGGCGGTGCGGGCGATGAAGAGCTGGTCCGGGACGGTGTCGAACGCCTGTTGGAGGGCGACCTCGGCGTTGCCGTTGAACCCGCGGCTGTTGAGCTGGCCGAAGTTCCGCCAGGCCATGAACAGGAAGTCGGCGGAGGTCCGGTTGTCGCCGGTGTTGCCGTTGCCCAGGTCGGCGTGGGTCTGCCCGATGGCCAGGCCGAAGTCGCGGTCGTTGAAGGTGGTCGGCGCGTCGATGAGCAGTTCTTCGCCCTGGTTGAGGGTCACGTCGCTACGGAGCAGGAGCACCTGCTCGGCGCCGTCGGCACCGGTGGAGGTGACGTCGATTGTGCCCGCCGCGTCGCTGAACGACACGTTGGTCGCCGTGCCCTGGTCGAGCACCTTCGAGAAGGCGTACTCCCCCAGGCCCGGGGTGTCGAAGTTGTCGATGAGGCTGAACACCTGGCCGACCACCTGCGGCATGACGGCCGCGCCCACACGGAGCGTGCCGCCGGTCTGCACGCCGACGGTGTCGCGGAAGGTGCCGGCACCGCCGAGCGTGCCGTTGTTCTGCACGACGACGTTGCCGCCGACGGTGTTGTCGAAGCTGGCGGTGCCGCCGGACCCGACGGTGATGCTGGAGGCGTTGATGTCGCCGCCGGAGAACGCGTAGCTAGCGCCGGTCACGGTCATCGGCCCGGGGGCGACGGTCTCGGCGACGTTGATGTCCCCGCCGCCGCCCGTGGCGTTGAACGTGACGGTGTCGCTGTCGAAGAAGGTCTGGGCGCCGTTGTTCCAGTTCGGGGTGGCGTTGACGTCCCAGTTGTTGTTGGCGTTGCCGGTCCAGAGCAGGTTGGCCGTGGCGCCGTTGACGTTGAGTTGGACGTCGGCGCCGGCGAACACGACCGAGGCCGTCTGCCGCGTCACGAGCGGGTTGCCCTGGCTATCGACGAGGTTGACGACGAAGTTTGCCGCGGTGCCGACCCCCGACCGCGCGTTGGCGTCGATCAGCGTGTAGTTGGTGTTCGGGTCGAACGCGCCCTCGACCGGGGTGACGTTGATCACGAACTGGTTCCCCGCGGCGGCGGTGGCGATGTTGAGGTTGCCGTTGACCCGGATCAGGTCGTTCTCGGAGTTATCCACGGTATTGATGGATGCGTCGTTGCCGAGCTCGAAGTTGAGCGACCCGGTATCGGGCACGGCCGTGTCGCCGGTGTCGAAGTAGCTCAGGTTGACATCGGCGTTGATCTTGAGCGTGCCGACCGAGTCGCCGGGGCTGACGGTGGCCGACTCGAACACGCCGATCGTGTTGCCCACGACCGTGCCGCCGCCGCCCAGGCCCGTGCTGAACGGCGCGATCGGGATGACGTTGTAGGTGGTGAAGTCGCTGACGTCGAAGGTCGCGCCCTGGTTCACGGTGACCAGCGACCGCAGCTCGCCGTTGTTCGTGGCGGGGCCGTCCGAGTTCACCGCAAGCGTGCCTGCCTCGATGGTGGTCGTGCCGAAGTGGTAGTCGTCGTTGA
The DNA here is from genome assembly GCA_030432595.1 of Phycisphaerae bacterium. Lineage (GTDB taxonomy): Bacteria > Planctomycetota > Phycisphaerae > Phycisphaerales > Phycisphaeraceae > CAZIXN01. The sequence continues at coordinate 87,663 of JAUIGU010000009.1, forward strand.
GGTCGGTCTGCGTGTTGATGGTCAGCGTGCCCGTGCCGCGCTTGATCACATTGACGTTGGCCAAAGCGCTGGGCAGGGAGAAGTTGCCGTCGGCGTCAACGATCGCGTCGGTGACCGAGTCGACCACGAAGTTGCCTGCGCCGGAAAACACATAGGTCCGCGTTTCGGTGTCCGGGGCCGAGAGCGTGCCGCCGAGCGTCAGCGTGCCGGACTTGGACTCGAGGTTGTAGTTTGTGCCGCCGGTGGCCCCCAGGAGGTTGCCGTTCCAGGCGTTGTTCCCGGTGCTGGTGAGGTGGACCGCGTCGATCGCGCTCAGCTCGCGGGCGCCGAGGGTCAGCACCTCGGTCGCGACGGTCCGCCCGCCGGTGAGCTCGACCTGCGAGGTGTTCTCGTTGCCGCCGAGGGTGGTGCCGTTGGCCGCGGTGCCGCCGGCGCCCAGGGCGTTGTTGTTGTTCACACGGATCACGCCCGAGCCGTTCGCAGCGACCGTGCCGGTGAAGCCCGTGTTGTTGCCACCGAGCGTGATCGTGCCGCTGTTGGCGTTGATGACGCCGGCCCCGGAGACCGCGCCCGAGAGAGTGAGGTCCGCGCCGTCGTTGACGTTCAGCTCGCTGGTCGCGTCGATCGACACGGCCGTGCTGATTGTGCCCGTGCCGTAGCCGGCCGATCCCTGATCCGTAAAGAACGCGTTGTCCGGGCCCCAGAGCTGTACCTGCCCGTTGTTCTGGATCGTGACGGCGTTGCCCGCGGGGATCGCCGCGGTGTTGACCACCGCGAGGTTCGTGTCATCGACGGTGAGCCCGCCGCTGAACGTGTTCGCCGCGTCGAGCACCAGCTCGCCGGCGCCCGTGGTGTTCAGCCCGGCCGAACCCGCGATGGCGGCGCGCACCCAGTGCCGGCCGGCCGTGTTGATCTCGGCGTCGCCGGTCAGCGTCAGCGTCTGCGCCGCGGCGGGCGCCACGAAGTAGTCGCCGTCGCCGGTGTTCGTGAAAGTCAGCGAGTTCAGCGAGGCGTTCGCGGTCAGCGTGACCGTGCGGTTGTCCGTGATGACCGAGCCCAGCACCGGGTTCGAGCCTGCGCCCGGGGCGCCCAGCGTCCAGTTGCCCGCGTCGGAGAAGTTGCCGTCGGCGTCCACGTTCCACTCGTTCACCGCCGGACCGGTCACCAACTCGGTGAGCCGGAAGTTGTCGAACGTGATCGGCTGGTCGGAGGTGTTGTTGTACGTCAGGCCCACGAAGTTCAGGCTGTCAACCGGGATGTTCACCGTTTCGGTCCGTAGCGACACGCCGTTGATCCGCCAGTCGGCGAAGAAGCTGCCGCCCGTGCCGGTGGTGTCGAGGATCACCGACAGCTCGTTGGTCGCGTTGAAGTCCAGGCCCGTCGTGTCCAGGTCGGCCGCGCCGGCGGTCGCGAGCCCGGTGAAGGACTGCACCGCGTTGGCTGCGCCGTTGTTGCGGTAGAGCATCCACGCGATGCCGTCCGTCTGGTTTGAGAACCGGTCATCGAACGTGCTGCCACCGGCCAAGGTCAGCGGGTCCTGCGCGAAGCCCAGCCCGATCCACTCGCTGCCGGGGTTGAGCACGTCCATCGTCAGCGTGTACGTCGCGTTCACCACCGGGTCGATCGGCAGGATCGCGCTGCCCTCGTCCGCCAGGTTGATCGTCCCGTTGTCGAAGAACGGGCTGTTCGCCGACCAGGTGGTAGCCGCCTGCGTCGTGTCCGGCGTCGTGCCGTTGAGCGCCGCACCGGCGCCGCTGAAGTCGTCGAAGTAGAGCGTCGTCTGCGCCAGCGCGGAACCACCGAACCCCAGCCCGCCGAGCGTGGCGACCAGGGACGCGGTCGTGAAACGGGAGCCGTGGCGGAACGGGGAGCAAGCGGTCTTCATCGTCAATCTCCTGCGAAACATCTCGGGGCCAAGTAGGGGGTCGGTTTGTAAGGTTCACCGAACGTGGGTGGGGTCAGAAAAGCGTGAGACGGGTTCGTGATCCCCCGGCCGAGCCATGCCGCGACCGGGTCGTCTCCTCCTCCGTTTCCCTTGCGTGGGCCACGCGGCCCGAAAAGGCGGAACCCACGGTGGGTCGGTCCCGCTTGGTTATTCCGTGTTGACCGTGTTCAACCTGCATTCCGCCCGGTCCGTCCGCGCGGGCATTTACTCAGAACCCGCCGCCGCCGCCGCTGGTGGACGGCGTGCTCCACACCGCGTTGATCTCGGTCGCCGGGTCCCACAGCCGGTGCCAGAGCTGGTCGTCCAACTCGTCCACGTGGATGGGTCCCGCGTGGCCGTCGACGAACGCCACGTTAATGTTGTCGCCGGGGTGGCGGCGCATCTGCAATCGGTCGATCTGATTGGTGTCGTATTGCATGTCTTTACCCCACGGCTCGATCGGGTCCAAAGCGCCGGTCTCGGTTTCGTACGGCGTCGAGTCCCGCCACGTCGCGTCGGCGAACATCGGCGTGTTCGTAGCGTTCTTGATCTGGTCACCCTTAGCCCACGCGTGCGTGTCGAAGTTGACCGCACCGTACGGCGAGGGGCCCTTGTTCGAATACGTGTAGCCGTTCATCGCGTAACTGGCCGTGTAAAACTCCGTCACCCCGTCTTCGGTCACCGTCTCCTGCCAGGCACTGTCCGCGGTCCCGTACAAACGATCCGGGTTGCCGGCAATGACGTTGGTTTCATCGGTCTCGGCCGCTTCCGGGCAGACCTCCTGGCCCGCATCAAGGCCGTAGTCCGGCAGGATGTTCAGCCAGAAGCTCGTGTTGCCCGGCGCGTACGGCATCATCTCGTAATCGTGGTCCACCATCCACGTCGTGTACGCCTGGGCCATCGAACGCGGGCTGACCATGCACCGCGTCGATCGGCTGACCGCCCGCGCCGACCCCAGCGCCGGCAACAGGATCCCGATCAGCAGCGCGATGATCGAGATGACAACCAACAATTCGATGAGCGTGAAGCCGGAGCGGGAACGCACGGGACGCATGGGACGACTCCGTTCTATATCGCGTGGAGGGGGTGATCGGGTCGGCCACGGCTGGCCGGGAATCCCGCCGGCGGCCGTTGAGCCGCCGGCGGAGGTTCAATCAATTTCAGCGGGCTCAGCCGCGACGACGCAGCATCGCCAGGCCGCCCAGGCCCAGCAGCGCCAGGCTCGCCGGCTCGGGCACCAGCCCGATCCGCAGGTTGTCCAGGTCGCCGGCCGTGTTGCCATCCCCGCGCACGTCGGTGTAGAAGCCGACGTTGTTGAAGATGTCCGTCGTGGCGACGGTCTCGGTCCGCATCACGTTGCGGGTCGCGCCGTCGTACCAGCCCAGCTCGACCTCGTTGGTGTCGGTGCGGGCGATGAACACCGCGTCGGCCGTCACGCCGAACGACTGCACCTGGCCGACCTCGCTGTTGCCGTTGAAGCCGCGGCTGTTGAGCTGCGTCGGCGAACGGAACGAGACGAACAGGAAGTCCGCGAGGCTGCGGTTGTCGCCGGCCCCGACCAGACCCGTCGGCGTCTGGCCGATCGCCAGGCCCAGGTCGTTCGCGCCGCCGATGGCGGCCGGGCCGTCCACGATCAGTTCCTCGAACACCTCGAGCGTGTAGTCGCCGCGCAGCAGCAGGGTCTGCTCGGCGCCGTCGGCACCGACGCCGGTCACGCCCAGCACGCCCGCCGCGTCGTCGAAGACCGTGTTGGTCGCGGCGCCCTGGTCGAGCACCTTGTACTGCGTGTAATCGGTCAGGCCCGGCAGCTCGAAGTCATCGATCAGCCCGACCGGACCGGCCGACGCGGCGCCGGCAAAGGTCAAAGCAAACGCGGTGGTGAGAAGAGAACGCTTCATGATTCAAATTCCTCCTGGAGAAAGGGTCAGAAAAACAAGATTCAGAAAACAGGCTCAGACGCGGTGAAGGCGAGGCACGATCCAACAACTCGCCAGAAAGCTTGGAAGGCAGGGCCGAAGTCTCGGCTCTTGTGAAAGGAACCACACGACCAGCGAGCTTGCCGCTCAAATCAAAACAGACGCCGGCCGGCAAATGACGACGGAAACCGACCGACTGGAACCTGAAAGATACATCCGTTGCAAACCACAGTCAACCCTGAAATATATGAAAACATGTTTATTGTGTTGCAGGGCAGCGGCGGCGTACCCGCCGCATCCGGTTCAACTCACCGACGCGAACGATTGAAGCGATCGAATCCGTGATTTTCTGCATTTTGCCTGCTTTTTCGAGCCTTCACGACATCTCGGCCAACCCGGTCAGTCCGCCCAGTACTCCGAATGACACCCTTGCAAGATCCTGCAAATTATATCGTTTGCAATAAATCGGCCTTGCTCTTGCAAGATGCCAGCAACGCCCTATGATCCAAAGCGTCGATTCTCGCCTCCGCCCGGCCCGTCTCAGTCCGCCCAGAAAGGCTTCCCATGCAATCCTCACCCGTTTTCTCGCGGCTCGGCTTGTCCGCCCTCTGTGTAATCGGTGCCCTGTTCGCCGCCCCCATCGGTGCCCAGACCCACGTCTCCACCGTCGCCCCCGACGGATGGGCCAGAAACTCCGTCAACGCCACGATTTTCCGCACCAACGCCGTGACCTCTCGCGACGGCACCCAGGTCGTCGGCTACTACGACGATCAGGCCCGCGTCGTCCTCGCCAAACGCACCGTCGGCACCGACGACTGGGAGACCCACGTCACGCAATACACCGGGCACGCCCAGGACGCCCATAACGGCGTCAACCTCGGCATCGACGGCGACGGCTACCTCCACGTCGCCTGGGACCACCACGGCCACCCGCTCCGCTACGCCAAGTCCACCGAGCCGTTCGGCCTCGAACTCGCCGGCAAGATGTCGATGGTTGAAGGCGGTCCGCTTGAAGACAACGTCACCTACCCGCAGTTCTTCGACCTGCCCGACGGTCGGCTCCTGTTCATGTACCGCGACGGCTCCAGCGGACGCGGCAACCTCGTCGTCAACCGCTACGACCCGTCCACCCAAACCTGGAGCCGCTTGCACGACAAACTCATCGACGGCGAAGACCAGCGCAACGCCTACTGGCAGGCCTGCGTCGACGGCAAAGGCGGCGTCCACGTCGCGTGGGTCTGGCGCGAGACCTGGGACGTCGCGTCCAACCACGACCTGGCCTACGCCTACAGCCCCGACGCCGGGCAGACGTGGGTCACCAGCCGCGGCAAGCCCTACACCATCCCGATCACGGAGCGCACCAGCGAGTACGCGATGAAGATCCCGCAGCGCCACGAGCTGATCAACCAGACCTCCATCGCCGCCGACGGCAACGGCCGGCCGTACATCGCGACGTACTTCCGCCCGCCCAACACCGAGGTCCCGCAGTTCTGGATGATCCACCACGACGGCAACCGCTGGCAACGCCAGATCGTCGGGAAACGCACCGAGCCGTTCTCGCTCAGCGGCGGCGGCACCAAACGCATCCCCATCTCGCGCCCGCAGATCGCCATCGCACAAGACCAGGACGACGACACGCCGACCGTGCACGTCGTCTTCCGCGACCAGGAGCGCGGCAGCGTCGTCACCGTCGCGACCAACCGCGACCCGTCGAAGAAGCAGTGGGAACTGGAAGACCTCACCGATTACAGCGTCGGCATGTGGGAGCCGGCGTACGACCCCGCGCTCTGGCGTACACAGGGCGAGCTGCACCTGTATGTGCAGAAGGTCGAGCAGGCCGACGGCGAAGGCATGACCGACACCGCCGCCACGCCCGTGACGATTCTGCAGTGGACGCCGGCCGCGTCCGCCACCCCCGATCCCTGAACGAATCCACCCACCGAACAACCCACCGAATCGCAACCCGCGCGTTTTCAGTCGCGCGCCTGCGCGTCGCCCGACGCCACGCTCGCCAGCACCGTCACGCCCGCCTTGACCTTCTGCCCCTGCATGACCTGCACCGTCGGCTCCAGGCCCGCCGGGAGATACAACTCCGTCGTCGAGCCGAGCTTGATGATCCCGATCCGCTGACCGCGCTGCACGACCTGCCCGACGTCCAGCGCGTTGTGAATCGTCCGCGCCAACAGCCCCGCGACCTGACGCACCGCCGCGACCGGGTGGCCCTTGCCGTGGTGGACGAGCACCGTGGTCGTTGACTCGTTGTCCTCGATGCTCTGCGGGTTGAGTGTGTTGCCGTGCCGGCCGTCGTGGTGAGTGATCGACGCGACGCGTCCGTGGCACGGCGCACGGTTGAGATGCACATCGAACACCGACATGAACACCCGCACGCACGTCGCCGGCCCGTCGAACGGCTCGAAGTGCGCCACCTCGTGCACCGACGACACCCGCCCGTCGCACACCGCCAGCACCACCCCGCGCTGCGTCGGCGGCTTGCGAACCGGGTCGCGGAAGAACAGTAAACCGCCCACCGCCAGCACCACCGGCAGCGGCGCAAGCCACCACCACCCGACCACCACCGCGCTCAGCGTCAGCAAGACGCCAACGACCGCGATCACCGTCCACTCGTTCCGTGCGTACGCGCTGAGCATGGCGGATATTAAACGCAGGAAACGCAAGAAAGACAAGAAACGCAGGAAATTCAGGCATCACCCACGGCGACCGTGAAAGCGTGTCTGATTTCCTGAGTTTCCTGCGTTTTATGAAGTTCTTGCGTTTTCCGCTTCAGCCGCGGGCGCTCTTGCCGACGAATAGGCCGATCGCCCCGAAGACCACCATCGCCGCCAGCAGCGGGACGGTGAGGTAGAGCATCACGTTGGACTTGTCGCCGTCGAAGAAGAAGGTCATGAGTTGGCTGCGGTGGCCCATCACGGCCGAGGCCACGACCAGCAGCCCCGCCGCCAACGCCAGCAGCGCCGCGAAGAGCAGGCCCGCCGACAAACCCGACCCCACCGGGTCGTACTCGTCCGACGCGTACGTCGCGGTCCCCACCGCCGCGGCCCCCGCGGCCGGCGCCGGCGACTCGAACACCGCGCTCGCCTCGGCGCTCGACCCGCCCAGGTGCTCCAGGCCCGATGGGCCCTGCGTCCCGGTCTCCATCGACATCGCGCCGTCGAACACGCCCGACGACCCGACCGACGATTCCATCTTGAAGTCCGACCCCGACTCGTCGCCGGCCGGGTAAATCTCGTCCAGCAACTCGGCGCCCAGCGACGTGTCGTCCGACTCGCGCGTCAGGTCCAGCAGGCCCGAGCCCGAACCGACGGACTCGAGCGCCAGTTCTTCATCGTCGTCGGGGGTGCTGCGACCGGAGGTGACCTGCGTCTGGGCCATCGGGTCGGCCGGCTCGACCTCGCCGGTGTCGAACACCGACACGCCCGAGGCTTCGCGCGGGTCTTCGTCTTCGACCGCGTCGTCGATCTTGGTGTCGCCCGAGTCGTCGAGCAGGATCATGGAGCTGCCCGTCGCGGACGCGCCGCCCATGGACGAGTCGCCGGAGATCGGGATCGCGCCCGACGAGCCGGAGCTCGCCGCCAAGCCGTCGACCTGATCGCGCTTGAACATCAGCTTGTCGCGGTCGCGGAACTGCTGGAGCTTGCCCTCGCTGGCCATCTCCTTGACCGCGTCGGCGCTGACGCCCAGCTTCTCGGCGGCTTCATCGAGGGTGTAAAACATCTTGGCCATGAACGCTGCTCCGTAACGGCGGCAAAAAAGCGGGCAAGGGCACCACAGGCCGGCCACGCCGACCACCCCCGACCCGGCCCGAGATTGTAAATCCCGCCCCCGCAGGCCACAAGGCGCGTTGAACGCCGCCCAGTATAGACGGTACCACCCGGCTCCGAAGCCGTTCAAAATACAAACATATCTCCCCCGTAGCCCGCGTTCGGCGAACGCGGGCTTTGTTCGTGCATCACTTTGTCTTGGTGGAGGGGCCACACCCCGGCTTTGGCAGTCGAACAGCCGGCCGATCAACGCCGACACTCCCCCGATCAACGCGCCCCACGTTCGGTCATTCTCAACAGGTCGGCGGCCAGCGGATGGTTGGGGTCGATCGTCAGCACGCGCATCAGGCGTTCTTGCGCTTCCAAGGCCCGCGGCAGCAGGATCAACGCCTGAGCCTGCAGGAACAAGGCCGTCGCGGTCTGGCGCTGCTGAAGGTCGTCGGTGAACAGCAGCATCGTGGGCAGGGACGTCGCGAAGTAGTCGATCTTCGCGGGTTCGTGCTCGAGCGCTTCGGCGTAGGCCAGGAGCGCTTCGGCGAGGTGCTGCGACTCGTCGTCACGGCCCAGCCGACGCATCGCCAACGCGGAGTAGTAGGTCATCTCCGAGAACGCCATCACCTGCATCTCCTGGAAGTCGCCGCGGGCTTCGGCGGCGCTTTGCCAGTGACGCATTGCCAACTCGGGCTCGTCGCTCCGGGCGCAGGCTTCGCCCAGCCAGTAGTGCAGGTCGGCGGCGTTCGCGAGCAGGTGGCGGGCCTCGCCGAGGTTGACGGGGCATTCGATCGCGGCCGCGAAGTGCTCCTTCGCCTTGTCGGGTTGGTTGTTTTGCAGTGCCTGCCGGCCCAGGTTCAGGTGGGCGCGTTCGTACTGGCCGAGCACACGCCCCTCTCCGCCTTCCCACGGCTGGAACGTCCGCGACGCGATCAACGCCAACGCCTCGTCGGATCGGCCAAGCTGGTTCAGGACGTCGGCGTACTCCACGGTCAGGTCGTCGCGCTCTTTGACTAACGCCAGATTGGATTCCAAACGCTCCGCCCGCGCCTCGGGGCGCTGCCCGATGCGCTTGTTGAGTTGGTCGAACTCGAAGAGCAGACGCGCATCGTCGGGTTCGATTTCCACGGCACGGGCGTACGCCGCCTGCGCCTTATCCGGCGCGTCCACGGCATCTTTGTCCTGGGCACGACCGGCGAAGGCCCCAGCCTGTCGTACCCACTCCGTCGCGAGATGGTCGAACACACTTGCCGGGCGGTCGCCCGGCGCGTCCCCGTGCTGGTGGGGATCACCGACACGTCCATCCGCGAGTCCCTGCGTCTCGCGGAACACGCCGCTCAACACGGAGCCTTGGCCGTGGTCGTGGCGCCGCCTTACTACTTCCCGGCCGGCCAGCCGGAGCTGGCGGGCTACCTGCAATGCATCGCCACGGACGCGCCACTGCCGGTCGTGCTTTACAACATGCCCGCCTGCACCAAGACCCCGATCGAGCTGGACACGCTCGCGGAGGTGATGGGCCACCCCAACGTCGTTGCGTTCAAAGACAGCGGCGGCGACCTCACCTATTTCCAGCACGCCCGCGCGATGATGGCCGAGCGTTGCCCAGATAAGACGATCCTGATCGGGCCCGAAGAACAGCTCGCGGCCGCCGTCTTGATGGGCGGGCACGGCGGCGTCTCCGGCGGCGCGAACGTCTTTCCCCGTCTCTATGTGCGTCTGCTCGAAGCGGCGGAAGCCGGAAACATCGAAGATACGCGGGCCCTACAAGGTCAAGTCTTGGCCGTCTCCCGCTTGTACCGGGTCGGTCGGCACGCATCGTCGACCATCAAGGGCATCAAGTGCGCGTTGTCGTGCCTGGCCATCTGTGACGATTTCATGGCCGAGCCCATGCAACGCTTCCGGCCCGATGAGCGCCGCCGCATCCAGTCCGCGCTTGATGCGATGTCGGATGTCTGCGCTTAGTGCCACATGCGCTCTCTATGCCCACACGTCACGAGGCTGGTTGTGTAAGCACTCCGAGGATGGCGGACGTGGTGGATCGGCCGAGCGCCCCCGGAGCACGGCTGCGCCGAGGAACAGCGGGTGTCGAACGGCGACGCCCGCTCGATGACGACTGAAACGGTCGGCGCAGACTTGTGTGGGGGTGGGCACCGCATTGACATGCGTTGCTCGGTCTCTTCTTCCTGCAAAGGTGGAGCGACAACGCCCCTGCTTCACTTGTCAAAGAGCCGGCAGCCATATAAAGCGGCGACCGGTGGCCGCCGTCGAGCGCTCGCAAACACGCGCCCCGAACGGCCGACACCGTCGGCCGCTTTATATCACCACCTTCACCAGGGCCGAGCTTCACACTCCACGCGGCGGCGGCTCCCACTTCACGCAGCACCACGCGTCCGGTCCAAGTGCCACAGGTTGGTCGCCTGCCTCACTTGAAACGGAAGCCCCGGCGAGCCGTGCGTTCGGATCGGACTCCCTTGGCGTGTGTCCCGTCGACGTTCGTGACCGGCCCGTCGGCCGATGAGAGGAACGCTGCGTTTTCCCGAGACACGGCCTCACCGACCTGGAACCCCACAACGACCTGCGGGCACCCCCGGAAGTGTTTGACTCCCGGGTCACTTCGGGGCGCGGGCACACATTGTCGCGCAGAAGATTGAACCACGGAGGCACAGAGGGCGCGGAGAGCACGGAGACGCAATGATTTATGTTTTCAGCCGCACTGCAACGCAGTGCGCGCCGAGCGACCAGAATCTGCGCACGGCGCGCAGCCCGTGGGGCGGCGGCTGACATTGGTTCACGCGCGGGCGTTTGTGTGTGGCGGTTGATCGGTCGGTTGATCTCCCAGGTCTGCGAATCCGGGGGAATCGTCAGAACCGGGGGTGGCGCGCCCGCGTAGGGCCGGGGGAGTGGCGTTTTGGGTCCATGTCGCAGCCCGCGTATCGCGGGGGCCGGGGTGTGGTTGATTGAGGTCGATGGATGTCGCAGCGCGCGTTGCCAACCCGAGCCGTGGTCGTGAGTGTGTTGCTGGTGCTGCTGCCGGTGACGCTGCTGGGCGTGTGGGCCGGCGTGTCCGCGGTGACGGGGCCGTGGTACCGGTCGGAGACGCAGTTGAACGTAGTCGATTTGCCGAATACATCAAACTTCGTGCCTCTGCCCCCGAAAAACAATCAAGAGTCACGGACGTTGATCGCGTCCATCGACCGCCAGCATGAGCTGTTGATGTCCGACGACGTGTTGCGCGCGTCGATCCAGTGGCCCTCGGTCCGCAACACCGACTGGTTCAAGCCCTTTGACGGCGACGTGCGGCTGGCCACGGCAGCGTTGAGAGAGCGGATCAGTGTGCATCGAGTTCCGGATTCATCGTTGCTCGAATTGTCGGTGACGTTGCCGGGTCGAATCGATGCGCAGACCGTGTTGGACGCGTGGGTTACTGCTTACCTGCAGCATCGAATGATCTCGCAGTATCACAACCCCCTTGAGCAGCTTTTCGAGATGCATCTCCGTGAACGTGATCGGGCGGCCGACGAACTCAAGCGCTTGCAAGAAGAATACGAGGCGCAGGCGACGCTGGTGAGCAGTGGCGATGAGGCAGCGGCTGGAGATTTGGCGAGGATCGACGAGGATATTCTTGCCGTGACTGAGCAGCAGAAGCTCGCGGAAGCGCATCTCGCGGAGCTTCGCCTCTACCAGAGGCGGACCAGCCCCACGCGGGTGTATCGACCGGCGGCCCCGACCGAGGGCGAGCGTGACTGGTGGTACTGGCCGTGATTCCTCCGCGTTCGCGGATGCGCCCGGCTCCGTCGTTCGCTCGTGCTTTCAGAGCCGGGAGCGTGAGCGACCGGTCGGTGTTGGGGGTGGCGTGCGGACGCGTCTACATTGGTGGTCATGCACGACCGGGACGACGACTACGGCGACTTCGACGAAGGTTTGGACGACGCGGACGAAGAAGAGCAGATCTTCGCATGCCCCGAGTGCGGCGGCGACGTGTACGACGACGCGGAGCGCTGCCCGGGGTGCGGGCACTGGGTCACGGACGCGGATCGGTTCGGCCGGGCCGGCGAGGGCGCGGCGTGGGTGAAGTGGGTGGCGGTGGTGTTGATCGTCGTCGTGATCGTGGTGTGGGTGGTGGCGGGGGGGTCGTGACGCGCTCGCGTAGGTGGTTCTATTTCGTGCGGGCATCGACGCTTCTGTCGTGGAATGCCGCAACCCGGCATATCATGGTTGCATGAAGCTGCGAGGTTTCGTTTGCCCGGGGGCGTTGGCCCTTTCGATGGTGATGCCTGCCGCTGCGCAGATCACGGGGTTCCGGATCGAATCGACACCGGGCACGCTGAGCGACGGCACGGCGGTGGTGTCGAACGCTTTGTTCATTGATTTCGACGGCTACTACGAAAACGGTGTTTCTCAGCTGCTGGTCGAACTGGATCAAGGCTCGATCATCCACATCGACAACCCGATCGACAATCCCTTTTATTCAGGCAGTTCCGAGGCCTACGAGGCGGCACGATTGAACGGCTACCCGAACTATTACCCGCCTTCGCAGCCGGCCGTCGATCAGATCCCTGATCTGGCGTTCGGGACGTTCGTGGCGCAGGGGGCACTGCGTTGGCCGGATGGGATCGCGTTGCCCGGCTTTGGGCTCGGCGCGACCCAGCTTGATGATTCAGAAACAACGCCAATCTTTTTTGACGCGATGAAGATCAGCCAATCGTACAACCCGGTGGCGACCCACGGCATCATCAATATGGACGACTTCGCGGTCGCGCAGCTCACGTTTACGGCGGATGCATCCGGGAGCTTTGCTTATTTCGGCTCGGCCCCTGCGTTTGGGGGTTTGGGGCCGTACTTTTACACCCGCGCCGGCAACACGATGGAGGGCACCGATCTGTACCACGTGCGCGACGGGCGGATCGTGCCGGTGCCCGAGCCCGTGGTGGGTTGGCTGGTGCTCGCCGGGTTCACAGTTGCCGGTCGAGCTGGCGGTATTGGATCGCCTCGGCGACGTGGTTCGTCGTGATGGCGTCGATGCCTTCGAGGTCGGCGAGGGTGCGGGCGATGCGGCGGACCTTGTCGTAGGCGCGGGCGCTGAGGCCGAGGTCGGTCATCGCGCGCTTCAAGAGGTCTGCGCCTTGGGCGTCTAAGGGGGCGAGCTTGTCGAGCTGTGCGTGGGACAGCGCGGCGTTGGGGCGGAGCGGGCCGCCGTTGCGTTGGGACTGGATTATTCGGGCTTTGAGGACTTGGGCGCGCAATTCGGACGAGGCGACGCCGGGCTTGAGGGACATGAGCCGGTCGTGCGGGACGGGCGGGACATCCACATGGAGGTCGACGCGGTCGATGAGCGGGCCCGAGAGGCGCGAGAGGTAGCGGTCCATCGCGCGTTGCCCGGCGGCGTCGGGGGATTTCGTTCCTTTTGGAGTCGGATTCATGGCCGCAAGCAACATAAACCTGGCCGGAAACGTCACGACACCCTGCGCCCGCGCGATGGTGACGTGGTGGTCTTCGAGCGGTTGGCGCAGGGTTTCCAACACCGTGCGCGGGAACTCGGGCATCTCGTCGAGGAACAGGACGCCGTGGTGGGCGAGCGAGACCTCGCCGGGGCGGGGATGGATGCCGCCGCCAATGACGGCGACGGTGGACGCGGTGTGGTGCGGGGCGCGGACGGGGCGCTGGTGGATGAGCGGCGTGTCGACAGGCACGGCACCGACGGCGGAGTAGACGCGCGTCACTTCCAAGGCCTCGTCGCGCGACAGCGGCGGGAGGATCGACGGCATCGCCCTGGCCATGAGCGTCTTGCCGCTGCCGGGCGGGCCGATCATGAGGACGTTGTGGTTGCCGGCGGCGGCGATCATGAGCGCGCGTTTGGCGCCTTCCTGCCCGCGGATGTCGGCGAAGTCGGGCGCGTCGGCGGGGGCTAGATTCGCCGGGTCGAACGCGGCGGGCGGCGTGGGCTCGATCACGTGTTCGGCGTTGAGGTGCGCGACGACGGCGGCGAGCGAGTCGGCGGCGAACACGTCGATGCCGTGCACGGCCGAGGCCTCGGCGGCGTTGGCGACGGGGACGACCACGCCGGCCATGTTCATCTGCTGCGCGAGCAGCGCGAGGTTGATGACGCCGGACACCGGCCGGATGCGCCCGTCGAGCGCGAGCTCGCCGGCGAAGAGAAGCTTCTTGTGCGCGTCGGTTTGGATGAGGCGCTGCGCGAGCAACAAGCCCAGCGCAATCGCCAAGTCATAACGCGGGCCACTTTTTGGAACGTCCGCCGGCGCGAGGTTGACGGTGATGCGCCCGGCAGGCATCGCGAAGCCGGAGTTGACGATCGCGGCCTGAACGCGTTCGATGGCTTCCTTGACGGCGGTGTCGGGGAGTCCGACAACGACGGGCTTGCCCGGAAAGTCGGTCTCGGCGACGTCGACCTCGACCTCACAGGCCCCGGGCTCGATCCCGTGCAAGACGAAGCTGTGCACCTGGGCGAGCATGAGGGGAAGGTAGCAGGTCCGCCGCGCTCAGTCGCCGCAGCCCCCGCACCCGCCGCAGCCGCTGCACCCCGAGCACCCGTTGTCGCCATCGGCGTCGCCATCGCTGCTGCCGCTGGTGCCGTGGGCAAGGGCGCGGTGTATTTCTTCGGTGCCGTCTTTGGGCAGGGCGTTCACGCCGTAGAGGGCGCAAAGCCACGCCCAGTCGCCGGAGCTTCCAGCTTTGGTGAGCATCCTCTTCGTGCGCTCGCATTTGCATTTGCGGACAGCGCGCTTGCCTTCGCGCGTTGCGAGCATGCCGCCGCAGCCGGCGATCAGCGCGGCCAGCATTGTGACGATGGTCAGGACGATTACGATCCCGAACGACTCCCCGCGTTGCCACCCGACCCAGATGCGCCACACGCCGGCCACGCTCAGCAGCACGAACGGGCTTGCCGACGCCCAGCGCCACTTCCAGCGGTTCTTCTTGCTCAGCGCCAGGCCGCGCTTCACGAGGCCGTACTCGATCTTGTCGATGCCGTGCGCAACGGCTTTGCGGACGTCCTTGACCCGGCCGCCCGCCAATGCAATCTCGTGGACGGTGTGCGTGGGCGAACCGAACGCGTCGGACCCCTCGGCCTTGACGCGCACGCGGCGGGGCTTGTCGAAACCGATGCGTCCGCCGCGGTACATCCCCGCCATCGCGGCGTCGGCGACCCGCTCGGTGTCGCCACTGAGGTACGCGGCTTCGTAGACTTCTAATTCGGCCGGTTCAATGACCTCGGTCTCGGCCGAGACCCTAGCCCCGAATTCACGCAGCACGACGCAGAGCACAAACGAAAAACCCGACAGCATCAGAAAAGGAATCAGAAACGCGTTGGCCGTGTCGGTGTAGATCCAACTCAGCGGCCATACGGTCACCGTCAGCATCGTTGGAGTCCTCCGGAGGGGTTATCAGGGGCGTCGCCACCACTTGCGGATCAGCCAGGTCTCGTGCGGCAGGACGCGCACGCCGATTATGCGCGGGCCGAAACGTACGGCCGGTGGGGGCCACACGTCGGTCGGGGCTGGCTGGTTAAACGCTTCGGCGTAGCTGTTGAGGGTTCGGCGGTACTGCTCGTCGTAGCGGGTGGCCTCGGTCGATCCGCCGCGCGTCGGGCCGTGGTGCAGCGCAGTGCCCAGCACGTCGGGGCAGAACACCTCCCAATAGTCGCGGGTGTATAGCAGGTGGAGGTGCCAAGCCTGATCGATCTCGTCCGACGGCGTGACGGGATGGCCGGCTGCGATGGCGAGGTAGCAGAACCGCCGATACTCCCGGACAACTCGCACGGCGAAGTCCAGCGGCCAGCGGTTCTCGCGCGCGAGCCGCCGGGTAAACGGCAGGTCGGCCGCCGGGTCGTCCAGCGGGTGGTGTTGGATTTTCGCCCAGCGTGGATCGGATGCCGCATCCAGCACGCATGGATGCTAACAGCAGGTGGCTCGCATGTATGAAAGTCCGCCGGTCGGACCTCCCATTTGTAGGGTCTGCTCCGGGGGTGCGAAGGGTTTTGGCTTTAGCTCACGCCGCCTTGCGTTGCTCGATCGCGGTGTTCGGTGTGCCGTGGAGGAGGTGGCGGCGGTAGTCGGGGTCGGCGAGCCACCAGGGGTTTTGCAAAGCTTGGGCCCAGAGCGATGCGCGGGACGGGTGGTGCTGCGCTTGCGATTCGGCGAGGGCGTGGATGCGTTTTCGTTGCTGGTTGGATTGCCAGAGGGTGAAGCGCTGCGCGGGGGCGAGGCGGTCGGCGTAGCGGTGGAGCAGGGCGAGGGTTTCGCGGTGGTGTTGGAGGGTGGGGGCGATGGCGGGGTTTGTGGGTTGATGCGAAGCGGGGTGACCCGGCGCTTCGTCGCGATGCGCCTCAGCACCGGCTTGGGGGTTGAGTGGGGGTTGGGGGGTGGCGTGCTGCGCGGCGGTGGCGGTGGGGATGTGGGCGGGGCGGAGGCCGTGGTCGAGCAGGCGGAGGATCAGTTCGTCGCCGAAGGCGTGCCGGAATTGCGGGTCGACGCCGCCGACGAGTTCGAGGGTGGTGGCACGGAAGGCGCAGGCGGGCAGGGGCGGCGGGCCTTGGGGGTGGTGGAGCAGGTCGGCGAGGGTGGCGTCGGCGTCGTGGAAGCGTCGGCCGACGAAGTCGTCGTGGTCGTCGAGGAGTTCGGTGTCGCCGACGAACCAGGCGGCGGTGGGGTGTTTGGACGCGGCGCGGGCGGTTTCTTCGAGGGCGCCGGGGAGGAGGACGTGTTCGGCGTCGAGGACGACGATCAGTTCGGCGGTGGTGCGGGCGCGGGTGTGGTTGATGGCGGCGGCGGGGCCGGCGTCCCCGCCGGTGGACCAGGACGCGAGCCGGCCGTCGTACATGGCGAGCATGGTGAGGGTGTCGTCGTCCTGGGCGTCGGTGACGACGTGGACTTCGCGGTGGGCGTAGCCCTGATCGAGGGCGGAGCACAGGGCGCGTTCGAGGTTGGCGCCATCGCGGAAGGAGGTGACGATCACGGCGATGGCGGGGGCGGCGGTGGGCATGGGCGGCGGTTGGGGTTTGGGGGTTGGTGGCGAGCAGCGGTGGGGTGATCCGGCCCTTCGTGTTGCTCAGGGCACGGCTTAAGGGGTGGCGTCGCGCTGGTGGCGCGTGCACAACCGTTACAGGCGTCATCGTCGGAACCGGGGCGGCGATGAAGTCGCGTCGGTGCGGCCGGGGCGAAATGGCGGGGCGCACGGATAGACGCGGCGTGGGGAGCGCCGAGCGGGTCGGTGGATTGACTTAAGTCCGGTAACAACGCGCGCGTGAGGGGCGCGTGTGGGGCGAAGTCAGATCGGCCGGCCGCCGGTGGGCTCGTCGTCGTCGCTCCCGCTGAAGCCGAAGGACGGGCCGCCGGGTCCGGTGGCGGCGGGTTGAAGCGGGTCATGGCCGTCGCTGCGCGGGCCGATGGTGAAGCCGGCGTCGGGGACGACGGCGTCGAAGTCGCCGATCTTCGCTTTCTTGGGCTTCTTGGGCGCGGCGGGCATGGCGGCGATGCCGATGGTCAGGCCCTGGATCAGCAGCAGGGGAAGGCGGGAGGTTTCGCCGGCCCATGAGGGCGTGAAGACCAGCCAGACGACGCCGACGCCGATCACGGTCGCGACGATGGCGAATTGGCGGCGGACGAGCCCGAAGGTGACGCCCACGACCATGCCGGCCAGGAGCGCGAGGTTGAGGCCGATCCAGACCTCGGTGATCCAGCGGGCGACGGGGTCGCGGGCTTCGACGCTGGTGGACTGCCCGATGAGGCCGGCGAGGACGCCGGACGTTTCGTAGGGGATGCCCATGCGCGGGAGGATGAGTTCGGCGGAGTGGTCGAGGGTGAGGTTGCGGGCGTGTCGGGTCTGGTAGCGGAGGTAGCCGATCGGGTCGCCGAGCGTGCGGTCCCGGGCGAAGGCGTAGAGGACCGGTGCGGCGTGAGCGTCGTCGGATTCGGCGAGGGCTTGGGTGAAGTCGGTCCAGGCGGCGGCGACGGCGGCGGGGCGGTCATGGAGGAACTCGCCGGCGGAATCGGTGGCGGCGATCTCGGCGGGGATGCCGAACGCTAGATCGACGCGGGCGTCGGTGGTCAGGGTCAGGCCGCGCCCGAGCTGGTAGTTGCGGAACGCCCACGCGCCCGGGGGCACGGCGGCGGCGACGACGAGTACGGCGCACCACCCCGCGGTGCCTAGCGAGCGCTCGCGCCAGGCGCGCCACGCGGCGACGAACGGCGCGATCAGCACGACCCACGGCTGGAACAGGGACGCGAGGCCCAGCGCCAGGCCGCCGCCGCACAATCCGATCCCGCTGGTGAACCAGGTCTGCGCGATCGGGACCAGGGCGAGCACGACCAGCGTGCACACCCAGATCGTTCCGTCGAGCGTGAGCGCCGCGGCGATCATGCCCGGGTGCGCCGCGACGAGCACGGCCACGAGCAACGCGGCGGTGCGCTGCTTGAGCATGCCCGAGACTACGAGGTAGGCCGGCCATGCGAGCAGCCCGCCGACCACGCACTGCGCGAGGATCAGGATGGTCAGCGGCAGCCCGGTGAGCGCGAAGAGGCTCATGAGGGTCGGCATGCCGGGCAGGGCGCGGGTCTCGGGGCGCAGGCCGTCGGCGAAGACGGCATCGACCTCGCCGCGCTGCTCCTGCAGGCGGTTGAACCGGGCGGCGGCCTCGGCGACGGTGTGGGGCGGGCCCTCCGCACGGGCCTGGAAGGTCGCGGAGAGTTCATCGACGGGCAGGGCGAAGCGTTGGTGGTCCACGAGCGCTTCGCCGAGCTGCTGGTGGTGTTGGGCGGCGGCGTCGAGCGCGAGGTCGGGCTCCATGCCCGGGCCGAGCATGGCCAGGAACACGCGCAGCGCGATGGCGGCCAGCACGATCACGACCAGGTAGAGCCCGGTGCCCGAGCCGGGCTCGTCGAGGGGTTCGGTGCCTTTGTCGAAGGTGGTTTTCGACAGCCCGGGCATGGTGACGCGCGCGACCGATTCGGTCTGCTCGGTCGTGGCTTCGAGGTCGAGGTTCTTGACAACGGGCACGGCAACCCTCCGCTACGAAGGCGAGGCCCGGGCGTGCCGGGCGCTTGGGTGGATATCGGTCGGTGCGTGCGCCGGCTGGAGCGGGTCAGGCCGGGGAAGTGGGGAGAGGCTGCGGGTCGCGCGGGTGGTGCGGGATGCGCGGGGCGGAACGCCGAATGGAATGTGTCACGGCACTTGGACGCGTCGGGGAAGCGACCCGTTCGTGCGAGGGGAAACCGGGCGATTCGGGTTTGTTCAGATCGCCCCGTCCCAGTTCGCCGGCAGCAGCAGCACGGGCAGGTCGGTCTGGCGGATGAGGTTGGCGGGGACGTCGCCGGCGATGAGGCGTTTGAGCACGCCCTTGCCCGTGAGCCCCAGCGCGATCATGGTGCAGTCGCGGGCCCGGGCGGTGTTGAGGATCGCCTTGGGCGTGTCGTCGGAGAAGAGCATGACGCCGTCGGCCTCGACGCCGGCGTTGGTCAGGCCTTCGACCATGAGTTTGAGGGTCTGCTCGCCGCGCTCGGTGGCTTCGGACTCGTGGTCGTCCTCGTCCTGCACGGTGGCGACGTGGGCGATGAGCACCTCGGCGTCGAGCCGGCGGGCCAGGTCGGCGATGGGCTTGACCAGCTTCTCGCTGGCCCAGGGCGAGCTGACGGCGGCCAGCATCTTGCTCCGGGGGCCGGCAGGGCGGGGATCGGGCGGCGGGCTCAAGTCGGGGTTCTCCGAGACCATCGGACGCGCCGGCGAAGGGCCGGGTAAGTGGCCGTGGGCGGACGCCGCCCGGGACGCGGCCGACCACCATAACGCCCCCGCCGCGCCCCGGCCAAAACCGGTGTGACACGCCCGACGCCGCGCCTACGCTTGGGCATGCCGCAACCCCTCGCCCCCGCCGACGCCCCGCCGCACGCCGACACGCTCGGCCGGCTCCGCGAAACCGGCTACCGCTACCGACCCGTCAAGCAGGAACTCCGCGAAAACCTCATCGCCCGGCTCCGCGCCGGCGACGACGTCTTCCCCGGCGTGCGCGGCTACGAGGGCACCGTCCTCCCGCAGATCATCCACGCCCTGTTCAGCCGGCACGACCTGCTGCTCCTGGGCCTGCGCGGCCAGGCCAAGACCCGCATCATCCGCCAACTGCCCGCGCTGCTCGACGCGTGGTGCCCGGTCATCGACGGCTGCGAGATGCCCGACGACCCGACGCACCCCATGACGGGCAAGGGCAAACGCCTCGTTGAAGAACACGGCGACGACACGCCCGTCCGCTGGCTCGCCCGGCACGAGCGCTTCCACGAGAAACTCGCCACGCCCGACGTCACCATCGCCGACCTCATCGGCGAAATCGACATCGTCAAGCACGCGGAAGGGCGGTACCTCAGCGACGAAGAGACGATGCACCTGGGATTGATCCCGCGCACCAACCGCGGCATCTTCGCGGTCAACGAATTGCCCGACCTCGCGCCGCGCATCCAGGTGGGCTTGTTCAACGTGCTCGAAGAGCGCGACATCCAGGTGCGCGGCTACCCGATCCGTTTGCCGCTGGATTTGACCTTGGTGTTCAGCGCGAACCCGGAGGACTACACCAACCGCGGGCGCATCGTCACGCCGCTCAAGGACCGCATCGGCAGCGTGATCCGCACGCACTACCCGCGGACCATCGGCGAGGCCGTGCGCATCACGAACGAAAACGCGTGGACTTCGCGCAACGGCGACGCACCGCACGGCGACCCGACCGACCTGAAAACGCCCAAGGTGCTCGTGCCGGACTATTTGCGCACCGTGATCGAGATGCTCGTGGCCGAGGCCCGGACCAGTTCGCACATCAACCAGGCGTCGGGCGTGAGCGTGCGTTGCTCGATCGCGTGCCTCGAAACGCTCGTGAGCGCCGCCGAGCGCCGCGGGTTGTTGACGGGGGAGGACCCGGTGATGCCGCGCGTGTGTGATCTGCCGCACATGCTCGCCGCAACGCGAGGCAAGATCGAGCTTTTGATCGCCGAGGACGGGCAGGAAACCGAGGACCGCCTGGTCGAGTCGCTGCTGGGCGAGGCTGTGAAGAAGGTTTTCGATCAGGTTGCCGAGATCGACGACTACGAACACGTCGCCGATGCGTTTGCCGAGGGGTTGAAGCTGACGCTGGGCGACGAGACCAGCGCCGCCGACGCCGTCGCGTCCATGAAGCACGTCGACGGCCTGCTCGACGCCGCGAAAGAGCTCGCGCCCGAGCTGGGCCTGGATCCCGACGACCCGCAGCAACTCGCCTCGGCCGGCGAGCTCGTGCTCGAAGCGCTCTACGTCCACAAGCGTTTGTCCAAGCAGGCAACCGCCGACGGCGGGCGGTACGGGCGCTGAGCCTTGATGGAAGCGTGAAGATCCCTCGAAGCCCACGGTTTCAATCCGTGGGCTTCCGACTTTCTGTAACCTTTCGGTGGTCCGTAGCCCGTGCCGATTGGAGTCGTCTATGTCCACCCCCGCGCCCACCCCGACCGACCGCCGCTACCTCGACTCGCACGAGTGGCACAAGCCCGAGGACGACGGCACCGTCACCATCGGCATCAGCAACTTCGCCGTCGAAGAGCTCACCGACATCACCTACGTCGAGGTCAGCAAAGACAGCGGCGCGATCAAGGCCGGCGAGACCTTCGGCGAGATCGAGTCGGTCAAGGCGACCAGTGACCTGTTCTGCGGGATCGACGGCGAGGTGGTCGAGGTCAACCAGGCCGTCATCGACGCACCCGAAACCATCAACCGCGACCCGTACGGCCAGGGCTGGCTCATCCGCGTCAAGCCGACTGACCCGGGCCAGCTCGAATCCCTGAAGTCCACGGCGGATTACGACGCGGCGAACGCTTGAACTTTTCTTAACGAGCCGCGACCGTCAGGGAGCGGGCTGCCCGTCCGCGCCGACACCGGCCCCTAACCCGCTCCCTCACGGTCGCGGCTCGTTGGAGCCGTTTTGCCCCCGCCGCTCACCCCCCGGTAACATGTCGCCTGTGGCCTCGCCCACGTTTTGTGCCGCCGCCGATGTCCGCGCATGATCGTTGACCTCCACACCCGCATCTGGGACGCGCTGGACGACCTGGGCCCCGCCGTGGCCGAGCAGGCGCGCCGCCGCCGCCTCGGGCCCTGGGACCAGGCGACCGCGTCCTTCGACACCCACGAGACCGCGATGGCGCCCGTGTCCTGCGCGGTGGTGCACGGCCTGCACAGCGAGCTGCTCGACGCCCGCATCCCCGCCGCCAAGGTCGCCGACGCGGTGAAGCGCAGCCCCGACACGCTGCTGGGGTTTGCCGGCATCGACCCGTCTTATGGCAACCCGCGCGAGGCTGTGGACGAAGCCGTCGATCTGCGGTTGGCCGGCGTGTCGATCAGCCCCACCGCGGCCGGCTTCCACCCCTGCTCGACCGACGCGATGGCGCTCTTCGAGGCCTGCGAACAGAAACGGCTGCCCGTCTACGTCGAGACCGGCTCGGAGTTGGCACGCAGCGCAAAGATGGAGTTCGGCCAGCCGTACCTGCTCGACGAGGTCGCTCGCAGCTTCCCGACGCTCAAGCTCGTCGTCGGCAGCCTCGGCGATCCTTGGCCCAACCAGACCGTGTCGCTGCTGGCCAAGCACCCCGGCGTCTTCACCGACGTGTCGGGCCTGGTGCTCCGGCCGTGGCAGCTCTACAACGCGCTGGTCGCCGCGTACCAGGCGAGCGTGATGAACCAAGTGCTGTTCGGCTCGGGCTTCCCCGCGTGCGAGCCCGAGAAGGCGATCGTCACGCTCTACAGCGTCAACACGCTGACGCAGGGCACGCCGATGCCCAGCATCCCCCGCGAACAACTGCGCGGCATCGTCGAACGTAACGCGCTCGACCTGCTGGGCCTCAAGAACCCGGCCCAGGAACCCGAGCAGGACGCGAAGTCGTCGTCGGCGTTCGAGCAGGTCGTGATCGAGGGGGCGGCGACGTGACGGAAGTAGTCAGTAGTCAGGAGTCAGGAGTCAGTAGCAATTCAGCATTGCTGCGGAGTGCTTTTCTTGCTCCTGTCTACTGTCTACTGACTACGGTCCTACTTTCGTCCGCCTCCTGCTCAATCGGCAACCCCGCCGGCCTCACGCTGCGCGGGCAGGCGGACGCCGACAGCGCTCCGGTCAGCCTGCGCGGCCGCTTCGATACCGCGTATTACCGCGAGGCGGACGACAACACCGTGACCTTCGTGCTGCTCGACGGCGACGAAGCGAGCCCGACGCAGGCCGCGGTGGTCCGGCTGTTCTGGCGGCCGCGCGCCGGGCGCACGCCGTTGGAAGAGACCGCGACCAACTGCACAATCTCGTACCTCGTGTTCGCCGACGACCCCGACGGCGACGTCCGCAACGCCGGGCAGGTCGGTGTCTACGTCGGGGCCGGCTTCCTGTTCCCCGGGTCCAAGCCCGGCCCCGCCGAACTGACCGCCGACCTGTGGGACGCGACCGTGCGCCTCGACACGCGCTCCGACCGCTTCGCCGACCTCTTGGGCACCGCGACGATGACCGGCAGCTTCGAGGCCCGCCGCGACCCGGCCAAGGTCAACGAGCTGCTCAACCAACTCAACCGCCAGGTCACGCAGCGGCTGGGTTTCCCGCGGATGGTGCGGAACGATCCGGGCGTCGCCAGCGATTCGTGATCGAAAGACGATGACGATGTTCTTCACGCGTCCCACACGACCGCGTCGAGATTTCATAACACTGCGTCGCGAGCCGTTACACTGCGGCACGCCTGCATGTCTTTATGTCCCGCTCGTCCCGGCGTCGCCACGGAACCCCTCGACATGATTGCTGTCCATCATCGCCGCCCGTTCTGCCTGTTGCTTGCACTGGTGCTGTTCACCTTTGCGTCCGTGCCCGCCACGGCGCAGGAACCCGCGGCCCCCGAAGCGTCGCCGGTTCAAGCCGAGGTCGCGGACACGCCCGCGGCACCGGAAGGCACCCTCACGGAAGAGGCAGTGTCCGAGACGGTCGAAGGGGCGGACGCCGCGGACCCTGCCCCTAACGCCGATGCCGAGTCGGCCGGTGGATTGGAAGAGGTCTTCAATAGCATCCTCGACCCGATCAATGGCTTTATCTTCTGGACGCTGTTTTTCGACATCAGCTTCGGGGCGTTCGGCGAAGAGACGCAGCTGCCCTTCCTTGTGGTCTGGCTCGCGTTCGGTGCGGTGTTCTACACGGTCTATCACGGTTTTATCAACGTGCGTGGCTTCCGGCA
This sequence comes from Phycisphaerae bacterium, assembly GCA_030432595.1. Classification (GTDB taxonomy): domain Bacteria; phylum Planctomycetota; class Phycisphaerae; order Phycisphaerales; family Phycisphaeraceae; genus CAZIXN01. The sequence continues at coordinate 111,481 of JAUIGU010000009.1, forward strand.
CGCGATCCAGATCGTGCGCGGCAAGTGGCAGGCCTCCGACGACACGGGCGACATCACGCCTTTCCGGGCGCTGACGTCGGCGTTGTCCGCGACGGTGGGGCTGGGCAACATCGCCGGCGTGTCCATCGCGATGGTGACCGGTGGCCCGGGCGCGCTGTTCTGGATGATGTTCCTCGGCCTGTTCGGCATGACCAGCAAGTTCCACGAGACCACGCTGGCGCAGATGTTCCGCGTGAAGAACGAAGACGGCACGATGTCCGGCGGCCCGATGTTCTTCATCGACCGTGGGCTCAAACAGGTCAGCCCGGCGCTGGCCCCGCTGGGCAAGGTGCTGGCGGTCGTCTTCGCGGTGTTCCTGATGGGCGCGGCGCTGGGCGGCGGGAACATGTTCCAGGCGAACCAGAGCTTCGAGGCGTTCTTCGATCAGTTTGTCCAGCCGTTCGTGGCCGACGACAACATGGACGGCGCACGGCGGGCGGGCAGCGTGGGGTACGGGCTCTTGATGGCGGCGATGGTCGCGGTGGTGGTGATCGGCGGGATCGGGCGGATCGGCGCGGCGACGTCGATCATCGTGCCGGTGATGGCGACGATCTACGTCGCGGCGTGCAGTTTCATCATCCTGAACAACGCGGAACAGTTGCCGTCGCTGATCGGACTGATCTTCCGCGAGGCGTGGAGCCCCGAAGCGGGCCTGGGCGGCGTGCTGGGCGCGATGATGGTCGGGTTCCAACGTGCGGCGTTTTCCAGCGAGGCGGGCATCGGTTCGTCCGCGGTCGCGCACTCGGCGGCCAAGACCGACGAGCCGGTGCGGGAAGGCCTGGTCGCGTCGCTCGAGCCGTTCGTAGACACGATCGTCATCTGCTTCATGACCGGCATGGTGGTGCTGATTACGGGGGCTTACCAGCAGGGCATCGACGGCGGCGCGGCGGTGACGCTGTGGGCGTTCGAGTCGCGGCCGGTGATGCAGACGCTGCAGTTCCCGCTGATCCTGGCGGTGAGCATCATGCTCTTCGCGTTCTCGACGATGATCTCGTGGTGCTACTACGGCGAACGCGCCTGGGGTTACCTGTTCGGCATCAAGAGCGTGATCGTGTTCAGGCTGGTGTTCGTGTTCTGTGTTTTCGTCGGCTCGGTGGCGTCGCTGGGCGCGGTGATCGACTCGGCGGACGCGATGCTGCTGAGCTGCGCGTTGCCGAACATCCTGGGCGGCATCATCCTCGCGCCGCTGGTGAAGAAGCGCTTGAGCAACTACTGGGGCAAGTACCGGCGCGGCGAACTGAAACCCGGCGAGCCGGTCGAGCCGCTGCCGCCGGGCACGCCCGGGGCGTGACGGAGTGCGGGGCGTGTCGATGCGCCGCGGCGATCTCGCCGATACAACACGGCCATGAGTGACCCGACCGACACGCCCGCCGACTCCGCGTCCGAGAATCCCGCGCACCCCGATGCAGTTGTGCCGTTGGCACCGTTGGCTGCGCGTTCGGCGCTGGGCGGCGTACTGATGGGGTTGGCGAACCTGGTGCCGGGGATCTCGGGCGGGACGATGCTGCTGGCGGCCGGCGTGTACCCGCGGTTCATTGCCGCGATCGGCGAGGTGACGACGCTGAAGTTCCGCAAGGCGTCGGTGGTGGTGCTGGGCACGGTGGTGGCCGCGGCGCTGCTGGCGATCGTGCTGTTGGCCGGGCCGGTGAAGGAACTGGTGGTGCATCACCGCTGGGCGATGTACAGCGTGTTCATCGGGCTGACGCTGGGCGGCGTGCCGGTGGTGTGGCGGCTGGTCCGCGGCGGCGACGCCCAACGCAAACCCAACGCGGCGGTGTGGGTTGGCGCGCTCGTCGGCTTCATCGGCATGGCGGCGCTGGCGGTCGCGCAGTCGTCGGGGGCGGCGGGCGACGGCGCGAACACCGGCTTCGTGTTCATGCTGTTGGCGGGCGTCGCGGGGGCGGCGGCGATGATCTTGCCCGGCGTCAGCGGCGGGTACCTGCTGCTGGTACTGGGCGTGTATGTGCCGATCCTCGCGGGGGTGGACGCGTTCAAGGAAGGCTTGAAAGCGCGCGACTTCGAGGTGCTGACGGACGTCGGCATGGCGGTCGTGCTGCCGGTCGGGCTGGGCGTGCTGATCGGCGTGGTCGGCGTGAGCAACCTGTTGCGATGGCTGCTGAAGCGCTACGAGTTGGCGACGCTGGGCGTGTTGCTCGGGTTGTTGCTGGGGGCGGTGGTGGGGTTGTGGCCGTTTCAGCGCGGCGCGACACCGCACGCCGAGATGGTGATCAAGGGGCAGGCGATTGCGTCGGTCACCGACGAGCAGGGTGTGGTGTCGTGGGTATTTGAGGCGTCGGGAGAGCCGGTGGACGCGGAGGACGTGCCCACCGAGTTTTTCGCGCCGAGCGCGACGCAGGTCGCCGGCAGCGTCGGGTTGATCCTGCTGGGCTTTGTGGTCACGATGGGCGTGGACCGGCTCGGGCGCGAGAAGCCCGGGCGTTAAGCACGGAACAACCGGTCGCTCACGCTCCCGGCTCCGACAGACACCACACAACGAGCCGGGAGCGTGAGCGACCGGTCGAAGGAGAGTCGCATGAAGGTTCTGGTCACCGGCGGGGCGGGGTACATCGGGTCGCATGCGGTGCTGCGCCTGCACGAAGACGGGCACGACGTCGTCGTCCTCGACAACCTGTTCCGTGGACACCGAGAAGCGCTCGACGCCATCGACCCGGCGATCCCGCTTGTGCAATGCGACCTCGGGGACACCGACACCATCGCGGCTGCGCTCAAAGAGCACGGCGTCGAGGCGGTCATGAACTTCGCGGCGTTAGCGTACGTCGGTGAGTCCGTCGAGCAGCCGCTGATCTACTACCGCAACAACACCGCCGGCGTGATCTCGCTGCTCGAAGCGATGCGCAACGCGGGCGTCCGCAAGCTCGTCCACTCCTCGACCTGCGCGACCTACGGCGAGCCGGCCACCATGCCCATCACCGAGGACACGCCCCAGGCCCCGATCAACCCCTACGGCGCGAGCAAGCTGTTCGTCGAGCGCGTCTTTGCGGATGAGGCCGCCGCCGACAAAGATTTCGCGTACGCGGCGCTGCGCTACTTCAACGTCGCAGGCAGTGATCCGCAAGGCCGGATCGGCGAGGACCACGAGCCCGAGACGCACCTGATCCCCGTATTGCTCAACACCGCGCTGGGCAAGCGCGACTCGGCGACGATCTTCGGCACCGACTACGACACGCCCGACGGCACCTGCGTCCGCGACTACATCCACGTCTGCGATTTGATCGACGCGCACGTCACGGTCATGAACGCGCTGGACCCGCGCAAACCCGACCGCAAGGAAATGATCTTCAACCTCGGCACCGGCCACGGCTTCTCGGTCAAGCAGATCATCGACGCGGTCAAAAAGGTCACGGGCGTGGACTTCACGGTCAAGACCGGCGACCGCCGCCCGGGCGACCCGCCGTCGCTCTACGCCGACCCGCGGAAGATCAAGGACGCGCTGGGGTGGGAGGCGTCGGTCAAAGACCCCGAGACGATGGCGCAGCACGCGTGGGCGTGGTTCCAGAAACACCCGGACGGGTACGGCGGTTGACCGTGCGAAAGCGAGCCGGGGCGTGTCGCCCCGGTGTCTCGGACTTTTCTCCGTTCAAACCGGCCCGACACGGGCCGGCTCGCTGTAGAAATGTTCTCAGCGCTTCGCGTGCAGCACAATGTTGGTCAGCAGTTGCCGGGCCGAGTCGGGGCTGTAGCCGTGCAGGTTCCAGTGGCGCACGCCCAGCGCCGCGAGCGAGAGGTCTTCGCCGGAGACGAGGATCGCGGGCCGGTCGTCGATGCGGAAGGCCACGAGACGCGGCTTGTTGTCGGTGGCGTAGTTGCGGACGGAGAATGCGCGGTACGTCACGCGGCTGATGTCGGCGGTGCCTTTCGGGCCGGCCTCGAACAACGGCTCGTAGCGCGACAGCCGCTCACTGGGGGCGCCGACGCGTCCGGTGATCTGGTTCTCGACGGTGGAGGCAAACGTGCCGCGCCCGCCGAGGTTTTCGATCAGCACCGTGCCGCCGGCCTGGGTGTAGGCGTCGAGCGCGTCGAGCGCCGCGTCGGGGAGCGGGGTGTCGTCGAAGCCGACGACGTGGACCAGGTCCGGCGTGACCGAGGTATCGCCGACCTGCACGTTCTCGCCGAGGGATTCGAGCGGCTGGCGGACGACGGTGAGGTCGGCGCCGCCCGCGCCGCCGAGCGTCCGCCGCAGGTGTTCCCAGAGCCGGGGCTCGAGGTCGGGGTCGGGACCGGTGACGGCGACGGTGACGGCCGGGCCTTTGGGCGTTTCGGGGTCTTGCGGGAAGCGCAGCGACGACCGCCCCTCGAGCCGGCGGTACCCGCTGGTGTAGAGGAACAGGTTGCCGCCGGCGATGTACGCCCGCTCGGCGTTGCGCCCGCCGCGCTGCCAGTCCAGGCCCCAGTCGTCCTCGGGCACCAGGATCAGGTCGCGCACGCCGTTGTTCAGGGCGCTGAGTTTCGGTCGGCCCGGCACGGGCTTCCACAGGTTCAACGCCGGGTGGTCGTCGGCGACGCGCTCGAGTTGCTTCCCGGGATACATCTTGTCGATCAGACCGTTGACCGAGCGCACGATGGCCGGCGTTCGCCCCTCGGGGTTGATGAACAACAACCCGCCCAGGTCGAGGTATTGCTTGATCCGTTGCGCCTGCTCGTCCGTTACCTCGATCGGTTCCTCGATCGACAGGTACGAGAGCGGTGGCCCGAGCCAGTGCTCCAGCTCCCAGTCCAGCGGGATGACTTTCCAGTTCAGTTCTTGTTCAAAGGTGTCGGAGAGGTGCTTGGCGAGGAAGTAGATGTCGTTGGGGCGGTTGTTCCACTCCTGCGTGCCCTCGAGCGAGAGCTTGTTGATGAAGACCGGCACGGCGCCGCGCGAGAGGAACATGAGGAAGAACGAGCTGTTGACGACCTGGCTGTGGACGCCGTCGCTGGGCCGGTTGACGCGCTTGATGATGTAGCGGGCGAAGTTGTCGAACCAGTCGGTGCCCTTGCCGTCGTCGCCCGAGCCGAAGCGGCTGCGTCCGGTGGCCAGGCCGACGCGTTCGACGCTGTAGATGAAGTAGCCGCTGCCGCCGTAGGTGGTCTTGTCCTCGTCGAACATGGCGTCGAGGCGGTCGAGCCCGCGGTCGATGGCCGCCTGGAGTCTCGCGTTGGGCTTGCGGCCGTCGCGTTCGAGCTGTTGTTGGGCGATGCACAGGACGGTCAGCCCGGCGCAGGTCATCGACTCGGAGACCTCGTTGTCTTTGCGGTAGCTCCACCCGCCGTCGGGGAACTGGGTCTCGATGAAGTGGTCGGCGGTGCGTTCCCAGAAGTTGTCCGGCACGCGCAGGCCGACCTTCGCCGCCTCCCACAGACCCAGCACGCCGTACTGCGTGGTGCTGTGGTCCCAGTTCTCGGGTTCGGGCGGCTCGGAGAGCAGATAGCTGAACGTGCCGGCGCGTCCGGCCCCGCGGATCAGGCGTTGCGTGTCGCGCTCCATCGCCGGGCCGTAGACCTCGCGCGGCAGCAGCGGCCAGATGTGGTTGCGGAGGCCGACGACGTAGGTGCCATCGACCTCATCCCAGTGCTCGCGCTGGGTGGCTTCGACGAAGGTCAGGGCCTTGGCCAGGTCCGGGTTGATCTCGGGCGATTCGCCGGAGGCCAGCAGCGCGTAGGTGGCCAGGACCGCGAGCCCGCCGTCGTGCTTGGGGTCGTCGAGTTCGGGGGTCTCGTCGTGGGTGCCGAACCACCCGCCGGTGCGGGCGTCCTGCATGCGGTAGAGGTTGCCGCGCAGAATCTCGATGGCGCGCTGGATCTCCTCGTCGGTGACCGGGCCATCCTGGCCGCGCGCGGGCGGGGTGGATACGGCGAACGCAACGAGCACGGACAGGCAGGCGACGGCCGTGCGACGCGCGACTCGGCTAGCACTGGTTTCGCAGAGGCGGGGCAACCACTTCATGAAACATCTTGATCCGGCGACAACGTGGCCGAGTTTGCCGCCGGTGGTCAGACAGGCAAAGCCGGGAAAGCACGAACACAAACCGTATCATAGGGCCCGCCCGCCGGATTCCTAAGCCCCTACGGTTTCAAGCCTCTCCGCCAGCATGACCGCCCAACCCCCGAGCCCGAGCCCGGACGCCGTGATGAACCCGGTCCCTGCTGCGCCGACGCCCGCTTGGCCCCAGATCGACCTGCGGCAGCTCCAACGCCTCACCGACGACACCGGGCTGTTCCAGCACGCCCGTTACGCCACGCCCGACCCCAACCACGGCTACTGCATCGACGACAACGCCCGGGGCCTCATCGCCGGCCTCCGGCACGCCGCGCTCGAAGGGCACGACGAAACCGTGGTCTCGCTGCACCGGTACCTCATGTTCGTCGTTTACGCGTTCAACCAGCGCGGCGGCGAGGACCCCGGGGGCGGGCGCTTCCGCAACTTCATGGGCTACGACCGGCGCTGGCTCGAAGACGTCGGCAGCGAGGACAGCCAGGGCCGGGCGTTTTGGTCCCTGGGCGAGACGGTCGCGCACGCGCCGACGCCGAACCTTCGCGACCTCGCGGCGGACGTGTACCGCCGGGCGCTGCCGGGCATGCTGGAGCTTCGGCACTTCCGTTCGTGGGCGTTCGCGCTCTTCGGCGTGCAGCGTTACCTGCTGCACGAACCACAGCACGGCATCTCGCGGCAGGTGCTGGGCAAGCTCGCGTCGTGGCTGTTTGAAGCATGGGAGCGGCACGCCGGCGACGACTGGCCGTGGTGGGAAGACATCGTGACCTACGACAACGCCAAGCCGCCGCACGCGCTGCTGCTGGCCGGGCAGACGCTGGGTCACGCGGACTACCTCCGCGCCGGGTTCACGACACTGCGCTGGCTGATCGCGCAACAGATGTCGGAGAATCTGGACGGCCAACCCCATCTTTCCGTGATCGGTAACGACGGCTGGTTGCCGCGCGACGGCACGCGCGCCGCGTTCGACCAGCAGCCACTCGAGGCCTACGCGCTCGTCGATGCGTGCCTCGACGCGGCGCGCTTCGCCGAACTCGACACCACCTTCGATCCCGCCGCCGAAAACGGAAATGCTCGCGACTTCTGGGAACGCCAGGCCTGGATGTGCTTCACCTGGTTCCTCGGCCGCAACGACCTGAACGAGCCGCTGCACGACCCGGTCACCGGCGGCTGCCGCGACGGCCTCCACGCCGACGGCACCAACCGCAACCAGGGCGCCGAGTCGACGCTGGCCTACCTGCTGTCGGTGCTGGAACTAAGGACGTACGACGCGGAAGTCGAGGGGCGGATGTCGGACGGGCTTGTGTCACCCGACTGAAGAGACGTGTCGCTGCCTTCTATATCCCCTCCCTTCGGGAGGGGTCAGGGGAGGGTGCTGCGATGCAGCGGCTACGAATCGCCCGACAGCACGCGATCGGTCGAGCACCCTCCCCCAGCCCCTCCCGGAGGGAGGGGAGTTGTTCACGTGGCCTTGTAGAACGGCAGTTCCACCACCTGCGCTTCCGCGTACTGCGCCCCGACCGCGACCCGCAGCGTGTCGCCGGCCGACACCGCGCCGCGCGGCACGTACGCCATCGCGATCGGCACGCCCAGTGTCGGCGACAGGCACCCCGACGTCACCGCGCCGATAGACGCGTCGTCCTTCATCACGTCGCCGTCCTGCCGTGGCGTGCGCTTGCCGTCGAGCTTGAGCCCGATCAATTCCTTCGGCGGGCCATCGGCGGCGAGCTTCTCCAGCGCGTCCTGCCCGATGAAGCGCGGCACGAGCGGCTGGCCCTCGACCGCTTCGTGCTTGTCCAGCGACACCGCAAAGCCCAGGCCGGCCGAGAGCGGGTCGGTGTCCTCCGTGAGCTCGTGCCCGTACAGCGGCATGCCCGCTTCGAGCCGCAGCGTGTCGCGCGCCCCCAGGCCGGCCGGCTTGATCACCGCGTCCGGCGCCGACGCGTCCTTGAGCAGCAGCTTCACCGCCATCGATGCCATGTTCGCGCCCATCATGATCTCGACGCCGTCCTCGCCCGTGTACCCGGTGCGTGACACGGTCATCTTGAGGATCATCAGGTTCTTCAGGGTGAAGCGGTACTTCTTGAGCGTCGGGATCTCTTTGCTGAACTCGCCGATCTTTTCCATGACCTTCGGACCTTGGAGGGCGACCATCGCGGTCTTGGGCGTCAGGTCTTCGAGGCGGACGGTCATGTCTTCCCGGCCGATCACGTCGTGGAAGTGTGCAAGCAGCTTCAAACGGTTGCTCGCGTTGACCACGAGGATCCAGTGGTCGTCGAAGCGGTAGACGATCACGTCGTCCAGCACCCCGCCGGAAGCATTGCACACCATGGAATACCGGCACTGCTTCTCTTCCATGTCCGTGACCTTGCGCGTGAGCACGGTCTCGAGAAACTTCCGCGCGTGCCGGCCCGTGACGCTGATCCGCCCCATGTGCGACACGTCGAAGAGTGCGCCGGAGTTTCGGCACTGCTGGTGCTCCTCGATGACGGATCCGTAGTGCAGCGGCATCTCCCATCCCGCGAACTCGACGAACTTCGCGCCGTGCTGCTCGTGAAACTTGCGGAAGGGCGTCTGGAGAAGGTCGGGCATGGGATAACTCAGGAAAAGATGCTCAAAAGCGATCGTAGCAGTGGCAGGAACACCGGTTTCCACGACACGCAGCCGGGGCCGACGGTGAGCACCAACACGCAAAAAGCGAGCAGGTGAAGACGACGAATCCGTGGTGTTCCGTTCACGCGGCGATGATAGCGACAAAGGGATGCGTCGCGCGTGGAGGTGCGTTATTGCGCCGCGAGTGTCGCGTCGTAGGCGTCGGCGGGGTTCTGGCCGAGGTAGTCGAGCGCCTGCTCCATGAAGCGCATCACCGCGGGGCCCGCGACGGCGCCGCCGTAGTGCCCGATGGACTTGTCGGGCTCGTGGATGAAGCATCCCACCACCAGGCGCGGCCGGTCCAGCGGCGCGCCGGCGACGAAGGACGAGACGTAGCCGTTTTCGAGGTACCCGCCGTTCTCGAAGTCCGGGAGCTGGGCCGTGCCGGACTTGCCGAACATCTCGTACCGATCGGAGTTGGCTTTGCGTCCGGTGCCCTCGGTCATGACGCGGCGGAGGACCTGTCGGGTCTGCAACGCGGTGTCGGGCGAGAGGACGCGCGACGGCGGATCGATCTGTTTTTCGGTCGCGTCTTCTTCGACCACGACGCGCGGCGTCACGAGCACGCCGTCGTTCGCGATCGCGCAGAACGCGCGGGTGACCTGGAGTGGCGTGACCGCGATGCCCTGGCCCATCGGGATGCGCGTGAGGTCGGTCCAGGACCACCCCTCGACGTCGCGCAGGATCCCGGGCAGTTCGCCCGGGAGTTGTGAGTCCGTGGTTTCGCCGAAACCGAAATCGGCGACGATGTCGTACAGGCCCTGCTTGCCCAGGCGCTCGGCGACGATGCCCATGCCGATGTTGGACGAGAGCACGAGGACTTCTTCCCAGGAGATCGTGCCGTGCGGGTGGGCGTCGCGGAGGATCGGGCCGCGCGTCGGCTTCCACCAGCCTTCAGCGGAACACTCGAGCATCTCGCGCGGGTCGGCGGCACCCAGCTCGGTGGCGGCGGCCCAGACGAAGGGCTTGAAGATCGAGCCGGGCTCGAACACGTCCGTCACCGCGCGGTTGCGCCGCAGGTCGGGGTCCAGGTTGCCCGCGTCGGCGGGATCGACGCGCGGCACGTTCGCCATCGCCAGCACGTCGCCGGTCACCGGGTCCAGCACGACCATCTGCCCGGCCTTGGCGTTGAACTTGTCGAGCGTCGCCATCAGCTCGGCCTCGGCGATCTGTTGCAGGTTCAGGTCGAGCGTCAGGCGCAGGGCGTTGCCGTCGTGCGGCGCTTCGTACGCGCGGTCGATCCACAGCGGCCGGCGTCGCGAATCACGCAGCAACCGGTAGCCGCCCGACGCGCCGGCGAGTTGATCGTTGAAGACGCGTTCCAGGCCTTCGATCCCCTTGCCGTCGCGGTCGACGAAGCCGACGACCTGGCCCGCCAGTTGGCCCTGCGGGTAGTCACGCACGAGGTACGGCTCGAGCGCCAGGCCGCGCGTCGATGCGACGAGTTGACGCGTGGGTTCGATCTTGGGGTCCGGGACGCGCGGGTCGAGGATGACGTAGCGCGAGTCCGGGCGCTGCGCCATGGCCATCTCGAGCTCGACCGGGTTGTAGCCCAGCGTGTAGCCGACGGTCGCGGACAGGCCCGCGGGGTCGTCGAGGATGGCGGGATCGACGAACAGCCGGTACGCGACGCGCGTGTTGGCCAGCGGCCGGCCGCGGCGGTCCAGGAGCATCCCGCGCCGGGCGTCGAGGGTGTGGACGCTGGCCTGGTGGTCGAGCATCGCGGTGACGCGCGCATCGGGGCGCTGTTGTAATTGTGCGACGCGCCCGAGCAGGGCGAGCAGGGCGATGGTCAGGAAACTCACGCAGATGCGGCCGGCCCAGAGGGCGCGCCGCGCGGCGTCGCGCTGCGGCGGTTTGAGCGCCGGCCCGGTCGGCGGGTCGGGCCAGGGGGCGGGGGGCATTTCCGATTGTGGATGGCCGATTTCCGAATGGCCAACGTCCGGCGCTGCTCGTTGATGATCCGGGTTGGAGGGGGCGTCGCCGTTCATCGTGGGGAACCCCCGACACGCGTGTGCGTCGCGTTTGACGCCGGCACGGGGACGGCCGGCATCGGCGTCGGCTCGCCGGCTTCACCGGGCACGGGGCGGGTGGGGATCTGCAGGCGGTCCAGCGCGGCGAGCAGCCTGGGCGGGCTGGTCTCTTCGACGATGCGGTATTGCAGGTCCCAGGTCGCCTTGCGCTGGCGGTCCATCTCCAGGTGCAGCGACGCCATGTCGTGCAGGAGTTCGAGCCGTTGCCGGCGCAGTTCGAGCAGCGCGACCCCGATGACGCAGCACCCCGCAAGCGTGATCAGGAGGCGGTGGAGCATGGGAAAAACGCAGGAAAATCAACAAACGCAAAAAACGCAGGAAATCCAGATATCAATTCGGGACGTTTTGCCCCTTTTCTTGCGTTTCGTGTGTTTTCTGCGTTTCTTGCGTTTCTCTTGGTTCAACTCGGCAGCCGCAGTTCCTGGCCGACCTTCACGCGGTCGGGGGAGTCGAGGCGGTCCTGGTTGGCTTCGAAGATTTCGCGCCAGCGGTTGCGGTCGCCCAGGGCTTTTTCGGCGATGGCCGAGAGGTTGTCGCCGGTCTGGACGGTGTAGGTCTTGACGGCGGCGCGGGCGGGCGGGGCGGGGTCGGCGGCGGCCGTGGTGGTGGTCCCGGCGCCGGATGCAGCCTCGCCGGCCGTGGGCGTCGCGGCGGCCAGGCTCGCCGTGGCGGCGGGCAGGCGGAGCTTCATGCCCACGACGACGCGGTCGGGGGACTCGAGTTGGTCCTTATTGGCCTCGTAGAGTTCGAGGTACTTCGATTGGCTGCCCAGGTGGCGCTCGGCGAGTTTGGAGAGCGAGTCGCCGGGCTGGACCTCGACGGTGCGCTCGCGGGACTCGGTCATGTCGGCGACCGAGCGCACGGTGCGCGGGGCCTCGCCGGGCGCGGCGACACCGACGGCGGGCTCGAACAACCCGGTGGCCATGAGCGTGGGTTCGCCCGGCGCGCCGGCGGTGGCCGGGGCGGCCTGGGGCGGGATGTGCCCGGCGCGGTTGGGGATGAGCAGCCGGGTGCCGGGGATCAGCGAGCCGTCGGGGTTGAGCGCCCCGCGGTTGGCCTGAGCGATGGACGCCTGGTAGGCGGAGTCGTTGTAGTACCGCGCGGCCAAGGCGGGCAGCGTGTCGCCGGCCTCGACGTAGTGGATCAACTCGGCGCCTTCCTGGCGCTGGACCGGGGCGACGGGTTGCGCGGGGCCGGCGGCGGGGAGGTCGCCGGGGTCGAGCGCGATGCCGCTGGGATTGTTTTGGGCGTCTTCGAGTGGAGGTCCGGCTGCGGAAACGGTTCCGCCGGCGGGTGTGTTCTCAAAGGACTCGGGCTTGTTAAGGGGATCGTTGTCCGGCGAGATGTCCAGGGCGCGCCACGCGGTGGGCGGGGCGGGCAGGTCGGCCAGGGCCGGGCCGCGCCGGGCGGACTGGGTTTCGGGCACGCGCTGGTCGGGCTCGGCGAGTTCGGGCTCGGCGAAGCGTTCCTGGTCGATGAGGCGCGGTGTGCCGCTGGGCGCGGTGGCGGGGGCTTTGCCATGGCCGGCCTCGGGGGTCGCGGCGCTGCGGTCGCGCGGGTCGGCGGCGGTCGGCGCGGGGCCGGGGTGGATGCCTTCCTGGGCCTGGTCGGCGAAGCCGGTCATCGCGGCGGTCGCTCGGGCCTCGGCGTCCTGCGGGGCCGAGACGGCCAGGTGGTCCGAGATGATGATGCCCACGAGCAGGATGACGCCCAGCCCGATGAGCAGTCCGACTTTGGTTTCGCGTGCCATGGTCCCGATCGTCCGTGAAGGGGGATGAAGAAGGCGTGAGTGGCGACGCGTGCCCGGATCCGTGGTGCCGCGTCGGTGTGGAAGCGTACTTTAAGGGGTTTTCTCGAACGCGCGCAGCTTGGCGGATCGGCTGCGCGGGTTGGCCTGACTCTCCGTGTCGTCGGCCGTGACGGGCTTGCGGGTCAGACGTTGCCCGAGTTCATCTTGTTGAAACTTCAAGAAGGCCCGTTTGACCCGGCGGTCCTCCAGCGAGTGGAAGCTGATGAACACGGCCCGCCCGCCGGCGCTCAGCCGATCCGGAAGCGCCGCCAGCAGGGCGTCCAGCGCGTCCAGCTCGCCGTTGACCGCGATCCGCAACGCCTGGAACGTCCGCGTGGCGGGGTCGATGCGGTGGCCGCTTCCCGAAGCCGCGCCTTTTCTCCGGCCCGAGCCTTTCCGGGAGGGGGGCGGGTACGCCGAGCGCACAATCTGCGCAAGCCGCCCAGTGGTCTGGATCGGTTCGGACGCCCGGGCTTGTGCAATCTTTCGCGCGATCCGCCGCGACAGCCGCTCCTCGCCGAACTGGTAGATCAGGTCGGCGAGCTGGTCCGGGGGCAGGGAATTCACCAGATCGGCCGCGGTCGGTGTGTCTTCGTCCGACGGGTTAAGCCGCATGTCCAGCTGCCCGTCGTGCTTGAAGGACAGCCCGCGGTCTGGGTCATCGACCTGATTGGACGCGAAGCCCAGGTCCGCGAGCAGGCCATCGACGGTGGGGGCCGGGATCGCGCCGTCGCGGTGGGCGGCATCCAGAAGGTCGGGCAGGGCGGTGAACGAGCCGTGGTGCAGGCGCAACACGACGCCGTGTTGCTCGGCGAGGGGCGTGAGCCGGTCGCGGGCGTGTTCGAGGTTGCCGGCGTCGAGGTCGGTGGCGAGGTACACCCCGCCGGGCGCCAGGTGCGGGATGATCAACGCCGCGTGCCCGCCGCGCCCCAGCGTTGCGTCGAACACGGCCTGCCCCGGCTTGGGTGCCAGGTGTTCGAGCACCGCGTCGGGCAGCACGGGGACGTGGCCGGCGTCGGAGTCTTCGGACGAAATAGGAGGGAACGCGTCGTTCAAGAACGTAAGTTAGCCGCGACTCAACGGGTCTTTTTGCATCATGCCGCCTTCAATCGCTGGGTTCTTAGTGATCGGTAGGCGGTGTAGATCAGCAGCTTGCCCAAGACCCATCGGTGTACGCGGTGCAGGCGTCGGACGTGTTGGGGCAGC
>JAUIGU010000001.1 GCA_030432595.1 Phycisphaerae bacterium
ACGACATTTCGTGATTAAGGAACTCAAGCCCTCACCCACCTGGCACCCACGCGGAGGCCACGCTCCACTCTCGCTGTATTCATTTTACCCGCCCGTCAAGACGCCGCGGTCAAGTACCGGGCCAAACGTGCGCAGGAAAAGGTTCCACGTACGGATCAAGGGCGACCGCCGCGGATCGGTCTTCTTGGCGACTCTTTCCATACAGGCGGCCTGCTGCACGGTCGGGTCAGGAATCGGGTCGAGCCCGCCGGTTGGGGATGGCTGCGTGCGTGCTAAACTGTGGTTTGCGTATTGGCGGTTTCATATCGGTTGAGGAGGGAGAACGATGGCGGGACTGTTGCGACTACGGGTCATCGTGGGATTAGCGGTTGTGGTTTTTGCCTCGGCACCACCGACGCAAGCGAACCTGCTGTCGAACGGCAACTTCGAGGCGGGAAACACCGGATTCACGAGTGATTTCTCTTACGTTCCTGGGAACATCACGCCGGCGCAGTCGTACGACGTGGTGGACGACCCGGCGTCGTCGCACTTTCTGGCGACGAGTTACGGTGATCACACGACAGGCACGGGCCTCATGCTCGCGGTCAACGGGAGCAACGACACGACGTCGGCGTTCTGGCGGCAGCTGGTGGCCGTCGCGCCGCAGACGTCGTACGACTTCTCGGTGTGGACATCGTCGTGGTTCTCGCCGGCCGAGTTCAGCCTGCGCATCAACGGGCAGCGCGTCGGGCCGACCTTCCTCACCCCCGGCAGCAACGGCGTGTGGGCGCGCACGGTGATCCACTGGGGCTCGTCAGGCGCAAACACGACGGCGCTGCTGGAGCTGGTCAACGACAGCGCGGTCCACGACGGCAATGACTTTGCGGTGGACGACCTGGGGTTCGTGGCGATCGCGTCGCAGGTGGCCGGCGACTACAACGCGTCGGGTCAGGTCGAGCAGGGCGACCTGGATTTGGTGTTGCAGCACTGGGGCACGGGGTTCGCGGCGATCCCGGCCGCGTGGGTGTACCAGCGGCCGAGTTCGGGCATCGTGGATCAGGCGGAGTTGGACGGCGTGTTGTTGAACTGGGGGAGCACGGCGACGCCGTCGTTGGGGGGAAACGCGGATTCGGTCGTGCCGGAGCCTTCGGCGGGTTGGTTTCTGGTGTGGGGGGTGGTGCTGCGTCGGCGTGGCCGTACAATGGCCGCTCAGGATTGAGAGGGCACGGACGGCGAGCGCGGTCGAACCGGGGGGAAGCGAGGACGAAGTGATCATGGTGCCGGTTCATCAGGCGGGCCCGCGTCGGCGGTGGTTGTTGTGTTTGGCGTGGGCGTGGGCGCTGGGTGCGGTCGTGTCAGCCGGGCCGGCGTGGGGGCAGGACGACGACTTCAACGACAACGTGACCGGTCCGCAGTGGACGACGGTGGTGGACGAGCCGCAGACGCTGAGCGTGTTCGAGTTCAGCGAGCGGTTGAACGTGATCGCGAATTCGCCGCCGAGCTTGTCGACGGACGCGCTGTACCTGAGCAACGGGCCTTCGGGGTTCCGGATGTCGACGGCGGCGGACTTCGAGCTGGCGCTGGACTACGCGTTCAACGGGTTCGACGGCGAGCGTGCCGACGACGGCGACGCGTTGACGCTGGTGTTCGGCGTGGGCCGAGACGAGGCGGGGACGGACTCGGCGGCGGTGGGTTACGGCGCGGCGGCGCAGGAGGTGCTGGGCACGACCGTGATCAGCGAGGTGCTGGTGGGCGCGGCGCGCACGAACAACGCGCAGACGCAGGAGCTGCTGGGTCTCGGCGGGCCATCGACGGGGACGTTCTCGATTACCTACGACGCGTCGGCGGATGATCTGCGGCTGGGCGTGGGCGGCAACGAGATGTTGCTGGACGACGTGGTGCAGGGGGAGTGGAACGCGGACTCGCTGCTGGTGTCGTTCGGGGCGCGCGGCAGCGCGTTCTTTTTGTTGAGCGGCGACGCGTGGCTGGACAACTTCCAGATCGTGTCGGGCGACGTGCTGCCGATCGGCGGGCTGGCGGGCGACTACAACGGCGGCGGGCAGGTGGAACAGGGCGACCTGGACCTGGTGCTGCAGAACTGGGGCCGCAACACGGAACTGACGGGCGTGCCGGCGGGCTGGGTGAACGACGAGCCGACCGAGTTGATCGACCAGGAAGAGTTGGACGGCGTGCTGCTGGGGTGGGGGAACACGGCGGCGCCGCGTTTGGCGGGGGCGGCGGTGCCGGAACCGGGGATGGCTTGGTGTCTGGCTTTCGGGCTGAGTGTTTTGCGTCGGCGTTCTGCTTTCGGGAGATGACATGGCTAATGGCGAGCGACGGCGTTTCGGGGTCGGGCTTCGTTTGCTGAGCGTTTCGGTGCTGTGCGTTCTGAGCGCAGCCGCCACGGCGGACGAGTGGATCAACGCGGCGGGCGGGGCGTTCGAGGACCCGACGAACTGGCTCGACGGCAGCCCCCCGCTGTTTACCGAGACCGCCGAGTTCGATCTGGAGGGCGGGCCTTACACGGTCACGCTGAATCAAGACCAATCCATCGCAGGTCTGCTGGTTCCCGACGACCGGGTTGTGTTCGATCTCGGCGGGAACGACCTCGAGGTTCTCGGTAACGCCGGCTTCGACGTCGCGCTGGGCGCGGCGGGCGACGATTCTTCCGTGGAGATTGTCAACGGCCGGCTCGTGACGTTGTTTTTCAGCCGGCTCGGCGGTGACGGCAAGACGGCGGACGTCACGGTGCAAGGCGTCGGGAGTCGCTGGGACGCGAGCGGCACGATCGACGTGGGCTTCGAGGGGACCGGGACGTTGAACATCCTCGGCGGCGCCCGCGCTTCGATCGACCGGCTTGATCTCGCCGACCAGCCGGGGTCCGAAGGGCACGTGCTGATCGACGGGGCGGGCTCCGCGGTCGACATCATCAGCGGCGGCACCCTCGGTGAGGACGGGCTCGGGACGCTGACCGTCTCCGCCGGCGGCACGCTGGGGATCGCGAGCAGCCTGTCGGTAGGCACCAACCCGTCCCCGAGTCAGATACTCGTGACCGGCGTCGGGTCGCGGCTGATCAAACTCGGCGGCGACAGCCCGGGGCTTTCGCTCGGGGTCGGGAACGACGGCAACGGGAGCCTCCTCGTGGAACAGGGCGCGTTGGTCGAACTCGGCCAGATCAATGTTGCGAATGGCAACGGCGCGACCTCACGCCTGACCGTCGGCGGCGCGGTCGGGAATACCGAAGCCCGGGTGCTGCTCAGCCACAATCTGAACGTCGGCAACTTCAGCAACCGAGGGACCGTCGAGGTCAACGAAGGCGGGTATCTGGAAGTCGGCGGCACCATCGACATCGATTCGTTCAGCGGCGCGCCGGAGGTGCTCGAGGTCAATGGCGGCCGTGTGGTCGCCGAGGCCATCGTGATCGGTTCGGGGAACCGGCTCGACTTCCATGCCGGCGAGATTTCCACGCGTGCGTTTACGTTCGAGGGCGACCTGTCACTGCAGGGCGCCACGCCCGGCGACCACCCCGTCCTCAACCTGCTCGAAGACAACTCGGGCCTGGTCGATGGAACGCTGTACCTGGGCGGCGACTTTGTCGGCCCCGGGAACCCCGCCACGTTGAACATCGGCCCGCTCCCGTCGAGCTCCAGCCCGGTGTTTGAGGTCACGGTCGACACGCGCGTTTACGCCAACGGGCAACTCCACATCGCCGGCAACCTCGTGACGGACCGCCTGATTTCCGACGGTGTGGTGACGCTCGACACCGGCAACCCATTCGTCGGCATCACGGCCGGCCAGTACCAGCTCAACACGCCGTTGACCTGGACCAGCGGCAAGCTGAGCACGCCCGGAGCGCTCAGCACCGCCGCGCTGGCGGGGGTCGATCTGACGCTGACCGCGGACAAGCAGCTCGAAAGCACCGATTTGCTGACCGTCGAGGGTGGTGATGTCGTCACGGTGGACGGCGGCGAACTGCGGTTCGGAACGCTGGCCGGTGCCGGGACGATCGACTTCCAGCGTGGCGTCGTGACCGCGACGGGCGGCCGGCTTTTCATCGAACCGGGGCTTCCCCTCGGTGACTCTTTGGTCGTCGGCGACGACCGAACGCTGCGCACGACCTCCACCCACAGCATCGAGATCGGCTCGAACGGCTACGCCCAGGTCGTCACGCAGGGGAACGGCCGGATCGAGACCCGGAACGTAATCATCGGCGCGGAGGGCTCGTTCGCGATTGACGGTGGTACCGTCAATGTCGAGAGTATCTTGCACACGAGCGGCGGCGACTTCAGCTTCACGGACGGGGTGCTATCCATGCGGAGTATTGGTGGCGACCTCGTGCAGGACGGGGGCACGCTCGATCCAACCATGCCGCCCGGCACGCTGCTGATCACCGGCGATTACGTCATGAACGCCGGGACGCTGGCGATCGAGTTCGACGGGCCGCTGCCCGGCAGCGGGTTCGACCAGGTCACGGTGCGCGGCGACGCGTTCCTCGGCCCCAACTCGGTGCTCGACCTCTCGCGCAGCGGCGGGTTTGTCCCGGCGCTCGACGATTCGTTCACGATCCTCGCCACCGACGGCACCATCACCGGGACTTTCGGTGAAGTCCTCGGCACGCCGGGGCTCTCACGCGCCTGGAACGTGCGTTACACCAGCAGCTCCGTCGAGGTGTCCGTAGTCATCGCCGGCGACTACAACGGCTCCGGCCAGGTCGAGCAGGCCGACCTGGACCTGGTGTTGCAGAATTGGGGCGTGGACACAGACACGGCGGGCGTCCCCGCGGGTTGGCTCGCCGACCTGCCCACGGGCCTGATCGATCAGGCGGAGCTCGACGGCGTGCTGCTGAACTGGGGCGACACGGCGGTGCCGGATGTTTCGGGCGTGAGCGTCCCCGAGCCGGCCGGGTTGGCGGTGGTTCTGGTCGGCGTTTTGAGGCGTCGGGCCGCGTTTCGCCGGGCGTGATCCACTGCGGGCATTGTGGATGTCCCTAGTTTCCCGGGGAAGACCCTTCAATCTCGGCGGTCACACCGTTAGGATCAAGGATTCGCCGGGGTTGCCCTGAGGTCGCCTTAGGGGACGCCGTGGTGGTGTTCGAGGGCACCCGTCCGACGTGATTCACACGAGGGAGCAGCAAAGTGATCTATAACCATCCCCGCCGGGAGCGTGGTTTCTTGTGGCTTGCCGTCGCGGCGCTGTTCGCGGCGCCGTGGGCGATGCCCGCGGAAGGCGCGGTCCGCACCTGGATCGGCGGCGACAACGACTGGAACGGCAGCGGCCTGAACTGGACCGGGCTCGACGAGCCGGACGACGACGACGACGCGGTGTTCAGCACCAACAACCACGTCGAGATGGCGATCGACAACGAGGTGCTGTCGCTGACGTTGTCGAACAGCATCGCGCTGGACACCGAGTCGTTCTTCCTCGACGTCAACGGTGACGTCACGTTGTCCGGTGCAGGCACGATCCTGCGGGCCGGCGAGAGCAACACCGCCGGGCCGCCGGCGACGTCGCTGTCTGCCTACAACGTCACCGTCGGCGCCAACACCACCTTCGCCAACGCGAACTTCACCTCGATCATCGACGCTTCGTCCATCGGGGTTTTCGAGATCGAAACCGGCGGCACGCTCATCGGGCACGGCCTGATCCGCAACGGCGACGGGATCACCTCGGTGACCCCGGTGTTCATCAACGACGGCGTGATCCGCCCCGGGGCGGTGGCCGACGGCCCCATCTTCGTCGGCGGTTCGCCGACGGCACGCACCCTCACGCTCGCCGCGATCGACGGCGAAGCCCGGATCGAGCTCGACGGGGTCGGTGGTGCCGGCGCCGTCGATATCACGCGCAACCAGACCCTCGACATCGACGTGCAACTCAGCGACGCGTTCGACGGCGTCATCGACCTGGCGCACAACAGCACGCTCGACATCGAAGACGCCTGGACGTTTTCGGGCACGCTGAACGTGGAGAACGGCTTCGTCGCCGGGAACCCGCCGTTGACGCCGAACATCCCCGCCGACGTTGCGTTCCTGCGCGGCGGGCCGATCACGATGACCGGCGGGCTCACGCCGACGACGGTCAACGTCTTCGACGCCGACGGGACGCTGCAGTTCGACGCGCCCCTCACCGCGAACGGCGGCGCGATCGCCAACAACGGGCACATCATCTTCAACGACGACGCCACCATCAACGCGGGCGTCGATTTCGAGATGATCGGGGAGGAGGCCTCCTTCACGGTCGGGCCTGGCGCGACGGTCGTGATCAACGACGCCGACATGGACTTCGACGGCGCCGGCGCCGCGACCAACGTCATCACCGTCGAGGCCGGCGGGCTGCTGGATTTCAACCTCGACAGCTTCGAGGGCAACGACCGGGCGGACAACTTCCTGACGCTCAACTCCGGCCAGCTCGCGCTCACCGTCACCGACGGCTCCTGGACCATGGAACGCCGGCTTACCCTCAACAACACCGGCGGCGGCGAGCCGACCGTGACCGGCAGCGCGATCGTGGTCGGCGACGACGCGATCGTCGGCCAGTCCAACGACGCGGACATCCTCGTCCAGGGCAGCGGCTCGTCCCGCATCAGCCCCAACGTCACCTTCAACTCCGACGCCGAGGTCGATGTCGAAGCCGGCGCCACCCTCGCGGTCGTGGGCTTCTCCACCTTCAATTCGGCCAACGGTGCCGAGAACGCGCGGTTCGACGGGCCCGGCAACATCCGCTTCAACGGCGGGCAGGTCAACGAGGCCACCACCCTCGACTTCTCCGGTGGCACGGTCGGGCTCGACGGCGGCGGCACCCCGGTCATCCTGCTCTCGGCCCCCGACTTCACGGTCGACGCGCCGCTCACCATCAACGCCGCAACGTTCGACCCCTACGGCCGGACCGTCAACTTCCCCAACAACGACACCGCGATCCTCACCGTCAACGGCATCGTCGGCGGTGTGCTCGAAGTCAACCTCGACAACGCCAACGACAGTTGGGAGATCAACAGCCTGGGCGTCCTCAACGTCATCGGCAGCGGCGTGATCACCACCAACGTCCTGAGCGGAAGCACGCTCGCGATGAACGGCACCATGAACGCCGACGGCCTCGTGGAGACCGGGGCCCGCGTGGTCATCGGGTCGACCGGCGGCGTCTCCCTCATCGACGCCGGCACCAACCTCCGCATCTCCGGCGGCGACCTCGCCAACCCCAACCGCCTCGAGGGCGGGAGCATCACCGGGCCCGGCGAGCTCTCGGCCAACGCCACCCGCGCCCTGCACGGCTTCGGCACCCTCGGCGTCGCCATCGACTTCGACGGCAACGCCGAACTGCTCGCCGACGACGGAACCCTCACCCTCGACGCCAACGCGACCCTGCTCGATGTCGGCACCCTCGGCACCAACGACACCGACGGCACCCTCAACGTCGTCAACGCCTGGAACACCATCGCCGCCAACGAGGTCCGCCTCCGCGGCGGCTCGCTTGTCGGCGGCAACATCACCAACGACGCCGTCTTCGGCATCAACGGCTTCGGCGTGGTCAACGCCCAGGTCGTCAACAACTCCCTCATCGATGCCGACGACGGCGGCACCCTCTTTGTCATCAACGCCGCCAACGACTGGGACGGCACCACCAACACCGGGACCCTCCACGCCCGCTTCGGCGACCTCGAACTGGTGGACGCCGGCTCGTTCGCTTTCAACGGCACCGTTCAGGCCGACGCCGGGCAGACCGTCTTCGCCAACGGGTTCGAGCTCGACTTCCAGCCCGGATCGAGCCTGATCCTCGGCGGCGGCACCTACCGCAGCACCGACACCACCGATCTGCGCGGCAACGTGGTCGTCGCGACCGGCACCTCCACCCTTAATATCACCGGCTCGGCCGTCTTCCGCAGCAACGCCAGCGTCGCCGTAACCGGCGACCTGGTTCTAGACAACAACACCACATTGATCAACGCCGGCGCGACCTTCGTCGGCGGCGGAAGCCTCATCAACCCCGCCGGAAGCTTCTTGAACCTCGCCGACGGCGCCGACGTCGATGTCCTCATCGAAAACGAAGGCGAACTCACCTTTGCGGGTGCCGGGATCGGCAGCGCCACCGGCGACGACCTGCAGCTCGACCCCACGGGCACGATCCGCTTCGACCTGGCCGGCACCGCGCTCACCGACTTCGACCGCCTCGCGCTCACGGGGCTGGCATCACTCGACGGCGAGCTCGAAGTTAACCTGCTCGGCGCCTTCAACCCCGCGATCGGCGACCAGTTCCCGATCCTCACCGCCAACGCCGGCGTGTTCAACACCTTCGCCTCCCTCGATCTGCCCGCGCTGGACCCCGGCGAGGTGTGGCGCGTCAACTACCCCAACGCCATCACCCTCGTGCTCGAAGTCGTCGCCGGCATCGTCGGCGACTACAACGGCTCGGGCCAGGTCGAACAGGGCGACCTGGACCTGGTCCTCCAGAACTGGGGCGACCCGACCCCGCCGATCCCCGCCGGCTGGGTCAACGACCTGCCGTCCGGCATCATCGACCAGGGCGAACTCGACGGCGTGCTGCTGAACTGGGGCGACACGGCGGCACCGGACTTTGGCGCGGCAACAACCGTCCCCGAACCCGCGGCGGTTTTTGTGACGGTGATGTTGGGCACAGCGCTACGCCGTGTGACGCGGCGGCGTGTTGGCGAATCCGCGAGTCAGAGGCCAGTTTGTATTGATTCACCCGCAGTGGTCGCCTGATGCTTGGTGTGTTTGATTCCTTTGTGTCGTGTCTTTACCTCGGGTCTTGAATGATTGACTCTGTTATGCACCTATCCAAGTTTTTTGTGGTTTTGTCGCTGATGCATGTGTCGTTCAACGCTTCGGGAACGCGTTTCGACGACAACGACTTCATCATCTCGTCGGTGTCGGGCGAATTCCTCGGTGTGTACAGCGAGAGTTTTGAATTCAAGGGGCCGCTCGGCGAGTCGGTGTCGGTGGTGACGGGGTTGGACTTCAATCGGTTCGGGCATCTGGTGTCGCGGGGGCGGTTCAATTCGCCGGCCGAAGGGGAGATCGTTGTTTTCGACCCGTCGGGTTTTCCTGCGGCCTACCAGCCGGACCCGGTGTTCGGCACCGGTGGCGCGCTCGATGTGAAGGTGTTGCCCAACGGCAACTACCTGCTGGCCGCACAGGATGCGTTGTTCGGGACACCGAACGGTCTGTTGGAAATGTCGCCCGACGGCACGGTGCTGCGGCAGTTCGACGAGGGCGATTACGAGGGCGCGGCGGTGCTTCCCGACGGCACGATCTGGGGTGGGGGCAGCAGCGGGACCGGTTTTCTCAACGTCTTCGACTACGCAAGCGGGAACCTGATCGCGTCTTTTCAGGGATATAGTGGGGGTCGCGGCGGGCCGCCCGACAACCCGCTCGACGAGGGGCAGCGCGGTGCGCACTCGATGTTTTTCAGCGCGGCGACCGGCACAGTGCTCATCGCGGATCGCCAGGCCGGCGTCATCTACGAACGCAATCCAGACGTGAGCTTCGTCCGAAAATTCGAGTTCGACGAGGGGTTTGGTCAGTTGGTCGGCGTGACGCGCGGTCCGGGTGGCGACGTCTTTGCGGTCTCCAATTCCACCGTCACGCGCTGGCAAGCCGACGGCACGTTCGTCGAGACTATCGACGTTATGCCCCCGAGCATCTCCGCATGGAACATCGTCTGGACCGGCAACGCCGAAGGCCTGCTGTTGAACGACTTCGACGGCTCCGGTCTGGTCGAGCAGGGTGACCTGGACTTGGTGCTTCAGAATTGGGGCCTCGATACCCAGGCCAACCCGATCCCGGCGCGTTGGTTCAACGACCTGCCGGACGGGCTGATCGATCAGGCGGAGCTCGACAAGGTCTTGCTTGGTTGGGGTGACATGGCCGCGCCGGGCTTCGAGGACGCGACGTATGTGCCCGGGCCGGCTGTCGGCGTCGGCGCAGTTGTGTTGATCGTGTCGATCACTCGGCGGCGTCGCTCGTGTACGTGATGTCGTCCAGGTAGAACGTGACCGGCTGGCCCTCGGCGGCGAGGACCCAGTAGAAGCCGGTCTTGATGCGTTGCAGTTCTTTGCCGGTCAGGCCGAAGGTGTATTGCTTCCACTGGTCGGTGAGGGTGACTTCGATTTCGTCGCCGGCCGAGTCGCGGTGGGTGGCGTCGGACTTAAGGAGGCCGTAGCCGAACTTGACGGTTTCGCCGCCGTTTTCGCCGCGGGCCCAGAAGGTGAGGGACTTGGCCGCGCGGAGGTCGTAGCCGCCGGGCTGGTCGCCCCAATCTTCGGCGGGGTGTTGCCAGACGACGCCGCCCCAGCCGTCGCCTTGGGTGTAGCGGACTTCGAGGCAGGTGTCGCCGGTGTGCGGGTTGGTGCGCGACTGCGGGTTCATATGGATCGCGTCGGCGGTGCCCATGTAGCCCGAGGGGTGGTAGGGGGCGTCGGGACCGGCGATGTCGTCGGCGTAAACGGTGAACGGCAGTGCGGGTTTGTTGTCGGCGGCCGGGACGTCTTGCTTGTCGGGCGTGGCCGTCACCAGGAAGGGCAGGTTGGCGACGGCTGCACCGCCGTGGCCGTCGCGGACGGTGACGAACAGGCGGTAGATGCCTGCTTGCTGCGGCGCGTTCACCGTCGCAGAGTCGACGGCGCTTTCGACAACGGCGTCGGCGAACTCGTCGGGCGCTTCCTCGGCGTCGCCGCCGATCTTGAACTCCGCGCCCTCGGCGAGCACGGTCCACGCGACGGCGAGCGTGTCGTTTTCGGGGTCCGAGGTTTTTAATGACGCGGTGACTTGGCCGCCGGGTTGGACGCGGTCGGTGGCGAGTTCGAACGTCTCGATCGCGGGACACAGGTTGTCCATCGGCTCGCCCGTCCAGAGCTGCGACATCGTGTCGACGGCGGCGAGCTTGCTGCCGTCGGGCAGGATCATGCCGAACCAGGTGTACGTGACTTCCTGCTTGTGTCCCCAGAGGAAGGCGAAGGTGCCGAGGCACTTGCCGGTATCCGCCATCACGGCTTCGTGGGACTCGCGGTAGAAACGGGTCTTCTCGGTGCTGGTGGGTTCGACGTGGGCGCCGAAGTCGTTGGGCGAGAACTCCCAGATGCCCAGCGGGCCGAACTCGGTGAGCATGTACGGCTTGGTGCCGCCGGCTTGCGCGTAGCGTTGCGGGAGGTTCGGCGCGCCGCCGTAGGTGTTGACGCCGTGGATGTCGATGCCGGGGCAACGGTCGCGGATGGCGGCGACGGCGTTGTTGTTCAGGTCGGCGGTGATGCACATGGTCGGGTGATCGGGGTCGAGTTGCTGGATCATCTCCCCGATGTCGTTGACGGCGTCCCACATGTTGTCGAGCGCCTGGCCGGCGAGCCCGGTCTCCATTTCGTTGCCGACGCTCCACATGAGCAGGGCCGGGTGATCCTTGAAGCGCTGGACGGCGTCGCGCGCTTGATCGAATTGTTGTTGGACTTGTTGTGGGTCGAGGTAGTCGAAGCCGTGGCGTTCGTGCCCGAGCCAGATGCCCAACACGACCTTGATCCCGTGGCGGTGGGCTTGATCGAGGTAGGCCTGGGTGTTGGGCCCGACGCCCCAGGTGCGGACGGTGTTGCCGCCGGCTTTGACAAGCAGTTCCATGGAGGCGCTGCCGCCGACACCGCGGACGACGTAGGGCTCGCCGTCCACGCGGAGTTCATGCCCGGCGGCGGTTTCAACGAGCTCGACCGCCGCGCGCGAAGCGGTGGCGACGCCCAGGCACGCGACCAGCAAGACAAGACACGCGGGCAGGCGGAGCAGACGCAGACGGGGGAGGGTCGGGGTCATGGTGTGCCTATTCATTAAGGAAGCGCATCCAGCGCCGGGTCGGGCACGCATTCATGGCGGAGGGACGGGAGAAGGCCGGGACGGACCGGCGGCGGGTACGGGAATGCCCGAAAGGTCTTGACGGGCCGCCGGGGATGAGACATAATGTGAAACTGTTTCAGAAAGTGTATCTCCTTTGCGGCCTCGGCTCAAGCACGTCCGGCCGCAACGCCCCGCCCGCGATCCGGGCACCCACTGCCCACGGAGTTTTCTATGCCCGGCCTGCTGCTTCCTAAAGGTTCGCGCGTGCGGTGTGGAGCTTGGTCGGCGCTGGCCCTTGCCGTTACCGCGTGGTCGGGGGTCGCGTTGGCGGGCGTGATCGACCTGCCCGGTTGGGAGTTGGTCTGGCAGGACGAGTTCGACCAGGCCTCACCCGACACGAGCGAGTGGGAGCTGTTCAACCTGCAGAACAGCTTCAACAACGAGCTTCAGTACTACCGCCCCGAACAGATCACCACGGACAACGGGAATCTGGTCATCACGGCGACCGATCAGCCGCTGGCCGGCAAGCAGTACCGCTCCGGGCGGATGGAGAGCTGGCAGGAGTGGGGCTACGGGCGGTTTGAAGCACGCATTCAATTGCCGAGCGGCCAAGGCTTCTGGCCGGCGTTCTGGCTGCTGCCCGAGACGGACACGACGCCGTGGCCGTCGGGCGGCGAGATCGACATCCTCGAGAACCGCGGCAGCCAGCCCGGGCTGGTCAGCAGCGCGTACCACTGGGGGCCGGACTTCTTCGGGCGCGACTTCATCTTCGACGAATACACCAGCGCCGATGCCGGCGGCCCGGTGAACTTCCACGACAGCTTCCACGACTACGCGGTCGAGTGGGAGCCGGGTGTGCTGCGTTTCTTCGTGGACGGCAACAACTACCACACGATCACCGAGCAGACCACGGGCGTCGTGCAGGGCAACAACGCCGAGATCTTCGACACGCCCAAGAAGATTGTGCTCAACCTCGCGGTCGGCGGGGACTTCGGCGGCGATCCCAACGTCAGCACGCCCTTCCCGTCGCAGATGCTCGTGGATTACGTGCGCGTCTGGCAGCGCCCGGACGACCCGCCGCCGCCCGGCGACAACCTGCTGGTCAACGCGGGCTTCGACAACGCCGGCGGGTCGCTGAATAGTTGGACGACCTTCGGCAACAGCATCCCCAACGTCCTGGCCAACAGCGAGAACGCGCTCAACAGTTCGCACGCGCTCAAGATCTTCGGGCAGTTCAACGGCGGCGAAAACTTCTCGGGCGCATCGCAGGGCGTCGCGGTCACCGGCGGCTCGACGGTCCGTGCCGAGGCCAGCGCGTTTACGCCCGATTGGGACACGCTCGCGGGCAAGGACAACGAGCTGTTCATGAAACTCGAGTTCTACAGCGTGTTCGGCGCCGCGCCCGGCTCGTCGGACTTCCTGGGCGAAGAGGTACTCTTGATGCTCGACGGGTCGTCGGCGGAGAACACCTGGCTGGACGGCGCGATCGAAGCGGTCGTGCCCGAAGGCGCGGTCGAGGCGCGAGTCGTCTTCTCGTTCCGGCAGCCGGACAACGACAACGGCGCCGCGTGGATCGACTCGGCCGGGCTGTTTCTGCTTTCGCTTCTGCGAGGCGACTACAACGGCAACGGCCAGGTCGAACAGGGCGACCTCGATTTTGTTCTGCAGAACTGGGGCGAAGACGTCGATGCCAACGGCGTGCCCAACGGGTGGATCGATGATCTGCCGACGGGCCTCATCGATCAGGACGAACTCGACGGCGTGCTGCTGAACTGGGGCGACACGTCGGCACCCGACTTTGGCGGTTTCACGAGCGTGCCGGAGCCGGGAATGGTGGGCTTGTTGGCGGTATTCGGGCTGCGGTATCGGTCTCGTGTTTGCACGCCGGCGTAACCCGTTTGACGTGTCGGCGTGGTTGGCGGCGGAACCGTTCGGTCACTTTTTTCGGCCCGTTTGTAGGCGAACCGGGGCGGTCGTGATACCCTCGGGTGCGTCCGGCGGTGTGGGTGTGGCCGTAAGACTCGGCCCGGGGTGTTCTGAATATCGTTGTCTTTGTCGGGTTCGTCGTGTTCAAGGAGAGAGACGTTGAAGTGCATCCGCGTCGGGTTGTTGTTGGCGACCGCTTGCCTGGGGTCTTTCGCTTCGGGCGCCTCGGGTCAGGCGTTCCCGGCCAACGCCGAGGCGCAGACCCAAGCGACGGCGTTTCGGTTGACGGATACTGAATTTTTCAGCGATCAATCGGGCGGGGTGGGTTTGACCGCGTTTTTGGCGGAAGACGTGTTGGCCGGCAGTTCGACGACTTCGGCGAACCTACTCACGGGCCGGCTGAACGCCCGGGCCGAAGTCGCCGGGGGCGTGACCGATGGGTACGTCGCGACCGGGGGGCTGGGCTCGATCTTTGAGTTTCTGACCTTCGACACCGGCGGCGGTCCCGCCGAGGTGTCGTACGAGTTTCAGATCGATGGCGAGATGGTTTCGGCGGGGCCGATGAGCTCTGCCACGGCGTTTGGTTTGGTGACGATCTTCGACGTCACGGGGCGAACCAGTTTTGTAGAAACACTCGACGGTGTCCTGGTGCCCGTGGGCGGGGCGCCGATCGTGGAAGATTTCGTGGTTGAACTCTCGACGTTTGGAAGCTCGGTGGCGAACGAACCGGAGTACACGGTGCGCGATGACGAGATTCTCAGGTATGTGGAGGATGAGAGCGGCCAGCCCGTGGGGTTTGACGAGACGGCGGAGGGATCGTTTCTGGTGCAACCCGACCGTCTCTACATGATTTACCTCGTGTTGTCGGTCGGGGCAGAAAGCGGCGGCGGGCTGAGCGACGCCACCGAAGCCGACTTCAGCAACACCGGCCGGTTCGCCTTCACCGACCTCGGCGGCGCCACGCTTGAATCATCTTCGGGGTTGTTCCTGAGCCAAGTCGGCTCGCTGGTTCCCGGCGACTACAACGCCAGCGGTCAGGTGGAGCAGGGGGACCTGGACCTCGTGCTCTCGAACTGGGGGTTCGACACCGACGCCAATGGCATCCCGACCGGCTGGACCAACGACCCGCCCGGCGGGTTGATTGACCAGGCCGAACTCGATGGTGTGCTGCTGAACTGGGGTGGCACGGCTGCGCCGAACTTCACCGGGTTGGCGAGTGTGCCGGAGCCGGCGGCGCTGGGGTTGTTGTGGGTGCTCGGGTGGCGGCCTCGGGTTGAAGGTCGCGGGTCGGCGTGAGGCGGTTGGCGGCACCGGATCGAGAGATCGTCCCGAGCGGCCCACGCGTTGGGCCGGAGTCGCGTGAACCTGGGTAGGCTTCGGTCGTGCCGGGCTCGGTTTGATATTGGCGCGTTGGGCCGTCGGGGCGGCGTTGATCTCGGCCTTCTCACCGGGGCCATCTGTGGTTATCCTCGTGCTGGCATTTCTGGATGTCCCTCAACGGAGAGAGAGCGTCGAACATGAGTGGGAAGCGGTTGTCGGCCGGGATTGTGTCTTGTGCGTTGTCGTCGGTGTGCCTGTCGAGCGGCCCCGCGTCGGGCCAGACGTTCAACTGGATCGGCGGCCCCAGCGGCGACTGGACCCAGGTCGGCGGCTGGGACAACGGCCTGCCCGACGGCCCGACCGACGACGTGTTCATCGACGCCACCGCGCTGGGCGTCGCGGTCGACCTCGACTCCGACCGCACGGTTCGTGACGTCAACATCGGCGACACCGATATCCTGGACATCGAGGCCGCACGCACGCTCACCGTCCACGGCTCGATCGTCAACGACGGCCAGATCAACCTCCAGGGCGTCGTGGGGCTCAACGCCCAGATCACCGTCCAGTCCACCGACACCGTGCTCGGCGGCGACGGGCTGACCACCACCCTCGACTCGGGCAACAACCGCGTCGAGGCCGGCTTCAACGGCGCCAAGCTCACCATCGGCGCGGACCACACCTTCAGCGGCTCGGGCTTCCTGGGCGGCGGCACGAACCTGGGGATCGTGAACAACGGCCTGATCCTCGCCGACAACCCCAACAACGGGTTGACCATCAACCCAGGTGGCCTGGGCAACGCCGAGGGCGCGGCGGACTTCATCAACAACGGCACGATCCGCAACACCAGCGAACAGGACCTGCTGTTGACCGGCGGCCTGTACCGCAACAACGGCACGATCGAGAACCTCGATCTGACGGGGTCCTCCAACATCGTGCTGACCGACATCATCTTGGACAACACCCTTGGCGCGATCGACACGGGCTTCGGCGGCGGCAATGTGATCCTCGACGACAACACCGAGCTGCGTGGCGGGACGCTGGACGGGTTTTTCTCGACGCTCGGCACCACCGGCTTCCCCTCGCCCAACGCGGTCAGCACCAACGTCGTGATTGCGGACGTCACGCTGACCGGTGGGGTGAGCTCTGCCCTCAACATCAACTCGCAGTCCGAGGTGACCCTTGAAGGCGGCTTCAACCTGCCGGCCGCCAGTCACCGCATCATTGTGAACGCGCCGCCTAACGCCCCCCAGACCCGTGTCGCCATCGACAACGTCACCCTCTCCGGGCTCGGCTCAATGGACTTGTTCGACGAAGGGGCGTTGCTGGTCAACCCCGTGCCGGGCACGCCCACGAGCCTCACGATCGAAGACGACTTCCTCATCGACGGCATCCGGGGCGGCATCGGCGACAACGACAACCTCGGCGTCATCAACCGCGGCACCATCCAGGCACGCAACCCGTTCCCCAGCGGCCCCACCGCGTTCACGATCGACCTGGGCACCGGGGCGAACGTCGACGGGCAGACCGACCTGCTCAACGAGGGGACCCTACAGGTCGTGGGCGATGCCCGGATGGTGATCGCCAACACGCAGATCGACAACACGTTGGGCGTCATCGATGGCGGTAACGGCACCGTGATCCTCGACGACAACAGCGAGCTGCGCGGCGGGACGCTGGACGGGTTTTTCTCGACGCTCGGCACCACCGGCTTCCCCTCGCCCAACGCGGTCAGCACCAACGTCGTGATTGCGGACGTCACGCTGACCGGTGGGCTGAGCTCTGCCCTCAACATCAACTCGCAGTCCGAGGTGACCCTCGAAGGAGGCTTCAACCTTCCGTCCGCCAGTCACCGCATCATTGTGAACGCGCCGCCCGACTCCAGCGAGACCCGCGTCGCCATCGACAACGTCACCCTCTCCGGGCTCGGCTCAATGGACCTGTTCGACGAGGGGGCGTTGCTGGTCAACGTCAATCCCGCCGTCGCCACCAGCCTTACGATCGAAGAAGGGTTTCTGGTCGACGGCATCCGGGGCGGCATCGGCGACAACGACAACCTCGGCGTCATCAACCGCGGCACCATCCAGGCACGCAACCCGTTCCCCGAAACCTCATTAACCTTCACCTTCAACCCCGGCCTCGGCGGCAACATTGATGGAACCACCGACGTGGTCAACGAAGGCACACTGCGCTCGATCG
Organism: Phycisphaerae bacterium; assembly: GCA_030432595.1. Lineage (GTDB taxonomy): Bacteria > Planctomycetota > Phycisphaerae > Phycisphaerales > Phycisphaeraceae > CAZIXN01. Next base: position 17,244 of record JAUIGU010000001.1, read on the forward strand.
ACGTGTCGGAGATGGTCCTGCTCAACGCGACCGTCCGCAACGACGGCGTGATCGAGGCCCGCGACGGCGGCACCGTGACCTTCGGCAGCAACACCGCCCTGACCAACCGCAGCGGCGGGCTGCTCTTCGGCGGCACCTATATCGGGCACGGCGGCGCGGTGGATCTGGGCGGGGCCGCGTTCACCACGCTCGGCTCGACCACCGAAGTGGTGATCGGCGCAGACGGCGACGTGACCGCCGGCGGCCTGAGCCTCGGCGCGAGCCTCACCAGCAGTGCCGGCACGCTGCGCATCCTCGACGGCGCCGACGCCGAGCCCGGCAACGACTTCACCAACGCGGGACTGCTCGAACTCGGCGTCGGCAGCGACTACGGCATCGTGGCCGGCAGCGTCGACTTCACCCAGACCGCCGCGGGCACGCTGCTGCTCCAGCTCGGCGGCACCGGCAACGAAGTCCACGGCCAGATCGCCATGTCCGGCGACGTGTCCCTCGCCGGCACGCTCGAGCTGCTGCTCGCCGACGGCTACGTCCCCACCCTCGGCGACACCCTTGCCGTCATCACCGGCGACACCGTGACCGGCACGTTCGACGCACTCGTCCAACCCATCGACATGCCGGCCGGCCTCGCGTTCGACGTCAACGTCTTCCCCGCGCTGGTCGAGTTGCAGGTCATCGCCGCGGGCATCGCCGGCGACTACAACAACTCCGGCCAGGTAGAACAGGCCGACCTGGACTTCGTGCTTCAGAACTGGGGCGTGGATACGTCAGGGAACAACATCCCCAGTGGTTGGACCAACGATTTGCCGGACGGTCTGATCGACCAGGCGGAACTCGACGGCGTGCTGCTGAACTGGGGCGACACCGGCACCCCGCCGGACCTGCGCGGCTTCGCCGTGCCCGAGCCAACGCTTGCGTTGCCGCTGCTGCTGGCCGGGCTGCTCAAGCGCCGCCGGGCGTGAACGCGCGGCCCGTGATGGCGCGCATTGGCGTTCCGGAAGCCCGCGGATCGAGGTTCCGCGGGGCGGATCGCCTGAATCCGCGTGAAAACCCTTTGCCGGCGGGGTGGGTGGGCGTAAACTTGGCTCGACGCGGAGGATACGACGATGCGGCGAGTCCGAGGGCAATTGGTGTGGACGTGGCACGGGGGCGTTGCGTTCCTGACGGCGTTGGCCGTGGGGGGCGTGGCGCACGCGGCGATTTCGACGTCCGGCCAGGTGACGCCGAGTTATCCCGGCGGCAACCCGTGGACCATCTCGCCGCAGCGGCTGCTCGTGGGCAACACCACGAACGGTCAACTCACGATCAACAACGGCAGCTTCGTTTCCGCCAACGGCGGCGCGACGCTGGGCAACCTGGTCGGCGGCAACGGCATCCTGAATCTGGACGGAGGCGGCAGCGGGCTCAACTTCTTCACACCCGACATGATCGTCGGCGCGTTCGGTGTCGGCGGCGTGTACATGGACGGCAACGCGTTCCTGGACGTGCAGAACGACCTGGTGCTCGGCGGGCTGCCGACCAACGGGTACGGCGAGATCCGCGTGACGGATACAAACCGCGTCCGGGCCGAGGGCAACCTGTACCTGGGCGGCGACGCCACTGCGGACGGCGGGCAGGGCTACATCTTTCGCGCGCTCGGCGGTGCCACCGACGTGCGCTTCCAGGTCGGCAACGCCGCAAACGCGGCCCTCCTTTCGGACCCCACCGATACGGTCATCGCGTCGCACAGCAACGGCTCGGGCGGCAACATCGTGGTGCGGCACGGCAGCGGGATCGACCTGCCGTTCTTCGATCTGTACCTGGGCCTGGGCGGCGGGAACCAGGGTTCGCTGCGCGTGACGGGCGCATCTTCCAACGGCCTGACGGATTCGCTCGTGGAGCTCGCGTCCGTGAACGTCGGCGTGCAGGGCGGCAGCGGGACGCTCACGGTGGACGACGGCGGCGTGGCCGAGCTCGGGGCGGTCGGCGTGGCGAACGCGTCGGGTTCGACCGGCACCGTGAACGTGACGGGCGGCGGGCACTTCGAGGCCAACGCACTCAGCATGGGCGGTTTGTCCGGGCTGGCCGGCGGCGTCGGCACCCTGAACCTGCAGGACACGAACAGCCGCGTCGTGCTGGGCGTCGACGTCGCGAGCATCACGGGCACGACGCTCCTGGTGAACAGCTCGGCGTTAACGGTCCGCACGGGCAGCGTGGCCAACACGCAGGGCGCGGCGTATTTCGGCTACGAATCCGGCCGCAGCGGCGTGCTGCGCGTCGAAGGCAGCACGTCCTTGTTCAATCACGTCGGCACGACGCAGATGGCCTTCGAGACCGGCTCTTCCGCGGAGGCGACGGTGGGCGAGAACGGCCGGTGGGCCAACACCGGTAGCGTGGTCCTCGGCCGGGAGGGCGCGGCAACCCTCGCCGTCACCTCCGGCGGCACAGCCGCGTTCGGCGGCGACCTGTACGCCGGGTTCGAGGCCGGCGGCAGCGGCGACATCACGATCAACGTCGCCACGATTGACATCGAGCGCTCGCTCGTGCTGGGCGGCGACGAAAGCACCGACGGCGGCGTCGGCTCGCTCACCATGACCAGCACCAGCGGCCGGCTGCTCGTCGGCGACGACGCGGACGACTTCCCCATCATCGGTACCCCCGCCAGCGTTATGGTCAGCGACGACGACACCGTCGGCGGCAAGCTCGTCGTGCGCAACGGCTCCACGCTCACCACGGTCGGCGGCGCGTGGATCGCCTCGGGCCCCGGGGAGTTCGGCGCGGTGCGCGTCGTGGACTTCGGCAGCACGTGGAACGCGTCGGGCACGCTCGTCGTGGGCCGCAGCGGGCAGGGAGAACTTGACGTTGACGGCGGCGAAGTCGTCAACAGCGGCGACCTCATCGTCGGACTCAACAGCGCCGCGGCCGGGCAGGTCGAGCTCACCAGCGGCATCGTCACCACGACCGGCGACCTCACCCTCGGCAGCTTCGGCGGCGCGGTCGGCACCGTGAATCTCTCCGGGCCCAGCGGCCGGCTCAACGTCGGCGACCGGGCCACCTCCCTCGGCACCGCCGGTGGCCAGTACGTGGTCGTCGCCGACGACGACCTGGACGGCGGCAACCTCCTCCTGCGCAACGGCAGCACGCTCACCGCCGGCTCCCTCGAAGTCGGCAAGGGTGCCGGAAACCGCGGCGCGCTCCTCGCCGACGGCGCGGGCACCAACGTGACCCTCACCGGCGACCTGACCCTCGGCGACGACGGCGGCACGGGCGACGCCACCCTCTCCAACAGCGCCCTTGTCGAGGCCGACACCGTCACCGCCTTTTCCGGCAGCACGATCGAACTCTCAAACCAGGGACGGATCAAGACCCGCTCGCTCAACATCGAGAACGGCGCCACGCTCCGCGGCGGCGGCAATGTCGACCCCATGACGTTCGCCACCGACCCCGGCGTGACCAACGCCGGCCGCGTTGAGCCGGGCAACTCCATCGGCGACCTCTACGTCGGCGGCCACTTCACGCAGACCGCACCGGGCACCGTCCAGATCGAGATCGACGCCACCGGCCCGGGCATCGTCCAGGACCTGCTGCTCGCCAACGGAGACATCGACCTGGCCGGCACCTTGGAACTCGTCACGTTCGCCGGCTCCGACCCGGCCTACTACGTCCCACGGACCGTCATCGAGAGCGACGAGAGTGTCGCCGGAGTCTTCGAGGCCGTCACCGGTGTGGTGATCGACGCAAGCAAGTGGTGGGCGGTGGTTTACCTCGCGCGCGACGTGCAGGTCGTCGCGGCGCTGCCCGGCGACGCGAACCTCAACGGCCAGGTCGAGCAGGCCGACCTCGACGCCGTCCTCCAGAACTGGGGCAAGACCTCCGTGGACGACGGCGTCTCGTGGGCGACCGGCGACTACAACGGCAACGGCCAGGTCGAACAGGCCGACCTCGACGCGGTCCTCCAGAACTGGGGCGACACCGCCGCGCCCGACCTCCGCGGGCTCGCCGTGCCCGAGCCGGCGGCGCTCGGCATGATCGTCAGTGTTTGCCTGGTTTGTCGGGTTCGTCGTGCCGGTCGGGCCTGATCCGGCGTTGCCGCGCAAACATCTCGTTTCCACTTGCTTTTGCGTGGCCCGCCGCGCAACGCGGGGTACCGTTGACGGGTCGCGGTGCCGTTTGTGAAGCCCCGCGGCGTTCCGTGTGCGTGAGTGGGAGACGAGATGCTGCGCAGTACGTATCGGGTGTTGGAGCGGGATACCTGGCTGGCGGTCCTTCTGAGGTCGCTGGGTTGGGCGCTGGCGGTGGCTGCGTGGCTTTTGCTGCTGGTCGGGTTAACCACCTCGGCCCACGCGTTGACGACGGTGCGTATCACCACGGTGCTCGGCGACGTCGACGTCACGCTCTACGAAGACACCGCACCGCTGACCGCCGACAACTTCCTGGATTACGTCGCCGCCGATGCGTATGCCGACATGTTCCTGCACCGCTCGGTGCCGGGCTTCGTCGTGCAGGGAGGCGGGTTCACGTTCGTGCCCGGGCAAGGCGTGGGCAACGTGCCGACGTTCGCGCCGGTGCAGAACGAGTTCAACGTCTCGAACACCCGCGGCACCGTCGCCATGGCCAAGCTCGGCGGCGACCCCGACAGCGCCACCAGCCAGTGGTTCTTCAACCTCGACGACAACAGCGACAATCTCGACAACCAGAACGGCGGGTTCACGGTGTTCGGCCGGGTCGTCGGCGACGGCATGGACACGGTCGACGCCATCGCCGCGCTGCCCCGGATCAACGCCGGCGGCGCTTTCACCAACCTGCCGTACCGCAACCAGATCGTGAACAACACGGTCGATGAGAACAACCTGGTCTTCGTCACGTCCGTCACCGTGCTCGATGTGATGTCGGGCGACTACAACGGCAACGGCCAGATCGAGCAGGGCGACCTTGACTTGGTGCTCCAGAACTGGGGCGCGTTCGGCTCAGAACTGGAGGTCGGGCTGTACGGCCACGGCCCCGGCCAGATCGGTCAGGGCTCGCTGGACGCCGTGCTGACCAGTTGGGGCGAGGCCACCGCCCCCGAATTCACCGGATCGGCCGTCCCCGAGCCCGTGTCCGGGTCGATCGGGCTGGTGGCGGCGGTTCTGGCCTACCGACGCCGGCGTCAACGCTGAAACCGCCGTCGATAGAAAAGCGGGGGTTTTCCTTTTTTTCTGGATTTTGGATTGATCCGTTCCGAGAGTCGCGTTAAATTACATAACTATCATCCGTGTTTTATCGGCACCCCTTGGTTCGCCGTGGCTTGCACGACCTTCCTTTTTCGCCCTGTCTGGAGGATTTGACAAATGAAACGCACCCTTCTGTTTGGTGGTCTCCTGGCGGTCTCGGGCCCGGTGGCCCTCGCCGACACGACGCTCGTGGATGACGACTTCGAGTCGTACGCCAACGACAGCGCGCTGTACGCGGTCTGGGAACCCCGCGCCGGCAACGGCGGCGGCCCGCCGGCATTCCCGGACGACGGCATCCTCACCACCGACGACACGTTGTTCCCCGGCCTCGAAGGGCAGGGCGTTGACCACATCGGCGGCTCGGTGATGCAGTGGACCGGGCTCACGCCCGACGCGCCGATCAACCCGTCGGCCGGTCAGTCCATCCGCATGGTGGCGGACATCTACGACGACGCCTCGGGCAACAAGCGGATGACCGCCGGCCTGCGCAGCCGCGACGCCACCGAAAACCTCATCGAACTCGGTCACTACAACACCAACGGCGTCGATCCCGTCGACGGCGTCACCGCCATCCCCAACTCGGGGTACCAGTACCGCCTCATCCTCTTCTTCACGGGCGACGGCATCGTTCAGAACCCCAACTGGGTGCCGTTCGTCCTCGACACAGCCTTGGACCGCCCCGACGACGCGGACGAGATCACGACCAACGCCGACATCGGCGCGGGCTGGCATCGGTATTTCGCCACCGTCACGCCGGACACGGTCACGGTCGAACTCGACCTGTTCCGTGACGGCCTGGATAACGGCGCCACCGCCACCGCCGGCAGCGACGTGGCCGGCTTGGACGCGTCCGTGACCTACAACCTGACCACCACCCCCGCCGGCTTCGACAGCTTCCGCATCGGCGCCCCGTCGGGTCTCACCTCCGCGGGCGGCGGCGTCGCCTTCGACAACGTCCTGTTGGAACTCATCGACGTCGTCGGCGGCGGCATCGAGGGCGACTACGACGACGGCGGGCAGGTCGAGCAGACCGACCTGGACTTCGTCCTCTCCAACTGGGGCGACACGGACATCTCCGACGTCACCGGCTGGGTCAACTTCCCCGGCGGCGGCGCGTTCGACGGCCTGGTCGATCAGAACGAGCTCGACGGCGTGCTCCTGAACTGGGGCAGCACCAGCGCCCCGGACTTCTCCGGCAGCGCCGTGCCCGAGCCCGGTACCCTCGCGGCCCTCGCCGGCCTGGGCGTCCTCGCCCTGCGTCGCCGCAGCGCTTGAGTCCGAACCCGTCCCACCGACAACTGAATCAACCCCGAAGCCCACGGCGTCACGCCGTGGGCTTCTTTTTCGCGCGTTACGCTGCGCCCATGCCCAGCAAACCCAAGGCCCGCACCACGAAGAAGAAATCCAAGTCACTCGCCGTCCGCGACATCGTCGCCGCCATCGAACCCCTCGCCCCGCTGCACCTGGCCGAGGACTGGGACCAGGTCGGGCTCCAGGTCGGCCGCTGGGACGACCCCGCGACCCAGGGCCTGCTCTGCATCGACTTCTCGCCCGCGGTGCTGGACGAAGCGGTGAACACCAAGTGCGACTTCGTGGTCGCGTACCACCCGCCGATGTTCAAGCCATTGAAGCGGCTGGTGGAAGGGGGACAGATCGGTCGAAGCCTGAACGACTGGAAGCAGGCACTCATTCTGAAGACGGCTCGGAAGCGCATTTCGGTCTATTCCCCTCACACCGCGCTCGACGCGGTGCGCGGCGGCGTGAACGATTGGCTCTGTGACGGGCTGGGCGAGGCCCGCTTCCGTAACGCCATGTTGCTCGGCCGAACCGGCGGTGGCCACCAAAAGGTCGTCGTCTATGTGCCGCGCGGCAACGCCGCCGACAAGGTACGGAGCGCGATGGCCCGAGCCGGTGCCGGCACCATCGGACGCTACGACCACTGCTCGTTCAACCTCGACGGCGTCGGCACCTTCCGCGGCGGCGGTGACACCCAACCTGCCGTCGGTCGGCCCGGGGTCCTGGAAACCGTTGAGGAAACGCGCATCGAGATGATCTGCTTCGCAGATTCGACCGCGACCGTGCTCGATGCGATCCGCGCGGCACACCCGTACGAGGAGCCGGCCATTGATGTCTTCTCACTCGCTCCGGTGCAGCCCGACCCGGCAAACGCCGACGGCCAAGGCCGATGGATGGGACTCAAGACGCCGGTGACCCCGGAAGTCCTGGCCCGTCGCGTCAAGAAGCACCTCGGCCTCAAGCAGGTCCGGCTGGCTAAGCCGAGCAGGTTTGTCAACCGTGCGGGGGTGGAAGGCAAGGTCGAGACCGTGGCGGTATGCGCCGGTGCCGGCGGCTCGCTGTTTGATGGAAGGTGGCTCGACCACCCCGACGCCTACATCACCGGCGAGATGCAGCACCACCAGGTGCTCGACCTTGTGCAACGTGGCAAGGTCGTGATCCTCGCGGGCCACACCAACACGGAGCGCCCGTTCCTGCCGCGCTACCGCGAGATGATCGAGGGCACCGACGCGGGGCGGATCAAGTGGAAAGTCAGCGAGGCGGACGTGACGCCGTGGGTTACGGTTTAACCGAGAGCTTTGCTACCTTCTCTGCAGCGACTTCAAATCGGTGTCGATCTTCAAGCCGGTCGAGTGCGACAGCGGGAATGGCCTGCACTCCGTTTCTTGCGCCCCAGATGCCCGCGGCCATTGCAGCGAGTGTGTCGGTGTCACCGCCGAGGTCGATGGCAAAACCGATCAACGCCGCCAAAGGTTCGTTTATGAATCGGATTGCCAGATAGATCGAAGTCACTGCGGATCCTTCCGCATCGACCGTGTTGCCGAGGCTCGACACAACGTCGAGTGGAATTGTATCGTGGCCCACCATCTCACAAGCGTCATCGAGCTTGGCTCCGTACGTCGCGTTCACTTTTAAGTCGCGAAGTTGATCGAACCAGACGTCCGTCCCTTCATCTGACGCGGCCAGGCTGACCGCTGATGCGATCAACTGGGCGCCTTGTATCGCGGCGGGATGTGCATGCGTGATTTCCGCGGATCGGGCCACCGTCCGCTGAAGTTTCTCCCGATCCGAAGCATAAAGCAGTCCGAAAGGCGACACTCTCATCGCCGCACCGTTGCCGTACGAACCGTCGGAAAAGACGGCACGGCTTGCCTCGGCCCACGGTTTGCCTTCCCGGATCATGCGGAGGGTGGTCACCACGCCACCGCCGTATCCCCGATGAGCGTTGGCATGGTTTGCCCAGGTTTTGGCCATGTGTTCGTCGTCAAACCCGCCACACTCTGCCAATGACTCGGCCGCACCCAGCGTCATCTCGCCATCGTCGGAGTATTTCAGATACGGACGTCGCTCGAAATCAAACGGACCCAGCGCGCTATCCGCGGTCGATGCGCCTTCAAACGGTGCAGCCGCAGCATCGGCGATGGCATGAGCAAGTAAACAGCCTTTGAACCTACTGACCTTTTCCGAATAGGTCATCGAGTGTGACATCAAACCCCGTCCATCTTCACCCGTGCGATTTCCGCGCCGAGTTGTTGCAGAGTCAGCTCCATGCGTTCGTAGCCGCGGTCGAGGTGGTAGACGCGGTTGATGGTGGTCTCGCCCTTCGCCGCGAGGCCGGCCAACACCAGACCCGCGGAGGCGCGGAGGTCGGACGCCATGACCGGGGCGCCGACCAGTTCGCGCGTCCCTTGGATCAGCGCGGTGGGGCCGATGCGTTTGATGTCGGCACCCATGCGTTGGAGTTCGGGCACGTGCAGGAAGCGGTCGGGGAAGATTTTTTCGGTGACCATCGAGTTGCCGTCCGCGAGCGTGAGCAGGGCCATGAGCTGGGCCTGCAGGTCGGTGGGGAAACCCGGGTGCGGTTGCGTGACGGCGTGGCAGGCGTTGAGTCGTCGAGGCGTGATGATGCGGACGGTGTCGCGGCTGCCGGGGTTGGTGGTATCGCCTTCGGCTTCGAGGTTGATCCCGACCTCTTCGAGCCGATCGAGGAACGCGCCGAGCATGTCGGTGGGGAAGTTGGTGAGCGTGACGTCACCGGCGGTGATGGCGGCGGCGATGACGTAGGTGCCCGCTTCGATGCGGTCGGGGATCACTTCGTGGCCCCCGGTCGTGTCGCCCGTGCCGTGCAGTTCTTTGACGCCGTGCACCGTGACCTTCGGCGAGCCGAGGCCTTCGATGTTCGCGCCCATGGTGATCAGCAGCCGGCCGAGGTCTTCGATCTCCGGCTCGCAGGCGGCGCACTCGATCACGGTCGTGCCTTCGGCGAGGACGGCGGCGGACATCACGTTCGCGGTGCCCAGCACGGTCGAGCCGTTGGTCCCGCCCAGGAAGACGTGCCGGCCGCGCAGCCGACGGTTGCCGTGCGCGTCGGTCGGCGCCTCGGCGACGATATAGCCCGCGTCGAGTGTGATCTGGGCGCCCAGCGCTTTGAGGCCGCGCAGGTGCAGGTCGACGGGTCGGGTGCCGATCGCGCAGCCGCCGGGCATGGAGACCTTGGCGTGGCCGCGCGCGGCGAGCAGCGGCCCGAGCACGCAGATGCCCGCCCGCATGGTGCGGACGATGTCGTAGTGCGCGGTGGTCTGCGTCGGGTCCGTAGTGGACATCGCGCAGCGGCCATCGCCGGAAGCGTTGCCGTCCCCGGATGCTTCGCCGCCGCCGGGGTCGCGCTCGACTTTGAGGCCCAGCGACTCGAGCAGCCGGACCATGTTGCGGATGTCCGACAGGTCGGGCACGCCGGTGAGCGTGACGGGTTCCTGGGTGAGCAGCGCCGCGGCCATGAGCGGCAGCGCGGCGTTCTTGCTGCCGTTGATGCGGACGGTGCCGCGGAGGGGTCGGCCGCCGGTGATCTGGAATGCGTCCATGCGGGGTGGGGGTTGGGGTCTGGGGCTTGGGGTGGGGTCTGCATCGTCCGGCCAACGTGAAGTAGGCCCAACGACGCAACGATCTTCCCGTTGCTTCCGGGTCAGCACTCATCGGCCGATCCAATCCAGCCATGGTAAAACCTCACGGCCTGAGGCGAGTCCCACGAACGGTTCGCTCTACGGCATGCCCCGCCAAACCCCAAGCCCCAGCCCCCAACCCCAGACACCCGCATGAACGTCGATCTCAAGACCCTCATCCGTGACATTCACGACTACCCCAAGCCCGGGATCGTCTTCAAGGACATCACGCCGCTGCTCAAGGACCCGGCCGGGCTCGCGATGGCGGTCGAGCTCATGGCCTCGCCGTTCCGCGGCAAGGGGATCGAGCTGGTCTGCGGCGCCGAGTCGCGCGGGTTCATCTTCGGCACCGCGATCGCCCAGTCGCTCTCGGCCGGCTTCGTCCCCATCCGCAAGCCCGGCAAGCTCCCGCACGACGTCGCTGCCAAGAGCTACGAGCTCGAGTACGGCAGTGACACCCTCGAGATCCACACCGACGCCATCGCCAAGGGCCAGAAGGTCCTCATGGTCGACGACCTGCTCGCCACCGGCGGCACGCTCAAGGCCTGCTGCGAACTCATCGACGACCTGGGCGCCGACCTGGTCGGCATCACCGTCGCCATCGAGTTGGCGTTCCTCAACGGGCGGGAGAAGGTCAAGCCTTACGAGAATATCCACTCGGTGGTGTCGTATTGATCCGATTGCCGATTTAAGATTTCCGACTTGCGATTGATTCAATCGGTGCTGCCCCAGCCATGAGCAGGAAGATCGGCCATCGGCAATCCTCGGTCGGCAATCGCCGCCACGGTGTCACGTCGTACTGGGAGCGCACGCTCTGGCCGTTGCAGTCGCTGTACTTCCTGTCGCCGCTGCTGATCGGTTACGAGATCGCCACGGTCGCGGTGGCCGGGGCGTCGGGTGGTGAGCGGCTGCCGGCGATCTATGCGGAGCGGCTGCTCGGGCGCTTTTTCGAGTTGTTCGGGGCGACGGGCTATTACCTTCCGGGCGTGCTCGTGGTCGGGGTGCTGCTGGCGATGCATGTCCTGCGCGGCGACCCGTGGAAGGCCGAGCCGAAGCTGTACCTGGGGATGCTGATCGAGTCGGTGGTGTGGGCGTTGCCGCTGTTCGTGCTGGGCACGATTCTGTCGGGTGCGAAGACCGGCACGGCCGCGCCCGCGATGATCCTGCTGCAACAGACGGTGGACGGCGGCGGCATCACGCTCGCGGAGGGCATGGTGTATTCGGTCGGCGCCGGCATCTACGAAGAGCTGATGTTCCGCGTGATCGCCATCGCGGTTTTGCATTTGCTGTTGGACGATGTGCTCGCGCTGCCCGAGCAGGTCGGCAAGTGGGGCGCGATCATCGGCTCGGCGTTGCTCTTTTCGTTCTACCACTTCGGCGGCGACCACCCGTTTGAGTGGGGCCGATTCGTCTTCTACACATTGGCGGGTCTGTATTTCGCGGTGCTCTACGTCGGCCGGGGCTTCGGCATCGTCGCAGCGACCCACGCGCTCTACGACATCCTCGCGGTGGCGAGCCAGCTCAACGGTCAGGGGTGACCAGTGATCTAAACTAGGTGGCGCGACGAAAAAGGCAGCCAGATATTGCTTCCGGCGCGGGCTTGCGTTACGCTCGATCGGGAGTTTGTTGCCAAGCATTGCTCGGAGAAAGACGATGGGGTTTTTCCGGAGGTTGATCAACTTGCCGACGATGGGGTTGGCGTTGGCTGCGTTTACGTTTTGCCCGGTGCCACCCGTTTGGGCGGCAACCACGCCAGGTTTTATCGAGGTCATCGCGACATCGAGTGATATGGTTCCGGGCGGCACCCAAGCCTTCACCGGCTTCGGTGCCCCGTGGATCAACGATTCGGGTCAGGTTGCATTTCGTGCCGAGTTGTCGCCTCATGGCGGGGGCGGTGAGTCGGAGGAGGGGATCTTTATCCGCGACCGCCGGCAAGGCGTCGAAAAGATTGCTCAGCGATTCGACTTCACCCCACGTGGCGACGTGGCTTATCTGAAATTCGGCGACCCGATGCTGAATAATGCCGGCCAGGTCGCGTTCGGCGCCGAAGTTTCTGGCTTGAGCACGAGCGGATACCAAGCCTACAACGCGGTCTTCCGTGCCGACGGCCCGACGGGGGTCGTCCAGATCGGCGGCTTCAACGACCCGGCACCCGGCGGGAACGGGCTGATCACGGAGTACCGGGAGCCCGCGCTGAATGACGCGGGGCAGGTCGTCTTCGTGTCCGAATTGTCGGGGACGCAGGCCGGATCCCTTGACGCGGAGGTGCTGTACCGCTGGGACGATACGCACGGCCTCGTGCAAATGCTGCGTGGCGAAGACCCTGCGCCGCGCGGCAATGGAGACTTTGCCTTTTTTTGGTCGCACCCCCCTCGTATCAATAGCACCGGTCAGATCGTCACTTACGCGTTTCTGCGTCGGGTGGAGGGCGACCAACCGACTTACGCGAGCAACGTCCTGATCGAGCCCGACGGCACTGTGTTTGAGATCAACCGTTACGGCGAACCAACGCCAGGCAATCGCGGGCCTTACGTCGGTGGAAGCATTTTTACACAGCCGGAATTAAACGAAGCGGGGCAAGTGCTGTTCCAGTCCGCGATCGGCCCGTACCGGGGACCGGATACCGACTACGGGGTGTTCGTCGGGGACGCGACCAACGGCGTCCGCGAGTTGGTACGCGACGGCGACACCGTGCCCGGGGGAGACGGTGAGTTCAGTTTTCTCTCCATCCCGGCGATCAACGATTCGGGCGTTGTGGCAATCGGGACCGGTCGTACGAATAACAGCGGCGGTCTTGCGGAAAACCTCTCACTCCACCTGTTCGAACCCGGTCAAGACGCGCGAGCCATCGCGGTCGAGGGGCAGGCGATGCCCGATGGCGACGGCGTGATCGATCAATTCAGCTACCACGTGATCAACAATGCGGGGCAGGTCGCCTTCCAGAGTCGGCTACGAAACACGGCAGACCCTGCCCATGATCAGGCGATCCTTTTGTATAGCGACGACGCGGGGATCGTGACGCTGGTGCGTTCTGGTGAACAACTCGCTGGCAGCACGATCAGCCTGCTTAGTCTTGTCGAATCTACGAACGATCGCACGCGGCGTAATTATCTCCCGCTTAACGAGCGCGGGGACATTGTTTTCTGGTTCGAGCTCGAAGATGGCCGCACCGGGTTAGCGCTCTGGAGCGCCTTCAGCGGCGTTGCCGGCGATTACGACAACTCGGGGCAGGTCGGACAGGGTGACCTCGATCTGGTGCTTCAGAACTGGGGCGACAACACCGACGTTACGGGCATTCCCGCGGGCTGGGTCAACGACCTGCCGCAGGGCCAGATCGAACAGACCGAGCTTGACGGCATTCTTCAGAACTGGGGCGAAACGGCCGCGCCCGATTTCCGCGGCACGATGCTCGTTCCCGAGCCGGCTCTGGCTGTGCCTTTGCTGATGATGGCCGCGGCGCGGCATCGACGCTGAACCCGTCGCCATACACGATCAACCCCGACGCGGGCGCTGCTAGGATGCAGCGCCCGATGCTATTTTTATGGTCTCCCGCAAGAAAGACCCCAGACAAATGCCCAACTCTGCCGCCGGTCACGACCCCTTCTCCGCCAAGGCCACCCTCGACACCCCGCTCGGCCAGCGCACCATCTACAAGCTCGACGCCCTCCGCGGCGTCGGCGAGATCAGCAAGCTGCCGTACTCCATCCGCGTGCTGCTCGAGGCCGTCCTCCGCAACCTCGACGGCTTCGTCTACACCGAGGACCACGTCAAGGCCCTCGCCAAATACGACAAAGACGACATCGGCAACACCGAGATCCCCTTCATGCCCGGGCGCGTCGTGCTCCAGGACTTCACGGGCGTCCCGGCCGTGGTCGACCTCGCCGCCATGCGCGAAGGCATCGTCCGCATGACCGGCGACCCCGGAAGTGCGACCAAAGTGAATCCATTGGTCCCCTGCGACCTCGTCATCGACCACTCCGTCCAGGTCGACGCCTTCGCCAACGGCATGGCTCTGACCATCAACGCCGAGAAGGAGTTCGAGCGCAACGGCGAACGCTACACCTTCCTCAAGTGGGGCCAGCAGGCGTTCAACAACTTCCGCGTCGTCCCGCCCGCCACCGGCATCGTCCACCAGGTCAACCTCGAATACCTCGCCAACGGCGTCTGGGACCACGACGGCGTCCTCTACCCCGACTCGCTCGTCGGCACCGACTCGCACACCACCATGATCAACGGCCTGGGCGTCGTCGGCTGGGGCGTCGGCGGCATCGAGGCCGAGGCCGTCATGCTCGGCCAGCCCATCTACATGCTCATCCCCGAAGTCGTCGGCGTGAAGCTCACCGGCCAGCTCCCCGAAGGCGCGACCGCCACCGACCTCGTGCTCCGCGTCACCGAGATGCTCCGCAACCACCCCGGCGGCGTCGTCGGCAAGTTCGTCGAGTTCCACGGGCCCGGCCTGGCCACCATGCCGCTCGCCAACCGCGCGACCATCGCCAACATGGCCCCCGAATACGGCGCGACCATGGGCTTCTTCCCCGTCGACGACCAGACCCTCAAGTACATGACCCTCACCGGCCGCGACGAGAAACTCATCGCCACCGTCGAGCAGTACTGCAAGGCCAACGGCTTCTGGCGCAACGACGGCGACCCCATCACCTACGCCGCCGACCTCGAGCTGGACATGTCCACCGTCCAGCCCGCCCTCGCCGGCCCCAAGCGCCCGCAGGACCGCATCGACCTCTCCGACATGAAGCCCATGTGGGAGAAGACCGCCGCCGACCTCGGCCGATCCGTGCCCGGCAGCGAGGCCAACAACATGGCCAACGAAGGCGGCACCGCCGCCGCCACCCTCGCGCCGCCCAAGTCCGCCCCCGTCACCTACGACGGCCACACCTTCGACTTCACCGACGGCCACGTCGCCATCGCCGCCATCACCTCCTGCACCAACACCTCCAACCCCGAGGTCATGCTCGCCGCCGGGCTCGTCGCCCGCAAAGCCGCCGCCCTGGGCCTCACCCGCAAGCCCTGGGTCAAGACCTCCATGGCCCCCGGCTCCAAAGTCGTCACCGAGTACTACGAAAAAGCCCAGCTCTGGCCCGACCTCGAAGCCCTGGGCTTCCACCTCGTCGGCTACGGCTGCACCACCTGCATCGGCAACTCCGGCCCGCTCCCCGAACCCATCTCAAAAGCCATCAACGAGCACGACCTCGTCGCCTGCTCCGTCCTCTCGGGCAACCGAAACTTCGAAGGACGCATCGGCCCCGACATCAAGTGCAACTACCTCGCGTCGCCCCCGCTGGTCGTCGCCTACGCCATCGCCGGCACCGTCAACATCGACCTCCAAAACGACCCGCTCGCCAACGACCAAGACGGCAACCCCGTCTACCTCAAAGATATCTGGCCCACCCAGCAGGAAGTCGACGACCTCGTCGCCACCTGCGTCACCCGCGAGCAGTTCCTCGAGCAGTACGCCGACGTCTTCAAGGGCTCCGAAGAGTGGCAGAACGTCGACGCCCCCACCGGCCAGCTCTTCGCCTGGGACGACAAATCCACCTACGTCCAGGAACCGCCCTTCTTCACCGACCTCGCCCCCGAGCCCAAGCCCATCGCGCCCATTGCAGGCGCCCGCTGCCTCGCCAAGCTCGCCGACTCGGTCACCACCGACCACATCTCCCCCGCCGGCGCGATCAAGTCCAACACCCCCGCCGCGCGGTACCTCGACCAGAACGGCGTGCCCAAGTCGCTCTACAACTCCTTCGGCTCCCGCCGCGGCAACGACCGCGTCATGACCCGCGGCACCTTCGCCAACATCCGCGTCAAAAACCAACTCGCCCCCGGAACCGAGGGCGGCTTCACCGTCGACTTCACCGGCAAGGGCGACCAACCCGACTTCACCAAACTCCCCGACGGCTGCCCCACCACCGGCGTCGCCGACGCCCCGGTCCGCTACATCTACGACGCCGTGCAGAACTACAAATCCGCCGACGGTGTCGGCGGTTCGGGCGGAACGCCCCTCGTCGTCCTCGCCGGCGTCGACTACGGCATGGGCTCGTCCCGCGACTGGGCCGCCAAGGGCACGTTCCTCCTCAACGTCAAGGCCGTCATCGCCAAGAGCTTCGAACGCATCCACCGCTCCAACCTGGTGGGGATGGGGGTCTTGCCTTTGACCTTCCTTCCGGGGGAGGACGCCGAATCGCTCGGCCTCACCGGCGCCGAAACCTTCGACATCCCCATCACCGACGACGTCCAACCCCGCCAAACCCTCACCGTCACCGCCAAATCCCCCGACGGCAAGGAAACCACCTTCGACGTCACGGTGAGAATCGACACCCCCGTCGAAGTCCAGTACTACCGCAACGGCGGCATCCTCCACACGGTGCTGCGGAATATGGCGAAGGCGTGAACCCGACCGAGTCCGTCAGCATGATCCGCAAGGCAGACGACAACCAGGCCGCCGCCGCACGAATGGAACTCGCGTGGGAACTCTACGAAGCCGGCGTCGAGATCGCGTCCCACCGCATCGCCCGGCAACTCCCCGACGCCGACGCGCAGACCCGCGCGCAACGCCTCCGCGACGAACTCGACCGCACCAACGCCGCCCACGGGCCCGACCTGCAACCGCCGGCATGCCCGAGATTCTCCACCAACTCCTGACCGCCGCGGCGCGGACGCTCCACGACACCGACACCCGCTTCGCCGTGGTCGGCGGCATGGCCGTCGTCGCCCGCACCCAGGCCCGCTTCACCGCCGACGCCGACCTCGCCATCGCGGTAACGGACGACCAACAGGCCGAAGCCGTCGCGCGGCTCTTCACCACGCAGGGCTACGTCGTCGCGACCGAACTCGACAACACCCGCACCCACCGCCTCGCGACGCTTCGGCTGCGCCCGCCGCGCTTCCCCGGCCTCGACGTCCCGGACGAACGCCTGCCCCTGCTCGACCTGCTCTTCGCCACCTCCGGCATCGAACCCGAAACCGTCGCCGCCGCCGAAGACCTGCGCTTCACCTCGGGCCTGGTCCTCCCCACCGCCCGCATCCCTCACCTGATCGCGATGAAGTGCCTCTCCGAATCCGACGACCGCCTCCAGGATCGCATCGACCTCCAAAACCTCACCGCCGAGGCCACCGCCGCCGACCTCCACGAAGTCCCGCCCCTGCTCGACCTCATCACCGAGCGCACCTACGCCGGTGACAAAGACCTGCACGCTGTCTATCAATCCTTCGCGTCGCGGCGGTAGACTGACATCACGACACCCCAGTGGAAGTCCAGTACTGCCGCAACCGTGGCGTCACGAACTCAATGTTGCGGACATGGAAATAGCCAATAACTCACCGTAATCATGAGTAGGTGAACTCTAATGATTCCCAGATTATTCCTCATTGCAATGCTTCTATTTGGCAGTGGTGCCATTGTATTCGCGGATGCGCCGGTCACTGAAGACTTTGAGCCAGAGCAAGATGTTTCCGAAGCCAGAGAGGTGGCTCTTGCCTATTTACGTGCATATCGATCCGGCAACCTCGATGCCCTACAGCAAGTCGCGATAGGCAACACAGACTTACAGCGCCTTGCTGATCACGGCCGGGGCAAGCGCGTGTTGAACGACACTGAGATGTTGCGGTTTGTGGAGTCGATTCGTCTAGGGCTGGTTTCACGCAGCTCGAAACAACGGGCGTCGGAAGAACGCATCTATATGGCGGTGTATGGCGGCAGGACATTCCCAGTACATCTGAAGAAGATCAACGGCGGGTGGAAAGTCGATGCACGCTGGTGGGTGGCCACAACCGTTGAGCCGACGCCAGCTCACGCCGTAGCTCGTCGGTTTATGTTGGCGAAGATAACCGCGGATGTGATCGGCCTTCAGCAGACTTCCGTCGCGCACAAAGAGCAGTGGGTGCTTTCTTTTGCAGGGCCGGCACCCGACAGTGGGTTAACGATCTATTACGAGATGTGTGCCAACATGCCGTTGATCCAGCTTAAGGCCGGCGACTCGTTCGTGAATCATGCGGGTCACCCCGACATTGTCGACGAGACTATGGTGGGGCCGGATCGGCAGGTGCATTTGGGACTCTTCGAATTGACGGAGATCCCCTTTTTCTTGATGAAAACAGAACACGGGTGGCGTGTCGATGCCGAGCCGCACATTAATGCCTTGCTGGCTAACCTGACAGATGAAGATAGGGATCGAGGAAGAGTAGATTATCCCCTCAAGATCAAAGATGCGCGAATCGGCCGATGTTTCCGTGGACAGGGCGACCTGGTCGGTTTCCAAGAGTTGATCGATGAAGGGATAACGCCCGCACAGGCCACGAGAAGCCTTCGTTTGGCGATCCGAGAGTATTGGTACAACAACCAGTTGGGACAGTTGCCCGAAAACTCCGTATGGGTTCAATTGGCGAAGCTCGCGTTGGAAGCGGGCGCAGACCCGAACGCAGAGTTTGGTGATAGGGGGCGGCCTTTGCAGGAGTTGTCCGGCAGTGATCACAACGCGGAGATGATCGCGTTGCTCGTGCAATATGGTGCAGACCTTGCCTTGGTTCCTCCCAAATAGTCGGCATCGGTGGCTCGACGACTTCGATGCGGACGCCGCAGACGACGCCCTTATTAAGCGGAGTGAACCATGGCTGACGGGAAGCATTGTCCGAACTGCGGGGACGACATCGGGGTGTGGGCGGTGTTTTCGGCAGCGCTGCCGAACTGGGTGAAGTGTCCGCACTGCGGGGCGCGGCTGGCGTATCGGCCGGTCGCGGGGTTGGTGGTGGGGTTGTCGGTGGTGGCCTTGGGGTTGCTGGCGGGTATGTGGTGGGTGGGGTTGCGGTTTGGGCCGGTGTTTTCGTTGCCGTGGATCACGGCGTACACGGCGGGTTCGTTGGCGGCGTGGTTGCCGGTCGAGGCGGTGGTGGTGTGGTACGTGCGGCGTTACAAGACGCTGTCGCGGGCGGGGTGAAGCGGGTGCGGCGCGGCAGGACCCGCGACGCATGGGCCGGACGTGTGAATAAACGGTGGCGCGTTCGGACACGGCGCGCGTTGTGTGCGGTGTGGTCACGCCGCCTGTTGGCGGGTCGCGACGAGTCGGCGGAGGAGGTGGTGGAGCGTGGTTTTGTGGACGGGCTTGGTGGCGTAGTCGTCGCAGCCGGCGTCGAGGCAGCGCTGGCGGTCGCCCGACATGGCGTGGGCGGTGAGCGCGACGATCGGGCCGGTGTAGCCGGCGTCGCGCAGCTCGCGGGTGGCGGCGTAGCCGTCGAGCTCGGGCATCTGCATGTCCATGAGCACGACGTCGAAGGCGCGGCCCCTGCCGGCCTCACCGAGCGCGCGGTCCACGGCCAGCCGGCCGTTCTCGACGACCTCGATCTCCAGCCCGAGCTTCTTGATCAGGAACGCGATGAGCCGCTGGTTGTCGGGGCCGTCCTCGGCGAGCAGCACGCGGCCGGAAAGCAGGGTCAGCGGCGCGGCGTTGTCCGGGCCGTCCGCCTCGTCGTCGGTGGGCGCGTCGGAGACGTCGGCCGGGTCGACGCCCTCGGCGATCGCGGCGGGCAGGCGCAGCGTGAACCGGCTGCCCTTGCCGGGCTCGGAGTCGAAGGTGATCTCGCCGCCCATCATCTCGGCGAGGCGGCGCGACAGGGCCAGGCCCAGCCCGGTGCCGCCGAAGCGGCGCGAGGTGGATTCGTCGGCCTGGGCGAAGGGGGCGAAGAGCTTGCGGCCCTGGGCCTCGCTGATGCCGATGCCGGTGTCGGTGACGTCGCAGATCAGGGTCCCGGGCGCGTCGTCAGGGCCGGCCAGGTAGCCGACGTCCAGGCGTACCGAGCCGACCTCGGTGAACTTGATCGCGTTGCCCACGAGGTTGAGCATGACCTGGCGCAGGCGGGAGGGGTCGGTGCGGACGACGGCGGGGACGTTGCGTCGGCAGCCGGCGGTGAAGCGGAGGCCCTTCGCGTCGGCGCGGACCTTCATGAGCGAGGCGACCTGGCCGACGACCTGCGCGACCGGGGTGTCGATGGCCTCGATGTCGAGCTTGCCGGCCTCGATCTTGGAGAGGTCGAGGATGTCGTTGATCACGTGCAGGAGGTGGTGGCCGTTGCGGCGGATGGTTTCGACGTGCTCGCGGCGCTCCCGGTCGGAGAGGTCGTCGGCGGTGAGCAGGTCGGCGAAGCCGAGGATCGCGGTCATGGGCGTGCGGATCTCGTGGCTCATGTTCGCGAGGAACTCGCTCTTGGCGCGGCTGGCGGACTCGGCGCGGCGGCGCTGCTCGTCGAGGTCCTGCGAGCTCTCCAGCTCGCCGGCCATGCGGTTGAAGCGCCGCGCGAGGTCGCCCAACTCGTCGCGGCGGCGGGTCGAGACGCGGGCCGTGTAATCGCCGCGCCCGACGGCGTCGGCGGCGCACGCGAGCTCGCGCAGCGGGCCCACCCACACGCGTGGCAGCAGCAACGCCGGGATCACCGTCAGCAGCCCGACGCCCACCGCCGACCACAGGATGAACCGCGACACCACCCGGCCGACCGCCAACACCTGATCGCGGTCCTGCTCGATGCCGACCAGCCAGTCCTTGCCGTGCGCCCCGACGGCCATCCGACCGATGGCCAGGTGACGCTGCCCGTCGGCCGCCACAAAGTGCCGGTAGTCCGACGCGCCGGGCTCGGTCGCCGACGCCAGCCGCGCGGCGGAGCCCAGCTCCGGCCAGTCGGCGAAGAGGTTGGCCTTCGTGCCGAGTTGATCGCCCCAGAGCTTGCCGTCGTCGGGGTGGCCCATGTACACGCCGTCACTGGTGGCCAGCACGACCTCGCCCTTGACCGTGTAAAGGTTCACGCTCTCAAGGATGTCGCGCGCCGTCATGTTCAGCACGAGAATCCCCTGGAACTCCGAGCCCTGCCACAGCGGCGTACACACCCGCATCACCGGGTTCTCGTGTTCGAGCCGGCCGTCGTCGATGTTCAGGTCGATCGGCGACACGTAGCACTCGCCCGGCCCCAGCCGCGCCGTCTTCTGGAAGTAGTAGCGGTCGGACTTGTCCTGCAACGCCGCCGGCGGGATCACGCGGACGTATTCAGCGTCGGCATCGACCCGCAGACGTTCGTGCCCCTCGGCATTGAGGAAGCGGACCTGGTGCGTCCCCGGGTGAATCCGCGCGTATTCGTGGAACAGCGTGGTTAGCCGTTCGTGCCACTGCTCGAGCGTCGAGCCGTCCTGAGGATCGACCCCGCCGTGCTGCTCGGCCCGCCACATGCCGTCGATCGGCGGGTAGTCCGCCATCGTCAGGATGTCGAAGACGCGGTCCTCCACCTTGCTCGTCAGGATCCGCGCCAACTCCGACACGTCGGCCGCCGCCTGCCGGTTGGACTGCGTCACCAGTTGCCGGCCGACGTACGGATCAATCAACAGGCTCAACGCCACCAGCGGCAGCACCGACAACAGCACCGCGACGATCGCACACTGGGCACCGAGGCGTTCGAACGTGAGGTAACGCAAGAGTCGTGGCATGGCAGCTTCCACCCGCCGCGCGGCGGAGTCACGTCCACACCCCCCGCACACCTTGGCGTGATCGGCAGAAAAGACGTGACACTGAGGCGGGCCGCGCATGTCCGTGATGCGATTGGGGAAAATCGGTAGTCCCCCGTGGCCGATAATCGCGCCGCTCCCGCGGATGTTTCGACCGCCGCGTGTCGGGCCAGGCACCGCAGACCGCCCACCACCAGACCGCGCGCTCCCGTGGAGGCTTCCCGCGTTACGCCCGCAACACCTTCTCCATCGCCTTGCCCTTGGCGAGTTCGTCGATGAGTTTGTCGAGGTAGCGGATCTCGCGCATCGTTTTCTCTTTGACGTCTTCGACGCGGACGCCGCAGACCACGCCCTTAATGAGCTTGCGGGCCGGGTTCATCGCCGGCGCTTCGGCGAAGAAGGTCTCGAAGTCGGTCTCTTTTTTGATCGCGGCGGTGAGTTGCCGCTGCGTGTAGCCGGTCAGCCACCGGATCACCCGATCGACCTCGGCCTTCGTCCGGCCCTTCTTCTCGGCCTTGGCGACGTAGTGCGGGTAGACCCCGGCGAAGGGCGTGGTGTAGATGCGGTGCTTGGCCACGGGGCGGATTCTAGGGCCGTGGCGGGGTTTTTGAGGCACGAGGAGCCAAGAACCCGGGTTTTGGACCGCGTGGGGGCGTTCCCGGCCGGGAATCCGCGGATCGGGCTGGACAGACCGCCCGGGGCGGGGTACCTTGTAAGGGGTTTCATGGCCGTTCGGCCGTGGGGCATCTGGAGTGGATTGATCCCGTCTTCCCGGATTTTGGAGAGAGACCATCATGAACCGTTTCCGTTGGGTGATGCTGGCCGCTGTGGCCGGGCTGGGCGTGTCGCAGACGAGCGAGGCGTCGCTGCTGGTGGACGGCAACCTGTCGCTGGCGACCAGCGGCAGCACGACGAGCAACAGCGCGTGGCAGCTCGCCACGAACATGCCGGACGGCACGAACCTGGGCGCGCAGTTCCAGACGGGTTTTGCGAACGCGCAGAACACCGGCGTCGGCGGCCCCGAAGCCCCGGGCACGGGCACGGGCGTGTGGTTCCGCTCCTTCGAGGGCAACCAGGGCGGCAGCGGCGAACCGCTGGCGCAAGGGGTGATCACGCAGTCGGTCTTCGCGCCGGCGGCCGGCGACTACACGCTGGACTTCGTGGCCGGCCGTGAAGTGAACTTCATCGCCCGCGTGTTCGAGGTGACGCTCTCGACCAACAGCCAGTCGGCGACGGTGGACCTGCTGACCGCGGTGATCCCGGACGGCAACCTCGGCGGCGCCGCGAGCGGCAACCCCGGCGGCACGCCGTTCTCCGTCACGCTGACCGGCGTCTCGGCCGGCCAACTGCTCACCGTCACCGGCGTCATGCTCGACGGCGAAGACTCGCAGATCCCCGGCGGCCAGAGCGCGTTCCTCGACGGCTTCGTCCTGGACCTGGTCCCCGAGCCCGCGACCGCGGCGCTGCTGGGCCTGGGCGGCGTGTGCCTGCTGGGCCGGCGTCGTCAGGCCTGAGAAGGCCCGAGCAAGTCGATCTCCCAACACAACAACCTTCAGGGAGCAGGCACCACGCCTGCTCCCTTTTTTGTTCACAACCAGCCGGGACCGGGCCGGTGCCGACAGAATTCACGACGTCGCGTGGCACAAAGCGACCTATCGGGCAAACCGAGTGCAAGAAAGTGAGTAGGCTTTGGGTGCCACACGTCGCCGCAGGCGATGTGTGTGGTAGTCTTTTTAAATACGGCATTCGTCAAGCCGTGCGTGAGGTGCGGCAGCCGGCTCCCATCTAAACCGGACGCCATTATGCGAATACAAGGTTTTTGGGGAGCAGTGGCTTTGTTTGGCTTCATTTTATGCTGTGTTGGCTGCGCACATAAGGGGCCGGCATCCACTGAATCGGAAAAGCAATCAAGCCGCGAGATGATCCTCGAAGCAGTTGTTCGTGACGTTCTGACCAACCCACAACTGCGGCGTGCCCGCGATTTTTACGGGACCGAAGGGCGTCGAGAAGCGGCGCTGGTGACCGTTCCCGGTTACGACGTGCCGTGGCCATCGGGTTTCGAGTCAGACCTTGCGGGATGGACTCTGTTCGAGATGGACGGCTACGCCGAAAGAGACCCCTCAGCGCAACGTCTCCTCGGCATCCGCATCGATGCTTATATGGATGAAGGGGACAATCCCACGCTGCTCTTTTCGGCACCCATTTCAGTTACGATAATGAATGTCGGCGGTTCCGCGAATGGGTCCGTGATCGGCGGGTGCTTTGTCAACTATCGCCCCAGACTGGAGGGTGGCGTGTGGACCGTGACCCTCGAAGGTGTGTTTGATCCATAAAGGCGTGTTCGGTGCGGTGCAGGATACGACGAGTCGCCATGGGGGGGGGGGAGCAGCGGTAGTCATTCCTACTCAGGCTCACGTCAGGCTGCGCGTGAGGTGTGGCACTCGGCCCAAGGTTAATACCCGGCGGTATAGAACACATCGACCACGCGATCCGATTCAAACGTGACATGGCATGCGGCCGGCCAATCGTAATCCCATTTGATTCTTCCGTCGCCGATGTCACGCACATTGGCTGGATGTCCAATGGTCTTGATGACATCTTGGGATGAACCCCCCAGCAAAGAATACAAGGCGTCTAGTTCTCTCTCGGTCGGCCAGTGATCCAATCGAACAGATTTTGCCGTATTTGGTAAAAGTTGAGCATCGCCCTCAAACATACCGGTGCATCCAACGGTAAAGCATGTCGTCAACGGCGCTAAGATTCTGCACAGCTTTTTCATCGTTAGAGCAAACGGAGCCCATTTGTCGCGGGTGCCACGGTCGCTTGCGACCGTGCGAATGACATAAAACATCGCGTGTTGAAAGGTCGGAAGAACACGGTCGCAAGCGACCGTGGCACCCAATCCACTACGTTTGAATCACGGTTGATCTAGATGCAAAATGTGGTCCACAGGCGCGGGTTCATTGGTGTAAAGGTCACTCCCGCGGCAGCGGCATGTTCGGGGCGTAGGTCACGACGGGGGCGTGTTCGCCGTCGATTTGTTTGAGGTTGTCGAGGGCGTTTTCCTGCAAGGCGAGGAACTTGAAGCCGAGGAACTGGGGTTTGCCGGCCTCGGCCTTCTTCGCGTTGCCGGCGGCGCTGCGGGCGCCGTAGTCGGCGATGCGTTCGCGGCGGACGTGCGGGCTGGCGCTGTGGATCATCCAGAGCTCGCCGGCGTCGTCGACCTCGACCAGGCCGAAGTGTCCGACGTACGCGCCGGCGAAGCGGCCGTTGACGCCCAGGTCGGCGGAGTCGCCGGTGGCGGGCGGGGGCGGGGTGCCGCGGACGATCTGGACGACGTCGCCGTCTTGCAATTGTCCGCGGGCCCGGTCGAGGTTTTCAAAAGGCAGGTAGGTGGTTTGGCCTTCGATGATCCAGTCGTCGAGTTGGGTGCCGAACTTGTCGCGGAGGAACTTGGCGACGTTGGCCTTGGCTTTGTAGGGGACGGCGGCGTCGCCGGCGATGGACTCGGTGATGTCTTTCACGAGCCAGGCGTTGTTGGGGTTCCACTGCGGCTCGGTGTAGTGGTTGCGGGTGGCGACGCCGATGCGTCCGTCGATGTAGCGGATGCGTTGGAGGTAGCCGAAGAACTGGGCCCAGTCGTCGCCGAGCGCCATGGCGTAGGTGTGCTCGACGAAGACGACGCAGTCGGATTCTTCGAGGTTGTAAAGGGGTTGCGGGTCGTCGACCTCGAAGGGGAACTCGCCGAGGAGGTAGATGTCGTAGGGTTGGCCGAGCTGGCGGTGGGCGACGGCGAGGATGCGCTCGCGCAGGTCGGGGGTGGACGCGTGGAGGTGTTGGAGGAAGGTGTCGAGGGCCTTGGGTTCGAGCGTGTAGAGCTTGTCGTCCGGATCGCCGGCGCGCCATTCCGCGGTCACGGCGGGGTCGAGGTGTTGATCGCTCTGGCAGCCGAGGGTGGTGAGGGCGAAGGCGAGGATGAGGGTTGGGAGGATCCGGACCTTCGCTGCGCTCAGGTGCCGGCTTAAGAGATGGTTGGGTGTGGGGTGAATCATGTGTGGTCGTGCTTTCGGGTTATCCGATGAATTCGAGGCCGGAGATGGTGTCGTCGGAGTCTTCGTTGCCGTGGACGATGACGCGGTCGGTCTCGGCTTCGATGGTGACGCGTCCGTGGGGGTCGACGACGCAGACGGGGACGCGGCCGGCGGCCCAGTCGGCCAGGGGCAACAGCGGCCAGCGCTGGGGCATGTGGCGGTCGGGCTCGACGGTGAGGTATGCGCCGCCGGGCGCGAGGCGGTTGATGGCGAGGCGCGGGGTGGCGAGGAAGTAGCCCAACGCGACGATGCCGCGCGGGTAGTGGGCGAGGTAGTCGTTGATGTAGGCGTCGGCGAAGCCCAGGGAGTTGTCACCGGTGTTGGACATGACCTGGAGGTCCCAGTACTGCTGGGCGGAGGACGGGCCGGACAGGCCGAGGTAGCGGGCGACCATGTCGCGCCAGAGGTTGAGGGAGATGCGGACGCAGTCGGGGGACTCGGAGGAGTGCCCGTCGCCGTAGCGGCCCTGGTTCTCGCGGTCGGCGGCGATGAGGTCGGCGGTGAGGCGGTCCTTGGGGAACATGGAGGTCTGTCCGACCATGATGGGCAGGAGCAGGCCGTTGGCGGTGTGGATGGAGTAGGCGTCGGTGCCGGGGAGGCGTTCGAAGGGGACGGGCTTGCCGGTCTCGGGGTGGAGCATCTCGAGGGCGGAGTTGTCGCAGGCGATGGCGTAGTGGTCGCCGAGCCAGGCGGCGTCGTCGACGCGGCGGGCGTCGCGTTCGAGGCGGGCGTCGAGTTCGCGGGCCTCGTCGGCGCGGTTGGCCAGGCGGAGCAGGTCGGCGGCGGCGCGCATGCCGGCGAGGCGTTTGATGGCGAGGTAGGTCTGCTTGCGGGCGAAGCGGACGGCGGCGGGTCCGTCGGCGAGGGTGTTGGCGTTGCCCTCGGTGGGGAAGCCCGAGCCGTCGCGGTCGGCCCAGAGCAGGTAGCGCGTGAGCCGGCGGACGAGCGGCTTGAGCTTCATGAGCGGCTCGCGGTCGCCGGTCCAGCGCGTGTAGGCCTGGAGCATGAGCAGGTAGTTGCTGTTCTCTTCGACCTCCATGGCGTGGAATGACCGCTGCCCGGTGGCGTCGACGCCCGAGCCCAGGTCGTGGCTGAGGATCGAGCCGGACGACGGCGCGTGCGCTTCCTCGTACTGCGGCCACTGGAGCAGTTGGAGCTTGAGCAGGTCGGGCCAGAGCGTGAGGTGGAAGAGGCAGCCGTTGTATTCCACGTCGAGCGTGGAGTGGAACAGGGACGAGCCCTCCCAGACGCTGAACCAGGGGAAGCGTTGCGGGCCGTCTTCGTCGTCGGCGTTTTCTTCGTCGAAGCCGGTACACCAGAACGTGTTCGCGAGGTAGTTCTGGAAGCTGAGGTTGACCAGGTGCTGCTGGGACCGGTCGAGGGGGGCTTGGTCGATCAGTCTTTCGAACCGGCGGGACAGGGCGAGGTAGTCGTCGCGGTGCTGAACGGCCTCGGTGATCACGGCGTCGAGGTCGGAGAAGTAGTCGTTGTAGGCCAGGTGAGCCGGGCAGTCGCGCTGCTCGTGGCGGACGCGCAGCACGGGCGCATCGGTGTGCGCGGCCCAGACGAGGCGCCACTTCACGCCCGAGCCGGCGTCGGTGACGGGAAGCGTGAGTTTCAGGCCCGCGCCGCCGCGGTCGTCGTCCCAGACCTGCGTGCCGGGGTTGAGCGAGACGATGCGCTCGGCGACCTCGGCGGGGGCGAGCGAGTCGGGCGGGGTGAGGTCGACGTCGGGGTCGAAGTGGCGCGGCTCGAGCGCGTTGCGGTAGCGCAGATCGATCTGTCCGGGCTGCGCGGAGACCTGCGTGTCGGGCCGGCGGAGGCGCAGGGCGAGGGTGATGTCGTCGGGCGTCGGCCCGGCGGCGGCGACGTCACGCACACGATCGACGGGGTTGACGCGCATCTCCAGATAGAACGCGGGCATGACGCACATGCGCCGGTTTTGCGGGTAGAAGACGCTGTGGACGTTGAACTCGAAGCGCAGCCGGTATGCGGCGCTGTAACCGCGGAAGGTGATCGAGTTGATGCGGTCGAACTGCTCGGGGTTGTAGAGCGGGTGGACGCAGTCGCCTCCCGCGCCGTCGCGCCGGTCGGCGTCGAGGTCGGCGGTGAGCGGGAGCGCACGCAGCGTCCCGTCGGGCTCGACCAGGCCCACGCACAGGTCCAGCGGCGCGTCGAGGAACCGCCCCAGCGCCGAGTGCATCACCCGGTGCCGGTTCGGCTCGAACAGCAGCGTGAAGCGGCTGCCCAGCCGGGATACGGTCCAACTCATCGACTGCATGGGAGTCCTCGGCAGACGCGGCGACGCCGTTACTTCCTCCATCCGGCCCCGGCCGACCAACGCATCATAAACACGCACCGAATCGGTATGGAAACACGGCGTCACCCCCGACGCCACACGCGACCCCTATGACCCCATCGGCAAAGCGCCCCGCAGCCGGCCCAAAACACGCTCCAACGCCACCACCGCCGCGTCGATCTCCGCTCCCGTGGTGGATCGGCTCAGGGAAAAACGCACCGACCCGTGCGCCACTTCCTCCGGGATCCCCATCGCCCGCAGCACCGGCGACGGCTCGAGCGACCCGCTGCTGCACGCCGCGCCCGCCGAGGCGCACACGCCCAACTCGCTCAGCCCCAGCAGGATCGCCTCGGCCTCCAGCCGGGGGAAGCCTAGGTTGCTCGTGTTCCACAGCCGGCCGTGCCGCGCGTGCTCGGCGTTGACCACGACGTCGGGCGCGATGCGGCGAACGTCGCGTTCCAGGCGGTCACGCAACGCGAGCCCGGCCACGACCGCGCCGTCGTCGGCCACGAAGCGCCCCGCCAACTCCGCCGCCACGCCCATCCCGACGATGCCCGGCGTGTTCTCCGTGCCGCCGCGCCGCTCCGTCTCCTGCGGCCCGCCCCGTTGCCGCGGACGCAGCCGCAACCCGCGCTTCACGAACAACGCCCCGACGCCCTTGGGCCCGTGGAACTTGTGCGACGCCAGCGTGAGCAGATCCACCGCCACCGCCGACACGTCCACCGGCATCTTGCCCACCGCCTGCGTCGCATCCACATGCAGCAGCACGCGGTGCCGGCGGTCCGACGCACGGTTAATCTCCGCAATCGCCTCCGCCAACTCCGCGATCGGTTGAATCGTCCCGGTCTCGTTGTTCGCCCACTGCACGCTCACGAGCACCAGGCGGTCTTCGTCGCCGACCAGGCCCGGCAGCGCGTTGAGGTCGATCACGCCGTCGCCGTCCACCGGCAGCCACGCCACGCGGTTCCCGCCGAGCGCCGCGTCTTCCGCGGGCTCACGCACGGCGCTGTGCTCGACCTGGCTGGTGATGAGCGTGGCGTCGCCGGCCTGCGCCGCCTTGCCCAGCACGCCGTGGAGCGCGAGGTTGTTGGACTCGGTCCCGCCGGAGGTGAACACGAGGTCCGCCGGCCGGGCCCCGATCAGCCGCGCGACCTGCTGCCGGGCCAACTCGACGCGCTGGCGGACCTCCTGCCCGAAGCGGTGCACGCTGGACGGGTTGCCCCAGAGTTGCCGGTGGACCTCATCGACCGCGTCGCGGACTTCCGGTGCCGGCCGGGTCGTGGCGTTGTTGTCGAGGTAGCACAGGTCCACGGCGGCAGTGTACGTCGAGGCAGGGACTAGTCCCGGCTTGCCGCGTCGGGGGCTTGTTTGACTTCATGGAGCCAGCGCGCAATCTCCCGGCGTGAAACCAACCGGATCCGACGCAGATGCGACCAAGCCGGATCAGCGAAGAACCGATCTATTTTTTGGCGGCGGTATCCGTACGTGTTCCAAGCCCAGAGGATGATCGAGTCTTTGCTCAGCGCCATGCGCGCGCTCTCGACGTTTCCGTGCCACAGTTGTTCCCGGGTGACGACCCGCCGGATCGTGCGCCGCGTCACCTGCGCCATCACGGTGCGCCTGGGCAGGTCGAGCCACACCACTGTGTCGGCACGGGTCACGACCGGCATGTCCTCGGGGTCTTTGGGGGGCACCAGGTTGCCGTCCAGCACCCAGCGTTGTCCCCGGGTCGCGGCTGCGAACAGGGCTGGCCGACGGTCTCGCGGAACTTCCGTCCAGCCGGGTCCCCAGATCAACGCGTCGTTGCTGACGTACTCCAGTCGGAGCGCGTGCGCGAGGCGCTTGGCCACGGTCGTCTTGCCGCTGCCGGACGTTCCGACGACGAGGATGCGTTGGCCGGGTTGCATCGGTGGGGCCATGCCCTCGCAGGCACCGAGACGATCGTGTGATGGCGGGTTGGGGTGGGCCCGGCTACATTATCACGGTTCATGCCCATCCTTGAAGTGATCAATGCCCAGGCCCAGGTGCTGCGCCAGGTCCAGTTCGATCAGTCCCGGGTGATCATCGGCCGCGCCGACGACTGCCTGCTCAAGATTGACGACGACGACCAGGTCTCCCGACACCACTGCGAGGTCGTCCTCCACGAAGGCCGGCACGTCCTCCACGACCTCAACTCCCGCAACGGCACCGTCGTCGGCACCCGCAAGGTCGAGGCCGTCAAGCTCCGCACCGGCGGCGTCTTCCGCGTGGGCAACACCTTCGTCCGCTTCGTCGACCCCGCCGCCGGCCCCGAATCCGCCAAGCCCTCCAAAGCCCCGATCGGCATGGCCGCGGCCAACGGCAACGCCGGCGCCGCCGACGACGACTCCGTCTACGACGTCGCCGTCCTCGCCGAAGACGACGACGCGCCCGCCCACGAAACCACCACCACCGCCGCGGCCGCCGCCGCACGACCCAGCGGCAACGCCTACGGCGCCGACTCGCTCCACTCCCTCGCCACCATCGGGCACGACCCCGGCTTCGGCCTGGACAAGCTCTCCCTCATCAACGCCCGCAGCCAGATCGTCCACGAAGCCGGCGCCGCCTCCGAGGGCCAGGGCGAATCCCTCCTGGTCGTCCAGCTCATCCTCTACGGCGCCGTCCGCACCCGCGCCACCGACATCCACCTCGAGCCGCGCAACGAGGAAGCCATCCTCCGCATGCGCATCGACGGCGCGATGATCGAAGTCTGCTCCCTCCCGCTCGACCTCACCAAACGCACCGCCTCGCTCATCAAGGTCCTCTGCGACATCGACATCGCCCAGCGCGCCATCATCCAGGAAGGCCACTTCGCGATGGGCGTGCCCGGCCGCAAGATCGACTACCGCGTCAGCTTCACCCCCGTGCAACACGGCCAGAAGCTCGTCATCCGCGTGCTCGACAAAGCGCTCTCGCCCCAAACCCTCGAAGACCTCGGCCTCACCGGCGAAGTCGCCGAACGCCTGCAGGCAACCAGCGAACAATCCACCGGGCTCGTCACCATCTGCGGGCCCACCGGATCGGGCAAGACCACCACGCTCTACGCCATCCTCCGCGGCATCGACGCCCAGCTCCGCAACGTCATCACCATCGAAGACCCCATCGAGTACGAGCTGCCCTCCGTCACCCAGATCCCCGTCGATCACGACAAGGGCCACGGCTTCGCGCAACTCCTCCGCTCCTGCCTGCGCCAGGACCCCGACGTCATCGTCGTCGGCGAGATCCGCGACCGCGACACCGCCATCACCGGCCTGCAAGCCGCCACCACCGGGCACCTCGTCCTCTCCACCATCCACGCCACCGACACCATCGGCACCGTCTTCCGCCTGCTCGACCTCGGCGTCGAGCCCTACCTCGTCGCCAGCACCGTCAACCTCGTCCTCGCGCAGCGCCTCGTCCGCACGCTCTGCGAGAAGTGCAAGCAGCCCACCGACCTGGTCGACCGCGACCTCCGCCGCCTCAACCTCGAAGCCCCGCCCGAAGCAACCGTCTTCGGCCCCGTCGGCTGCGACGAGTGCTTCGGCACGGGCTACACCGGCCGCACCGCCGCCTTCGAGCTCATGGTCGCCAACGACGCCCTCCGCGACGTCATCCTCGCCACCCCCAACATCGCCGACCTCAAGGCCGCCGCCCTGGGCGCCGGCATGATCTCCCTCAAAGACCACGCCCGCTCCCTCATCACCAGCGGCGTCACCAGCATCGACGAATGCCACCGCGTGATCGGGCTGGAGTAGACCGATCCGCTTGTTAGCAAACGAGCGGCGACTAAAACCTGAGTGGTCAACTAAGTCGCCAATTCATCGAATCTTGGCATTCATTTGTTCTTCATACCATGTGAGATGTTGGGAGGCGTTGTCGGCAAAACCTGCAGCTACCAAAAGATCACGCCAATCGGTTTGGGCCAAGTTGATTCCAACGGCCAAATTCAACGGCGAACGATCAGTCAACTTCAGAACCGCAAATCGAATCCGTTCCATCTCTTCCGGGCTTGAATTCTTGCAGTCCGGGATGTTGCCGCTCACAGCTCGATAGAGCATGTCAGATATCAAGACTCCTTCGGCTTTTGAGAACACTTTTGAGATTAGATCGCGAGTGCGTTCGGACAGTGGGATTCCCGACAGTCGGTCTTCTGGTCTATTACCAAAATCGAGCAGATTGCCATCATGGTCAACCAAAAATCGCAAATCGCATTGCGGGCAGACCCCCCAGCACTGCACAGAACCAAAGTCAGTCCCGCAATCTGGGCATCGGCGCGACCATTTTTTACGAAGCTTTGCCATGTGGATACCTAGCTTGGCGACCAGCCGGGTGCCGCACCTCACGCGCAGCGTGATGTGCGCGGGCAGTCATTCGGCGTCCCGCACACATCAGCAACGCCGACACACACCACCCGACGCCCAACACGTGTTCGGCAGAACATCCGCCGCATCCGTCCGATTCTCCGCGCCGGCCGCGCGGCTGTCAACGGTCGGGCACCCCACTTAGCCCCGGGCCAATGGCCCGGGGCCGGCGGACCACGGCGTGGCCGCGTCTAGGTGCGGAATGAACGGCACCACGTCGGTCACGGTCGGCCCCGGGCGGCTCTCCCGGGGCTAAGTGTTCAAACGGCCATGTCTCTTCGCGTTCCTGCGCACGCTTGGCCCGAGAGTTCTCCGCGACAGCTTGACGTGCGGATAAAATGTAAGTGCAGGTGAAGGGCGTGGCCTCCGCGTGGGTGCCAGGTGGGTGAGGGCTTGAGTTCCTTAATCACGAAATGCCGTGCGGCCTTGGACGCGGGTGAATCGGGACGGATTCCGATTGCACGCCGCCTCCCGCCGGAACCCCCCGAGTGAGTCCCATCCGAAGCGCGGTGACGGCGGGCTGAAAAGCCGACGCCGGCCGGGGGACTGTTGGATCGTGACGGCGGTCCCGCCCCGGGATGTTTCGAAGCGAGCCGGGGTGTGTCACCCCGGATTTCCGAATGACGGGAACCGGGCCGACACGGCCCGGCTCGCTCAGAAGCGCACACGGCGTTCTTTCACAAGTGAATCCGTGGGGCGTTGTCGTCCCCAGAATCGTCCGTGTGTTTTGCACGGATAGCCGGAACCGGGCCGGTTCCGGACCGGGAGCCGCCGGCTCCCGGCTGAGGCGCGCGGGAGACTTCAACCCCGCGCCGAAACGAGATTCACAGCTCCGCAACCGCTTGCGGGGCTCGGGTACCAAAAAACAATCTGAGTTTCAGACCACGCGGGCCCCGCAGGCGGATGCGGGGCGATGTAAACCGTTCACGCCACCGCGGTGTTGGTGGGGCTGAGCGCCTTGGTGAGTTGGCGGAGGGCCTGGCGGATGCGTTGTTCGTTTTCGACGAGCGCGAGGCGGACGTAGCCCTCGCCGCGCGGGCCGAACGCGGCGCCGGGGGTCATGGCGACCTCGGCCTGCTCGACCATGGCGACGCAGAACGCGTCGGTGCTGCCGCCGAAGCGGGCGAGGTGTTCGTCGCTGACCTTGGCCCAGATGAACATGGAGGCGCGGGGGGATTCGACGTCCCAGCCGAGCTTGCGCAGGCCGGGCACGAGGATGTCGCGCCGGGCGGCGTACTTGAGGTTCTGTTGTTCGATGTGTCGGTCGCCTTCGCGCATGGCGATGATGGCGGCGATCTGCACGGCCTGGAAGATGCCGTAGTCGTAGTAGCCTTTGATCGTCGAGAGGCCTTCGATCATCTTCGCGTTGCCGCAGCAGAACCCGATGCGCCAGCCGGCCATGTTGTAGGGCTTGCTGAGCGTGCTGAACTCGCAGCCGAACTCTTTCGCGCCGGGGGCCTGCAGGAACGACGGCGCCTTGTAGGAATCGAAGCAGGTCTCGCCGTAGGCGAAGTCGTTGATGAGCATGACCTGGTGGCGGCGGGCGACGTCGACGGCCTTGGGGAAGAAGTCTTCATCGACGGTGAGGGCCGTGGGGTTGTGCGGGTAGCAGAGGATGACGACCTTGGGCTGGGGCGTGAGCGTGTCCAGCACGTGGTCGATGCGGTCCAGGAACGCGTCGTCGTTACCGAGCGGCACGGACACGGTGGACGCACCGGCGAGCACCACCGCGGTGGTGTGGATCTGAAAGGCCGGGTCGGCGACGACGGCGATGTCGCCCGGCCCCAGCAGCGCGAGCATGAGGTGGGAGAAGCCCTCTTTGGAGCCGATGGTCGCGATGACCTCGTGGTCGGGGTCGAGCTGCACGCCCCACTTGCGTTCGTACTTGCGGGCCATGTCGCGGCGGAGGTTGTAGACGCCCTTGGAGACGGAGTAGCGCGAGTTGCGCGGATCGACCACGGCCTCGCGCAGCTTCTCGACCACCGGGTCGGGCGGCGCGTCGGAGGGGTTGCCCATGTTGAGGTCGATGACGTCGGCGCCGGCCTTGCGGGCGTCGTAGATCATCTGCTTGAGCCGACCCAGGACGTAGGGCGGGAGGCGTTCGATGCGGGTGGAGAGGTGGATGTCCATTTGGCGATCTGGTGATTTCGCGATTTGGCGATTTGTTTCTTTGAGTTCGTCTCTCAACGTGAGTGCGACGAAGGCCTCGTCTACATCACATCATCGGCGAGTCGGCGTCAATCGCCAAATCGCCAGATCGCCAAATCACTCCCGTGTGTCCCACTGCCGCTTCAGTTCGGGGTTCAGCACCAGCACCTCGGCCTCGTCCAGCAGCGCCCGGGCCTGCTGCTCCATGAGCAGGCGTTCGTTCTGCCGGCGGACGCTTTGGGCAAGCTCGTCCCGGGCCGTTTCATAAGACACGTCCTGCGGCGGGAGGGCTTCCTCGAGCTTGAGCACGGCGTACCCGCCGTCCAGCGCGAGGATCGGGCTCAGGCCCGCGTCGTGATCCGGGTCGAGTCTGGGCAGGGCGTTGCGGACGGCCTGGGGGTAGGTCGCGTCCTCCGGACTGATCGGCGCGAGCAGGCCGCCCTGGGCTCGGCTTTCGTCGGTCGAGTGCGTCGCGGCCAGGTCGCTGAACGATTCGCCGGCCAAAGCGCGGGCGCGGAGGCGTTGGGCGGTGGCGGCGTCATCGGCGGTGATCAGACGCACGCGGTACCGCGGGCCGTAACGCAGTTGGTACGCCTTGCGGATTTGCAGCTCGGCGACCGTGACGTCGGCGGCGACGAGCTTGCGGAGCATGGCGTTGCGGCGGAGCAGGCGGTCGAAGCGTTCGTCGCCCAGGCCGCGCCGGTCGCGGAGTTGGCGGAGCAGGCGAGCGGCCTCGTCGGCGTCGTCGGAGAGCGCAGCGCTGAGGGCCGAGAGTTCTTCGGCGATTTCGCCGGCGCTGAGGTTGAGGTCGCGTTGATGGAGTTCGCGGCGGAGCAGCACGTCGAGCGCGACTTCTTCGAGCACCGTCGAGCCGGCCGCCTCGATCAGCGCGGGCAACACGGTGTCTTCGCGGATGGGTTGGCCGGCCACGTACGCGACGATGGGGCTCAGCGAGGTGGGCGGCGCCTTGCCGTTGTTGTGAACACCTGCTCCGAGCGTGTCGTTGACGGGAAAGGACGACGAGGGCGCCTCACACGCCGGCAGACCGGCCCACGTCGTCAAAATCAGGAAGGCGGCGAACCCCCGATGCCGCACGGTGCGGCCCACACGCGTGGCCAGCGGCGATTCGGTTCGGGCGGGGGGCGGTGATACGATGGCGCGTCGCATCGCGGCAAGCTACGCGATCCGCCCCGCGGCTTCACCCCGCCTTGCTCCGTTTGGCCCCGCCCTTCCCCCGCCCGGCCCATCGCATGCCCGAGTTGCCCGAGACGCCCGACTCGCACGAGACCGCCGACTTCCCGGCGATGTCGGGCGACGAGCCGGCGGAGCAAGCCACCGAATCCACCGACGCTGACGAGGACACGGACGAAGCGACCGCCGATGAGGACGCGTTGTCGGAAGCGGTGGGCGATGTCGAAGAGGTCGCGGCCGAGGAGCGGGAGAAGTCCAAGCCCAAAGCGATCCTCTGCCCGTACTGCGGGCACATGCAGGGGCAACGGAACCAGCGAAACACCTGCGACCAGTGCGGCGGTTTGTTCGAGCCGCTGTCGCGGAAGGCGACGCAGATCGCAATGGGGCCGTGGTACCTGCGGGACCAGCGTCACCCGTTCCGGCCGGGGTGTTCGTTTGATGTCATTCTCCGGCTGGTCGAACAGAACAAGATCAGCGCGACGACGGTGATCCGCGGGCCGACGACGCGGCAGTTCTGGTCGATCGCGCGGAACGTGCCGGGGCTGGCGCACCGGCTGGGGTATTGCCATTCGTGCCGGGGGCACATCGACAAGGGGCTGGACAAGTGCCCGCTGTGCGACGCCGAGTTCAAGACGCCGCCGCACCGCAACGAGTTGGGCCTGCTCTACCCCAACGGCAAGGCGGCCGAGGCCGCACAGCGCTCGCTGGACCGGCAGCTCGCGCTGGTGCGCGGCGACGACCTGGTGGGCTTCGACCAAAACGGCGACCCGGTGGACCACCACCCCGAGCCGGCGCAACCCCCGGCCGACCCCGCGCCGGCCGACACCGCCGCCGAGTCACAGAAGTCCGGCGCAGACGTTGACTCGGGCGCGTTGTTGGATGACGTGCTGGGGATTCAGACGACGGCGCGTCCGCGCACCTCGGAACCCGAAGCGCCGCGGTCGACCCCGCCCCCGCCGCCCGAGCCGCCGCAGGCCAGCACATCGCCCACAACGAGTTCCGTGCCGGACGCCCCCCCACTGCCGGCGCCGCAGCCCGCGCCCGAACCCGTCGCCCCGCTGCGGGCGCCGCACCCCAACGATCTGCCGGCCGTCCAGCCCGCCAAGCCGCTGGTCGTGTGGCTGCTGATCGCGTTGAACGTGATGGTGGCGTTGGCGATCGTGCTGTACTTCGTGCTGCGGAATGCGGGTGAATAATGCTGGCATACTAAAACACCAAAGGTCGAAACTGTCGTTTCAACCGCCCTACACTGCGGGCCCATGCCGCGCCTCTACCTCGACAACGCCGCGACGAGTTTCCCCAAGCCGCCCGCGGTGCTGGACGCGATGACGCGTTACGCGACGGAGTTGGGCGCGTCGCCGGGGCGCGGCGGGTACGCCGAGGCGCGCGAGGCGGCGGAGCTCATGCAGCGGTGCCGGGAGCGGATCAACACGCTGATCGGCGGGGCGTCGCCGGACAACGTCGTCTTCACGCTCAACACGTCTGACGCGCTGAACCTCGCGATCCGCGGCGTCGTGCTCAAGCACCCGGGCAAGCGGCGGCACGTGATCACGACCGACCTGGACCACAACTCGGTGCTGCGGCCGTTCAACACACTGTGTGACGCCGACGCGACCATCACGCAGACGCGCGTGCCTTGTGACCCCGAGACCGGCCTGGTCGATCCGGAGGACATCGCCCGCGCGATCACGCCGGACACTGTGCTCGTCGCCGTGGTGCACGGCAGCAACGTCACGGGAACGGTTCAACCGGTGCGGCAGATCGGTCGGGTGTGCCGGGAGCACGCGGTGCCTTTCCTGGTCGACGCGGCGCAGACGGTCGGGCATCTTCCGTTGGACGTGGACGCGGACCACATCGACCTGCTCGCCGCGCCGGGGCACAAGGGGCTGCTCGGGCCGTTGGGCACGGGCTTTCTCTATATCCGGCCGGGGCTCGAGCGGCACATGGTCACCGTGCGCGAGGGCGGGACCGGGTCGATCTCCGAACACGACACGCAGCCGGACTTCATGCCCGACCGGTTCGAGCCCGGCTCACACAACGCGATCGGGCTCATCGGCCTCAGCGAAGGTGTGCAATACATCCTCGATCGCGGCATCGAAGAACTGTGGAAACACGAGCAACAACTGATTGCCACGATGCTCGAAGGCTTGTCGCCGATCGACGGTTTGCGGTTGCTGGGCCCGCCGGGCGTCGCGGATCGGTGCGGGGTGTTCTCGGTGCGTCTACCGGGGTTTGCCGAGCCGGAGCACGGCCCGCAACAACTGTCGGATGCGCTCGAGCGTGAGTTCGGCATCCTCACGCGGTCGGGCATCCACTGTGCGCCGCACGCCCACCGGACGATGCGCACGCACCTGGACGGCGGGGCGACGCGGATGTCGTTGGGGCCGTTCGTTTCGTTGCAGGATGTGAAGTACGCGACGGACGCGCTGGCGCACCTGGCAGAACAAAGCGCGGTCGGTGCGGCACGCTGACGTTCCGTGATTTGGTCTGTTGCCGGGTGCCACGGTCGCTAGAGCACATTGCAAGATGAATGCCTCTTAGCTGCGACGCTCCGCGTCGCTGTTTCGTCGTTCATCACTGGTGACACCTGCGACGCGGTGCGTCGCAGCTAAGGCACAGGAAGGATGCAAATTGCTTTAGCGACCGTGCTGTTCATCGTGGTCCGCACGGACGCGAGCGTCCGTGGCACCCCCCGCGTGTAAGCCGTTGTTTCTAAGGCCCGCTCGTCGTATTGGTCTCCGCCGTCATGCGCACGAGGGCTTCGTGGACTTGCTGGTTGGTCAGCGCCAGCACGCCGACGCGTTCGGGGCGGGCGATGTTGAGGCCGAGCACGTTGCCGTCGAGCGACACGACCGGGCCGCCGCAGGACGACGGGGCGATCCGCGCGTCGTGCTGGAACGCGTCGGGGAAGCCGGAGCGTCGCCGGCTGAGCGGGCCCGACGCCTCGTTCATCCGGCCGGAACGGTTGTCGGGTCGGTCCGGGCCGACGCCCAGGACGATCTTGAGTTCGAGTTGGGTTTCGGGTTGGTCGGTCTGCGCGGCGCCGCCTCGGCGGATGGTGACGGCGACGGCGTCGCCGGCGAGTTTGTCGGACAGGGCTTCGACCACTTCGAGCGGCGTGGGCGTGGGTGTGCCGTCCACGGAGACCAGCACGTCGCCGGTGCGCAGCCCCGCCAGCGCCGCGCCCGACTCGGGCTGAACGAAACGCACCAAAGGACGCACCGACCCGGACGCGAAGAACACGCCCATTCTCGCGCGGGACTTGATCGGCCGCGGCGCGGCGCTGACCACGCCGACCGCCAACACCCCGCCGGTCCTTCGTTGCAGCGCGGTGCCGAAGCCGGGAACCACGGCCCACGGCCCCGGCGACATCGACACCACCGGCCGGACGCGGGCCAGCTCCAATGACGTGTCGTCGGGCGCTGGTTCGTCGGACGCCGCGGCGGCGTGCCACGTGACGCCCCAATGCACATACGGCCACGGCTCGAGCGGCGCGGCGGCTTTCAAAAGCGCCAAATCCGTTTCGCGGTCCACGCCCACAACCAACGTCGGCCAGCGCGTGCCGTCCTGCCGGACGCAGAGCACGCCGCCGGGCGGTTGCGTGATTTGAGTTTGATCTTCGGCCGGTCGGACGGACGCCGCGCCACGGAAGACCTCGCTGGCTTTGGTGACCACCCAGCCGTCGGGCGACACGACGCAGCCCAGCGCGGCGCGCTCGCCGGCGACGCGCACCTCGACGACGGCGGGCGTGATGGTCTTGACTGCGGGAACGAAGGCCGCGCGGAACGTGTCGCCTTCTTTGGCGTGAGTCCGGGGCAGGTATGACTCGGCGTACACGGGTGACGTGAGAAACAGCGCGAGCAACAACAACGAAGGCAGGGTGATCGTCGGGCGGCGCGCGGGCCGTTGGCCCGCGGCTGACCAGCACGGGTTTTGGTGGAGGTTACGAGTCATCCTGGTTTTCGTCGGGCGCGGTCCAGCGGATCGGGCGGGCGTCGAGGGTGACGGTGAGGTCCATGTCCTGCCCGCGTCGGCGGACGCGCAGCGACACCGCGTCGCCGTCGCGGCGCGGGGCGAGGAAGCTGTCCAGCGGCCGGCCTGGACCGAGCGTCTCGCCGTTGAAGGCGACG
The DNA here is from genome assembly GCA_030432595.1 of Phycisphaerae bacterium. Lineage (GTDB taxonomy): Bacteria > Planctomycetota > Phycisphaerae > Phycisphaerales > Phycisphaeraceae > CAZIXN01. Next base: position 57,096 of record JAUIGU010000001.1, read on the forward strand.
ATGATGTCGCCGCGCGTCAGGCCCGCGGCAGCGGCGGGCGAGTCGGGTTCGACGGCCCCGACGCGGAAGCCGGTGAGGGTGTCGCGGCCGACCGCGCCCAGCCGCGCCGCGGCGCGGCCGCCGCGGGCGAGCGCCGACCACTGCGCGGCGTAGCGCGCGACGGGGACGTGGAAGTTGACGCTGGGCGACGAGCCGATGCGGGTGTGGATGCCGATGACGCGCCCGTCGAGGTCGAGCAGGGGCCCGCCGGAGTCGCCGGCGATGAGGGCGGCGTCGGTGCGGAGGTCGCCGCCGAAGCCGTCCTGGCCTTCGACGCCGCCGATGTCGACGCCGGTGACGCGTCCGACGCGCACGACGACCGGGCGGTCGGCGTCGTATCCGCCAGGGTGCCCGAGGGCGACGACGAAGTCGCCGGGTTGAGGGCCGCGCGGTTCATTCTCGGCTTCGGAGTGGTTCTGGTGCGACGCGACGGGGGCGTGCGGCCAGGGCCCGGGGCCGACCATCTGGAGCATTCCGCAGTCGGTCTTGCCTTCGAGGCCGAGCGTCTCGGCAGCGGCGACGGAGCCGTCGGCGAAGTGGACGGCGGCGCGCTGGCCGGGCGCGCCGGTGACGTGGGCGACCGAGAGCACGAGGCCGTCGGCGCTGACGATGACGCCGCTGCCGGTGCCGTCGCCGATCTGGATGGCGACGGTGGCGGGCGCCACTTTTTCGACGACGGCCTGGATGCGTTGTTCGATTTCGCGGAGGGCTTGGAGCGAAAGCTTTTCGTCTTCCGCGGACACGGACGGCACGGTGGCGATCCAGGTCAGCACGAAAAGACCAACGCGATGACGGAGCTTCCTCACAGCCCGATCATAAATGAACGAACGGGAAGCGGTCGGCGCGGCCGGGATTGGTTTCTTTTCAGTGGCGCCGCCAAGCAAGCCTTCATATGGACGATGGGCGGAACGGCATGGCGGCTCAACGCATCACGGCCGTAACGCGTTGGGCGGTGCGTAGTGCGGCGGCGTCGAGCGTGTGGCCGTACGGGTCCAGGGCGTTGAGGTAGACCTGTTCGCAGGGCAGGCGTTCGGCGACGCGGTGGGCGGCGCTCAGGTCGCGCGTGTAGACGCCGGCGGCGGGGCAGGGCGCGGCGTCGGCGGCGTTGGCGTGCATCAGGTCCTGCGCGGCGGCGACGAGTTCGGCCGAGGTGTCGTGCACCGTGACGGCCAGCAGCGGCCCGACGACGGCGCGGCGGACGGCCGGGCATTGCCGGTCGGCGGTCTCGAAGACCCGCGGGTGGACGACGCCGCCTTCGTCCGGCGGCGCGTCGGCGGGGTTGTCGACGTCGGCGACGACGCGGCGGCCGCCGTGGCCCAGGCAGCGCTGCGCGATCCACCGCGCGTACTCGGCGCGGCCGGTCGCGATCATCGGACCCAGCACCGTGCCGGCTCGCGTGGGATCGCCGGCGACGCGGTCGGCGGACACTTCACCCAGGCGCGCGAGGAACGCGTCGGCGACCGGCGCGGCGACCAGCACGCGTGACGCGGAACGACGCAGTTGACCTGCGAACGCGAACGCGGCGTCGGCGGCTTGTTCCGCCGCGGTTTCCGGGTTGGCGTCGCCGAGCACGAGCGTCGGGCACAGCCCGCCGGTGTCCGCGATGACCGGCACGCCCGCCGGCGCCGCGGTGGCACGGACCTGCGCCAATGTCTCGCGCCGGCCGGTGAAGACCACCCCGTCGATGCTTTGGTGAGACACCAGCGCCGCGCCACACTCGGCCGGGCCGGGCAGGATGTTCAGCACGCCCGCGGGCAGCCCGGCCTCGGCGGCGACCGCGCCCAGCCGCAGCGTCAGCAGTGACGCCTCAGGCGCGGGCTTGGCCACCAGCGTGCACCCGGCCATCCACGCCGAACCCCACGCCCACGCCGCGTCCAGCAGCGGCGACTGCCACGACGTCACCGCCGCGACCACGCCGCGCGGCCGGGCGCGCTCCAGCGTCCACGCGCCGCGGCCGGCCCGGCCCTGCGCCGTGTCGCCCATCGCGCCCACGCCCTGCGCCGCGAGCTCGCGCAGCGTCGCCACCGCGCGCGGCAGCTCGGTGTGCAGCGTCTGGTTCAGCGGCCGGCCCGTGTCGCGCGCCTCCAGCAGCGCCAACTCGCCCGAGCGCGTCTCGATCAATTCGGCAAACTTGAAGAGCACCTGCGCCCGCCGCCCCGCCGACATGCCCGGCCAGGCCCCGGCCTCGAGCGCCCGCCGTGCCGTGAAGACCGCGCGATCGATCTCGCGCTCGCCGCACTCGGCGACCTGAGCCAGTACGCGCCCGGTCCACGGGTCCACCGCGGGGAAGGTCGCGCCGGTGGCGGCGAAGACGGCCCGGCCGTCGATCCACGCGCCGCGCAGCAGGCCGTCGCGCGACTGAGAACCTGGCCCCTCCGTGGACCCGCCGGGTTCTCGGACGTCACCCAACCGGGCCCGGACCGGCCGGACCAATTTGCCTTGCTCACGGGACGACTCTCGGCGCTTCAGCGTCGGACTCATGCATGCTCCCTGCCCGCGGCGGCGGGCGCTTCTCGTTCAAAACCCTGACCGAATGAAGGCGGCCGATCCCGTCCAACGCACGACCCGACGGGCTCGACGCCTCAGACCCTTGCGACAACATCACTGACCGAAACGAGGCCAAGAAATCAAAAGAAACCCAAAAACCAAGCCAGAAAAGAAAACCAAACCGTGGAAGAGGTGAAAAAAGCAGGCCCGCCGGAATCGCTCGGCGGCCCTGATTTTACGGCCCGGGAACCTGTGGGCACAAGGATTTTTTCTCGACCCGTTCAGTTCGCATCCAGCAACGCCCGCACGTCCGCGATCAGCTCCGCCAAGGCCGGCGGCAGCGGGTCTCCGGTTGCATTTCCTGTGGAAAACCCCGCCCAGATCGCTTGCAACCGCCGTTCGTGCTCGGCCAGCGACACAGCCGCCCGGTCCCGGCCCAACGCCCGCTGATCCGCCGGCAAACCCTCCGACCGGCTGAGCGCGAACCACAGCGCCTGCAACTGGATCGCGTGCGTCACCGACGCCGACCACGCCCGGGCCTCGGCGGCGTCCTCCGCGTCGTCGCTGTCGACCGGCAGCGCCACCGCCGCCTGCGCCAACGCCACGCACTGGCTCAGCAACGCCGCCCACGTCAGCGTCTCGACGTCCAGTCGGCCCGGGGCGCTGGGCGTCGGGCGCTCCTCGGCGTCCGGGGGGTTGGGCGGGTCCATCGGGACAGCGTACGCTTTCGGGTATGAAGCGCTTCCCGACGATTGCCGAAGTGACGACGTCCGTGCTCTTGCTGCTGGCAGCCGTGTTGGTGGTGGGTGGTTGCGCTTCGCACGACACATCGGCCGACCACACGTTGAACACGGCAGATGTCGAGCCGTCGCATGAACGTTCGCCTGACGCGATCAACAAGACCGATGGCCACGTCGCCGACGAAACTACAAAACAAAACGAAACGTCCCACGAACAGCCGGCGGACACCGCGGAGTCTTCCGCCCCCGCGTTGCCCGGCATCACCTTCTTCCTCGAGCGCGGCTACGTCGAACTCGACGCCGTCGTCGTCGGGCGCGAAGCGGAGTGGCTCGAACTGGTCGCCTGCACGCCCGGAACCCGCGAGCACGAGGCGCTGGTCACGGTCAGCGCGACGCCGTCGGACCTGCACCTGGCGCTGCTGCTCCTCGGCGTCGAGCCCGGCCGGCCGCAGCGCGGCGTGCGGGGCGAAGACGGGTGGCGGATCCTCCCGGCGTCGGGCGGACGGGTGGCGTTGGAGTTCGTGATCCACAAGGGCGCGGACGGCGAGCCGGCGGTCGTGCCCGCCGGGGCGTGGGTGCTGGACCTGGACACCGGCGCACCGTTGGACACGCGGCTGTGGATGTTCACCGGCTCACGCCTGCTGCCCAACCCCGACGACCCGGAAGGCCCGGCGGTGTACCTCGCGGACGTCAACGGCACGGTCGCGTCGCTGGTGCATTTCGGCGACGAGACCCTGAGCATGGACACCACCAAGACCCAGGATACGGACGGCCAGAGCCTGGCCCCCCACCCCGACCGGATGCCGCCCGACGGGGCCGCGGTAAAGCTGCGGGTCTCGGTCGTGGCCACCGGTTTCGCGGCCAACACGGTGCCGGACAAGCTCCAAGAGCCCCGTTAAACCCTCTGTTGCCTTGAGGTTGACACCGTCGGCCCGACCCCGGACAATCGGCGTTCAGCCTGACCCGGACCTTGTATTTTGCCCCGGACTTTTCCGGACCTTCCCGGACCACTGGAGTTCCCATGAAGTTTGCCCGCCCCGCGCTGTCTTTCGCCCTGCTGCTCGCCGCCGCCCTGATGTTCACCGGCTGCACCTCCGCGTGGGGCGTCCGAGCCGACCTGACCAACGCCACGGACTCCACCGCCCGCAGCGACGACCAGGACCGCAACAACTACGCCCGCACCATCGACCACAACACGCGCGGCATCTGGGACGACACCGCCCGGCTGCTGCTGCTGGACCGGCCCAGCCGCCTGTCGCCGTACACCATCCCGTGATCAGCCCGGGTTTCGACGCGGTTTCCCCCCGCCGACCCGACTCGCAAGGCCGTCCGTACTGCCGCCCCCCTCACGCCGCGCCATCGCGGCGTTTTTTCATGGCTGTTTTACCCGTCGATCCGCGTCATCGGGGTTAACCCGGCCTACCGATTCACCGAATACTCATTTAGGGGAGAGCCTGATGGGGGGTAGCCCGATCCGCGACGGTCCGCCGTCGACGAATCCAAGGGAGACCCACGTGACGAAGCTATCTCCGTCCGGTGCGATCGCCGAGGAACTCAACGCGCTCGAGTCCCTCCGCAGGTCCGGATCCAAGACCGGCGCCCACGCCGCCCGCCAGTTCCTGCGGTACATCACGCGGGGCGAGGCCGTGATCTATCCGATGAGTCGGCGGACCCCCGCCGACGCCGGGGCCCCGATCTTTCTCCGCGATGTCGGTCGGGGCGGCGTCGGTTTCATCTGTCAACGCGACCTGCCCGCGCGGGGCGACTGGCGCATCGTGTTCCTGCGGGACGGCTACGCGGTGGCCGAGTCGGCCATCAACCTCTGCCACACCCAGCGTGTCCGCGACGGGGTCTTCCTGTGCGGCGGGCGGTTTGTCGCGGGCGCGGGGTTGCTCACGACGCTCGGCGTCGCGCCGCACGCCCTCGAAAACGAATACGCGGCGTTGCTGGAGTCCGGGCCGAACTTTGGAAGCGGCGACCTCGCGAAACCCGCCGAAGCCGCCTGACGCGTGTTGCTGGGCGCATGTCGCCGCGCTGGGCCGAGCCGAGAGATCGAAGGCCGCTACGACACTCCCGCCGGCGACTCGGCGAAGTATTCCTGCAGGCTGCGCACACCCCACGCGCCGCTGCGCAGCGCCCGGATCGCGTCCACCGCGACGGCCGCGGCGGTCATGGTCGTGATCATCGGCACGCCGTGCCGGACCGCGGTGGCGCGGAGCTTGCCCTCGTCGGTGCCGGCGCCCTTGCGCGTGGGCGTGTTGATGATGAGGTCGAGCTCGCCGTTCTTGATCAGGTCGATCGCGTTGGGTCGGCCGCCCTCCTGGATCTTGCGGATCAGGCGTGACGCCACGCCGTGTCCAGTCAGGAAGTTGTGCGTGCCGGTCGTGGTGACGATCTCGAAGCCCTGCTCGCTGAGCGACTTCGCCACGCCCAGCGCGTCCGGCTTGTCCGCCTCACGCACCGAGAGGAACACCGAGCCTTCCGTCGGCAGCTTCGACCCCGCGGACATCTGTGACTTGGCGAACGCCACCGCAAAATCCGGGTCGGCCCCCATGCACTCGCCGGTGCTGCGCATCTCGGGGCCGAGGATCACGTCCACCCCCGGGAACTTCGAGAACGGGAACACGGATTCCTTGATCGAGGTATGGGTCGGGATCACTTCTTCGGTTACGCCCAACTCGGCGAGCTGCTTGCCGGCCATGACCTTCGCCGCCAGGTTTGCCCACGCCACGCCCGTCGCCTTGCCGACGAACGGCACCGTCCGCGACGCCCGCGGGTTGACCTCGATCACGAAGAGTTCGTCCTCGCCGCTGTCCGGATTCTTGCGGACCGCCCACTGCACGTTCATCAAACCCCGCACCTTCAACGCCTCGGCGAGTTTGCGCGACTGCTGCTTGATCGTGTCCACCATCTCCGGCGACAGCGAGTAAGGCGGCAGCGAGCACGCGCTGTCGCCGCTGTGGATGCCGGCCTCCTCGATGTGCTCCATGACGCCGCAGACGAGCGCGATTGCCGATGGAGGATTGCCGAAGTCCGATTGTTCCCCGGACACCTCGGAACTCGGCAATCCAAAATCGGCAATGACATCCACATCGCACTCGGTCGCGTGGAACAGAAACTTGTCCACGAGGATCGGCTGGCCCGCCAGGTCGGACGCACCGATGGCTTCGACCATGTACCGGCGGAGCTGTTCGTCGTCGAACACCGTCTCCATGGCCCGCCCGCCAAGCACGAACGACGGACGCACCAGCACCGGGTACCCGATGCGGTTGGCGATCTCGACGGCTTCGTCGGCGCTGTACGCGATGCCGTTGTCGGGCTGCTTGACGTCCAACTCCCGACAAAGCTCAGCAAACCGGTCGCGATCCTCGGCCAGGCGGATCGCTTCGACGCCCGTACCGATGATGGGAACGCCCGCTTGTTCGAGGCCTTCCGCCAGGTTGAGCGGGGTTTGGCCGCCGAACTGCACGATGACGCCGTGAAGCAGGCCGTCTTTATCGCCGAGCGGTTTGCCGTTGAGCCGTTCGCAGATGTTCAGCGCGTCCTCGAGCGTCAACGGTTCGAAGAACAGCAGGTCGGACGTGTCGTAGTCGGTCGAAACCGTCTCGGGGTTCGAGTTGACCATCACCGCCTCGAAGCCGAGCTCCTTGGCGGCGAACGCGGCCTGCACGCAGCAGTAGTCGAACTCGATGCCCTGCCCGATGCGGTTGGGGCCGCCGCCGAGGATGACGATCTTCTTGCGGTCGGTGACGCGGACCTCGTCGTCGTAGAACGAGGGGGTCCCGCCGAAGTAGGCTTCGTCCGCGTAACACACCGGCGACGCCACCTCGACCGAGTCTCCATCTAAAGCCCGGAGATGGCCATCTCCGGGCTTTACGGTCGTGTACGGCGCTTCGTACGTCGAGTAGTAATACGGCGTTTGCGCCTCGAACTCCGCGGCGCACGTATCGACGAGCTTGTACACCGGCTCAATGCCCAGCGACTTGCGGTGGTCGCGCACCTTGAGGATGGTCGCGCTGTCGATCTTGCCGAGATAGAGGTTCGCGAGCTGCGCGTCGCTGTAGCCGAGTTGCTTCGCCTCGAACAGCACGTCGCGCGGCAGGTCTTCAAGTTTGTCGTGGCCCGTCAACACATCCTCGAAGTCCACGAGCTGCTTGATCTGGTCGAGGAACCACGGGTCGATCTTCGTGCTCTCGTGTACCTGCGCGATGGTCCACCCGGCCTTGAACGCGTAGCGGATGTAGTACATCCGGCCCTGCGAGGGGACTTCGAGCTTGCGGCGGAGCTTGCCCTCGTCGATGGGCCACGCTCCGGAAGTGTCGCCACCGCGCTGTCCGTTGAGCCACTTGTCCTGCGCGTCGAGCCCGAGCCCGAAGCGCTTGACCTCCATCGAGCGGATGCCTTTTTGCAGGCTTTCCTTGAAGGTGCGCCCGATGGACATGCCTTCGCCGACGGACTTCATCTGCGTCGTCAGGGTTTCGTCGGCCTCGGGGAACTTCTCGAAGGTCCAGCGCGGGATCTTCGTGACCACGTAGTCGATGCTCGGCTCGAAACAGGCGACGGTCTGCCCGGTGATGTCGTTGGGCAGCTCGGCGAGCGTGTACCCGACCGCGAGCTTGGCGGCGAGCTTGGCGATGGGGAAGCCGGTCGCCTTGGACGCGAGCGCGGACGAGCGCGAGACGCGGGGGTTCATCTCGATGACGACCATCTCGCCGTCGGCGGGGTTGACGCCGAACTGCACGTTGGACCCGCCGGTCTCGACGCCGACCGCACGGAGCACGGCCAGCGACGCGTCGCGCATCCGCTGGTATTCCTTGTCGGTCAGCGTCTGGGCCGGGGCAACGGTGATGGAGTCGCCGGTGTGCACGCCCATCGCGTCGAAGTTCTCGATGGCGCAGACGATGACCGCGTTGTCGTCGCGGTCGCGCATGACCTCCATCTCGTACTCTTTCCAACCCAGAAGCGAGCGGTCGATGAGCACCTGCGAGGTCATGGAGGCGTCGAGGCCGCGGCGGGCAATGTCTTCGAACTCGTCGCGGTTGTAGGCGACGCCGCCGCCGGTGCCGCCCAATGTGAAGGCCGGGCGCACGATCGCGGGCAGCCCGACCTTTTCGAGGACGTCCCAGGCCTCGTCCATCGTGTTGACGGTGTAGGCCTCGGGGCACTTGAGCCCGATGGATTCCATCAGTTCCTTGAAGACCTTGCGGTCTTCCGCGCGGTGGATGACCTCGCGGGTGGCGCCGATCATCTCGACGCCGTACTTCTCCAAGGTGCCGTCTTCGTCGAGCGCGCAGGCGCAGTTGAGCGCGGTCTGGCCGCCGAGCGTGGGCAGCAGCGCATCGATCTCCAGCTCGGTGCCCTGGTGGCGGGCGATGATTTTTTCGACGGCCTCCGGGGTGATGGGCTCGATGTAGGTCCGGTCCGCGAACTGCGGGTCGGTCATGATCGTGGCCGGGTTCGAGTTGACCAGCACGACCTTGTAGCCCTCTTCGCGGAGGGCCTTGCAGGCCTGTGTGCCGGAGTAGTCGAACTCGCAGCCCTGGCCGATGACGATGGGCCCCGAGCCGATGAGCAGGATGGTCTGGAGGTCGTCGCGTTTGGGCATGGTCGGCAACGTGAGCCGGCGGGGTTTATCCCGGCGGGGTCACGCGGCCGCGGTCACGACTGCACTTAAAATGAGCGCCCGCCGGGGCGCGGCTAAATTCGCGACAGCGTAGCAGGCCGACTTGGGCGACGCATGCCCTTGAAAGCTCAGAGGTTTACAAAAACACCCGCCCGCTCAGGCCGTCGCCCCGTACCGCTTGGCGGTGATGGTCGGCTGGATGATCCGCTGGCCCTCGACCGAGCGGTAGCCGCGCCCGGTCCGGGCGAAGCGCTTCGCCGCGGTCGCCACGGCGCGGGGGATCAGCGGCAGCAGCGGCTGCTCGACGTCGTTGAACCGCCGCAGCGCGGGCTTGATCCGCTGGTCCCACGAGGGCACGCAGTCGTTGTACTCGTCGCCGCGGACGAACTGCCGGCAGCCGGCGTGGTCGCAGATCAGCGGGAACGGCACGGGCGTGTTAAAGATGCCGTAGTCGTCGGTGATCTCGTCGCCGGGGAACAGGTCGCGGACGGCGACCTCGAAGCCGTACCCCGTGGTCAGCGTCGAGGGGTGGCAGCAGTGGTTGACGTACTTGGAGATATCCCAGCCCAGGACACGGGTGCCGTCGGGCTCGATGTAGGTGTACTTCTCGACCGTGTCGGCCAGGAACGGGTCGTCGATCATCGGGTGGCCCGGCGGCAGCGCGATGTCCAGCGGGTCGCGGGCGTAGACCACCGTGCCCATGGGGATAAACCGCGCGGCGAAGACGCCGTAGCCCATCTGCTCGGAGACGAGGCGTAGTTCGGTGTAGGGGTGCATCATGGTGTTCGACTCACGACAGACACCGCCGTCTCGGACGTTGACCAAACTCCAGGTGCGGAGCGACCAAAACTTCCGGGGGCGGGGAGGCGTCGCGTTGTCGATCGCACGGTGCTTCGGGCAACGGGGCGTATGCGCGAAAACGATACAAACCGGCGACCGGGAATCAAGGGGTCTGGCACGTCCGAAGCAAAAAAAACTTGCGGGCGGTACTCGTCGCGAAACGCCCCCGTTTTGCCCTGCCCGCAAGCGCGGCACCGGGCGGCCGTCTTTCGAGGGTCGCGGATCGTGGACCTTCGCCGCGGCGCGGCCCCGGAGGGCGGCACCATGTCGGACCTGTTCGTCGCCGTGGGGTTGATGTGCTTCGCTTCGATCGCGGCGCTGTGGTGGGGCCGAAGGCTCGGCCGCGCGGGCGCCCGGACGCAGGCCGTGGTCGGGCTGGCCGTGCTGATCGTCTTCGTGGCGTACCTCACGCTGGTCCGCGACGCGGGCTGGGTGACGCGTTGGCTGCCCGGTTCGGCGGTGGCGATCTACAGCAACCCGGTGCCCGCGCTGGCCGGGTTGGTCGCGGGCGTGCTGAGCGTGCAGGCGACGGTGCCGGCGTGGCGTCGCGCAGTGCTGGCGGCCGTGCTGCTGGGGTTCGGGTGGGAAGGCCCCGTCGGCCTGCTTTTCGCGCGGGCCCCGAACACGCACGCGCTGTGGAGCGACGGGGTGTGCATCCAGTCCACCCCGGCCACCTGCACGCCCGCCGCCGCCGCGACCCTGCTGAGGCACCACGGCATCGCGGCCGACGAATCGGAGATGGCAAGGCGATGCCGGACCAACGCCCGCGGCACGCACCTGCTGGGCCTTTACCGCGGGCTTGTTTTGAAGACCGACGACACCGCTTGGACGCCGCGCGTCGAGTCGCCGGACTTCGAGACGTTCCGCCGACAACCCGACCGCCTGCCCGCCGTCGTCAGCGTCCGCCTGACCCGGTCGGCCCAGCAGCGCGAGCCGCGCTACGCCCGGCAGTGGGGCTGGACACTCGGCGTGACGCACTCGGTCGTCGTGTTCGGGTTCACCGAGGACGGCTTCGTCGAGATCGGCGACCCCGGTGCCGGCCGCGAACGCTGGTCCACGCAGGGCCTGAGCGACCTGTGGGCGGATGAGGTGGCGTGGCTGTCCAAAGACGCGGGCTGATTGCTCGGTTCACCCGTGGACCTCGATCAACTCGGCCGCGGGCGCCGCGCCTGTCAGGTCCAGCAGCGCCACGGTGCAGCGCCCGTTCACCCACCCGCAGCACTCGCCGGGGTTGAGGTAGAGGCGGGGCCGGCCGGCGACGTCGCGCGTCTCGATCGACGCCTCGTGGTTGTGCCCGGAGATGAGCACGTCGGCGGCGGCGTGGTCGTCGGGTTTGAACCACTCAACGAAGTGCGCCAAGGCAATGATCTTGCCGCCGAGTTCGAAGCGCATCGGGCCGTCGGCGATCTGCGGGAGGGTCTTTTTGAGCCCGTCGCGTTCGCCGTCGTTGTTGCCGTAGACCGCGTGGACCGGCGTGCCGGCCATCGCCTCCGCGTTCAGCAGCTTCGCGGCGAAGGGCGCGACAAAGTCCCCGGCGTGAATCACCGCATCGACCTTGAGCCGTTTGAACAGATCGACCGCGCGTTGGAACGTGGGCAAGCGGTCGTGCGTGTCGCTGAGGACGCCGATCTTCACGGCATGATTCTAATGAAAACCCAAATCCGACCGCGGCTTGGCCACGCGTGCCGCACTTGTCCGCCGGGTTCCGTTCAATGCCCGACAAAAAACGGCCGCGCGGTTTCACACCGCGCGGCCGTTTCGTTTTTGAATGGCCTTTGGCTTGGCCTCCCGCGGCGGATTACTCCACCGGCAGGCTCTTGATCGTCACGGTCGTGTCGATGGCCATGGGCATCTCGATGGACTCGCCGTTGGGGCCCTGGCCTTCGGGCGTGGTGATGCTGCCCTTGAGGGTCTGGTTGATCTCCATGGACTCGACCCAACCGTTTGCGAGGTTGAAGACGCACGAGCCCTTCTGGGTGCCGTCGAGCTGCATGCCCATGTGGACGTTGGGCATGACCTCCATCTTCGCGTCGGGCTTGGTGGCCAGCTTGCCGTTGATGTCGGCGGTCGCGGTCTGGCCGTCGGCGGCGGTGAGGGTGTATTCGACGTTGACGTTCAGCGGCGCGAAGCCTTTGAGGTCGACGGTCTGGTCCCAGGTGTCGCCGAGGTCGATCGGGCCGTCGGGGTAAGCGGTGTAGCTGGACTCGATGAGTTCCTTCATCGTGTCTCCGCTCATCTGGGTTTCGATGGCGGCGCGCACCTGGTCCCGCATCGGGCCCTGGGCGTTCATCGCGTCCAGCAGGCGGTCGGTCATGCCCTCGAAGCCCTGGACGTTGGACACCTTGCCGTCGGGCGCGAGTTCGTAGGTGAGTTCGAGGCCGTGGACGGCGGCGAAGCCCAGCAGCATCGGGTTGTTCGGCGCGCCGCCGTTCTTGGAGTCCCACGCGCCGCGGCCCATCGGCCCGTCGGCCTCGCCGCGCACACGCTCAAAGTCGACCTTCACCGCGAGGTTGCCGCTGTCCGTCCGCTCGAGCACCTGGGTGTGCATGGTGATCGTGACCAGGATCTCCATCAGGATCTGTTGCGGGCCGGCCTGCATGTCGGTGAGCTGGTCGATGGTCAGTTCCTGACGGAATTCGTCGCCGGGGTTGAGGTTGAGCTTCAGCTCGACCTCGCGGGCCGACGTGGCCTGCGGCAGCACCGCCGGCAACACGACCACGGCGGCGAGCATGAGAATCATCAGGCGTTTCAGGGACGGGCCGGACATTCGGGGCTGGGAAGACGTGCGCACGGGGGACGCTCCTTTCGTTGGGGTGATTCACAGCGTAGTCGCCGGCGCGTCCCGAGCGTGACAGTCCGGGCCGGGGTTTATCCCGGATGTGTGGACGCTGGCGTCTGAAACGCGGGAAAACCCGGGGGAATACGTCACGCCGGGCTCGCGAGGCCCGAGACCTGGGCGGCCCGCAGCAGGGTGGCGCGGGTGATGTCCATCATCACGTCGGCCGGCCAGTCCAGCGAGGGGTCGTTCTTGTAAACATCGGGGACAACCGCGAGGGTCAGGGCGCGAACCTCTTCTTCCACGTCCGCCCGACGCCGGCGGTGCAGCGACGCGTCGCCGCCGTGGATCGGCTCGGCCAAGTCGTACGCCAGCATCAGCGTCGTGACCTGCCAGTCGTAATACCCCTGCAACGGGTTGTCGGCTTCGTGGGCGTGGTCGGGCATGGAGAAGTGGTCAGTGGTCAGTGGTCAGTGGTCAGTGGTCAGTGGTCAGTGGTCAGTGGTCAGTGGTCAGTGGTCAGTGGTCAGTGGTCAGTGGTCAGTTAAGCATATTGAAGCCCACGGTCTGCGACCGTGGGTGCCGCGGCCATCAAGTTTCAAATACCTCGATCGCTTGGGTGAGCGTGAACTTTCCGTCGTACAGCGCCCGGCCCACAATCGCGCCCTGGATCGGCAGCGGCTTGAGCGCTTCGAGGTGCTTCAATTCGCCGACGCCGCCCGAGGCGACGATGGGGACGTCGGTCGCGGCGCACATGTCGGCGGTGGCGTCGATGTTCGGGCCGGCGAGCGTGCCGTCGGTGGCGATGTCGGTGTAGACGATCGCAGCCAGCCGCCAGCCGTTCACGCGCTGGGCCAGCTCGACGGCGGTCGTTTCGGAGGTCTGCTCCCAGCCATCGGTGGCGACGCGCCCGTCGCGCGCGTCCAGCCCGAGCACGAGCCGGTGCGCGTAGTCGTCTCGCTGGGCGAGTTGTTCAAACCACGCCCAGTCGCGCAGCGCCGCGGTGCCGACGACGACGCGCGTGACGCCGGCTTCGAGCAGCGCGTCGATGGTGGCCTCGTTGCGCACGCCCCCGCCGACCTCGACCTTCATCGGCGTCGCGGCGCAGATGTTTGCGATGACGTCGCGGTGTGTCGGCTCACCACTGCGGGCACCATCCAGGTCAACGACATGCAACCAAGCCGCGCCCGCGTCGGCGAACTGCCGCGCCTGGCTGACCGGGTCGTCGCCGTAGGTGGTCTGCCGGTCGTAGTCGCCCTGGTAGAGGCGCACGACGTTTCCGCCGCGCAGGTCGATGGCGGGGAAGACGTGCTTGAGGTTGACGGACGGTTCGGACATCGGCCGGGCAACATACCGGGAAGCCTCACGGCTTTCAGCCGCTCCCGTATGCCCGAAATTCCGGCGCGTCCGGCGTCTCGGCGTGGCGTCGGGCCAGTTCCCGGTAGTGCCCCGGCAGCCAGCGCAGGTATTCGCGTTCTTTGTCGTTGACCTCGCGCACCACCCGGCCGGGCACGCCCATGACCACCATCCCGTCGGGCACCGACAGACCCGGCGGCACCAGCGCGCCCGCCGCAATCAGGCAGCCGGCGCCGATCCGCGTCCGGCCCAGGACCGTCGCGTGCATGCCGATCAGCGTGCCGTCGCCCACCGTCTCGCCGTGCACCACGGCGTTGTGGCCGATGGTGACGTCTGCGCCGATGGTGTTCGGCACGCCCGAGTCACAGTGCACCGTCGCGTTGTCCTGCACGTTGGTGCCTTCCCCGATGGCCACGGCCGCGACGTCGCCCCGGATCACGGCGCCGTACCACACGCTGGCCGCCTCGCCGAGCTTCACGTCCCCCAGAACACGGGCGGTGTCGGCCAGATAGGCCCCGTGAATCCGTCGCATCGTCCGGGCCTCCTGCATTCACCTATCGACAAATCCGTGCAATACCCGCCCGACGAATGTGATTCAGAACAAGTCACGAAAAAGAACAGGCTCTACAATCTTCGTCTTCGACTTCGCGTCTGCCGAACACCCCGACCGCTCCTTCGCCGAATCGGGAAAGGCAGCACGATCAAGGTCTAGTTTAAGAAAAGGTGGGCGGGCCTTTGGTAGCACGTCGGCGGGGGGTGATCCGAGCAGTGCCGTCCATTGGCCCGCCCAATTTTTTCTGGGCGGCCCCCGCGGTCCACACGTCGGATCACCCGTCGACGCGGACGGAGTATAAGCCGCTGCGACACAGTTTCAACCAAGCGTCTTTCGAAATGCGGTTTTCCCCAAGCGCTTTTCGACAACATTACGAAAGACTTTCTGCGGCGCGGCGATGCATTGCGCAGACCCGCTCCCTAAGTGCAAACGGTTTCACGATCTCGACCTGGTCCGCGTAGCCGCACAGCCACCACGCGATCTCGTCCAGCCCATCGACGCGGAACGTCACGCGTAGCCGCCCGTCGGCGAGCCGTTCCTGCTGCTGCGTCGCGTGCCAGAGCGTTTCGCCGACGTTGTCCGAAACCATCTGTGAAAAGATCAGTTCGATATCGTGCTCTTCCCCGCCGGGGATCAGTTGCCACGCGTTGCCGAGTTTGTCCGTGGCGGTGTAGTCCGGCCGGTCGAAGCGCTCGTCGGTCGGCGTGATGTCGCGGAAGCGCACGAGCTTGAACACGCGCACCTCGCCGTGCGCAGGCGACCAACCCAGCACGTACCACGCGCGATTGACAAAGTGCAGCAGGTACGGGTGCAGATTCAGTTCGACCGGGTCGGGCTCGGCGGCGGCGCGGTACGTCGCCCGGCACACGCGGCCCTGGTCGATGCACGGCTGGAGCACGCCGTACCACTTGCCCTCCGCCTGGTCGTCCACCGGGACGCGGTCGGGCTTGACGTCGACCGTGGTCACCAGCGCCGAACAGACCTCGCGGATCGACGCCGGCACGCTGGCGATCAGCTTGCGGATCGCCGACAACGCCGCGCCGGTCATCGGGCGCGACCGGTCCGCCGAGGCGATCCGCCCCAACAGCAACAGCCCGACCACCTCACCCGCGGTCAGGTTGATCGGCGGCAGGTAGAAGCCGCGCTGCAGCCGGTAGCCCTCGTCTTTGTCGTGGTAGACCGGGATGCCCGCGGCCTTGAGCGCCGCGAAGTCGCGGAACAGCGTGCGTCGGCTGACGCCCATCTCGTCCATCAAGTCGTGCGCGTCCAGACCGGGGCTGCTCTGCAACAGCGTGATCAGGCGGACCAGTCGTTGGACCCGGGAGAGCGCCATGGCCGAACACGGGAGGAGTCAAAACACGCGGGCCACAGGCGACCCCCTCACGGCGTGCAGTGTAACGACAACACGCAGAATTCAGAACCCCGCGGGCCGGGGGATGCCGCTGATGTCCAGCAGCGACATGAATTGTTCGGTGAACACGAAGTTGTGTTCGGGGAACGCGAGGCCTTGCCGGTTGCGGTCGACGTGACTGAACATCAGGTCGATCTGCGCGAAGGGCAGGGTCTTGCCACCGGGCGTGTCGATAAGCTCGACGGTGCCGGAGCACGCGGCGCCGCTTTCGTCGAGGCGTTCGACCACGGCGGTGTGGCGGATCGTCGTGCCGGGCATGGCGAGCACGCCGGGCTCAAACACGGCCTTGCCGATCTTGGCGAGGATGACCTTCTCACGGAAGTCGTGCGCGTGCCCGGCCAGCACGCCGGCGGTCTGGGCCATGCCCTCGATCACCAGCGTGTGCGGCATGCACGGCAGCGCCCGCAGCCCGCGCTGCGGGTCGGCGGGGAAATGGTCGTGCAGCACGTCCTCGCCCCACGACACCGTGCGGATCGCGACGCAGCGCTGCGCCTTCTCCAACTCCACAATGCGATCAAGCCAAACCCAACGCATGCGTCGTGAACCCTCAAGCCTTCCCGATTGATTCCGCCACGGTGGGTGACGCCACTCAGCCCAGCTTGGACTGCACAAACTTCACGATGGTGTCGACGGTGAAGACCTTCTCGAAGTCGTCCACGTCGCGCGACTCGTCGATGGCCGAAAGGTCCGCGTGCGGCATCTTGGCCTGCAGCTCGCTGATGCCTTTGTCCGTGATCTTGCCGTCCTGCACATACTCCGGGTCACTGAGCACGTCGTTGGGCATCATCTCGGCCTGATCGATCTTGATGTCGAATGCCTTCTCGAGGCGGAACGAGATGTCGAGGTAGTCGATCGACTCGGCACCCAGGTCCGGGCCCAGCGTCGCGGTCGGGGTGACCTCGTCCTCGTCCACGCCCAGCGCATCCTCGAGGACTTCCGTCACCTTGGCCAGTACGTCGTCGTAGCTCATGCTCATCCGTGGTTCTCCGCGGCGCGGGCGCGCCCTGTGTGCCTGTCGGCGGGTTGGTGGGGTATCCGGGGTTCGTGTTTCTTTTTGTTGTTACGGGTCGGTCGGCGGGCCTGCGGCCTTCGGGTGAACGGGCCGCAGCTTGAACCGGCCCTTGACCGCCTCTTTCCCCTCGACCGTGCCCACACCCTCGAAGTCAAAATCGTCGCCGTCGGCCTTGCGCAGCGACACGTCCACCGACAGCGCCTGCCCGGGCTTGACCATCGCCGCGTAGGTCATCTTGCGGACCTCGGCCACGACCAGCGGCAGCCCCGGCCCGTCGGCGCGGCCTGCCACCAGCTTCGCCGCCGCCTGCACCATCGTCTCGAGCATCATCACGCCCGGCAAAATCGGGAAGCTCGGGAAGTGGTCGTCCAGGTATTCCTCGGCGCGCGAGACGTTCTTCACGGCCTTGATCCGCTCGTCCGTCTGCTCCAGCACCTGATCGATTAATTCGAATCGCATGGGTCTTGGCGGGCGTCCTTCCCGGTCACGCGCTCCGCGGCGGCATGAACCCCCCGCGTGAGCAAGCGGCGAGTGTAGGAACCCGCCCCACGCCGGGCAAACGAAGGGGCTTTGTCTCCAGAGCCAAAGTCGATCACCGCCGGACCATTATGATCCGACGTATGCCCGCCGCCGAAACCGCCGACGCCCAGCTCCAACGCACCGCCGCACAGTTCCGCGAGGCCTTCGGCTGCCCTCCGACCCACGCCGCCGCCGCCCCCGGCCGCGTCAACCTCATCGGCGAGCACACCGACTACAACGACGGCTTCGTCCTGCCCCTGGCCATCGACCGCCGCAGCGTCGTCGTCGCCGTGCCCCGCGAGGACTACGTCGTCCGCCTGCGCTCGACCGGCGTCGAGGGCGAAGCCAGCTTCGACCTCACCCAGCCCGTGACCACCGGTGAGCCGGCCTGGTCGAACTACCTGCGCGGACCAATCGCCTTGGGCGGCGAGCTCGGACTCAAGCCCACGGGCTTCGACGCGCTCGTCGATTCGACCGTGCCCTCCGGCGGCGGCTTGTCCAGCAGCGCGGCGCTCGAAGTGTCAATGCTCACCTTGCTCGAAGCATTGACCGGGCAGATGCTCGACCCGGTGCAGAAGGCGCTGACCGCACAGAAAGCCGAGCACGAGTTCGCGAACACCCCCTGCGGGATCATGGACCAGTTCATCTCGACCATGGGCAAGGAAGGCCACGCCCTGCTCATCGACTGCCGCGACCACAGCACCCGCGACGTGAAACTCGACGACCCCGAAGTCGTCGTGCTCATCATCAACTCCAACGTCAAGCACGAACTCAACGGCGGCGAGTACGCCGAACGCCGGCAGCAGTGTGAAGCCGCGGCGGGAACCCTCGGCGTCAAAGCCCTCCGCGACGCCACCCTCGACATGCTCGAATCCACAAAGGGTCAACTCGACGACACCGCCTACCGCCGCGCCCGCCACGTCATCGGCGAAAACCAGCGCACCCTCGACTGCGCCGACGCGCTCGACGCCCGGGACTACGCCGCCGTCGGCAACCTGATGTTCGCCAGCCACGACTCGCTGCGCGACGATTTCGAAGTCTCCACGCCCGAACTGGACAAACTCGTCGAACTCGCCAAAGCTCACCACGACCCCGAGGCCGGCGTCATCGGCTCGCGCATGACCGGCGGCGGCTTCGGCGGGTGCACCGTCTCGCTGGTCCGCCGCGACGCCGTGGACCGCCTCGCGGATCAGATCACCGCCGACTACCGTCAGGCCACCGGCGTCGAGGCCGAGGCGTTCGTCACCGTCCCCTCCGCCGGCGCTGAAATTCTAGAAGTCTGACCGTACACTCCCGGTTTCCTGGTCTGTTCCATTTTTTGAGCGGCCCAAGCCGGTCCTGAGCGAAGCGAAGGGCCGGATCGCCCGTGGCCCCGGAAACCGCCATGCCCGCCCCGCTGCCGCCCGACACGATCGTCTACGCCCACGGCGACTTCCGCCCCCTCGCGCAGGCTTCTTACGCCCTCGAAGAACGCGGCGTCCTCTTCGCCGACGGCGTCTACGAAGTCGTCCGCTACGACCGCGGCAAGCCCTTCGCCCTCAAGCCCCACGCCGACCGCCTCGCCAACTCGCTCGACGGCATCGACCTGCCCGGCCTCGACGCCGACGAAGTCGCCGACCTTTCCAACGAGCTCGTCAAACGCGCCGGCCACGACCACTGCAAGGTCTACTGGCAGGTCACCCGCGGCGACCTGGGCCCGCGCGATTTCCTTATCCAAACCCCGACCGACTTCAAACCCAACCTCACGCTCATCGCGTACCCCACCCCACCCCTTCAACGCGACGCCACCGCGTTGCCCCCTTCCGGGGGCGCGATCATCGTCGAGGACTGCCGCTGGACCAAGTGCTGGATCAAGTCGCTGATGCTCCAGCCCGCGTCGCTGGCCAAGACCGCCGCGCACAAGGCCGGGGCCGTCGAGGCGATCTTCGAGCGCGAGAAGCCCGGCACCACCGAGTCGCACATCACCGAGGGCTCGTCCACCAACGTCTTCATCGTCCGCGACGGGCAACTGCTCACCCACCCCAACGACGGCTGGGTTTTGCCGGGCATCACCCGCGATGTGCTGCTCGACGCCGCGCAGAACGAGCTGGGCCTGCCCTTCGCCGAGCAGACCTTCACCGCCGCCGACCTCAAGGCCGCGGACGAGGTCTTCGTCTGCTCCACCACCCAGTTGACCGCGATCACGTCCGTCCACGGCCAACCCATCGGCGACGGCCAACCCGGACCGATCACCACCGCGGTGAACAAGGCGTACACCGAGCGCATCCTGGCCGACTGACCGGCCCGCACCGCGTCGGCAACTTCGTCATCTCGCCCCGCTTCCCCGGCCTGACACGCGGCGGCGATCCGGACGGCCGTTTTCCCGTTTCTTCGGTCATCAAGCCCCAAAACGGCTTGCAGCCATCCCCTTCCCCCACTACGCTCGCCGCCCCACCACCCTTTTTCCTTGTCCCACAGAAAGATCGACCATGCCCGACCTGATCGCCCCCCACGGCGGCACGCTCGTTGACCGCTTCGCCGCCAACCCCGCCGAGCTCGAATCCGCCGCCGCGTCGCTCACCAAGCTGCCGCTCTCGGCCGCCGATGTCGCCACCGTCTACCGCATCGCCGACGGCACCCTCTCGCCGCTCACCGGCCCGATGAACGAGGACGTCTACCACGGCGTCCTCGATACCCAGACCATCACCGCCAACGGCAAGAAGCTCGCGTGGACCATCCCGCTCGCCTTCCCCGTCACCAAGGAACTCGCCGCCGCCCTCAAGCCCGGCGACACCGTCGCGCTCACCAACCCCGACGGCGCGGTCATCGGCACCCTCGACGTCGGCTCGGTCTTCGCCTGGGACAAGCCGCGCTACATCAAGTCCGTCTACCGCACCGACCGCACCGACCACGCCGGCGCCGACATGGTGCTCAAGAACGACGCCGGCAAGGACTTCCTCGTCGGCGGCGAGCTCTCCGCCCTGCCGCAACCCAAAAACCCGCACTTCGGTCAGTACGTCCTCTCGCCGAAAGAAACCCGCGCGTTCGTCGCCGACAAGGGCTGGGACGCCTGCGTCGCCTTCCAGACCCGCAACCCCCTGCACCGCGCCCACGAGTACGCGTTGCTCTACGGCCTCGAGGTCCTGCTCCGCGAAGGCAAGAACGCCGGCGCCATCCTCAACCCGCTCGTCGGCGAGACCAAGGGCGACGACGTCTCCGCCGAGATCCGCATGCAGACCTACGAAAAACTCATCGCCTCCGGTGAGTTCGGCGACGGCGACAAAGACAAAGAACTCTGGGACAAGGTCGGCGGCTCCGTCACCGACCGCGTCGCGCTCCTCGGCCTGGACCTCAAGATGTTCTACGGCGGGCCCGCCGAGGCCGTCATGCACGCCATCTACCGCCAGAACTTCGGCTACACCCACATCATCATCGGCCGCAAGCACGCCGACGTCCCCTACGCCGACGGCACCGCCATCTGGGGCGACTTCGACGCCCAGGAAATCTTCAACGAGCTCAACGGCGAGCTCGCCATCAAGCCCGTCAACGTCGGCTTCGCCGCCTTCTACGAGTCGCTCGGCCGGGTGGACCTCATGTCCAACCACGACGAAGAAAAGCCCGTCTTCATCTCCGGCAAACAGGTCCGCGCCACGCTGCAACAAGGCGAACAGGTCGACCCGCGCATCATGCGCCCCTCCACCAGCGCCATCCTCGCGGAAGCGATGAAGCAGTAATCGCCTTCAATCCACGCGTAAAACTGAAAACCACCCGAAGCCCACGTTCAATGAACGTGGGCTTCTGTGTTGAAGCGAACGATCCCCATCCCCCCGCAACCGCCTGCGGGGCTTTCTCCAGCGCGATAACCGCCGCGTCATTTCTTTTCGGGCAGTTGCCCCGTGACCAGCGCCAGCAGCAACCCCGCCACCGCGCCGACCGCCCCGCCAACGCCGCCCGCGACCGCGCTGGCCAGGATGCCCTCGTACCCCATCGCGTCCTTGACCCCCAGGGCCGCGAACAGCCCGACGATCATCCCGCCGTACTGAAACACCTTGCCCAACGTGGTCTGAGTGCGTTCGGCCATGCGAGATTGCTCCTGTGTTGCTCCGTAATAGCCGCAGGCCGGCGGCCTCCGGTCCGGAACCTGACAGGTTCCGGCTGATGAAAACGTCAATCTGAAGAGGGCCGGGTCATTGCGTCGTAGTCCATCAGCTCGGCGAGCCGTTCGGCGGGCATCAGGTTCAGCTCGCCGACGAGTTGCTTGATGGTCTTGCCCTCCTTGTGGGCCTGCTTGGCGAGGGCGCTGCACTTGTCGTAGCCGATCTCGGGGGCGAGCGCGGTGATGGTCATGAGCGAGGCCTCGAGCAGCTCAGTGCAGCGCTGCTCGTTAACTTCCAAACCATTCAGCAGCTTGTCGACGAAGACGTTGGACACGTTGCTGAGCAGTTCGACGGATTCGAGGAACGCGTCGATCATCACGGGCATCGCGACGTTGAGCTCGAAGATCGAACCGACCCCACCCATGCCGGCCATGGTGACCGTCGCGTCGTTGCCGATCACCCGGCAGCACACCTGCATGACCGACTCACAGATGACCGGGTTGACCTTGCCGGGCATGATCGACGACCCCGGTTGGATCGCCGGCAGGTTCAGCTCCCCGATCCCGCAACGCGGGCCGCTGCCGAGGTGGCGGATGTCGTTGGCGATCTTGGAGAGGGAGACGGCGATGGTTTTTAATTCGGCATGCGCCGAGACGAAAGCGTCTTTCGCTGCCTGCCAGTCAACGTGAGATGGAGTCTCGTTGAACGTGACACTAACTGTGACTCCGTCAATAGGCTGCGGTTTATGCGGTCGCCTCTTGTTGAGGGCGATGCAAACCTTCTGCGAAAACTCAGGATGGGCATTGATGCCTGTTCCAACCGCCGTGCCACCGATTGGTAGATGATCTAGCGCAGTAACCACATTCACTGACCTTTCCATGGCTTGCGTCGCCATGGTCTCGTACCCGCCAAACACTTGCCCCATACGGATTGGTGTAGCGTCCATAAGGTGAGTACGACCAACCTTAACAATGGCGTCCCAAGTTCGTGATTTTTCACCGAGTGCCAGGGACATCTTCGAGAGTGACGGCGCAAGCTGGTCTCGAATCGCGAAACAACCTGCGATATGCATCGCCGTCGGGAACGTGTCGTTGCTGCTCTGCCCCATGTTGACGTGGTCGTTGGGGTGGACGCCGCCGTCGGCCTTGGTGGTCGCGCCCAGGCCGAGCTTGTCGTTGGCGAGCGCGGCGATGACCTCGTTGGCGTTCATGTTGGTGCTGGTGCCGCTGCCAGTCTGGTAGACGTCCACGGGGAAGTGTTGATCGTGCTTCCCTTGCGCGACTTCATCCGCCGCGGCGATGATGGCGTCCGCCAACTCCGGGGGGAGCTTGCCGAGGTCCTTGTTGGCCTGGGCGCAGGCGGCCTTGAGGTGGCCGAAGGCGTGGATCACGGCCGGCGGAAGCGGGCGATTCGCGATCGGGAAGTTGGCGACGGCGCGGGCGGTGCTGGCGCCGTACAGCGCGTCGGCGGGCACGGGCATCTCGCCCATGGAGTCTTTTTCGAGGCGGGTGTCGGGCACGGGGAACCTCCGAGTGGGGAAGGTTCCGCATCGTAGAAAAAACGAAACCTCGCGGCGCGCGTCACAAAGCCGCCGACGGTGTCGGCGGTTTTCGGGCGGGTGGTTGGCGGGAACCGCCGACGCCGGCGGCGGCTTGGTACGAGGCGTTACGCGACCTTGAGCTGCGGGCCGTCGCCGGCGTCGCTCTGCGAAGCGGGCCCGGTCATTGGCGGACCGGTCTGCGCCGTCGCGGCCGGGTGGGTGGCCTCGCCGCCCTGGATCGACGCGGCCATCTGGTCGAGCATCCGGTTGGCCCGGCCTTTGAGGTCGATCATGATCTGGTCGGCCTGGTGGTCGAACAGGTCCGCGAGCCCGGCCAGACGCTCGTCCAGCTTCTGGCTGCGCACCAGCAAATCGTCGTCGGTCCGTGCGACCGCGGCGGCGGTCTTGGTCTGGTGTTCGCTGAGCGACCGGTCCAGCCGCTGCTTGAGCGAGCGCGACACGTCGTCCGCCCGGCCCATCGCGGTGACCACCTGCTCGCGCAACTGGTCGAGCGTCGCCCGGCCGCGCTGCTCGGTGTCGCCCAGCACCTCGTCGACCATGGTCGCTAGGCGTTCACGCAACTGCCCGACCTGCGCGATGCCGGCCTCCTCGGCCTCCATCAGCGCGTCGGCGTTCTCGGCGGTGTACCGCGCGGCGATCTCGCGCTGCTGGCGGGCCATCACTTCCGACAGCTCCGCACGCTTCTCCGACAGCTCGCGCTGGAGCTGGTCGAGGTGGTTCTGCTTCTGTCGGCTCACCGCGTCGGCGAAGGACTGCTGCTCCTTGATCTGTTGCGAGACCAGCGCCTCGTGGTGGTCGTCCAGCCGGCGGTTGAACTCGGCGGTGTGCTCGGCGAGGCGGGCGTCGACGGTTTTGGTGAGGTCGTGGCCGTGCTGCTGCAAGCCCTCGGCGACGGTGCGCAGCTCCTGCGTGCGGGCCTCGGCCTCGGCGATCGCGGGCTCGACCGAGCGCGCCTCGGCGATCATCGCCTCGAAGCGCTCCGCCAGGTTGGTCATCTTCATCTCCAGCCGCTCGAGCTGGTCGGTGCGCGTCTTGACGCGGGACTCGGTGGCGTGGAGCTTCTCCATGCGCTCGGTGACGGCGTCGTTGAGCTGCTCGACCTTGCGGATGAGCTTCTGCACGCCCGGCAACGCTTCCTTGGAGGGCGTCGCCGCCGAGGTCGTGGATTCGAGCTTCATCGCCTGCACGGTGGCGACGCTGTCGGCGGTGTCGCTGACCGCGGCGCGCGACTGCTTGAGCAGGTCGAGCAGGCGGAAGCGTTCCTGCCGGGCGCGGTCGAGCAACGCCGACAGTTCGTCGCGGGTCTGGCTGGGCGAGAGCGATTTGGCCGGGTCGATCATGGCGGGCGTCCTGATAACGAAGCGGTGGCGGGCCCGCGGTGACGGCGGGCGTTGCCGGATCTGTCTTGGGGTAATCGGACGCGAGGGGGCGACGGGTCAGAGTCGCGGCGGTTATCGGTACACTTTTTTCGGCCGGGAAGAAATGTGGCGGACCGACGCCGCCGGTTCCACGCCCGCCGCCTCGTTTGGGAGCGCCCCGCATGGAGTTATTGGACGTCTCGGGCATCCTGCTGGTCATCGCCGCGGCGTTGGCGTGGGTGAATCACAAGCTGCTGCGACTGCCGACGACGATCGGGCTGATGCTGCTGGCGTTGCTGGGCGCGGCGGGCGTCATGCTGCTGGAGCGGTTCGTGCTGCCCGGCACCGGCGTGGACGCGGACCTGACCGGCTGGGCACGGCACCTGCTCAACTCGGTGGACTTCGACCGCACGCTCATGGACGGGATGCTGGGGTTCCTGCTCTTTGCCGGCGCGCTGCACGTGGACCTGGCGGATTTACGGAAGCAGACGCTGGTGGTCGGGCTGCTCGCGACGGTGGGCGTGGCGGTGACTACCGCGCTGGTCGGCGGCGCGGCGTTCGGCGTCACGCAACTGCTGGGCATCGACGTGCCGCTGATCTACTGCCTGATCTTCGGCGCCCTGATCGCCCCGACCGATCCGATCGCGGTGCTGGCGATCATGAAAAAGGTTGGCGCGCCCAAGAATCTCGAAACCAAGCTCGCGGGCGAGTCGTTGTTCAACGACGGCGTGGGCGTGGTGGTGTTTCTGGCGTTGCTGGGGGTGGCGGGGATCGGCACGCACGGCCAACACGGCGAAGAGTTCAAGCTCTATCGAGCCGAAGCGCAACTCGTCCCCGTCGACCGCGAAGTTGTCGATACGAGCGACGCCATTGAAAAGATTGAAAAGGAAGTGATCGAGACCGACACGACCACGTCGCTTCACATCGACCCGGCACTCATTGACGACGTGGTCGATCGCGTCCTACAGGTAACGCAGGGCGAAGAGATCGAAACAGAAACAGCCACCGTTGATCCCGCGGAACAGCATGAGGGTGACCACACAACCGTCGTGAGCGAGAGCCCGGTCTGGGCGGACACGGCGGCACTGTTTGCCGTCGAAGTCTTCGGCGGCATCGCCCTGGGCTTCGGCCTGGGCTTTGCCGCGTTCGTGCTGCTCTGGAAGATCGACGACTACCAGACCGAGGTGCTCATCACGCTCGCGGCGGTGACCGGGGGTTACGCGCTCGCGCTGGCGTTGCACGTGTCCGGGCCGTTGGCGATGGTGGTCGCGGGGCTGCTGCTGGGCAACTCGGGGCGGGCGCTGGCAATGAGCGAAGAGACCGCGCGGCACCTGGACACGTTCTGGGAACTGATCGACGAGATCCTCAACGCGGTGCTGTTCGTGCTGATCGGGCTCGAGGTGCTGGTCGTGTCGCTGCGCGGCGACTACCTGCTGGCCGGGGCGTGCATGATCCCGCTGGTGCTGCTGGCGCGGTGGGTAAGCGTGGGCGGCGTGGTGTCGGTGCTGCGCCCGGGCCGGGAGTTCACGCCCCACGCGGTGAAGCTGCTGACCTGGGCGGGGCTGCGTGGCGGCATCTCGGTCGCGCTCGCGCTGTCGCTCAAGGACGCGGCCGTCGCGCCGGGGCAGACCGAAACGACCGACCTGATCGTGACCATGACCTACGTCGTGGTGGTGTTCTCCATCGTCGTGCAGGGCCTGACCGTCGGCCCGATGCTGCGCGGGTTCCGGCTGTCGGAGTCGTCGTGAGGGAAGACGCAGCGGTTCAACTCGTCGAAGTGACGCGCGAGAACGTCGCGGCGGTTGTCGCGCTCTCCGTCGCCGAGGACCAGCAACCCTTCGTCGCCAACAACGCGTGCTCGCTGGCCGAGGCGTACGTCAGCCCCGAGCGGGCGTGGCCGCGGGCGATTTATTCCGACGAACAACCCGTCGGTTTCCTCATGCTCGACCTCGTTCCGCCCGACGAAGCGTTCATCGAGAAGGGCAAACGCGAGTACTGGCTCTGGCGGCTGATGATCGACCAAAAGCATCAACGCAAAGGCTACGGCCGGGCCGCGATCCGCGCGGTTGCCGCCCACGTCCGGACGCTGCCGGAGGCGACGCACCTGCTCACGTCCTACAAGCCCGGCGACGGCTGCGCCGAGCCGTTCTACCGGGGCCTGGGCTTCGAGCCGTTCCACGACCCCACCGCCGGCGACGAGGTGCCGCTCCGCCTGGACCTCTCGCTTTTTGCGTGATGTCCGTGCCACGGCTATAACGCCCGGCCCGGCGAAACCGCCCGAACCCCTTTTTTTCTCGCACTTTTCAACCATCCATCATGGCCAAGACCACCCGCAACGGCACCCCGTCCTCCCGTAAGCCCGTCCGCAAGAGCGCCAAGCCCGCGCCCAAGCGCAACGGCCAGACGCCCGACGAGCACTACCTCTTCACCTCCGAATCGGTCTCGATGGGCCACCCCGACAAGGTGTCCGACGCGGTCAGCGACGCGATCCTCGACTCGCTGCTCACCCACGACCCGCAGGCCCGCGTCGCCTGCGAGACCTTCTGCACCACGGGCCTGGTCGTCGTCGGCGGCGAGATCACCGTACACAACCAGAAGGCGATCGACGCGCTCAACAACGCCGAGGAAACGATCCGCGAAACCATCCGCAAGATCGGCTACGTCGGCGACCTGGGCATGAAGTTCGACGCCGACACCTGCGGCGTCGTCCGCACGATGCACAGCCAGAGCGCCGACATCTCGCAGGGCGTCACCGAGGGCAGCGGCGTGGACAGCGAACAGGGCGCCGGCGACCAGGGCCTGATGTTCGGCTACGCCTGCAAAGAAACCGCCGACCTCATGCCGCTGGCTATCGACCTGTCGCACAAGCTCGTCGCCAAGCACGCGTCCGTCCGCCAGGCCGGCAAGCTCATCAAGGGCCTGCGCCCCGACGCCAAGAGCCAGGTCACCGTCGAGTACGACATGAAGAACCGCCCCGTGCGGATCGACACCGTCGTCCTCTCCACGCAGCACACCGCCGACTGGAACGGCAACGCGAAACAGAAAAAGCTCGGCCAGGAAGTCTTCAAGCACATCATCCAACCCGTCATCAGCGGCAAGTACTTCGACCCCAAGAAGACCAAGGTCGTCTTCAACCCCACCGGCAAGACCCGCGTCCCGGCCGGTGCGCTCAAGGTCTTCGTCAACCCCACCGGCCAGTTCGAGATCGGCGGGCCGCACGGCGACGTCGGGCTCACCGGACGCAAGATCATCGTCGACACCTACGGCGGCCGCGGGCGTCACGGCGGCGGCGCGTTCTCGGGCAAGGACCCCTCCAAGGTCGACCGCAGCGCCGCCTACATGGGCCGGTACATCGCGAAGAACCTCGTCAAGTCCGGCCTCTGCGACGTCTGCGAAGTCCAGCTCTCCTACGCCATTGGCATCGCCGAGCCGACCTCCGTCCACGTCGACACCTACAAGACCGGCCGCATCCCCGAACCCCAGATCGTCGCGCTGGTGCGCGAACACTTCCCGCTCACCCCGTCGGGCATCCTCAAGCACCTCAAGCTCCGCAACCCGATCTTCTCGGCGACGTCCAGCCACGGCCACTTCGGCCGCAAGCCCGGCAAGGTCACCGTGAACGGCAAGAGCCACGAGACCTTCACCTGGGAGAAGACCGACCTCGCGGACAAGCTCAAGAAGGCCGCGGGGCTTTGACGCCAGCGGCGTCAAAGCCGTAGCCAGTAGTCAGGAGCCAGTAGTCAGTAGAACCACGACGTTCGCAGCAAGCGATCCGTGGCCGCTATCTTGTGTCTTGCCTGCTGACTACTGACTACTGAACTCCTGCCATGCACACCCACAAAGGCATCCCCGTCTCCCCCGGCATCGCGATCGCCCCGGCGTTCGTGCTGGACCCGGACCGGCTGCGGGTGTCGCGGCGGCCCGTCCCCGAGAAGCGTGTGCCCGCCGAGCTCAAGGCGCTCGAAGACGCCCTCGCCGCCTCCATCGCCGAGGTCGAGGAGCTGCGCCGCGGGACCGAAGACATCCTCGGGGCCGAGCTGGCGAAGATCTTCTCGTTCCACTTAGGCATGCTCGCCGACCCGCACCTGACCGGGCAGTTCAGACACGCCATCGAGCGCGACCACGTCAACGCGGCCTACGCCGTCTACGCCGTGCTCAAACGCCTCGCAGACACGTTCCTCAACCACAAGGACCGCTACTTCCGCGAGCGCGTCTCGGACATCTACGACCTGCAACGCCGCATCCTCGGGCACCTCACCGGCGGCGTAGATGGCGGCCTGGCCTCGATCGAACACCCCTGCGTCCTCATCGCCCGCGACCTCACCCCCAGCCAGACCGCGGCTCTCGACAAGTCCAAGGTCCGCGCCCTCGCCACCGACTACGGCGGCCGCACCAGCCACACCGCCATCCTCGCCCACGCCCTGGGCATCCCCGCCATCGTCGGCCTCGAAGACGCCACCCGCCGCATCAACACCGGCGACCCCCTCATCGTCGACGGCCACCGCGGCTTCCTCGTCGCCGACCCCGACGCCGCCCAGCTCCTGGAATACCGCCAGGAGATCGAACACATCCAGGACCTCGCCACGCAGCGCCGCGCCCTGCGCGACCTGCCCGCCCAGACCCGCGACGGCACCGACATCGAACTCCACGGCAACATCGAGTTCCCCACCGAGATCGCCGAGGCCCTCGACAACGGCGCCCAGGGCATCGGCCTGTACCGCACCGAGTTCCTCTACCTCGCCTCCGACCACGAGCCCTCCGAAGACGAGCAGTACGAGGCCTACCGCCAAGCCATCCGCAACCTCGACGGCAAGCCGCTCACCATCCGCACCCTCGACCTGGGTGCCGACAAGCTCACGCACTCCGGCCTGGCTGGCGAGGACCACGACGAACGCAACCCCTTCCTGGGCTGCCGGTCCATCCGCCTGTGCCTGCAGAACCTGCCGATGTTCAAGACGCAGCTCCGGGCCATCCTCCGCGCCAGCGCCGAGGGCCCGGTCCGGATCATGTTCCCACTCATCAGCCAGATCATGGAGCTCCGCCAGGCGAAGATGGTGCTGGGCGACGTCCGCGAGGACCTCGAGGAAGAAGGCGTCGCCGTCGCGGCCAACATCCCCGTGGGCATGATGATCGAGGTGCCCTCGGCCGCGCTCCAGGCCCGCTCCTTCGCCGACGAGGTGGACTTTTTTTCCATCGGGACCAACGACCTGATCCAGTACACCCTCGCGGTGGACCGCGGCAACGAGCGGATCGCGTCGCTGTATTCCGCCGCCCACCCGGCGCTCATCGGGCTGCTCAAGGAGGTGATCCGCACCGCCGATAGAACCGATACGACCGTTTCGCTCTGCGGCGAGATGGCCGGCCAGCCCGAGTTCACCATGCTCTTGCTGGGGCTGGGCTTACGGCGGTTTTCCATGACCCCGCCGGCCATCCCGGAGGTCAAATCCGTGATCCGGGCCGTCTCGGTCGAACAATGCCGCCGGCTGGCCCGTAAAGTGGCCGGACTCGACACGGACCGCGAAGTGCTAAATTACCTCCGTGACGAGCTAGGACGAATCATGCCCGACGCCTTCGATGGCCGTTCCATCGGATACTGAGCCCGGAAGCCCCCGCGGAACCCAACCGGGACCCGCACCGCTTCCCGCCCCGGAGTGAAGACTTCCGGGGGCGTCGGCACAACCGAACTCGCGAACGGAACGCTCGCCGCGTAGAACCGGCTCGAGCGAACCGGACGCCCCCCGAAAGGAGTCGGGAGTATCAGTCGTCAGGAGCCAGTAGTCAGTAGTCAGGAGACCCAACGCGTCGCGTGCATATGCGTCCCGCGCGGGCTGTCTCGTCTACTGGCTCCTGGCTCCTGACTCCTGTCTCCTGTCAAAAATGCCTTCCCGTGAAATGCTGATCAACTACGTCCCCGGCGAGGAGTGCCGCATCGCCATCGTCGAGGACGGGAAGCTCGAAGAGTTCTATCACGAACGCGCTTCCACCGAATCCCACGTCAACAACATCTACAAGGGCGTCGTCACCAACGTCGAGCCGGCGATCCAGGCCGCGTTCGTCGACTTCGGCCTCGAACAGAACGGCTTCCTCCACGTCACCGACGTGCACCCCAAATACTTCCCGGGCGCCGACAAAGACGAAACCGAAAAGATCGGCAAGAAGACCGGCCGCCGCGACCGCCCGCCCATCGAGAAGTGCTTCAAACGCGGCAGCAAAGTCGTCGTTCAAGTCCTGAAAGAAGGCATCGGCACCAAGGGCCCGACCGTCACGAGCTACTGCTCGATCCCGGGCCGGTTCCTCGTGATGATGCCCGACATGGAGCGGCACGGCGTGTCGCGCAAGACCGAGGACGAGGACGCGCGCAAAGAGATGCGCGACATCCTCAAGACCCTCGACCCGCCGGACGGGTTCGGGTTCATCGTCCGCACCGCCGGGCTGGGCCAGACCAAGACCGACCTCAAACGCGACATGGCGTACCTGCTGCGCCTCTGGAAGGACATCGAGAAGAGCCAGAAGTCGATCCGCAAGAAGACCGGCGAGCTCTACACCGAGTCCGACCTGGTCATCCGCACGCTGCGCGACGTGTTCACCCCCGACATCGAGCGCGTCATCCTCGACGACCCCGAAGCGGCGCAGCGGGCCCACGCGTTCCTGGCCGTCGCCAACCCGCGCTCCAAGAGCAAGGTCGTGCTCTACGACGACCCCGTGCCTATGTTCCACCGCTTCGGCGTCGAGCAGCAGATCGACCACATCGGCGCCCGCACCGTGCCGCTGCCCTCCGGCGGCGCGCTGGTCATCGACCCGACCGAGGCGCTCGTCGCCATCGACGTCAACTCCGGCAAGAGCCGCAAGGCCAAGGACGCCGAGTCCAACGCCTACCAGACCAACCAGGAAGCCATCGACGAGATCGCCCGGCAGCTGCGCCTCCGCGACCTGGGCGGGCTCGTCGTGCTCGACCTCATCGACATGATGCAGGCCAAGCACCGCAAGTCCATCGAGTCGCGCCTGCGCAACCTGCTCAAGAACGACCGCGCCCGCACCCGGGTCGGCAGCATCAGCCAGTTCGGCATGCTCGAGATGTCGCGCCAACGCATGCGCCCGTCGCTGAAGAAAACGATCTTCCGTGAGTGTTCGCACTGCGAGGGCCACGGCTACAGCAAGAGCGCCGAGTCGGTCGTGCTCCAGGTGATGCGCGAGCTGTCGCTGGTCATGCACCGCGAAGACGTCGCCACCGTCGAGCTGACGATCAGCCCCGACGTGGCGTTCCACATCCTCAACCGCAAGCGCGGCGAACTCGTCCGCCTCGAACACCGCCACGGCAAGGGCGTCACCGTCCGCGTCGGCGGCGGACGCATCGACTTCGTCAAGGTCACCGCGTTCAACAAGGCCGGCACCGCCCTGCCCGAACACGCGCCCCACGACCCCAAGAAGATCGCCAAGCCCACCGACACGACCTTCCGCGAACTGACGCGCGAAGAACTCAAGGACCTGATCGCCGACCTCGAACAGCTCGAAGCCGAGGACGCCGCACTCGAAGCCAAAGCCGCCGAGGCCGCCGCCCAACCAACCGCCGAGAAGCCCTCCGAGGCGACCGAAAACGAAGCCAGCGACGACACCGAGGAAGGCGGCAAGAAGAAGCGCCGACGACGCCGACGCGGCGGGCGCGGCCGCAACAAGTCCAAGGCCGAAGGCGACGAACAGGCCAACACCGAAACAGACGCGGCCACCGCCGACGACGATCCGGCAAGCAAGGACGAGGCCCAATCGTCGGACGTGCGTGGCGACAAGGATCAGGACCCCGCGAGCACGGAAGCGTCCGACGAAGATGCCCCGAAGAAAAAACGCCGACGCCGTCGCCGACGTAAGAAGCCCTCGGGCGAATCCGAGCTGGACGAAATGCCGGAAAAGAGCGGGCAAG
This sequence comes from Phycisphaerae bacterium, assembly GCA_030432595.1. Taxonomy (GTDB): domain Bacteria; phylum Planctomycetota; class Phycisphaerae; order Phycisphaerales; family Phycisphaeraceae; genus CAZIXN01. The sequence continues at coordinate 89,362 of JAUIGU010000001.1, forward strand.
CCGACGACAAGAAAACCACCGAAAATCCTGCGGAAAACGCCGAAGCGAACAGCAGCGGCGACACCCCCGACGGCGACGAAGCCCCCAAGAAGAAGCGCCGCCGGCGCCGACGCAGCAAGAAAAAGACCGGCGACGCCGAGGGACAGGCCGACTCAAGTGACGACGCCTCGGGCGGTGAGCCCTCCGACGCCCCCGCCGCGGGCTACTCCAACACGGTGGTCGAGGCCGGCGCGTGAGCGGCGGCGGCGCATCGAACGCGAAACGTGTGATCGTCCTGGGTTCCACCGGGTCGATCGGCGTCAACACGCTCGACGTCATCGACCACCTCAACCGCACCTCGCCCCAGCGCTTCCGGGTGGTCGGGCTCGCGGCCGGACGCAACGCGTCGTTGCTTTCCCAGCAGGCCGTCCGCTTCGGCGTTGAGTCGGTTGCACTGTGCGAAGGCGGCTGCGACCAACTCACGACGACCGCGACCTGCTTCGACGGCCCCGACGCCGCGCTGCAACTCGTGCAGGAAACCGACGCCGACCTGGTCGTCGCCGCGATCGTCGGCGTCGCCGGGCTCCCCGCCACCCTCGCCGCGCTCGAGCGCGGCACCGACGTCGCCCTCGCGAACAAAGAAACCCTCGTCGCCGCCGGCGAACTCGTGATCCCGCTCGCCCAACGCACCGGCGCGAAGCTCCTGCCCGTCGACTCCGAGCACGCCGCGATCTGGCAGTGCCTGCTCTCCCGCGGTAACGCAGACACAACCAACGATCACGTCGTCCCCGGCATCGACACCGCCGCCGTGCGCCGCGTCGTCCTCACCGCCTCGGGCGGCCCCTTCCGCGACGCCGACCCCGCCGACATCTACGACGCCACCGCCGAGCAGGCCTTGAACCACCCCACCTGGGACATGGGCCCCAAGGTCACGATCGACTCGGCGACGATGATGAACAAAGCCCTCGAACTCATCGAGGCCCACCACCTGTTTCAACTCCCCGCCGAGCGGCTCACCGCGCTCATCCACCCGCAGTCGGTCGTGCACGGCTTCGTCGAGTTTGCCGACCACAGCGTGCTCGCCCAGCTCGCCCCGCCCGATATGCGGACGCCGATCCAGGCGGCGCTCAGCCACCCGCAGCGCCCCAACGGCTGCTCCCGGCAGCTCGACTGGACCAAGCTCTCCCGCCTGGATTTCACCCCGCCCGACGGCGACCGCTTCCCGGCTCTGGGTCTCGCGTACCGGGTGATCCGCGTCGGCGGCACGGCCGGGGCGGTGCTCAACGCCGCGAACGAGGCCGCCGTCGACGCCTTCCTCAAGCCCCGCGGCACGAACCCGGCGGTGCCCTTCGGGCGTATCGTGGAACTGGTGGCCGAGGCGATGCAGGCCGTGCCCGCCACCCCCGCCGACACGCTCGATGCCGTCCTCGACGCCGACGCCCGGGCCCGGGCCTTCGTCGCCGAACAACTCGCCGCCGCCGCCGCCACGCCCCGATAAACTCCTTCCCCCCAACCGCGAACCGACGCGGCCCGCCTCGTGGAACCGGCCACCTTTCCCCTGTTTTTCTCGATGCTCCCGGTGTTCTTGCTGTTCTCGGTTTTCCCGATGCTCTCCCTGTTCCGTCTCCCGCCCGCTTGAGCCGATACCCCTCCCATGGCCACGCTGTTCACCAACCCCTACCTCGCCACCGCCGCCCTGATCCTGGGCTTCGGGTTCCTCATCTTCATCCACGAGCTGGGCCACTTCCTGGTCGCCAAGTGGGTCGGCATCCGCGCCACCCAGTTCGCCATCGGGTTCGGCCACGCCGTCCTCGCCTACCGCAAGGGCGTCGGCTTCAAAGTCGGCTCCACCGAGCCGCAGTACCGATCACTCACCGAGGAAAAACTCCGTGAAGACGGCGTCGACCTGGAAAAAGTCGACGAGCGCCGCTTCTACGAAGCCGCCGACGCCCTGGGCCTGGGCGAGACCGAGTACCGCCTCAACTGGATGCCGCTGGGCGGCTACGTCAAGATGCTCGGCCAGGAAGACATGGACCCCAACGCCATGTCCGACGACCCCCGCGCCTTCAACCGCAAGCCGATCTGGGCCCGGGCCTGCGTCATCTCGGCCGGCGTGGTGATGAACCTGATCTTCGGGATGCTGTTCCTGATCGTCGCGTTCTCGGATTACGCGGGCGTGCAGTTCGCGGCGCCGGAAGTCCGCGACACGTTCGCCGGCAGCCCCGCCGCGGTCACCTACGCCGACGACCACGACGGCGAGCCGGCCTACCTGGGCCTCCGCACCGGCGACCGCATCACCCACGTCCACGGCGAACCCATCGAGGACATGGTCGCCGTCAAGATCGCCGGCGCCCTGGGCGACCCCGGCAAGCCCGTGCCCCTCACCGTCGAACGCCCGGGCCACGACGGAACCCTCACCTACCGCATCACGCCCGTCGCCGACCAGCGCGCCGAAGGCATGCTCGCAATGGGCATCGACATGCCCGTCACCCTCACGCTGTTCGGCCCCAACTTCGTCAACAAGGAAGACTGGAGCAAGACCGTCTGGGCCCAACACGGCGTCGAGCCGGGCATGACCCTTACCGCCGTGAACGGCCAAGCGGTCGAGACCTACGCCGCGTTCGCAAGGACGATCGACGCCTTGGGTGCCGAGCGCGTCACGCTCACGTTCCAACACGCCGACGCCGAGGCCGCGGCGTCCCCCGTCAACGTGACCGTCGAGACCCAGGCCCGGCTGGCCAACCTCCCCACCGGCGGCGTCGGGCTCGCGGGCCTGCGCCCGGCCATCTTGATCGCCAGCCTCGAGGAAGACGGCCCCGCGGACAAGGCCGGCATCAAACCCGGCGACATCATCGCCCGCATCGGCGGCGCAATCTTCCCCGGCGACATCGACGACGTGATCAACGCCGTCAAGAACGCCAACGGCAAGCCGCTGTCCATCGAGGTCCTCCGCGACGGAAAGCTCGTCCCGTTCGAAAATGTCACGCCCCGGAAGGGCAAGGTCGGCATCGGCATCCAGCCCAACGTCGATACCGCACACGTCGCGGGCGTGGTCCCCGACGGACCCGCGGCCGGCCTCAACCTCCCGCCCGGCTCGCAGGTCGTCTCCATCAACGGCCAGCCGGTCGAGAGCTTCAACGACATGCTCGCCGTGCTCCAGCGCCTGCTCCCGCGACATGTGGAATCCACGTTGCCAGCGCAAGACCCAGAGCCCATGTACGGCGACCCGAACACGATCACCTTCGACCTCGGCGTGCTCGTCAACCTCGGCGAAGGCGTCGAAGAAACCACGACCCTCACGCTCGACGCCACCGCCGTCGCCCAACTCCGCCAGGCCGGCTGGACGCTGCGCGACAGCGTCCCGTTCGAGCCCCACGAAATCCGTGTCGCCGGCGAGACCCTCGGCGAGGCCGCGACGCTGGGCCTGGAAAAGACCGGCGAGTTCGTCCAGCAGACCTACATCACCCTGCTCCGCCTCTTCCAACGCAGCGTCAAGGTCAAGCACCTGCGCGGACCGGTCGGCATCGTCGACGCCGGCGTCAACGTCGCGTCGCGCGGCTGGCCCTACTACCTGTTCTTCCTGGGCCTGATCTCCATCAACCTCGCGGTCATCAACTTCCTCCCCCTGCCCATCGTCGACGGCGGGCTCATGGTCTTCCTCATCATCGAAAAACTCCGCGGCAAACCCGCCGGCGAACGCGTCCAGACCGCCGCCATGATCGTCGGCCTGGTGCTCATCGCGTCCGTCTTCCTGGTCGTCACCTACAACGACATCGCACGCATCTTCACGGGCTGAACCGGAAACCCGCGACCACAAAAAGCCGCAAGAAGCATGTTGCATCCTTCATCATTTCTTAGCTGCGACACACCGCGTCGCAGGTGTCACAGATGATGGACGATGAGACAGCGACGCGGCGCGTCGCAGCTAAAAGTCATTCATCACGCAATGCGGTTGAAAGAATCCGATCATCACAGCCCCGTATCCGCATGCGGGGCCCGCGTGATCTGAGACTCAGAAAGTCATTTGGCACCCGAGCCCCGCAAACGGTTGCGGGGCTGTGTTATTTTCGTTTCGGCGCGGGGTTGGAGTTTCCCGCGCGCCGCAGCCGGGAGCCGGCGGCTCCCGGTCCGGAACCCGCCGGGTTCCGGCTATCCGTGCAAGAAACACGGACGATTCTGGGGACGACAACGCCCCTCGGATTCACATGTCAAAGAACACCGTGTGCGCCTCTTCGCGAGCCGGGCCGTGTCGGCCCGGTTTTCCCGTCATTCGGAAATCCGGGGTGACACACCCCGGCTCGCTTCGAAACAAACCCGGGGCGGGACCGCCGTCGCGATCCACAGACCCCCGGCCGGCGTCGGTTTTTCAACCCGCCGTCACCGCGCTTCGGATGGGACTCACTCGGGGGGTTCCGGCGGGAAACGGCGTGCGATCGAAATCCATTCCGACCCACCCGCGTCCAAGGCCACACGACATTTCGTGATTAAGGAACTCAAGCCCTCACCCACCTGGCACCCACGCGGAGGCCACGCCCTTCGTCTGCACCTACATTTTACCCGCACGTCAAGTTGACGCGGCGAAGTGTCGGACAAAGCGTGCGCAGGAAGCCAACGCCGACCCCCACGGCAGGTGAACCGTGTGGTGGGGCTTTGGTCACTCGGCACCTAAGACGTGGCGCATCAGGTTCGGCACTCGGCGTGCCGGTGATAAAGGAATCCCCCCTGCGGAAAAATCCGGGGAGATGCGGGGTTTTCCCCTTTTTCTGCTATGACGGTTCAGATCGGGTTAAGCACGGCTGCCGCGCGAGTAAACTCCCGCGAGCGGTGGCCGGTTCGTAGCGGATGCTGTTTTGCCCGCCAGCCCTGACCCCAATACGCCGAGTGATTTCGGCAGGAGATGACGAGAGATGACTTATCGCGGTGGCATGATCGGGATGGTGTTGGCCGGCGTCGCGTGGTCCGGTCCGGCCGAGGCGACGGTCGATTTCACGTTCAACTTCACGGACGCAGCGGGCGTGGGGTTCAACGCGGCCGGCCAGACCGGTCAGGACCGGCGGGACGCGCTTGCTCAGGCGGCGGGCTACATCTCCAGCGTCCTGGGCCCGGCGTACACGGCGACGATCAACCTTGACGTCAACGGCAGCCAGACCAACGACACCACGCTGGCGTCGGCGGCGTCGAACTTCAACCTGGCTTTCCCCGGCAACGGGTTCGGGTCGGCCGGCGACGTGCAGCTCAAAATCCTCGGCGGCAACAGCGCCGACCCCGCACCCGGAGTCGCCGACGGCATTGTCGATTGGAACTTCGAGGACTTCCAGTGGGAGACCGGCAACGACTTCCAGCCCGGCGAGATCGACTTTCTCAACACCGCCATCCACGAGCTGACGCACGCGATCGGCTTCGCCAGCGACATCCAAGAAAACGGCACCAGTGGCTGGGGGGATGCGCCGGGCACCGGTTCGGCGTGGAGCCCGTTCGACGAGTTCGTCGCGTTCACCGACGGCACCTCGATCATCGACGGCACGACCTTCGCCCTCGACGGCACCAAGTGGGACGCGGCGTCGGTCGGCGGGGCCGGTGCGGCGGGGTTGCAGTTCAACGGCCCCAACGCCGTCGCTGCCGCGGGCGGCAACCCGGTCTACCTCTACTCGCCGACGACTTGGGAAGGCGGCAGTTCCGGCTCGCACCTGGACACCGACTTCTACTTCGCGGGCAACGGTCAGATCGAAAACATGATGAACCACGCGTCCAGCCTCTCCGAAGGCCTCGACATCCGCGAGTTCACCGCCATCGAGTTGGGCATCCTCAAGGACATCGGCTACACCCAACTCGTCCCCGAACCCAGCACGCTGGCGTTGGGCGCCCTCGCCTTCCTCGCGTGTGCTTCGCGGCGACGTAGTGCCTGACGACCCAACCCGGACCCCAAACAGCCGCCCGGCAACGGGCGGTTTTTGTTTGCGCGGACCGGACCCTCGTTCTAGGCAACTTCGTCGAGGGTGAGGATTCTGGTTATCTCATACGCGTCTGTGCGTCGCGTCCTCGCCGTACCCTGCGGCGGCTTCGTGGCGTTCGTATACTGCTCGGCTCGCTGCACGCCGCCCCGCCCTCCCACGGACGCTGGTGCCCCGATGGCCGTCGCCGGGGCGCCCCGGAACCCCACCCCCGCCCCGACCATGCGCACCCTGATCCCGTTGCTGGCCCTGATCCTGGGCGTCGTCGTCTTCTTCGCCATTGCCACCGGGCCCAAGGGCGACCCGTCCGGGCCCGACGCGGCGGAACCGGCGGGTGCGGCGGAAACGGCGGCGGAGGCGTTCGTGGCCGACGAAGATGTGGAGCCGAGCGCCGAGACTGACGCGCCTGTGGCCGACGGTGTCGCGCCGGCCGAGACCACGCTCTCCGAGACTGCGCCGGTCGAAACGATGCCAGCCGAAGCGGGCGAACCAGACGGGCTTGAGTCGGCCGACGCCGGGACCGACACGGACACGACCGGCCAAACGGCGGCGGCAAACGGCGCGGCGACGAGCGGCGGCAACGATGGTGGCGACGCGGGGACGTACAAACTTGTCACCGCCGAGCGCCCGGTCGAAACGGCGATCGGCGGCCTCACGCCGGACGGCGCGTACCGGCTTGAGGCGGAGTTCACGCCTTACGGCGCGGGCCTGAAGCGTGTCCGCCTCGCGGATTTCGCCGAGTCCATCACCAACGACGCGCGATACACGCTGCTGGACGCGGGGCAGGCCCCGAGTTTTTACACGCTCGCGGCGTCCAACCTGCGCATCGACGGGCAGGTGATCCGATACCGCGACACGGAGGGGAATCTCAAGCCGATCTCCTCCGCCCCGTGGGAGCGCGACGCAACCGTCGAAGGCGACGACACTCAATCCGACGCCGTGACGTACCGCCTCGCCATCGTGGACGACACCGGGCAGCCCGTCGCCGACCTGGTGCGCACCTGGTCGCTGGACCCGGACAGCTACGAGCTGCGGCTCGATCAGCGCGTGATCAACCGCACCGGGCGCGACATCAAGGTCACGTTCGATCAGTACGGCGTGGGCGACCTGCTCATGGACCGCGGGGCGTACATCGGCGACCAGCGGCAGCTCATCACCGGGTACTTCGGCACCAAGAACGAGCCCAAGTCGCGCATCTTCATCGATGACGCGTACTGGAAGCGCGGCTCGCTGGCCGGCGACGACGACCCGTCGATCTGGCCCAACCGCGGCCTGGGCGACCACAACCGGCTCGCGTGGGTCGCCGCGGAGAACCGCTACTTCGCGCTGGTCACGCACCTGCCGCTGCCCGAGGCCGGCACCGGGGAGGCCGCGGCGCTGACCACCGCGGACCTGCCCGAGTTCGACGGGCGCTTCCCGCGCCTCGGCGTGCGCGTGCACGGCGGCGACGGCAAGGCGGAGAACGCCGACGTCATCACGACCTACGGCACGGCCGAGCAGGCCGTCGCTCCCGGGCAGACGCTGGACCTCTCGATGGACGTCTACGCGGGGCCGCGCAAGTCCGAGATCTTCGCCCTGCCGCCCTACGACGCGCTGAACTTCGACGAGCTGATCCGCTACGAGCTGGGCTGCACCTGGTGCACGTTCCAGTGGCTGGCGCACCTTCTGCTGGGTTATCTGAAGCTGCTGCACGCGCTCGTGTTCGACTGGGGCGTGGCGATCATCCTGCTGGTGCTGACCGTCCGCATCCTGCTGCACCCGATCACCAAGCGGGCGCAGGGCAACATGATGAAGATGTCCAAGCAGATGGCGACGATCCAGCCGGAGATGCAGAAGCTCAAGGAGAAGTACAAGGACGACCCGAGCAAGATGAACGCGGAGGTGATGAAGCTCTACAAGGAGAAGGGCGTGAACCCGCTGGGCATGCTGGGCTGCCTGCCGATGCTGCTGCAGACGCCGATCTGGATCGCGCTGTACGCGATGCTGTACCTGGCGATCGAGCTGCGGCACGAGTCGGCGTTCTACGGGGTGTTCCAGGCGATCTCGGGCGATTCGTGGAAGTTCCTCGCGGACCTGTCGGTGTCGGACCGGTTTATCCCGTTCTTCGACGAGCCGCGGTACTTCAACCTCCTGTTCCTGAAGCTGGACTACTCGGCGTTCAACATCTTGCCGATCCTGATGGCGGTGGTGTTCTTCTTCAACATGAAGTTCACGACGCCGCCGGCGCAGACGGAGGAGCAGCGTCAGCAGCAGAAGATCATGCGGATCATGCCGTTCATCTTCCCGATCTTTCTGTACTCCGCGCCGGCGGGCCTGACGCTGTACATCACGGCGTCGACCCTGGCGGGCATCGTGGACAGCTACCTCGTCCGCAGACACATCAAGCAGCAGGAAGAGGCGGGCACGCTGTTCGACAAGAAGGAAGTGAAGGAAGGGTCGTTCCGCTGGAAGATGCAGCAGCGCCTCAAGCTCGCGCAGGAGATGGCGGCGGCGAAGATGGAGGAGCAGCAGAAGGGCCGAAAGAACGTGCAGAACACGGCGCAGGGGAAGGGCTACAAAAACCGGAAGAAGAAGTGAGTTGGTGGCGCGAGTGGTGGACCGGTCGCTGACGCTCCCGGCTCTGACTTCGTGCTCGGCGGAGCCGGGAGCGTGAGCGACCGGTGGGTTTTGAGCGTCCGGCGGGTTTCAAGATGCAGCTCGGTGACACCATCGCGGCCGTGAGTTCTCCGCCGGGGCGGGGTTGGCGGGGGATGATCCGGGTCGCGGGGGGCGAGGCGTTGTCGGTGGCAGCGGCATTGTTGGCGAAGGGCGCATTGTCCGACCGTCGCGTGGCGCGGTGCGTGTTGCGTGAGTCGGCAATCCCGGTGCTGGCGACGTTGTTCCGCGGGCCGGGCAGCTACTGCGGGGACGACACGGTGGAGTTGCAGTTGCCCGGGCACCCGGCGCTCCTGGAGCGGGTGCTGCACGCGTGCTTCGCGGCCGGGGCGCGGTCGGCGGAGCCGGGCGAGTTCACGTACCGGGCGTGGCGGGCGGGCAAGCTGGACCTGCTCGAGGCCGAGGGCGTCGCGGCGATGATCGCGGCGCGCAGCGACGCGCAGCTCGACGCGGCGCGGCAGCTGCACGGCCGGGCGCTGGGCCGGACCGCCGACACGCTCGCGGCGACGCTGACCGATTCGCTCGCGCTGGTCGAGGCGGGGATCGACTTCACTGACCAGGAAGACGTGGTGCCGATTGCGCCACGTGATTTGCACGAGCGGCTGCGGGTGTTGCTCGCACAGGTTCGCGACCTGTTGCAGCGCAGCCGGAGCTGGAGCGCGTTGGACGCGTTGCCGCGGGTGGTGCTGGCCGGGCCGCCGAGCACGGGGAAGAGCACGTTGTTCAACGCCTTGCTCGGTCGTGAGCGTGCGGTGACCGACCCATTGCCCGGGACGACGCGCGACGTGATCGAAGAGGCGTGGACGGTTGCGCCCGGAAGGGAAGTGATGCTCGCGGATTTGGCGGGTCTGGACGACGCGGGCTCGGCGCTGGACGCCGAAGCGCAACGGCTCGCGCAGGAAGCGATCGGCAACGCCGACGTGGTGCTGTGGTTGGGGTCGCCGGAACAACCGGGACCCGGAGCAACATCAGACCGTGGCCCCCGCGTCATCACCGTTCGGAGCCGGGCCGACCTCGACCCCGCGCCCGCTTCGAAAGCTCAAGCCTCCGATGCGTACGTCAGCGGCACCACCGGCGAGGGCCTCGACCATCTGCGTCGCCTCGTGCTCGACCGGCTCGGCACGCTCGACACCACCGCGGCCGGCGACGCGCTCACGCTCCAGCCTCGCCACGCCGACGCGTTGCGCAACACCGGCAGCGCGCTGCACGCCGCGGCGGATCGCGTTCATCCCGACGCTCACGCGCTGGCGGACCCGGAATGGGTGGCTATGCACCTGCGGGATGCGCTCGACGCGTTGGGCACGCTGTCGGGCCGGATCGACCCGGACACGGTGATCGGGCGGGTGTTCGCAGTGTTTTGTGTGGGGAAGTAGGGGGTGGGGTCTGGGGCAGGGTCGTGCAGTGCTTTGAGAAGCCCAGCCCTTTCAGGGCTGGGGGCCCACGGTCGCAGACCGTGGGCTTCGCGTAGAGAACCAAGCTCCCAGAGATTCAAACCTGTCACGTTTTCGTCCTCTTCCCTTCTCAAGCACCGGACCCCGAACCCCATGTAAACTACGGGGCTCCGCATGGCCAGGAACAAACGCAAAGCCGACGCCCACAACTACGAGCCGCGCATCGTGAACCGACGCGCCCGGCACGACTATCACATCGGCGAGACGCTCGAGTGCGGCATCCAGCTCATGGGCAGCGAGGTCAAGTCCGTCCGCATGGGGCGCGTCTCGTTGGCCGAGGGCTACGCGGCCATCGACGGCGACCCGCCGCAGCTCACGCTGCTCAACGTGGACATCGCCGCGTACCCGCACGCGTCGGACTCGCACCAGCACGCGCCCAAGCGCCCGCGCAAGCTGCTCGCGCACCGGCGGCAGATCGCCAAGTTCGCGGGGCTGTCCTCCACCAAAGGCGTGACGATCGTGCCGATGGCGATGTACTTCGTGCGCGGCCGGGTCAAGCTCGAGATCGGGCTGGGCACGGGCAAGAAGCAGTACGACAAACGCCAGGACCTCAAGAAACAGCAGAGCGACCGGGACATCCGCCGGGCGATGACGCGGAAAGTGCTTTGATCGGGGTTCGGGGTTCGGGGTTCGGGGTTCGGGCGCAGCGTAGGAGGTCGACCGCTTTGTTCATGATGGGTTGTTTTGACTTTTCGTCTTCATAAGGCCGGAGAACTTTCATCAATCACGTTGCCGGCCCGAACCCCGAACCCCGAACCCTGTCCCCCGGCGCGCCGCCCCTCCGCCTGCTCCTGCTCGTCACGCTGCTGGAGAACGCGGCGTCGGCGATGATCCAGGTCGGGCTGTTTTTTTTCGCCGAGGCCCGGCTGGACTTTTCGCCGACGCAGAACCTGTGGCTGGCGGTGCTGCACGGCGCGACGTACGTCGTGGGCGCGCTGCTCAGCCATCCGTTGTCGGACAAGCTCGGCGAGAAGCGCACGCTCGTGGGGGTGTTGGTGTTGCAGGCGTTGCTGACGGCGTGGATGGCGTGGCGGCCGGACGCGTGGTCGGTGTGGGTGGTCTCGCCGGTGTTGCTGACGGTGTACGGGCTGAAGTGGCCGGTGGTGGAGTCGTACGTGGTGGCCGGGCGCACGCCGCGGCAGACGACCGCGGCGCTGGGGAAGTTCAACGTGACGTGGTCGGCGTCGGTGGCGCTGGCGGGGACGTTCGCGGGGGTTCTGATCAAGGCGGGGGCGGCGGCGCTGTTCCTCGCGTCGGTGGGATGCACGGCGGTGACCATCGCGCTGTGCGTCGCGTTCCTGCCGAGGGTTCTGCAACACCTCGACCACGACCACCCCGAGCGGCCCGACCCGGCGCTGTCGCAGCGTTACGGCCGGCTGCTGCGCTCGTGCCGGTGGACGATGATGTCGGGCTACGCGTTGGAGCGCGTCGCGTTGCCACTGCTGCCGATGATCTTCGCGTCGATGGGCGTGGGGGTGGCGGCGGCGTCGGCGCTGGCCATGCTGATGGCGTGGTCGCGCACGGCGGCGTTCGCGTGGCTGGGCGCGTGGCCGGGCTGGCACGGCGGGCGCAAGCTGCCGCTGTGCGCCGCGCTGCTGCTGCCGGTCACGATCCTGCTGATCGTCGAGAGCCCGATCTTGTGGGTCGTGTTGCTCGGCCTGATCGTGTTCGGCGTGTGCGAGGGCGTGGCGTACACCGGCTCGCTGTACTACGCGATGGTGCTCAAGAACGCGTCGGTCGATGCGGGCGGCGCGCACGAGGCGATCATCGGCGGCGGGTTCGTCGTCGGGCCGTTGGCGGGCCTGGGCGCCCGCAAAGTCTCGGCGACTTTGACGCCGGCGCTGCCATCGTGGTTGGGCATGACGCTGGGGCTCAGCCCGCTGTTCGTGTTGGGCCTGGTCGGTGGGTTGCTGCCGCTGCGCGGGATGTCGACTGTGCCGACGCCGCAAACAGAATCCAGTCACCCCATGAGCGAAACGAAATGATGCCTCGCTCCCTCTCCCTTCCAGGGAGAGGGTTGGGGTGAGGGTCGAGCCTCTCAACGTTCATTCAAAGATGGGTTGAGCCGTGGTGGTGTGTGCGCCCCACCCTCCCCCGGCCTCTCACTGAAAGGAAGGGGAGGAAGTAGTCACACCGCGCGACATAGTCTGGATCAGTTTCACACCGCCGAGGCCGGCGCCACCGCCGATGACACGTCCGCGACGCGGTCGGGCCCGACGACGTAGACGCGGTCGTTCGCCTTGGGCTGCACACACTTCATGCCCGTGAACGCACCGAACGCCGGCAGCAACGCGCAGCGCGGGCCGAACACGAACGCCGGCAGACGCATCCGGTCGCCGCGACCACTCGCGCCGCCGAGCCGCACCGCGGGGTGGACGTGCCCGGCCATGACCGCGGCGTCTTCACGCTCGACCGGCTCGTGGGCATACACGACATCGCCATCGCGCACCGGCGTGTCCCACACCTCAATGCCCAGGTACTCCGGCGGGTCGCCGGCCCCCACGTCGTGGTTGCCGCGCACGTTGTATATGTCCAGATACGACACGCGGTCGCGCCACCCGCGCAGCCGACGCAGCAGCGAATCGGTCACGCCCGCGCGGCTGTGGAAGAAGTCGCCCAGGATGATGAGCGACTCGGCCGCGCTCGACTCGCACACCCGCGCGAGCCGGTCGAGCGTGTCGCCGTTGCAGGCGTCGGGCACGGGCACGCCGGACAACCGAAAGTGGTCGGCCTTGCCCAGGTGCAGGTCGGTGACGATCACCGTGCGCGTGTCGTGCTGCACGACGACGCGCTGCGGCAACAACTCCCAACGCCGGTCGGCCCAGTCGATGTTCAACGTATTGGCCATGATCATGGGGCGGACTCCTTTCCGCGGGCGACGCCGTCCTCATGACGGCCAGATCAATATAGCAGACCCGGGGGAGGAACCGCCAAGACGCCAAGGCAGCCAATTTGAAAGTCATATCACAGAGAACGCGGAGACACAGAGGCACAGAGTAAGAAAGAACTGGCCACAGATTTCGCAGATGACGCAGATGAAATCAGAAAAGCATGGAAACAGGATGCACAGAATGATCAAGATGAAGACAGAAACAAAAGTACATCCTGATCATCATGCCCATCCTGTCCCTGCCTGAATCTGCGTCATCTGCGAAATCTGCGGTTCATAATGTTTTCCTCTGTGCATCTGTGCCTCTGTGCCTCTGTGCCTCTGTGTCTCCGCGTTCTCTGTGATACTTCCTCGATTCCTTGTCGGTCTTGGCGTCTTGGCGGCCGATCGTCACACCTTGCCCACCGCGTTTTCGAGTTTCGAGACCATCGCCGTCACGCGGTTCTCCCAGCTCTGGCTGGTCAGGTGTTGTTCCCGCAGCCGCTCGGCCCACAACGGGAACGCCAGCGGCGTCAACCGCCCCGGCTCAACAAGGGACAGCGTCTCTTCGGCTATCGCGTCGAGCGCCGTGCGCAGCCGGGCGACCTCGAGTTGCCGTTCGAGCACTTCCCGCTTCGCCTGGTCGAGCAGCAGGTTGTCGGGGTCGAAGTCGCGGAACACGTCGAAGAACAGCTCGCTGGACGCCTGCAGTTGCCGGCCGCTGACGGATTGCCCGGGGTAGCCGACGTTGATGAGCCCCGCGATCCGCGCGATGTCGCGGAATTGACGGCGGGCGAGCTGGCCGGTGTCCACGCAGGCGAGCAGGTCTTCGATGAGGTGGTCGGTGCCAAGCAGCGCCCGCCACCCGGATTCGTCCAAGTCGAACGGCTCGGGCGAGAGTAGCTCGATTCCGTAATCGGTCACCGTTACGACCACCGTGCGCGGCGATGCTCGGGTCAGGCGCAACGCGAGCAGCGCGCCGAGCCCTTCGTGGATGGACCGGCCGCGCAACGGATAGAGGAAGCGGTGGTGCCCGTCGCGGGTACGCACCGCCTCGATCAACAGCTCGCCGTCTCCGGGGATGCGGGACCACTGCGCTTGGAGTTCGAGCAGCGGACGGATCGCTTCGAGTTCGGGCGTGTCGAATGTGCCCTGCCGGGCGCGGTCGAGCTTGTCGCGCACCGCGGCGGCGAGCTGCGTGGACAGCGGGCTCTTGCCGCCCTGCCAGCGCGGGACGGTGGCCTTGGTGCCCCTGGCCTTGCGGACGATCGCGGCCATGCCGCGCACCTGCACGAGTTCCAGGAGGTGTCCGGCGAAGACGAAACGGTCGCCGGGCTTGAGGTAGCCGACGAAGTTTTCCTCGACCGTGCCGAGCTTCTTGCCGTTGGCGAACTTGACGACGATCGCGGCGTCGGAGGTGATCGTGCCGATGGCCATGCGGTGGAACTTCGCGATGCGCGGGCCCGCGACGCGGTAAAAGCCCGGGCGGTGCTCGTCTTCCACGACCCGCGCGAACTGGGGGTAGACCTTCAGCGTCTCGCCGCCGCGGATCACGAAGTCCAGGCACCACTTCCACTCTCGCTCGGTCAGTTCGGCGAACGCCCGTGTCGTCTTGACTTCCTCGCGCATCGCCACGGCGTCGAACCCGCCGCCCATCGCGCAGGTCACCAGGTGCTGCACCAGCACGTCGAGCGGGCGGTCCAGCGGCCGGCGCGACTCGATCCTCCGCGCCTCGCCGGCGCTGCGCGCCGCAGCGAAGTCGAGCACCTCCAGCGCGTTGGTCGGCACGCCGAGCAATCGACTCACCGCGCCCGGCCGGTGCCCGCTGCGCCCCGCGCGCTGCAGCATCCGCGCGACGCCCTTGGGCGAGGCCACCTGGATCACCTGCTCGACCGGCGAGAAGTCCACGCCCAGGTCCAGCGACGACGTGCACACGCAGCACTTCAGCCCGCCGACGCGCAACAGGTCTTCGACCGCCTTGCGCGTCTTGCGGTCGATGCTTCCGTGGTGCAGCGCAACTTTTCCGACCCAGTCGGGGCGCTGCGTCTGCAATCGGTTGAACCAGATCTCCGCCTGGCTGCGCGTGTTGGTGAACAGGAGCGTCGAGCCGGCGCTCTCGATCGCGTCGATGACCTGGTCGACCAGCCGGAGCCCTAAGTGCCCGGCCCAGGGGAAGCGCTCGATGCTTTCGGGCAGCAGCGTGAGCAGCTCGAAGGCCTTGTGGTCGGGGCCGTGGATCAACTCGCCATTGTCTGCGTGGCTTCCGAGCAGCGTGTCGCGGGCTTCGTCGAGGTTGCCGAGCGTCGCCGACAGGCCCCACGTCTGAAGCGTGGGGTTCCAGCCGCGAAGTCGCGCGAGGCCCAGCTCGGTCTGCGTGCCGCGCTTGGTGGACATCAGCTCGTGCCACTCGTCGACGATGACGGTTTGAACGCCCGCAAACTTCCGCTCGGCGTCGGCGTAGCTCATCAAGACGGACAATGACTCGGGCGTAGTCACCAGGCACGACGGCAGCCGCTCCTTCTGCTTCGCCTTCACGCTCTGCGACACGTCGCCCGTCCGCCGCTGCACCGTCCACGGCAGACCGAGCGCGTCGATCGGGCGATTGAGATTCTCCTCCGTATCCGTCGCGAGCGCCCGCAGCGGCGTGATCCACACCACGCGTGGCCCGACCGTCGACAGGTCCTTCCACGCTTGCCGATCCGGGTGCTCGTTACACCAGCGCATCAGCGCCGGCAGCCAGACCGAGAACGTTTTGCCCATCCCCGTCGGCGCGTGCACCAACCCCGACCGGCCCGCGAGCTGCGCCTCCCAGCACTGCTGCTGAAACGCGAACGGCTCGCCCACCGTCTCACGGAACCATTGCTCGACGGGGTTCATGCGGTGGCCACAAAAGGCACAAAAAACACAGAACTAAAACAAGAACGACAAAAGCAAAAGCAAAATCAAGTGACTATCCCGACCATTTCATTTTGTGATTTCTGTGCATTTTGTGGCTAAACACGCTTGGCTAAAAGTCGCTTCAAGTCCACGAGTGTATCCGCCTCCTCCGGCTGCTTGTCGGTGCGCCAGCGGCTCACGCGGGGGAAGCGCAGGGCGACGCCGGACTTGTGCCGCTCGGACTCGTTGATGCCCTCAAACGCGATCTCGAACACGAGCTCCGGCTTGACCTGGCGGAACGAGCCCTTCTTGCCGACGCTGTGGTCGCGGATGAACTTGTCGACCTTGGCGAATTCTTCGTCGGTCAGGCCGCTGTAGGCCTTGGTGACCGGGACCAGCTCGCCTTCGCCGCGTTGCTTGCCGTTCCAGACCGCGAAGGTGTAGTCGGTGTAGAGCGTGGACCGCCGGCCGGTGCCGCGCTGGGCGTAGATCATCACGCAGTCGACGGTGTACGGATCGACCTTCCACTTCCACCAAAGGCCTTTCCCGGTGCGGCCCGTCCCGTACGGCGCATCCGCACGCTTGAGCATGAAGCCCTCGACGCCGTGGGCGCGCGACTCTTCACGCAAGTCTGCTAGTTGTTCCCAGGATTCCGCCTCAACGAGCTGCGAGAGCCGTAGTGCTTCATCTTCGATCAGTACCTGCTCGAGTGTCTCGCGGCGTTGGTCCGTGGAGTGTGCCCGTTGGTCGTCGCCGGCGTGTTCGAGCAGGTCGTAAGCCATGAAGACCACGGGCACGTCCATGAAGAGCATGAGTTCGACGCGTTTGCGGTTCAGGCGTTTCTGGAGCTGGCCGAAGAGCAGCGGTTTGTCGCCGTCCCACGCGAGCACTTCGCCGTCGATCACCGTGCCGTCGGGCAGGCGGTCGCCGACGGCGCGGAGTTCGGGGAAGGCGTCGGTGATCAGTTCGTCGCCGCGCGACCACAGCAGGGTCTGGCCGGCGCGGCGGATGAGCTGGGCGCGGATGCCGTCCCACTTCCACTCGACGCGCCAGTCGGCCACGTCACCGAGCACGTCGGCCGGGTCGTCGTCGAGCTGGTGGGCCAGGAAAAACGGGTACGGCCGGGCCGGGTCTTCCACATCATCGCCGCCGCGCAGGAGCGCCTCGAAGTTCTCGACGCTCGGCGTGTACGTGCCCGCCAGGCGGTGCTGCATCACCGCGGGGTCGATGTCCGCCGCCGCGGCGAGCGCGTTGATGACGACCTTGCGCGCCGCGCCGAAGCGGAAGTTGCCGGAGATGAGTTTGTGGAAAAGGAAGCGCTCGTGGCCGTCGAAGGTTTTCCACGCCTTGCGGATGGCGTCGCGTTGTTGCGTTTCGGTCATCAAAGGCAATGGCAGAATGCGTTCTTCGACGACGCGGTGCAGCGGCTCGCCGCTGGGGCCGGGCGCGTCGGCGGGCGGGAGGATCAGCGCGAGCGTCTCGGAAAGATCGCCGACGCTGCTGTGGCACTCGCTCAGCAGCCAGTCGTCGAAGCCGGTGACCTCGCCGGCCCACTGCCGCAGGCGTTTGTACGACACCCGCCGGATCAACTTCTGCCCGGTCAGCACCGCCAGCGCCCACGCGGCGTCGCGCGGCTGCGCGTCCTCGAAGTAGCGGCGCAGCGCGGCGGTCTTCTCCGACGTGCGCGTCGTGCGGTCGACTTCGAGGAAGAGCTGGGTGAAGCGTTGCATCGTTTGGAACCACCGATGAACACGGATGAACTCCGAAGCATTTGAACCGCAGATTTCACAGATGCCGCAGATTCAGACGTGAATCAGAGTGACCAAATCGTCGGAGCAGTCGAACAGCGTAGAACGCTGATAGACACGTCATAAGAAAACAAAAGACCAAAAGGCAACAACGGTTTTCCTCCATTGCTTCATCTGCGCGATCTGTGAAATCTGCGGTTCCGCCCGGTATCAATCCGTGTTTATCCCGATTCATCGGTGGTTTCTCCGGTTTGTTCCGTGTCGCTTTCGCCTTCGTAGCGCGTGGGCACGATGTCGGCGTCCATGCCTTGCTGGCGGAGGTAGCGGACGAGGGCCTGGGTGTAGCCGTGGGTGACGCCGACGCTTTCGCAGCCGGTGTCGGCGATGGTCTGGAGCAGCCCGGGCCAGTCGGCGTGGTCGGAGACGACGAAGCCGCGGTCGACGCCACGCCGCCGGCGGTTGCCGCGGATCGCCATCCAGCCGGACGCGAACGCGGTCGAGTACGGCGCGAACTTCCGCAGCCACGGCGTGCCCAGCGTCGAGGGCGGCGTGACGACCAGGCCGACGCCTTTGCAGGTCTTGCGAGATTCTTCGGTGGAGGTCGTGGTGTCCGGCAGCGCGACGCCGGCGGCGCGGTAGACGTCGTTGAACCGCTGGACCGAGCCGTGCACGACGACCGGTCCGAGGCTTGCGTCCACGCTGTGCAGGATGCGCTGCGCCTTGCCGAGCGCGTAGGCGAACACGACGCTGGTCCGCCCCGCTTCCTGGTTGTCGCGCCACCACGCGTTGATGTCGGCGGTGACCTCGGCGTCGTCGCGCCAGCGGTAGATCGGCAGGCCAAACGTGCTCTCGGTGATGAAGCGGTGGCACTTCACCGGCTCGAACGCGTCGCACGTGCCGTCGGGCTGGACCTTGTAGTCGCCGCTGATGACCTCGACCCGCCCGGCGTGCTCAACCCGCACCTGGGCCGAGCCGAGCAGGTGCCCCGCGGGGTGCAGCGAGACCTTGACGCCGTTGAGGTCGAGCAGTTCGCCGTAGGCGACGCCCTGGATGTCCGCGTCGTTCTGCACGCGCTGGCGGAGCACCTCGACACCGGGCTCGCTGCAGAGGTAGCGGTCACAGCCCCAGGTCGCATGATCGCTGTGGGCGTGGGTCACGACCGCGCGATCGACCGGCCGCCACGGGTCGATGAAGAAGTCGCCGGCCGCGCAGTACAAGCCGCGGTCGGTGGGTTCGACGAGGTTCCTTCCCATCACGCCGCACCCCGCGCCGCGGCGCCGGCCTGCCAGAGCATGAAGACGACCAACACGCCGCGCAACGTCCACACCGCGGTGCGCAGCCAGTTGGTCAGGACCAAACCCCGGTGGGCGTCGCGCTCGAAGCCGCGGCTGAGTTCGGCATGGCGCGGGACCTGCAGCACGAATGTCGATGCCCACACAAGAAGCAACAAAACCAGGCCGGCCCATACCCCTGCCTTGCCCACGCCCGCGGGCGACCACCCCAACAGTGCCAACGCCGTGCCGAGCTCCGCGAACATCAGCGGAACGACGACCCATGTCGTCTGTCGCATGTGCCGCTGCTGGAACGACACGAAGCCGTCGGCCCCGACGCCGTCGAACAGCGGGTAGTGCACGACCTGCACGAACCAGATCAGCCCGACCATCGCCCACGTGGCGGCGGCGTGGACCAGCAGCACGGCATCAGCGAGCGTCGCCTCGTTCACGCGGCGGCCTCGCGGAGGTTCTCCGGTGACGTCAACAGCGCGGCCGGATCGCCGTCGCCCTCATACAAACTCGCAAGCGTGGCGTGCCGGTGCGTGAACATCCGGGCCAGGTCCGGACGCACGATCATTCGATTCACCATGGGTGCCAACAGCCAGCCCGGCGGGCGGTAGCGGATCACGTCGCGGACGAGCGTGCCGGCTTCGTCGGGTTCGAAGAAGTGTTCGTGAACGAACGACGCGTACGGGCCTTGGGCTTGCCGGTCCTCGAAGTAGTGCGGCGGATCGACCTTGGTGATCTCCGTCTTCCAGCGGACCGGCACGCCGTGGAGCTTGAGCCGGTAGCGGTAGTGCGCGCCGGGCGCGAAGGCCTCCGGGGATTCGTCGATGATGTGGAAGTGCAGGAACGGCGGCACCACGAGGTTCATGTGGCGGCAGTCCGTAAGAAAAGGCCACAACACGTCCGGCGTGCGGGGCAGGTGTTGCCGCGCTTCGCAGAGAAAGTCACAGCCGTCACGGTCAAAACGGATCACGCAGGACTGTAGGACGTCCATCCCCGGATGACTTTGTCATCAGCCTTGAAAGCGAATCTGATCAGACGTCCTTTCGGCACCCCAGCAACGACCGCAAACAAGCGTCGAGGTTGTCGTTTCGGTATGTGTACTTCGCGCGGCGGAGGGCGGCGTTGTCGACGCGCTGGCTGGCGAGGAGCAAGTCGGGGCCGGCCTGCCCGAGTTTGGCTTTGAGGGCGAACTTCGGGACGGGCATCACGGTCGGTCGGCCGAGGATGCGGCCGAGCACCTTGGTGAACTGGGCGTTGGTGACGGGTTGGGGGGAGACGGCGTTGACGGGGCCGGTGAGTTGGTCGTCGAGGATGGCGCGGTAGATGACGCCGAGCAGGTCGTTGATGCCGATCCAGCTCATCCACTGCCGACCGCTGCCGAGCTTGCCGCCCAGGCCTTTGCGGACTAGGGGGAGCATCTGCCCGAGCGCCCCGCCGCGCGGGTCGAGCACGAGGCCGATGCGGAGGTTGACAACGCGGATGCCGGCGGCGACGGCGGGCTTGGTGGCGTTCTCCCAGCCGTGGGCGACGTCGGCGAGGAAGTCCTTGCCGGGCGTGGCGGGGTCGTCGTGCTCGGCGAGCAGCTCGTCGCCACGGTTGCCGTAGTAGCCGACGGCCGAAGCGCTGACGAGGACGGCGGGCTTGCGCTGCAAGCGCGAGAGCGCTTCGCAGAGGACGCGGGTGCCCTCGACGCGGCTTTCCTCGATGCGGCGTCTGACCTTGGGCGTCCACTTCTGCACGACCGGTTCGCCGGCAAGGTGGACCACGGCGTCGGCGCCGCTGAGAGCGTTGGCCTGCCAGCCGACGCCTTTCTCGGCGCGGGGCACGGGGCGGACGGTGTGCCCGCCGGTGGTGAGGTAGGGCGACAGCGCAGAGCCGACCAGGCCGGTGCTGCCGGTGATCGCGACGGTGAGCGATCGGCCCGCGGCTTGTTGGTGGTCTTCGAGGTCGCGTTTGAGCAGGTCGTGCCGGTACGCGAAGGCCTGCTCGATCTTGTCGCGTACGAACCATCCGTGCGCGGCCTGGCCCAGGAGCCAGTACGGCATCTCGTAGCGGACGTGGTCGTGCATGACGGTGGTGCGTCCGCCGGTGGCGGGGTCGGGCTCGACGCGGTGGGTGTGTTCCCAGGAGGCGAAGGGGCCCTTGACCTGCACGTCGCGGAACTGCAGGCCGTCGATGTAGTCGCGGTGCTCGGCGACCCACTTGGTTTTGAACGGGGCCTTGACTTCGAGGACGGCGCGTTGGCCGTTGCGGATGCCCTCGAACTTGACGATCTTCGCGTGCTCCCACGGCGGCGACAGCCGGGCCAGGGCGCCGTCGCGCGTGTGCCAGGCGAACACCTCGGACGGCGGCGCCGCGATGGGCGTTTTGCGGGTGTGCGTGTGGGCGGCCATGGGCGGCATCGTAATGGGCGGACGCGCGGGCGTGGCGTGCGGGGCTTGTGTCGCTGGTGAAGGTGCGAACTTCAGAACGCGGAACCCGTCCCGCGGGCGTGCCGTATGCTCGGGTGATGATCGCCTCGCCCCGTCGACCGGACCGCCCGAACTGGACACCGCATGCAGCGGGGTTGTGGTGTCTTCTGGTGTTCCTGATGTTGACCGGCTGCGCCGCGGCGCCGACGGCCACCGCGCCCGCGACGCCGACGGTGGTCGGCACGCTGGAACTGAGCGACCCGCAGTCGTGGCCGGGCGATCTGAAGATCCCGCTGCACGCGTCGGGCCCGTACCGCTACGCCGACGTCGCGCTCAACGGCAGCCAGGTCGGGCGGTTCCTTTTCGACACCGGCGCGAACCGCACGGTGGTGGACAACGGCCGGGCCAACCGGCTCGGGCTTCCCGACGACGGCGGCGGCACGACGACGGGCATCGCCGGCCAGACCCAGACGCGCTACCGCCGCGCCGAGCAGCTCGCGCTCAAGGCTTCGACCACCGACGCGGAGGCGCGGTACCGGCTGCACACCGGGCCGGCCCGCATGATCGCGATGGACATGCAGAAACTCGGCGGGATGCACGGCGGGACGGGGGGCATCCTCGGCTTCCGCGGGGTCGATGCCGTGCCCTTCACCTTCAACCCCGCCGACGCCTCGCTCACGCTGCACCGCCCCGACACGTTCCGCCCGCCGGCCGGCACGACGCGCGCCCGGCTGCACCGCTTCCACGGCCTGCCCGTCGTCGAGGCCGAGCTGTTCGGGCGGGACGACGACCGCGTCAAGGTGCGCTTCATCCTCGACACGGGCATGAACACGTCGGTCTCGCTGCCCCACACCGTGCTGCAACAACACCCGGCGGTGGCGTCGGTCCCCGTGACCGGCAGCGGCAACTCGCGCGGCGTCGGCGGCACCCTGGCCAGCAACAACACCTGGCTCAAGAAGACCCGCATGTTCGGCCTGGACCTGCGCCACCTGCCGGTCAGCTTCGAGCCTATGCCCGCCCAACTCCAGCCGCGCACCGGCCCGCCCCAGGGACGCATCGGCATGGCGGTGCTCGCGCACTTCGAGCTCACCTTCGACGCGCGGCGGGGGTATGTGTATGCGCGGTATCTCGGGGAGAGCAGTAAAGCAGGAGAGCAGTAGAACAGGAGATCAATAGAGCATTAGATTGAGACACGAAACACCGGAGTTTTGTCTCGTTGTCCGTGTTTCTTGATTTACTGCTCTACTGTTCTACTGCTTTACCGCCAGTCCGGATAACCCGCCGCCGTCCGCCCGCCACGCAACCCGCCGGGTCACCCGCCCGATACCCCGGACATGCGGCGCGAGTCTTTTGAATCTTTGCCGGCCTGGCGTCAGGCGATGAAGCTGGCGCTGTCGGTGCATCGGTTGGCCGGGACGCTGCCCGCGGACGAGAAGTCCGGGCTCGCGGCCGGCATGAAGAAGGCTTCGCAAGCACCGGCCGGGCTGATCGCGCAGGCCGACGCGTCGGAAGAACCCGACGCCGCGATCGCCACCCTGAACAAGTGCGAAACGCCGCTGCGCGAACTGCTGACCACCGCCCTGCTCGCCCAACAGCTCAAGATGCTCGGGCGCAGCGACCTGCGGCGGCTGCGCGGACTGGTCGCCAAGACCCGGCGC
Organism: Phycisphaerae bacterium; assembly: GCA_030432595.1. Classification (GTDB taxonomy): domain Bacteria; phylum Planctomycetota; class Phycisphaerae; order Phycisphaerales; family Phycisphaeraceae; genus CAZIXN01. The sequence continues at coordinate 112,244 of JAUIGU010000001.1, forward strand.
GAGATCGACGACGAGATCGAGGCATGGACGCAGGCGCCGGAGGAGACGCCTGCGTCCGGCCTTGAACTCGTTGACGCGGACCAGGACGACGACGACTTCGACGCGATCGGTTTGAATGATCGCCAACGGCCCAAGTCCTTCTGGCCGCTACGCCGCGCGGCGTGATTCCGAGCCGACTTGAGATTCCGGGTGCCACGGTTCCATGACGGCATCCTCGTCGGGCACGGCCTACACTCGCCGCCATGCCCGCGGCGACCGCAACCTTTCCAACGACCCGTATCGACACCGTCCTCGTCGGCGCCGGGCCGATCGGCCTGGAGTTGGCGGTCTCGCTCAAGCACCTGGGCGCCGATTACGTGCATCTTGAAGCGGGCAATATCGCCCAGACCGTCACCTGGTACCCCAAGCAGACGCGCTACTTCTCGTCGCCGCAGCGCATCGCCATCGCGGGCGTGCCGCTGATCACCGACAACGGCGAGAAGGCGACCCGCGAGCAATACCTCGCGTACCTGCGCGGCGTCGTGCAGCAGTTTGACCTGCCCGTCCGCAGCTACACGCCGGTCGAGTCGGTCGAACGCAAAGACGACGGTCGGTTTTTGGTTCGCACGCCAAACGAAACCTTCGACGGCAAGCACGTCGTGCTCGCCATCGGCGACATGCACGCCCCCCGCAAACTCGGCGTGCCCGGCGAAGACCTGCCGCACGTCTCGCACTACTTCGACGAGCCGCACCGCTACTTCGGCCAGCGGCTGCTCATCGTCGGCGGCAAGAACTCCGCGGTCGAGGCGGCGCTGCGCTGCCACCACGCGGGCGCGAAGGTCGACGTGTCGTACCGCGGCGAGGCTTTCCCCGAGTCGTCGATCAAGTACTGGCTGCTGCCAGAGATCAACGCACTGATCAAGCACGGGCAGATCGCGTTTCACCCCCACACCGAGGTCGCGGAGATCCAACCCGGCAAGGTCGTGCTGCGCTCCAACACCGCGGACAAAACCGAAACCGTCCCCGCCGACTTCGTGCTGCTGCTCACCGGCTACGTCCAGGACCCGACGCTGTTCAAGATGGCCGGCGTCACGCTCGACGGCGAGAACCACGCGCCGACGCTCGACCCCGACACGATGATGACGGACGTGCCGAACCTGTTCGTCGCCGGGACCGCCGCGGCGGGCACGCAGCAGCGCTTCAAGCTCTTCATCGAGAACTGCCACCCGCACGTCCGCAAGATCGCCAAGGCCATCACGGGGAAAGAGCCGCCGCGCGAATTGATCAACAACGCCGCCGAGACGTTCGGCCTGGCGGAGTCGTAATCGTGCCTCGCGCCGTTTTCGCCTGACGATCCGACAGAACCGAACGCAAGCCGTTACGCTGCGGCGTGTCGTGACCAACTGCCATTCTTATCCACTTGCCGAGGAGTTTGCCATGCCCACCCCGACCCGACTCGCATCGTTTTCCCTGGTTGTTCCGTTGCTGCTGGTCGGCGTGTTGCTGCTCACGACCGGCAACCCGCCCGCCGCGAAAGCCGACGACCACGCGGCCGGCGTCACCACCGACGGCCAGGCCGCGCCGCTCGCCACGCACGACATCAGCCTCGAACAGGCCCACATGGTGATCATGGCCGCCATGCAGCGCGCCGAAGCGATCGACACCAAGATGGACATCGCCGTCGTCGACGCCGGCGGAAACCTCAAGGCCTTCGTCCGCATGGACGGCGCGTGGCTGGGCTCCATCGACATCGCGATCAAGAAAGCCAAAACCGCCCGCTACTTCGACATGCCCACCGGCGAAATCGGCAAGCTCTCCAAAGAAGACGGCCCGCTCTACAACATCGAGCACTCCAACGGCGGGCTCATCACCTTCCCCGGCGGCGTCCCGCTCAAGGCCGCCGACGGCACGATCATCGGCGCCATCGGCGTGTCGGGCTCGACCGTCGAGAACGACCACGACGTCGCCAGCGCCGGCGCCGACGCGCTGTAAGATGCGGATGAGTTTCTTACTTCACCGATTGTGCTTTGACGCGCCAACCTGATCAGGGAACCCGACCATGTCCGACGAACCGCAGGCCGCCCCGCCGAGTGCCCCCCCCCGTCCACCCCCGCCGCCGGACTGACGGACGCGCCGCCGGCCCCGACGGGCGAGGTCCCCAAGGACCAGCGAACGATGGGCATGTTGTGCCACCTGTTGTCGCTGGCCGGGTTCGTCGTGCCGGTGCCGGGCGCGAACGTGCTCGGGCCGCTCATCCTCTGGATGGTGAAGAAGGACGAGATGCCGTTTGTCAACGACCAGGGCAAAGAAGCCGTGAACTTTCAGATCACCGTGTTGATCGCGGCGCTGGCGTGCGGCGTGCTGGGGATCATCGGGCTCATCTTGACCGTGGTCGTGATCGGGATCGTGATTCTCCCGCTGGCGGGCCTGCTGGCCTTGGCGGTGTTCATCGCCAGCCTGGTCTTCACCATCATCGCGGCGCTCAAGGCCAACGAGGGCGAGCACTACCGCTACCCCTTCGCGCTGCGCTTGGTGAAGTAAGCGCACCCGGGGGCCGGGGGACGCGGGTCGATGCGCGTCACCCGCTAAACGCGAGCGTTTCGACTCAACCGCGTGGTTCCGCCCCGCGGTTTTCCTTTGCGCGGCGGGCGTTCGCGGTCAACGCGTGCGCTATCAGCGCCAGCGCCACCAACCCCGCGCCCAGCGCGACGTATTCCCACTCGACCATCACGCTCAGCCCCAGGCACCCGGCCAACCCGACCCACGCGAACGCACGCGGGTACCGGCGGTCGTCCGGCGGCAGGCGCAGCGCCGCGGCGTTGGTCAGGCCGTAGTACACCAGCACGGTCACGGCCGACAGCGACCACGCGTGTCGGATCGAGCCGACGAGGACCAGCCCCAGAACAATCGCGGTCACGAGCAGCACCGCGGGCGCGGGCGTGGTCCCGGTCGGATCGACCCGGGCGAAGACGCCTGGCAGGTGGCCCCGCCGCCCCATCGCCAGCGCGACGCGTGAGAGGCCGAACAGGAGGTTGAGCACGACGCCGACCATCGCGGTGACGGCGCCGACAGCGACGAGCCAGACCGTCCAGACCGGGGCGTCTACCCCCCGCAGCGCCGCTTCGAGTGGCGCCGCACCGTCTGCCGTCAACTTCGCAAGCGCGTCAGGACCGACCGCGAACAGCGCCGCCAGCGCGACGGCGGCGTACGTCATCACGGTTACCGTCATGGTCACGGCCACCGCGCGGGGGATGGTCCGCACGGGCGAACGCACCTCTTCCGCGAGCGTCGCGATCCGGCCGTAGCCGGTGTAAGCAACGAACATCAGCGCTGTGGCCCAGGCCACGCCGAGCCACCCATCCATCGTGAAGCCGGTCGGCGAGATCGGGCGGTGCCTGGCCGACGGTTCGGCATCGATCGATGTCCCCGATGTCGACGCCGCGCCGTCCTCCCGCAGCTCGAACCAGTACATGGTGTTGCCCCAATCGATGACCACGTCGCCCTGGCGGAGCGTGGACACAAACGCGGCGACCACAAAAATCCCCAGCGACACCAACGTCACACACACGATCACCGTGTTCACCGCCGTGGTCCGCTTCATGCCTTCGAGCACGAGCGTCATCAGGCTCAGCACGACGACCAGGCCCGCGCCGATGCGCAGCGACGCGCCGGCGTCGGGGAAGCCGAAGAGCCCCCAGCCGTACGCCGCCAACCCCAGCGCCGCCGTCGCGGCGGATGCAGACTTGGCGACGAGGAACATGAACCCCGCGACCGCGCCCCACGCCGGCGTCAAGTAGCGGTGCCCGTACTCGTAGGTGCCGCCCGCCACCGGGTGCGCGGCGGCGAGTTGCGCCGAGCTCAGCGCGTTGCACCACGCCAGCCCGCCGGCCAGCACCACCGCTGGCAGCAAGCCCCAACCCGCCGCCCCCGCGCCCAGGCCGATGGCCACGAACACGCCCGTGCCCACCATCGACCCCAGCCCCAGCATCACCGCGCCCGGCACGCCGACCTGCCGCCGCAGCCGGCCGGAGCCCGCGCCGCCTGGGGGCGCTGCGTCGTTCGACGCACGACGGTTTGGAGACGGCGAATCGTTCACCGCCGGAGCATACGGCCGCGCCCTGACCCGTCGTTTCGCAGCCGTGCGGGCTCACAAACGGCACAAAAAACGGAGCTCATGACGTAAAGCCACGAGCTCCGCGGGGTGGGTGGGGCAGGGAGAATTGGCCGGACGTTTAACCCCGACCGTGGTCCAGATTCGAGCCGGACTCGAACCCGACTCTGAGAGTATAGGGGAGGACCGGTGCGGAAAGAAGCCCGAATCACGGGTTTATCCCGGCGGAATTCCCCTAGGACAGTCGCGATGACTCAGGTCGTACGGCGGCTTTGGGTGTAATCGGGCGGGGGATTGCGCCCCACGCTTGCTGAATCCGGTTGCATTGTGGTTGGTGAGCGGCGGGGCGTCGGGTATGATTTCGGACTCGGGCCGGGAGCCGACCTTTTTCATGCAAAACACGATCAGTGCCAACTTTACGCCGCGGCGCGTCCCGCGATCCGGGCGTTCCGGTCGCGCCCCGGCCGGGTTTGTTTTGCGTTTTCGTTCAGTTCGGCCGGGCTTCACGCTCATCGAATTGCTGGTCGTGGTGTCGATCATCGCGCTGTTGATCGGGATCCTGCTGCCGGCGCTGGGTTCGGCCCGCCACGCCGCCAAGAACCTCGCGTGTTTGAGCAACCAGCGGCAGATCGGCGTGGCGTTCGGGTCGTACAGCACGACCCACAACGACCTGATCCCGTTCGCGTACGACCGCCAACTCGACCTGCGTGCGGCGGAAGAAAGCTGGACCTGGGACGACAGCATCGGGGAAGAGCTCGGGCACGGCCTCCGCCGGGTCCGACGCGGCAAGGATTTCCTGCTGGCCGAGGAGGGGTCTCCGATCCTGATCTGCCCGGGCGACCCGGCGACCAGCGACGGGCCGACGGAGGTGGCCGTCCGGTCGTACGCCATGCCGTACTCGGGCGCGGACCTGGACTCGTCGGTGAAGCAGCCGCGCGGCCTGGGCGCTCACCCGCGTGAAGGCGAACGGCAGACGCGGTTCTCGCTGGCCAGCGACGTGCCGGCCGCGTCGAGCACGATCCTGGTCACGGAGTACCCCCGCAGCGGCGGGACTCTGGGTCCCCGGCTCTCGGCCCCGACGCGGTACGCGTTTTACAACATTCAGGGCGCCGAGGCCGGTGCCTGGATCCCCACGGCCCGGGAGCAGCTCGTGGCCGCGTGGCGTGACACCAACGGCACGCATTCCAGCGACCGCGGCGGCACGGACATCGTTTACGAGACCGAACGCCGCTTCAATTACCTCAAGGCGGACGGCTCGGCGTCGTCGGGCACGCCCTACGAAACCGCCGGCGAGCAGTTCTCCCCGGAGCTGCCCGACGGCACCTCCTACCTCCAATGGACCCGCGACCCCGACGACTGAGAAGCCCTTTTCGAACCGGGTCCCCAAGCCGTTCCGCGGGGCGTCAACACCGCTTGGGTCTCGGCCCGGATTCGGGTATCGTGCATGGCTTGAAGGATTTATCGGATTCACCCCCGCCGGCCCAAGCCAGACCGTTCGACTGCCGCTTGAGCCAGGATCCAGATTCTCCGGAAGCTCCGGACGGCCCCAGTCCCTCGAAGGTAGTTCCTCGATTTAGTTCCTCATTCGAGACGTCATAATGACCACCCCGCCTGCCCGATCTGTTCGCACGCTCAAGTCTTCCGGCCGACCGCTCGCACACGCCCGCGCCGTTTCGATGGCGCTGGGCGGGGTTCTGGTGACCGGCTTCGCGGCCCCGGCCCTGGGCATCGTCCACCTGGACCCCAAGCATGAGCCGTTCTCGATCACCAAAGCCCAGACCGGCATCGCCACGTCCGTCGGCTCGATCGAGTTCCGCGCCCCCGAAGAGGGCGACGACACGACGCAGGGCGGCCTGCGGCGGTCCGGGCAGGCCAGCGGCGTGCTGCTCGACGCGGGCAACGACCGCACGTGGTTCGTCACCGCCGCCCACAACCTCGCACCGATCGGCCGGTTCGACAGCGGCGACGGTTCGTTCCAGGGCGTCGTCACATACGCGCTGGGCGACAACTACAACACCAACCTGGCCGTCAATATCAGCGAGTGGTACATCTCGAGTTTTGCTGGGGACGGGACGGGAATCTCGGGCGGCGACATCGCGATCGTGCCGCTGCCGTTCACCCCGGCAGAAGTCGCGGCGACCGGCAACGCGCGGGTGCCGATCTTCACCCGGGACACGCCCCAGGAGTTCATCGATGCGATCGAGGGCGAGATCGTCGAGATCGTCGGCTTCGGTCAGAGCGGCAACGGCGCGCAGGGCGCCCCGCTCGACGACGGCGACCCGGTCCCCTTGACGTTCGACGGCGTCCGGCGCTGGGGGCAGAACCGCCTCGAGCTCTGGACCGACAACTCAATCCCGCGAATCTTCGCCGACGAACGCGACAACTTCGTCCAGATGGACTTCGACGTCGATCGCGACGACGACCTGTATGACGTGACGCCCAACGACCCGACCGACATCAACGCCGCCCGGGAGCAGACCTACGCGCTCAAGAACACGGGCGAATTCGTCATTTCCGGCGGGATCGAACCCCGCCAGATCCCCGAGGAAGACTTCCGCGTGCCCTTCGAGGTCGGGTTCTCGCCGGGGGACAGCGGCGGCGGCGTGTTCCTCAGCGACGCGCTGGTGGGCCTGCCGATCTCGGTCCGGGCGGTGCCGCTGGACGGCGACGGCGACGCGGACGAAGACGGCGTGGGCTTCGGCTACGGGTCGACGGCCGAGTTCATCACGCTCAACGACTTCGCGTTCAACATCAACACCCTGATCACCGCCGCGGAGCAGGCCGAGGTCGATTTCGCCAACGGCGCCCGCGCCGACCCGCTGCTCGACGACACCGAGCTCGCGTCGATGGGCTGGCTCTACGGCGCGGTCGACCTGAACCCGATCTACAACTACCCGGACCAGGACGAGATCAACAACCGCCGCGGCAACGCGGTCCCGCCGGGCCCGATCACCTCGCCGCTGACCGGCGGTGACGAGGACGTCTCGGCCTCCACCATCGGGGCGGAGGTGCTGCTGAACATCCTCGAAGTCAGCTACTACGCCGGCGAGCAGCTCAGCAACGTCAGCAAGGCCAAGCTCATCGGCATCCTGCCGGTCACAGCGTCCGACGACATCACCGACCAGGAGTTGATCGACCTGATCAACCTCCCGGACATCACCGATTCGGAGTCCCTGGTCTCGGCACTGGACAACGACCTGGGGTTGTTCTACGACGCGCCCACGATCGACCGCGCGATCCACGCGAGCTCGACGCTGCGGTTCATCGCCACCAACACCGACGCCGGCCCGCGGGCGAGTTCGCCGACCATCGACCTCGACCTCATCGGCGACTACGACGGCGACGGCGGTTTCGACACCGACGACATCGACGCGTTCATCGCCGAGGTGGCGGCCGGCAGCGAGTGGGCCGACCTCGACCTGGACGGCGACTTCGACGACGACGACACGTCGGCCTACGTCGAGGGCATCCTGGGCCTGCTCATGGGCGACGCCAACCTCAGCGGGCAGATCGAGCAGGGCGACCTGGACGCCGTGCTGGCCAACTGGGGTCAGTCCGGCAAGGGCTGGGCCGACGGCAGCTTCGGCACAGATGGCTTCGTGGACCAGGCCGACCTGGACATCATCCTGCAGAACTGGGGCTCGACGGCCGCGCCGTCGTTCGCCGCCAACCCCGGCGTTGTGCCCGAGCCCTCGTCGGTCGCGGCCCTGGCGGCGATCGGGGCCGTGGCGCTGCGGCGCCGCCGGTCGGCGTGATCCGCAGCCGCGGCCCGGCTTTCCATGACCTTTCCCGCCCACGCCCCGCGCGTGGGCTTTTTTCTGGGGCGGCGAGAGCGCTGCGGGAAACCGAGGTCATCCGCACGCCGCGGGCCCGGATCGGAATCGGGGGTTGCGAAACGCGCCGCGATTTGTCAGGGTGCCGCGTCGTTTGGCAGGCCCCGCGTGACCGTCTCAGGAGGCCCGGACTTGGAAACCACGCCCGTGACGAGCCCGACGCCCGGCGCGGTGCGCACGCGGTCGCTGTCGCCGGCGTCCGCGTGGCCGGGCGTGACCATCGAGGGCGGCGGCGGGCTGCGTGTGCCGATCCTGGCCGGCGGCTGGCCGCGGGGGGTCTGGGCGGGGGACGTGCTGGTGAGCCGGTTGCTGGCCGGCCCGGTGGGCGGAGGGATGATGCGGCTGTTTCTGCGGCGGCTCCGCGGCGGCGGCGTGATTGACGCGTGCGAAGCAGTCGGAAAAGGATCAAGCGCAACCTGGACAGCCGGGGGCCATGAGGCCGTGTGGTCCGGGGCGTGGTGTTCGGTGGCGAAGCCCGGAAAGGCGGGGGCGTCAGAAACCAAGACTGACGCCACCTTCACAATCCGCCTCGTGTTGGATACCACCGAACGGCGCTGGGCGTGGCAAGTCCGGGTCGATGGCCTCGGACCGGACGCGTGGGACGCGGTGCTGGTGCAGGACGTCGGGCTGGCCCACGAGGGTCTGGTGCGCAACAACGAGAAGTACGTCAGCCAGTACCTCGACCACCGCGTGCTGTCGCACGCCGACGCCGGGCCCGTTGTGATGTCGCGGCAGGCGCTGGCTCAGGGCGGAGCGCACCCGTGGCTGTTGTCGACGGCGACGCGGGGCGTGGCGGCGATGACCGACGGCGTCGCGTTCTACGGGCCGGTCTACAAGACCGGGCAACCGCCGGCGCACCTGTTCGACCCCGAACTGCCCAACGGCGTGATCCAGCACGAGTCCGCCGCGGCGGTGTTGCAGGCCCGGCCTGAGGTCGGCGACTCGGGGAGTCGAGCCACCGCCACGTTCGCCTTCGCCTTCACGCCCGACCACCCCGACGCCTCGAGCGAGGCGGACCTGGACGGCGTCGATCCATTGCTGGCGTGGGCCAGGTCGTCCGCCGCTTCGTCCGACCACGATCTTGGTGGTGACGGCCCGCCCGCTCCAGCGCCGACGCGCTGCGAAGAAGCGTCGCCGCTGCGCAGCGGCGAACCCGCCACCGAAGCCGACCTCGAATCCTGGTTCGGCCCGTGCTCGGCCTGGCGCAACGTCGAGCAGGCCGACGCCGGCGTGCTCTCGTTCTTCCACGGCCCCGACCGCCACGTCGCGACGTTTCAGAAGGACGCCGACCTCCGCCGCGGGCACGGGCACATCCTCCGCACCGGCCAAGCGTGGATGCCCGCCCCCGACACGCTGGGCATGACGTGCTACCAGCACGGCGTCTTCGCCTCGCAGGTCACGCTGGGCAACACGACCTTTGGCCAGATCACCGGCGTCGCGCGCGACGAGCTCAACCTCGATCAACTGTCGGGCCTGCGCGTTTCGGTCGACCTCGAGGACGGTGAAGGCTTCGTGCAGCTCGCCGAGGCCAGCGCGTTCGAGATGGCCCCCGGGTGGGCGCGTTGGTGGTACCGCCTCGGCGGGCGCGTCTTGACCGTTCGAGCCGTCGCCAGCCCGGACGAGACGCTGCTGCGTTTCTCGCTCCGTGTCGTGAAAGGGGGCGCCGTCCGCGCCCGCCTCACGCAGCACCTCTGCATCGGCGAGCAGGAAGACTGCTTCGAAACCGATGTGCATTTCGACACCACCACCGGCGTCTGCACCGCGACGCCGTCCCCGAAAACCCGGCTCGCCCAGACGCAGCCCGGCACGCGCTTCGCGTTGTCGATTGATCGCGTGGACGATTTGTGCCGGTTTGATGCGATTCCGTTCGACCCCGAATCAGAGGAAGCCGGGTGTTACCCGTATCTGGTGGTCGAAACCGAAATGCTCGACGCGTTCGCTTGGTCGCTGGCCGGCGCAACCAAAGGGAACAGCTTGCCTGCCGACCTTTCGCCCGACCCCGCCGCATCTGTCGACGCCGCCGACGCCTACTGGGCAGAGCTCCGCGCGCCGCTGACGCGATTGATCGAGGGCCGGAAAGACGGTGTGCCCGAATCCTTCGTCGATCTGCCGCCGTGGTTTGTGCATAACGCGATGATCCACCTGAGCCTGCCGCACGGCCTCGAGCAGTTCGGCGGGGCTGCGTGGGGCACACGCGACGTCTGCCAAGGCCCGGTCGAGATGCTCCGCGCGATCGAACGACCCGACGTCATCGCCGAGATCCTGCGCGTCGTGTTTAAGCACCAGTTCCGGCAGAACGGCAACTGGCCACAGTGGTTCATGCACGAGCCGTACCAGGCGATCCAGGCCGGCGAGAGCCACGGCGACGTCGTGGTCTGGCCGATGTACGCCGTGTGCCACTACCTCGAGATGACCGGCGACACGTCGCTGCTCGACGAAGCGGTGACCTACACCGAGCACGACCGCGCCGCCGGCTTCCCCTTCAGCAACGAGCAGCACGCCGAGCCGATCCGTGCCCACATCGACCGCGCACTCGAACGCATCGCGTCGCAGCACATCCCCGGCACCGTGCTGCCGCGTTACGGCGACGGCGACTGGAACGACTCGCTCCAGCCCGCCGAGCCGTGGATGGCCGAGCGCATGGTCAGTTCGTGGACCGTCGCGCTGCTTCAGCACACGCTGTCTCGCCTGAGCGAAGCCGTGCGTGGCTACGACGCCTCGTGGTCGGAAGCGCTCGCCGCCCGGGCCGCCGCGGTCGCGCAGAACTTCCAGCGGTGGTGCGTGATCGACGGGCAGGTCGCGGGCATCGTGCTGTTCAACGAAGACCAATCCGCCGCCGAGCCGCTGTTGCACCCCCATGACGAGCGCACCGGCATCCGCCACAGCCTGATCCCCATGAACCGCGGGCTGCTGGGCGGGCTGTTCAGCGACGAACAGGCCGCGCACCACCTCGCGGTCATGCGTGAAACACTCGCGGCCCCCGACGGCATGCGGCTGATGGAACGCCCGCCGACCTACACCGGCGGGCACTCGCGCTTTTTCCAGCGGGCCGAGTCCGCGGCGTTCTTCGGGCGCGAGATCGGGCTGATGTACACCCACGCCCACCTGCGCACCGCCGAGGTCATGATCGAGCGCGGCCTGATCGACGAAGCTTTGCGCCTACTGGACATCGTCAACCCCGTCGGGCTGCCGGGGCGCGTTTCCAACGCTGAGCGACGCCAGGGCAACGCGTACTTCAGCAGCTCCGACGCGGGGTTCGCATCTCGCTTCGACGCGGATACGGACCACGAGAAGGTCTACACAGGCGACGTCACCGCGCGCGGCGGGTGGCGCATCTACTCGTCGGGCCCGGGGATCTACCTCTGGCTGCTGCGGCGGTGCCTCGAAGCGGACGCGTGATCAGAATCAGACTTTTCGAATAATTAGGGTAATGCGGACGTCTGGTTTGCAGTTATCTCGCGAAGCCCAGCCTTTGCAGGGCTGGGTGACCCACGGTCAAAGACCGTGGGCTTCAAGTGGAACTTGACCGATTCCTGATCAAGTTCACCCTTGTCCTACCATCAATAAGGTCTCGTGCATTACGCGTCCGATAGCCCGTTTTTTGTCGCGCCTACGATGCCCCGACGCCCACGGCGACGCCCCGCCCGGTCGATGTCAACCATGGAAAATCGCGCAAGGCGTTCGCCGACCCTTGTGATATTCTGACTCCCCCGCGTTCGGCCGCCGCAACCCGCCCCACCGCCACCATGGCCCCGCCCGACCCCAGCCCAACCGACCCGTCAAACCACGCGCCCGCGGACCACCCCGCCTCCGCTTCCGCCGGCGCGCCCAACGTCGCCTACGTCGAAGCGCTCTTCGAGGACTTCCTCCAGGACCCGGCGTCCGTCGACGCGTCCTGGCACCCGACGTTCCACGCCTGGGCCGCGCAGCGCAACGGCCACGCCTCGGTCCGCCAGGGCTTCCCCAAGCGCAGCATCTTCCACGCCCGGGCCGGCGGGTCGCACGCCGCCGCCGCGCCGGTCGTGGGCGCCACCTCGCCCGCGCCCCTGCCCGCCTCGGCGATCGGCGACCCGATCGCCATGCAGCACCGCGTCGACATGCTGGTGCGCAACCACCGCGTGCGCGGCCACATCGCCGCCCACCTCGACCCGCTGTCCGACACCGTCGAGCTTCCGGACGAGCTCACCCCCGCGTTCTACGGCTTCACCGACGCCGACCTGGACCGCCGTTTCGTCCTCTCCGACGCCTCGACGTCCGGCGACGGCACGGTCATGACGCTCCGCGAGATCATCGACCACTGCCGCAACACCTACTGCAAGCACATCGCTGCGCAGTTCATGCACATCGACAACCTCGGCGTGCGCGAGTGGCTGCAGCAGCAGATGGAGTCCACCGACAACACGATCTCGCTCTCGCGCAAAGAGCAGATCCGCATCCTCACCCGCCTCACCGACGCGACGATCTTCGAGGAGTTCATCCAGAAGAAGTTCATCGGGGCCAAGTCCTTCAGCCTCGAGGGCGGCGAGACCCTGATCCCCCTGCTCGACCTCGCGTTCGAGCACGCCGGCGAGCTGGGCACGCAGGAGATCGTCATCGGCATGGCCCACCGCGGCCGGCTCAACGTCCTCGCCAACATCCTGGGCAAGAGCCCCCAGCAGATCTTCCGCGAGTTCGAGGACGTCGACCCCCAGCTCTACCGCGGCGGCGGCGACGTCAAGTACCACCTCGGGCACTCCGGCGATTGGCGCACCGCCGCGGGCAAGAACATCCACCTCTCGCTCGCGTTCAACCCGTCCCACCTCGAGTTCGTCAACGTCGTCGCGCTCGGCCGTATGCGCGCCAAGCAAGACCGCACCGGGCTCGACTCCCGCGGCAAGCGCGGCTTCGTCACACTCATCCACGGCGACGCCGCCTTCGCCGGCGAGGGCATCGTGCAGGAGACCCTCAACCTCTCCATGCTCGACGGCTACACCACCGGCGGCACGCTGCACGTCATCATCAACAACCAGGTCGGCTTCACCACCGGACCGCGCGAGTCGCGCTCCGGGCGCTACTGCACCGACATCGCCAAGATGCTGCAGATCCCCATTTTCCACGTCAACGGCGAGCGCCCCGAGGCCGTCGCCCAGGTCGTCAAGCTCGCCATGGACTTCCGCGCCAAGTTCGAGCGCGACGTCGTGATCGACATGTACTGCTACCGCCGGCGCGGCCACAACGAGGGCGACGAGCCGTCGTACACCCAGCCGATGATGTACGACAACATCGGCAAGCGTCCCAAGGTCTGGGAGACCTACCTCGAATCGCTCATGGAACTCGGCGGCGTCTCGGAGCAAGACGCCGACAAGATCGCCGCCCGCCGCACCGAGCTGCTCGAGAAGGAACTCACCGCCGCCCGCGCCGAGGGCTACCAGCCACAGGACCACAAGCCCAAGGGCCTCTGGTCCGGCTACACGGGCGGGCCGGAGAAAAACGCCGACGACCCCGACACCGGCGTCGACCGCCACACCCTCGCGGCGCTCATGAAAAAGCAGAGCGAGGTCCCCGACGACTTCAAGATCCACCCCAAGCTCAAGCGCCTGCTGCGCCTGCGCGACGAGATGGCCGCCGGCGACCGCGACCTCGACTGGGCCTCCGCCGAGTCGCTCGCGTTCGCGTCGCTCGCCGTCGAACGCCACCGCGTCCGCATGACCGGCCAGGACGTGCAGCGCGGCACGTTCTCCCACCGCCACGCCGTCCTCCACGACGCCCGCGACGGCCACGTCTACACCCCGCTCCAACACCTCTCGGCCGAGCAAGCCACCGTCGAGCTCTTCAACTCCCCGCTCTCCGAGGCCGGCGTCCTCGGGTTCGAGTACGGCTTCTCGCTCGACTACCCCTGCGGCCTGATCATGTGGGAGGCCCAGTTCGGCGACTTCGTCAACTGCGCCCAGCCCATCATCGATCAGTTCATCGCCTCGGCCGAGGACAAGTGGAACCGCCTCTCCGGCCTGACCATGCTCTTGCCCCACGGCTTCGAGGGCCAGGGCCCGGAACACTCCTCAGCCCGCCTCGAGCGCTTCCTCAACCAGTGCGCCGAGGACAACATCCAGGTCTGCAACCCCAGCACGCCCGCGCAGAACTTCCACCTGCTCCGCCGCCAAGTCAAACGCAACTGGCGCAAGCCGCTGGTTGTCATGACCCCCAAGTCGCTGCTCCGCCACCCGCAGTGCGTCAGCACCCTCGACGACCTCAGCACCGGCAAATACCAGCGCGTCATCGGCGACCCCGTGGCCGACCCCGACAAGATCGACCGCGTCCTGCTGTGCTCCGGCAAGATCTACTACGAACTGCTCGACCAGCGCGCCAAACTCGGCCGCGAGGAAGACGTCGCCATCGTCCGCCTCGAGCAGTACTACCCCTTCCCCGTCGACGAACTCACCGCCGTGCTCGAAACCTTCGGCCCGCAGGTCCCCGTCGTCTGGGTCCAGGAGGAGCCTCGCAACATGGGCGCCTGGCACTTCCTCAAGGGCGGCTACGGCTACCGCCTCCTGCACCGCTGGGACATGACCCGCGTCGCCCGCCCGCCCTCCGCCTCCCCCGCGACCGGCTCCAAGGCCATGCACCAGATCGAACAGCAAGAACTCCTCGACCAGGCCTTCGGCAACGAAGTCCTCGCCCGCTTCCAAGAAGACAAGAAATACACGGCGGTGGGGAAGTAGTCAGCAGTCAGGAGCCAGTAGTCAGTTGAAATCAACCTTTTTCTGGACTACTGACTACTGACTCCTGACTACTTCCCAACTTCACCAAGCCCCGCATTCTCCTGAACCAACTTCCCGTTCCTCAAACCCCCACGCCCCTCATGCCCACCGACCTCATCGTCCCCCAAGTCGGCGAATCCATCACCGAAGTCCAGATCGGCCGTTGGCTGAAGAACGAGGGCGACGCCGTCAAAAAAGACGAGCCCCTTGTCGAGATCGAGACCGACAAGGTCACCCTCGAACTCCCCGCCCCCGCCGACGGCAGCATCACCAAGATCACCCACCAACAGGGCGACGACGCCAACGTCGGCGACGTCATCGGCACCTTCGAAGAAGGCGCCGCCGGCAACGCAACCTCGCCCAAAAAAGAGGAAAGCGCAAAGCCGAAGGCTGAACAAAGCGAAGCCTCGGATTCGACCACGACTAAGCCCGCCGCCGCGCACGCTGCGGCGGGGTCCACCGCCACCACCGTCATGCCCGCCGCCCAGCGTGCCCTCGACGAGCACGGCCTCAACGCCGGCGACGTCCCCGCCACCGGCCCCGGCGGACGCCTCCTCAAAGAGGACGTCCTCAACTACGTCAAGAACCCGCCCGCTCAGAGCAACGGCTCCGCCCCCAAGCCCAAGACTGAGCCAAGCGAAGCCTCGGATTCTTCCGGCGCCGGCCCCCGCGCCACCCGCGCCGTCCCCATGACCCCGCTGCGCAAACGCATCGCGCAGAACCTCGTCCA
This sequence comes from Phycisphaerae bacterium, assembly GCA_030432595.1. GTDB lineage: Bacteria > Planctomycetota > Phycisphaerae > Phycisphaerales > Phycisphaeraceae > CAZIXN01. The sequence goes on from JAUIGU010000001.1 coordinate 127,634, forward strand.
CGCCCAGCAGACCGCCGCCCTGCTCACCACCTTCAACGAGTGCGACATGACCGAGGTCATGGCACTGCGAGCCAAATACAACGCCGTCGCCAACAAAAAGACCGGCCAAGGCCTCTACGAGATGAAGCACGGCACCAAGCTCGGCTTCATGTCGTTCTTCGTCAAGGCCGCCTGCGACGCCCTCCAGGAGTTCCCCGCGATCAACGCCGAAGTCGACGGCGACACCATCGTCTACAAGGACTACTGCGACGTCGGCATCGCCATCGGCGGCGGCAAGGGCCTGGTCGTCCCCGTCCTCCGCAACGCCGAGTCCATGTCCTTCGCCGACGTCGAGATCAAGATCGCCGACTACGCCGGCAAGGCCCGCGACAACAAGATCCAGCTCGACGACCTCACCGGCGGCACCTTCACCATCACCAACGGCGGCGTCTACGGCTCACTGCTCTCCACCCCCATCGTCAACCCGCCGCAGTCCGGCGTCCTGGGCATGCACGGCATCGTCCGCCGCCCCATTGCCGTGAACCCCGGCACCCCGCAGGAAGCCATCGAAATCCGCCCGATGATGTACCTCGCCCTCACCTACGACCACCGCGTCGTCGACGGCCGCGAAGCCGTCACCTTCCTCAAACGCATCTGCGACACCATCGAAGACCCGACGCGGTTGCTGCTGGAGGCATGAACCAATTATCGTCGCATGAAATACGCGAGCGTCATCGAGAAAACCGAAACCGGCTACAGCGCCTACGTCCCCGACTTGCCCGGGCTGGGCGTCGCCGGCGAAACCCTCGAAGAAATCCGCCAACTGCTGCGCGAGGCCGTGGCCTTCCACCTCGAAGGCCTCCGCGAAGACGGCCAACCGATCCCACCCGCGACGGTTGAGATTGAATACGTGGAAGCCGCGGCGTGAGAGCACTGCGTGGGCCATATCATTGATCTTGTGATACGGCTACGACCAAAACAAATCCTACTCTGGGTCCGCCGCCACAAACTGCGTACCACGCTGTTGATCGCGGTGGTGTGTCTTCTCGCCCTGTCGCTCACCCCCATCATCATTTTGGTCCGCACCTACGGCATCGTCCACCCCGACCTGCGGCCCAACGCCAAGCCGACACCGTTCGTGCTCGAAACGCAGACCGAGCCGGATACCTGCGGGCTCCACGCGCTGAGCACGATCTACCGCGCCTACGGCCTGGACGCCGAGGACGAACGCCTGCGCTGGCGGCTCGGCATCGACACCAAGGCCGTGTTCTGGATCGAATCCTCGACCGGCGCGTTGCACCCGGACATCTGGATGGTGCTCGATCAGGACGGCTTCGCGGTCGATCCGATCGACACGACGGCCTCGGACGCGTGGGACCATCTGCAGGACCACACCCAGGGCGGTCACGCCGCGCTCCTCCTCACCGTGCGACCCCAAACCGGCGGAATGCATTGGGTCGTCGCCGTTCATAATTCAGACGACGGCGTGTCGATCCTTGACCCGCTTCAGAGCGAACCACTGCCTGTAGAAAGCGACTACCTGGCACAACATGCCATCACGGCCTGGCGGATCCAGCCACGGGACGACGACTCCGATAAAATCGGTTCGATGACCGCCCACAAGCGCGGTTCCGTCGAAGCCGCGGCCGCGGTCAAACACAAGAACGGTTGAACCAGGCATTGGGCTCAGGTCAACGACGACGACGCATCACCCCGATCCCTGCCAGCAACAACCCCATCACCGCAGGCTCGGGCACGACATTCGGCGGGGCGAGATAGGGAAACACGTTCAGGAACGGCACGTCGTTGGCGTCCACGCCGTCGTTGGTCGGGCCGGTGCCCGTGCCGACCGGCACGCCAACGCCGCCGATGAGCGGGGAGCCGGTCAACAACTGGAGTTCGATGTCGATCACGTCGTCTTCCAGTCGGCGGCCATTGGGAAAGCCCGCCGAGCCGTTGAGGTCCAGCGTCATGATGTCGGGCAGCAGCACGTCGGCCAGGCTCATCGCGGCGGCCGCGTCGTTGCCGTTGAGCCCGAGGATCGAGTCGACAACGTCGTCGCGGAAGAGGTTGACGTCGGCGAACGGCTCGGACCGGTTGAACTCGTCCTTGCGGCCCGGCGGGATCAACAGCGTGTTGATCAGCGGCTGCCCGATGCGATCGACCTGCCCGAAGTTGGGCCCGCTGCTGATGTCGAACGTCCGCCCCCATACCCCGATGACCGGCTCGCTGCCCGGCGCGGCCCCGCCCGTGATCTCGCTGATCGGCACCTCGATCGCCAGTGCCGTGACATCCTGCCCGGCGAAGAAGTCTTCGCCGGTGAAATTCATGTTGTTCTGAAAACCGTTGAGGTCGAAGAAGAACGGATCATCGCGCGGGCCGGCAAAGAGCTTCCCGCCGCCGGGCGTGTCGAGGTTGTTGAACGTGAACCCCGAGCCGAAAAGCGTGGGCGCTTCGCCGGGGACGAAGCGCGTGCCGGCGACGCCCTGCACCCCGCCGGCCCCGGGCGCCGAGAACGCGAACGTGTAGCTCAGTTCGGGGACCGTGTCGCCGGTGCGGTCGATGTTGAACTCGTATAGCACCTCGGGGTTGAACGTGAACCCGTTGGTGGCCGCGTCGGGATTGACGGTCATGATCATGACCACGTTGTCCGGGTCCGCCGGCGACCGGAACAGGTAAAGATCGTTGATGTCCGCGTCGGGCCTGGCGCTGATCAGCGGCGCTTCGCGGTGATCAGCGGCGTGGACCGACACGACAACCACCAGTAACGCCGACAACGCAAGCACATTCAAGACTCGGCGGGGCATGGGCTTCTCCTTCCCAAAGAGGGATCGGGGACCGTGAAACCTGAGAAAGACGTCCACCACCTTCTATTCATGCATGGTACGGCCGACGCATCGCGGTAGACGCGTCATTCCGGCTCGGGTTTTCCCCATTCGGAGGAGCCCGAAGGGATGCGCGGGTTATTGCCGCGGTCGATTGAAACCAGGGATTCCTGCCGTGGTGGACATGAAACGAATATTGCGGCGACCGGTGGCCGCCATCGAGTACTGACGGCGCACGGACGGCCGACACCGTCGGCCGCTTTATAGAAGTCGTCCTCTCGGCTCTTCGGCAAGGGAAGCAGGGCCTTCGTTTGCCGAACCGCACAGAGCGATAAACGAAAAAGCCCACGGAATGAATCCGTGGGCTTCGGGAGAGTCTTTGGATGTCACGAAACGCTCACGCGGTGACGCCGACGCTGTCGAGGTGGTCCAGCAAGACCTGCACGGCCTCCTCGATGCTGCACGTGCTGGTGTCGATGACCAGTTCGGCGTTGGTCGGCTCTTCGTACGGGTCGTCGATGCCGGTGAAGCCCTTGATCTCGCCGGCGCGGGCTTTCTTATAAAGGCCCTTGGGGTCACGTTCCTCGGCGACTTCGAGCGGGCACTTCACGTAGACCTCGACGAACTTCAGTCCGCCGTCCTCGTGGAGCTTGCGGGCGGCGTCGCGGTCGGCGGCGTACGGGCTGATGAAACTGTTGAGGCAGATGACGCCGGCGTCGGCAAAGAGCTTGGTGACCTCGCCGATGCGGCGGATGTTCTCCGCGCGGTCTTCGGCACTGAAGCCCAGGTTCTTGTTGAGGCCGAAGCGGATGTTGTCGCCGTCGAGGCGGTAGGCGTGCTTGCCGCGCTGGAGCAGGACCTGCTCGAGGGCGACCGCGATGGTGGACTTGCCCGAGCCCGACAGGCCGGTGAACCACAGCGACGCGCCGTCGTGGCCCATGTTGGCCTTGCGTTCTTCGCGGGTGACGGCACCCTCGTGCCAATGGATGTTGGTGGCTTTCTGCTCGGCCATGTCTTGAATCGCTCCAGGGGTTTGCGGGGTGGCGGGGGTGGGTCGGGCCGGGGCGCAGGCTGCGGCCGGATCGCAGACCGTAGCGGAGGTTGACAAACCGTGCAATGGTGAATCACCGAGAATGTGCGCAGCGTGGGTGGTCGTGGGGTGCACTTAGGTCGGGCGTGTGAAAACAGCGAACCCAGGGCGTCCCGGTCGTCTCCGGGCCGGTATGCTGGGCCGATGCCCATCGCGTTGACGCCATCGTTGCGGGAGGTGTTCGAGCCGTTGTTCGCGGCGCTGCCGTTCGACCGGGCGATGGAGTCGCTGGTGATCGATCCGGCGCGGGCGAGCGAAGCCCACGCCGTGGCGGAGCAGATCGCGCAGGACCCGGCACTTTCGGATCGGCCGGACCTGCTGGCGGGGCTGTGGCTGTACGTCGACGACCTGGACCGCGCCCACGCGCTGGCGCAGGGCGACCACTCGCCGACGGGGTCGTTCTGGCACGCGATCGTCCACCGCCGTGAGGGCGACTTCGACAACGCCCGGTACTGGTACCGCAAGGCCCACCACCACCCGGCGATGTCGCACATCGACCTCACCGGCGGCGGGGCCGGCTCGGGCACCGACGTCGCCCACTACAACCCGGCGGCGCTGGTCAACCGCGTCGAGAAACTCGGGCACGACAACCGCGCCCACCCGGCGCTGGTTTCCGAACAACGCAAGGAATGGAAGGCGCTTTTCGAGTGGTGCGCGGCGAAGACGCAAGGTCAGTAAGAACCCACCGCGCACGGGGGATGCCGGGGGGCCACGGACGTTCAGTCCGTGTGTCTTGGTTGCGGTGGTTCAGCGCTCGGCACGGATTGAAGTCCGTGGCACCCGGCAAACCAGCAGCCCGACAAGCACGATCGCAGAGACCGGTTCCGGCAGCGGCGGCCGCGCCCCGACCATGAACACGTTGTGGCGGAACTCGTCGACGCCGGTGACCAGCGCGATGATGTCGCACAGGTCGGTGTCGAGCACCTGGTTGAGGTACGGGGCCAGGCCCGGATCGCTTAGATAGAAGTAGCGGTCGCCGTCGCGGAGGCGCTCGAACTGGTCCATCATCGCGATCGTGAGCGTCTCGCCGAGCAGCCCGCCGTTGAGGTCGTCCTCGGCCATGAGCCCGACCCAGGCGTCGACCTCATCGATGTCGGCGTAAACCCCGGCCAGCGACGCGGCGAGCGTCGCGTCGGAGGTCAGGTCGTCGAAGTCGGCGTGGGGCGTCAGTCCGAACGCGGCGCGCAGGTCGTTGAGCGTGCCGATGCCGTGGTCCCGGCCGCGCTGGATGTTCAGGGCGAGCAGGTCCTGACCCGGCGAACCCGGCGGGCCGAACAACAGGCTGCGGACGTCCTCGATGACCTGCGTGTCCAGATCGTTGCTCTCCTGCCAGACCAGGCCGCGGAGGATGGCGTCGAGGCTGCCGGGCTCGGTGACGACGTCGGGGTTGAAGAACGACTGGAACAGGTTGAGGTGCCCACCGGCGAACTCGGTTTTGTCGGCGTTGAGCCGGAGCAGCCGCTCGTTGAGCATGGTGTGACCGAAGCGGAAGACGGCCGTCGAGAACTCCAGCGCGATCGACGGGTCAACGTTGCTGTCGTAACCCGTATAGGGGTCGAGGTTGTTGCCGTTGAGCAGCAGCGGCAGCCAGTCCTGGTACGTGATCTTCTGCACCGAGGCGCCGACGAGTTTACGGGCGGCCTGGTAGAGCTGTTCGTCGGTCCAGGTCGGGTTGTCGGCGGCGAACTGCTGCGCGAGGTGGTTGTGGTAGCGGAAAAACACCTCGTGCATCACGGTCAGGCCGGCCTGCTCGTTGGCGCGGACATCGCCGGCGAGGAACATCTCGTTGTCGGGGTAGATCTGGGGGTCGTTGGCGTTGGGCAGGCCGCTGGTGAGCGCGTCGTCGTGGCGGCGCATGAAGCCGTCGCCGCCGGGCGCGAGCCCGCCGCCGACGAAGGTCCGCAGCGCCGCCGCGCGCGGGGCGTCCGAGCCGTACACCATGGAGGCGTCGATCCAGTGCGTGTTGGCGTTGCGGAACTGCCGGGGGTTGGACGTGCCCGTGCCGGCAGCGAAGTGCGAGCGGTGCAGCGCGAACGACGAGCCCGGGAGCATGACCGGGTCATCCGCCGGGACGACGATGTCGTAGGTGTCGCTGTCGCGCGTCGTCGTCAATACGATGTCGTGGTCGAGGAACTGGCCCCACTGCCAGAACATGCTCGACAGCCGCAGCGGGTTCTGATCCATCGCGGCGGTCTGATACCCGACGGCGTTGCTGACCGCGCGGGCGTTGGGCGTCTCGAGCATCGCCGCGATGCCGTCGGTGTAGGTCTCGACGGTCTCGCGGATCTGGACGGTGTTGGCGCTGCCGAGCGTGAAGTTGCCGATGTTGTTGCCCGTGCCGTCGATGCTGCGGAGGTGCGTCACCTGCGCCATCGCCGGCGGCCCCGCACAGACGGACGCCACCGCGACCCCCCACAAACAACGACTCGGACGCATGGCTTTCGGCTCCTTGACCGCCCTATTGTGACACACAACCCCGCTCGCACCAAGCGGCAACGCCCCGATCCGTGAAAAACCGCCCGGACCGACCCCCCGCAGGGGCGTGCCCGTCATCCCAGCGTCACCGACCCGCATAACCGGACTCGTGTCCCGTCTTCCCAGGCAGATCGCCCCACCTCGATCAGTGCGGCGCCCGCGGGGCGCGGCGTTCGGCGTCGCGGTCGGAGGGGGCTTCGTCGGGTCGCGCGGGGTCTCGCGCAACCTCGTCTTTGACGCCCGCGCCCCCGGTCAGCGGCGTACATGTGATCGTGTACGCCAGCGGCTCGCCGTCGGCCGAGGTCACCGACACATACTGCGGAACACCCTCGCGGAGGTAAACCACGAAACCCTCCCGGCCGACGTCGCCGCCGAAGTCGTAGTCGCTATAAAGCTCGGAATAGCCCGGCTCGTACCAGCCGTCGTCGCCGCCCATCCCGAACATCTCCCCGAGGTCGTCCAACAAACCGTCGCCACCGACGGGCGTCGCGTCGATGCCGTTGAGCCAGACGTCGCCGCGCGTCGAGGTGGTCGAGACCACGACCAGGCCGTCGCCCTCAAGCCTGAACACGTCGCGCCGGTCGCCGCGCCCCGGCACCACCGTGTCGGTCACCGACCCGCCGACCGGCAGCGGGATCGCGCCCTTGGGCCGGCTGTCCGCGTCGCGGTTGGCCAGCTTCGGCGACGCCACGAACCCCGGCACCAGCGTGAACGCCGCCGCCGCGCCGTGCGCATGGACATGTATCCGCACCCGGCCCGGTTCGCCCAACACCACCACCGCCTGCTCGGCCCCGACGTCGCCGTCCAGGTCCTGATCGCTGTACCCCCCCGGCAGCAGCACGCCGTCGCCGTCGCGCACCTCCACGTACACGTCCCCCGCGCCGCGCAACACCACGCTGAGCATCCCCGCCTCGGGCGCGTCGAAGGCGTACACCGCGCCCTGCTCGTCCTCCTTGGTGATCCCCTCGATCGCCAGGCCGGACTGCACCGCAAGCTGGGCCGACGCCGCCGCGCTCAGCCCACACAGGACGCTCACCGCCACGAGCAGGGATCGCCAGGTCCGTGTCACACCGCTGGTCGCCGTCATCGCGTCACCGCCTTGATATGAAAACCTCAACACACACGGCCGCCCGGTGCCGCCGCCGGCTCAAAGCGTACCGCAGTTGGGCGCGAAGATGAACGGCCCGACCCACCGGACACCCCGGCCGGTTCAGGCCGGCTCTTACACTGCCGGCATGCCCGCCCCGCGCGTCCTCGTCATCCTCGGGCCCACCGCCGGCGGCAAGTCCGCGCTGGCAGTGTCGCTGTGCGAACGCCTGCCCGCGGTCACCGGCCACGCCGGCGAAGTCGTCGGCGCCGACTCCATGCAGGTCTACCGCCACCTCGACGCCGGCACCGCCAAACCCACACCCGACGAACGCCGACGCGTCCCGCACCACCTCATCGACCTCGTCGAACCCACCGAGCGCTTCACCGTCCGCGACTGGCTCGACCACGCCGACGCCGCCATCGCCGACATCCAGCGGCGCGGGAAACACCCCGTCGTCGTGGGCGGCACCAATCTCTACCTCAAGGCCCTACTCGAAGGCCTGATGGAAGGCCCCGACCATGACGCCGACTTCCGTGCGACCCTCGCCGATTTCACGCCCCCGCAACTGCACGAAAAACTCAAAGCCGTCGACCCCACCGGTGCCGAGCGCATCCAACCCAACGACCGGCAACGGCTGACCCGCGCCTTGGAAGTGTTCCACCTCACGGGCCGGCCGATCTCGGAACTGCAAACGCAGTGGACCGATGGCGGATGGCGGATGGCGGATGGCGGATGGGCGGAACGCAACGCAGGCATAAAAGAAACGTCCGACACGCCGGAAGACGCATCAACGCCTTCACGCTCTAAACCCCCTTTCCTACATCCGCCATCCGCCATCCACCATCCGCCATCGCCCGGCTACCGCCACGACCCCGTCCTCATCGGCCTGCGCTGGCCCGTCGAAGCCATCAACCCGCGCATCAACCTCCGCGTCAAGGCGATGTTCACCCCCGGAAGCGTCGAGCCCGAACTCGCGGAGGCGGTGTGCATCGGCGGCGAGTCACTGCCCGACGAAGTATGCCGCCTCGACGACGCCGGCTTGCTCGGCCCCCAGGCACGCGAAGCGCTCGGCTACAAACAAACGCTCGCCGCCCTCCGCCCCGAGAAACACCCCGACCTCGCCGACGCCCGGATCCGAAGCCTCGACGACGCGATGGAGCGCACCAAGGTCCTCACCCGCCGCTTCGCCAAGCAGCAACGCACCTGGCTGAAGCGCTTCCGCGGCGTGCACTGGATCGACATGCCCTGCGACGACCCGGCCGCGCAGGCGTTGACGCTCGCCGCTTCGACACCGTGAGCGCCCGCGCCTAAAGTTGGTACAACAAGTTTGTGCCGCTCCGGCTCCGAATCTCTCGTCCCCCGTCCCCGAAAGGCCCCCATGACCGCCGCCGCCCCGCCGCCCCTCGACTCCCTCGACGCCGCCATCACCCTCCCCAACGGCGTCGACATGCCGATGCTCGGTTTCGGCACCTGGCAACTCAAGGACCCGGACGTCTGCGTCCCCGCCGTCCGCGCCGCGCTCGACGCCGGCTACAAACACCTCGACACCGCACTCATCTACGGCAACGAGACCTCCGTCGGCAAGGCCGTCAAAGAACACGGCCGCCGCGACGAACTCTTCATCACCACCAAGCTCTGGAACGAGCACCACGCCTACGACGACGCCCTCAAGGGCTGCGACGAGTCCCTCAAAAACCTCGGCGTCGACCATGTCGACCTCTACCTCATGCACTGGCCCTGCGGCATGGACTTCTTGGACGCCTGGCGCGCGATGGAAAAGTGCCTCGAACAGGGCAAGACCCGCGCGATCGGCTGCTCCAACTTCCTCGTCCCGCACTTCCAGAAGCTTCTCGACGAGGCCGACGTCAAACCCGTCGTCAACCAGTTCGAGTTCCACGCCTGGCTGCAGCAGCCCGAGCTACTCAAGTACCACGACGACCACGGCATCGTCGGCGAGGCGTGGTCGCCCCTCATGCGCGGCCACTACAACGACATCCCCGAAATCGGCGACATCGCCGAGGCGCACGGCAAGAGCCGGGTCCAGGTCCTCCTGCGCTGGGTGCTCCAGCGCGGCCTGGTCACCATCCCGCGCAGCAGCAAGCCCGACCACATCCGCGCCAACGCCGAGGTGTTCGACTTCGCACTCACCGACGACCAGATGAACACCCTCAACGGCCTGGACCAGAACAAACGCCTCGGCGGCGACCCGATGACACTGGGGACTTGATTGTCCGTTTCGTAGTTTCGTAGGGTGGGTCAAGCGCAGCGGACCCACCATGGTTGAACAGATCGGTGGGTCCGCTTCGCTTGACCCACCCTACGCAAGGAATGAACACCGATGCGTGCGATACGAATCCTGGCGATTCTCTCGTTGTTTGTCGTTCCGACCACCCAAGCCCAACCCGCCGACCACGCCGCGCAGCGTGCCTCCGTCCTCGCTCTGACGCTTAACGTCCGCCCCGTCTTCTCCGGCGAACAACTCCCCGGCGTCGGGATGGCCACCGCGCCGGAAGTCGAGGCCGCCGTCGGGCCGCACACCTACCGCGTCACCTACGTCAACAACGACTATCAGGAAGTCACGACCGCCGACGCACCCGGACGCTACGCCGCGGTCGTCACCGTTACGCCTGAAAACAGCCCACCGATCACGCGGACCGTCACGCTCTTCCGCACCGCCCAGCCCGTCAACCGCCGCGACCTCGTCGAACTCCAGGGCGTCACCCTGCCCGACGGCTACGGCTTCCCGGCCGAAACGATTGAGCAACACCAGGGCACGATCAATGACGCCGCCCGCCGACAGGTCACCCGCTGGCTGATGTACGACCCGCAAGGCGCGGAGCTGCTCGCCGCGCTGTACCACGCCCCGCAACTCGGCGAAGGGGACGACCCGCGCCAAACCCGCCACAGCGTCACCACCGCCGCCGACGCCTGGACGTTCGGATTACATAAACACCTCGGCATCGTCGAACACCGCTACCTCACTCACCTGCCCGTGGGCTACGACGACCCCGCGAACGCAGACAAGCTGTGGCCGCTGGTCGTTTTCCTCCACGGTGCCGGCGAGCGCGGGCACGAGCTCGAAAAGGTCGCATACAACGGCCCCCCCAAGCACGCCGAGAACGGCCAGAAGTTCCCGTTTGTGCTCGTCTCGCCGCAGTGCGACGCGGGGAGCTGGTGGAGCGTCGCGCAGGTCAACGACCTGGTGACCGAGGCGATGCACGCGTTCCGCATCGACCCCGACCGCGTGTACCTGACCGGTTTGAGCATGGGCGGCTACGGAAGCTGGGCCACCGCGGCCGCGCACCCCGACCGCTTCGCCGCCGTCGCCCCGGTCTGCGGCGGCGGCAACCCCGCCGACGGCCCCGTGCTCGCGAAGCTGCCCATCTGGGCGTTCCACGGCGACGCCGACACCGTCGTCCCCTTGTCCCAAAGCACCGCCATGGCCGACGCGATCACCGCGGTAGACGACTCATTGTTCAAGCTGACGGTGTACGAAGGCGTCGGCCACAACTCGTGGGACAACGCGTACGAGGATGCGCGGTTGTATGAATGGATGTTGAGCAACGAGCGGGGGGAAGTGATTGCGCCGCCCAGATAGTTTGGTTTAATTGAGATCATGCACAAAATATGCTGTGCTTTCTGTACGAGAAAACCGTAGCGATCATACCAATCAAAATCGTCAGAGTCTGTGGCTCCGGCACCAAAGAACCTTCGTAGTTAGGCAACGCGATGTTGCCCCAGTTCTGAAGCACACGATCCAACTCTGACTGGTCAACAAGGCCGACCGGCCGATCATTAAACCATCCTGTCGGCACGCCATTACTCTCAACATCGTGCCCCCAATTCTGTAAGACCAGGTCGAGATCACCTTGCTCGACTTGCCCTGAGTCATTGAAATCACCAACGACATCCGACGTTAGAATTGCAATCCAACCGCGCCGATTATTCTGAGGGTCCAACCCGCTTCCAACGATAACTTTGCCGTCTTCCGAGATCCCCCAGGCGCTTCGCAACGTCCACCCGGTCAAATCTATTGCATAATCCTCGACTAAGACATCCTGAATAAACCGAACGCCATGATCAACATCCCAGATCACAGCACGGCTATTGCTTGAACTCCGACTAAAAATAGCTCGCCCAACAACCACGGTACCATCTTCCGTCAGGTCCGTTCCGATGACACCACCCTCGAAACCAGACAGCAAAGGCAGTGAAACCATTCCCGTAGGCTCGGTCCACCTGAACCACTGCCAATAATCCGGGAACACACCTTCTCCGCCGAATCCTGCCGCGCCGAGAACCATCAAACCGTCTGGCGTCATTCGGTTGCCGATCTGTTGAGACCCTATCGTGCCCGTCAACGGAGTTTCCCCGGAGCCCGGCCGCCATACCGAGAGACTGCTAAGCCCATCCATCGAACCCTGGATCAGTATCGATTGACCATCGGGGGTGACGGCTTGCGCAGACGCAGAATCATGCGCAGAAGGGATGATCATCATCCCCGTGTCGGTCCACATCACTGCCTCACCCTCCGACGTCCCGACTATCAGCGAACCGCCCGCGGTGGCCCCGCGTGCGCTACCACTTCCATTAGAACCAATATCGAGCCCAACGACCCCGGTCAATACCGACCAGCTCATCGCCTGCTGATTCGCGACACTCGAACTCGCAATTCCAACCACGATGGCTCCCGTAGGATCGACACCCAAGCCTTGGGTATCGACGCCACCGCCGGGCAAGTCGCCCAGCGAGACCGCCCCGTTTGTCTGAGTCCACTGAAACCCCATTCCGCCGTCACCGCCTGCGCCGACCACTACCATCCCATCTGCAGAAACGTCATACGCGGTACTCGGAGTATCCATCGCGATTGGGATAAACTCCGCTCCATACACAATTGAAACCGGACCGAACGTTAAACCACTTCCGACGATGCACCTGGCGACCCATTCCGGAGTTGCACACTTCATTTTGATTGCACTCCTTCCATTCAGCAGTCAAAAGATTCAAAAGCAACTCGGAAACTCACGTTTTCAGTGTAATGCCAGTGCCGAAAATCAGCCAGAAAAATCACACGTTCTCATCCCGCACACACCGGAACCCGTTGTTGGTTGTCGACGAATCCGGCGTGTTGGCGGTGCGGGCGCCGAGGCGGTAGCGGTGGCAGTAGCTGGCGTGGCAGAGGTAGCTGCCGCCCTTCTGGACCTTGTGGGTGAAGCCGCCGTACGGTTTCGATGCATCGCCATCGCTTCCGGGGTTTCCGTCGCGGTCGGTTTCGTCGTGGGGGACGGGGCCGATCGGGTTGATGCGGGTGCGTTCGCAGTCTTCGGTGTGCCACGTGGCACTGAACCAGTCGGCGGTCCATTCCCAGACGTTGCCCAGCAGGTTGTGCAGGCCGAAGGCGTTGGGCTTGAACGCGGTGACCGGGCAGGTGCCGACAAAACCATCGGCGGCGGTGTCGTGGTCGGGGAACCTGCCCTGGAAGACGTTCATGCGGTGCCGGCCGCGCGGCTCAAGTTGATCGCCCCAGGGGAAGTTCTGGCCCGACGTGTCGGCGCGGGCGGCGTACTCCCACTCGGCTTCGGTCGGCAGGCGTTTGCCGGCCCAGTGGGCGTAGGCGCAGGCGTCGTTGAAGCTGACGTGCGTGACGGGGTGGTCGGGGCGGTCCTTGACGTTGGAGTTGACGCCGAACGGCCGGTCCCACTTCGCGCCCGGCACCGCGCGCCACCACGGCACGCCGGGTACGCTCGCGTTCTTGGCCAACTTATCCGCAAACTTTCTCGGCAGGTGCAGGTGGAAAACGAAGCTCCACCCGAAGCGCTCGGCCTCGGTTTGGTAGCCGGTGTCTGCGATGAACGTCGCGAACTGCGCGACGGTAACGGACGTGGCGTCGATCCAGAACGGGTCAAGGGTGACTTCGCGCACGGGGCCCTCGCCGTCTTCAACGTAGGCGTGCTCGTAGTCGCTGCCCATGCGGAACGCGCCGCCGTCGAGGCGGACCATGCCGGCGGTGTCGCCGGTGTTGGCGTGGCGGGCGGGTTGCGTGACGGGGGTGAGGGGAACGATGCCGGGCACCGCCGTCGCGCGGGGCTCGTCGCGCGGGGCGGACGGGCTGCAGCAGGCCTGCGGCGCGGCGCTCGGGGCCGGATTTGGTTCACGGGTGGCCACGGGCCTATCGTACCGCTCGCGCACACCGTGTTTTTGACCTTCACCCCTGCGGAGAAAACGGATGTCTCAACGCCTGTTCACCGGTTTGTTCACGCTCCTGTTGCTCGCTTCGTTCGGCCCGGCCGCGCTGGCCGAGGAAGACGCCAACCCCGACTTCACCCAGCCGCAGAGCGAGGCAATGAACGCGGAAGCGCCGGACGTGTTCGACGCGAAGTTCACGACGACCGCCGGCGAGTTTGTCATCCGCACGCACCGGGAATGGGCGCCGCAGGGCGCGGACCGGTTCTACAACCTCGTGCGCAGCGGGTACTACGACCAGCAGAAGTTCTTCCGCGCGGTGACCGGCTTCGTGGTGCAGTGGGGCATCCACGGCGACCCCGCGGTGTCGGCCCAGTGGCGCGGGGCGCAGATCAAGGACGACCCGATCCGCGAGGACGTATCCAACACGGAAGGCCGGGTGGTGTTCGCCAACGCCGGGCCGAACACGCGGACGACGCAACTCTTCATCAACCTGGGCGACAACGAATTCCTCGACGACCCCGTGCGGATGGGCGGCAGCGTCTTCGCGCCCTTCGGCGAAGTCATCGAAGGGATGGACGTGGTCAAGTCGCTGTATCAGGGCTACGGCGAAGCGCCGAGCAAGCGCCAGGGCGACATCCAGATGCGCGGCAACGCGTTTCTGGACGCGGCGTTCCCGGAGTTGGACGGGATCGAGACGGCGGAAGTCGTCGAGCCCGACGCGGACGGTGCGGAAGAACCGGCGACGGCAGAGGTCGAGACGGAGTAAAAATGACCGTCGATGCTTTGATTCAACACGGCCCACGCTCGCAGAGCGTGGGCTTCTTTATTGATTGGGTTGATCGTTGGCCATATCGGCGTCAGCGCAGCTTCACCGTCGCCAGCGCCAGCGCCGCGAGCAGCGCGGTAACGATCCAGGCGCGCACGACGACCTGCTGCTCGGTCCAGCCGCCCAGGTGGAAGTGGTGGTGGATCGGGGCGCAGCGGAAGATGCGCTGACCTTTAGTCAGTTTGAAGTAGCCGACCTGGAGGATCACCGAGACGGCTTCGAGCACGAACACGCCACCGACCACGATGAGCAGGACTTCCTGCCGCGTCACCACGGCGAAATACCCCAGCAAACCGCCCAGCGGGAGCGAGCCCGTGTCGCCCATGAACACCTGCGCAGGGTGGCAGTTGAACCAGAGGAACCCGAGGCACGCCCCGACCATCGCGCCGGCCACCACCGCGAGCTCGTCGCTGAGCGGGATGTACGGCACGAGCAGATATTTCGCGAGCACGAAGTCCTCGTGGCTGTAGCCGGCGATAACGCACAGGAGCATGAAGGCGAAGGCGACGACGGCGGTGATGCCCGACGCGAGGCCGTCCATCCCGTCGGTGAGGTTTACGGCGTTGGAAAAGCCCGTGATCATCAGCACCGCGAACCCGACGAACAGGAACGGCCCGAGCACGATCAACGCCGGGCTGGGCGCGAACACGCCGGCGGCGTCGCGCACCCACGTCTTGACCCCGGGGATGTTCAGCGCCCGGGCCATGTCGGAGAACTCGTTGGTCACGGCGAACTTCGAGATGCCGTAGCGGTAGGTGAAGATGCCCAGCAGCACGGCGACGCCGATCTGGAAGAGGAACTTCTCCCACGAGCGCAGGCCCTGCCGGCTGCCGGTCTTGCGCTGGGCGGCGGTGAGCTTGAGCCAGTCGTCGGCGAACCCGATCGCGCACAAAGCGATCAGGCAGACCATCGCCATGTTGACGTAGAAGCTGGACAGGTCGGCGAGCAGGAGCGTCGTGCCGAAGATCGCGCCGGTGATGAGGATGCCGCCCATCGTGGGGACGTTGGACTTGTGCCGGGTGAGCTCGTTGAGCGCCTGGTGGTGGAACTCGGGCTGGTCGCCGATCTTCTTGGTGATGAGCCAGCGGATGACGCGCGGCCCGGCGAGGACGACGATCGCGAACGCGCACAGCACGGCCATCACCGCGCGGAACTCGACCCAGCGGAACACGAGCAGGGCGCGGGTGATGGCCGAGCCGGCGAGCAGATCACGGACCCACGGGATGTCGAGGAGGTGGTAGAGCAGGGTTCAGGGTGCGGGGTGCAAGGATCGGGGATCAAAGAGTCAAACCACGAGCGCCTCTGCGCTTCGAGGAAGCGCCGCGATTCACCGCGGCGGCGTCGGTGGCCCGAAGCGTTTCTCGATGGCGGGCAGGATACGCTCCAACTGCATCCCGCGTGAGCCTTTGAGCAGGACGGTGTCGCCGGGGCGAAGCGCATCGACAATCTCGTCCCGCAGGTCGTCGGACCACGGCGCGGCGTCCGTGAAGAGCGACCCGACAAACCAGCATTGGTCGGCGATGCTTCGGATCTCTTCGGACGCCTCGGCGTGGGCACGCGACGAGATGTCGCCGAGTTCGAGCATGTCCGCAAGAACGGCGACCTTCCGCCCCGGAACACAACTCAACGCTTCGAACGCAAACGGCAGCGAGTCAGGATTGGCGTTGTAGGCGTCGTGGATCACGGTCAACGATTCGTACCTCACGCGCTGCATCCGGCCTTCGGGTGTTCGGACAGACCGCAGGGCAAACGATATTCGCTCGTCATTAACACCCAACCACCGACCGACGGCCACGGCCAGCGCCGCGTTGCGTCGGTTGTGTGCGCCGTCCAAAGGAAAGTCATCCGGGATGGCGGCTTCGTGTTGTTCCAGCAAGACCGGGAGCATGGCCACTTCGTCCTGGACGTCGTAATGCGGCGCGATGTGGCCGGCCGCAGCCTGTTCAATGAAAACGCCGCCGCCGGGTTGGACCGTGGGTAGGATTGAAGCCTCCTCTTTCGCCACGCCTTCCAGATCACCAAAGAATTCGAGGTGCTCGGCCCCGATGCTCGTGATCACCGCGACGTCGGGCCGGACGATCGCGCTCAGCGCCGCGACCTCGCCGGGGTGGTTGGTACCGACTTCGCAAGCGACGAAGTCGTGTTCGGGCTGCGCGGCGAGCAGGGTGAGCGGGACGCCGAGGTGGTTGTTGAAGCTTTTGGGGGACTGCGTGCCGGTCTTGCCGCCCCCGGAAGGGTGGGTCAGCACATGGTGGATGAGGTGGCGCGTCGTCGTCTTGCCGTTGGACCCGGCGACGGCGATGACCTGGCAGCCACCGTCGGCCAAGACATCGCGGTAGGCGTGCGCCCATTGCGCCAGCGCCTGCACGCAGTCCGACACGATCAACACAGGTGAAACACGCGCGCTCTCAAAGCGGTCCGCGTCGTCGACGACGGCGAAGGCTGCGCCTTTATCCAAGGCCATCTCGACGTAGTCGTGCCCGTCGTGGTTCTCGCCGCGGATCGCGACGTAGATGTGGCCCGGTTGGAGCGTGCGGGTGTCGATGCCGACGCCGGTGATCGCGGTATCGTCGGCGGGTGGGCGGTGGTGGAGCCACCGCCCTTCCGCGAGGGTGGCGAGGTGTTGCGGGGTCCAGAACGCCATGCGGTCAGCAAGGTACCGCGTCCGAGGGCGCGGCCGGGGTCCAGGCCTGCAGCGCGGCCTCGGCGTGCTCGCGGTCGTCGAAGTGGAGCTTCCGCGTCGCGCCGCCGAATTGGCCCGGAGGGTCGGCGACGACCTGGTAGTCCTCGTGGCCTTTGCCAGCGATCAGGACGGTGTCGCCGGGGCCGGCGTCGCGGATGGCTTCGGCGATCGCTTGGGCGCGATCGACCTGGACGCGCAGGCGTGCGCGGTCGAGGTCAGGAACACCTCGCTGCGCATCATCGACGATCGTCTGCGGGTCTTCGCTGCGCGGATTGTCGGAGGTGAGGAACGCGCGGTCGGCGAAGCGCAGGGCCGCGGCGGTCATGCGTGGCCGCTTGGTGCGGTCGCGGTCGCCGCCGCAGCCGTAGACGACGAACAGTTGCGCGTCGCGGGGCGTGACGGCGCGGACCGCGGTGCCGGCGTTCTCCAGCGCGTCGGGCGTGTGGGCGTAGTCGACGAGCACGACCGGCCCCGTTCCGTCTTGGCGTCGCACGGGCTCGAGCCGCCCGGGCACGGGCGGGCTGGCTTCGAGGCGTTGCCGCAGGTCCCGCGACGTCTGCCGGGCGAGGCAGTGCGCCGCGGCCGCCGCCTGGAGCGCGTTGCTGACGTTGTGCCGCCCGACCATCGGCAGCGTCGCGACCGCGCTGCCCCAGGGCCCGTCGAACCGGGCGCGCGTGCCGGACGCGGCGAGTTCTTCGGCGACGGCGACGCAGTGCCCGGGTTGATGCCTCTCGGTTTCGTCGGCGTGGGCGGTGTCGCGGACGTGCGTCCACAGCACCCGGCCCGGCGGCACGCGTTCGGCCATGCGCGGCCCCGCCGGGTCGTCGCCGTTGATCACCGCCCAGCCCGTGGGCTTGAGTTGTGCAAACAGCGTCGCCTTGGCGTCGGCGTACGCGTCCATGTCGCCGTGGTAGTCGAGGTGGTCCTGCGTGAGGTTCGTGAACACCGCGGCGTCGAAGGCCAGCCCCGCGACGCGCCCTTGTTCCAGCGCGTGGCTTGAGACCTCCATGACCGCGGCGGTGCAGCCGTGGCGGACCATGTCGGCGAGGTGTTTTCGCAGTTCGATCGCGCCGGGCGTGGTGAGTTCTGCGGGGGCCGGGCCGGCGGGGTTGCCGACGTCGGTCCAGACCGTGCCGAGCAGCCCGGCCTTGACGCCCGACGCGCCGAGCAGGTGCTGGGCGAGCATCGCGATGGTGGTCTTGCCGTTGGTGCCGGTGACGCCCAGCAGCCGGAGCCGATCGGCCGGGTGGTCGTAGAAACGATCGGCGACGCGTCCGGCGAGGATTTGGTCCACCTGCGGCGCGGTGTAGACGCCGACGTGGGACGGGGTCTCCACACGGCCCGCCGCCTCGGGCAACAGCACGACCGCCGCCCCCTGCTGAATCGCCGCGTCGAGGTAGGACGCCGAAGTGTCTCGCCACGGGCCGCGTGCGACGTAGAGCATGCCCGCCGCGACCGCCCGGCTGTCGTCCGTCAGGCCGGCGAGCGTCGGCGTGCCGTCCGGCACGGGGCGGATGCACGTCACCTCGGCGAGCCGGAGCGGTGCGGGATGGGTCGGGTCGTCGTTCATTCGTCGCGTTCGGGGACCCGTCCCGGCCGAAGCCGAGGGGCTCGATGGATTTCGTTCTCGGATGGCCGCTGCCCGCCGCGGCAGGTTCGAACCCGACCATTTTATCGGGCACCCCGCCCCGGCCGCTGCAACGGCCGCCGGGTTCCGGATCACAGCCCCACACAAGTCGGCCGCCCGGACCACCGATAGCGACAGTGGGACCGCGCCGCCGAATCCGCGGCGGCGGCGGTCGGGGGGAGGAAGAGTCACTATGGCCAGCGACGGAAACAAACCCATCGAGACGCTGCGGCTCAGCGCGGCGGAGAAGCAGAAGCTCGTCGAATACGTCGAGCACCAGGGCAAGCGCCCGGTCGAAGACGACCGCCGCGCGCTGCGCGTGAGCTTTGTGGGACGGAAGGTCTTGATCAAAGTGACCAGCCAGGAAGGCCAGACGATGGTCTGCACGGTAGTGCCGCGCAACCTGAGCCGGCGCGGGCTGGCATTCGTGCACGGCCGGTACGTCTACCCCGACTGCGCGTGCGAGATCACCCTGCCGATGCTCAGCGGCAAGTGGTGCGTCCTCAAGGGCGTGATCCGTCGCTGCCGGCACGTCACGGGGATCGTGCACGAGGTGTCGGTGGTCTTCGACGAGACGATCGACCTGAATCAGTTCGTGCGCCTCACGACCGAGCAGGCCGAGACCCACCTGGCCGAGATGACCGAAGACGGACTGGGCGAAGACGACCTGGGCAACACGCGCGGCCGCGTGCTGATCGTGGACGACCTCGCCGCCGACCGCCGCCTCTTCGGCATGTGGATGAAGAAGCTCAACTTCACCGTGAAAGAAGCCCCGGACGTCTCGAGCGTCCTCCAGGTCATCAATCAGACCAAGTTCGACCTCTTCGTCGTCGACGCCAACCTCGGCGACGAGGACGGGATCGAGCTGATCATGCACCTGCGCGGACAGGGCATCCTCTCGCCGGTCATCAGTATCTCCGCGGACGACACGGTTCAGGACCGGGCCCGCGAGGCCGGCGCGTGCGAAACGCTGGCCAAGCCATTCACGTTCGAGGACCTCAAGAAGGCGGCGTTCGCGTCGTTGTCGCTCGACGGCGACAAGTCGTCCGACGACAGCCCCATGTTCAGCGACCTGGAAGGCGACGCGGACATGGCGCCGCTGATCGCCGACTTCGTCAAGGGCCTGGGCGTGTACGTCGCCAAGCTCCGCAGCGCCAACGCCGACTCGGACTTCGAGAGCCTGTCCCGACTGGCCGGGAACCTCAAGGGTGCGGGCACGAGCCACGGCTTCGCGCCCGTCACCGAGGCCGCGTCGGGCATCGCCGAATCGCTCGCCCAGGAAGAGCGCGACCTCAACCAGATCCGCGGCGGGGTCAACGAGCTGCTGCACATCATCCGCCGCGTGCAGGCCGCGTACGACGAATGATCTCTCCGACACCCGGACAGATTCAAAACGAAACTCGGCTTGCGCAGGCCTACTTCTGCCCGTACCGCGCGAGCAGATCCACGATCCGCGGCTGGTCAGGGTTCAGCGCCAGCGACTGCCGCCACGCCTCGACGCCCTTGACCTTGTGGTACGGGTTTTCGTACCGGCCCTCGATGAACAGCGTGACGTGGCACACGCCCTTGCCGTTGAGCGCCGCGAGGTCGCTCGCGTCGAGTTCCAGCGCCGTGTCGTAGTGCCGCAGCGCCTGCTCGAAACGCCGGAGCTTGAAGTTCGCGTAGCCCATCCGCTCGTGCGCGGTCGCGCTGGGGCTGCGCCGCAGCAGCGTCTCGAGCGTGTTGATCGCCCGCCCGAAGTTGCCCATCCGGATGTGCGCCTCGGCCAGGCCCAGCAGCACCGGGTCCTGCAGGTCGCCCAGTTCCGCCGCCTGACGGTACGCCCCGATCGCGCCGTCCCACCGGCTCTGCATCGCGTACGCCACCGCCAGGTTCGACCACGCCGGCTGGCTGTCGGGGTCCAGACGCGTCGAACGCATCGCGTACGGCAACGCCTGCGCCGGCTGACCCAACTGGATGTACGCGGCGCTCAGATCGCGGTTGGCCTTAAAACTGTCCGGCACCAGCGACAACGCCCGCAGGTACGCCCGCACCGCCTCCCGCACCTTCCCCGAAAGGTGCTTCGCCAACGCGCTGCCGTACTGCGCCTCGAAGTTGTTCGGCTCCAGCCGCGCCGCCTGGTTGTACCGCTCCTCAGCCAGGACGTAGTCGCCCTTGCGCTCGTGGATCGACGCGATCGTCAGGTACGCCTCCGTCAGCCTCGGGTTCTCCTGGATCGCCAGCGTCAGCGTCGCCAGCGCCGCGTCGTCCTCGCCCTGCGCGATCAGGACGCGGGCCTCCTCCAGATAGCTCTGCCCCACGCTCGCGGACGCCGACGACGACTCCGGCAACGTCCGCGTCACACGCGGGCCCTGGCACGCCGGCAACCCCGCAACAACCGCCAACAGGAGCGCGACGCCCCCCCAACGCTGGATTCCGTCTGACATGCTGGGCCTTCCTGGGATACACGCTCGTGAGATTCTCGGAACTTGCGCCGACGGAAACGCCTCCGCCGCCGCCGTACAATCCGCACCCAATGCGGATCACGCTCGCACAGATTAACCCAACGGTCGGCGACATCGCCGGCAACACCCGAATCATCGCGCAGCAACTCGACGCGGCCGATAAAAACGGCTCCGACCTGATCGTCTTCCCCGAGATGTCCCTGCTGGGCTACCCGCCCAAGGACCTCCTGCTCAAACCAGACGTCATCGACCGCTGCCGCGCCGCCGTCGAGACGCTCGCCCAGCGCTGCACCCGGACCGCCGCCATTATCGGGCTGCCCGTCTGGTCCGACCACGCCCGGGGACGCACCCTCCACAACTCCGTCGCCGTCTGCCACGCCGGCCGCGTCCACGCCTGGCACCACAAGGCCCTGCTGCCCACCTACGACGTCTTCGACGAACTCCGCTACTTCGAGCCCGGCCCCCGCGTGGATGTCACCAACCTGCCCCTCAAGCCGGACCCTGAGCGAAGCAAAGGTCCGGGTCATCTGCGCCTCGGCATCTCCATCTGCGAAGACCTCTGGGGCGCCGCCGAGCACACGCAGCGCCGCATCTACCACGACAACCCCATCGACGAACTCGCCGCCGCCGGGGCCGAACTGTTTATCAACGTCTCCGCCTCGCCCTTCGTCGCCGGCAAACACCCCAAACGCCTCGCGATCATGGCCGACCTCGCGCGTCGCCACCGCATGCCGATCTTCTTCTGCAACCAGGTCGGCGGCAACGACGAGCTCGTCTTCGACGGCCGCTCCTGCGTCTTCGACGCCGAGGGGAACCTCGTCGCCCAGGCGGCGGGGTTCGAGGAAGACGCGCTCGTGATCGAAACGCCCGAACGGGGGTCTGGGGTCTGGGGCTTGGCCGGTCAAACCCGAAGCTCGATCTCCAACCCCCAAGCCCCAGACCCCGGCCCTGAAGCCGAGGTGCACAGCGCCCTCGTGCTCGGCCTCCGTGACTACGCCCGCAAGTGCGGCTTCAAGTCCGTCGTCATCGGGCTCTCCGGCGGAATCGACTCGGCCGTGACCGCCGCCGTCGCCGTCGCCGCGCTCGGACCCGAAAACGTGCGCGGCGTCACGATGCCGTCACGCTACAGCTCGCAAGGCTCGGTCTCCGACGCACAAAAGCTCGCCGAGGCGTTGGGCATTGCGTTTCACACCGTTCCGATCGAAGACGCTCACCGCGCCATGGAGTCCACCGTCCAACCCGTCTTCAACGACGTGCTCGGCGACCAAAACCAACCCGGCGTCACCGAGGAAAACATCCAGGCCCGCCTCCGCGGCGTCATCCTCATGGCGATGTCCAACAAGTTCGGCTCCCTGCTGGTCACCACCGGCAACAAGTCCGAGCTCGCCGTCGGCTACTGCACGCTCTACGGCGACATGGCCGGCGGGTTTTCCGTCCTCGCCGACGTGCCCAAGATGCTCGTCTACCAACTCGCCCGCTGGATCAACGACAGCAACGACTCGCCCCTGCGTCAACAGTTCGGCCGCGCGACGATCCCCGAAGACACCATCACCAAACCGCCCTCCGCCGAGCTGCGCCCCGACCAGACCGACCAGGACTCGCTGCCGCCCTACGAACAACTCGACGAGATCATCGAGCGCTACGTCGAGGACGAAGAGTCCGCCCGCACCATCATCGATCAAACCGGCTACGACGCCGAGACCGTGCTCCGCATCGTGCGCCTCATCGACCTCAACGAATACAAACGCAAACAGGCCGCACCCGGTCTGAAGATCACCGGCCGCGCGTTCGGGTTCGGCCGACGCATGCCCATGGCCCAGCGCTACGACCCCCGGCACGGCGTCGAATAACCCGGAAAACGAAGGGAAAACCGCATCGGTCCCGGACGCCACGGTCGCTCGCGACCGTGTCTCGTAGACTTCCATAGACATTCGTAAGTCATCCGCTGTACCGCACGGTCGCGAGCGACCGTGGCACCCGGCAACAACCTTCCGCCAAACCATGCCCGATCCATCTCCCACCGTCGTCGGCCTCGGCGAAGCCCTCTTCGACCTCTTCGACACCGGCCCCAAGCTCGGCGGCGCGCCGCTCAACGTCGCCGTCCACGCCCACCAACTCCTCCAACCCCACGGCGGCGCCGGCGCGGTCGCCTCCCGCGTCGGAAACGACGAACTCGGCCACAAGGTCAAACACGAACTCACCCAACGCGGCATGACCACCGCCCACCTCCAGACCGACCCCGACCGCCCCACCGGCACCGTCGAAGTCGAACGCACCGACGACGGCGGCCATACGTTCCACATCAAACACAACGCCGCGTGGGACCACCTCGCCTGGACCGACGACCTCGAATCCCTCGCCCCAAGCTGCGCCGCCGTCGCCTTCGGCTCCCTCGCCCAGCGCAGCCCCACCAGCCGCGCGACCATCCAACGCTTCATCGACACGGCAACCAATGCCATCAAACTCTTCGACGTCAACCTCCGCCGCTCCGACGGCACCGACTTCTACGACGCCGACTCGATCACCGCCGGCTGCGCCGCCGCCGACTTTGTCAAACTCAACGACGAGGAACTCGACACCGTCTGCAACCTCACCGGCACCAAAGACGCCTACGACCTCCGCAAATGCTTCAGCCTGCGCGGCGTCGTCTTCACTCGTGGCAAAGACGGCACCGCCGCCTTCACCGCCGACGGCTTCGTCGAAGGCCAGCCGTGCCAAATGGACCGCGACGACGACGCGGACACCGTCGGCGCCGGCGACGCCTGCTCCGCGGGGTTTCTCGCCGCCCTCGTCTGCGGCGCGGACCTGACCACCGCCCTGAGCGTCTCGAACCTCACCGGCGCGTACGTCGCCTCGAAACCCGGCGCAACCCCCACATTCCCCGATTCGCTGCACGAACGCGTCAACGCGTTGCTCACCACGTGAATCCAAAAAGTCAGTCGCTCCGCTCCCCGACCGCCTGGCCGTACACCTTCACCTCGTAAATCGTCGGCGGGTACCAGTTGTTCGGATTGTTGTGCAGGTGCGCCCGCCGCACGTTCACGCGCACGAAACGCACCGGGTCGGCATCTTCAACCACGTCGCTGGTGAAGCCGTACGTCTTGTTGACCACAGTGTCTTCGGTGTCCGTGCGATCCACGATGACCGCCCAATCTTTGCCGTCGACGCTGCCCTCGATCGTGTAGCGGTAAAAAGCCTCCGACCCCTTGTGGATGTACCAAGAGATTTGCACGTTGCGGACCGCGCAAGGCTCGCCCAGGTCCACGCCCAGTTCGAACGGCCATTGCCGGTCATCGCTCTGGAACATCGTGTCGTAGTCGCCGTCGAACGCCCGCTCCGCCCCGTGCCCGTCCTTGCCCGAGATCGACGCCTCGGCCGGCTTGCCCTGCGACAACAAACGCCCGAACTGCAACGGCAGCACCAGACCTCGCTCCCGGCCGTGCAACAACTCCGGCGCGTAGTCGTAAAACGCGAAGCCATCGGCCAGATCAATCGGCATCACCACCTTCCCGCTCGTGCCCTCCCCGCGGATCCAGCGGTAACCCGTGAACACCCGCGTCACCGGTTCGACGTCGCCGAACTCGTACACCGGCCCCGACTGCGACGAATACGTCGAGCTGTTTCCCACGGCCCGCGCCTCACTCCACGGCCCCTCGATCGACTTCGACACCACGTACCCCCCGCGGCTGGGATACCAACCCGCCGCCTGCGAGAAGAACAGGTAATAAAACCCGCCGTCCTTCACGATGTGCGGCGCCTCGCGGTAACCGTTCTCAACCACCTTCGCGACAATCTCTTCGACATCAGTAAACGTGTCGTTGAGCCGGAAGACGTAGATCGTCGCGTTCGCGCCCTGGCCGGGCACGTTCGACGCGGCGACGAGGTACCCCCGCCCGTCGTCGTCGACGAATATGCTCATGTCGCGCACCTGGATGCCCAGCGGGTTGTAGATGCGGTGTACGGTAAACGGCCCGCCGGGCTTCGCCGTCGCGACCATCGCCTTGCCGTCACCGTAGCGCGGACCCGAAAGCTCCCAGTGGCACCACCACACGATCTGATCGTTCTTCTGATCGTAAAAACGCGAGCCGGATTCGAACTTGAAGTCCGCCAGGTCCGGGTGGCTGCTGCGATCCATCACCACCTCGCCGTCGGACCAGTTCCGCCCGTCCGTGGAGGAGAACATCATCACGTGCTTGAGCGCCGGCCCGTCGCGCTCGGTGCGGAAGCGGTAGAAGGTGTCCCCCACCTTGATCGGCGGTCGCGAAAGATCGTCGCCGTCGCCCGTTTCGTTCGAGAACATATTGAGCCCGGCCGGCATCGGCATCGTCGAAACCTGCGCGACGTTCGACACCAGACGCTTCCCGCCAACCCGGGCGTGCAGCCGGTAGAAGTACGTGCCCTCCGGCAACCCGACATCGTGAAACGACCGACCGCCGCCGCGGTACACCGGCTCGAACGGCCCGTCCTCACTCGTCGCGCGGTGAACCTCAAACCGCTCGCAGGGCTCGGCCGTCGCCCACATCAACGCGACGTTGTTCACTGGCCCGTCACGCCGCGCCGCAAACAACGACGCACTCAACGCCACCGCCGGCCCGTCGTACGACGCGTCGCGTCGCCGCTTCAACGCCCGGACGCTCTCACGCAGGCCCCGGTACGCGTCGGCCAACTCTTCCCGTGTCGCGTCGTCACGACGCTCAACCCGCCGCGCCGACTCGGCGTCCAGCCGCATCCGTGTCCACGTCGGGATGTCGTATTCGTGCTCCGGGAACGCCCGCGCCTCCTCGACCGCTTCGCCGAGCTGCGCCTTCAATCGACCGACTTCGCCGGCCGGCTGCGCGTGAAGTCCGCATGGCAGCACCAGCACCGCCAGCAGCAACGCCGACACGACCCACTTGGACCGACAAAGAAAAAACGAACGGCTAACGCTTTGCATCCATCGATCTCCGCTGAAAACCGCGTGTTGATGATGACGTTCCGTGCGAGCACCACCACGCAGGCCCGAACCGACGACGACCCAAACCAAGAAGAACGGAACCGGGATCGTAGCAGACGCGCCACGGAAACCGCCGCGCCGCCATCGACGACGACTCAATGAAAAACCGCACGCGGACACGCTTCACGGTGTCGTCGTGCGGCAGTACCCCCTAGGGGAGTCGAACCCCTGTTTTCGCCGTGAGAGGGCGACGTCCTGGGCCACTAGACGAAGGGGGCTTCGTCGCGAACGGGCCGGTTGAAACCGGCTCCATCCGCTGCAGCGAACCAAAAAAGATAGCCAGCGCCGGCGGCAGTGTCAAAGAAACGCCTCGCGGTCTGCGTGCCCGGCTCAGGCCTGCCGCCGAAGCTGCGCCATCGTGAGCCCCAGCCCCGCCAGGTGCGGCGCGATCTCCCGGCCGAAGCGGTTGGCGTCGGTGCCGTAGCCCGCCGTGGGTTTGACGTCGGGGCAGCGCCGCGTGAACCACGCCTGGAAGCGGTGCATCATCAGTTCGCGGACGTATTTGGCCGTCATCGACGCGAGCGCGACGGGCATGTGGTTGCCGTCGGCGCCCGTCTCGAACCGCACCGCCATCGCGCGGCCGGTCGCTTGATCTTCGTAAACCTCATACACCGAACACTCGGGCGACTCCTCGATCACCGCGACCTGCGCCTCGGGGAACAGCAACGCGAGCTGCTCGCGGTAGCGTTGCCGGCCGCTCTGACGGTCCACGACCACGACCGGGCGCTCCTCGGCGAACTGTAGCCAGATCGATTGCAGGTGACGCCCGACGTACGTGAAACTGACGGCGGCCTTGCTGTGGGTCTGCGCGACCATGGTGTTGAAGCGGTTTTCAAACACGACGGCCACGGCCAGGTCGCCGGTGGTGACGCCGATGCGTTGCGCGGTGTGTTTGAGCAGGCCGCGGTCGAGCGCGAGTTGGCCGGGGTCCTGCGCTTCGGGCAGGGCTTGCCACGGGGCGTCGTCGGTCGCGGCGTACCACGCGGGCAGCGTGTCGGCGCGGTGCTCGGTCTCGCCGAGCTGGTCGAGCAGTTCGGCGACGTCGGCGGGGTGGCGGTCCATGAGCGCCGCGAACGCGAGCACGCCGCGTTCGAGGTGTTTCACACCGGCGGCCTTGCTGGTCAGGAGTTTCGAGTCGTTGACCGCGATGCGCTGCTTGGCTTCGGAGATGCGGTGACACACGGCCTTGTTGAGCCGGGCCCAGAGATCGGGCGGCCCGGATGCGGGAAAACCACCGGTCGCGGTCTCCGCCGGCGCGGCCTTGGGGATGGCCAGGACGCACCGCCCGACGGTCAGGGGCCCGAACATTGGCCCGTACCCCGCCTCGTCGATGCCGGCATAAATCAACATAAGACCCTGATTTTGGCTTGGTTTGTAGCGATTTGCGCGTATATTAGGGTTGGCGGGTTTTATCGGCACCTCGGTGCCCTGCCCTCCGCCGCGATCTGGGCCGGTTCCTGAGTTTTGGGCTGGATTGCTTGCTAAAGGAGGCAAACAAGATGAATTGGAGAAACCGTCGGCGTTCACGTCGGCAACTCAAGGCCGTCACGTCTGCCGTGGCGACCGTCGCGATGACCGTGGGGTTCGGGGCCGTCGATGCCGACGCCGGGCAAATCACCCGGCCGATCCGTGACACGTCGTCCCGCACCGTCACCTCGACCGGCAAGGTCCTGCTCGCGATCCCCCGCCACGGGCACGGCCGGCACTACCTACACGCCGCCACCCGCGACTACCACGGCCGGCCCGTCCGCTGCGGCGTGGGCTACGGTGAGCCGCACCGCCTCGTCATCGGCCGCCTGCCCACCTGGGACCGTTACAACGCCGCGTACAACGTCTGCGAACCCCCCAGCCCCCGCCCGGCGTTCCAAACGTTCCGGCCCGAGGGTGCGTCGCGTAACACCAGCGCGTCCGGCTCGGCCGCGTCCGCCGGACCCGTCGTCGCCACCGGCGACTTCACCGTCATTGCCGCCGGGCCCACGCGCTTCGAAGACCTTGATGCGTCGCTCAAAGCCGACCCCTGGGCGTTGATGGACGCCGGCCGGTACCGAGACGCCCGCCGGGTCTTCGGCCAACAGCTCGGCTCGGACAACAGCGTCGGCACCCGGGCCGGCCTCGCCGTCGCCGCCGCCCTGTCCGGCGACCTCAAGGGCGGCGCTCAAGCCCTGGGCGACCTGGCCGGCAGCGCCGACGCGCTGCGGGGCGTCGGCCTCTCGCCGTCCATGAGCGCCAAGCTCATGACCCTCGCCGACACGCTCTACGCCAACATGCCCGACGTGCAGAACGTGTTGCGGGCCATGGCCGGCGGTCAGCCCAACGACGCGTAATCCGCGACCCTGACTCATCGCCCCCCGATCATGGTGGCGTCGGGGCACAACCTGCTTTTTCCACCGGCGCCCGGGTGTCATTCTCGACCCCGGGTGTTTTTTTGTCCGTATCGCCCTCAGCTTCCGGGCTCCGCCTAACCTCTCCGCGATGTCGGAACACGGCGACAGAACCTGCGAACTGTGCGGCCGGTCGGGCTTGGCCCTGACGCGTCACCACCTCATCCCGCGCTGCCGACACCGCAAGCCGCGCACCCGGCGTGACCACACCCGCGACGCCATGAAGTCGTCGATCGCCCTGCTCTGCCGGCCGTGCCACGCGACCGTCCACGCCCACCTCACCGAGCAGCAGCTCGCCGCCGAGTATTCCAAAGTCCAGGCCCTCGCCGCCCACCCGGAGATCAAGCGGTTCGTCGCGTGGGTCCGACGCCAACCGGTGGACCGCCGCATCGCCGTCCGCACGCCCAACCAGCGCCGCGACGCCCGCCGCGCCCGACGCCTCCGCCGCTGAATCCTCCCAAACCTCCAGCATCTCCGCAGCCTCGGCTACACTCGCACGATGGAATCCGGCCTGCGCGAACAACTCAAGGTCAGCGAAGAAAAAGCCGTCCTCGCCGCCCTGCTGCTGCCCGACTTCGGCGGCAACGCCCACGACCCGCTCGATGAACTGCGGTCCCTCGCGAACACCGCCGGCGCGGTCGTCGTCGATGAACTGCTCCAGAAACGCACCAAGCCCGAGCCCAAAACCTTCCTGGGCAAAGGCAAGGTCGGCGAGCTCGCGGCGATGGTCAAGCTCCACGACGCCCAGGTCGCCATCTTCGAGAACGACCTCTCCCCCCGCCAGATCGCCAACCTCGAAGAAGCCATCGAGTGCAAGGTCGTGGACCGCAGCGAGCTGATCCTCGACATCTTCGCCGCCCGCGCTCAGACCACCGAAGCCAAGCTCCAGGTCGAGCTCGCGCAGCTCGAATACACGTTCCCCCGCCTGCGGGCCATGTGGTCCCACCTCGAACGCATCACCGGCGGCGCGCCCACCGGCATCGGCACCCGCGGCCCCGGCGAGCAACAGCTCGAAGTCGACCGCCGCATCGTCCGCCGCAAGCTCGCGCAGATGCGCCGCGAGATCGAAGAGATCCAGCAGCGCAAGCAGCGCGAGGTCGCCCAACGCAACCTCGACCACTTCACCGTCGGGCTCGTCGGCTACACCAACGCCGGCAAGTCCACGCTGTTCAACACCGTCACCGACGCCGGCACCTACGCCGACGACAAGCTCTTCGCCACCCTCTCCACCAAAACCCGCGAGTGGAAGCTCGGCGGCGGCGACAACGTCATGCTCTCCGACACCGTCGGCTTCGTGCGCGACCTCCCGCACCACCTCGTCGCCTCCTTCAAGGCCACGCTCGAAGAAGCGATCCACGCCCACCTGCTCCTGGTCGTGCTCGATGTCTCCGACCCGCACTGCCTGGACCAGCTCCGCACCGTCACGCAGACGCTCGACGACATCGGCGCCGGCGACCAGCCGCGCCGGCTCGTACTCAACAAGATCGACCGCCTCGACCACAACGCCGACCTGCTCGTGCTCCAGAACGAGCACCCCGACGCGATCCCGCTGAGCGCCAAGACCGGCCGGGGCCTGGACGCGCTGGTTGACGCCGTCCGCGTCGCGATGCACGGCGGCCTCCAGACGCTCACCCTCACCGTCGATCAGGCCGACGGCAAGGCCCTGACCTTCCTGGAAAACCGGGCCGAGGTGTTGGAACGCGACTACGCCGACCGCGTCGTGCACCTGACGGTTAAGATCGGCAAAAACCAGCTCGACCGCCTCCGCGCCCTGGGCACCACCGCAAGACTGCCCGAAGAAAACAACACGGCGACGAGTGGTTGGGGCCGGTAGATCGGGCGTGACAAGAAACTCAAACTCCGCACCAATCGGCGGGTGCCACGGTCGCTTGCGACCGTGTGTCTTAAAAAAGTGCTCGGACGATCCGTCGGTACAGTTCGGCACGATCGCCAGCGACCGTGGCACCCCGCGCTCCGCCTCCCTCTCCCTGCCAGGGACAGGGCCGGGGTGAGGGTCGAAGCTCGCCATCACTTTCCAATCTCAAAGCCGTGGTCACGCGAAAGCCCTACCCTCCCTCGATCCCTCCCTGAAAGGGAGGGAAGGAAGACGGAACCCGCGCGCTTCAGCCGGGAGCCGGCGGCTCCCGGTCCGGAACCCGCCGGGTTCCGGTTATCCGTGCAAGAAACACGGACGATTGTGGGGACGACAACGCCCCTCGGATTCACTTGTGAAAGAACGCCGTGTGCGCCTCTGCGCGAGCCGGGCCGTGTCGGCCCGGTGTCCGGAACCCGGGTCGACACGGCCCGGCTCGCTTTGGACTCGCTTCGAAACAACCCGGGGCGGGACCGTCGTCACGATCCATGCAGACCCCCGGCCGGCGTCGGCTTTTCAGCCCGCCGTCACCGCGTTTCGGATGGGACTCGCTCGGGGGGTTCCGGCGGGAGACGGCATGCAATCGGAATCCATTCCGACCCACCCGCGTCCAAGGCCACACGTCGTTTCGTGATTAAGGAACTCAAGCCCTCACCCACCTGGCACCCACGCGGAGGCCACGCCCTTCACTCGCACTTACATTTTACCCGCACGCCGATCCGTATCCCGCAAAGTACCGGGCCAACCGTGCGCAGAGAAACGAACGGAAAACGGCCCGCCTCCCCGACAAAGCGGCGGCCGGTGGCCGCCGTCCGCACCCCACACCGAACGGGAGACGGCCGACACCGTCGGCCGCTTTATAGAACCCAATCCGCTACGTTCGAATGACGTCTGCTTCCGCCGCACATCCACGGCGTGCGCACGGGCGGCGATCCGCGCGAACGAAGACGCGCAGCCCGTTAGGCTGCGGTTAGCGCGGGAGGGTTGATGGCGTGGATTCGCTCAGCGGCCGCGCGGGGCTCGGTAGAGCTGCGGGATGGTGAAGCCGAGTTTGCGGTCCCACTTGTTTTCTTCGGTCATGCTCCAGCCGGGCAGGGTTTCTTCCCACTCGTACTTGTCGGAGAACTGCTCGGGGGCGGAGTGGCCGTCGATCCAGGCGATGTTGACCGCGGTGTTGGAGTGGCGCGGGTGCGGCGTCTCGGAGAAGGTGCCGGCGGTGGCGAAGATGTTGAACCAGGCCCGCTGACGAATGCCGGGGTTGTGGGTGACCACGGTGTTCAGCGGATCGGCGGCGGGGATGAAGCCGTCCATCAGGAGGACGGTTTCCGTGGGCTGGACGATCTCCTCGACGCGGGCGGGCTGGTCGTAGACCGCGGTGCCGCTGGCGTGTCGGCCGCCGAGGATGTGCCCGTTGGCGGAGTAGTCGAGGTTGTGCCAGTTGTTGTCGAGGTAGTTCTCTTCGTCGGCGGTAGAGATCATTTCCGACTCGTCCAGTTCACGCTCGTCGAAGCTCGGGCAGATGAAGCCGTTCTCCTTGGGCATGTAGTTGTCGGCCACGAGCAGGCTGGTCCACCGCCGGACCCGTTTGACGTCCGGCGTGCCCGGAAAGGTAAAGGATGTCAAGCTGTCGGTCGTGTCGGGGTCCATGGACGCGGCGGGGTAGTAGTCCTGGTTGTCCGCGGCGTAGGAGAGACAGGCCGTGTTGATCTGCCGGATGTTGCTGAGGCACACGGCGTCGCGGGCGACCTTGCGGGCGGCGCCCAGGGCGGGCAGGAGGATGCCGATGAGCAGCGCGATGATGGAGATCACCACGAGCAGTTCGATCAGCGTGAAGGCGTGCGCGCGTGCGGAGGGGCGGGGCTGGTGGTTCACGGGTTCTGTCCCTGGTTCGTGCCCGGGCGGGCGGTGGTTTGAGCGAGCGACCCGCTACATGGTATTCAGCGGCCGCGTCCGGTCCGGGGCACGGTGAAGTTGGCCACGAAGCCGAGCTTGCGGTCCCACGGGTTCTCTTCGGTGAGGCTGAACGCGGGGAGGCTGGCCTGCCAATCGTAGGGGTCGGCGAGCTCGTAGGCGTCGGTGTGGCCGTCGATCCACGAGATGTTGACGTTTCGGCCCTGGCCGTGGCGGGCGTGGGGGGCGTAGAAGTTGGCGAAGCCGCGGAGCCAGAAGAACGCGCGCTGGCTGTTGGCGTAGGTGGCGCTGGCGTGGGGGTTGTCGAGGCTCTGGTCGGCGGGCTGGAGGAAGCCGTCGAGCAGGGAGATGGTGCCGACGGGGTCGACGATCTCGTGCATCTGGGCGGACTGTTCGGCGGCGTAGGCGGTGTCGCGTTTGGCGCCGAGGACGTTCAGGTTGGCCGAGTAGTCCTGGTTGCGCCAGCGGTAGTCTTCGAGGTTTTCATCCGACGCGTTGGGCAGGAGGTGGAACGGGTCGAGGTTCTTTTCCGGGAAGTTGGGGCACAGGAAGCTGGTGTCCTTGGGCATGTAGCCGCGGTGGACGATGAGGCTGGTCCAGTACCGGCCATCGGGGCCGCCGACGCCGGTGAGGTCCTGGTCGGGCGGGGTGACGGCCAGGCCGGGGTCGTACGCGAGGCTGGGCAGGTAGTCCTTCTCGTCGGCGGCGTAGGAGTTGAAGGCCTGGTTGATCTGCCGCTGGTTGCTGAGGCACTGCATGTCACGCGCCGCGTTACGGGCGGAGCTGAGCGCCGGCAGCAGGATGCCGATGAGCAGCGCGATGATGGAGATCACCACGAGCAGTTCGATCAGCGTGAAGGCGGTCGGGCGGGTGTGTTTCATGGCGAGCATCCGATCAAAAGCGACGGGGCGCGGCGGGCGTGAGACGTGGGGTTACTCGATGTCCCAGAGGTTGTCGGCGTTGGCGTTGTATTGGCCGAGCGCGGAGTTGGCGTAGGGGCCGGCGACGCTGGTGTTGAGGGTGCCGCCGGCGCGGCCGCCGCCGGTGGGCTGCTCGATCTTGCGTTGGGGGGCGCCGACCGCGGAGGCGTGTCCGTCGGCCCAGATGACATCGACGGTGACGCCCTGGTGGCGGGCGTCCGGGGCGCCGGGGGCGGCGGTGCCGAGCGCGCGGGCGACGGTGTCGGAGATGAAGCAGATGCCCGACGCGTTGCCGGTCAGGTCGGTGGCGTTGGGGTCCCAGAGCGGGCTGAACGAGTCGGCGACGACGATGGTCGCGGAGGGGTTTTTCACGTCGTCGATGCGGGGGGTGTAGGGGATGCTGACGTTGGTGAGGGTGGTGCCGCCGGCGCGGCCGCCGTTGTTGACCTCGATCGTGCCGCTGTACGTGAAGCCAGTGGTGCCCAGGTCATTCAGCCGCGTGCCGATGTTCATCCAGTTGTAGCCGTACTGCACGCGGAACCAGCGCTGATCGTTGGCGGTTTCGGTCGAGGCTTCGAGGAAGTCTTCGCGGGTGGGGTTGTAAGACGGGCAGTCGAAGTTGACGGGGTTGGCCATCTGGCCTTCGACGACGAGGGTGCCGGCCCAGTACGCGGGGTTGATCGACGCGGTGTCTTCCCACGGCGTCTTGTAGGGCATGAAGTGGCCGTCGAAGTCGATGGTGTAGTTGACGGTGGCGATGCCGATCTGCCGGACGTTGCTGAGGCAGGCGGCGGCTTGGGCGGTCTTCCGGGCGGCGCCCAAAGCGGGCAGGAGGATGCCGACCAGCAGCGCGATGATGGAGATCACCACGAGCAGTTCGATGAGGGTGAAGGCGGCCGGTCGTCGGCGGACGGGTCGATGCATAGCTGTAGGTCTCTAACGCCCCCGGGCATGCGCGGGGTCGGACAGACGGGACGGTGCGGCGGGTGAGACGTTCCGCAAGAATTCTAGAAAACCGGCAGGCGTTATGTAATTATTCTGACAGATGAAGCGGCCGGGGTCAAGGGGCTTTTTCGGGCATTGGGGCGGTCCGGGAGCACAGGATTGGGGCGGGTGGGGTCTGGGGCCTGGGGTTCGGGGTTTGGCCGAAGAAAAAGACGTCGGCGCGCGGCGATTTCAGGGACATGGTCCCAAGCCCCAGACCCCGAGCCCCAGACCCCACTCAGCGCGGACCTGCGACGCAGCGACGCAAAATCAGAACTGCACGGGCAGGCCCTCGGCCTTCCATTTCTGGACCAGGAGCTTGGCTTCGTCGGCCAGGGCGCCGATGCGCAGGGCGGCGTCGGCGAAGCTCTCGAACAGGGCCGGGTCGTTGAGCATCCGGCCGAGCGTGCCCTCGCCTTTCTGGGCGACCTCCATGATCGCCCGTGCCTGTTGCATGGTGGCGCTGGTCTCCTGGGCGAGGGTGAGGTAGCGCTTGGTGAGCTCGTCGACCTTCTTGCCGGCGTCGGTGACCAGGGCGTCAACGGTTTCGGAAGTCTTGACGGCGTTGTCGCTGACGGTCTGCGCGTTGGCGAGGGTGGCGTCGATCTTCTCGCGGAGCTGCTCGTCGTTGGTGTAGGCGCGGATGTCGTTAAGGACGGCCTGCATCTCGGCGAGGCGTTCTTCGAGGGAGGTGAGGACGGAGAACACGCCGGTGTCGGTGAGGTTGGCTTCCTTGGCGCGTTGGGCGTCGCCGAGCAGCGCGTTGACGTTGCGGCCGACGCGGTCCCACTCCTGGCTGAAGCGTTCGAAGCTGGTGGTGAGTCGGTTGAGCTGAGAGAAGGCGCCGGCGAGGGAGCCGAGCTGCCCGGGGATGAGCGCGGTGCCGTCGTCGGGGAGGAAGTCGGTGGTGGCGGTGGCGGAACCGTTTTCGGGGACGAGCTGGACGGTGGCGGTGCCGCCGAGCAGGTCGGTGTCGACCTCGGCGTGGACGGGGTCGGGGATGCGGACGCCGTCGCGGATGCGGGCGGTGACGCGGATGCCGGTGCCGGGCGGCATCTTGAAGTCGATGTCGCGGACCTGACCGATGCGGATGCCGTAGAGCTGGACGGCGGAACCCTCGTTGAGGGCGACGGCGTCTTCCATGTCGATGGTGACGAGGTAGCCGCCGCGCAGGAAGGCGGGGATGTAGCCGAAGAGGAACAGCAGCACGCCCAGGCCGATGACCCCGGCGAGGGTGGTGACGCCGACGGTGAGGTTGCGGGTGCGGTCGTTCATGGTCAAGGCTCGGCGTGGTTCGCGGAGGAAGCCGGTTGCGTGATAGAGCGATGCGGGCGCGGGTTCAGGGTATCGGGTTTGGGGCTTGGGTTCGGGGACGAACGGCGATCAATGGCGCAAGGCCGGTGTCATCGTTCTCGTTCGGTGTGGACCCCGCGAAATCAGCTTCCTCTGCATGATGATTTCCTTACCCCCGACCCCAAGCCCCAGACCCGGCTCCGCGTCGCCCTGTACGTGGCAAGGCAACGCGGTAGGCCTCAGATCGGTTCACCCGATGGCGCCGCGGCGAAGCCTTCGCGGATCGCGGCGAGGTCTTCGGCGTCGGCCTGGCCTTGGATGAAGCGCTGGACGCGGGGGTTGGCGGACTCGTGAAACGCCTCGGGGTCGGCGTCGCAGAGGACCTTGCCGCTGTGGAGCAGGACCATGCGGTCGCCGACCTTGTTGGCGCTCTGCATGTCGTGGGTGACGACGATGCCGGTCACGCCGGTGTGGTCACGCAGCGCCACGATCAGTTCGTTGATCACGTCGGCGCGGATGGGGTCCAGGCCGGTGGTCGGCTCGTCGTAGAGCACCAGGTCGGGCTCGAGGGCGACGGCGCGGGCGAGGGCGACGCGTTTGCGCTGGCCGCCGGAGAGTTCGGCGGGCATCTTGTGCTGGATGTCGGGCAGGCCGACCTGTTTGAGCAGGACCTCGGCCTTGTCGCGCTGCTGGTCGAGGGTCAGGTCACCGAGTTCGGCCAGGGGGAACGCGACGTTCTCGCCGACGGTCATCGAGTCGAACAGCGCGCCCATCTGGAAAAGGAACCCGATGCGCCGGCGGACGGGGACCAGGTCGTGCTCGTCCTCGTTATCAACGCGTTGGCCGTCGAACCAGACCTCGCCCGCGTCGGGGCGCAACAGGCCGACGATGTGCTTGAGCAGGACGCTCTTGCCCGTGCCGGAGGGCCCGAGGACGACGGTGGTCTTGCCGCGCTCGAAGTCGAGGCTGATGCCGTCGAGGACCACGAGCGAGCCGAACGCCTTACGGACGTTGCGGACGCAGACAATGGCGGATGGCGGATGGCGGATGGCGGATGGTTCGGGCATCGGCTCGATTCGCTTTCCCGCGCGGCGGTGTCTGCTGCGGTTCCTTCCTTCGGACTCAAGGCGGACGGCAGGTTTCCATCCGAAATCCGCCATCCGCCATCGCCCATCACGGTCAGTCCCCCGCGAAGTATTCGCGCACCGCGTTGACGACCTCGTCCTGCTGGGCCTTGGTCATCTCGGTGAACATCGGGATGCTGAGCACCTCGTCGCAGGCGCGTTCGGCGTGGGGAAGGGTGCCGCGTTCGTAGCCCAGGTGGCTGTACGCCGGCTGGAGGTGCAGCGGCCGGGGGTAGTACACGCGGTTGCCGATGTCCATCGCGTCGAGGTGGTGGCGGAGCGGCTCGCGTCCGCCGCCGCGCACGCGCAGGGTGTAGAGGTTGTAGGCGTGGCGGATGTCGTCGGCCGAGTCGGGCGTGGTCACCGCGAGCGGCTCGAACAGTTGCTGGTAGCGCTTGGCCAGGTCGCGGCGGCGCTTGACCCACTGATCGACGTGAGGCAGCTTCACCGACAGCAGCGCCGCCTGGAGCGGGTCCATGCGGAACGCGCCCGAGGGCGTGCGGACAACGAAGCCCGACTCCAGGCCGTGCACACGGATGGAGCGCAGGCGTTGGGCAAGCGCGTCGTCGTCGGTGAGCACGGCGCCGGCGTCGCCCGCGGCGGCGAGGGTCTTGGTGGGGTAGAAGCTCAGCGTGGCCATGTGCCCCAGCGAGCCGGCCTGCCGGCCGTGGTACGTCGCGCCGATGGCCATGTCCGCGTCCTCGATGACCTTGAGGCCGTGGCGCTCCGCGATCTCGAGCAGCGCGAACATCTCGCACGGCAGGCCGTACAGGTGCACCGCCATGATCGCGCGGGTCTTGTCGGTGATGGCAGCCTCGACCGCGTCGGGGTCGAGGTTGAAGGTGCGCGGCCGGATGTCGGCGAACACCGGGGTCCCCCCGGCCCGCAGGATCGACTCGGCGGTGTGCAGGTAGGTGAACGGGCTGACGATCACCTCGTCGCCGGGCTGCAAATCCAGGGCGAGCATGGACGCCTTAATTGCGTCGGTGCCGCTGGACACGCCGACGGCGTGCTTGACCCCGCAGTAAGCGGCGAGCTGGGCCTCGAAACGCTCGACGTAGTGCCCCAGGATCAGCCGGCCGGACTCGACCACCTCACAGAACGCGTCGCGCAGCTCCGGCAACAGCGTGCGGTGCTGCTCGGACAGGTCGGTCAACGGCACGGCCATGACGGAACACCCTCGCAAGACACGCCCCGCACGTCACGGACCGGCGATCCGTCGCTTGCCCGGCGGGGGAAGCAGAGCATAATGCAAGCCCGCCGGCGGTGGTCACGGGCGGGTCTGGCCGCGCTCTCGGGTGGTGGGTCCGTTCGATCGTGATCGATTCAGATTTCACTTGAAGCCCACGGTCTCCGACCGTGGGCTACCCAGCCCTGCAAGGGCTGGGCTTCGCGACAGACCCTGAACACAATCTGACTCATTACCCTTTCCTGGTTATCACGGACTGTTATCCGTGCCCCCCTTGGACGGAGCGCCGCCGGCCCATGCCCCACGCCCTCGCCTGCCCCGGCTGCCTGAAACGCTTCGCCTGGACGCCCAAGCTCGCGGGCCGGCGCGTGACCTGCCACTGCGGCCAGAAGTTCGTCGCGCCCGATGCGCCCGGCGGCCCGGTCGTGCCCATCTACGAGACCGGCCCGAAAGCGCCGGAGAAGTCCAAACGCCCGCCGCGCGAAACCTACGACCTGGCCAGCGACGACGACCCGCCGCCCCGAAAAACCAAAGCCGATACGCCCAAGCCGCGGCACGACGGCAAGTGCCCCGGGTGCAACGCGCCGCTCAAGCCCGACGCCGTGGTGTGCGTGCGCTGCGGCTTCAACGTCACGGAAGGACAGCGGATCAAAACCGATGTCGCGAAAGACGCCCCCCCGCCGACCGAAGAAGCCGTCCCGGA
The DNA here is from genome assembly GCA_030432595.1 of Phycisphaerae bacterium. GTDB lineage: Bacteria > Planctomycetota > Phycisphaerae > Phycisphaerales > Phycisphaeraceae > CAZIXN01. The sequence continues at coordinate 166,230 of JAUIGU010000001.1, forward strand.
AGCCCGGGCCTCCGACGCGCCCGGCCCGGACCCGTTGGCGTTCGGCAGCAGCCCGATCGCCCGCGCGCTGGCCGCGCGTGAAGACGAGCTCAAGCCGTCCAGGGCGCGCGAGCGTTATGTGCCGACGGCGATGATCTCGCTGGCCTGCCTGGGCCTGCCCGTGGTGTCGTGGTGGGGCACGAAGTCGCTCGGCGAGGCGGCGTGGCACCTGCTGCAGAACGCAGGCGTCGCGCTGCTGTCCACGCTCGCGATCTTCGGGGCGCTGGCGGCGTCCCTGAACTTCATCACGCTCTCGCTGGGCAACTTCCGCTCAACGCTGCTGAAGATCATCGCCGTCGGCATGCTGGGCAGCCTCGCGGCGGACCTGGCGACGATCCTCATCATCCCCATGGTGGTCGACGCGGTCGTGATGGGCGTGATGGCCGCGATGGTGGTGATGGGCCTGGTCTGCATCGCCATCACGCTCAACGTGATCTTCGTGGGGTTGCCGATGCTCTACCTGTTCGAGCTGGATTTCCCCGAAACCGGCGCGGTGCTGATCTGCGTCGTGCTGCTCAAGGCGGTGGGCATCCCGGTCGTGCTGATCCTGGCGGGGGTGATCTGACCGGGGCCTCCGCCCTTCTTGGAAGGCTCAGCCGGGCCGGATCGGGCGAAGGATAGAATGGTGCCGAACTCAACGCCGTCAAGGACGCCCCGGAGAATCAAGATGACCCGTGTCGCATCCGCCACGTTGCTGCTGGTTTGGTGGTTCCTGTCCGGGTGTTCATCGCTGACGGTGCCGACGCCGCTGGGCGAGCGTGTTTCGGGAGAGAACGCCCCTTCGCTCAACGGCGTCTGGCAGATGCAAGGCGGCGAAGATGGCGTGCTCCACGCGCACCACATCGCCGAGCATCACCTCCGGGTCGCCGGCCTGGAGTGGGACGAAGACGCCGTTGCCTACAAGACGGTCCAACGCGACATTCTGGTCGGCGCGGCCGCCGACGGGTGGCTGTTCTTCAACCTCCCCCAGGCCCAGTGGGGAGACGACGAGATCGACACCCCGAGCGGTCCGATCGACGGGCCGTACGTGCCGATGCTCGTAGAGTTGATCAACGATGACGGCACGCCCGTGTTGAAGCTCTACGACCCGAACTACGAAGCCTGGGCCGTCGCCGTGGAGCAGGACCAACTCGCGGGCAGCGCGGAACGCCACGACAACAATGTCATCGAAGTCGTCGTCTCCGCCGACGCCGAGGCGCTCGAAGCGTTCCTGGGCGCACGCGAACTGGACACGCTGTTCGATCTGGACGAGGGCGGTGAATTGCGGCGCATCGTCGTGGAATAGCCGCCGGCGGGTTGGTCATGGCGAGGCTTACGACCCGCTCTCGCTCAGCCGTTTGACCGCCTCGCCGCCGAGTGCTTCGACGGCGTCGGCCAGCATCCCGGGGATCGCGTCGGCGTGGGACGAATCGGCGAGCGCGGCGACGAGTTCCGTTTGATCCACGTCCTTGAACGTGTCGGCCTTGGCGCCGGGGAACCAGTGGTCTGCGCCGCCGAGCAGGTTGAAACGCATCTTGCCGTACTCGGTCATGTCCCAACCGCGCGAGAGCTGGAACAGCCAGAGCATCAGCGCGATGTTCAGCCCGCCGGGCGCGTCGTAGAACTCGGGCACGCCGTCCCAACTCAGGGCCTCGGGGCTGCGGAACCCGGTGGCCTCTTCCATCGCGTCTTCGAGCTTCTGCACGATGGGGGGCAGCACCGTGTCGGCCTGGTCCAGCAGCGGCAGGGCGTCGAGGTGCTCCGCGTAGTCGCTGGGCCGAGACGCGCCGACCGACAGCGTGTGCACGCCGGGCTGGCTCAGCGTCCACAGGTCGTTGAACGTCATCGGGTGCAGCGGGGCGCAGAGTTCGACGAGTTTGTCCGGCGGCTCGTAGAGGTTCCCGCCCTTGTTGGAAGGGCTGATGATGAACACGCCCATGTCCCGCTTCATCGCGGCGTCCACCGCGGCGCGGTTGCGCTGGAAGATGAAGTAGTAGTGCAGGTTGACGTAGTCGAAGCCCTGCTCGCTGATGTTGATCGTGTCCAGGAGCGCCGACAGCGGCGCGTGCGTCGAGAACCCGACGTGCTTCACCCGGCCCTGCTTCTGCCAGTTGCGGGCGATGTCGAGGTGCCCGACGGTTTTCACCTTCTCCAAAACGTCGGCGTTGTTGATGCCGTGGATCGCGAAGAGGTCGACGTGGTCGAGGTGGAGGCGCTCGAGCGACTCGTTGAAGTGCTGCTCGAACTCCTCGGCGGTGTCGGTCGGGCCGATCTTGGTCTGGACGATGAGCTGTTCGCGCGGGAACTTGGGCAGCACCTGCCCGAGCTGGCGTTCGGACGGGCCGTAGCCGCGCGCGGTCTCGATGTGGTGGATTCCGACCTCGAGCGAGCGGCGGATGACGGCCTCGATGTTCTCGGTGGTCTTGGGGTCGATCTCGGACAGCGGCTTGTCCTGCCAGCCGTCCTGGTAGCGCATGCCGCCGGTGGAGAACACGGGGATCTGGAGTTCGGTTTTGCCGAAGCGTCGGTACTGCATGGGCGATGGGGTCTGGGGGATGGGGCTGGCGGGGAAGACGTGTTTTGTACGGAAAGCTTAAGCCTAGCGGCGGGCGTTGTCGCGTGATAGTTGTGTCAACGTTTTTTTACAAACCAGACCAGGAGAAACACCGAGAGCACCAGCCCGCCGACCAGGGCCAGGTCCGCCCAGACGTAGCCGGTCAGCGACGTGGGCGGGGCCGAGACTTCCTGCGCGATCAGCATCACGGCGCTCCGGGGACCAGGATCAGCTTGCCGATGTGCCGGCCCTGTTCCATCACGCGGTGGGCCTCCCGCACGTCGGCAAGCGGGAAGGTCCGGGCGACGCGCTGGTGGTAATGGCCGAACGCGAAGCCGGCGAGGACGTGGCGGCAGCCGGCGGTGACGGCGTCGCGGCCGGTGCGGAACAGGTCGTCGTTGACGTAGCCGCACAAGACGGCCTGCTTGCGGATCAGCGGCGAAACATCGACAGCGCCCGGGCTCCCGAGCAGGCCGTACACCACGATCGCCCCGCGGTCGGCCAGGGCGCGGACCTCGGTGTTCAGGTACGCGCCGGCGGCGACGGGGTCGAAGAAGACGTCGACGCCCTTGCCGTCGGTGAGCGCCTTGAGGTCGCGGTGGAAGGGCTTGAGCGCGCCGGCGTCGTGCGTGACGACGACGTGGTGGTACGCGTCGGCGATGTCGTCGGTCTTTTCGGGCGAGGTGGTCAGCCCGATCGCGGTGCCGCGGTGGTGGCGGACGACCTGCGCCGCGGCGAGCGCGACGGAGCTGGACGCGGCGGGCAGGGCGACGGTCGCGCCTTCGAGCGAGCGCCCGAGCCGCGCGAGCATCCAGACCAGCGCGCCCCACGCGGTGAAGTGCGACAGCCAGACCGCGCCCAGGAGGCGGTCGTGCAGTTCGTCGGGCGCGTCGATGACTTCGTCGGGCCGGCAGACGAAGTGGGAGCGGTACGCCCCGCCGTGGCCGTGGTCGCGGCGCGGGGTCTCGGGGCGCAGCAGGACGCGGCGGTTCTGCCAGCGGGCGTCGACGCCGTCGCCGAGCGCTTCGATGACGCCGCCACCCTCGAGCCCGGGGGTGTAGGGCGGGTCGCCGGTGCTGAGTTTGTAGTCGCCGCGCCGGCCCATGAGGTCGGCGTGGTTCATTCCGATCGACGTGAGGCGGACCACGACCTCGCCGGCGTCGGGCGCGGGGGGTTCGAGGTCACGGACTTCCAGGACTTCGGGCCCGCCGAACTGTTCCACGACCACTTGCTGCATCGAGGCGAGTGTAGCCTTGCGTGGGGATGGCACGTGGGTCGTGCGGGGATCACGGGTCGGACGACTTCGGCTCGTTTCGCTCCCGGATGAGGTCGAGGAAGGTGCGGATGGTTTTCTGCACGTCGCGTTCGTCGTCTTTCTCGTCTTCGTCGGATGATTCGGGCTCGGCGTGTTGGCGCGGCTCGGCGCGTTGGCGCGGCTCGGCGCGCTCGGCCCGGGCGGGGTCCGTAGGCGTTTCGGTCGCCGTGGGTTCGGCGGGACCCTGGTTTGCCTGTTCGTCGGCTTGGACGGCTTTCTCCGCCTGGGCGTCGGCGATCGTCTGGACAAAGTGCTGAGCATCGTCGCTGGGGGACCACGAGCGCGGATTGTCCCAGTTCATCAGGTTGTTCAGCGCACGACCGGTGATGTCGCCGAGGAGGCCGCCGAACCCGCCGAGCTTGTCGGTGTTGCGCGTCAGCTCGCGCTGGCCGTACAGGCTGGCGACCTGGCCGACGAAGCGGGCGTACCCGATCTTCGGTGCGTTGAGTGTGCCCTCGATGGGCAGTTCGTACACGGTGTCGGGGTCGAGGACTCCGTCAAACTTGTCCGACACGGCGATGAAGGTCGCCCCCAGCACGCCCACGCCCATGTCGAGGGTGTTGTTCTTGAGGTCGATCCGGCCGGCGAATCCGACGCCGAAGTCGTCCGCGGCGAGCCACATCTCGCTGGTCTCGACGACGCCGTCGCTGAGCGTCACGGTCATGGGGGAGAACTTCGCGGCGTAGGTCTGCGCTGCGCCGTGGGCGCGGTACCCCGGGACGACCTGCTGGACCAGCCCGGTGACGCCCTGGCGCAGCCAGCCACGGCGGTCCATCTCGAGCACGCCGAGCGAGAGCGTCGCTTTGGCCTTCATGTTCTCGAGCGCGAACGCGCCGCCGTCGCCGGTGGTGAAGCCTCCGTGCTCGATGGTGACGGTCGCGGGGCTTGCCGGGGCGGAGCGCACGACGTCCGCGAACACCGGGTGCAGCCGGCCCAGCCAGGACTTCACGGCAGGCTCGGAGACGGCGAGCGTGATGGTCGGGTCTTCGCGCAGCGTCGGCGCCCAGACGTCGTCGCTCAAATCCTCGGCCAGGGCGAGGGTGGCAGTGGCGTAGGTCGAGCGCACGTCCACGTCCAGCACGGCGTCGCGCCCGGGCCGAACGGTGGCGCGGAGCTTGGGTGAAACGGTCGGGCCCAGCGTCGCGGCGAGCTTGCCGTTCTGGTTCAGCAGCGCGTCGAGCGTCGGCGTGGGCAAGCCGCCGCCGTCCAACTCGCCGCGGAACTCGCCGGCGGCGGGCGCGAGCAGCCCGTCCGGGTCCACCAGGCCCGTGGCGACGACGCGCCAGCGCGCCCGGCGGGTCGCGTCCTCGGCGGAGAACGCGTTGAGGGCCGCGGTCTGCCCGGTCGCGGCGGGCGTGACCGGTTCGCCGCCGCCGGGCGCGGCGTCGAACGACACCCCGCCGACAACCTCGACGTTGCCGGCCAGGTCGGTCGCGACGATCCGCATGGCCAGGCCGCGCAGCGCGGGCAGCGCCTGCTTGCGGGTTTCGTCCCAGAGCTCGATTGCCGGGATGCGTACGCTCGCCTCCAGTGCGGTCGCGGCGGGGTCGAGCCCGAGCCAGCCCCGGCCGTCGGCGCGCGACGCCCACGTCGCCGACGAGAGCGTCACCGTGATCTGCGTCGGACGGCGCAGGCGCGCGGGCAGCCCGGCGTCGGCGTCCGGGCCCATCCACGCGGCGACGGCCTCGGGCGAGACCTTGACGACCAGCGGCTCGGGTGCCGACGCCGACCCCGCCTTGCCGCCGTCGTGCAGCGACATTTTCAGCGCGCCGGTCACGCCCTCGCTCACGAACGACGTGTCCAGCGACATCACGCCTTCGGCGTCGGGCAAGGTCATCGCGACCTGCGCGTCGAGCGTCGGGCCCAGCGTCACGACCAGCTTGCCGTCCTGCGCCCCCAATGCATCCAATAGCAGCACCGGTCCACGCGCGAGCGTCGCGGTCAGACGGGGTTGCCGCGGGCTGGCGTCGTTGTTGTTCTCGGTGCCCAACGCGGCGGGCGCGATCAGGTCGTACACGTCCACGTCGAGCGCGACGGCGTCCGTTTGATCCGCGATCGAGGCCTGCGCCCGAAACGTCGCCTGAATCAGGTCGCCGAGCGCGGTGCTCGACACGTCGAGTTGTGTGTCGTCGAGCCGGAGCGTGCGGCCGTCGCTCAGCTTGAGGACGATCGGCGTGAAGGCCGCGGTGGCCCGGAGTTGCGCGGCTTCGAGCGCCACGCCTTCCGCGGTCTCGCGGACCACAAACGTCTCGATCGGCATGCGGATCGACACCGGCTCGACCAGCGTCGCCGCCGCCTGCGTCCCGGAAACCGAGCCGGGAAGTTCCCCGGACGTTTCGTCGGACCGCCCTTCCGCCCTGCTCTGTGTCAGCTTCGCGAACGCCTCGGGCATGACCTGCAGCGTCACGACCGAGCCGGGTTTGATCTGGTTCGTGTCGCTCTGCCTCTCCAGCGCGACGTCCACGCCGGCGTGCGGGGTCCGCACCATCAGCGCCGCCTCGGGCGCGGAGAAGGTGCCGGCGGCGTTGAGCGTCGCCTCGACGGTGTCGCCGAGCAGCGCCGCGAGTTTCCCGTCCATCCCGAGCAGCCGGTCGATCGGGTCGATGGGCAGGCCCATGATTCTGCCCTGGGCGTCCAGCGTCGCCTGCCGCCAGCGCAGCTCGCCGCCGTCGCCGAAGATCCCGGTGAGTTTTGCGTCGAGTTCGACCGTGCCGGTCAGGCCGTCGCGCTCGACGTTGCCGGTGACGCGGGCCGAGGCGTCGCGGTCGTTGGCGGCGTCCGCCTTCACCGAAAGGCCCCGAACGACCGCCGGCGGCGCGTCCCCGCCGCGGTAGCTCAGCCGGTCCACCGTGAGCGCCGCGGAGAGGTTCAGCCCGGTCGGGAAGCGCACGGCTTCGGCCTCTTTCGGCTCGGCGGGCTCGCGCATCGCCAGCGCGGCTTCGAGGTTGGTGCGCTGCCCCGCGGGTTGAACGACATCGACGTCCGCGATCGACACGGTCACCTCGCCCAGGCCCGAGCTGCGGATCAGGTCGAGAATCCCCAGCGAATCGGTCTGCACGCGGACGCCGTCGATCACCACCGCGCCGTCGGGGTCTTTCAGCACCCCGCCTTCCAGGCCGATGCCGCCGAACCAACCCAGGTCGATGCGCTCGGCTTCGAACGTGCCGGCGATCAACGCGTTGACCTGCGACGTCAGGAAGCGGTTGCCCGGCCCGGTGCTGAGCAGCCACGGCAACGCCGCGACCAACACCCCCCCCACCAACACCAGCAACAACCCGCCGACCAACAGCCGACGCCGCCACTTGCGGCGGGGGCGGGCGGCGTCGATTTGACGCTCAGATTCGTTCATCGGTGATCCTAAAACGCGGCTCGGCCCGGGCGTCGGACGCCCCATCGTAGGATCAGACGTCAGATCACCGGCACGGGTTCAAACCGCACCTTGCCGTCTTCGACGGCGGCGAAGTACCCCTCGACCTTGGTCGAATCCGGCGTCTGCTGTTTGACGAAGTGGGCCGCGCGGACCAAGTCCGCCCGCTGTAGCGCCGCCAGCCGCTCGTCCGGGACCTCGAGAAACGCCCCGTAGAACGCGCAGCCCTGGTGCTGGATCAGCACGACCTTGTCCAGTTCGTGCGCCTCGACGAGGAACTTCAATTCGCCCAGCACGCCGTCTTCTCGCAGCCGCGCCTGCCGGTAGCCCGCCAGACACGCCGGCCCGCCGGGCATGGCCAGCCGGTCCACGCGCGGCAGCGACAGCCCGTTGGTCAGGAAGTCGTCGAACGCCTCGCCGAACCGCCCGTCCGAGCAGTACACCGCCGCGGCGTGGATGCGTTCGCTGGTGAAGGCCACACGGCTTTGAAAACACATGCAAGTCATCTCCCGATGGTCTACGAGGTTGCGTGCGAATCCTACCGCATCGACGCAACGCGTTGGTGTTGGGTCGCCGGGGTGCCACGGACTTCAGTCCGTGCGCTTGGTCCGTTCGAAACGGACTGAAGTCGTGGCCCCCAAGAACTCATCCTGAACACGTCGCCTAAAACCCCGGCGAGCGCCCCTTGCCGTGCCGGCCGTCCATCGGGTGCCGCTTGCTGCCGGGGTAGCGCGGGTTGGGGTCGGCCAGGCCGCGGAAGCGCGGGTCCTTGAGGTAGTCGAGGTTTTTCAGTTTGTGCAGGTCGCCGTCGACGCTGGCCAGCGAGTAGCCCGGCGGCAGTTCGCGCAGGTCGGCCTCGCTGCAGCCCAGGATGTCCGCCCAGTCGCGCGCGTCCTGCCCGAAGCGCTGGCGGAAGGTCTGCACGACGCCGCAGTTGCCCACGATGGTGCGCCAGCTCCGGCCGTAGGTGTGCTTGAGTTGGTCGAGGTCCTGGAAGATCATCCACAGGAACGCGCCCTGCCCGCGCATCAGCGTCACCGCCTCGCGCACCAGCGGCATGTCCTCGAGCTGGGCGAACTCGTCCATGAGGAACAGGGTCGGTTTGCCGCGCTGCCCGTTGCGGTAGCACATGGTCATCAGCAGCGTGCCGACCCAGAGGCGCACGAGCGACGCGTGGCTGCGCAGCTTGCTCGAGGGCATCGCGAGGTACACCGTCAGCGGCCGGCCGTCGAGCAGGTCGGACAGCGCGAAGGTGGAGTCGGCCAGCGCCTTCTGCGCGAGCTGGCCGTTCATCGAACGGAAGTAGGTCCGCGCGGTGGAGAGCACGCCCTCGCGCGTCTTCTCGGCGCTGTGGCCCAGGAAGCTCGACAGCAGCCGGCGGGCCATGGGCGGCATGTCGTTGGCGTACGCGTCGAGCAGCTTGGCGATGCGGAACGGCGTGTCGTCGCTGAAGAGGATCTCGGTCGCGCCGACCATCGTGGAGGGGTGGTCGAGCGCGGACGTGGTGGGCTTGGCGGACTTGGGCGCGGGCTTGCTGCGCTGGCGCACCCGCTTGCGGTCGCGGAGCAACGCCAGCATCTCGTCCGCGTCGCGCACGCTCTGGGGGGCGTTCTTCTTTGCGGATTCCAGCTCCGCCGCGGCGCGTTCGCTGCGCTGCTGTTCCTCGACCGCCTCCTGCCTGGCGTGCGCGTTGTCCTGCGCCCGCGCCTCGGCCAGCCAGCCCAGGAAGCAGATCACACCGGCGATCAGGTCGGTCGCGTGGTCGTTCCAGAACGCGTCCGACCGGTAGATGTGCCCGACCGACAACATCTCGGCGAGCGTCATCGCGTCCTCGTCCACGGTGGTGTTGGGCAGGCGCAGCACCTCGATGGGGTTGAACGCGTCGGTGGGGTAGAGCGTCACGCCGTACGGGTCGATCACGATGACCGGGTGACCCATGGCGAGCCGACGGCGGACGGTGACGTCGGCGACCTCGCCCTTGGGGTCGTGGAGGATGAGCGGGCCGTCGTAGTGCAGGGCGTTGGGGATGGTCAGCCCGCGCGTCTTGCCGCAGCCGGTGGGCGCGACGGTGATCGCGTGGCAGTCGGCGGCGTGCGTCACGATCTTGTGCTGGCGCCGCTTGCCGTCGGGGGCGCGGAAGCCGAACGCGCGGTCGTCCGGGACCCGGTAGCCCAGCAGCAGCTCGGTGCCGCCGGGCTTGGTGAACAGGGAAGAGCCGCGCTCCTTTTTCGTGAAGTAGTCATCGGAAGGTCTCAGCATTGTTGCACCTCTATGTGAGTGATGGTGGTCAGTGGTTCCTAGAGAAAGAATCAGCAACGGTGTTGAAACGGCCGGCGCACGGGACAGCGCACCGACCAACGTTGTGGAAAGTGTTCCGCCCTCAGGCGAACAGGCGCCGCGACCGCGCAGCGGCGCGAGCTGCGCCGTTGGCATCACGGAGATTGGAATGGCGGGTTGGCGTTAAGCGCCGGAGGGCGGGCCGTGGCAGAACCCCAGGCGGATGCGCATCCGCGCGATCCGGCGTTGCAGGTTGCCCTGCTTGTCCGCGGTCGCGGCCTGCTCGGCCAGCAACGCCCGCAGACGCAGCAGGAACCGCCGCACCACGGCGCGCTTCACGCCCACCGCGCGGACGACGCACCCCTTGAACACGCGCCGCCGCCCCGTCGCTTCGGGCGACACCGCGATCGCCGGGCCCGCGTCGGGCAACGCCAGACACGCCGCCGCGGCTTCGGGCTCGCCGCCATGGTGCCACCACGACTGCAGTCGGCGTCGCACCGCCGCGGGCTGTTCACACAACCACCGGATCGCTCTCACGCGCTGTGTCTCCGCTTTCTCCGCCGTCGCAGCCGCACGAACAACAAACCGCGACGACGACGCGTGCCTCCCTGCGGCCGCCCCGACACGCTGCGCCACGAAACGCAACCGGGACGGCGACCGGCGTGCCATCTTGCCACAGCCAGCGCGAATCACCAACACATAATTCACGATTCTTTGAAAAAAACTGAACGTGGTCGTGACTCGCGCACGGCGTGAGACGGAATCCTTCAATCACGGCTGAAAAAGCACGATCATGCTGTAGCCGGGCATCTCGTAAGCGTCGCTCACCGCGCCCTGCGATTTGTTGACCGCGTGTTCAGCGTTCACCGCGACCTGCCACCGCCCCGACGGAAGTGGCACGACCTGTTCCTCGGGCTCGCCGTTGTAGGCGACGAAGATGTGCGACCACGGATCGCCGACCGCCGCGCCATCGATGGTGTATGCCACGACTTCGCCGACCTCGACAAACTTCAAGTGTTCACGGACCAGCGCGTCGTCGTGCATGCGGAACGCGGGATGAGCACGACGCAGCCGGACCAGACCCGCGACGTACTCGAATACGTCCGCGTACTCGGCCTTTCGTGCCCAATCGAACGCGTTGACGTCGTCGCCGAGATTGTAGGAGTTGTGTTCTCCCTGTTTCGTCCGGGCGTAGTCGCTGCCGCCGTGGAGGAACGCGACGCCCTGGCTGGTGAGCACGACGCCCAGGGCGAGTTTGTGCTGGGCGCGAAGCTGCGCGTCGGTGGCGTCCGGGTTGGCTATGACGAGTTTGTCCCAGAGCGTGAGGTTGTCGTGGGCCGAAACGTAGGCGACGGACTCGGTGGGCTCGTCGGTGAAGTCGTCGATCGCGCCCGCGACGCCGCGCCTGAGCGCCTCGCGGTCGCCGCCGGGCCCGGTCGCGAAGCCCGTGGCCGTGCCGTCCAGGTCGCCGCGGACCGCGCCGCGCAGGTGGTCGTTGAAGACCGCGAAGTCCAGCCCGCGCTGCGCGCCCTTGCCGAACTGGATCGGCCCGCCGCCGGTCCACGGCTCGCCGTAGAGCGTCACGTCCGGACGGATCGCGTGCAGCGTCTCGACGAGGTCCCGCACCGTGTCGGGGTGGTGCGTGCCGACCAGGTCGAAGCGGAAGCCGTCGACGCGGTATTCCCGCGTCCAGAACTCGAGCGAATCGACGATGTACTTGCGGACCATCGGGCGCTCGTCCGCGATCGAATTGCCCACGCCGGCGTCGTTGCGCAGCGTGCCGTCGTCGTTCGTGCGGAAGTAGTAGTACGGCACGGTCTGCTCGAACGGCGAGCGCTCGCCGCTGCTGGACGTGTGGTTGTAAACAACGTCGAGGATCACGCGGATGTCCGCGCGGTGCAGCCCCTGGATCGCGGTCTTGAGTTCTTGGCTCACCGTGACCGGGTCGTCGGGGTCGGTGCTGTAGCTGGATTCGGGCACGTTGAACAGCGACGTCCAGTAGCCCCAGTTGTACGCGTGGCGGTCGGAGCCGAAGTCGTGGATCGGCAGCAGGTGAATCGCGGAGACGCCGAGTTGTTGCAGGTGCGAGAGTCCGGTCGCGGGTTGGTCGTCGCCGCCGGGGTTCTCGTGGATCAGCCCGAGATACATGCCCCGCAAGTTGTCCGGCACGCTTCGATCATGCGCGGTGAAGTCGCGCACGTGGACCTCGTAGATGACCTCGTCGGTGGCGTGCGCGCGCGGCGGGTTGGGGATCGTGCCCCAGCCGTTCGGGTCGGTGCGGTCCAGGTCGAGAACGATGCTGTATGTGCTGTCGGGCGTGGCGGCGACGGCGTGGATGTCGGCGACTTCGCGACGCCGGCCGTAGGACTCGAAGGCGTAGCGGTAGCGGTGCCCGTGCAGGTCTCCGGGCGCGGAAACTTCCCACAACCCGTGTTCGCGCGGTTCCAGCGCCAGGTCGTACGTCAGGCGTTTGCCATCGGGAGACCAGACGCGCACGGTCACGCGGTCGGCCACCGGGGACCAGGTGCGGAACGTCGTCGCATTCGGTGCGTAGGCCGCGCCCAGTTCGGCTTCCAGCGGGGTGAACCGCGGCTCATTGAGCACGTCGCGAGCAAACACCGGCATCGTCTGCAACCCGGGCACCGACACGCTCAGATGGGTCAGATCATCTGCGGAGACTGTTTCGGCCAAACGGACGGTGTAGACCACGCCGGCCCCGGAAGCTTCCGGTTTGCGCTCGACGGACGCGACTTCAAAGGCGCGTTCACCTCCCGCCTTCACGGACACCGCCGCGCGCTGCGCATCGGTGAGCTTCGCGGTGACCGCGAAGGAGACGGCGTCGCCGGCGTCGAGGAAGGCCGCCACCGCTTCGGGTTCGAGCGACACGTCGCTGGGCGCGTCGTACACCCGCGGGTCGCCCGACACCAGCCAGACCTCGGCGACGCCGGGCTCTTTGGGCAATTCGATGAAGCGGTCGCGGTCGACGTCTTTGGCTTCCCACTCGTTTCGGCGGACGATGAAGCCGAGGCGTGCCGCGTCGTCGTCGTGCACCGGGATGACGGCGTACACCATGCCGTCCGGGCTCGGCTCGGAGAACGCGTGCGCGGCACCGCCCGCGCCGTCGGCCCAGACCCAGAGGTTCCAGCCGGCGTAGGACTCGTCGTGACGGCAGTAATGCACGACCACCGCGCGACGCACGCCGAGTTTTTCCAGGTCGATCCGGTCCGCGACGCGCGACGTGTCGGACGACGGGGCGACCGCGGTCGATTCCGCCCGGCACCCCGCTGCGGCGGGCAACAGCGCGAGCAGGATCAAAAGCCAATGCCGATCCGCCAATCTTGTGGCTGATGTTTTCCGCATCGCTAACTCCTGGAACCGATCGACGCGTCAAGCCGCGTCGCTTCGTAGATAAGGATGGACAAATCAACCCGCCCGCACGAAGCGACGCGATTCATCGCGTCGCCCGCGTTCACCCTGCCCACGGCTCAACCCACGACCAGCGCTGACGCGGCAGCCCCGCCTTGACCGGGTTGTTCTCCACGTAACGTATGACTCGTCGGAGGTGGTCGGGCTCACGGACAAACGGGCACCAGTACTTCCGCGCCCACGGCGACGGCACACGCCCGCTCTCCGACGCATACGCGGCCAAGGGGTGAAGTCCGGCACGGTTCAACGCTGCGGTCGCCTTGGCTTTCAAGTGTGACGCGATCTCGTCGATGTGCCGGGCGTTCCAGGCGAGTACCAGGTGGACGTGGTCAGGCAGCGTCGCCAACGCGTGAGCTTTGTAGCCGCCTTCGTCACAGGCTTGGTGAAAACCTTGGGGAATCAATTGCGCCTGCTTTCCGTTAAACCGCACCGGCGGGTACTTCAGCGCGGCCTTGGCCGCTTTGCGGAGCGCCATATCGTGCGGGTCGGCCGCGAGCGAACGGGTGGTCTCGACCTTCGTCGCTGGGCCAAACGCGAGCAGTTCGTAGCGGCGGATGGCGTCGGACCACGAACCGCGCGGGTCATTGGGGAGCCAGTAACCGTACGCGCTGAAGATGAAGTGGAACGCGATGACCACGGGAGGATGATACTTGGCGGCCGCAACGCGGCAAGCCGCGTCGCTTCAAATTGCATTCGCTGCAAATCCGTGTACGCACGAAACAACGAGATTCATCGCGTCGCGATCAGCGCGTTGAAGGTCGCGCTGGGGCGCATCGCGGCGGACGCCTTGGCGTCGTCGGGGAGGTAGTAGCCGCCCAGGTCAGCGGGCTGGCCCTGCGTCGCGTCGATCTCGGCGAGGATTGCCGCTTCGTTCGACGCGAGTGAGTCGGCGAGCGGCGCGAAGGTCTTTTTCAGTTCGGCGTCGGCGTCCTGCGCCGCGAGCGCCTCGGCCCAGTAGAGCGCTAGATAAAAGTGGCTGCCGCGGTTGTCGAGTTGGCCGGCCTTGCGCAGCGGGGACTTGTTGGTGTTCAGCAGCTTCGTCGTCGCGGCGTTGAGCGTCTCGGCCAGCACCTTCGCCTTGCCGTTGCTCGTTTTCTCCGCCAGATCTTCGAGCGACACGGCGATGGCCAGAAACTCGCCCAGCGAGTCCCAGCGCAGGTGCGCTTCCTGCACGAACTGTTGCACGTGTTTGGGGGCGCTGCCGCCGGCCCCGGTCTCGTACAGCCCGCCGCCCTCGAGCAGCGGGACGATCGAAAGCATCTTCGCGCTCGTGCCCAGTTCGAGGATGGGGAACAGGTCGGTGAGGTAGTCGCGCAGGACGTTGCCGGTGACGGAGATCGTGTCTTGGCCGGTCTTGCAGCGTTGCAAGGCGTGTCGCGTGGCCTCGACCGGTGGCATGATCTGAATGTCCAGCCCGGCCGTCTCATGCTCGGGCAGGTACGCTTCGACCTTCTTGATGAGTTCCGCGTCGTGGGCGCGTTCCTGGTTCAGCCAGAACACCGCGGGGCTGCCGGTCGCGCGGGCGCGGGACACGGCGAGCTTGACCCAGTCGCGGATGGCGATGTCCTTGGTCTGGCAGGCGCGCCAGATATCGCCGGCCTCGACATCGTGCTCGAAGATGACACTGCCGCTCGAATCAACGACCTGCATCTTGCCGTCGGCGGCGACCTCGAACGTCTTGTCGTGGCTGCCGTACTCCTCGGCCTTCTTGGCCATGAGACCGACGTTGCTCACGTTGCCCATCGTGCTCGGGTCGAACGCGCCGTTGCCGCGGCAGAAGTCGATGGTCTCGGCGTACACGCCGGCGTAGCAGCGGTCCGGGATGACCGCCTTGGTGTCTTTCTGCTTGCCGTCGGGGCCCCACATCTGGCCCGACGCGCGGATCATGGCCGGCATCGACGCGTCGATGATGATGTCGCTGGGCACGTGCAGGTTCGTGATGCCCCGGTCCGAGTCGACCATCGCCAGCGGTGGCTGCGCGTCGTACAGCGCTTGCAGATCGCTTTCGATCGCGGCCTTCTCGTCGGCGGGCAGGTCGGCGGTCTTGCTCACCACGTCGCCGAACCCGTTGTTGGCGTTGACGCCGAGCTTCTTAAAGGTGTCGGCGTGCTTCTCGAACAACTCGGCGAAGAACACCTCGACGCAGTGGCCGAAGATGATCGGGTCGCTGACCTTCATCATCGTGGCCTTCATGTGCAGGGAGAACAGCACGCCCTGCTTCTTCGCGTCGGCGACCTGCTCGGCCAGGAACGCCCGCAGCGCCTTGACGCTCATGCGCGACGCGTCGAGGACTTCGCCGGCTTCGAGCTTGAGGCCTTCTTTAAGCACAGTGGTCTTGCCGTCGCTGCCGACGTGCTGGATCTTGACCGTGGTCGCGTCCGGGCAGGTGTGGGACTGCTCGCTGCCGAAGAAGTCGCCGTCGGCCATGTGCGCGACGTGGGTCTTGCTGTCGTTGCTCCACGGCCCCATCGAGTGCGGGTTGGCTTGGGCGTATTCCTTGACCGGGCCGGCGACGCGGCGGTCGGAGTTGCCCTCGCGGAGCACGGGGTTGACGGCGCTGCCGAGCACCTTGGCGTAGGTCGCCTTGGTCGCTTCGTCTTCGGGCGTTTTGGGTTCGACGGGGTAGTCCGGGACGTCGAAGCCTTTGCCTTGCAACTCCTTGATCGCGGCGGCGAGCTGCGGGATGGACGCGCTGATGTTGGGCAGCTTGATGATGTTTGCGCGGGGCGTTTTGGCGAGCTCGCCCAGTTCGGCCAGGGCGTCGGGCGTCTTCTGATCGTCGCGGAGGCGCTGCGGGAAGTGCGCGAGGATGCGGCCGGCCAGGGAGATGTCTTTGAGCTCGAACGCGACGCCCGCGGGTTTGGCGAAGGCTTCGAGGATCGGCAGCAGGGAATACGTCGCCAGGGCGGGGGCTTCGTCGGTCTTGGTGTAGACGATGGTCGCGTCGGGCATGGGGGATTCTCGGGATGCGTTGGGGGTTGGCGGCGCGGCGGCGGGGTACGGGCCGGGCTCGGCGCGTCGGAGTGGACCCACGCGCCGAGCCAAGCATGATGACGGATCGGGCGGCGCGTCTCAAATCGGCGGCTGCCGGCGTGGTTCCGGTCGGTCGGCGGGCATTTCGCGAAAGAAGCAGGCCGAACGATTCGCTAATCTGTCGCGTCACGGGGACGGTTCAACAGATCGCCATTTCTCTTTCCGCCATTCTCCGCTTCGGGAGCCTTGACATGCAGCCGCTCGACTGGGTGATGATCGGTGGGTACTTCCTCGTGGTCGCCGGCATCGCGTGGTGGGCCAGCCGGAAGCAGGACACGACGGAGGACTACTTCCTGGCCGGGCGGAACGTCGGGTTCTTCGTGATCGGCTCGTCGCTGTTCGCGTCGAACATCGGGTCCGAGCACATCGTCGGGCTTTCCGGACAAGGCGCGACGACCGGCATGGCGATGGCGCACTGGGAGCTGCACGCGTGGCTGATGGTGTTGCTGGCGTGGGTGTTCGTGCCGTTCTACTACCGGTCGGGCGTTTACACCGTGCCCGAGTTTGTCGAGAAGCGATTCGGGCCTTCGGCGCGGATGTTGCTGTCGGTGGTGTCGCTGGTGGCGTACATCTTCACGAAGGTGTCGGTGACGGTGTACGCGGGCGCGGTGGTGTTCCAGGCGCTGCTGCCCGAGACGTTCGGCTCGCCGGAAATGGCGTTCTGGGTCGGGGCGTTCTCGACGGTGCTGCTGACCGGCGTCTACACCGTGTTCGGCGGGTTCCGCGCGGTGCTCTACACCGACACGATCCAGGCAGTCATCCTGCTGACCGGCTCGGCGTGCATCACCGCGATCGGCCTTTCCAAGCTCGGCGGCTGGGGCGAGTTGCAGAACACGCTCGCGCCCTACGCCAAGGAGTTCGCGTTGTGGCGGCCCAACAGCGACCCGGACTTCCCGTGGCTGGGCGTGATGATCGCGTCGCCGATCATCGGTGTGTGGTACTGGTGTACCGACCAGTACATCGTGCAGCGCACGCTGTCGGCGAAAGACTTGAAGAACGCCCGGCGGGGTGCGCTTTGGGGTGGTTTCCTGAAATCGTGGGCGGTGCTGATCTTCCTGCTGCCGGGGATGATCGCGTTCGCGCTGTTCAAGAGCGACCTGATCGTGCTGCCGACCAAGGAAGGCGGAGACCTCGACGGCGACCTGGTGTTTGCGAGCACGGTGAAGGCCCTGTTGCCGGTCGGCTTGCGCGGCCTGGTCGTGGCGGGCCTCATCGCGGCGCTGATGAGTTCGCTGTCGTCGCTGTTCAACTCCAGCGCGTCGCTGTTCACGGTGGACCTTTACGAGAAGCTGCGGCCGGCCCGGAGTCAGAAGCACTACGTCAACGTCGGCCGGGTGGCGACGGTGGTGGTGGTCGCGTTGGGTCTGCTGTGGATCCCGGTGATGAAGCAGGTCGCCGGCGGCGGGCTGTACCAGTACCTGCAGCAGGTGCAGGGCTACCTCGCGCCGCCGATCACGGCGGTGTTCTTGCTCGGTCTGTTCTACAAGCGCACGAACCTCGCCGGCGCGTTGTGGGGCCTGGGCCTGGGCTTTTTGCTGGGCATGGGCAAGCTGACCGTCCAGACGTTCTACGGCCACGACGACCCGAAGAAGTCGGCCGACCCGGCGCTGCTCGCGGACATCGGCGACTTCAACTTTCTGTACTACTGCGGCGTGTTGTTCGCGGTGTCGCTGGTCGTGGTGCTGGTTGCGTCGTGGCTCACCGCCCCGCCGCGGCAGGACCAGCTCGACGGGCTGGTGTACGGCCAGATCAGCGACGAAGACCGCGCGGAACTCGCCCAGGCACGCGGGCCGTTTGAGTACGCGCTGAGCTTTGTCGTGGTCGGGCTGGTGCTGGGGATGTATCTGTACTTCTCGTTCTGGCTGTGAAGCCGCCACGCGAATCGCTTCTGTCCAATTCAACCCGGCTAAGCAACCATGGATGACGCCGTCACCGAGTCTTCGCTGTCCCGATCCGACCACCGCTGGCTGTTCGCGACGTGTTTCGTCGCGCTGATCGCGACGTCGTTCGCGTTCATGATCCGGCTGATGCTCATCGACGAGTGGGCGGTGATGTTCAACTTGAGCGCGACGCAGAAGGGCGAGGTGCTGGGCGCGGGCATCTGGCCGTTCGCGATCAGCATCGTGCTATTCTCGTTGATCGTCGACCGCATCGGGTACGGAAAGGCCATGGCGTTCGCGCTGGCGTGCCACGTCGTGTCCGTGGTCGTGACGATGTCGGCGGGGACGTACCTCGACGGCTACTGGGGCCTGTACGCCGGCAACTTCATTGCGGCGCTGGCGGCGGGCACGGTCGAGGCGGTGATCAACCCGGTGATCGCGACGGTCTACGCCCACCGCGGCAAGACCAAGTGGCTGAACATCCTGCACGCGGGCTGGCCGGGCGGCATCATCGTCGCGGGGCTGCTGACGCTGTCGATGAACCCCGGCGGGCTGATCGGCGGGCTCGCCGACGCGACCGCGGACCACCCGATCGACTGGCGCTGGAAGGTCGGGCTGCTGCTGCTTCCCACGGCGGCGTACGGCCTGATGATCCTTCGGGCGAAGTTCCCGATCAACGAGCGCGTCGCCGCGGGTGTGCCGTACCGCGACATGCTCGCCGAGATGGGCGCGGGCGGCGCGCTGATCGCCGCGGGCCTGGTGGTCTGGCAACTCATGGCCGTGATCGGCGGGCTGGCGGAGATCCCCGCCAAGGGCTGGATGATCGCCGCGGGCATCATCACCGCGATGGTCGTCATGACCTACGCCGCGTACGTCCGCACGCTCGGCCGGCCGCTGTTCATCTTCCTGCTGCTGGTCATGATTCTGCTCGCGATCACGGAGATCGGCACGGACACCTGGATCAAATCACTGATGCAGCCGGTCATGCAGGCGGCGTTCGGCCTGGACGGCGGCTGGGTGCTGGTCTACACGGCGACGATCATGATGGTTTTGCGCCTCTTCGCCGGGCCGGTCGTGAAGCTGCTCAACCCGCTGGGCATGCTTGCGCTCAGCGCGCTGTTCGCGGCGTTGGGGCTGATGTTTCTATCGAAGGTGCAGGGCGTGGCGATCCTGGCCGCGGCGACCGTCTACGGCGTCGGACAGACGTTCTTCTGGCCCACGACGCTGGGGCTCATCGCCGAACGCTTCCCCCGCGGCGGGGCGCTCACGCTCAACGCCATCGCCGGCGTCGGCATGCTCGGCGTGGGCATCCTCGGCGCGCCCGTCATCGGCGCGATCCAGGACCACCACGTCACCAGCGTGCTGCAGGAAGAAAAGCCCGCGCTCTACGCGCAGGTCATCGGCGAGCCACGCGTCGGCGTTCTGGGCACCTATTACGCGATCGACGAACCCAAGCTCGCCGCGCTCGATGACGACCAGCAAACCCAGGTCACCGCCGTGCAGAACGAGGCGAAGCAGGAGGCCCTCGTTCAGGTCGCCGTCCTGCCCTTGATCATGTTCGTGTGCTACGTCGGGTTGTGGGTGTACTTCAAGAAGACCGGCGGATACGCGGCCGTCGAGCTTGCGCCGACCACCGACCAGACCGATCCGGTTTGAAGCGACATCACGCGGGCTTGGGCTTGTGCTTGCCGCCACCCTTGCCGCCCTGCTGCTTACGGGCGTGGGACGCCAGCCCCAGCACCAGCACCGCCAGCGCCGCGACCGCCGCCGCCGGGGCCCACTGCACCGGATCGAGCTTGAGGATCAGCACGGCGATGTAGTACGCGCTGGCGACGATCATCAGCAGCTTGGGGAGGTGGCCGAGCTTCTTGACGATCGCGTGGCCGAACCGCGCGACCAGCCACACGCTCAGCACCGCCGCCAACAGCAGCACGCCCAGGCCCAGGCGCTGCCCGGTCGCGTCGCTGGTCAGCCAGAGCCACGCCTGACCGCTCGAAACGTTTGACCAATACTGTTGGATGATGTCCATCGGTTTGCCTTTCGGTTCGGACTCGTCGCGGCCGCACCCACTCCTGGGCTCAAGCCGTGGCCACACCGAACGTACGATCCGCGCTGCGAGGCACGCACCCTTTCGCCCAAGCAAACGCCGCAACTCTCCGAACTCAAGCCCGCACAACCCGCACACCTTCACACCCAAACGCCCGCAAAACCCACCTCCCCCCGGGAGGGGCCGGGGGAGGGTGCTCGGTAAGCGATCAACTGGCCGAGCAATAAATGACCGTGCCAGACGATCAAACGGCCGGTCGATCCACGCCAAACCTCCAACGCCCATCGACAAACTCATTGACACCGCCCGGCCCGACCGATACCTTCCACAGCCATGAACCGCCCCGCCACCCTCGCCGGCAACCTGAGCAAGGCCCTCCTCGGGCTCCTGCTTATCTCGTCCGCCGGCTAGGGCTCCGCGATTCATCCCCCGAATCTCACCGACCCCGCCGGCACGCCCCGACGGGGTTTTTTGTTGGATACTCGCCCACCCACTCCCACACCCGCACCATCCGCCATCCGCAATCCGCCATCCGCCATCCGGATCACTAAAGGCCATCATCATGCCCGACGCCAACCCATCACCCGTTGATCCTTCCCCCATCCGCATCTTCGACACGACCCTGCGCGACGGCGAGCAGTCGCCCGGCGCGTCGCTGAACCACCACGAGAAGATCGAGATCGCCCGGCAGCTCGAGAAGCTGGGTGTGGATGTCATCGAGGCCGGCTTCCCCATCACCTCCGACGGCGACTTCGAGGCGGTCAAGGCCATCGCCGGCGAGTTGGAGCACGCGACCGTCTGCGGCCTGGCCCGGTGCGTGCCCAAGGACATCGAACGCGCCGGCGAGGCCGTGAAAGACGCGGCCGCGCCGCAGGGCGGACGGGTGCACGTGTTTTGCGCGACCTCCAAGATCCACCGCGAGCACAAGCTGCGCAAGGCGTTCGACGAGATCATCGCGCTGTCCAAACGCTCCATCGAGCACGCCCGGCAGTACGTCGAAGACGTCGAGTTCTCCCCCGAAGACGGCAGCCGGACCGAGCTGAACTACCTGGTCGACATCACCGCCGCCGCGATCGAAGCCGGCGCCACCACCATCAACATCCCCGACACCGTGGGCTACGCCGTGCCCGAGGAGTACGGCCACATCTTCGCCCACATGCGTGAGCAACTGCCGCAGATCGACCGCGACGGCATCGTGCTGTCCTCGCACTGCCACAACGACCTGGGCCTGGCCGTCGCCAACTCCATCGCCGCGGTGCAGAACGGCGCGAAGCAGATCGAGTGCACCATCAACGGCATCGGCGAACGCGCCGGCAACGCGGCGCTGGAAGAGATCGTCATGGCCCTGCGCACGCGCGGCGACTACTACGCCGGCTTCACCACGAACATCAAGCCCGCCGAGATCTTCAAGACCTCGCGTATGGTCTCGAACCTGACCGGCCTGACCGTGCAGCGCAACAAGGCCGTCATCGGCGAGAACGCCTTCGCCCACGAGTCCGGCATCCACCAGGACGGCGTGCTGAAACACCGCGAGACCTACGAGATCATGGACCCGCGCGACATCGGCGTGCCCGAGTCCAAGTTGGTTTTAGGGAAGCACTCGGGGCGACACGCGCTGGCCGACCGCATCAAGGACTTGGGCTACCGCATCGACGACGACACCCTGCAAAAGGTCTACGACCGCTTCAAACAACTGGCGGACAAGAAGAAGGACGTCTACGACGAAGACATCGAGGCGATCCTGGATGTCCTGCTGGGCGCCGGCCGGCAGCTGTGGGAACTGGCCAAGTTCTCCGTCACCGCGGGCAGCGACGAGACCTCGGTGGCCCTGGTCGAGCTGCGCGATTCGTCCGGCGAGATCCGTCGCGAAGCGGCGTACGGCGACGGCCCGATCGACGCGTGCTACTCCGCAATCCAGATCATCACCGGCGTCACCGTCGCGCTCGAGCGCTACGAGACCCGCGCCGTCACCGGCGGCAAGGAAGCGCAGGGCGAAGTCTCCGTGCAGGTGAACCACCACGGCCGGAAGGTCCGCGGGCGCGGTCTGTCGACCGACGTCATCGAGGCCGCCGTCAAGGCGTACCTCGCCGCGATCAACCGCATCAAGACCACGCAGGAACGCGCCGTCGCCGCGACCAGCCCGGACGCAGACTCCGAAACGGTGGCGCAGCCGTGAGCGTTATCGAGCCTCAAACCATCACGCTGCGCGACGGCGCAACACTGTCGCTTCGCAGCCCGGAGGAAAGCGATGCGCAAGCCCTGATCGATCGACTGGACCGTGTCCGCCGGGAATCCACCGGGATATCGTTCGGCCCCGATGACGAGTTGCCGACGCTGGCGTGGGAGCAGGACTGGATTCGGCAGCGTCGGCGAGACGGCGGCGTTCAGGTGTTGGCAGTGGCCGAGGACGGCGAGCTGGCCGGGATGTGCGGCGTGGGTGTCGGCAGCCGTGTGCGGATGCGTCATCGCGGCGTGGTAGGCATCTCGCTCACCGCCAACTGGTGCGGGCGGGGGCTGGGTCAACGCCTGATGCAGGAATTGATCGCGTGGGCCCAAGCCGAACCGACGCTCGAAGTGCTTTCGCTGTGCGTGAACTCGGACAACCCGCGGGCGATCCATGTTTATGAAAAGGCCGGCTTTGAGCGCGAAGGCGAGTGCCGATGGGGCACCAAACGCGATGGCCAATACATCGGCGAGTTGCACATGAGTCGATGGGTCGGCAGCACCCCCGTTCAGCCGTCGGTGTCGGCACCCCCAACAGGAGCGCGTTCATGAATGCAGGCTACGACCACAAATCCACCGTCGATGAAATCCGACAACGCTTCGACGCCGACGTCGAACGCTTCAGCAACCTCGAGACCGGCCAGGCCGCGGCGCTCGACTCGCCGCTGCACATTGAGCTGCTGACCTCGGCGGCGCGGGCGGTGACGCCGAACGCCCAGCACATCCTTGACCTCGGTTGCGGGGCCGGCAACTACACGCTCAAGCTGTTGCAGAAGTTCGGGGGTGCGGCACCCACGCAAGTCACCCTGATCGACCTTTCGCAACCGATGCTCGACCGCGCGACGCAGCGCATCCGCGCAGCGTCCCCGGATTCGCAGATCGAAGCGGTGCAGTCCGACGTGCGTGCGTTCGACTTCGGGCACGAGCACTTCGACATCGTCATGGCGGCGCAGTGCCTGCACCACCTCCGAGGCGAGGACGAGTGGGACGCCGTGTTTTCCTCGGTGTTCCGTTCGCTTCGGCCGGGCGGGTCGTTCTGGATCGCCGACTCGCTCGAGTACGGTCGGCCTCCGGTGCGGGCGATGATGTGGGACCGCTGGGGTGAGTACCTGAAGAACTACAAGGACGCCGCGTACCGCGACCAGGTCTTCGGGTACGTCGAAAAGGAAGACACACCCCGGCCGTTGTTCTGGCAGCTCGCCAAACTCAAGGCTGTGGGCTTCGCCGACCCCGAGGTGCTGCACGTCAACAGCCGGTTCGCGTCGTTCGGGGCGGTTCGGCCCGGCTAACGCCCCGCAAACACACCCGCGACCGCGAACCCCGCGTGTGAGCACCGCGTAAGGACACTCCGACGGAAACATGATTCGGCTCCGGGCCAGTGAAAATGAGGTCCAAATAACTTGGCCCGGCCCCGCCGACGCGTCGATAGTTTGAATGGATCGAGACACGGAGAAAGAACACTGCCGGGCCCGTCGGACGCCACGTCCGAGACCGCCCGGCCGGGAGCCCATCTTGAGCGACACCGCCACGATCGACCTTCCCCTCACCGACACCCCCGGCACCGAACCCAGCGAGCAGAGCACCGCCAGGCCCGCGGCCGTCAAGACCTTCGTGCTGGACACGAACGTACTGCTGCACAACTCGGCGGCGCTGTTCCTGTTCGCGGACAACCACGTCGTCGTCCCCTTCGCCGTCATCGAAGAGCTCGACACGTTCAAGAAGAACAACGACGACAACGGCCGCAGTGCCCGCGAGGTGATCCGCCAGCTCGACCGGCTGCGCAAAAAAGGCAAGCTCGACGAGGGCGTGGAGTGGAATGGGCACGGCGGGACAATCCGCGTCGCCTTCGCCAACGAGGATCAGCGGCCACAAGGCATCCGCCTCGACTCGGCCGACAACCGCATCATCGCTGTCGCGTGGATGCTGCAGCAGCAGGGCCGCCGCGCGATCCTGGTCACCAAGGACATCAACGTCCGCGTCCGCACCGACGCGCTGGGCATCACCACCGAGGACTTCGAGGCGCTCAAGGTCGATGCCGACCGGATGTACAGCGGCTACGAAGACCTCGCCGTGCCCGGCCAACTCATCGACCAGCTCTACGAAGAAAAGCAGATCGAGATCGAAGCCGTCGAGCCGCACCTGATCGTCGAAGACCCCGACCAGGGGTCGAGACAAATCGAGCTGTTCGCCAACCAGTTCGTGCATCTGCGTAACGAGCTCGACGAGTCGCACACCGGCCTCGCGCGACGCCTGGCCGACACCGACCACCTCATCCCCGTCACCGCGCTACGCAAGCCCGTGCACGGGATCATGGCCCGCAACGTGCAACAGACCATGGCGCTCGACCTGCTGCTCGACGACGACGTGCAGCTCATCACGCTGCTGGGTACGGCCGGCACAGGCAAGACACTACTCGCGCTCGCCGCGGGGTTGACCAAGACGTTCACCGAGGAGCGTTACGACAAGCTGCTGGTCGCCCGGCCGATCATGCCGATGGGCCGGGACATCGGGTACCTGCCCGGGGACAAGGACGAGAAGCTCTCCGCGTGGATGCAGCCGATCTTCGACAACCTCGAATACCTCATGTCCACACGCGGGGCCGGCAGCCAGCACGCCGAGAGCAAGGGCAGCGACAAGCGCGTCGAACAGCTCATGTCGGCCGGCAAAATCGTGCTCGAGCCGTTGACCTACATCCGCGGCCGGTCGATTCCGCATCAGTTCATGATCGTTGACGAGGCGCAGAACCTTACGCCGCACGAGGTGAAGACCATCGTGTCCCGCGTCGGCGAGGGCACGAAGATCATCCTCACCGGCGATGTGAACCAGATCGACAACCCGTACCTCGACGCCGCGTCCAACGGCCTGGCGTACCTCATCGAACGCCTCAAGGGCCACGCGCTGGTCGGCCACATCACGCTGGCCAAGAGCGAACGCAGCGAGCTGGCGTCGCTGGCGGCGGAGCGGTTGTAAAGCGCGGCGACGCTCAGGCGCGGTCGCGGCGAAGCCGGGGCACGAAGATGCCGACGATCCCGACGCGCGACAACTCCGGCCAGGGGACCGGAGCGCGGCTCAACAACCCCTTCAAACCCAGCACAAACCCACGCCACACTCCGGCGACGCGGGCCAGGCCGCTCGCGCCGCCGCTGCGCTGCGTGCACTCGAACGCGACCGCGGTCAGGTCGTCGTCGAGCGCGTAGCCCTCGACCGCCAGCCGCGCGAGCAACGCATCGACCCAGCCCTGCGGTGAGCGCGGCGCTCCGGTTTCGCCGGCCAAATTGTTGAGCGTGTCGCATAAGCCCGCGACATCGAGCATCGCAGACGTGTCTTCACCCCCGCCACCGCGGTCGGGCCGGCGGGCTTCGATCAGGCAATCGGAGTAGAGCAGCATGACATCGCCCGGGTCGAGCGTGAGCTCGCGGCCTTCGTATCCGGACTCTTCGAGAATGCCCAGCGGCAGGTTGGCGATCTTACCGGCCGTGTCCGGCTGCTGGATGGGCGACCAGGCGTTCTTGACTTTGCGGTAGAGCATCGGCGGCGGGTGCCCGGCGTTGCAGAGCGACAGCCCGCCGTCGGGGGCGAAGTACGTGAGGACCACCGCGGTGACAAACCGCCCGCCGTCGACCAATCCGCCGATGTCCCGGTTCATCTGCGCCGCGAGCGTGCGCGGGTCGATGTGATTCATGTAGCGCTGCATGAGCCGGCGGAGGCTGCCGCCCACGGCCGCGACCTCCTCGCCGTGCCCGGAGACGTCGGCGATCAGCAGCCGCGCGATGCGCCCGGTGCCGCAGGAGCTGACGTAGTGCACATCGCCGCCGGCCTCCTGCCCGCGGTACGGGCGAGCCAGCACCCAGCCGCTCAGCCCGGGCAGGGACAGCGTCGTCGCCACCGCGCGGTTGTCGCCCCAGACCTCGCTGCACGAGATGGTGGTCGCGGTGGTGTCCACGGCGTGATCGTATCGGCATGACGAAAAAGAAGCCCACGGCGTGACGCCGTGGGCTTCGAGTGGTCCAGGTTGTGGGAGACGCCGGACGCGTCAGTTCTTGTTGCCTTCTTCGCCGATGAGCTCGGCGAAGCGGGCCGACTCGCCGATGGTCGTGGTGATCTCGTCGGGCGAGAGCGCACCCATCGTCTCGGCCATCGCCGCGGCGGCTTCGAGTTCTTCCTCGGCGGAGAGCTCTTCCTGCACGGGCGGCTCGGCGAGCTTCTTGACGTCCAGGTTCTGGTAATCGACGAAGCCCGTGCCGACCGGGATGAGGTGCCCGAGCAGGACGTTCTCCTTGAGGCCCTGCAGTTCGTCGGACTTGCCGGCCAGCGCGGCCTCGGTGAGCACCTTCGTGGTTTCCTGGAAGGACGCACCGGAGAGGAACGACTCGCTCTGCAGCGCCGCCTTGGTGATGCCCAGCAGCAGCACCGTGCCGGTCGCGGGCTTGGCCTTGACGACCTTGGGCGGCTCCTTGCCTTCGGCCTCGCACTTGTCGCGGAGGTCCTTGAGCGTCTTCTTGTCCACAACCTCGTTGACGCGGAGGTTCGTGTCGCCGGGGTCCTTGACCTTGCCGGCGCCCGCGACGTGCTCGTTGGCCGAGCGGAAGCGGAACTTGTCCACGACCTCGTTGGGCAGCAGCTCGGTGTCGCCGGGGTTGTCGACACGCGTCTTGCGGAGCATCTGGGCGAGGATGACCTCGATGTGCTTGTCGTTGATGGTCACGCCCTGGGCGCGGTAGACGTTCTGAACTTCCTCGATGAGGTAGTTGAAGAGCGCCTCTTCACCCTTGACGCGGAGGATGTCCTGCGGGACCTGCGGGCCGTCGATGATGGGGTCGCCGGCCTCGACCTCGTCGCCCGTGTGCACGAGCAGCTGCCGGTCCTGCGGGACGTGGTGGTCGACCTCGAGGCCCGCCTCGGACTTGACCGTGATGGTCATCTTGCCCTTGCGCTTGTCGGAGTGGAGCTCGACGGTGCCGGAGATCTCGGCCATGACCGACGAGTCCTTGGGCTTGCGGGCCTCGAAGATCTCGGTGACCCGCGGCAGACCGCCGACGATGTCCGCGGAGCCGGAGGCCTCCTTGGGCTGGCGGGCGAGCATCTGGCCGGCGACGATCTCCTGGCCGTCTTCGACCTCGATGCGGGCCTTGGCGGGCAGGTAGTGGAAGTCCAGCGGGGTGGACGCGTCGTCGCCGTAGATCATGATGCGCGGTTGGCGTTCGCCCTTGTGCTCGGTGACGACCAGCTGCGTGCCGCCGCCGGTCTTCTTGCCGCCCTTGGAGCGCTGCGCCTGGGACTCGGCTTCGGAACGGACGGTCTCGCCGACGACGATGTCCTCGAACTTCACCTTGCCGGTCTTCTCGGCGAGGATCG
Source organism: Phycisphaerae bacterium (assembly GCA_030432595.1). Lineage (GTDB taxonomy): Bacteria > Planctomycetota > Phycisphaerae > Phycisphaerales > Phycisphaeraceae > CAZIXN01. The sequence continues at coordinate 193,725 of JAUIGU010000001.1, forward strand.
GCGTGCGGTGCGGGTCCCAGCGGACCAGCAGCTGGCCCTTCTTGACGGTTTCGCCGCTGTCGACCATGAGGTAGCAGCCGTAGGGCAGCTTGAACTTCTCGAGTTCGCGGTCCTTGTCGTCGAGGATGTAGAGCTCGCCGTTGCGCTTGAGGGTGACCTTGACGTCGTTGCCGTCGTCGTCCTGGGTCGGGACCTCGTTGGCGTCGCGGACCTCGACCTTGCCGGCGACGCCGGCGGTGTAGTTGGTGTCGGCCGCGGTGGTCGAGGCGACGCCGCCGGTGTGGAACGTCCGCATGGTGAGCTGGGTGCCCGGCTCGCCGATGGACTGGGCGCCGATGATGCCGATGGCCAGCCCCATCTCGGCGAGCTTGCCGGTGGACATGTCCATGCCGTAGTCCAGCACGGAGCAGCCGACGGCGGCGTCGGTCGTCAGCGGCGAACGCACGACGACGGTGTCGATGCCGAGGTCCTCGATCCGGCGGGCCTGGTCCATCGAGATCAACTCGTTCTCGGAGACGATCGTCTCGTCGGTGATGGGGTTGATGATGGTCTCGCGGGCCACGCGGCCGAAGATGCGGTCACGCAGCGGCACGTCGACCTCGTCGCCCTTGTAGATCGCGCGCTTGGCGATGCCGCGCTTCGTGCCGCAGTCGTGCACGGAGGTGAACACGTTCTGCGCGACGTCGCAGAGCTTGCGGGTGAGGTAGCCCGAGTCGGCGGTCTTGAGCGCGGTGTCGGCCAGGCCCTTGCGGGCGCCGTGGGTGCTGGAGAAGTACTCGAGCACGTTCAGGCCCTCACGGGCGTTGGCCTTGATGGGCGTCTCGATGATCTCGCCCGACGGCTTGGCCATCAGGCCACGCATGCCGGCGAGCTGTTGCAGCTGGCCGATCGAGCCACGGGCGCCGGACTCGATCTCGACCCACACGGCGTTGAGGTACTTCTGCCCATTGGGGTCGCCGATCTCCACGCGGCGGCCTTCCTCATCGCGGACGTCCTGCGACATCTCACCGACGACTTCCTTGGTGACCTCTTCACGGCAGTGCGTCCAGAGGTCCAGGAGTTGGTTGTAGCGCTCGCGTTCGGTGATGGCACCGGCGGCGTAGGCCTTCTCGACACGGTCGACCTTCTTCTGGGTCGCGCCGATGATGTCGTGCTTGCGGGCCGGGATGCGCAGGTCGGTGATGCCGAAGGAAAGGCCGGCGGTGGTGGCCCGCTTGAAGCCGAGCTCCTTCATGTTGTCGAGGATGGCGATGGTCGCGGGCCGGCCGTTGAAGGCGTAGGCGTCGTCGACCACGCGTGAGCAGCCCTTCTTGCCGAGCTGGCAGTTGTAGAACGGCATGCCCTCGGCGACGATGTCGTTGAACAGCAGCCGGCCGATGGACGTGACGACGCGCCGCGTCTCGGGCATCGGCTCGACGTCGCCGCGCTCCTTGGTGACCAGGCCGCCGTACCGGCCCTCGGGCAGACGCACGACGATCGGGTCGTGGATGCTGATCTTCTTGAGGTCGTACGCGAGCAGCGCCTCGATCGGGTCCTTGTAGTCGGGCACCTTGCGCATCTGCGCGACCATGTCGTCGCTGAGCTCGCCCGACCGGCTGGTCAGTTCCTTGACCAGCTCCTTGCTGGGCTCTTCGGGCATCTTGGTCAGGTAGAACACGCCGTAGACGATGTCCTGGCCGGCCGAGATGATCGGGCTGCCGTTGGCGGGCGAGAAGATGTTGTGCGGACTGAGCATCAGCACCGACGCCTCGGCCTGGGCCTCGACGGACAGCGGCAGGTGGACGGCCATCTGGTCGCCGTCGAAGTCGGCGTTGAAGCCCGAGCACACCAGCGGGTGGATGCGGATCGCGTTGCCTTCCACGAGCACGGGCTCAAAGGCCTGGATGCCCATGCGGTGCAACGTGGGGGCACGGTTGAGCAGCACGGGGTGCTGGTAGATGACCTCTTCGAGCACGTCCCAGACTTCCGGGTCGCGGCGCTCGAGCATCTTCTTGGCGGACTTGATCGTGTCGACCAGGCCGTGCTCCTTGAGCTTGCGGATGATGAACGGCTGGTAGAGCTCCAGCGCGATCTTCTTGGGGAGGCCGCACTGGTGCAGCTTGAGCTCGGGGCCGACGACGATGACCGACCGGGCCGAGTAGTCGACGCGCTTGCCGAGCAGGTTCTCGCGGAACCGGCCCTGCTTGCCCTTGATCATGTCGGTCAACGACTTGAGCGGACGGTTGGACGAGCCGAGCACCGGGCGGCGGCAGCGGCCGTTGTCGAACAGCGCGTCCACCGACTGTTGGAGCATGCGCTTCTCGTTGCGGATGATGACCTCGGGCGCGTTGAGGTCCATCAGCTTCTTGAGCCGGTTGTTGCGGTTGATGATGCGGCGGTACAGGTCGTTGAGGTCGGACGTCGCGAAGTTGCCCGAGTCCAGCAGCACCAGCGGGCGCAGGTCCGGCGGGATCACGGGGATCACGTCCATGACCATCCACGAGGCGTCGTTCTCGCTGTTGCGGAGTTGCTCGACGATCTTGAGCCGCTTGGAGAGGTCCTTGGTCTTCTGCTTGCTCTTGGTGGCGGCGAGGTCGGCGCGGAGTTCGTCGGCGGTGGCGTGCAGGTCGAGGGTGTGCAGCAGCTCCTTGACCGCCTCGGCGCCCATCATCGCGACGAAGCCGCTGCCGTACTCGGTGACGGCCTGGCGGTACTCGTCCTCGGTGATGACCTGGCGTTCCTTGAGCGGCGTGTCGCCGGGGTCGGTGACGACGTAGTCCTGGAAGTAGACGACCTTTTCAAGGTCGGACGTCTTCATGCCCAGCAGGTTGCCCAGGTGCGACGGGATGGCTTTGAAGAACCAGATGTGCACGATGGGCGCGGCGAGGTTGATGTGGCCCATGCGCTTGCGGCGCACGCGCGAGTGCGTGACCTTGACGCCGCAGCGGTCGCAGATGATGCCCTTGAACTTCGTGCCCTTGTACTTGCCGCAGGCGCACTCGTAGTCACGCTCGGGGCCGAAGATGCGCTCGCAGAACAGGCCGTCCTTCTCGGGCCGGTAGGTGCGATAGTTGATGGTCTCGGGCTTCTTGACCTCGCCGAAGGACCACGAACGGATGTCGTTCGGGCTGGCGAGGTTGATTTTCACCGAGGCGTAGTCGTTGACGCGGTCGTAGAGCTGTTCGGCCATGGGTGGGACGCTCCGTGTCGGGCGTGGTTTAATGCAGGGAAGGAAAACGGGTGGGGCTATGGACGGGCCGCTTAAGCGACCCGTCCGGGAGACCAAGGTTTTGATCAGAGGAACGAGCCGGTGCCTTCGAGCTCGTTCTTCTCCATGGTGATGTTCAGGCCCAGGCCCTTGACCTCGTTGCAGAGGACGTCGAAGGCGACGGGCATGCCGGCTTCGAGGGTGTTGGTGCCCTTGACCATGGACTCGTAGATCTTGGTCCGGCCTTCCACGTCATCGGACTTGACGGTCAGCAGTTCCTGGAGGATGTACGCCGCGCCGTAGGCCTCGAGCGCCCAGACCTCCATCTCGCCGAAGCGCTGGCCGCCGGTGCGGGCCTTGCCGCCCAGCGGCTGCTGGGTGATGAGGCTGTACGGGCCGGTCGCGCGGGCGTGGATCTTGTCGTCGACGAGGTGGTGCAGCTTGATGATGTACATGAAGCCGACCGTCGTCTTCTGGTCGAACGGGTCGCCGGTCCGGCCGTCGTAGAGCTGGACCTTGCCCGACAGCGGCATCTTGGCCAGCAGCTCGTCGGGGCCGTGGGCGCCCTTGGTTTCGTCGAGGCGGGTCTCGACGTGGGTGTTGGCCTCTTCGATGGCTTCGAAGACTTCCTTCTCGGTCGCGCCGTCGAACACGGGCGTGATCGCCTGGAAGCCGAGCACGCGGGCGGCCCAGCCCAGGTGGGTCTCGAGGATCTGCCCGACGTTCATGCGCTTGCCGATGCCCAGCGGGTTGAGCAGGATGTCGACCGGCGTGCCGTCCTCGAGGAACGGCATGTCCTCGACGGGGACGATGCGGGAGATGACGCCCTTGTTGCCGTGCCGGCCGGCCATCTTGTCGCCGACGGACAGCGGCCGCTTGGTCGCCATGTACACCTTGACCATCTCGAGCACGCCCGACGCCAGCTCGTCGCCACGCTTCATGTGGGCGAGCTTGCGCTCCTTTTCCTTCTCGAGCGCTTCGATGCGGGGCCAGAACTGCGAGTGGAGCTGCTCGGCCTGCTCGCGGACCTCCTTGTTGCCCTTGATCCACTTGAGGTCGAAGTCGCCGATCTGCTCCATCACGACCTCGGTGATGTCCGACTGCGCGACTTTCTGCCGCGTCGAGGGGTCGACCATTTCCGTGCCGGTGACTTCGTTGACCTGCTCGACGAACTCGCGGAACAGCGCGACGGCACGGTCGTCCATCGACTGCTCGTACTGCCGCATCTCGCGTTTGAGCTCTTTCTTCTGCTCGTCCTTGAGGTGCATGCGGCGGGAGAACCGCTTGGCGCCGATGACGATGCCCTCGGTGCCGGCCGGGACCTCCAGCGAGTCGTTCTTCACATCCTCACCGGCGCGGCCGAAGATCGCGTGAAGCAGTTTTTCTTCCGGGGTCAGCTCGGACTTGCTCTTGGGGCTGACCTTGCCGACCAGGATGTCGCCCGGGCGGACGTAGCTGCCGATGTTGATGACGCCGTTCTCGTCGAGCATCGACAACATCTTTTCGGAGACGTTGGGGATGTCGCGGGTGAACTCCTCACGGCCGAGCTTGGTCTCGCGGATCTCGACGTCGAACTCCTCGATGTGGATCGAAGTGAACACGTCGTCCTTGACCAGGCGCTCCGAGATGACGATGGCGTCCTCGAAGTTGTAGCCGTCGAAGGTGTTGAACGCGACGAGGCAGTTCTTGCCCAGGGCGAGCTCGCCCTCCTGCGTCGCGGCACCGTCGGCGATGATCTGGTCCTGCTTGACCTTCTGGCCGAGCTTGACGATCGGCTTCTGGTTCTGGCAGGTCCGCTCGTTGAGGCCGACGAACTTGCGCAGCTCGTACTCGTCGGCGTTGTCCACGACGATGCGCTGGGCGTCGACGTAGGTCACCGTGCCGGGCCGCTTGGCGCGGACGACCATGCCCGAGTACTTGGGCACTTCCTTTTCCATGCCCGTGCCGACGCACGGCGGGTCCGTCTTGATCAGAGGCACCGCCTGCCGCTGCATGTTGGAGCCCATGAGCGCGCGGTTGGCGTCGTCGTGTTCGAGGAACGGGATCATCGCCGCCGAGACGCCGACGATCTGCTTGGGGCTGATGTCGACGAAGTCGATCTGCCCCGGGCCGACCTGGGCGAGGTCGCCGTCGACGCGGGCCAGCAGGTTGCCGTCCTTGAGCTTGCCGTCGGCGTCGAGCGAGTCGGTGGGGCCGAGCGTGACCTTCATCTCTTCGTCGGCGCGGAGGTACTCGATGCCGGCCTTGCCCTCGACGACCTTGCCGTTGTCGATCTTGCGGTACGGGGTCTGGAGGAAGCCGTACTCGTCGATGCGCGAAAAGATGCCCAGCGAGGCGATCAGGCCGATGTTCGTGCCTTCCGGCGTCTCGATCGGGCAGATGCGGCCGTAGTGGGAGATGTGCACGTCGCGCACTTCGAAGCCCGCGCGTTTGCGGTTCAGGCCGCCCGGGCCCAGCGCGGACAGGCGGCGCTCGTGTGTGAGCTGCGAGAGCGGGTTGGTCTGGTCGACGACCTGCGACAGCTCGCCGCGGCCGAAGAAGTGGTCGATCGCGCTGCTGATCGACTTGGAGTTGACCAGGTCCGCGACCTTGGCCAGCTCGTCGGGGTCCTTGACCGACATGCGCTCCTGCACGGTGCGGCGGAGCTTCAGGAAGCCCTTGCGCATCTCTTCGACGGCGAGCTCGTCGAGCGTCCGCAGCCGGCGGTTGCCCAGGTGGTCGATGTCGTCGATGTGCGCCTTGTTGCGGTTGGACCGCAGGTCGAGCATGTAGTTGATGACGGCCAGGAAGTCGTCGGCGGTGATCTTCATCACGTCCTCGGACTGCTGGATCTCTTCGAACTTTCGGTTGATGCGGAACCGGCCGACCTTGCCCAGGCGGTAGCGGTTCTCGTCGTAGAACTTCTCTTCGAACAGCGAGCGGGCCTTGTCGACCTGCGGCGGGTTGCCGGGGCGAAGGCGGGCGTAGAGCGCCAGCAATGCCGCCTCGTGCTCGGTGACCTGCATGTCCTCGGGCAGGTGCGTCTGCTTCTCGTCGGCGATGGTGTTGAGGATCAACTCGTCCACGGCGCCGGCGACGACGTCGATGGTCTTGAGCGCCGAGCCGACGATCTCGTCGATCTTGTCGCCGACCTGGGCGCCGATGGGCAGGAGTTCCTCGCCGGTGTCGGTGTCGATGACCGGGGCGGCGACGAAGTGGTCGGCGGTGAGCTCGGTGACCTTGATGGTCTGCACGTCGTAGAACGTGCGGATGAGCTGCTCGGTGGTGGAGTAGTCCTCGTTGAGCGCCCGCAGGAAGGTGGTCGCGGGGATCTTGGTGCTCTGATCGATGCGCATCTGGAGGACATCCTTCTTGGACACCTCCAACTCGATCCACGAGCCGCGCTCGGGGATGATGCGGGCCGAGTGCAGCGGCCGGTCGCCTTCGGACGACGCGATCGAGAAGTCCACACCCGGGGAGCGGTGGAGCTGGTTGACGATCACGCGCTCGGCGCCGTTGATGATGAACTCGCCGCCGCCCATCAGGATGGGCAGCTCGCCGAGGTAGATCTCTTCCTCGAAGACGTTGGGGTTGTCCTTCCGCGACAGCCGCACGCCGATGCGGAATGGCATGCCGTAGGTCAGGCGCAGCTCACGGCACTCGTCGGGCGTATAACGCGCCTCGTCGAGCTTGTAGTGCGTGTAGTCGATGGACATGTTCTCGTCGTACGAGACGATCGGGAACACCTCGCGCAGCAGAGACTCGAGCCCCAGATAGGGGTCGCGCTCGCTGAACGGTTTTTCCATCTGCAGGAAGCGCTCGTAGGCGACCTGCTGAACCGCGGTAAGGTGAGGAATAGGGAGCGCGTCGCCGCGCTTGGCATAGTTCCGAACCGGGGGGTGCTGCATCGAGGTCCTCGCGGGGATGCCAGGAGTGGGTCGGGGTCGTTCAGGTTGTCAGAGTGCCGCAGTGCTCGCCCAACGCTGTGCCCAAATCGCCGCGGTCGCCCTTGACCGCGAACGGGGCACTGTAGCAGGTTCGACACCCCATCACAACTCAAGCCTTGATTTTTTTTCGTGAAACCGCTAGGCGTGGCCCGGTAATTGCATGGCGATCCCCGCCCTGCTGACCGCCTGAGGCCTAAAGCACGCTCACAAAAGCACTTGCACCAACACCATCCCGGAGAACCCCAGCAGGAACGCCCACGCCAACCGCGTCGCCCCGATCCGCTCCAACGCCTCGGGGATCAGCTCTTTGACCACCAGGAACATCATGGCCCCCGCCGCGAACCCCATCAGGCCGGGCATGAGTGGCTCGAAAAACCACGCCGCCAGCACCGCCGGCACCGCCGCGATCGGCTGGGGCACGCTGGTCAGCACCGCCAGCCAGAAGCACCGCCACAGGCTCACCCCCGCCGACCGCAGCGGGATCGCCACCGCCAGGCCCTCGGGGATGTTGTGGATCGCGATCGCCAGCGCAATGTAATTGCCCAGGTTGGGGTTGTGGGCGTACTCGGTCTCGCCGGCCACATAGCCCACGCCCACCGCCACCCCCTCGGGGATCGAGTGCACGCACATCGCCAGGAAAATCAGCAGCCCCGTCGCCCCGCCCATGTTCGGCCCAAACGTCTCGCCCAGCCCCTTGCTCTCGATGATCCTCCCGGTCAGGTCCAGGAACAGCGCCCCCACCAGCACGCCGATCAGCACCGGCCCCACGCCCGAGCCGTCCGCGTTCCACAGCGCCCAGCCGTCCTCGGCGATCGAGCTGCCTCCCTGCAACGCCGGGACGATCAGGTTGTAGACCGACGCCGCGAACATAAGCCCCCCCGCCGCCGCGTACCCCACGCCCGCGTGCCGTGCCGGGTCCAGCCGCTTCCACAACAGCGGCAGCACCCCCAGCCCGCACGCCAGCGACGCCAGCACCCCCGCCACTACGGCCTGGATCAGGGCCTCGTTCAACGCTTCACCTCAGCACCCGACCCACCCGCTCAAAAGTCCACCCGCCCGCCGACCCGGAAATACGCCGCATCATCCAACTCGCGCACCGTGTCGGTATCCCGCAGATCAAACCCGCGCTCGAACTCCTGGTCGAACGCGAACCCGCCGGCGATCACCAGCGAGGTCTGCTCGGTCACGCCCAGCTCGACGCCGCCCTCGACCTTCTGGGCCGTGTAGAACAGCCGGCGGTCGCTGTCGTCGTCCGCGACATGGAAGCCCTCGCCGTCCCCACCGTAGCTGGTAAACAGCCGCACGTTGTCCTGCAGCGCGTACGTCGCCCGGGCGTTGAAGGCGATGCCCGCCACACCCGCCTGGATCGTCCATCGCTCGTCGGGCGTCCACACGATCTGGTTCACCGGGAAGCCCAGCGCCAGCGTCAGCGTCTCCGAATAACGCGTCTGGTACAGGATCGACGGCAGCGGCAAATCAGGGAACACCACGCGGTTGCCGTCGAAATCCACGCCGACCAGCAGCGTGGACTTCTCGTCGAGCTGGGTGTTGGCGAAGACCGAGCCCAGGGCGTACCACCCGTCGCCGTCGCCGAAGGGGTTGGACGAGGCGTGCCCGACGCCCAGCGTCGCGCCCCACTCCCAGCCGTGATCGAAGGCCTCGAACCCGCCGAGCTTCGCGCCCACCGCCACCGCCGAGCTGTGCAAACGCTCGGGCAGCAGCGGGTCGGCGGTATCGAGTTCGAGGTGGATCACGTCGAAACCGATCGTGAACGCGTGGTCTGATTCCCGGTCGGGACGAACACGCCCGGCAAACCGCGCGAAAGTCAGGTCCAGGTCGGCGGTGGTGCCGTCGAGGTCGGTGTTGAATCCCGAGACCCCGCCGCCGATGTCCAGCGGGCTGTCCGCCCGCCAGGGCTTGGTCATCAGGGCCAGGTCGGTCTGAGCGAATCCTGTTGAAACCATCATCAAAAGCACACAAGTCGTCGCGGCGAAGATACGGAGCATGGTTTCCCTTTCGGTGTTTCCGAACGACGGTAGACAAACCCACAGACGCGGAGGAGCAGAGACCGCAGAGCAGATAAAGGAATCAAACCACGAATTCAGGATACCCGCCGCCGAGAGATTGACCCAGCGTCCGCCCCACGAAGCGTCACGCCGACCTTTGCGGGCTCCGCCTCTCGGGGTTTGTGCGTTTGTTTCACGGTCTTCAAGCCCACTTCCGCACCGCCACGCGCGTCCCGCCGTCTTCCGCCGAGCGTTCGCACGCGTCCAGATACGCCTGCACCTGCGCCCCGCGCACCACGTCCGCCTGATCGTTCTCCCCCGTCTGGATCGAACGCACGAACCGCTCGTAGTTGTTCGGCGTCTTCGGCACCTCGGTCTCCGTCCACTCGTTCTTCTTCGCCGCCTGCCCCAAACACGTCCGCAGCTTCGTGAAACCCCGCTCCAGGTCGATCTCGACCGCGCCCTCCGTGCCGTACACGCCCAGCGCGACCTGGTTCGGATGGCCGACCGCCCAGCGCGTGCTCTGCACGCACCCGAACCCGCCGTTTTCCAGTTCCAGCTCGATGACCACCGAGTCGTTGGCGTTGAGCTTCCTGCCTTCGTAGCTGGTCAGCAGTTCGCGTGTCTCGGGATGGACCTTCGGGAAGGTTTTGGCGGTGCAGCGCAACGCCTTGGCGTCGCCAGCGATGGCGGTGGTGAAGTCGAGGATGTGGCAGCCGATGTCGCCGAGCGTGCCGCCCGCCGCCTTGCCGCCGGGCTTGCCGTGGATGGTGGGGATCTGCTGCCGCCACAGCCAGCCCTCGCTGAGCGGGCTGCCCCACGCGCTGTTGGCCAGCCACGCCTGCATGTACCGCCCGTCGCAATGGCGGATGTGCCCGAGCTTCCCCGCCGCCGCGACCTTCATGGCTTCCTGGAACGCCGACGAATCGCGGTAGCTGAAGTTGATCATGTGGATCGTGCCGTGCTTGTCCGCCGCCGCCTGCGCCGCCTTCGCGACCTTCCGCGCGTCGGACAGGTTCGTCGTCAACGGCTTCTCACACAGCAGGTGCTTCCCCGCGTCGAGCGCCCGCACCGCCAACTCCGCATGAAACGCGTCCGGCGTCACCACCGACACCGAATCACACCCGTCCAGCAACGCCTCCACCGACTCGAACACGTGCTTCACCCCGTGCTTCTCCGCGTACCCCGCCGCCCGCTCGGCCACGACGTCGAAACACCCGAACAACGCGACGCCTTCGATCGCTTTGAACCGCTCCGCGTGCGCGTTGGCCATCCCCCCGGTGCCGATGATGCCGTGTTTGAGGTGGGCCATGGCGGAAAGCGTAATGGGGAAGTTTTCCCGTTGCAGCCGTCGTGTGCGTGCAGGCATCGCTGAGCAGATCGACCGTGGTTTTCTCCGCAGATCGCCTGCGCGGCGGGCGGCAGAGCGACACCCCCTGCACCCCCGAGAAACCAAGGCGGACCGTGATCCGGCTCAACTCACCGCGCTTGGCGACACGAAAACACTCGCGTCAACGAAGCAAAGTATCGAAGATGCACGCCGCTGCTTCGGGGTGCAGGGGCAGAGCCCATGCCGCTCGCCGCGCAGGCGCACGCTGACCGATACCAGCGAAAAACCCTTCATTTCTCGTCCAGCAGCTCGACGCTGTCGAACGTCTTGCCCTCGAGCATCTCCAGCGACGCGCCGCCACCGGTGCTGACGTGGGTGACCTGGTCGGCGAAACCGAGTTGTTCGATCGCCGCCGCGCTGTCGCCGCCGCCGATGATGCTCGTCGCGTCAGAGTCGGCGATGGCCTGGGCGACGGCCTTGGTGCCTTCGTCGAAGGGCGGCATCTCGAACACGCCCATCGGGCCGTTCCACACCACGGTCTTGGCGTTGCGGACGATTGTCGCGTAGTGCTGTGCGGTCTCGGGGCCGATGTCCAGGCCTTCGTAGCCGTCGGGGATCTCGCCGGCCTTGACGACCTTTTTGTTGCAGTCGCCGGAGAAGTCGTCGCCGGCGTGGGTGTCGGTGGGCAGCACCAGCTTGTCGCCGCCCTTTTCGATCAGGCTCTTCGCCAGTTTGACCTTGTCTTTCTCGACCAGCGAGCCGCCGACCTTGCCGCCCTGCGCGAGCGAGAACGTGTACGCCATCGCCCCGCCGATGAGGACCTGGTCGCAGACGCCCAGCAGGTTGTCGATGACGTTGATCTTGTCGGAGACCTTTGCCCCGCCGAGGATCGCGACGAACGGGCGCTGCGGGTTCGCGAGGGTGTCGGACAAATACTGGATTTCTTTTTCGACGAGGAAGCCGACGACGGCGGGCTTGCCTTGCTCTTTCATCTTCCGGGGGACGGCGTACATCGAGGCCTCGGTGCGGTGGCACGTGCCGAAGGCATTGTTGCAATACACGTCGCCGAAGCCCGCGAGCGTGTTGACGTAGGCGTCGTCGTCGCCCTTCTTCTCGCCGGCGTTGAAACGGACGTTTTCGAGCACGATCACCCGGCCCGGGCGGATCGCGTTGACGCGGTTGCTCGCGTCGGGCCCGGCGGTGTCGGCGGCGAGCTCGACGTCGGCGTCGATCAGCTCGCCGAGCTTGTCCGCCGCGGGCTTGAGCGAGAACTTGGGGTCGGGCGCGCCCTTGGGCCGGCCCAGGTGCGACATCAGCACCACCGCCCCGCCCGCGTCGAGCACGTGCTGGATCGTCGGGATCGCCATGCGGATGCGGCGGTCGTCGGTGACGCCCCCGGAATCATCCAGGGGCACGTTGAAATCGACGCGCATGAGCACGGTCTTGCCGGCGACGTCGAGGTCGGCGATGGTCTTCTTGGGCACGGGGGAACTCCTAAAGGTCGTTGCCCGCATGGTAAAGCCCGCGACCGGTCATCGCATCGATCAGCGAGCTCACGCTCTCAGAAGCCGCCCATCAACTCTTCCAACGACCGATTGATCGCGCGGATGATCCGGCCCTTCAATCCGGTCAGCGGCGCGTAGCGATCGAGCTCATCCTTTCGCGTCAGGTGCCGACGAACTTTCTCGATCTCGACCAGGTCTTCCGCGTCGAGCCAAAGCCCCTTACATTTCCGGCACATCTCGACGTTGGCCCAGGTCTGCGGGTAGGCGAACGCGAACATCCACGCCTCGTCCACGGGACACCGCCGCCGACTCATTTTTGCGTCGTCCGCCACGTTCAGGTCCTTGGCGGCGACGTCCAGCACGCGTTCGAGTTCGCGGGCGTCGAACCACAGACCCCCACATCGCGGGCAGCGGTCGAGCTCGATCTCACGCCCGGTGTGTTTGCCGCGGACGCGCTGCGGCTCCAGTTCGGCGTCGTCGCACGCCGGGCAGCGCAGCACCGGTTCGTCGCCGCGACGCATCACCAGCTCCCCGACGCACCGCCGCCGCCCGAGAACCCCACGCCGAAGCCCCCGCCAAACCCGCCGGAACTCCAGGAACCACTACTGGAACCGCCGCCCGACTCGCCGACGTGACGTGCCACGATCCAACCGGTCCGCGCCAGCCAGAGCAGGATGACGATGATGACGCCCACGACGACCCAGCCCCAGCCGCGCTTGCCGTGGCGGAAGAGGCTGACCGCCACCGCGGCGAGCAGAGGCAACGCCACCACCGCCGCGATGATCGTTCCGGGCGTCAATGACCGCCAGCCGTCGCTCAAGGTCGCGACGCCTCCGGTCTCTGCGGACAACCCCGTGTCATCCATCCCGGCAAAGGCCGAGATGATTGCGACAACGCCGGCGGTGATCCCGCCCGCGTAGTCGCCACGCTTGAACGCCGGCACGATCCGTCGCTGCATGATCCGGTCGGCGTCCGCGTCCCGAGAGCGCCCGTGGCCGGCCCCCAGTTCGATCCGCGCCTCACGGTCGCCGACCGCCACCAACAGCAACACCCCATTGTTGTCCGGCATGTTGCCCACGCCGTAAGCGTCGAACAACCCGGTCGCAAACCGCTCGATGGTGGTCGCGCCGGTGTTGGGGTAGTCGTGGATCGATTCGATCGTCACGACCGCGACTTCCAAGCCGGCCTCTTCTTCCGCTTTCCAGAGGCTCTGCTCGATGCGCTCTTCCTGATCCACCGACAAGACGCCTGCCAAATCAGTGACGTAACCCGCATCCGGGTTCGGGTACGGGGCGAAACTGGCAGGCGTCGCGTTTTGCGACAGCGTCGTGCCGGCCAAACACCATGATGCCAACAAAGCCAAGACACAGACAGGCAAGCAGTGGTTACGCATCGGTCACCACCTCGTTGCTCAATTCGTTCTTCGGTGTGTCGTCCGGCGGAAAGTGTTCCGCCAGTACGTCCGCGATCCGTTCGATCCCCGCGACCAGACCTCGCTCGAAATCACCCTTGCGGAAAGCCTCCACCATGACGTCACGGGTTTCGTCCCAGAAAATCTGGTCAACCTTTGTGTCGATGGCGGTGTCTCCGTGGATCAACAATTCACGGTTCGCCTGCACCAAGAGGATCATCACCGCGTTGCGGCCAGAGGTTTTGTCTAGCTCCAGCCGGTGAAACACCCGCGCCGCCGTCCGGTCAATCCGGTCCCACCCGTGCCGGCGGATCACGACTTTCAATTCGGCGGAGGTTCGTTGCTCCGCCCGCGTCACGGCTGACGCCACCGCTTCGCGCTGCGACGCAGAGAGCAGCGACAAATGACCCTTCACGACGAAACCGGAACCCGCCATGCATACCAGCGTATCAGGCAATAACCGGCATCCGTGGGATTAAGAACGCACAAAAACGCAAGGCCGCATTCCATGACTATCCAGCCGCCGTGCGGCGCTCACCAGAACCGGCTCACCCTTAACGTCCGCAGGGACTCGATCAGTCGGCCGTGTTGTTGCTCGACCTGGTCGGCCGGGCCCCACGCCTCGACGGCGTAGACGTAATCGTCCGTGGCGGAGAGCCCGACGAAGTAGCCCAGGCGGTCCTTGCCCGCGGGCCGATTGCCGGTCATGACGTAGCCGGGGTCGTTGTCGCGGATGGTGACGCGCTGGGCGGCGCTGATGGGCACGCCGAGCTCTTCGGTTAAACGGTCGCGGACCTGGTCGACCCAGAAGGAGGTGTCGGCTTGGTCGTAGTTGGCGTGGCGGGTCACCTTGAGCACGACCTGCCCGCGGTCGATGGCGAACACGCGGTAGTCCTGCTGGTAGAACCGCACGAACCCTTCGGGCAAGTCGATGCGGGCGCCCTTGCCGATCCGGCTTTGCGCCTGCGGCAGCCGCGCGGCGCCGAAGGCCTCGCCGCCGACGGTGTTGACCCACGGGAACGGCCGGACGCGCGTCGCCAGGCCGCTCGACGTGCCGCGCGGCGCGTTGAAGCGCACCGTGATCGTGCTGAGCGCGACCTGGTCCTTGAGGAAGCGCAGCTTGCCCTTGATGCGTTCGATTTCGGTGGTCAGACGGCCGAGCTCCTGCTCGATCTTGAGCGCGTCCTCGACCTTGTCCGCCTTTTCCAGCAGCGCCTTCATGCGTTCGCGCAAGGCTTCGAGGTTGTTGAGGCGGATGTCCAGGTCCAGAAGCTCCTCGGTGACGTCGGCGGCCTGGACGTTGCGGTCGGTGACCAGGCCGAGTTCCGCGACGGCGTCCATCGCGGCGTCGAACTGCGTGGCGGGCACGCGGATGGTGATCGCCTGGGCGGTGATGTTGGTGGCGTACCCGCCGAGCCGGTCGGCGAGCTGTTTGACGGCGTCGATCGCGCCGGCGGGGTCGGGGCTGAGCACGGTGAGTGCGCCGGTGTAGACGACCTGCCGCTGGACCTGCACGACGGTCTGCGCTTCGGGCTTGGGCGCGGCGAGCGCGGTGGTGGGGGCGGGTTCGTTGGCCACGCGTCCGCCGGCCGGGCCGGACAGGTCGCTCATGGGCGCGGCCGACGCGGTGCGGCCGAGCATCACGCCGCTGCGTCCTTCCATGGCGGTTTGCGACGTGCATCCCGCCTGCGCGAAAACGAAAAGTCCGACCAACAACGGGCACCACCACGACTTGATCCGTTTCATGAGAAGCCCTCGGTTTAGAAAGGATGGAGAAGCCACCGCTGCCATCGCCCACGCGACCACCCCGCAGCACTGGCATTATGACGCCGCGGCGTCGGCAAAGTTCGCAGATCCCTGACGCGGGATACATTGCCCGCATGCCCGACCCGCTCGCGACGCTCGTGGAGATGCAGGAACGCCTGGGTGCCGTCACCTTCCCGTTCGGCCCGCCGGTCTGCGACGGCGTTGAAGGCGGTTCACCCGCGACGCAGCTCGAAGCCGTCGAGGACTTCGGCCAGCCCGAGGCGGAGTACGCCGCGGTGCGTCGGCACGTGGGCGTCCTGCATCTGCCGTGGCGGCGCGTGCTGCCGATCACCGGGGCCGACGTCCGCGACTTTTTGCACCGCCTGCTCACGCAGGACATTAAAACCATGACCGGCGGGCAGACGCGGCGGGCGCTGTTGCTCGACCAGAAAGGCCGGATTCAAGCCGACACGCTCGTGCACTTCGGCGACGCGGAGACCTGGATCGAGCTCGACGCCTTCGACGCCGGCACGGTCCGTGACAAACTCGACGCGATGTTGTTCGCCGAGGACGTCACCCTCGGACCGACCACCGATGAAGATGGGCTACCCACCCGGCAATGCTTC
The DNA here is from genome assembly GCA_030432595.1 of Phycisphaerae bacterium. Taxonomy (GTDB): domain Bacteria; phylum Planctomycetota; class Phycisphaerae; order Phycisphaerales; family Phycisphaeraceae; genus CAZIXN01. The sequence goes on from JAUIGU010000001.1 coordinate 209,462, forward strand.
GCGCTGCTGGGGCCGGCGTCGGTCGCGCTGTTGGAAGCGCTGCGCGTCGGGAAAGAAGACGATGAACAGGCCGGTCACCCGCCGTTGGCGACGCCGGACGTGACGCAGGTCGTGCGGCTTTCTGTACCGAACGCGGACAACGAGGACGGCCGTGTTGAAATCGCGGTGTCGGTCACGCGGCGCGAGACCTGCGGGGTTATGGAGCTTCGGCTGTGGTGCCGGTCCGAGCACGCGCTGGCGTTGTACACGGCGCTGCTGGACGCGGCGGGGTACGAGGCGCTGCCGGCCCACGCTGGATCGGTCGCCGCGTCGGAGCCCGGAGCGTCAGCGACGGGTGCGGACCAGGCCGCGGCGTTCGCCGAGCGCCGCCGCGCGTCGCTGCGCGGCCGGCCCGTCGGCTGGTCGGCGTACAACACCGCCCGGCTCGAAGCGGGCACGCCCTTGTTCCACATCGACTTCGGCCCCGACTCGCTGCCTGCAGAGGCCGGCGTCGTCGAGCCAACCATCAGCTTCACCAAGGGCTGCTTCCCCGGCCAGGAAGCCGTCGCCCGCATGAAGAACCTCGGGCACCCCAAGAAGCTCATCGTCGGGCTCAAGCTCGACGCCGACACGGTCCCGCTGGCCGGCACACCCGTGTACGAAACCGCCGACGCTGACGACCACGAACGCGTCATCGGCGGCGTCACCAGCTCGGCCGTCTCGCCGCTGTGGGGTCAGCAAGGCCTCGCGCTGGCGATGCTCCGCTGGGGTCGGCACGAGCCGGGCACCGCGGTCACGGTCGTCGCCGACGGCCAACGCACCCCCGCCACCGTCATCAACCACGCCGACTTCCCCGCGGCGGGAGCATGACCGCGCGGCCATCGACTTGACCCTCTGACACGGAGGTCAAAACGAATGACGAAGCACGAGTGACAAAACGGGGGAACTGCTCGGCGTTTCGTCATTCGTCATTCGGATTTCGTCATTGGCCCAGACCCCGACCTCAAGGCTCAGACCCAGACCCAGAACCGCGCGACCACCGACTCGACCCTTCCGCCCCAAGGTCGAGGCGGTTTCACCCCGGGCCAGCCGACCCAGCCCGCACGACCGGACGCCCGCCGGAGCAAAGGTTGCGAAACCCTTGACTTCTCCGCGGCCTGGGGTTTGTTTGTGGTCCGTGCCGGCGCGGGCCGGCCTACTCGCCCTACGCTGTTCGATGGTCACACCTTCCGGGGTGGACCTGGGAGACGCCATGAAGTTTCACGACACCGCCCGGACCGCCGCCCTGACCGCCGCCCTGTTGGCCGGTGCCGCCACCGTGGCCCCGTCCCCCGCCGCGGCGCACGAGACCGACCAGTTCCTCATGCCCACTCAGGGCGAGTTCGCCGACCTTGGCCGATACTTCAGCGACTTCTTCGGCGAGGCCCTCCGCGACGGCGTCGCCGCCGCCAACCGACGCATCGACGAAGCCGAAGGCCCCCGCGCCCGACCCTACGACGCGGGGCCCGAGGGCACCTACGGCGACTACCGACCCGACACCGGCGGCCGGCTGGGCTACCTCCGCTCCTCCCGCGGCGTCGCCGACATGGTCCGCAAGCAGATCCCCGACGCCCTCACCCTCATCGACGGCCTTGAGTGGAACCCCCCCGACGCGACGCAGTACGGCTACGGCGACGACGCCATCGTCATCTACAAGCCCCACGCCGACAACGCGATGCACACCGACCTGCACTTCATCCTCGACCCGCGCATCATCGGGCGCATCTGGCGGGCCGGCACCTTCCAGGCCTACGGCTCGTACATGGGCGCCGACAAGATCGGCCACTTCGTCGACATGGGCCACCGCTACTACAAGCACTACGACAAGGCCCGCGACCAGGGCAAGGGCGCCCAGGAAGCCATGGAGCAGGCGGTCAAGTTCGGCATGAACGACGGGCTCATCGGCGAGAACGCGCTGCTGGGCCGACTCACCGCCGGCGCTTACTCCAACGCCGACCTGTGCAGCAACTACGTCGGCATGCTCTTCTACCGCAACCTCACCGAGCCCGTCCTGCTCCGTGGCCAGCGCCGCCCCCCCATGCTCGAACTCGACGAACACGGCCGGTGGACCATCGCCGACCACGTCGCCAGCGACCCCGATTTCTTCCAGTGGTTCCTCTCCGACCACTACAACGAGGCCCTCAACCCCTCGCACTTCGAAAACGGCATGCAGTCCAAGGTCCGCGAGGCCATCGCCAAGCGCTGGTACCGCGTCGCCGGCTGGTACGCCGACGACGCCGGACGCATGCCCAACGCCGCCTGGTTCACCCAACGCACCGAGAGCCTCGCCACCTACCACGGCCAGAACTACGGCCACTGCCAGGTCTGGGACGAGCTCTACCACCTCGGCAACGTCACCCCCGACCGCGGCGACGAACCCGAAGACGCCCTCGCCCTGGACCGGAAATAACCCACCAGCCACCGGGCGACCGTCGACTTGACCCTCCCCGAAAAAGGTCAAGACGGTTTCTCCGCCGCGTCCCGCCAAAGTTACACCCCCGCCGGGCCGATACCTCCTGAAACCCCCGCGCGCCGTGTCGCGGGCCGAACCGCGCCGAACCGCGCTGCTTCAGGAGCTGAGACATGCCGCTCGAAGGCTACGAGATCGACCAGACCGGCCCGATGATTACCGCCCACATCGACGGCCCCGAGCTGTCTCATGAGCAGATGCTCGACCTGCTCGAAGTCTGCAAGGACAAACTCCGCTACGAGAACGCCCGCAACTTCGTCTTCGACATGGAGAAGGTCACCTTCCTCGCCTCCGCCTGCATCGGCACCCTCGTCGAGCTGCTCCGCGAAGTCGAGCCCATGCGCGGCCGCATCGCCCTGGCCGGCTGCTCCGACAACGTCGCCTTCCTCTTCAAGGTCACCAAGCTCGACGACATCTTCGCCCTCTTCGACGACCTCGAAGAAGCCCTCGACGAGATGGCCGACGACCTGCGGTAAAGCGAGCCAACCTTCAAATCAAAACCACCCCCGAAGCCCACGCCGTCACGGCGTGGGCTTCTCTCTTCTCTCGTGCTTTCGTGGAGCGACAACGCCCCTGCTTCACTTGTCAAAGAGCCGGCAGGCGTGTCGGGGGTGCCACGGACTTTCCGTCCGTGCCGGCCGTGCCGTGGTTCCCGAAGCACACGGACCAAAAGTCCGCGGCACCCGGCAACGACGCGTCACCCCAAACACCATCCCACCTTCACCAAGGCCGAACCCTCGTCCCACGCGGCGGCGGCTCCCACTTCACGCAGCACCACGCTGATGCACACCTCGCATCGACCCCGGCGAGCCGTCGCGTTCGGATCGGACTCGCTCGGCGTGTGTCCCGTCGGGGGTCTTGCGAAGCGTGGGGTGGCGCTCATTCCTCAACTCTTACGCCTTGCGTGCGAGCATCCACTCGCCGGGCGCACCACCCAATCCCATCCACGCAGCGGACCCCGCGTTTCACCAGAACACGGCCTCACCGACCTGGAACCCCGCGACAACCTGCGGGCCCCCGCCACCCCCGGCCCCGGAAGGGTCGGGAAGAAGCGGGGCTTACTTCGGGAAGCGGGCGCATGCTGTTGCGCAGCAAGAGAAACCACGGAGGCACGGAGGTCGCGGAGATGCAGAGCAGGCAACCAGTTGTGTTTCAGCCGCACTGCCACGCAGTACGAAACGAGCGTCCAGAACCTGCGCCACATACCGCGTCTCGTCGGCAGGCGGCGACGGATCCGTGAGGCCTTCTTCAGCGAGCTGTCCCGCTGGACGATGTCCCGGATCGGGGCCGTTAAACTCCCGGTTCTCACCCGCCCTCACCCCGCAACGGAGCCCGCCCCGTGCCCGACACCACTTCCGACATCGGCCTGATCGGCCTGGCCGTCATGGGCCAGAACCTCGTCCTCAACATGGCCGACCACGGCTACACCGTCTCGGTCTACAACCGCACCACCTCGACGATGGAAGAGTTCATCGCGCGGTGCCAGAAAGAAGAGCCTTCCGCCGAGCGCGTCATCGGTCACGCGGAACTGAAAGACTTCGTCGCGTCGATCAAGCGGCCGCGCAAGATCGTGCTGCTCGTGCAGTCCAAGGCCGTGCTCCCCAGCGACCGCGATGCCGTGGACAAAGTCGTCGATGGTCTGCTCCCGCTGCTCGACGAGGGCGACCTCGTCATCGACGGCGGCAACTCCAACTGGAACGCCACCATCCGCCGCGAAAAAGAGTACGGCGAGAAAGGCATCCGCTTCTTCGGCTCCGGCGTGTCCGGCGGCGAACTGGGCGCCCGCTTCGGCCCCTCGCTCATGCCCGGCGGCGACCCCAAGGCCTGGAAAGAGCTCGAACCGATCTGGAAAGCCATCGCCGCCAAGGTCGACCCCAAGACCGGCAAACCCATCGAGCGCAACGACCCCAACAACCCGGTCACGCTCAAGGAGGGCGAGCCCTGCACCACGTACATCGGCGCCGACGGCGCGGGCCACTACGTCAAGATGGTCCACAACGGCATCGAGTACATCGACATGCAGCTCATCTGCGAGGCGTACTTCCTCATGAAGACGCTGCTGGGCATGGACGCCGGCGAGATGAGCAAGGTGTTCGGCAAGTGGAACGAGGGCGACCTCGACAGCTTCCTCATCGAGATCACGACCGACATCCTCCAACAGAAGGACCCGGCGGACAAAAAGAAGAAGCGCTGGTTCGTTGACGTCGTGCTCGACACCGCCGGCCAGAAAGGCACGGGCAAGTGGACCAGCACCAACGCGCTGGACCTCGGCATCCCCGCCAACGCGATGGCCGAGGCCGTGTTCGCGCGGTGTTTGAGCGCGCTGAAGGAAGAACGCGTCGCCGCGAGCAAGAAGCTCAAGGGCCCGAAGGACCCCAAGGCGGTCAAGGGCAAGAAGGCGCTGATCGAGGCGATCCGCGACGCACTGTACTGCTCGAAGATCGTCAGCTACGCCCAGGGCTTCCAGCTCATGGCCGAGGCCCAGAAGGAGTACGACTGGAAGCTCGACTTCGGCGAGATCGCGAAGATCTGGCGCGGCGGCTGCATCATCCGCGCCCGCTTCCTGCAGAAGATAACCGACGCGTACGGCAAGAACCCGGACCTGCAGAACCTGCTGCTGGACCCGTATTTCAAGAAGGCGGTGCACGCGGGCCAAGACAACTGGCGAAAGGTCGTCGCGCTCGCCGTGCAGCAGGGCGTGCCGGTGCCCGCGTTCAGCTCGGCGCTGGCGTACTACGACGGCTACCGCACCGCGACCCTGCCGGCGAACCTGCTCCAGGCCCAGCGCGACTACTTCGGGGCCCACACCTACGAGCGCACCGACAAGCCGCGCGGCGAGAAGTTCCACGTCGACTGGCCCGAGGCGGATCGCCCGCAGCTCAAGATGTGAGACGGCTTACGCACCCAAGCGCGAATCCAACCCTAGCCCCGGCCGAACGGCCGGGGTTTTTCTTTCCGCCGATCCCCGCCGGCACTATCCTCACCCCATGCCCGACATCTCGCTCGAAACCGCGCTGAACAAAGTCGATCCCGACGTGCCGAAGTGGGCGTCCGTCATCGTCGTCACCGGCCCCGACGATTCGCCGATCTTCACGACGCACAACTTCCGCGACAGCGAAACCTCGATCGACTTCTGGCCCGCAAGCGTCGTCAAGCTCTACACCTGCGTCGCGTCGTGCGAACTGCTTAACGAGCTTGGTTTTCCGACCGACGTGCTGATGCAGTTCAATCGCGCCGATGCCCGCCCCCGATACACCACTTCCGGGGGCGGGGGTAAAGGTTGGCGGGTCGAGGCGGCGAGCATGTTCCCCGAGATGTGCTCGAACATCTTCCGCGAGTCGACCAACGACGACTACACGATGCAGCTCCGCTTCGTCGGGCTCGACCGGCTGAATGGATCGTTCTTCACGAAGGCCAACGGCTTCGCTCACACCGCGCTCATGCGCGGCTACGTCCACGACCCGCCGCACGTCTACGAGCGCCAAGCCCCGCAGCGCGTCACCGTCTCCGACCCGCTCACCGGGAAGACCGAGACCGTCGAGCACACCTGGTCCGGCACGTCGTACGCCGAGAAGCTCGGGGCGCACGTGCTGGACAGTAAGACCGGCAACTGCTCGCCGACCGCGGACATGGCCGAGTGTTTGCGGCGGGTAATGTTCCACGAAGTGGTCCCGTCGGAAGAGCGTTTTAAGCTGACCGAGGATCAACTTGTGTTGCTGCGCGAGGGACGTGATGGGTACACGGGTTTGCGTAACACGCACTACGCGTACGGCTACGAGGACGCGGCCGACGCTGTCTTCCCCGACGCGGCGTACTACCACAAGTCCGGCAGCATCTCGAACTATCAGCTTGACCTGGGGTACCTGTACGACCGGGCCACGAACACGCGCTTCATCATGGCCCTGGCGACCGAAAGTAGAGAGAAAGACACGGTCCGCGCGATGGGCAAGGCGGTCGCGGAATGGGTGCGGGGCATCAACGCCTGACTGCGCGGATCCGAGAGTGCGCTCAAAACCCGGCGATTCCGGCCCGTAAGGTGGAGACCCACCATGCGTGCACCGATCCTGCTGGTTCTGGCCGTGTTTTTCGTCTTTTTCGTGCCGGGCTGTGCGGCGGATCGGCACCTCAAGCGGGGGCACGCCGCGCTGGCGGCGGGGGATGCGCCGTCGGCGCAGCACCATTTTGAGCGGGCGCTGCACCACCGCGAGAAGCTCGCGGACGACGGCGTGTTTCTTGAAGAGCTGCGCGTGGCGACGCGCGACGCGGAGATCACGCGCGGGCGCGTGGCGATGGCGAAGCGGCAGTGGTCCGCGGCCGCGGCGCACTTCGACCTGGCGCTGGAGCAGGAACCGGGCTTCGTGCTCGCGGCGGAGCAGCGCGCCGTCGCCGGGCGCAACGCGGCGCCGGGGCTTTACGACGCGGCGGTGCAGCGGGCCGACCTGAACGACCTGCCGGCCGCGCGGCGCTTCCTCGACGAAGCGCTGCACATGGACCCGCAACACGCGCCGGCGCGGGCGGCGCGGCGTTCGCTCGACGCGCCGTTTCCCGACAACGCGAACGAACAGCGGGCCGCGGCGCTGGCCGACGAAGGACGGTGGAGTGAGGCCGTGGCCCTGCTCGCTGGCGTGGTGCGTGACGAGCCGGACCGGCTCCCGGCCCGCGCCGCGCTACACGCTACCCACGGCCGCGCAGCGGATGATTTGGTCCGCCAGGGCCGCGCGGCGCTCGAAGTGGGCGACCCCGACCTGGCCGAGCGGCGCTTCCGCGCCGCGACGGACTTCCGCCCGGGCGACCACCGCGTGCGTGTCGGGTTGCGCGACGCCGACGTGCTGCGCGGCGACCGGCACCTCGCGGAGGGTCTGCCCGGCGCGGCGTTCCTGGCGTATCGGCGTGCGGCGGCCGTCCGGGCCGACGATACGGCGATCCAGTCGGCGCTAAAGGGTGCAGCCGACGAGCTGCGCCGCCGTTTCGCGGGTGCGGTGAACGTCGTCGCCCACGCCACGGCCGACACACCGCATCACGGGACTCACGCAGATGTGTTGGCACGCCATGTGCTCCGCGAACTTCCCGATGCTACCGGCGGTTGGGTCTACGCGGATGCACAGGCCGACGCCGCGCAAACCACGACGCTGACGCTCGACACGCTCGAGGTCGTGCGGCGTGCCCCGGTGATCTCAGAAGAGCGTCACGCGTACACCGTCGAGTACGCCGTGCCCAACCCGCGGCTGCCCGGATTGCGGGCGGAGCTCCACCGCATCCAGGTATGCATCGCCGACCTGGCCGACGACGAACACCGCGCGATCGGCCGGCTGCGGTGGGCGCGGCAGCGCGGCGACGACCACGCGTGCAGCACCCTCGAACGCCGGCTGCGCCGCATCCGCCGCGACCTGCATGACGCACGGGTGCAGCGGGCGCGACTGTCCGAGGCGATCCGTTGCGAGCCGGCCGAGATCATCAAGACGCGCACCGAGCACTGGCCTTACGTCCTCGAAACGCACACGCAGACCGGCACGATCGCGGGCACGTGGCGGCGCGGCGACGGCCCGGCCGAGCCGTTCGACGGCACGTTCACGCAGAGCGACGCCACCATCCCGGACCCGGCCCCCGCGGTCGGGCTGCACCCCGACCCGCTCGTGCTGGACGATGAAGACGCCGTCCACGACACGCTTCTTGGCCGCGCGGCGACCGAGCTCGCGCAACGCATCGCCGAAGCCGAACGCCCCGACCACGCCCGCGCACTGCAGGATCAAGCCGACCGTGTGCGTGATACCGACGAAACGCAATCCCGCGAGTTGGAGATCGCGGCCGTTCTCGCCGCAAATGCAGAGGGACTCAGCACGCAAGGTGTCGCGGTCCTCGACGCGCTGACGACCGAAGTATTTCCCGCGCTATCCGCGTCGGAAGATTGACTCGGGCACTGCGGACAGCAGAACACCCCCCTATCCTCACGGGCATGCGACCACTCCTTTTGTTGGTGCTGTCCATGTCCGCCTTTTTCTCACCTTCGTCTTCCGCCGCCCCACTCGACGGCCTGCGCCCTGGCCACCCGCGGGTGCTGGCGACCGACGCCGACTTCGAGCGCATCGCTGGGCCGCTGCGTTCCGACCAGATCGCGGTGCGTTGGATGAAACGGATTAAGCAGCGCGGCGACGCGATGCTTGACGAACCGGTGGCGGTGTACGAGCTGCGCGACGGCCAGCGATTGCTCTACGTCAGCCGCGAGGTGCTCGACCGCAGCCGGACGCTGGCGATGCTGTACCGCGTGACGAACGATCGGCGGTACCTCGACCGGTTGTGGGCGGACATGGAGGCCGTCGCCAACTTCCCGCACTGGAACCCGGCCCACTTCCTGGACGTGGGCGAGATGTCGCTCGCGGTGGCGATCGCGTACGACTGGTGCTACGACGCGTGGTCCGAAGAGCAGCGCGCGGCGATCCGGGAAGGCCTCATCAAGCACGGCCTCGACGCCGGGCTCAAGGCGTATGAAGACGACGCGTGGTGGGCCACCGCCGACATGAACTGGAACCAGGTGTGCAACGGCGGGCTGATCGCGGCCGCGCTCGCGCTGGCGGACGATACGCCGGAGAAGTCCGCGCGGATGGTCGAGCTCGCGGTGAAGTCGCTGCCCCTGCCGATGGCGCGATACAACCCGCGCGGCGGGTACGACGAGGGCGCGGGCTACTGGAACTACGGCACGAGCTACAACGTCTACGCCCTCGCCGCGCTGCAGTCCGCGCTCGGGCACGACTTCGGGCTGGGCGACACGCCCGGCTTCAACATCACCGGCGACTTCGTCTTCCACATGACCGGGCCCACGGGCAAGTCGTTCAACTTCGCGGACGCACAGGAAGGCCGGGTCACCACGCCGATCTTCTTGTACCTCGCGCAGCGCTACCACCAGCCGGCCTACGCGGCGTATGCACGGAAGCACAACCGTGGCGACGCGTTCGACCTGCTGTGGCACGACCCGGATAGCCTCGATTCCTTGGAGAAAGCACTACCGCTGAGCGCCGTCTACGACGAGGCCGGCGCGGCGACGCTGCGCAGCGCGTGGGACGACCCTGATGCGCTCTTCCTGGGCGTCAAGGGCGGCGACAACGGCAAGGTCCACGGGCAGCACGACCTGGGCTCCTTCGTCCTCGACGCCGACGGCGTGCGGTGGTTCATCGACCCGGGCCGGGACGACTACAACCTGCCGGGCTATTTCGACGCCGGCGCGGACGGCCGACGCTGGACCTACTACCGCAACCGCGCGGAAGGGCACAACACGGTCGTGGTCAACCCGCGCGACGGCGACGGCCCGGACCAGCGCTGGCACACCACCGCCCCGCTGTCGCTCGTGGGCGAAACGGTCCGCGTCGACCTGTCCGCGCCGACGGGCGTGCCGCTGCAGCGTGCGTTCACCTTCGACGCCGCGGCGCGGACCGTGACGGTGCGCGACGAGGTCGGCGAGGTCGAAGCGGTGAATCTGTGGTGGTTTGCGCACACGCGCGCTTCGATCACGCTCCACGACGACGGCCGCCGCGCGGTGCTCACTCAGGACGGCAAAACCCTGACCGCCGAGTTGCTTTCGCCCGCCGACGCGACGTTTGCCGTGATGGACGCCCGGCCGCTGCGGACTTCCCCCGACCCGCAGGGCCAGAACCCCAACAACGGTGCGACGCTGCAGAACAAATCCGCCGGCCACTTCGTGATGCGCGGCGAGTTACCACGCTGGGGCGAGCCGAACCCGCACCAAGCCCTCCGCAAGCTCGCGGTCCACGTCAAGCGGGCCGGGCCGTTCAAGGTGGTCGTGGAGCTATCGCCCGGGAAGGTTGACAAAACCACGAGCGCGCACGACAGCCGCCCCGGGTCATGATCCCGGGGGCGGCGTGTCAAGCGAGGTCCAGCGTTGCCGTGTCACCGCGTTCAGGCCTTGCGTACATGGGCGATTCATCGCCGTACCGCCAAGGGAAGCGCCCCGATTCCGCCGCGCGTGACACCGCCGGGTCGCCGTGCTACCGTCCGGGATTCACCCGGAGTTTCTCGCATGAAAACCTTTGCCAAACCCAGCGACATCAAGGTCGGCGTGGTCGGATACGGCGGCGCGTTCAACATGGGACGCCAGCACCTCAACGAGATGAAGAAGGCCGGCATGTCCCCCTTCGCCGTCTGCGAGGTCGACCCCGAACGCCTCAAGATCGCCGAGGAAGAGTTCCCCGGCATCGAGACCTACGGCTCGCTGGACGCGATGCTCAAGAAGTCCGACGTCAACCTGCTCGTGCACATCACGCCGCACAACCTGCACTTCCCGCTGGCGATGAAGTGCGTCAAGGCCGGCAAGCATGTCGTCACCGAGAAGCCCTTCGTCGTCACCACCAGCGAGGCCGACCGGTTGATCGCCGCCGCCGAGAAAAAGGGCGTCATGGTCAGCACGTACCACAACCGCCACTGGGACGGCTGGATCCTCCGCGCGAAACAACAGATCGACAAGGGCGTCATCGGCGACGTCTTCCGCGTCGAGGCCCAGATGCAAGGCTTCGGCGGCTACGGCATGCCCGGCGACTGGTGGCGCTCCAGCAAGAGCGTCTCGGGCGGCGTGCTCTACGACTGGGGCGTCCACCTCGTCGAATACGCCCTGCAGGTCATCGACGACGAAGCCGTCGAGGTCTCCGGCTTCGCCTACGAAGGCCACTGGGAATCCAAAGCGCCCAAGTCCTATCCCTGGCGTGGCGACATGAATGAGGACGAAGCCACCGCCATCGTCCGCTTCAGGAAGGGCGCACTGCTGCGGCTGCGCATCTCGCACCTCGAGTCCAACCCCTCGCCGTTCACCATCGGGTTCTTCGGCACCAAGGGCTGCTACCTCATCGGCTGGGACCAATGGACTACCCGCACGCCCGGCCGCGACGGCAAGCTTGTCGAGAAAACCGGCAAACACCCGCCCGGCAAGCAGCACCTGTTCTACAAGAACATCGCCGAACACCTCACCGGCAAGGCCGACCTCATCATCACCCCGCAGTGGGCGCGGCGGCCGATCCATTTGATCGACCTGGCGGGCAAGAGCGCGAAACAGAACAAGGCGCTGAAGGTCAAGCACGGGTGAGCCACGGAGTGACCGCCACAGCGATTTCCGCCACGCCGAAGACACCGGCTACGCGCAACCGCCCTCCGGGGGCCCCCGGACACCACACGGCCACCGGCGAAGGTCTCAATAACTAAACGCAGAGAAAGCTCTTAGCAGATGGGGCCGATCAGTATCAGGGTTCTGACTGACGGGGGCACTCTGTGCGAGGATCGGCCGTGAATCCGACCAACCTGCTTCCAGACCACCCCGGATCGGTTCCGGGGGAGACGCCCACCGCCACGACGCCGCCGCGGACCCGCGGGTGGAGACAACAGTCGTTGCCGTGGCTGCTCGCCGCGGTGGTGGTCGCGATCGGCCTGGGTATCACGGTCGACGGCACGCGCCGCGAACTCAATAAAGCCGCGCACACCGATGCCCAGCGCTTCGACCGACTCGCCGATCGCGTGAAGTCCGAAGTCGTCCGCCGGGTCACGGTCTACCGCTACGGGCTGGGCGGGGCGCGCAGCCTGTTCCCGGCCAGCAACTTGGTCGAGCGGCACGAGTTCCTTGCCATGGTCGAGTCGCGGGACCTGCCGAGCGAGTTTCCCGGCTCACTGGGAATCGGGTACATCCACCGCGTACCGGCCGACCCGGAGGGGTTCGAGGCGTTCCTCACCGCCGCCCGCGCCGACGGCGCGCCCGACTTCGAGGTCACGATCCCGCCGGGCTCGGAGCCGATGCCCGGCGCGCGGATCAACGACCGGATGATCATCCAGTACATCATGCCGCTGGACGACAACCGCAGCGCCCGCGGCCTGGACATCGGTGCCCACCCGGTGCGCCGCGAGGCCGCCGAACGGGCCATGGTCACCGGCGAGGGCGCGATCACCGGCCGCATCGAACTCGTCCAGGACGACCAGAAGGTCGCGGGGTTTCTCTACCTTCTGCCGGTCTACGAAAAGGACGCCGAAACGCGGACCGAAGCGCAGCGCATCGACGCCCTGCGCGGCTGGGTCTACATGCCGATCCTCGGGCCCGCCGCGCTGGAAGGGACCCCCGAGGTCGCGGACGGTGAGATCGAGATCGAGGTCTACGACGGCCCCGAAGGCGACGCCGACCTGCTCATCTACGCGACCAGTGACCACGACCACCACCACGCACAGGCCGGACACAACGGCCGTACGCATGACCAACCCGACCTCCACCAGCACGCGCCGATCCAGATCGGCGGGCGGACGTGGGCGGTCTCGCTGATCGCCGGCGACCGCTTCGTCCGGGCTTCACGTTCCCCGGCGTGGGTGGTCGCGGGCACCGGCACGGCGCTGACGACGCTGCTGGTGCTGCTCACGCTGCTCCTGGGCTCGGCGACCCGCCGCGCGTGGGCCATCGCCGAGGGCATGACCGCCGACATCCGCCGTTACGCCGACGCCGCCAACGCCGCCACCCTGGCCAAGAGCGAGTTTCTCGCCAACATGAGCCACGAGATCCGCACCCCCATGGCCGCGATAATCGGCTATAGCGAACTCATGGACCAGGACCCGCTCACCGAGGCACAACGCGATCACCTGGCCACGATCAAACGCAACGGCGACCACCTCCTCAGCGTCATCAACGACATCCTGGACCTCTCCAAGATCGAGGCCGGCAAACTGAATGTCGAGGTCGTGCCGACCCGGCCCAACGAGGTACTGCTGCAGGTCCTCTCGCTCATGCAGGCCCAGGCCGCGGGCAAGAACATTACGCTCGACGCACACTTCGACACCGAGGTCCCCGAAGTCATCCAGAGCGACCCGGTCCGCTTGCGCCAGATCCTGATCAACCTCGTCGGCAACGCGGTGAAGTTCACGGAGATCGGCGGGGTCAACATCGCCGTCCGTCACGAGCCCAAACGGAGTCAACTCCTCTTCGAGGTCACCGACACCGGCATCGGCATGAGCGACGAACAGCTCGGGCGCATCTTCCAGAGCTTCGAGCAGGCCGACGCCTCAACCACCCGCCAGTACGGCGGGACCGGACTGGGCCTGATGATCAGCCAACGCCTCGCCGAGATGCTCGGCGGATCGATCGAGGCCGACAGCGTCCTGCACCGGGGCAGCTGCTTCTGCGTCGCCGTTGCTACGGGCAACACCGAGGGCGTGCCCATGCTGCCTTCCGGCAAGCCCGTCGTCGTCAACGCCGACGCCGAAGACTCCGCGACGGTTCAAGCACACAACTCCCCTCTCGAAGGGCGGCGCATCGTCCTGGCGGAAGACGGCATCGACAACCAGCGGCTCATCGGTTTCCACCTCCGCAAGGCCGGCGCCGACGTGACCGTCGTGAACAACGGCGAAGAGCTGCTCGAAGCGATGTCGCACCACGGCGACGCCGACGGGCTCCTGCTCGACCCGCCGCCTTTCGACCTGGTGCTCTCGGACATGCAGATGCCGGTTATCGACGGCTATACCGCCGTGGCCCGGCTGCGGAAAAAGGGTTGCCGCCTGCCCATCATCGCGCTCACCGCCCACGCTATGGCCGGCGATCAGCAGCGCTGCCGCAACGCCGGCTGCGACGGTTACGAGAGCAAACCCATCGCCAAAGACAAACTGATCAACACCTGTATCGACGCCCTGCAACCCCCGAATACATCGGCCCGCGCCGCGTAAGCATCGACATCACGGTACTTCACCGCGAGAAAGCACCCTCAATTCGGAAAACTCCACCGTACCCATTCCGTGGGCAATGCACGGGTTACCCAAAGGCCGCGGTGGGATTCGAACCCACGACTGGCAGAGCCAAGCGGATTTGCAATCCGCCCCCTTAGTCCACTCGGGCACGCGGCCGGCGTGTCGGCCCGGGAGGGGACGGGCCGAGCGGCGTAGTGTAGCGTGCGGTAACGCCCGCGCGCGGTGGTGGAGGTTTCGGGGCGCGGCGCCCGATTCACGCCGAGGCCCGGGCCGCGATGTTGACGTGCCGACGCCCGCGCCACGCCAACGACAAATACGCCAGCCCCAGCACGCCCGGCTCGGGGACGGGCGAACCTGAGAAATCCGGCGACTGGGTGTTGCCCCAGTTCAGCAGCACGCCGTCGAGCTGGGTCTGAGCGATGAGCCCGGTGGGCACCTGGTTCACCCAGCCGTTGGGCACGCCCTGCGTGCTGGTGTCGCGGCCCCAGTTCAGGAGCACGAGGTCCAGGTCGCCCTGCTCGACGCCGCCACTGCCGTTGTAGTCACCGGGGATGAACGCGGCGGCCACGACTTCGAGCTGCACGCTGTTGGAGAGGTAGTTCACGTCGAACGTCAGGCCGCCGGGCATGCCGATCGGCTGGAAGATGTTGTTGAATGTGCCGACGACGCTCGACGCCGAAAGGACATCAAGGGTGTCGCCGAGCGCGGGCGTGTAGCCGTTGATCAGCGAGAGCCGCAGCGTGCCGTCGAGGGTGGCGGTGCGGTTGGTGGTGAGGCGGTCGTGTTCGGTGGGCGCAGTTCCGCCCAGGCCGAAATCGAGACGGCCGGTGTTTTCCTGGGTGAAGAGGCCAAACACTTCGATCAGGCCGGAGGTGTCAACGGCGTTCTCGTTGCCGGGCGCGAGGGTGCCGCGGTTGATGACGGTGCCGATGCTGGAGATGAACGACAGCGCGCCGATGCCGCGGATCTCGCCGGTGGTTTCGTTGGTGGTGGTGCCGCTTCCGATGTATTGGGGCCTGCCACCGGCCGAGTTGTCAAGCACGATCTCGCCGCGGTTGATCAGGGGGTCGCCGCCGGAGGGGAGGCCCCAACTCGCCGTGCCGGTGTTGCCGGCGATGAGGTGAACGGTCGCGTTGGGGCTGACCTCTCCACCGAGGCCGCCGCCGCCTTCGAGCATGAACGTGCCGCCGCCCGTGACGCCGGAACCGAAGTTGAGCGCGCCGCCGTCGAGATGGATCGGGTTGCCGGTGATGTTTCCGCCGTCGTAGTTGAACCGAGCGCCGCCTATATCGATCGTGCCGTTGATGGTCAGCGTGCCGGCCTGCTGAGTGAAGGTGCCGCCGCTGAGGCCGGACACCGAGCCGCCGGCCTGAACGGTGAAGTTGGCGCGGTTGGTGGTGCGCAGGGCGCGGTATTCGGAGTTGGGCTCGACGACGACGAGGTTGCGGTTGTCGATCTCGCCGTTGACCTGGCGGACGCCGCCGTCGCCCAGGGCGTGGTCATTGCGGGTGCGGAAGGTGCCGAAGTTGGTGAGGTTGAGGTTGGCGAAGAGCGGCCCCATGCGGAAGACGTGCAGGCCGGTGCCGTCGCCGCCGAGAATGATGGTGCCGTTGTTGCTGAGGTCGCCGGGCGTGTCGGACACGAGGGAGACGACCGCGTCGTTGCGGAGTTCGATCGTCTGGCCGGGCCGAACGTTGCCGGCCAAGTGACCGCCGCGGAGGATGAACGACGCCGGACCGGTGGTCGGCCCCAACGTGAGCGCCGCGCCGGTGATGTCGATGGCGTTTCCGGTGATGGTGCCGCCGTTGAAGGTGAAGTCGTCGCCGGACAGCAGGAACGCGCCTTGGTTATTGATGTTGCCGGCGTCGTGGGTGAAGTCGCTGCTGCCGGTGGTCGAGTTGATTGTGCCGTTAACGCCGATGTTGACATCGCCGTTGTTAACGACCGCGGGATTGAGGGTGAGCGTGGTGTCGGGATCGACGTTGATCTGTCCGAAGTTGGTGATGCGCGCGCCGCTGGACGCACCGATGGTGCGCTGGTTGGTGCTGCCGGGCACGCCGACGGCGTGGATCTCGCCGGTGTTGGTGAGGACGGACTGGTTGCCGTTAAGGCTGAAGGTGGGCGAGCCGTTGGACGCGGCACCGGTGATGCGGAGCGTGCCGTGGTTGGAGAAGGAGAAGTCGCCGCTGAAGACCGTGCCGCGTCGCAGGCTCGTGTTGCCGGTCTGAGCGTCGAGGACGACGGTCTGACTCGATCCGATATCGCCGCCGCGCAGCTCGTTGAACGTGCCGCCGATGAAGTGGAAGGTGGCGGGCGAGTTGCCGCCGGCCAGGTCCAGCTGCCCGCCGCTGAATTCAATGGGGTTGCCGGTGAGGGTGCCGCCCGCATAGCGGAAGACCGACTCGCCGCTGGTGCCGTTGAAGAAGAGCCGGCCCTGGTTGTTCAGCGTGCCGCCGTTCATGTCGAAGTCGTCGGAGCTGCCGAAGAGCAACTCGCCGCCGGTGCCGACCATGACCGTGCCGGTGTTGGTCAGGTCACCGTCGAAAGTAAGGGTCGCGCCGGGATCGACGATGAGGTCGCCCGAGCCGACGTTGTTGACCGTGCCCTGCCCGCCGGAGATGCGGCGTGCTTGGTTGCCGCCGGCGGCGAAGGCGGCGCGGAGGGTGCCGACGTTGGTCATGGTCGCGCCGCTCTGCAGCCCCAAGGCCGTGGTGGCGGTGGTGGCGCCGGTGAGGCGGACCTCGCCGCGGTTCTCGAAGCTGCCGGTGGTGCTGACCGTGGTGGCGCCGGTGGCGTCGCCGATGAACAGGTCGATGTTGGCGTGGATGCTGCCGGTTAGGGCCCCGCTCTGGTTGAACTGGAAGGCGGGGTTGCCGACGCTGCCGCCGGGCGTGGCCAGCGGGACCAGGAGGTTCAGGGCACCGCCCTCCATCTCGATCGCGTTGCCGGTGATCGTGCCGCCGTGGTGGTTGAACACACCGCCGGGGTTGATGTTGAACTCGGTGTTGGCCCCGGTGTTGTCGATCGACCCGGAGCGCAGGTCGATGGTGCTGTTGGAGCCGATGTTGAAGATGCCGCGGTTGTTGATGGCGGCGCCATCGAGGTCGAGGACGGCGCTGCTGCCGAGGTTGACGGTGCCATCGTTGGTGATCGTGCCGCCGTCAAAGTTGAGGGTGTGACCGCTGCCGGTGAAGTTGGCGGTGCCGCCGGCCAGGACATCGAACGCACCCGCGGTCTGGTTGAAGGTGGCGCCGGCGCGGTTGAGATTCATGGTCCCGCCGCCGCCGACCGAAAAGGTGCCAGAGTTGGCGACATTGCTGCTGATGGTGCCGCTGCCGGAGATGATGCGGACGGTGCCGCCGTTGGTGAGTTGGGCGGCAGAGTTGTTGACCGTACCGCTGGTGAACGAGAGCGTGCCGGCGGTGTTGGCGAAACCAGTGATGGTGGTCAGAGTGCCGCCCTGCATCAGCAGCTCGCCGCCGTTCATCACGGCCGAGTCGATCATCACGCTGGTGTTCAGCGTCGTGGTCTTGTCCAGCCCGAAGATCGCACGGTCGCTCACGTCGTCGGGGTGCTCCCCGGAGATGCCGCCGCCGAACAGTTGCCACGGGGAAAAGCCCGGCGGGCCGTTGGGCGTCTCCCGATCAAACCAGCCGAACACGTCCGCCGTCGCCGACCAGAAAAAATCCACGGCGGACGCGGGCATCGCGCACGCGCAGACCAAGCCACCGACGGCCGCGACCGGGCCCCGGGCACGCCCCAGACCCGCCACTCGACGCCGGCTGCCGCCGTTCACACCACTACGACGTTCTCGCATCGTTCTCTCCTGAAATGACCGGAGTCGCACGGGTTTCCTTGAAAGCCCAGCACAACCCACGCGGAGGACATGACTCACCAACCCCCTTTGTACCCGCAACCAAGCCCCGTGCGGTAAGGGAAAACCGCAGGGTGAGACAAATCACTACGAAAAAACGCCGCGCGGGAGCCCGCGCGGCGTTTGGGATGACAAACTGGGTATTCAGCCTTGGGTCGCGATCACGCCGAACGGCGACGCAGCATCGCCAAACCACCGACGCCCAGCAGGGCCAGCGACGCCGGCTCGGGCACGACGTGGAGGAACGGTGCCGTGCTGCCGTTGTTCTGCTCCTTGGGCCAGAACCGCGCCTGGTTGCCGCTGGTCGACTCGTTGCCGCGGAGGATCAGGAACGTGACTTCACCGTTGGTGTCGTTGTTGATGAAGTCGTCGATCAGCGAGCCGCTGAACGAGTAGACCTCGTTGGTCACCTGCGGGCCGTACCCCTGGTTGTCCACCAGCAGCGACAGATTCGCGAGGTCGAGGTCGCGGATGTCATCGAAGGTGTTGCCGTTAGTGACTTCATCGCTGGGGATCACGCCGTCGGCGATCAGGCCCGGGGCGTTGTTGTAGGTGACGGTGGTCTCGTCCCACGTCGTTTCGTCCGGGTCGGTCTCGGCCAGGCCGTAAAGATTAAGCGTGTTGGACGAGCTCGAGTCGCTGCGCTGCCAGTACAGGTTGACCGACGCGCCCGAGACCGGCGTGGTGAACGCGGTGGTGTCGAAGCGGAGCAGAATGACATCGTTGTCGTCCGCGTCCAGGTCGGTGCGGGCGTTCATCTGGTCGTTGCCGTCGCGGTTGCTGTCGGGGTTGTCCTCGCGGACCCAGGTGTCGTCGCTGGCGATGACCGTCTGCCCGACCGCCGAAACGGAGGCGACCGACGCCAAGAACGCCGCGGCCGTGCAAAGAACCCGCGAACCCAACGCTTGATCGAAAATCTTCATCTGAGCATTCTCCTCTGCAAAGAAAGAAAGGCAGTTGTGAAACGGCGAGACGCCGGGAAACCAGAGAAGCGAAGCATATCGCCGGTTTTTCGCGGTGACAAGCCGTTTTTACCGTCACGGGCCAAACCCGTAAGGGATTGACGCGATCCCTACAAAAAGGGATTTCATTTCTGCCAAACACGACAAGGAACAACCCCAACCTGTCGGTATCCGTTGGTCCTATCCGAGAATCACCCACCTCCCATCCCCCCTAATCCATCGCACAAATCACTTGGGCAGGCCCCCATATCCACCCAGCTTGACGCTGGCTCCGTTGACTTGCACGGACCAGGCGGGCGTCGCTCAGTGCAGGAACAGCCGCAGCCCCGTCGCCGCCATCGCCATGCCGTGCTGGTCGGCGGCGGCGATCACGTCCTCGTCGCGGGCCGAGCCGCCCGCCTGGGCAACCACCGACACGCCCGACGCGGCCGCGCGGTCCAGGTTGTCGCGGAACGGGATGAACGCGTCGCTGCTCAAGACAACGCCGTCGAGTTGGGCAAGCCATGCCGCACGCTCGTCCGGGGTGATCGGGTCCAAGTTGGCCGTGACCTGCTTAGAGAGTTCGTCACGTTCGCCGGCGTTGAGCTCGTGCCAGCGCACGAAGTTGTCCAGTGCGTTCACCCGCTCGGCCTTGGCCAGGCCTTCCGCGTACTGCAAGGCCAGCGCCTTGGGGTGCGTCTTGAGCAGCCAGCGGTCCGCCTTGTCACACGCGATCCGCGTGCAGGCGATCCGACTCTGCTGGCCCGCCCCGATGCCCACCGCCTGCCCCGCGTACCCCACCGCGATCGAGTTGCTCTGCGTGTGCTTGAGCGTGATCGTCGTCACCACCAGGGTCTCCATCACGTCGTCCGGGATCGTCGCGTTTTTCGTCACGACGTTTGCAAACGTGTCGGCCGAGATAGCGACATCGTTGTGCGTCTGCTCGAGCGTGATGCCGAAGTCGGTGCGGGCGTCGATCGCGGGCGGCTCGTACGCCGGGTCAATCTGAAGCATGACGTAGTTGCCGCGCTTCTTGGCCTTGAGCACCTCAAGGGCGTCGTCGTCGTAGCCGGGCGCGATGATGCCGTCCGACACCTCTGGTTTGATGACCGACGCGAGCGCCGCGTCTACGGGCTCGGACACCGCGATGAAGTCGCCGAAGCTCGCGACGCGGTCGGAGCTGCGCGCCTTTGCGTAGGCGGTCGCGACGGGACTCCATCCGCCCGTTTCCGACGGCGGGTCGGCGTAGAAGAAAGCAGTCTTGAAGTTGTCGGTAATCTCGCCCGCCACCGCCGCGCCCGCGGGGCTGACGTGCTTGAACGACGCGGCCGCCGCCTTGCCGGTTGCGGCTTTGAGGTCGCGCACGAGTTGCCACCCACGCAGCCCGTCGAGCAGGTTGATGTAGCTGGGCGCCCCGTTGACGATCGTCAGCGGCGCCGGGTCGGGCTGCCGCAGCAGCGCGTGGGTCTGGTTGGGGTTGCAGCCGTACTTGAGCGGGGTGTCCATGCGGAGAATGTAACGCCGAGAATGGCGGGCGTTTTAACCGCAGATTTCGCAGATGACGCAGATCGGAAACAAGAACCGCCAAGACGCCAAGACGCCAAGAAGTCCGGTCAGAAGATGTATCACAGAGGACACGGCGTCACAGATTATCGCATGGGTTGGTGTTGCCGATGACGCGGGTGTCTTTACGACATCCATTGTCAGGGTGGACAGCATCGTCAGGAGCGCGTCAGAACTGTCTTCATCCTGGCCATCTTGCGCCTCCTGTTCCTGCCTGCATCTGCGTCATCTGTGAAATCTGCGGTTCAATGCTTTTGCGTTCTCCGGCCGCTACATTGCCCCCATGATCGCTCGCGTCACCGGCAACCTGCTTGAGACCGACCCGGAGAAGAGCCGGGCGTTCGTCGACACCGGGCACGGGCTGGTCTACGAGGTGTTGCTGCCGGCGTACCTCGCGACGCGGCTGGCGGTCAAGGAGGGCCAACCCGTCACGCTGCACACACTCAGTTTTTTCGAGGCCACCGCGCAGGGCGCAACGATCTTCCCGCGGCTGGCGGGCTTCGCGTCGCGGCGGGACCAGGCGTTTTTTGAGTTGTTCGTCACCGTCAAGGGCATCGGGCACCGGCGGGCGCTGCGGGCGCTGGTGCTCGAGCCCGGCACGCTCGCCGCCGCCATCGCCGACCGCGACCTCAAGCTCGTGCAGACCATGCCCGAGGTCGGCAAGAAGCTGGCCGAAACCATTGTGGTCACGCTCAAGGACAAGGTCGAGGGGTTCGTGAGCTCCGCGGCGTACCCCGATCCGGGCGACGCCGACGAAGGGCGTAGCCCCGGAAGCGCTTCCGGGGCTGAAGGCGACGATGATTCAACGTCCTCAGCCAAGACTTCCGGGGGGGGCGGCACGCTGGCGCGCGAGGCTTTGGAGGTGCTTCTCCAACTCGGCGAGGCCCGGCTCGACGCGGTGCAGATGATCGACCGCGTGCTGGCGGACGAGGATGCGCCGCGCGAGGTGGCGGGCGTGATCGAAGCGGTGTTCGCGCTCAAAGCGCGGGTGTGACGCGTTCAAACGAACGCAAAATGATCAAGTTGCAAAGTCAGCCGCAGCCCAACGAGCTGCGCACCGACTATGGGATCAAGACGCGCAGGCCGTTGGCCTGCGGCTAACCAAGCGAAAAAGTCTTGTCCGTTTCACGTTCGGATCTGAACTCCGCGATCCGCCCGTCGACGATATTCCCGACCGTTCGCACAATGGCCCGATGGAACGGTTATGTCCACCCCGCTTGCCACGACCCCCGCCGCCACACCACCCGCCAACAACCCGCTCGAACGCCTGCCCGACGCCCACCGCCAGCAGGTGCAGCAGATGATGGCGCTGGTCGCCCAGGTGCTCAAGCCCGCGGGCATCAACTCCGTCGCCTTCAACTTCACCCAGCCCGGGCTGCCCCGCATCCAGCTCGGCGTCCACCCCAGCGGCGCCCCGACCATCGTCCTCGCGACCCTGCCCAAGTCCGGCAGCCTCTTCATCCGCAACAGCCTCGTCCGCCGGCTCAACATGACCATGGCCTCGGTCTCGGGCGACTTCTTCCCCGAAGACCTCATCGTGCCCGGCCTGCTCAAGCAGATCGCCGGCGGCGGGCATGTCGTCCAGACCCACATCCCCGCCCACGAGCTCAACGCCGCCCTGCTCGAGCAGTACCTCGGCCGGGTCGTCGTCCACGTCCGCGACCCCCGCCAGGCCACGCTCTCCTGGGTCCACCACCTTGACCGACTCCAAGGCGACGCCGACGTCCGCGACCGGCTGCGCGTCGTCCAGCCCGCGCTGCCCGCCGACTACTTCGATCGGAACTTTGAACAGAAAGTCCAGTGGAACCTCGATCACCACCTGCCCAACTGCGTGCGTTGGGTGCGCGACTGGGTCGCGTTGTCCGAGTCGTCGTCGCGGAACCTGAACGTCTGCTTCACGACGTTCGCGAAAATGAAGCACGACCCCGACGCCTTCTTCGCCGAGCTGCTGGGGTTCTACGGCGTCGACCCGGCCCGGCTCTCACCGGACGACGCCGCGCCCGACGCCGATATCAAGAAAGACCACTTCCGCAAGGGCGAAACCGACGAGTGGCGCCGCGTCTTCACGCCCGACCAGTGCGCCCAAGCCACCGAGGCGATCGACGCCGACCTCGCCGAACGCTTC
The DNA here is from genome assembly GCA_030432595.1 of Phycisphaerae bacterium. Lineage (GTDB taxonomy): Bacteria > Planctomycetota > Phycisphaerae > Phycisphaerales > Phycisphaeraceae > CAZIXN01. The sequence goes on from JAUIGU010000001.1 coordinate 232,162, forward strand.
GACTGGTCCCGCGACGCTAGCCCGGCGTCCGTCGAGGCTGAAGCCCTCGCGGACGCCGAGATCAAACAGCACGCTGCGTAACGGCACCGCCATACAACCGGGCCAAAGCCGACGCGATTCAACCTGAGACGGGCTGGGTGCCACGGCCGCTTGCGACCGTGCCGTTCACAAAATCCCAGCGTTCTCTGGATTGCCGAGAAACACGGTCGAAAGCGACCGTGGCACCCGAGACGAATGGAATTCATTCGAAGCCATCTATCGAACATCGCGGGTTCATTTACGACCCGTAGCCCGTCGGGTCCCAGTAGAACTCGACCTGGCTGATCTTGCCGGCCTTCACTTCATAGACGCACACCTCGGCCATCTTCATGCGCTTGCCGGCCATGGGGCCTTCATTCGAGGTGCAGTCGATCTCCATCCAGACCGCGAAGCTGCCGTTGCCGTGCGGGTACGGGCCTTTGAGGTCCATGCCGTGCACCTCGTGGGCCCCTTCCCACCAGTCGCTCATCTTCAGGAGCGCCTCTTTGCCCGCCGTGACCTGCGGCATGTCCGGCCCCATCGCCAAGGCTTCGACGTGCTTCGCGTCGTCGGCGTAGAGGTCCACGATCGCTTCGCGGAACTTGCCCTGCTCGCAATACGACACGAGTTGCTTGCCGAGGTCCAGGGCGGCGGCGAGTTCCGGGGGCAGCGACATCTCCATGGTCAGGCTCCAAAACAAGGAATGGCGGAAAATCAACGGGCAACGAAAGAGGCGGGCTCCGACCCGCGAGTCGGAGTATACCGTCAATATGTTTGGATTTTGTCAGTATTTTCCCGAGTGGGCGAATCCTGGCGTTGACCCGCCGCTCCCCCGGCTCATTCCGCCGGCACGCGATGCAACTCGGTCACGCCGCAGCTCTCTTCCATCGGGGCGCCGTTGAGCCAGCCCTCGCCGTAGATCTTGATGTGGTCGGCGTCGATCCACTCGTAGGTGGCGTTGCGCATGTGCATCGCGTTGGGGTCAGGCATGTTGGTCGCCGAATCAAACTTGAGGTCGATGACGTTGTCTTTCTCGCCGGGCGAAGCGATAAGCGTCGGCTGGTTCTGCGCGAGGCAGTAGTGCGTCATCTTGAGCGTGTCGCCGTCGAGGAAGTACACGCTGACCATCTCCATGGGCGTGCCGGGCATGATGGTCTCGACCAGCGCGCTGCCGCCGGCAGTGAGGTGGTACACGGAGGTGTAGGGCATCGCGTCGCCGCCTTCGCCCATCTCCATCGTGCCTTCCCACGTGCCGACGAGCGTCTTGAACTTGTCGAACAGCGGGTGCGCGACAGGCTCGGGCATCGGGTGCTCGGGCGCGGCGGCCTGATGGTCGGCGTGATCGTTCGTCGCCTGCGCGAACGCGACGGCGCACGTCACGCCCAGTGCCAACACGGCCAAACCGGAAACCAAAAACCTCAAACCATGGTGCTTCAACATAAAAGTCTCCTTTCGAGGATGAAATCAAGCGGTTTCGTCGGCGTTCCACGCCGGCGCGTCGGGGTCCATCACGGCCTGGGACGTCTCGCAGTCGAACGGGGCCGAGATGTGGTCGTGGAAGATCTTCCATTGCCCGTCGACCTTGCGACAGCACGAGGTCATGCGCAGCCAGCCCTTGCCGCAGGGGTGGTCTTTGTCGTCGCAGTCGAAGTGGTTGAGCCAGTGGACGACGGCCATGCCGTCGGTGAGGTGCAGCCGCTCGTCCCGCTTCACCACGCGGTACGTGCCGACCTCGGGGAAGTACGGCAGGCAGGCTGACCAGCTCTGCGCGAGCGTGTCGCGGTCCTGCTGGAACGGCGGGATCGCGTCGTACATCGTGATGTCGTCGGCGTAATGCGACATGATGCGGTCGACGTCCTTGGCTTCGATCGCCCGGGTGATGTCGTCGATCAGTTTGCGGATTTCGGCTTCAGCGGTGGACTGGGCGGGCATGGTGTGGGTTCCTGTTCAAGGTTCAATCAAAAGCGTGGACCGGGTGGACATCGACGCGCCAGCCGAGCTGCTCGCCCTCGGCGACACGCGTGGTCGGGTGGACCTTCGCCAGTTCAGCGGCGTGGTCCAGGTCGTCGGCCTCGAGAACAAAGACGCTGCCGATCTTCATGTCGTTCGCCACCGTCGGCGTGTCGCGGCGTTCGACCTGGCCGTTCACCCGACCGATGGACCGGACCTCCGGCTCGACGCCGACATCGAACACCACCCGCCCGGTGCGATTCAACTCGTCCATGTGCGGTCCGCATTTCGCCATAACGGCCGCGAGCTCCGACTCGGAAAGCGCGCTCATTATCGCGTGGTCGTAGTACCCGAAGCAGACAAAACGCATACACCGGTTCCTTCAAAACACTGGTTCAACCCGACGGACCGACAACTTCATAACACTCCCAGACACGGACCCGAACGGTCACGCCCGCAGCGCCGCCACCGCCGCGGCCCGGCTCTCGGGCCAGGTCGCGTGGAAGTGGTAGCCGAGGTTGCGGAGGCAGCCCATCCAGCCCGAGCAGTGGTCGCTGCGCGTCGGCGCGTCCGGAAGTTTCGCGTGCGTCAGCACCAACTCCGTCGCGGGCTTCCCCTCGTGCTGCGACTCGAAAAAGTCCAGCGTCACCTCCGACACCGCCGCGTCCGGCCCCTGGTACTCCCATTGCCACGAGAACACGATCCGGCTCGGGCGCTCGAGCTTCTTGTAATGCCCGTGTACGACGAAAGACTCCGGCTCATCCGGCGCGTCCGGCCCGGCCTTGGGGTTAAGCATCCCCATCCGGTACGACCCGCCCACCGTCGCGTCCACCTCGCAGATCGTGCAAGGCATGTTCACGTCCGCCCCCCACCACTGCCGCAGCGTGTCCGGCTTAAGCCAGGCGTCGTACGCACGCTCGGGCGGCACCCGGAGAAACTTGCAGATGCGGACCGTTTCGCTGTTCAACACGCTGGACATCGGACACTCCTGAACACGGTGCAAGAAAACACAGAACTCAGAACTCGTTCAATACACTCAAACCCGGCTTAACCACAGATCACGACCAGGCGCTCACGCGTCATGCACGCGAAGCACGCCCGGCCTTTTTCTTTGCCTTCGGAACTTTCGATGACTTCGGCTTGGTCGGCAGCGTCTCGACGAACGCCACCGCCTGACCCACCCACGTGCCGAGTTGCTTTTTCGTCCTGAACCCCGCCGGCTCGACCATCACCCAGTTGCGCATCGGCCGGCCCGTGATGTCAAACGGCAACACGCGGTCGCGGTCGAGCGCCGCCAGCGCCGCGTCGGGCCCGAGCCGGAGAATGAGGTTCTCGTGCCAGACGCCGCAGCAGATGTTGCCGCCCAGGAACCAGCAGTACCCGCCGAACATGGACTTGCGGGTGAAGCCGTGCGTCTCGGCGAGCGCGTCGAGGCGGGCAACGAGCTTCGGGTCGCTGTGCATCACGCCCTCTCCGTCGTCTTGGATAGCTTGGAGGAGTCCTGAGTCGTGTCGGCCAGATCTCCTTCGAGGAAAGCCGCAAGGTTGTCGAGTTGGCTGCTCCAGAACCGGCGGTAGAACGCGACCCACTCCGACGCCTCGCGCAGCGGCTCGGCCTCGAGGTGGCATCGCCGCACCCGGCCGTCCTTCTCCTGCCGGAGCAACCCCGCGCCCTCGAGCACCCGCAGGTGCTTGCTCACGGCCGGCCAGCTCATGCCGAACGGTTCGGCCAGCCGGCCCGCGGGGAGGCCGTCTTCTTCGGCCAACTTCGCGAGAATCGCTCGCCGCGTCGGGTCCGCCAACGCCGCGAACGTGCGGTCGAGGCGGTCGTGGTCGGGTTGTGGCGCAGCCGTCCGTGCGGAGCGCGACGCGGGCTCCGCGTGTTTCGCCCCCGGTCGCGGATGTCGGCGGCCAGACGCTTTGGCGGGCGACGTGGCTCCGGGTTTCGGCCGCCGCATCCGGGATGATTTTTTATTAACCATCTGGTTAAGTTTTAACCCAGGCCTGCCCGTATGTCAACCGCGGGTTTGCCCGGCTGAGGAAAAAAAGCATGATCCACCGGTTCTGCCAGCTCACCCGCCACACCGGCGCGCGACCCGAGGCCCGCCCTTGCCCCCCGAAACACCGCCTACACAGAATCCCCCGGACCTCACCGCCGTCACAGGCCGGCTCGTTGATCTGGACGCCCGCGCGGTCCGGCCCACCACGCTCCACCTCGCCGATGGACGCATCGCCGACATCACCGACGCCGAAGAACGTGACCTTCCCGCCGACGCGCCGTTCCTGCTGCCAGGTTTCGTGGACGCCCACGTCCACGTTGAGAGCTCGATGCTCACGCCCTCGCGCTTCGCCGCCGCCGCCGTAACGCACGGCACCGTCGCCACCGTCTCGGACCCCCACGAGATCGCGAACGTGCTCGGCGTGCCCGGGGTGAAGTTCATGCTCGACGACGCGCAGCGCGTGCCGTTCAAGTTCTGTTTTGGTGCCCCGTCGTGCGTGCCCGCCACCACGTTCGAGACCGCCGGCGCGGCGCTGGGCGTGGACGAAGTCACCCAACTGCTCGACGACCCGCGCATCGGGTACCTCGCGGAGGTCATGAACTTCCCCGGCGTGCTCAACGGCGACGAAGCACTGCACGCGATGATCGCCGCGGCCAAGGCACGCAACAAACCCGCCGACGGCCACGCACCCGGGCTGCGCGGCGACGATGCGCAGTGTTACTTCACTTCCGGCATCACCACCGACCACGAGTGCTTCACCCTCGACGAAGCCCTCGACAAACTCGCCTGCAACGACGCCGTGAAGATCCTCATCCGCGAGGGCTCGGCCGCGCGGAACTTCGACGCGCTGTTCCCCCTGATCGACCGCTTCCCCGGCCGCATCATGCTCTGCAGCGACGACAAACACCCCGACGACCTCGCGCTCGGGCACATCAACACGCTCTGCGCCGAAGCGATCAAGCGCGGAGCGGACCTCTTCAATGTCCTCCGCGCCGCGTGCGCGGTGCCGGTCGAGCACTACGGCCTCAACGTCGGCCAACTCCGCGTCGGTGACCCGGCCGACTTCGTCGAGGTTGATGACCTCACGACCTTCAGTGTGCGACGTACCTGGATCAACGGCCAAATTGTCGCCGAAGCCGGGCAACCACATTTCAAACTGCCGGGACTGAACCCCATCAACCGCTTCCACGCGGACCGCGTAAACCCCGACGCGCTGCGCATCCCCCTTAAGCCCGGGGATAGCCATCCCCGGGCTTTAACCAATGCACCACACTCCAACGAAACCACCCCGCCGTCCCTCCGCGTCATCGTCGCCCACGACGGCCAACTCGTCACCACCGAAGAACACCACGCGCCCACCGTCGTAGACGGCCACGTCGTCGCCGACCCGTCGCGCGACCTGCTCAAGCTTGTGGTCATCGACCGCTACACCCGGCCCACGCCGCCGCCCGCTGTCGCGCTCATCCGCGGGTTCGGGCTCCAGCGCGGGGCCATCGCCGGCTCGGTCGCGCACGACTCGCACAACCTGCTCGCTGTAGGTGCTTCGGACGATGCGCTCGCCACCGCGCTCAACGCCGTCGTCGACGCCCGCGGCGGCCTCGCCGTCGCCACGCCGCGCGACGACGATGCCAACACTTTCGACGTCGATGTCTTGCCGCTCCCCGTGGCCGGGCTAATGTCCGACCAACCGCTCGCCGCCGTCGCCGCCGACTACGAACGCCTCGACCGAGCGGCCCGTCAGCTCGGCGCAACCCTCCGCGCCCCGTTCATGACCCTCGGCTTCATGGCCCTGCTCGTCATCCCGGCCCTCAAACTCTCCGACCGCGGGCTGTTCGACGGCAACGCCTTCTGCCCCGTCTCGCTCTGGGTTCACGACCCGTGAACGCCCGCACCACCCAACCGCATACGGACGCACCCGCACACATCACATGGTGGCCCCGCGTCGTCGCCGCGTTCGGCCTCACCGTCGCCACGCTGCTCGCCTACCGCACCTGGACCGCCGACCCGCTGCCCGGCTGCGGCGGCGCATCCGGCTGCGCTGAACTACTTGCTGGCCGCTGGGCGTACTGGCTGAGCCCGCACCTGCCCGTCGCGGCGATGGGCTTGCTCACATGGATAGCCATCAACGTCGCGGCGTGGCTGCGTTCCGCGCGTCCGTGGCTCATGCCCCTGGCCGTCCTCGCCGCCGGCGCGGCCGTGTGGTTCATCGTCGTCCAGGCCGTCTTCGCCCGGCAGTGGTGCCCGTACTGCCTCGCCGCCCACGCCGCGGCGTTCGTTCTGTTGATCGGGCTCTTGATCCAACGAGCGCCGATGCGCCTCGCCGTCAACGCTTTGTCTCTGTTGGCCGTTGCGCTCTTAGTTGCCGGACAACTGTTCGCCCCCGTCCACCCCGATGAAATCATCGCCGCCAAAACCGACCCCAACGAACCGCTCGCCGTCACGCCCCGGGCCACAAGCACGGACACTCAGAATAAGACCAACACCGACACCGTTGCCGACACCGACACAAACAAAAACACCGACACCACCCCCGAACCCACCTCCGCCTACGCCGACTTCCCCCGCCTCGGCCCCGCCGACGCGCCGCACACCCTCGTCAGCTTCTTCGACTACACCTGCCGCCACTGCCACCAGATGCACGCGCTGATCGACGCCGCCCGCGAGCAACACGCCGACCGGCTCGCGGTCGTCCTCGTGATCGCCCCGCTCAACGAGTTCTGCAACCCCCGCGTCAACTACACCGCGCCCGACCACCGCGACGCCTGCCGCCTCGCCCGCATGGCCCTGGCCGTCTGGCGCGCCGACCCGAGCCGGTTCCCCGAGATGCACGACTTCCTGATGAACGCGCCCGGACCCACGCCGCACCAACCCGCCGACGCCCGCGTCTTTGCCGTCTCGCTCGTCGGCGAAGACGCCTTCGTCGCCGCCCTCGCGGACCCGATCACCGGCGACCTCATCGAACGCGGAGCCGAACTCAATTTCGAGACCGGCCAAGCCCTCGACCCGCCCGCCGACAACGTCCTGCCCAAGACCGTCCTGCCCGACGGCCGCGTCGTGCTCCGCCTGCCCCGCTCCCGCGACGCGTTCCTCCAAGTGCTGGCCGACGCGATGAACACTTCTCTGAGGAACCGACGCAACAACACACCGCCAGACACGCCCGCCCCGCCGTCGCCGTAACCTGTTCCCATGACCACCGACCCCCACGACCCCGGCGCCGCGCACGGCCTCAAAACCACCCTCGTCGTCGGCCTCGAGATCCACGTCGAACTCGCCACCGCCTCCAAGATGTGGACCGCCGCGCCCAACGTCGCCCACCCCGACCACTTCGACGCCGAGCCCAACACCCTGCTCTCCCCCGTTGCCGTCGGGCTGCCCGGCACGCTGCCCGTCATGAACAAGGCCGCCGTCGAGATGTCCGTCAAAGTCGGCCTGGCCCTCAACTGCTCCATCGCGAAGCGCTCCAAGTGGGACCGCAAGAGCTACTACTACCCCGACCTCCCGAAGAACTACCAGATCAGCCAGTACGACATCCCGCTGTGCTACGACGGCGGCTTCGAGATCCCGCTCAGCAATGACGAAGAGCCCGAGCACAAACACATCAACATCATCCGCGCACACTTGGAAGAAGACGCCGGCAAACTATTGCACGAACTTCCGGGGGGCGGCTTCTCCGATGGGTCGCTCGTGGACCTCAACCGCGCCGGCACGCCGCTGCTCGAAATCGTCACCGCGCCCGACTTCCGCACCGCCGACGAGGCCGTGACGTTCTGCAACATGCTGCGCGACATCTGTCGGCACCTGGGCGTCACCGAGGGCATCATGCAGCGCGGCCACATGCGCTTCGAGCCCAATATCAACGTCATCATCGAGAACAAGGCCGGCGAAACCTTCAAGACCCCCATCGTCGAAGTCAAAAACCTCAACAGCTTCCGCGCCGTCCACGGCGCGATCATCCACGAACACACCCGCCAGGTCGAGGCATGGATGGTCGACGGCCGGGTCATGGGCGGCGGCGAAAAATCCACCCGTGGTTGGGATGACGCCAAGGAAGTCACCACGCTCCAACGCGAGAAGGAAGACGCCCACGACTACCGCTACTTCCCCGACCCCGACCTGGTGGAAGTCGTCGTTGACGAAGCCTGGCTTGAGGAGCAGCGCGCCGCCCTGCCCGAACTCCCCGCCGCCAAACGCAAACGCTACATCGACGACCTGCATCTCAAGCCCATCGACGCCGACACGCTGCTCGCCGAGCCCGCCAACGCCGCGTACTTCGACGCCGTCATTGATGCCGGCGCGGACTCGAAGCGTACGGGAGCGTTCCTCCTCAACACCGCCATGAAACGCGCCAACGAGCACAACACCACACTCGACCGCCTCGGCGCGACCCCGCAGCAGACCGCAGGCCTGGTCGCCATGCTCGCCAACGACAAGATCAGCAGCAGCGCCGCCGAGCCCCTGTTCGGCTACTGCTGCGAGAGCGACGAAACCCCCGAGAAGCTTGCCGAACACCACGGCCTGATCCAGGTCAGCGACGACGGCGCCCTGGACGCCTGGGTCGACGAAGTGATCGCCAACCCCAAGCTCGCCCAGGCCGTGGAGGACGTGAAGGCCGGCAAAGGCAAAGCCATCGGTGCCCTGGTCGGCGCGGTCATGAAACTCAGCAAGGGCCAGGCCAACCCCAAGGCGGTGAGCGCGAAGATCAACGAGAAGTTGTCGGGATAGTCATTGACATGCCAGACCGCCGCGTAGAATAGTGCTGGATATGACTTTTGACGCTACGCCATACGCCGAATCCATCGCCGCGTTCTGCCGACGCTGGGATGTCGTCGTGTTCGAACTGTTCGGATCGTCCACCGGCGATCGGTTCACTCAGGAAAGCGACATCGACGTATTGATCACGTTCGCGCAGGACGCAAAACGTTCGCTTTTGGACATGGTGCCGATGCGGGAAGAACTTGAGCAGTTGTTCGGCAGGCCGGTGGACCTGCTTACGCGTCCGAGCGTCGAACGGAGCCGCAACCCCGTTCGTCGCGAAATGATCCTGGGCTCGACACGGACGCTTTATGCCGCTTGACGATGCGCTCGTCATCGATGTCTTGAACGCCTGCGATCTGACGGCAGAGGCTTGCGCCGACATGTCTCTGGACGATTTCGGCCGCGACTTGATCCGCCAAGCCGCGGTGCTGTACCAGATCACGATCATCGGCGAGGCCGTCGGGCGGATGTCGGACGAACTTAAATCTCGGCATCCTGATATCCCTTGGCGACGCGTGCGTGACATGCGGAACTTCGTGGTCCATCAGTATCACGACGTCGATCTGGACCTGCTGTGGGAAGTCGTTCAGGTTCATATGCCTGTGCTCCGAGACGCCATGGCCATCGAACACGGATAACGATCCGACACCTCGGCCGGGCCAACGAATACCATCGCCCTCCGTGCTGCTCTTCGACGCCCGCTACCTCCGACAGCCGCGAAGCGGGATCCCGCGGTATGCGTTGAACCTGTTGCGGGCGGTGCGGGAGGCCGACCCGGGCCGGCGGGTGACGGTGCTGGTGCCTGGTGGCGACGCGTTGCCGGCGGACCTGGCGGGGCACGGGCCGTTCGAGGTCGTGGTGGACACCAACCCGCCTCGTAACCCGCGTGAAGTGTGGCGCTGGCCGGGCCGGCTGCGTCGGCTCAAACCCTCGGCGGTCCATTGCCCCGACGCGTACGGGCCGCTGCGCTGCGGCGTCCCGAACCTCATCACGATCCACGACCTGATCCCGCTGCGCTGCCGCGACGGACTCGCGAAGTCGCGCAAACAAAAGATACTGCCGCTGTGGACCGCGTGGATGAAGCTCCAGGCCCGCCGGGCGTCCGCGGTCGTCACGGTCAGCGAACACTCCGCGAACGACCTGTCCGAACTGCTGGGCGTGCCGCGCGACCGGGTGCATGTGATCTACAACGCCGTGCCCGGGCCGGAGGAATCGGCGTCCTCTTTAGCCAGTGACAAGTCGTGCGATGGCAAACGTTCGAAACCGCCTTACGTCCTCTGCGTCTCTCGGCTCGACCCCTACAAGAATGTGCCGGGTTTGATCGACGCGTTCGCGCTGCTGAAAGCCTTTAACGACGGCGGTCCGCTGATTCCCCACCGCCTCGTCATCGTCGGCCCGCCCGACCCGCGCTACCCGCAAGCCCAACAACGCGTCCAGCACCACGGCCTCGACGCCGACGTCAACTTCACCGGCGCCGTATCCGACGAAGAGCTCGAACACCTCTACCGCGACGCGGCCCTGCTGGTCATGCCCAGCACCTACGAGGGCTTCGGCCTGCCGGCCGTAGAGGCGATGCACCACGGCGTCCCTGTCGTCGCTGCGGACTGCGCCGCCCTGCCCGAGGTCGTCGGCGACGCGGCCGTGCTCGTCGATCCCGAACAGCCCGCACAACTCGCCGACGCCATGCGCCGCGTGCTGGCCGACCCCGCCGTCGCCGACGCCCTGATCGAGCGCGGCCGGCGACGTGTCGAGGCCTTCGCACCGCGTCGCATTGGTGAACGGTACCTCGACCTGCTCGACCGCCTATCGACGCGTCGGCAGTGAGCTTCGAACGAACGGGTTTTGACGGTGGTTCGCCTGCGCTCGATCATGTCGGCGTGACCGTGTTGCAGACATTCCGCCCCGAGCCTAACCCCGCCGTGTTGCAGCACGATTCCGGGACGCGTGTCCGACTGCGCGGCGACCCCGCGGACCAACTGCACTGGTCGGCCCATCTCAACGGCGCCGGGTTCCGCCTGCTGCCCTACGGTGTTTCGGGTGGCGACACATCGAATGGCGACATTATCGCGTACTCGCCGGGCACACCGCCGGCAGTCTTTTATCGTGCGCTCGAACCGTTGCGCAAGACCACACCGGACGGCACCGACCTGCTGCACCCCGTCGCCCGCGCCGGATTCACCGGCTTGCCGGACACCGGGCGGTTCGCGGTCACCGGCTACAGCGGGCACGGCAACATGGTGGTCCAGGCGTTGCTCCGCGCGATCGACGACACCGTGCTCGGCCCCGACGAGAAACGCTCCCGCCCCGCCGCCGTCGAACAACTCCGCATCGACGCCGACCACCACAGCCAGGCTTTGCGTGCCGCGTGCACCGAACTCTTTCAAACCGTCGCGCACGAACTCGGCACCGGCTTCCGCGACTACGTCGTTGCGCCCGGCCAGGCGGCCGACTGCACCGTCCGGGCACGTTTCGAAAACGGCGAGACGCTTGTGCTCGGCGGCGTGCCCTACGCCGGTTTTGTCGGCCATGACTTCGGCGCGCACAGCTTCTGGGACGAGCGTGTCGCGCGGTTCTTCGATCGCTTCGGATACCGCTGGGTCTACTTGGTCGTGCGTGACCCGCTGGCCGGGCTGGCGTCGAACGCCGCGAAGACCACCCGCCCGCTCGAGCGTGTGCTGCACGACAAGGCCTGGTTCGAACAGGCCGCCCGGGAAACCGCGGAGTACCTCGAAGCCGCCGACCCGTTCCGTGACCGCTTCACCCTGCTGCGTTTCGAAGACCTGCTCCGCGAGCCGGTTTCCACGATTACGAGACTGGCCGAACACGCGGGATATGAACTCACTGAATCTCAGGCAAAAGACATCTGGGACCGTGTCGGCTTCAAACCCGTCACCGACGCCGGCGTCGAGCACCTCGTCGATCCGCTGGCGGACAAACGCAAGCACTTCCGACGGGCCCATCTTGCGTTGATGGACGGTGTGGGCCTGACGCCGTGGTTTGAACGCTTCGGCTACACGCCGCCGAAACCTGACGACCTCGAAGACGCGCCACTCAACCCCGAACGCGCCAACGCCGCCGACGAGAAAACCGCCACCCCCTCGACCCTCTACGGCCGGCTCAACCCGGTCACCCTCACCCACCGCACGCTCGAAAACCAACGCGTCCTGATCCGCGCCACGAGCCCCGGGCTCGCTGACGCGATTCAGCGCGTCTTGCCCCGTCACCCATTCGCCCTTTTCCTCCGCACGCTCGGCGACGCGTTCTCCGACGGCGTATCCTGCCCGCCGCGCCTGGTGTCGTGACCCACCGCCGCGCGGCCGAACCTTGACCCATTCGATTCATCGCCCCGCTCCACATACCCGCATGCCTGACGCCGAACGCCTGTTTACCGACACCGCCGGCGATCTCTGGCGGTTTCACGGCTCGGAGGCAGCCTTTCAACACACACGCCCGTTGATCGACCGCGCGGCCTTGACGCCCGTCTCCACACACGAGGGCAATGAACCGACCGCGCACGTCCTGCTCTGTGTTCCCAGCCCCGCCGAAGACACGCCTGCCGACTACGTCAACCGGCTACGCCAACTCCACCGCCAACTACCGCGCGGCGCGGTCGTGCGTCACCCCGCCGCGCTCGTCGGGCTCACCGGGATACCCGCTGGACAGCGCTGGGCGGTGACCGGGTACCCCGGCGCCGGGAACATGGTGCTGCAGGGCGTCCTTCAGAAGATCGACACCCTGCGCCCCGAGCCACCCGCGGACCCACAGACCCGCGAAGCGTTCGAGTTGGGCCAGCACCACAAAGCGGTGGTGAACGAAGTCGTGTCGCGCCTGCTTCACACGATCCGCCGACGCGGGTCGCGCCAACTCGAAGACTTCGTGATCGGCCCCGGGCACCTCGGGCAGTGCAGCATCCGCGCGACCTTTGCAGACCAGACCGTTCTGCTGATGAACCACCTGCCCTACGCCGGGTTCATCGGCCACGACTACGGCGCCCACGCCCGGTGGACCCGTGAGGCCGCCGCGTTTTACCGACGCTTCGGCTACCGCCGGGTCTACCACGCGGTGCGGGACCCGCTCGCGGTGCTGTGCTCCAACGCGGCCAAGACGGTGCGTCCGCTCGAACACGCCCTGCACGACCCCGCCTGGTTCGAGCCGACCGCGAAACAACTCGCCGCCTACTTCGATGCCGCGCAGGCGGTACTCGACAAAACGCCCGACGCGTTCAAACTCGTGCGCTACGAAGACCTGACCGGGCACCCACACGAAACGATCCAAAAGCTCGGCCGGGACGCGGGACTCGACCTCACCAACGCCCAGGCCGACGACATCTGGGATCAGGTCGGCTTCAAGTCGTTGACCCCCGCCGGCGACGAACACCTCTTCAACCCCACCGCCGACAAACGCCCGCACTACCGCGCCGCGCACCTGGGCATGATGGAACACGCGGGACTGACGCCGTGGTTCGACCGGCTCGGCTACACGACGCCGACCGCGGGAGACCTGCCGGATGGCCCGTTGGCACCGACGCCGACGCCGGACAAGGTGCCCTCGGCGTTGTACGGCCGGATCGACCCGCGCGCGATGCACGAGTGCCGCGACCCCGACCTGCCGCTGTGGATCCGCAGCAACGACCCGAAGCTGCCCCACCGCGTCGCGCAGACGCTGCGTTCGTCGTACCTCGGCCGGGTGATGACGTCGCTGGGCGATGCGTACGGCCGACTCACGCCGCAACCCGCGTCCACGCCCGAGTTGCCGAAGTGGCGGGCAGCGATCCGGAGCATCCGATCCCTCGTCACCGCACGTTGAGGTCTCGGATAGTTTTTGCTCGCCTCCGCATGGAGCACTCACCAGAGAGCAAGGGCGTGTCTGGTCAGATGGCGGCCAGGTTTGACCCTCGTGCCGAACACGCCGCGACGAGACCGGGTTTGGGATGATGCCTCGGCGGAGTGTTTACAAAAACCGGAGCCGTGCAGGCTCCGGTCGGTTGAGTCGTAAGCTGTCGGGAGGGAATGGGCTTGTCCGTTCAGCGACGCCGACGGGACAGCAGCGCGACCGCGCCCAAGCCCGCGAGGGTGAGGGTGGCGGGCTCGGGGACGAGGGTCAGCGAGAACTGGTCAAGGAAGGCCGACTGGCCACCGGGGGCGTTGAAGTCCTGGCCATCGACCATGGCACCGGTCACGGTAAGGGTGTCGCCGGCGGTGACGCCGGTGACGGTAACGCTAAACGGGTTACCGCCCAAGGCCGGGGAGGCGGCACCGCCGATGTTTCCCGCCACCATCGGCGCGATGAGCAGGTCGACCGAGGCCGAGCCGCCGGTGCCGCTGGAGCTGAGCGCGACAAAGAACTCGCCCGCGGTGAAGTTGTCTTCACGCCCCGCGACGAAGTTGAGGATGTAGTCGCCGCTGGAGGGGGCGATGACCGACTGGGTGATATCGGCGTTGGCGGTGGGGATGGCGGTGTCGCCGCCGCGCACGCCCAGGAAGGACTTGAACCAGATGCCGTTGCCACCGTCGCCGGCACCGCCGGAGCCGTTCTCGGAATTGGCGAAGCCGCCTTGGAACTGGGCCGCCTCGTCGGTGGGGCTGTTGGGGTCGGGGAAGTCGGCGGTGAGGACCCACGCGCTGTTGCTGACCAGCCCGCCGCCGGTAGCGAGGTCGAAGGTGCCGTCGTCGAGCAGGTTCGGCCGGGCCTGACCGGTCACCAAAGCCATGAACGCAGCCGTCAGAGCCATCACAACGCAGCGTTTCATCGGGGTCTCTCCCTCAAAAATGACATGATTCAGAACACCCGGCTTGTTGGCCCTCCCCCAAACGGGACGGCCGCCGGAACAGGAGGCCAACGCCTCCAAACCCAAGATAATCCCCAATGAAACCGCATTCAAGACAAAACCCGTGGTACCAAGCAAAAACCCTATGAAGGACAAATCTCGTTAAGGGAAAGTCCTTGTCGGCGGGATCTCGAGCCCGCCGTGGAGACCCCGAAGCGGGCCCACGAAAAACCCCCGGAGTGTCCGGGGGCTTGGAGGGGGATGCCGGGCGGGTTCTTCGGCCCCGGCTCAGTCGTACAGCGGCGCGGTCTCGGTTGTGAGTTGCAGGGTGGTTTCGATGCGGAAGTTCGACTCGGTGATGCGGCGTTCGGCGAAGAAGACCTTCAGCTCGTAGGTGGAGCCTTCGACCAAACCCAGGGTCGCGGCGAGGTCGTCGAGGTTGACACTGCCGGACTCCTGGACGTGGATGCCGCCCAGGTCCACCACGAGGTGCCCGTTGACGAAGACCCATACGTCGTCGTCGCCGACGAAGCGGAACACGAGGTCCTGCGACGGGTCGGCCCGGTTGGCCCGTGCCGTGTATTCAAACAGGGTCGCAAGTTCGTAGGTGAAGTAATAGTTGTGCGTGCCCACGCCCGTCACCTGCTCGTCGGCCCAGCATTCCGAGTTCGACCGACCATCGAGCGGGAAGAAGTACTGGTTCGCCCCGCTGCTCTGCTTCTCCCGGGCGTAGTAGTACACACCAGTCGCGCCGGCCTTCGGCTCGAGCGTGATCGCGAACGGCACCGTCTTGTTGACACCCTTGGTGTCGCGGAACCATTGGGCGAAGTTGGCCTGCGTCGAGAGCAGCCCCGTCGCCGCCGCCGTCGAGCTGTCGTTCAGAACCGGCTTACCCTCGGCGTCGAGTTGGTTCTTCACCATGCCGGTGACCAGACCGCTGCCGTAGCCCCATTCGAAGTCGGGGTGGCTGGCCTTGAAGTCGCGGACGGTGCCGTTGAGCACCATGAGGTCGGAAGACTGGGCGCCGGCGAAGGGCGCGGCGACCGCGCTCAGCAGCAACGCGGCGGCACCGGAACGGACAGAAGCGAAGAGGTTCAAGATGTCACCTTTCGGTTGATCCCTTCACCGTCGCCGCCGGCCCTCGCGGGCCACCCCGGGACGATGAATATCAACCCCACGGTCGAATTCAGACGGCCCGCCGACCAGCCGAACGCCCCGAGAAAACCACGGGATCGCGGCGTCGGGTCCGGTTGTGCGGGCTGCGGCTTCGGGGCGCACCGGCGGCGGGGCGGGCCCGCGTGGGTGCCACCACTCCACGCGGCTCGATGTGGCTATCTTCCGGCATGGACGACGCCCGGTTCTGGGAACGCAAGGCCCGCCGCTACGACGCGAAGCTCCCCCCCAAGGGCCCGAACTTCGCCGCCCGCATCGAGCGGGCCCGGAAGGTGTTCCCACCCGACGGCCGGGTCCTCGACGTCGGCTGCGCGACCGGCGAGATCACGCTCGACCTCGCGCCGCACTGCGGAAGAATCACCGGGTTGGACACCGCGCCGACGATGATCGAAATCGCGAACCGCAAAGCCCAAGACCGCGGCGTCACCAACGCCAACTTCGAGGCGAAAGACCCGGCCGACCCGACCTTCGCACCGGCTTCGTTCGACGCGATCACCTGCTACAGCGTGTTCCACCTCGTGGACGACTACGCAACGATGCTGCGGCGGTTCCACGAGCTGCTCAAGCCGGACGGGCACGTGCTCAACGAGACGCCATGCCTGGGCGACTGGGGGCCGCACTGGCGCGTCATCCTCGGCGTCGTCACGGGGGTCGGGTTGGTGCCGCGGGTCCGACGCATCCGGCGGGCAGACCTCGAAGCGCAGTTCGAGCGCGTCGGTTTCGAGGTGATCGACAGCGCGGTCTACAACCCCAAGAGCGGCCAGCACTGCGTGCTCGCGCGAAAGCCCGCGTGATGTTTTCTTCGCGAGTCGTTGCGACCGCTGAAGTGGAGCGAAACCGGGCGGATCAACGGTCGGCGAGCGCGTCGTAGACGAGCGGCCGGATCAGGTCGGCGGTGGCGTTGGAGTACGGCTGCCGCTGCTCGAGAGTGATGACGAACAGGTCGTCGGCCGGGCTGACCCAGGCGTGCGTTGAGGCCGCGCCGCTCCATCCGAACTGCCCGACGGGCCGGTCCGGGACGCCGGGGTTGGGCTCGACGACGACGGAAAACCCGAACCCGAAGCCCACGCCGGGGTCGGGCTGGCCGAACCCGATCGGGAATGCGGCGGGCGGGAGCTGGTCGTGGGTCATGAGCGCGACGGTCTCGGGCTTGAGGATGCGGTGGCCGAACAATTCGCCGCCGTTGCGGACCATCATGAGGAAGTGGGCGTAGTCGCGGGCGGTGCTGACCAGGCCGCCGCCGCCGCTGATGAGCGTCGGCGGTTCGATGAAACGGTCGCCGCCCTGCTGTCGCGCGAGCCCGTCTTCGCCGGGTTCGTACACGGCGGCGAAACGGTGAAGCTTTTCCGGCGGGCAGAAGAACCCGGTGTCCTTCATGTCCAGCGGGTCGAAGAGGCGCTCCTGCAAAAAGACGTCGAACGGCTGGCCGGACGCACGCTGCACAACCAGCCCGAGCACATCCACCGACAACGAATAAAGCCAGGTGTCACCAGGATGGTCCGCCAGCGGCAGCTTCGCCAATCGTTCGGCCATCTCGTCCAGGTCGTGCGCGCCAAGCGGCTGAACTTCGTTATAGAGCGGGTCGATGGGGTGTCCCAGAAACCCGTAAGAAAACCCGGCCGTGTGTCGCATCAAATCCGCGACGGTCATCGGGCGTTTGGGATCCACGCGCTCATCACCGACCGCGACCTTCACGCCGGCCAGCTCCGGCACAAACTTCGTCACCGGGTCGTCGGGGTGCAGCTTGCCCTCGTCAACCAGAATCATGGCCGCGGCGGTGGCCACCGGCTTGGTCATGGAGTAGATGCGGAAGATGGTGTCGGTCTGCATCGGCGCGGCGGGCTCGGTGTCGCGTTGACCGAACGCTTCGAGATGGATCACCCGGCCTTGCCGCGCCACGAGCACGACGCCGCCGACGATGTCGCCGTCGGCGATCTGGCGTTTCATGGCGTCATCGACCGCGGCGAGTTTGGATGCTGACAAACCCACGGCTTGCGGCACCGCTGTTCCAAGTTCGGTGCTGTGACGGCAGCCGGTCCCGGCCAGCAATACGAGGGCGGACACAACGACGGCAAAGGAGGGGAAGCGGCTTTTCATGGACGGGCTCAAGATGAAGACGTGGACGAGCGGGCATCGTACCGTCGATTCGAAGCTTGCCGCGTGATCGAATCAACGAAAAGCCCACGTTCAATGAACGTGGGCTTCGCAGAGCATCAACCAGTGTCGGTTGAGCCGGTGATTAGCGGCGCCGACGGAGCAGCGCCAAAGCACCCAGGCTCAGTAGGCCGACGGTCGCGGGTTCGGGAATGCTGATCGTGTCGATGATGACCCAGCGCGGGTCCGCGTCGACGAAGGAGACGGTGAACTCCTCGAAGTCAGGGTTGGGCCGGATCTCGAAGTCGTCCCAGCGGTGGTAGACGTTGGTGCTGCCGGGGACTAACGTCGGCGGGGTCCCGCCGACCAACTGCACGGTGGCGTTGGGCACGGCACTGAACTGGCTGACGAAGGCGTCGCCGGTCGGGCCGCTGCCGGGCAGGGCGCCGAACCAGCTGTACTGGATGCGGAAGTACTTGATCGGTTCCTGGTCGATGTAGTTGGGCAGGGTGATGATGTAATCGAGCGTGCCGGTCGTCGGGTTGCTGATCGGAGCACTCACGGTGGGCTGGATCGGGTGAAGTTGGTAGGTCGGGTTGGCACCGAAAGTGATCTGCGACGGGCCGCCGGGCGTGGGACCTTGGAACAAATCAAACTTGGCCATCACGGAGTTGGGTTGGCCGCGGAAGGGTGCGGGGGCGAGGTCGTCGGCGAGCGAAGTTTGCGCAACCAGCGCGAATAATGCCAACAACGACAAGCCACGGGACGTCAAACGACGGACTCGGGTCATCACATCTCTCCTTGCAATGGAAGCTGTAGGGTTGCTCGTTATCCAATCCGCGCGTCCCATTGAAACGCAGCGCGGACCGCAACCTCGCCCCAAATACTAACGCGGATCGGCTTGTTCACCGATGCGGGTTTACCCACACTGGCTGAATGCAAAATCTAAGGGCCCGCACGACATTCCCCGATGCGACACCACAAAAACACGCCCCCCGGTTGAACGAGGAGCGTGGGCATGTGGAGTCAGGACTTGTGTTTCTTCTTTTTGTTCTTTTGTTTCTTCCTGGACTTTTTGTCCTTGCGGTTGGGGTTGAGCAAGGCGAACGCCTTGTTGCCGAAGGTTGAGGCGAGGCGGACGATGCGGTCGGTGCGCAGGTCCACGACGCCGTGCCGACCGCTGGGCCAGCGGACGAGGACGAACGGCAGACCGATCGTCACAACCTTGAGCGGCCAGCCGGCGTTGTCGGGCAGGTACGCCAACCGGGCCGCGCGCCGCGGCGGATCGAAGGCGTCGTCGCAGGAAAACGGCATGTACTGCATGTCGACTTCCACGACGGTGATGAAGTCGCCGATGCGCAGGTCTTCCGCGGCGACGGGGTGCGCCGCGTTCATCGGGGCCGGCGGCGGCGGGCGCTGCGGCGCGGGGGTGGGGTCTTGCTTGGGCATGGGAGTGCTTTCGTTTCTGGGCGTGAGAAAACGTCCCGGCACGGAGGCGGTGCCGGGTTTCAGTCGAAGCGATCGCGCGGCGGGTGCGTTGAGCACACGCGCGGATCGCGACCGGGTGCCGCGTCCACCGCGCGTGCCATAACACGCGTGCGGACCGCGGACGGTGCGGGTCTGGCCGCTTGCCGGTTGTGGGGGCGTGCGGCGTCAGCCCCGCGCGGCGGGGAATAGGTCAGTTCGAGATGTAAATGACTCGACCAGCAACGCATGCACTCCGTGGCGGTTCAAAACGCCGGGGATAAGAGACGCCGCGACGGCGCGGCGGGGACGAAGGATACGCGCCTAGGGTTTTGTGTCAAGGCTTTTTTGGAGGTTTTGGGTGAAGGGTGAAAGAACTCCATCGACCCACGCTCGGTGAATGTGGGCTTCGTTGGGTTTGAGTTGTTTCTTGGTACGGCGTTTCGTTCAGATGGAGAACGATTCGCCGCCGTCGTCGCCGTGGATGAGTTCGCGCAGCGCCAGGCCCGGGTCGGGTTGGCGCATGAGGTGTTCGCCGACGAGCACGCGGTAGACGCCGTTGTGCAGGAGCGTGGCGATGTCGGCGTGGGTACGGATGCCGGACTCGGAGACGAGGACCTTCTTGTCCGGCACTTCGCTTAGTAGGTCGATCGTGTGCTGCAGGTCGGTGGTCATCGTCCGCAGGTCGCGGTTGTTGATGCCCAGCAGTTGGTAGCCCGGGTGCGGGAAGCCCAGGTGCGGCTTGACCTGCACGAGCGATTCGAGGTCGTGCACTTCGAGCAGGACCGTGAGTTTCAACTCCGTCGCAAGGATGAGCAGGTCGATCATCTGCGGCTCGCCCAAGCATTCGGCGATGAGCAGGATCGCGTCCGCGCCGGCGGCGCGGGCTTCGTAGACCTGGTACGGGTCGACGATGAAGTCCTTCCGCAGCACGGGCAGTGGGACGGCGTCCTTGATCTGCCGGATGAACTTCAGCTCGCCCTGGAAGAACTTCGCATCCGTGAGGCAGGAGATGGCGGCGGCGCCGTGCTCGTGATACTGCCGGGCGAGGGCGACGGGGTCGAAGTCCTCGCGGATCAGCCCGGCCGAGGGCGAGGCCCGCTTGATCTCGGCGATGATTTTGAGGCGTCTGGTGGGCTCGGTGACCGCCCGGTAGAAGTTGCGGGGGATGTCGGTGTCGGCGGCCGCCGCCTTGACCTCATCGAGCGGGCGCTGCGCCTTGGCGGCGGCGATCTCTTCACGCTTGTGGGTCAGGATGTCGGAGAGCACGGGGGTCATCGTTATACCCGGGAAAGTTGATCCCGGCGGCGTCGGCGGTGCACGAACGCGGTCACACACGGAGCGGCCGCCGAGGCGTCACGCCAAGTGAAGATAGCCCACCGAGCATCGGTCGGCCCGGGTCGGGCGGTCCAATCGTCGGGGCCAGGCAAACCCGGTCGAAACACCAGGGGTTGGCACAATCACGGCCTGCGGCTATGCTTGGGCGTTCCCGCAAGCCGGTCGCCTGCCTCGCTTCGACTTCGGGATTCACGCACGAGGACGGGTCATTGGCGAGGATCGGGCTGTTGTCGGACTCACACGGCCGGGCGGGGACCACCAGACGCGCGGTCGATCTGTTGCGCGGCGCGGGGGCCGAGGTGTTGTTGCATCTGGGCGACGTCGGGACGGTCGAGGTGGTGGACGCGCTGTGCGTCGATGCGCTGGACTCGGACGACCAGCTCGAAGCCCACCTGGTGTTCGGCAACACGGACTGGGACCGCGACGCGCTGGCGAAGTACGCCGCCGATTTGGACGTCGTCGTGGACGACCCGGTAGGCCGGCTTCCCCTGACCGCCCCAAGCGGCGCGGAAGACGGCGTGCTGCTGTTCTGCCACGGCCACGTGACCACGGACCTCGATCAGGCCTTGGCCGAGGCACCGCGTTACCTCTGCCACGGGCACACGCATCGGCAGCTCGACACGCACCGCGGACCCACGCGGGTGATCAACCCCGGAGCGCTGTTCCGGGCGTCGGCCTACACGGTGGCGGTGCTGGACACGGCGACCGACCGGCTGACCTTCCACGAGGTGGCGGCGTCGGCGTAAGCCGTGCTTGCTTTCCCTTACCCAATGCGTCGTTGGCATCTCGCGAAACCGGGCTTGGCCGAGAGAATGCAGATACCATCCGACGGTCGGCTCCGCCGAAATCGATCCCCGAGCAATCCCCGCCCCCGCGAACCCGCATGCCCCACGACGATCACCACGAGATCGAACTGCCCGCGGGTTTCCTGATCCGTGGGTACCAGGACGCCGACCAGACCGATGTCGCCGCGCTCTTTGAGACCGGTTTGCTCGCCGGGGCCTTGGCGCCCAACGACACCGGGGCCGACGTCGACAACATCCGTCTGGCGTACTTCGACCACGAGCGGCACCACTTCTGGGTCGCCGAGTTCCGCGGCACGGTCGTGGGGATGATCGGCGTCAACGCCGAGGACGAGGACACCGCCGGCATCCGCCGCCTGCGCGTCCACGCCGACCACCAGGCCGGCCCGCTGTCCGCCGCCCTCCTCCAGACCGCGCTGAACCACTGCGCCCGGCACGGCTACCTGAAGGTCCGCCTCGACACCCGGTTCGAGCGCTGCGATGCGCTCGAAGCGTTCGAGCGCGTCGGCTTCAAGCACACCCGCGACCGCAACGTCCCGGGCAAGGAAGTCCTCGAGTTCTACGCCGACCTGTACCGCCAGCCCGCACCGGGTCAGGCGGGGCAGCAGGAACAGAGGAACTGAAACCTCACCACTCGGCGACGCCGCCGTCGCCGTGCCGCCACACCGGGTTGCGCCAGCGGTGGCCGCTCTCGGCGGCGTGACGGACCTTGTCCTCGTCGATGTCGATGCCCAGGCCCGGGCGGTCGGTCCGCACGAAGCACCCGCCGTCGAGTTTGAAGGGCGCGTCGTCGGCGACGTATTCGAGCACGCCGACTTCGCCGGTGTGGTAGTGGATGCCCATGCTGGTCTCCTGGATCGCGGCGTTGGGCGTGCAGAAGTCCAGTTGCAGCGACGCCGCCAGATTGATCGGGCCCAGCGGCGCGTGCGGGGCCACCGCGATGTCGCGCGCCTCGGCGGCCGCGGCGATCTTGCGGACTTCCCACAATCCGCCGGCGTGGCTGAGGTCGGGCTGCACGATGTCGACCGCGCCCTGCTCGAGCAGGCGTTGAAAACCCCACCGCCCGTAAAGCCGTTCGCCCGCCGCGATCGGCACCGACGTCCGCGCCGCGAGGTCCGCCAACGCGTCGCCCTGCTCGGGCAGCACCGGTTCCTCGATAAACATGGGACGCAGCGGCTCGAGTTCCTTGATCAGCGTCTTGGCCATGCCCTTGCGGACCCGGCCGTGAAAGTCCAACGCAATCCCGAAGTCCCACCCCACCGCGTCGCGCACCGCCGCGACTTTCGCGACGACGCGGTCCACCGCGGCGGGCGTTTCCAGGTAGCCGAACCGCTCGACGCCGTTCATCTTGAAGGCGGTCCACCCCTCGGGCAGGCGCTTCTGCGCCATCTCGGCCGCGCGCGTCGGCACGTCGCCGCCGACCCAGCTGTACGCCGCGATGCGGTCGCGCACCGCCCCACCCAGAAGCTCGTACGCCGGCACGCCCAACCGCTTGCCCTTGATGTCCCACAGCGCCTGATCGATGCCGGAGATCGCGCTCATCAGCACCGGCCCGCCGCGGTAAAAGCTCCCGCGGTACATCACCTGGAACGCGTCTTCGATGCGGTCGGGGTCGGTGCCGACGAGCTGGTCGGCGAACTCCTCGACCGCCGTGATCGTGGTGTGCGCTTTGCCTTCAACGACCGGCTCGCCCCAACCGACCAGGCCCTCGTCGGTCGTGACCTTCAGGAACGCCCAGCGCGGCGCGACGGCGAAACACTCCAGACTGGCGATGCGGTCGGGCATGGGTGACATCCAACCCCGGATCGTTGAACAACGCGAAGTGAACCACGGCCGGCGAATCAACACCGGCCCACAGTGGGCGATCTCGGGCTCGAACCGAGGACCTTTCGGGTGTAAACCGAACGCTCTGGCCAACTGAGCTAATCGCCCGACCGCGGCATGATACGGCGCGACGGGCGGTCGCCGGGCGCAGGTTTCGTCGATGTGTTTCGGCTGGCCCGGATTTGTTCAGGCAGCCTTGGCCAGCGTGCGGGCGTGGGTCAGGGCCGAGAGCGTGCCGGCGACAATTGCCACGTCGCCGACCTCAAACGGCTCGGACGCGTCGGGGCGGATGCGGGTCGGCTCGCCGTTCCGCTTCAGCGCGACGAACACGAGCTCGGGCTGGTTCTTGCCGAACGATGCGGGCGTTTCTCCGGCCAGCGGCGAGCCGGGATCAACGACGATCTCCGAGAGTTGGTAGTCGTCGTCGCCGGCACACATCTGCGTGAGGAAGTCGGCCAGGTGCGGGCGGACGAGCATCGTGGCGATCTGGTGCCCGCCGAACATCGCGGGGGCGACGACGCGGGTCGCGCCGGCGCGCTGAAACTTCGAGATCGCCCCGTGATCGTCGGCGCGGGCGATGATCGTGCAGTCGGGGTTGTGCGAACGTGCGGTCAGGGTGACGACCAGGTTCGCGTGGTCCGAAGGCGTGCACGCGACCAGGCCCCGGCAACGCTGGACGCCCGCGGCGAGAAGCGTCTCGTCTTCGCCGGCGTCTCCGGTGATGACGAAGTGCCCGTGCTCGCGTGCCCACTCGCAGCGCGCGTCGTTGCTGTCGATGACGACGACTGGTTGGCCCGCCTCCTGGAAGCGCTCGCAGACGGCCTGCCCGACCCGGCCGACGCCACAGATGATGAAGTGGTCCGACAAGTGGGCGATGTGCTTGAGCATGCGTTTCCTCCACGTCATTTGGCGGTTGACGGCGAGCTGGACGACCTGACCAAAGACAAACGTGCAGGTGGCGATCCCGGCCAACATGATCAACATCGCAAAGACTTCGCCGCGCGTATCGAGGCCGTAGTCCCCGTAACCAACGGTGGTGATCGAGATGAAGGTGAAGAACAGCGCGTCCCACGCGGACCACTCCGGCTCGAGCCACCAGAAACCCACGGTGCCGATCAAGACAATGATCGCCAGCACGGCCAGCGCGCGGTACACCCGCCGACGCTGTTCCTGCTCGAGCGCGGCATCGCTGAAGGCGGAAGGGATCCGCTTCGCGTCCATGCGGAACCTATCGACGGGACGGATACAGCGATGAAGCGGGCGGTATCGCTGCCCTCCCACGGTCCGCGTCGAAACGAAGAATTATCGGACGCGGTCGTATCGGCGGACCGTGAACGCGTGGGCGTGGCGCTCGTCGGCGGGGTGCTCTTCCAACACGGTGTGCGTCCAGCCCGAGAAGTCGAAGTCCGGCAGAAACGTGTCACCGTCCACCTCGGCGTGGACCACCGTCTCGTACACCCGCTGCGCCATGGGGAACGCCGCCGCAAACAGCCCCGCCCCGCCGATAACGAACAGCTCCCCCGCGCCGTCATCGAACTCGCAAAGCACGTCGTCGAGGCTGTGACGCACCAGGACACCCTCGGCCGGCTCGAAGTCGCGCCGCGAGGTCAGCACGATGTTCGTCCGGCCCGGCAACAGGTTGTTGTGGTCCTCGTACGTCCGCCGGCCCATGATGATCGGCCGGCCCATGGTCGTGCGTTTGAAGTGCTTGAACTCGTCGGGCAGCCGCCACGGCAGCTCGCCGTCGCGGCCGATGCAGCGGTTCTCGGAACGGGCGTAGATGAGGGCCAGCGGCATGACCGCAGCGTAGGGCAGACCGGTCGCTCACGCTCCCGGCTCCGACGGACTCACACCGCCACCGCGGCCTTGATGTGCGGCAGCGGGTCGTAGTTCTCCAGCGTGAAGTCGTCGAACGTGAACGCAAACAGGTCCGTCACCGCCGGGTTGATCCGCATGGTCGGCCCGGGGCGCGGCGTGCGGGTGAGCTGCTCGCGGGCCTGATCAAAGTGGTTGGTGTAGAGGTGCGCGTCGCCGAGCGTGTGTACGAAGTCGCCTGGACGCAAACCCGTCACCTGCGCGACCATCATCGTCAGCAACGCGTAGCTGGCGATGTTGAACGGCACACCCAGGAAGATGTCGGCCGAGCGCTGGTAGAGCTGGCAGGACAACTTGCCGTGTGTTTCTCCGTCTTCTGCCGGCGACACGTAGAACTGAAAAAACGCGTGGCAAGGCGGGAGCGCCATGTCTTCGAGCTCGCCGACGTTCCACGCGCTGACGATGAGGCGACGCGAGTCGGGGTTGGTCTTGATCTGATCGACGACGCGGGTGATCTGGTCGATGGTGCGGCCGTCGGCGCAGCCCCAGGACCTCCACTGCTTGCCGTACACCGGGCCGAGGTCGCCGTCGGCGTCGGCCCACTCGTCCCAGATGCGCACGCCGTGCTCGTTGAGGTACGCGGTGTTGGTGTCGCCGCGCAGGAACCAGAGCAGTTCGTGGATGATCGAGCGCAGATGCAGCTTCTTGGTGGTCAGCAGCGGGAAGCCGCCGCCGGTTTCGGGGTCGAGGTTGAACCGGAGTTGGTGCCCGAACACGGAGCGCGTGCCGGTGCCGGTGCGGTCGGCCTTGTCGATGCCGTGGTCAAGCACGTGCTGAAGCAGATCGAGGTAGGCCCGCATGGCCGGGATTCTAGCGGCTGATTTCACCACCCATTTCACCGTGATTCCGCCGTATACTCCCGATCCTCGTTGTCACAGGAGTTTACCCATGGCCGGCCCGCTCGAGTTTGGTGTTCAGTCGTACTGCTTCCGCCACTTTAAGGACAACGCGGACGTCGCCGCCAAGGTCCGCGAGATCGGCGTGGATTCGATCGAGGTTTGCGGCATCCACGGCGACTTCAGCGACCCGGCCGGCTTCGAAAAAGAAGTCAAGACCTACGCCGACGCGGGCGTGTCCATCGTCTCGCTGGGCGTGCAGACGTTCACGAACCAGGAAGCCGAAGAACGCAAATGGTTCGAGTGCGCCAAGGCCGCTGGCGCGAAGCACCTCTCGGCCCACTTCCAGGTCGCGACGTTCAACGAAGCGGTGCCGACTGTGGTGAAACTCTGCGACGAGTTCGACATGCGCATCGGCATCCACTGCCACGGCGGGTACATGTTCGGCGGGTCACAGGACGTGCTGGACCACCTGCTCCACCTCGGCGGGCCACGCATCGGGCTGTGCATCGACACCGCCTGGTGCATGCAGACCGGCCCTGGCCCGGGCAACCCCGTCGAGTGGGCCAAGAAGTACGGCGACCGGGTCTACGGCGTCCACTACAAAGACTTCCTCTTCGACAAAAATGCGCAGTGGAACGACGTTGTGGTCGGCACCGGCAATCTCGACCTGCCCGCGTTTGTCAAAGAACTGCAGAACAGTGGCTTCGACGGATACGCCGTGATCGAATACGAAGCCGACGTCGAAAACCCCGTGCCCGCGCTGACCGAGTGCGTGAAGAAGATGCGGGCGCTGACGGCGTGACGTGACCGAAAAAACTAACGCGGCGCCCCGAGGATCGGGCGCAGGCGCTGCTCGTGCGTATCCAGAAGGTGCTGCGCCCCGGAGCGGTCTACGCCCCGGGCCGCCATGACCAACGCGAGTTTCACCCGGCCATCGGCGTCGTCGAGCAGGTCCAGCGCGGCGTCGCGGTTCAGGTCGCTCTGCGAGACAATGATCCGCGCCGCGCGGTCGCGGAGTTTCGCGTTGCTGGCCTTGAGGTCGATCATGAGGTTGCCCCAGACCTTGCCCAGCCGGACCATCGCGACGGTCGAGATCATGTTGAGCGCGAGCTTCGTGGCCGTGCCGGACTTCATGCGCGTCGAACCGGTCACCACCTCGGGCCCAACGAGCAGCTCGATCGCGTTGTCGACGTGGATGTCGCGGGCCTGCGGCACGCCGTCGAGCGCGACGCAGCAGATCATCGCCGTACCGGCCCCGCGCTTCTTTGCGTAGTCGATCGCGCCCCAGACGTACGGCGTGGTGCCGCCGGCCGCGATGCCCACGAGCGTGTCGTCCGCATCCAGCCCGAGCGGTTCGAGTGCGGAAACAGCGCCTTCCGGGTCGTCCTCCTTGCCCTCAGAGCTGACGCGCAGCGCCGAGTCGCCGCCGGCAATGATGCCGACCACGCGGTCGGGGTCGGCGTGAAACGTCGGCGGGATCTCCGACGCGTCGAGCACGCCCAGCCGGCCCGACGTGCCGGCGCCGACGTAAATCAGGCGGCCGCCCTTCTGCATCCCCTTCACCACGCGCTCGACGAGCGCCGTCAGCGCCGGGACCGCCCGCCCCACCGCCGCGGGGACTTCCGCGTCCTGTGCGTTGATCAGGCGCAGCGCTTCTTCGACCGTGCAGTCGTCCAGCGCCCGCGTCGCCTCATTGCGCTGCTCGGTCAGCAGGTGCCCGCGGTCGGTTGAGATTGCCGATCGGGGATTGCCGAGTGCCGATCGATTCCGGCCACCGCTGCCGCGCTGCGCAGATGCTTCATTCGACATTTGGCAATCCTCAATCGACTTTCCCGATCACGGGTACACCCACATCCCCGCCCGGCCCGGCTTCTGCGCGCCCGTAATCTGCGTCAGCGACACCGCCACCCCGTCCTGCGACAACGCGCCCAGCACCGCGAACCCCGCGGGCTCGCGCGCCTCGCACGGCACGCCCAGGTCGTCGGAAAGCACCACGCGGTCGAACGGCGCAAGGTCCGCGATCCGCTTGGCCAGCACAGGGTTCCGCGCGCCGCCGCCGGCGAGGATCATCTCATCCGCCTCGGGCGCAGCGACCGATGCGACCAGCGTCGCCACCGCCTCGACCGCACTGGCGACCATGTCTTCCTTGCTCATCTTCGGCTTAAGCTCGGCGACCAGCCGGTCCAGCCATTGTTCGGGGAAGTCTTCCCGCCCCAGCGAGTGGTGGCCTTCGCCGAACAGCGCCGGGTGATTGTCCAAACGGTTGATGATGTCGTCGTGCACCGTGCCCGACGCGGCGATCTTGCCGTCCTCGTCATACTGCTTGCCCGGGAACAGCCGGCGTACGACACCGTCGATCAGGATGTTGCTGGGGCCGATGTCGCCCCCGGTGATCTTCTCGACCGGGCGGTCCGGCGGCAGCGAGGTCACGTTCGCGATCCCGCCGAGGTTGACGATCAGCCGGTGCTTCTTGGGGTCGCGGAACATGACCCAGTCCGCGATCGGCGTGATCGGCGCGCCCTCGCCCCCGGCCACGAGGTCCGCCTGACGCAGGTTGAAACACACCGGCACGCGCAGCGCCCGCACGCACGGCATCGGGTCGTACAACTGCCAACTGATCCCGTCCTCGGGGGCGTGCCAGATCGTCTGCCCGTGCGCCACGCACAGGTCCACCGCCGCGCCTTGGGGCAGGAACCGCTCGACACACTCCACGCACGCGTCGGCGTACAACTGCCCCAGCGACCGCGAACACAGCGAGAACGTCACCCCCGGGTGCGCATCGCCCGCCGCGAACGACCGCAGCTCTTCTTCCAGGTCGCCCAGGCTCCGGCTGACCATCCCGACGTACCTGGCGGTCATGTCGAGCCCGACGCCGTCCACGCGGACCATCGCCACGTCCAGGCCGTCCAGCGAGGTCCCCGTCATGCACCCCAGGATGTAACGCGTCACGTCGGAAGCAGGCATCGCCGCAGCATACCGCCCCGCCGCCCGGCGTACACCGCGATTTGCCTCGACGCGCCGCGTACGCCAAGCTCTGCGGCGAACCCGCTGCGCCACCCTTCATAGCCGCCATGCCTCAACCCCTCCCGCCCGACGCCCCGAGAGAGTTCGACTTCGACGCCGACGACTACCGCGTCAAGCCCGGCAAGAAGGTCAGGCTCGACGAACGCCCCACGCGCTACCAGGGCCCGCTGGACAAGGAGCACGCCCACACGCTGCTGGCATACCAGCACCAGCGGATGAAGGACCTGCAGGAGAAGCTCTACGCCGAGGGCAAGCAGGCGCTGCTGATCGTCTTCCAGGCCATGGACGCCGCCGGCAAGGACTCAACCGTCCGCCACGTCTTCGCGCCGCTCGACGCCGCCGGCTGCCACGTCACCAGCTTCAAAGCCCCCAGCAAGGAAGAGCTCGCCCACGACTACCTCTGGCGCGTCCACCAGCACACGCCCCGGCGCGGCGACCTCGCCGTGTTCAACCGCTCACACTACGAAGAGGTTCTCATCGTCCGCGTCAAGGGCTGGGCGCCCGAGAAGACCTGGAAGCGCCGCTTCGACCACATGAACTGCTTCGAGCAGCTCCTGCACGACGAAGGCACGCGCGTCATCAAGTTTTACCTCCACATCTCCATGGACTACCAGAAGCAGCGCCTGCAACGCCGGCTGGACAACCCCGAGAAGCACTGGAAGTTCAACCCCGAAGACCTGCTCGAACGCGCCCACTGGGACGACTACATGCACGCGTTCGAGGACGTGTTCGAGAAGTGCTCGACCAAGGATGCGCCGTGGTACATCATCCCTGCCGAGCGCCGCTGGTACCGCAACCTGGCCGTCGCCCGCATCGTCGCCGACACGCTCGAGGACATGAACCCCAAGCTGCCCGCGCCGACGTTCGACCCAGCGACCATCACGATCGAGTAGGACAGAAACCACTGGTGAACGCGGATGAACCTGGATTAGAACGGCATCGGCGCTCATCGGTGTTCATCGGTGGTTCCCGATAAGATGTCTCGGCACGGAAGCCACCCATGACCGCCGCCCGCAGCTACACCGCCAAAGACATCACTGCCCTGGAGGGGCTCGACCCGGTCCGCAAACGCCCCGGCATGTACATCGGCGGCGTCGACGAACGCGGCCTGCACCACCTCTGCTGGGAGATCCTCGACAACGCCGTCGACGAGGCCATGAACGGCCACGCCAGCGAGATCACCCTCACCCTCCACCCCGGCCGCGAACAGATCACCGTCTCCGACAACGGCCGCGGCATCCCCGTCGACAAGCACCCCAAAACCAAAAAACCCGCGCTGGAGATGGTCCTCACCGAGCTCCACGCCGGCGGTAAGTTCGAGGGCCAGAACTACAAGACCTCCGGCGGCCTGCACGGCGTCGGCGCGTCCGTCGTCAACGCGCTCTCCAAGTCCCTCACCGCCACGGTCAAACGCGACGGCGGCGAGTACCGCATGGAGTTCAAACGCGGCAAACCCACCACGAAACTCCTGAAAAAGAAGGGCACGGCCCGCGGCACCGGGACCACCATCACCTTCGAGCCCGACGCGACCATCTTCCCCAAGATCGAGTTCGACGCCGACACCATCCGGCAACGCCTCGAAGTCACGTCCTTCCTTCACAAGGGCGTCAAGGTCGTGTTCGTCAACGACGACGCCAAGACCCGCGAGACGTTCCAGCATGAAAACGGCATCGCGGATTACCTCAACGCGGTGATCAAGCAGCGCAGCACCCGCCCGATCCACGACGCCGACTTCGCGCTCGAACGTGACAACGGCGTGCGGATGGAGATGTGCTTCCGCTGGACCGAGTCCACCGACGAGCACGTCCGCAGCTACGTCAACGGCATCCCCACCGGATCGGGCGGGTCGCACGAATCAGGCTTCCGCGCCGGCTTAAACAAGGCCGTCCGCAACTTCATCGACACGCACAAGCTCACGCCGCGCGGCGTGAAGATCACGCCGGACGACATCCGCGAGGGCGTGGTCGCGATCCTCTCCGTGTTTGTCCCCGACCCGCAGTTCCAGGGGCAGACCAAGGACCGCCTCAACAACCCCGAGGTCCAGCCGACGATCGATAACGCGCTGCGCCCCGCGCTCGAGCAGTGGCTCAACGAGAACCGCAGCGTCGCCGAGACCATCGTCGCCCGCATCGTCGCCGCCGCCCGGGCCCGCGCCGCCTCCCGCGCCGCCGCCGACGCGATCACCCGCAAAACCGTCACCAGCAGCAACCGTCTCACGCTACCCGGCAAGCTCAGCGACTGCACCGCCCCCGGAAGACATGACTCTGAGTTGTTCATCGTCGAAGGCGACTCGGCGGGCGGCAGCGCGAAGCAAGGCCGAGACCGCGTCACCCAGGCGATCCTGCCCCTGCGCGGCAAGGTGCTCAACACCGAGTCCACTGCACTCACGAAAGTCCTGAGCAACAAGGAGCTCTCGGACCTGGTCACCGCGTTGGGCTGCGGCATCGGCAAGCACTTCGACCCCGGTAAGCTGCGCTACCAGCGTGTCATCCTCCTCGCCGACGCCGACTCCGACGGGCACCACATCACGACGCTGTTGCTGACGTTCTTCTTTCGCCACCTCCGCCCGCTCATCGAGGACGGGCACGTCTTCATTGCCGTACCGCCGCTCTACCGCGTCGAGGTCGGCAAGGAGAAGTTCTACGCCGCGGACGAAGCCGACCGGCAGCGCATCCTTGCCGAGGTCAACGGCCGGGCGAAGCCGGAGATCACGCGCTTCAAGGGCCTGGGCGAGATGATGGCCAAGGACCTGTGGGACACCACGCTCAACCCCGCCACCCGCCGGCTGCTGCGCGTCGAGATCACCGACGCCCTCGCCGCCGACACCGTGATGAACGAGCTGATGGGCAAAGACCCGTCCGCCCGCTTCCGCTTCATCATGGACCGCGCGGAAGACGCAGAGGAGCTTGACGTGTGATTTCGTTTCCGCGGACGGCTTAGCCGCTCGCAACCGTGCCGACCGTGAAGATCGGCAGCAGCAGCGCGATGGCGACGAAGCCGATGATGATGCCCATCGCGGCGGTCATCAACGGCTCGATCATGTTGGTCGTGGTCTTGACCTGCTCGTCGAACTCGCTCTCGGTGAACGTCGCGATCTTGTCCATCGTCTTGCCCAACCGGCCGCCCTTCTCGCCGGCGTAGATCATCTGCGCGACGGCCCGGGGGATCAGCGGGCTCTCGAACATGCCGTCCGACAACTGCCCACCGCGCTGGAGCCGTTCGTCCAGGTCGTCCCAGAGGTCCTGGTACCACGCGTTGACCGTGACCTCGCGGGCGGTCTGGATCATGTCGAGGATGGGCACGCCCGCCTCGATCATCGTGCCCATCGTTCGCATCGACCGCGTGAGGTAGAGCTTCCGGAACAGCTCGCCGAGGATCGGGGCCTTGAGCTTGGCACCGTCGATCACGCGCCGCCCGCGCTCGGTCTTGCCGGCGTAGATGTACCCGCCCACCGCCGCGACCAACCCGGCGATCCAGTAGTACCAGTGGTGCGCCAGCGCGTCGGAGAGAAAGATCAGCAGCTTCGTCGGTGCCGGCAGCGCCGCGCCGCGCTGGGCGAAGATCTGCGTGAACTTAGGCAGCACCCAGACCAATAGCGCAACCGTGACCAGCGTGATCATCACCAGCAACACCACGGGGTACGTCAGCGCGCCCTTGATCTTGCGGGTGGTTTGCTGTTCCTTGGTGAGGTAGCCGCTGATGCGTTCGAGCATCGTGCCCATCGTGCCCGAAAGCTCCGACGCGGCGACCAGCGACACCATGATCGGCGGGAACGTCTTGGGGTGGGCCCGCAGCGCCGAAGACAACTCGCCACCGCCCTGAACCCGCTCGGACACGTCCTGGAGCACCTCGGCAAACGCCGCGTTGGCGCACTGCTCGACCGCGCACTCGAGCGCTTCGGACAGCGGCACGCCCGTCTCGACCATCGCCGAGAGCTGGTGCGCAAACGTGATCACGTCGTCGCGCTTGATCCGGCCGTCGGCGCGGCGTTTGTGGCCGCCCTCGGCCTTGTGCGCCTCGCGCTCGGAGACCTCGTCCATGTTGACGACGAACTTGCCTTCGCCGCGCAACATCGCGCCGGCCTCGGCGACGGTCGCGGCGCGAACCATCCCGGCGATCAACTCACCGCGGGCGTCTCGGGCTTTGTAACGAAAGGTGGCCATGGTCCTGCGTTCAGCACATCACGCGGCGGTCGCGCGGAAGAGTTCTTCGAGGCTCGTCAGACCCGCGGCAACCTTCTCGATGCCGTCTTTGCGGAGCGACGTGAAGTTCCCGCTGGCCTCGGCGAGCCGACGGACCTCCTGCAGTGAGGCACCGCGCGAGATCGCGTCGAGCATCTCGTCGTCGGGCACGAGCAACTCGAAAATGCCGATGCGCCCGGCATACCCGGAGTTGCGGCACTTCGCGCAGCCGGCGCCCTGATAAACGGTCTCGACCTTCCGCCCCGCGCCGCCGAGTTGGTCGAGCATGCGCCGTGTCTGCGGAGTGAGTTCCGCGGGCTCCTTGCAGCTCGTGCATATCTTGCGGACCAGCCGCTGAGCGAGCACGCCGCGGATCGCCGCGGCGACGAGGTATGGTTCGACGCCGATGTTGAACAGCCGTGTCACCGCCGAGGGCGAGTCGTTGGTGTGCAGCGTCGAGAACACAAGGTGCCCGGTGAGCGCCGCCTGGATGCCGATGCGGGCGGTCTCCTGGTCGCGCATCTCGCCGATCATGATCACGTCCGGGTCCTGCCGCAGCAGCGAGCGTAGCGCCCCGGCGAACGTGAAGCCGGCCTTGTCGTTGACCTGGAACTGGTTGATGCCGACGATGTTGTTCTCGACGGGGTCCTCGACGGTGCAGATATTGATGGCGTCGTTGCTGATCTCGTTGAGCGTGGCGTAGAGCGTGGTCGATTTGCCCGAGCCCGTGGGCCCGGTCACCAGGAACACGCCGTTGGGTTGGTTGACCACCTGCCGGAACGTTTCGAGCATCTCGAAGGAGAAGCCGATCTTCTCGAGCCGGGCGAGCGCGCTGCGGGTATCGACGATGCGCATCACGACCTTCTCGCCGAACTTGCCGGGGCAGGTGCTGACGCGCAGGTCGATCTGGGCGTTCTGGATCTTGATGGTGATGCCGCCGTCCTGGGGCACGCGGCGTTCGGAGATGTCCATGCCCGCCATGATCTTGATACGCGACACGATGGCGGCGTGCATGGCGTACGGCGGGGCGACCTTCTCGTACAGCCGGCCGTCCACGCGGTAGCGCACGCGGAGCCGGCCCTCGTCGGGCTCGACGTGGATGTCCGACGCCCCGTCCTTGACCGCGCCGTAGATCACAAAGTTGACGAGTTTGATGACCGGCGAGGCGTCGGCGGCGTTCTCGGCGTCGCCGATGTCGACGATCTCCTTCTCGACCACCGAAACGTCGCCCGCGGCACCCTCGTCCATCACGTCGTCGATGACAAAGACGTTGCCGTCCGGCAGGAACGCCGCCAGCGTGTCGCTGAGGTGTTGCGGTGTGGTCGCAACGATCTGCACGACCTTGTTCGTGAGCCGCTCGATCTCTTCGATCACGAAGACGTTCGACGGCTCGGTCACCGCGACCGTCAGCTTGTTGTCGATGCAGAACAGCGGGAGGACCTTGTTCTTCTCCGCGAACTCGCGCGGGACCATCTCGACGGCCTTGGGGTCGGCCAGCCGCGGGTTGAGCTGCGCGAAAGGCACCCCGTACGCGTCGGCCAGCGAGGCCATCACCTGGTCCTGGGTGACGAAGCCCAGCTCGATGAGGATCTCGCCCAGCAGCTTCTTCGCGCCGGTCTGCTTCTTCTGATAGTCGAGCGCCTGGGCAACCTGCTGCTCGGTGATCAAACCGCGCTCGACGAGCACGTCGCCCACGCGCAGCGGCGTGCCTGGGCGAACGGTCGTGGTCGTTTTGGAGTCGGGGCCGCTGAACAAAGGGTTACCTCAGGCTCTGGATGGCGGTATCGACGTCCTCGTGGCAATCGAAGCGCGACGCGAGCCGGGTCAGTCGCAGGACCTCGGCCACGGACTCCCGCAGCGCGGCCAGCCGCACCTGCCCGAGCTTCTCGGCGCAGGCGTCCTGCAGCCAAAGCAGGGACTCGAGCGCCTGGGAGTCGATCCCCTCGACGTCGGTCATGTCCAGCACGACGTCGCGGATGCGTTCGTCCAGCCGGCCCTGCGCTTCCGTTCGGAACGCGTCCGCCGACTCTTCGCCGGCGAAGTCGCCCTTGAGCGTGAAGACGCTGAGCTGGTCGTAGTTTTCGTGAGTGAGTTTCACGGCTTGACGTCCCTCCGAGCGGCGCACACCCGCCCCCTTCCGCATCGACGCGGCCGCGGGGGTGCTTGAGCGGTCGGCGTTATCGGCCGGCGCAGTCAGGCGGGCTGCTTGGCGCGGCGGTGCTTGCGGATGAGTGCATCGAAGGGCCGGAAGTCGAGTTCGACAAACAGCTTCGCGAGCTCCGGATCGAATTGCGTCCCGGCGCAGCGCGTGATCTCTTCCAACACCTTCTCCCGGCCCAGCGCGGCGCGGTAGGTGCGGTCGGACGACATCGCGTCGAAGGCGTCGGCCAGCCCGATCAGCCGTCCGAACAAGGGGATCTCTTCGCCGGCCAGCCCGGACGGGTAGCCGCGGCCGTCGTAGCGCTCGTGGTGGTAGAGCACGCCGGGCACGAGGTCGGCCATCTGGCGGATGCCCTCGATGATGTTCGCGCCGATCTGTGGGTGCAGCTTGATCATGCCGAACTCTTCGTCGGTGAGTCGGCCGGGCTTGCAGAGCACCGCTTCGGGCACACCGATTTTCCCGACGTCGTGAACCAGTCCCGAGAGGTGGACGCGTGCGCAGGTCGCCTCGTCGAGGCCGGCCGCTTCGGCGAGCATCCGGGCCATCAGCGCGACGCGCTCGGAGTGACCGTGGGTGTAGCTGTCCTTGGCGTCGATCGCGGAGGTCAGGGCGCGGAGCGTGCCCATGAACATGCCGCGGGCGTCTTCGTACAGCACGTGGTTTTCGAGGTAGATCGTCAGCGAGCCGGTGATCGACTCGCAGAGCTTCGCATCGACCGACGAGATCAGTTCGCCGTCGAGGCGGTCGCCGCCGAACATCACGCCCAGCACACGGTCTTCGACGCGCATCGGCACGATCAGCAGGTTCGTCGCCAGGCCCTCGACCTCGGGCAGATTCAATTCCCGGCTGTTGTCCACGATCCGGGAGTCCGCGTTCGCGTCGGATCGTTCGAGGAGTTTGCGGCCGACCGCCTTCACCGTGTCGGGGTCGATCGCCCCGGTCGAAGCCACAAAGGTCTCGCCGCTGACTTCGGCGAGGCGTTCGTCGGACACGAGCGTGATCGCCAGCCAGTTGAAGCCGATGACCTGATGAAGTTCTTCGCAGGCGTCACGGAGGATGTCCTGCCCCGAGTCGATGACGCGGAGGCTCGTGGCGAGCCGGTAGAGCAGCGAGAGCTCTTCGTAGGTGTCGGCGAGTTCGAGCGACAGGCCCTGGAGTTCGCCGTTGCGGCGTCGCAGGTCCCCGCCGTCCGCGGCCATCCACGCGATGAGCTGGGCCGTCCGCCGGGCCTCGCCTTCCGACACCAGGTCGGCCTTGGACAGTTCCGTGGCCGCGGCCTGCGTATCGAGCGCCGCCTGGCCGCAGGCGGCCTGGAACAGCTCCGACGTCAACAGCTCGGGCCCGAACAACACGGCCGCGCGGTGGACCGTCGCCTCGGGGGGCGACACGCGCTGGGCACGGGTCGGGTCAGGCAACGGCAGGAGGTACACGCCGTCAAACAAATCCACGACGCCCGTGGGGCATTCCGTGATGTCGGGCCAGCGGCGGCGGACGGCGTCCGCGAAGACGCGGCACGTCACCACGGCGTCGGCGACCCGCGACACCGGCTCGACCGGGCGCACCCCCTGCGCCATGCCGACCTCGATTACCGGGAAGCCCAGCGCGCCGACGCGGCGCGGCAGCTCTCCGATAACGGAAGGGCTCTCGGGATGTTCGGCCAAATGGGTCATGATTCGGTGTTCTCTCCACGCCCCAGGTCGCTTTCCGATTCGGCCGGCTCGGGGGAACGCTCCGGAAGGAGCGCCTGCACCCGCGCTAGAAGATCGCGGGGGCTGAACGGCTTGCTGACGACTTCCGCGATGCGGGTCCGACGCACTTCGATGGGGTCCAGCCGGAACCCGCGCGCGGTGAGCATGATGACGGGCAGGTCCTGCCACTCGTCGCGGCGTCGCAACTCCGACACCAGCTCGACGCCGGTCATCCGCGGCATCTGGTAATCGGTGATCAGCAGGTCCGGCGGCTGCGCGAGCGCCGCCTCCAGGCCGGCTTGGCCGTCGGACGCCGTCGCGACGTCATAGCCCGCGTTGCGCAGCTTGAGCGACACGACGTGGACGATGTGCGACTCGTCGTCGCAGACAAGGATTCTTGGCTTCTCCGGCGTCAAGCGGACGACCCTCCGACCAGCGGCAACCCCCTGTTAGTTTCGGCCATCGGCAACTCGCAGGTAAACGTGCTACCCACACCAATTTCACTTTTCACCACAACGCGCCCGCCGTGGACGGTCTCGACCACCTGCTTGACCAGGTTCAGGCCCAGCCCGGTCCCTCCGGCCAAGCGGTTATTGGACGGTGCCCGGTAAAACTTCTGAAACAGCCGCGGCAATTCATCCGCCGGGATGCCCGGGCCGGTATCGCGGAACGCGAACGAGACCACGTTTTCGTGCGGGTCGGCCTCGAGCGTGACGTGGACCTCTCCGCCGCGCGGCGTGTACTTCAGCGCGTTGCTGAGCAGGTTGATCGCCGCCTGGTGCACCATCTCCCGGTCGATGAAGACGTGCGCATCCGCGTCGCCGAGCTCGTCGTGAACGGTCACGCCGTGCGATTCCGCCTGCGGGCGCAGCACCCCGATGCAACTACGCAACAGCGCAACGAGATCGACACGCTGGAGGTTGACACTGGTCACGCCCGCGTCGATCTTGCTGATCGAGAGGATGTTGTCGATCATGCGTTCGAGCCGGTCCGTCTCCGACTGCACGATGTCGTAGAACTGGCCGCGGGTGGGTTCGTCGTGGGCCTCGCCGTCGATCAGCATCTCGACGTAGGCCTTGATCGAGCTCAGCGGTGTACGCAGCTCGTGCGACACCTGCGAGACGAACTCCGACTTCATCGCCGCGACCTCTTTGTCGTGGGTCACGTCACGGAGCACGGTGACGACGCCCGCGCCCGGGGCGTGGCGTTCGTGGCCCACCACGGCGGACGTGACCCGGAAGACGCGTTCATCCCGGGCGCGGTGCTCAACGCTGCGACGGTCGGCCGCGGTGGCGTCGCGTGCGTCCTTGATCAGTTTCACGAGGCGGGCGTCGTCCAACACCTCATCGATCGGGCGGCGCAGCGAAGGCCCCAGGTCGAACCGCAGCGCCTGCGCGGCCGCGCCGTTGGCCAACACAATCTCGTTGAAGGCGTCGGTGACGATGACCCCGTCGGAGATCGCGTTAAGGATCGCCTCGAGGTTGCGGCGTTGGGTCTCGTTGACGCGGGCCTCGAGTTCGAGCTCGCGGCAGCGGGCCACCGACGCGTCGTGTTCGCCCCGCAGCCGGGCCGTGGTTTCAGTCACGACGCCGGCAAAACGCTGGACCGCCCCGGACAGGTTGCCCGGCGGAACGGCGTCGGAAGAGTTCACAGTCGTTTCGACGTAGTCCGACAGCCTCTTCAGATCGGTCTGGACACGCAGCGCCGCGTGGAACGCGGCCGACGCCGCCAATGATCCGATGGTCGCCGACCCCCCGGCCAGGATCACCCACGCCGCCGCCGGCACCGGGCCCAGCCAGACCGCGACCCCCGCCGCCAGGATCAGCGACGCGGCGGCGCTGCCGATCCCCAGCACGCAAGCGGATTTCACGGGCGATGTCACGTTCGGCCTCGGTGGGTCACGCCACGCGCCCGCGGCACACAGTCAGCAGACGGTTCCGGACGGTTTCACGAACCCGGCTCGGTGGGGACCGACGCCTGGGCGTCCACCGCCGATTGCGCCGACGCCAGCAGCTTCTGCGCCCGCGCGTCCTGCGGGTCGCGCTTCAGGGCCGACCGGTACGCCAGCGAGGCGGCCTCGATCTTGCCGGCCTTCTGCAGCGCCAGGCCGCGCATCAAGAGCGGGGTGTTGTCGTTGGGTGCCAAGCGCGCCGCGTGGTCGAACAGCCGCAGCGCGTCTTCGAGACGGTCGCGCTTCTGCCAGACCATGCCAGCCATGAGGTAGCCCTCGTGCCGGTTGGGCGCGAGCTCCATGACCTTGTTGGCGGCGATCAGCGAGCCGCCCATGTCGTCCATCCGCCACGAGAGTTCGCCGAGCTTGATCCAGTCCGTGGCGACGTCGAACTCGATGTTGGTGATGTCGATGTAGGTCTGCCGGGCGTCGGCGACGCGGCCGGACTTGAGCTGCGCCGCCGCCAGCCGACGCATCAGGTCGGTGCGGTGGGCGTAGGCGTCGTCGGCGAGCAGGTCTTCGAGAACGCGGACGGCCTGCTCCGGCTGGTCCGCCTCGATGAGCGTGCGGGCCAGCTCCTCACGGATGATCGTCTCGTCGGGCGCCAGCAGCGCGGCGTCGCGGTAGTAGTCGGCGGCCTTCTTGGGGTTGCCCTTGAGGCCGTAGATGTGGCCCAGCGCCACACGGATCGCCGCGTTGCTGTCGAAGTAGGTCAGCCGGGACTCGAGTTCCTTGATCGCCTCGTCAAAGCGTTCGAGGGTGACGAGCGTCTCGGCGACGGCGAGCAAACGCGACGCGTTGTCCGGCTCAAGCCGGTGCGCCGCCTGGTAGCGTTCCAGCGCTTCTTCGTGCTTCTGCCAACGCTGGAGCACGACGCCCTGAAAGTAATACGGCTCGGCGCTGGGGGCCGGCTCGAGGTCTTCGAGCACGATCGCGCGGGCGAAGAGCTTGAAGGCATACTCCAGCTCGCCCTTCTCCAGCGCGATGCGGCCCGCGAGGGTGTAGAGCGCCGGGTTGTCCGCGTCGACCGACGCGGCGTCGGTGACCGTCTTCTCGGCCTGCTTGAGCTGGCCGGCGTTGAACTGGTTCGTCGCCGTCTCGAGCATCACGTGCGAGCGCAGCGAGTGCCAGCGGTCGTTCGCGTCGGCGACCCACTCGTCGTGCTGCTTGGTGCTGTTGCACCCGGGCATCATCAGCGCCGCGGCGACAACAGGCAGGCAGGTCCAACGCAAGGTCCGGTGCAGGCGGTGCATGGTCATGATGGGGGCCCTATCGGAAAGCCGGGACCGGCGGTTGAGCCGGCCCCGGCGGGGTGTTGCACTGGTTATCCGGTCAGTTCGCGTCGTCGGTGTTCACTTCCGACATCAACTGCTCGTAGTAGTTGAACACGGGGTCCTCGGTCTCGGCCTCGGCGGAGGCGTCTTCGCCCTCGGCGGGCTCGGCCGTGAACTCGGGGGCCGACTCGCCCTGGGCGGTCTGCTCGGCCTCAAACCAGGTGTCTTCCGAGAACTCCGCGTTGGCCGGGGCGTCGGCCGAAGCCTGGGCCTGGTTGGCGGGCGTCTGGTTCGCCTGCACCTCGGGGAACGCGTAGCTCCACTCGTCGTCCACCTCGACCACGTCCTGGGTCTGCACCTCGGCGGTCTCGGTCGACGAATCCCAATCAAACTCGAGCGTGGCTTCCTCGGGCGCGTCCTGCGCGGGGGCCGTGAACTCCTTGGGTTCCGCGACCTCGGCCGTGGCCGTGTCGCCGTTGTAGAGCTCGGCGTCAAACGACTCGTCGGTCGTCGAATCAAAGTTCCACGTCTCAGGCGTTTCGGTCGGCTTGGCCGCCTGGGCCTGATCGGCCTGGGGTTGGAC
This sequence comes from Phycisphaerae bacterium, assembly GCA_030432595.1. Classification (GTDB taxonomy): domain Bacteria; phylum Planctomycetota; class Phycisphaerae; order Phycisphaerales; family Phycisphaeraceae; genus CAZIXN01. The sequence continues at coordinate 272,923 of JAUIGU010000001.1, forward strand.
GGCCTGGTTGTCGAACGCTTCGCTGGCTTCGGCGGTCCAGGACGCATCGGTTTCGGTGGTGAAGTCGCTCTCGTACGTCGCCGCCGGCTCGGACGTCTCGGCCTCGAAGGCTTCAGCCTTGGCGACCTCGGTCACCTCGGGCGTCGGCTCGGGCTTGGTGGCCACGGGCTCGGCCGGAGTGGTGGCCTTGGTGGTGTCGCTGAAGGTCGGCGTCTCCTCGGCCTCGTCCTGGAACGAGGTCGGCGGGGGAACGTCGTTCCAACGCCGCTGCGTGTTGGCGGTCTCGTCCGGCGTGGTCGGGGCGAACGCCTCGACGTCCTCCTCGATCAGCGCGTCCATGATGCCCTTGAGCTGCGAGCGGTCGTGGAAGGCGATCTGCTCGCCGGTGATCTTCTGCTTGAGCGCCAGGGCGTCGGCCGACGTCGGGGCGATGTGCAGCGCGAGGTTGGTGTGCCACAGCGCCTTCTTGTCGTCGCCGTTCTCGAGGGCTTCCCGCGCGGTGATCAGGTTCGAGCTGACCAGCTTCTCGTTGGACCAGGGCAGCAGGCCCTGCTTGGCGCCCAGCCGCTTGTTGCGGATGGCTTCCTCGGCGGCCTCGCCGCCGCGGGTCAGGTGGGTCGGCTCCATGATCGAGGTCTTGATCAGGAAGATGACCTCGCTGCGTTCCACCGAGTCGTCCTCGCCCTTGAAGGCGGCGCCCAGCAGCGGGATGTCGCCCAGGCCGGGAACCTGGTTGCGGCTGTTGGAGACGTCTTCCTTGAACAGGCCGCCGATGACGACGGTCTGGCCGTCCTCGACGATGACGTTGGTGATGAGTTCCTGCGTGGTTTCGTCGGGGATGACGAAGCCGGCCTGCTCACGGACCGAGCCGTCCGAGATGGCGGGACGCAGCTCGAGGCGGACCGTGCCCTCGTTGGAGATGAACGGCCGCACGGTGAGCTGGGTACCGACGTCGAGGAACTCGACGGTCTGCGTGTTGCTGGTGTCGGTGACGGTCGTGCTGAGGTAACCGAGGCGCTGACCGACGAGCAGGTCGGCCTTCTGGCGGTTGAGCACGAGGATGTTGGGCTTGGCCACGACGGTGGTGTCGGTGACGGTGTCCAGGGCGCGGACGAAGACGGCCGCATCGGAGCCGACGTACCCGACCTTGACGCCGCCGGGCGCCGCGGTGTTGCCCACGCCGGACTGCACGGCGCCGCCGGAGTCGCCGGCCGGGCCGTTGCCGCCGATGAGGTTGTTCACCACGTTCAGCGGGTTGGCGAAGTCGAACGCGTTGAGGTTCGTGAACACCGAGAAGTCCACGCCGAACTCGTTGTCCTCGGTCAGCGAGGCCTGGAGGATGGTGGCCTCGATGAGGACCTGCTTGGGACGCACGTCCAACTCGGCGACCAGCGCCTCGATGGCCGAGACGTTCTCTTCGTAGTCGCGGACAATGATGGCGTCGGGCAGCGCGAAGCTGTTGGCGCCGGCGTCGGACTCGCTGGGCAGCATGCCGCCCTCGACCGCGGAGCTGAAGGTGATACTGCCGGAGTCGGAGACCATGGCCTCGGCGATGGTCTTGGCGTCCTCGCCGTTGAGGTAGTTCAGCCGGATCACCTTGGTGGTGAGCGTGCGGCGGGCGTCTTCGCGCTCCTTGAGCTCGTCGGCGGTGTAGACGTAGATGAAGTTGCCCTTCTCTTCGTACCCGAACCCGTTGGGCTCAAGGATCGAGGTCAGGGCCTCGTGGAACGTCACGCCGTACAGGTCCGCGGACACGGTGCCCGAGACGTTGCGGCTCGTGACAATGTTCTTCTGGCTCTGGATGGACAGGAGCTGGAGGACCTTGGCGATCTCCAGGTCCTTGACGGCCAGGTCGACCTTGCCGAACGAGTCCATGTTGACATTGGCGTCTTCGATGTCGCCCTCGGCGACTTCAAAGAGACCGACGGGCTCGGCTTCCGAGCTGAACTCGTCGTAGCCGGTGGTGCTCTGACCGAAAGCCGGCGACGCGAGCAGCATCCCCGTCAAGCCCAGAACCGTGCCCAAGTAGTGACGTTTCGAAATAGTGGCCATCCGAATGCTCCTAATCTGGCCGGCGTAGGTAAAGGTGCCGGACTGTTTCGCCTCGCGGTTCAAAAAAGAACGCCTCTCCGTTACAAGCCCAGGCGGACCCGGACACCTTCTTGCTCGAGGACGACCGAGCGGGGCTCGATCTTCTGGACCGTGAATCCTTCGACGGTGTCGCCCTGACGCAGCACCTTGCCGTTGATGATCACGATCGGTTCCTCGCCTTCGATGACGCTGTTCACGGTCATCTCGCGGGCCGCCGACAAGACGGCCTGACGCAACGCTTCTTCGGTCGCGTAGATGCCCCGCTTTGCCCCGTCCGGATTTTCTTCACCCAACCCGGTCCGTCTGTAACGACTGGGGTCCATCACGAACAGGTCGCGCGCCAGCGGCGGCGGGGGCGATAACTCCAGCACGCCCAGGTTCCGGCGCGGCGCGAGCGCGGTGTCCGCGTCGGCAACCGTCGCGCCTTGGCCCCAGGCCGACGCCGTGCGCGGCACCTCCTTGAGCAGGAGCCGGCCCCACAGCAACAGCCCCACCGCGAACATCACCGCGATGGTGCACGCCTTGGCGGGGCTGCTCCGCAGCTCCGCGATGTAGTCGCGGACGATCTGCTTCACCGCATCACCTCCGGGTCCGTCGTGTAGTACGCCGCGAGCTCCAGCTGTGCCGCCACCGCCGTGTCGTTCGGGCCTTCCACGCCCAGCACCGTGCGCTTCAGCGACGTCAGCCGACGCTGCTTCTCCAGCGACTCGATCACCCCCGCCGCTTCGAGGAACGACGCGCGGAAGTTGATCGACACCGGGACCACCGCGTAGTCCGCGTAACGCTCGAAGTTGCCGGCCGAGAGGTTCTGATCCACCACGTTGCGGTCCCGCACCGACTCGGTCAGGCCCCGCAGCAGCGACGGCAGCTCCGGCGCGTCGGGCACGATGTGCTCGTCGCGCGCCAGCAACGCCTCGAGGTCTTCGACCTCCTGCGTCAGCCGCAGCAACTCCGCCTCGTTGGTGCTGACCTGAGACACGCGCTCCGCGGCGCCCTTGATGCGGGCCTGGTTCCGCTGCGCCTGCTGCCGCGCCGGCCACCACACGAGCGTGACGAAGAGCACACCCATGCCGACCATGACGCCCGCCGTGATCCACACGTCCTTAGGGATGCGCATCGTTCACCTCCGCCACCGCTTCGGGTGCGTCGTCGGGGTACGGGGCCGTCTCGTCCATCCAGACGACCTCCCGCGTCAGATCGACGTAACCCGTCAACCGGAACTCGCGTGCCAACACGCCCTGCACGGCAAGCTGACGCGAGCTGTTGAGCTTGACGCCCTGAATCAACGGGTGCGCACTGAGCGCCGCAATGAACTCGGCCACCGCCAGGTCGTCGGGCGCCAGGCCCGCTAGGTCGATCTGCACCCGGTCGACTTCGTCGGTCTGGGATTTGGCCTTGAAAGAAGGCTTCGCCGCGGCCTTCTCGCCTGGAGCGACGTAAGGCTTCGGGGCCGGCCGGTCGTTGACCAGCGACAGCGACGTCAACGCCGTCGATTCGGGCATCAACGCGCCGATGGTCCGGATCAACTCGTGGTGACGGATCGGCACGCGGATCTCCCGCTGGAGCGTGCGCTGCTCGATCAGCCGCTTCTTCGATTCTTTCAGCGTCTCGACCTGCTGCTCGATGCTCAGCACATGGGCGAGGTGGTCTTCGGTGCGCAACGCCTGGCCGCGAAGCTGCATCGCGTCGCTCAAGCCGTACGCCCAGTACGCGCCCAAGCACAGCGCGAAGATGCCGACAAGCGACGCCTCGCGCACGCGCCGGGTGCGCGTGCCCAGCCGGATCCGATACGAGTTGGGCAGGAAGTTGATCTGGTTCACGCGGCGTCCCTCCCCGCGCGGCGGCGCTCGCCCCACGTCTCTTCGGGCCGCAACGCCAGCCCCGCCGCCACCGCCCACGACGGTCCGCCGCCATCGGCTCCGCGCGTCGGGTCACCGACCTTCACCCCCAGCCCCGACTGCTCCGCGAGCATGTCGGCCAGCCATGGCTGATCGGCCTCGACCCCCACCAGCGTCAGCGTCTCGGGCCGCGCCCCGCGGAACGTCACCCCGAAATAACGCAGGCACAGCTCGATCTCCCGGCTCAGTTCCGTCACCGGGCCCCGCAACGCCTCGGCCAACGCGCGACGCGCGCTGTCGGTGGCATTCCCGTTGCCATTAGGCGTGAACTCGCCGCGGAGCTGACGCGTCTCCTCGACCGGCATCGAAACCTGACGGGCCACCGCCTGGTCGAACGCCGCGCCCGCCACGTCGATCGTTTTGAAGAACACGACGTGCCGGTCACGCAGGATGACCACCCGGGAACAATCCTCGCCGACATCGACCACGACCGAAACACCAGCAAGCTCGTCTTCGGTAAACAGACGCGCCAAAGCCGAGACCGAGACCTCCACCGCCACCGGTGCCAGGCCCGCTTCGCACAACGCTTGCACGTGCGTCTCGACCGCCGCGTTCCGCGCGGCGAGCGCAATCACTTCTTCCCGGACCTCGTCGCCCTGCCGCACCTGGCCGGCGTGGAGATACTGCACCGAGAGCTCGTCGGGCCCGGCCTTGAGGCGGTCGCGGACCTCCCAGTCCACCGCGTCGCGCAGCTCGTCGGCGGGCATCGTCGGCAGCCGAAGGTTCTTCGCCTCGAACGCCGCCGGCGGCAACGCGCTGACGCAACGCTTGCCGGTGAACGGCCCGCGCGAGAGCGCCGACTTCACCGCCGACGCCAGGCCGTGACGGTACGCCTCGTCGTCCAGTGACGCCCCGGCCGGCAGCGGCTGCGCGACGCACGCCACCACCCGCCCGTCAGCGCCGGGCCGGTCGAACTGCACGAGTTTGACGCTGTGTCGGCCGACGTCCACCCCGATCATCGGGGCCGTCTGGCCGAGCTTCCATCCGATCACGCCTGTTGCCTCCCGACGCGTCTGGCTCCCGGACCACGCGTCCTTGGTTTCACTTCCCTGTCGGTTTCATCAATCGACGGTCACCCGGCCGGTGAACGGCGCCACCCGGACCGTCAACGTCTGGTTCTGCATCCGCAGCAGGACCTGGATCTCCGACGCCTGCTGCGGCGCGCCCAGGTCGTCGAACTCGATCTCGGTCACGTCCACGCCGCCCATCTGCACCGAGACGATCTCGATGCCGTTGAAGCGGTCGTCGGCGGTGAAGTCCACGACGTAGTTGTTGGTGTCGCCGTTGACCCAGCCCATCGTGAGAGTCTCGTCCGTCCCGCCCACGTCGCGGGTCAGGCGGTAGCTCTCGTTGGCGGCGTCGAAGATCACCTTGCGGGACTCCTGCGCCGCGATGGCTTCGTTCTGAGCAAACAGGATGTCAGCCACCACGAGGCGCGCCGCGCCCTGCAACCCCAGCGTGCCCGCCGAGAGCAACTGCGGCACGACCATCGCCCCGATGATGCCCACGATCGTCACCACCACCAACACCTCGATCAGGGTGAAGGCCAGGCGACGCGATGGGCGGGGACAACGATTCATGGCACGGCTCCGAGGGTCAAACGACCAACGCTCGAATTAAAACAACGCCCCGGCTTCAGTCGCCGTTGGGCATCGTCTTGACATTCACGTTCACGCCGTTCTGCAACTGCTTGTTCATCGCTTCCACGGTCTTGTTAAGCGTCTTGAGCTGATCAACCGTTTCGGCCTGGCGCTGCGCGGCGCCGCCGACGCCCTGGGCGTGAGCCTCGTTGGCGGTGGACAGCGCGGTGCCGGCCGGGGTCCCGGCGATGAGCACCCAGGTGTTCAGCGCGAGCAGGACGGCGAGCACGGTGAGGATCCCGTTGAGGTATCGAAGGCTTTGCATGGGTTCACTCCTGTAAGCGGACGGGCGCGGCTGCGCCCCTTCTCGCATCGGCGGTTCGCGGGGCCGACTTGGGTCGGTCCGGGCCGGGGCGGCGTTTTTCCTTTGCCGCGGGCCCCATAAACAACGCCGAGGCGGTGAAGCCTCGGCGTTGGGTTGGTTGCTAGCTAGAGCTAAGCCGTGGGGGTTACGGGCCCTCGATGTAGTCGCTGTTGCTACCGGCAGTCTGTTCAGCGGAGGTAGCGAAGCCGAGAGCGACGGCGTCGGCCCACTTGGCCGTGGGGATCACGGCCCGGACAGCACCGGAGGCCGCGGTGTATTCCCAAGAGGCCGTGTTATCCGTGGCCACGTCAGAACTGGCGGTGAACGGGTTGACCGGGGCCTTCTGGAGGTACGGCCCCAGATCGGCGTCGGGGTTACCGGCCGTTTCGGAGCCGTCGAGTTCGTGGAACTCGTTGGTCACGCCGGTCATCACGCTCCAACCGTGAGGCGAACCGCCAGCCGTCAACTGAGCCAGCGTCGGGTACTCGCCCTGGTGCTGGATCTGATACAGCTCGAGCTGGCTGCGGATGGTCTGCAGCTGGCTCTTGAGCGACGACGCACGGGCCGACTCGGAGGCCTGTGTGAACTGCGGGATGACGATCGCGGCGAGGATACCGAGGATGACCACGACGATCAGGATTTCGACGAGGGTGAAGCCCTTGTTCTTCAAAGTACGTGCCGACATTCGAAACAACTCCTTCCAAGACGTTGAACGCTTCCGCGCCGGGCCGACGCCGACCCAAGTCACGCGTGGCGGCCGGCAACACGCTCGGTCCGCCCTGGCCTGGTGTGCTCTGCCGACGCCCAAGTGGGCACCAGCGGATCCGGTCCTCCCCCACAGGAGTGCCGGCACAACACACCCAGTCCAGTCCCAGCATCGTCTCGGCTCAGACGGGACTTAACCGCCCGGCCAAAAAGACGCCGAAATCACTTGTCGTTCAAAAACGCCCCAAGCGACCGCCCCAGCAACGGATTCATTTCCGCCGCAGGCCACCGCGTTACGTCATACAAGCGTTCAATCCGCCCACGCCGCCCGCGCCACCGTCAAGGCTTTACACCCGCCCCGCCCAATCGCTACGACACGACCTATAACCCCACCGCCGCGCCGCCGCCGTCGTCGAGGAAACGCTCGACCTCGGCCAGCAGCGCCCGGCCTTCTGCGAATGTCATGCGCTCCGCCGTCGCCGACGCGTCGCCCCAGGCGAAGTCCGCGATCTCCTTTTCCTGCACCGACACCGTCACCGCCAGCTCCACACGGCCGACGTAATAGACCACGTCTTTGGTGACGACTTTGCCCGAGCGCTTGCGGAAGACGTACCGCTCCTCGAACGCCGGCCGCTCGATCAGGTCCACACGTTTGATGCCGGTCTCCTCGGCCAGTTCGCGCCGGGCCGCGTCGAGCGGGGTCTCGCCGGCGTCGGGGTGCCCCTTGGGGAAGGCCCAGTGCCCGGCGTGATGCTGCACCAAGAGGTAGCGCCGGGTCGAACCGTCCCAGAGGACGGGGATCACCCCGCACGAGAAGTCGGTCTCCATCCTCATCATGCTAACAATGCTTGCGCGAGGCGTTGGGTCGGACGGCTGTAGCCCGACCCTTCGTTTGGACACGCGCCCCAAGCCCACGTTCACCGAACGTGGGCTTCTTCTCTTCTCTCGACGCCACGATGGAGCGATAACGCCCCTGCTTCACTTGTCAAAGAGCCGGCAGCCATATAAAGCGGCGGCCGGTGGCCGCCGTCGAGCGCTCGCAAACACGCGCCCCGAACGGCCGACACCGTCGGCCGCTTTATATCACCACCTTCACCAGGGCCGGACCTCATCATCCCACGCGGCGGCGGCTCCCACTTCACGCAGCACCACGTGTCCGATCCAAGCGCTACAGGTTGGACGCCTGCCTCACTTGAACCGGAAGCCCCGGCGAGCCGTGTGTTCGGATCGGACTCCCTTGGCGTGTGTCCCGTCGGCGCTCGTGACCGGCCCGTCGGCCGATGAGAGGAACGCTGCGTTTTCCCGAGACACGGCCTCACCGACCTGGAACCCCACAACGACCTGCGGGCACCCCCGGAAGTGTTTGACTCCCGGGTTACTTCGGGCCGCGGGCACACATTATTGCGCAGGAAGAGAAACCACGGAGGCACAGAGGGCGCGGAGAGCACGGAGACGCAATGATTTATGTTTTCAGCCGCAGTCCAACGCAGTGCGCGCCGAACGTCAGAAACCTGCGCGCCGACGCGCAGCCCGTGGGGCTGCGGCTGGCAGTCATTGTGTCGATTTGCGTGTCGGTGCAGTGGTCAGACGCGACGCCGTCGCAGCAGCGTAAGCGATGTCAGCATGAATGCCGCGGTCGCGGGTTCGGGGACGAAGAAGACGTTGGCCTGCAGGCCGGTGATGCCGGTGTTGAGTTCGATGAGGTTGGCGAGGGTGATCGCGTCCAGGTCGATGATCGACGTGACGATCGGGTTGTCCAGATCGGGGTCGGCGGTGAAGAAGAAGCGGTCGCCGTCGCGGAGACGGCTGAACTGGCTGACGAGGATGGCCTCGGCCAATGCGCCGACGCTGCTGCCGGGCTGGTGGTCCTCGGCGATCATGGCGACCCAGGCATCGACTTCATCGACGCTGTCGTAGACCGAGGCGAGCGCGGCCTGGACGGCCGGGTCGGCGGTGAGGGCGGCGAAGTCCTGGAGCGGGGCGAGGTTGTAGGCGATGCGGTGGCGGTTGTTGCTGGACAGCAGGCCGTGGTCCCGGCCGCGCTGGATGTCGGCGGCACCCAGGTCGGTGCCGCCCGCGCCGGGCGGGCCGAACGGGATGGTGCGAAGATCATCGACGAGGTAGACGTCGTTTTCCTGGGCGGTCTGCTCGGTGAGGCCGCGCAGGAGGCGCTCGACGTTGCCAGGGTCGTCGGTGAGGAACGCGGGGTTCTCGGAGGCGGCGGCGAGCGAGAGCGTGTCGGTGTTGCCGGTGTCGTCGACGAGCAGCAGCTCGTTGGACTGCATGCTGTGCCCGAAGCGGAAGGCGGCGGTGGAGAAGGCGGAGGTGATGGACGCGTCGATGCCGGTGTAGTTGAAGTCTTCGGCGGCGGGCGCGGCGTCGCCCAGGATCGCGGGCAGGTACTGGTTGTAGGTAATGGCCTGCATCTCGGCGCCGACGATCTTGCGGGCCCACTGGTAGGTGTCCTCGTCGGACATGCCCGGGTTGTTGGTCTGGATTAGGTCGGCGAGGCGGTTGTGCTCGCGGACGAACAACGCGTGGATCGCGGTGAGCCCGACGTTTTCGTTGGCGCGGGTGTCGCCGGCGAGGTAGTCACCGGCGCCGTCGGTACCGGGCAGGAGCCCGCCGGCCGAGGTGGCGAGCCGGCCGCCGCTGAAGGTGCGGAGCGCGTCGGCGGTGGCGGTGTCGGAGCCGTAGACGTTGGAGGCGTCGATGAAGGAGGTGACCGAGTTGATCTGGACGCGCGGCACGGGCCGGGCGACACCAGTTGAGTTGTCGATGATCCCGGTGGCGGGGTCGAAGACGGAGCGGTCGAAGGCGATGGGGCCGGGCCCGAGCGGGTCGCCGGGCGTGTTGACGGGGATGGAGAAGTCGCCGGTGCTGCCGTCGGAGAGGACGTTGGCGGCCGGGTCGGTCTCGATGAGGGTGAGGTCGTGGGTGAGGAACTGCCCCCAGTGGACGGAGAAGTCGGAGAGGCCGCGGTCGTTGAGGATGCTGCCGGTCTGGGCGAGGACGGCGTTGCTGACGTCGCGGGGGTTGGGCTTGCCGGCGAAGTCGATCGCGTCGCCGAGGATGTCGGGGTAGTCGGCGTTGTAGCCGAAGCGGATAATGCGCGTGTCGGCCGCGCCCCACGCGGGTTGAAAGGTGTTGTTCCCGGTGCCGTCGATGGTGCGGAACTCGGCCGCGGCGCCCAGCGCCAGGGCCAAACCACCCAGACCCGCCGACGCGAGCACGCAACGTCGTGTGTCGATTCGCCGCATTTTGTATCAATCCCTCCGAGTAGAACGTCCGGCAAAGATACCCGACAGAGCGAGAAATGCCAGACCCGGTTCGGGCACCACCGCGCCCGCGAAGTCCGGGGCCTGGGTCGCGCCCCAGTTTGACAACACACGGTCGAGTTCGGTCTGCTCGACGAGGCCTTGCGGCGGGTCGCTGATCCAACCGGCGGGGACGCCTTCGGTGTCGGTGTCGCGGCCCCAGTTCTGGAGGACAAAGTCCAGGTCGCCCTGCTCGACCTGGCCGTTGCCGTTGTAGTCGCCGATGATTTCGGCGAGCGTGGGCGCGGTCGCGAGCAGCCATTCTGCGACGGACGGCACGCCGGCGCTGTTGACCAGGAACAGCATGTAGTTCCCGAGCGGGGCGTGGTTGGGGTCGTCGGGCAGTTCGATGTTCAAGCCGATGTCGGTGGCGGTGAAGTCGAGGTGGTTGGCGCGCTGGGTCCAGTTCTGGGCGTGGGTGGTGGAGCCGGGCACGATCATCAGGGCCTTGGTGATGTCGGCGGCGTCGGGGGTTTCGACGAAGATGGTGGAGCCCAGGGGCGCGGTGTCGGGGGCGTCGGTGACGGTGGGGCGCGGGCCGTTGAACAGGTAGGCGGGCGAGTAGATCTCGGCGTTGAGGTTCTGGGTGAAGCCGCCGTGGTCGTGGTCGCCGCCGGTGATGAGGACGCGGCCGTCGGGCAGGAGCGTGGCGGTGGAGTGGTAGCCGCGGTAGACGTCGGAGGCGTCGGCGACCTGGGTGACGGTGTTGGTTTCGGGGTCCCAGATCTCGGGGGTGGGGATGCGGCCGTTGTATTCGTTCCATCCCGCGTGCGAGGACCCGCCGGTGATGAGGACGGTGCCGTCGGCGAGAATCGTGGCGTCGTTCTGGCGTCGGGGCTGGTTCATGACCTCGGCGAGTTGCCACTGCGGGCTGGCGTCGTTGAGGTCGATGGTGTGGATGCCGGCCGTGGGGTTGTGGCCGCCGCCGAAGTAGGCGATCTTGCCGGTGTCGTACATCACGCCCGGGCCGTAGTTGTGAAGGTCGGCCAGGGGTGCTTGGTCGACGAACTCCCAGGCACCTTCGCCGGCGGTGTCGAGGAAGAAGGAGTTGCCGTCGAAATCGTTCACGACGAAGACGCGGCCGTCGGGCGCGAGAAACGTACGCGGGTATTCGGGGAGGTTGGTCTTGATCGCGTTGTTGAGGTCGCGGAAAGTGTTGGTCTGCGGCTCATACACCTGGGGCAGCGGGTTGGTGACGCTGAGTTGGGTCATGTCGCCCGAAAGCGCGAGCACCTCGCCCGTGCCCAGCGTGGTGACGCTGGGGTACCACCGGCCAGCGAAGCTGTCGGGCACGCCGTTGGTGGCGTTCATGTCGGGGACGTCGTTGGCCCAGGTGTTGGTCCAGGGGTCGTAGATGTTGGCTTCTTCCTCGCCGACATAGTTGTTGATGTGCCCGCCGATGACCATGAGCCGGCCGTCGGGCAGCCAGGCGTGCCCGGCGCAGAAGATGTTGACGTTGGGGTTGGCGGCGTCGGTGAACTGCTGCGTGGCGGGGTCCCACAGCGCGATGCTGTCGGTCCAGGTCTGCCAGACCATCACCTTACCGGTGGGCAAGAGCGTGGCGTGGATGGCCTCGATGGGCCAGTTGATCACGCCGGTCCAGTCGCCGACCTGGGAGGCGGGCTGGGCGGAAGCGCCGCCGCCGATGGATAGACCGGCGGCCGCGACGCCGGGGATCAGTCGCCGAAGCCATGGACGGGATGCGCAATGAGAAGTTGAACGAGTCAAGGGGCTGCTCCTGAACGGGGCCGATCGACCGGGGAACCCTTCGAGCGAAAACGAGCAAGAAGAAAAACGAAACACCCGACATGCCGCCCACCCACACCCCAAGACAAGCAAGCCTAGCCGCGCTCCGCGCCGCGACGCCGACGCCGACACCGACGCCGCGCCAGCAGGACCGGGCCCGCGGCCAGCCAGCACGCCGACGCCGGCTCGGGCACCGCGAAGATGTTGCCGCGGATGTCCACGCCCGGCGGCGCGTTCATCGCGCGGTCCATGCTGTGTACCGCGATGTACAGCTCGCCGGCACGCAGCTCGTCGAGCCAGTTGTCGATCACCTTCGTGGTCAGCGGGAACGCCTGCGGCAGCAGCTCGCCGGTGTCCGGGTCGCGCGACGCGTCGGATAAGTCGAACACGCCGGTCAGTGTCTCGGCGTCAAAATCAACGACGAGGTCGGCGTCGTCTTCCGAGGGGTTGCCGAAGATGTTGAGGATGTGCGGCCCGATGACGCCGGGCACGTGCAGGTGCATGTGGACCCCGACGACGTCGTTGGGGTCGGTGCGTTGGCCCGGGTCGGGGTCCAGGTCCAGCCCGGTGAGCGAAAGCGTGTAAGCGAGTTGCGGACCGGCCAGCGTGTCGGTGAGCACGAAGTCGGCCCGGCCGAACGCGGTGCTGAACGATTCGTTGTTCACGACCTGGGCGCGGTTGAGGTCTGCGGCGAAGTATTCCTGCGCGGCGGCCGAGTGCGCGACACCCAATAGCAGACCGGCCACGACCCATGAAACGCGGCACGCGCCCCCGCGCCTCGAACGTTGCGATCCGGTCATGTCGCCGTCACTCGTTTCTCCCGACCCGATATGCACGTCACGGATGCTCGGCCGATCCGGCCCGGCCACTGAAAAGCCAAACATAAACCACGGAATCCAAGGCACCAATGAAGACGCGTCGTGAACGACAGACAAAAAGAATCGTTTTCAAAATCAGTATTGACCGAGGCACCAAGTATAGACGGTGATGCCCTGAACAACAAGAAAAATCGATTTATTAGCCGTTTTCAAAGTTTGCGTGGGAAAACACAAGGGCAAAATCGATTAAATAGTGAAAACGTATTCAAAAACATCGTCCGGCCGGCTCCCACCCCCCGCCTACCATCCACGCATGAGCCCCAAGCCTTCGCGCGCCGCCAAGGCCGGCGTCGTCAGTTCGGTCTGGCGACGCTTCTTTTCCAAGCAGACGCCCACGTGGGTCAAGATCGTGTTCGGCCTCGGGGCGCTCGCGTACATCGCCAACCCGTGGGACCTCATCCCCGAGTTCATCCTCGGCCTGGGGTTCCTTGATGACCTGGTCATCGCCCCCCTGCTCATCTGGGTCGCCACCAAGCTGTTCTCCCGCCGGGACGCCGACCCCGACCCCGGGCCGCATCGCAAGACCGTCAAAAACGAAGCGCTCCGCCGCGACGAGCACGGCCCGGTGCGCGAACGCAGCGACCACATGCGCCGCTCGGTGTGAACCCCCTTTGCAGGAGCGGAGGTCCGGGGGTGCCACGATCGCTTGCGACCGTGCTTCTTCAATCGGTTCCCTTGGTACTCGACACGGTCGCAAGCGACCGTGGCACCCTCCCTTTTTCATTACTCCACCACCACACGCTTGAGCGCGTGGTCGGCGGTGACGTAAAGCGTGATGCCGTCGGCACCGAAGGTGCAGTTGGTCGTCTGCGCCCCGGTGGGAATGAAGCCAAGGCGTTCTTCACCGTCGGGCGAAAGGATGAGGATGCCCTGGTCGTAGATCGCGACGAACAGCCGGCCGTGCGCATCGACGGTCATGCCGTCCGGCCCGCCCAGGTCGGCGAGGTCGTGGAAGAGCTGGCCGTCGCCGTCGCGCTGCCCGTCCTCGTCGAGCGGGTACGCGAAGAGTTTCCGCGCCGCGTTGTCGGCGACGTAGAGCGTGCGGTCGTCGGGCGAGAGGCCGATGCCGTTGGGGCGTTGGAGGTCGTCGATGATGCGCGTGTGTGGGTGTTGTGCGGGGATCGACCGGGTCGCGATCCGGAGGTCAACGAGATAAACACCTTCGACACCGTCGGCGCTGTTCCGGTTTCCATAATCCGGGTCGGTGAAGTACGCCACGTGGCCGGCCTTGCTGATCGCAACGTCATTGGGTCCGTTGAATGCGCCGCGAACGACGGCAGCCACAGACAATGGCGGCAGCCCATCGTCGGGGCCCGATGGTTTGCGCAGGCTGATGCGTTGGTCGCGATCCTCGCAGACAAAAAGATTGCCGTCGGGCGTGAACATCAACCCGTTCGAGCCGCCGCTGTTGTCCGTGATCAGCGCTGTTTCACCGGTCGCAGGATCGAAGCGGTGGATTGAACGCCGCGGGATATCGGAGAAGTAGATCGACCCGTCGGGCGCGAGGGCGGGGCCTTCGGTGAAGGCGTAGCCGTCGGTGAGGGTTTCGATCTCAAACGTGTCGGGGGTCGGTGGGGCTTCGTCGGCCCGGACGGACGCCGGGAAGACCGCGGCGGCGAGCAGCAACAGCGCGATGGGGAGTCGGCACGAATGGACGGGGCGGGATGGCATGGGATCATCTTAGTGCGTCAACTGACGCATGTAGCTGCGACGCCACGCGTCGCAGACCGACGTCATTTCATGGGAGCCTGCGACGCGTGGCGTCGCAGCTAAGCAGGTGCGAGAATCGTTCGATCGATACGCGGACGTGAGCGGTGGTGGGTCGCTCGCTACATTCACACCATGAACGAAGCGCTGCGGTTCGGGATTCTGGGGTGCGGGAACATCGCCGGTCAGTTTGCGCGCGACGCGCCGACGGCGCGGCGCAGCGTCGTCACGGCGGCGGGGTCGCGGTCGCGCGAGACGGCGGAGACGTTCGCGCAAGAACACGGCATTGCACGGGCCCACGGTTCGTACGGGGCGTTGTTGAAAGACCCGGAAGTCGACGCGGTGTACCTCACGTTGCCCAACACGCTGCACCGAGAGTGGGCGATCAAGGCGTTGGAGGCGGGCAAGCACGTCTTGTGCGAGAAGCCGTTGGCGATGAGCGCCGCGGACGCGGAGGCGATGTTCGACGCGGCAGATAAGCACGGCCGGGTACTGATCGAAGCGTACATGTACCGGACGCACCCACTGACAAAGGCTGTGGTCGATGCGGTGCGCGGCGGGGCGATCGGCGAGCTGCGTTACGTCCGCGCGAGCTTCTCGTACCGCACGCGACACGTCGACGGCAACATCCGGTTCGACGCGTCGCTAGGCGGCGGGGCGCTCATGGACGTGGGCGGGTACTGCCTGAGTTACGCGCGGCTGCTGGCGGGGTGTGAGCCGGACGGGTTTGAAGTGTTCGGGCACGTCGATGAGCACGGCGTCGATGATTACACCGCGGGTTCATTGCGGTTCGACGGCGGGCGGGTGCTGGCGACATTCACATGCGGGATGGCGGCGCAGGCGGACAACGGGCTGCACCTCGGCGGGACAGAGGGATATCTGGACGTGCCCGTGCCTTGGAAGCCGCCGCGTAACGCGTCGGTCTATACCGTACGGACGCAGACGCCGCCGAAGATGGATCGGGACGCGGCGAACGAAGGCGCGGTGAAGACCGGGACGTTCACGGTCGATGCGCCGGCGGCGCTCTACGCCATGGAAGCCGATGCGTTTTCGGAGGTCGTGGCGGGGAAACGTGAGCCGTTCGTGACGCGCGCGGACAGCGCGGGCAATGTCGCGTTGCAGGCGGCAATGCGAAAGCGGTTGGGGTTGGGTTATTGAGGTTAAGGGTGGGTGCCACGGTCGCTTGCGACCGTGCTTGTGATGGCTCGCTCAACGCGTCGCACCCAAGTACGCGTCACGGTCGCAAGCGACCGTGGCACCCCCGAGATCATCATCGTCTGCGTGTGTTAACCGCCCGGTTTGGCGCGGATGCCGACGACGCCCTTGCCGCGCAGCATCGGAGAGAGTCGGCGTCGGCTGACTCGTTGCGCCTTCCAAGGGGTGACCTCGGTGAGGGGGAGTTCTTCGAGCTCTTCGAGTTCTTCGGAATCCTGGCCGGCGTCGGGCGTGCCGCGGTCGAGGCGGGTGGCGACGGCGTGCTCGGTGGCGCCGCGGCGGCGGAGGCGGAAGAGCTTGCGGAGCAGGAGGAAGACGCCGACGACGACGGCGACGACGACGATGGGGCCGATGACGACGGCAAGGACGGAGAGCAGCGTGGAGCCGACGTTTTCGCCGGTGGAGACGACGGGGTTGCCGAAGCCGGCGGTGACAATGGTGGAGGCGCCGCGGGTGAGGACGCTGGCGGTCTGGACGGTGAGCGCGGTGCCGCCGCCGCCGACCAGGCCGACGCCCCACTTGACGGGTTCGGGCGCGCCGTCGAGCATGCCGGTCATCATGAGCGTGCCGGCGATGGTGGCGGCGGGGGTGGCGATGGTGTCGAGCAGGTTGTCGACCCAGGGAACGTAGTAGCCGGCGATCTCGACGGCGGTGGCGGCGATGAGGACGACCAGCGCGACGTCGGAACTGAGCCAGTCGAAGCCCATGAAGTCGGCCCCCGGCGGGGCGTAGCCGGCACGGTGGGCGACGGCGACGACCAGCAGCGGCACGAAGACCCGGAAGCCGCACGCGGCGGCAAGCCCGATCCCGACGGCGGCGGCGATGGCGATCTCGGCGGCGTTCATGCCCGGATTCTACGCGAGACGGCCGGGATTCACGAGCGGTTCATCGGGACAGACGAATGGGCCGGGGCCATCTATATTGCCCCGTTCGATGGGCGCCCAACTCCCCGACCTTCGATACGGCGTGCTGTCCGACCCCGGTCGGCGTCGGCTGGCCAACGAGGACGCGTTCGCGGTGGACCCGCGGACGGGGCTGTTCGTGGTGTGCGACGGGATCGGCGGGCAGCCGTCGGGCGAGGCGGCGAGCCACATCGTCGCCAACGCGTTCGGGCACCTGCTCAAGCGCGGCGTGCGGCGGTACAACCGGCTGGACGACCTGACGCTCAAGCGGCTGATGGCCGACGCGGTGATCGACCTGAACCGCGAGCTGCACGAGCACGCCAGCGCCGTGCCGGCCTTGGAAGGCATGGGGTGCACGATCATTGCGGCGCTGCTCGACGCGCGCAGCGCGTTCCTGGTCAGCGCCGGCGACTCGCGGATGTACCTGCGGCGGGGCGACGAGCTGCGGCCGCTCACGGTGGACCACGTCCGCACCCGGCAGAAGTTCACCGAGACCGACACGGGCGACCTCGAAGACGCCGGCGAGAAACGCCTGCTCATGAAGTACATCGGGACCCGGCGGATGATCCAGCCCGACGCGGGCGTGCTGCCGCTGGAGGTCGGCGACCGCATCCTGCTGTGTACGGACGGCGTGACCGACCCCATCGACGAGGCGACGCTGCGGAGCATCGTGTTCGGGCAGGACGACCCGCAGCAGTGTTGCCAGGAGCTGATCGACGCCGCGAACCGGGCGGGCGGGCCAGACAACATCACCGCGGCCGTGGTGGACTTTTTCGGCCCGCGCGAGGTGACCGACGCGGACCGCATCCCGCCGCCGCGCACGCCTCCGGAACTGCCGCACAACGTGGCGCAGCAGACCCTCGCGGCGCTCGAACTGCTCGAGGAGGACCTGCGCTGGCTGCTGGAAGGTTCGCGCGAGTCGGCGTCCGACAACCGGCTGACCGCGCTGGCGGCGGCGAAGCGGCGGCTGGGGCCCGAGGCGTACCGGCGGTTCCTCACCAAGCACCCCAACCAGGCGCCGGTGCACATCTTCCACCAGGCGTGCGCCGCACCGGACTCGCCTTGGCGCACGCAGTATCAGCACCACCTCGACCAGCTCGCGGCACCGCTGGAGCGGTTGTTCGGCGGGGGGATCCGGTTGTCGTCACTGCTGACCGGCGACGACACGGCCGGGATCTACCGCACGCTCTGGGACGACTGGCGCAATGTCGAACAGCGGTACTTCAAGACCTGCGAACGACAAGCCAAAAGGGTTGACGAGTTGACGCTCGACGTGCTGATCACGCACATGCTGAATTCGGTGCGCACACTTGCGGGGTTGCTGGAGTTCCTGCCGCGCTTCATGCGCGACCCGGATGGGACGGGCACCAAGCCGGGATGAGGGAAGAAAAAAGTGCCGTCACGCCGCGCGGCGGGCCTGGTTGGGTTGGGTCTGCAGGCTGCGCGTCCACAGCGGGGATGCCTGCAGGGCGCACAACCCCGCACGGCCGCGGCGGATGCGGTGGAAGCTCAGTGTGGTGCCTCGGATCAGTACGGCCCGCGGTCGGGTCGGGAACACGAAGCTGCCGGTGTTGATGACGAAACGCCCGGCGCGTTGCCAGACCCCGGGGTGGTGGGAGTGGCCGAAGATGATTGCCTCGGCGTGCGGGCAGTAGGACTCGGCGAAGGCGGAGGCGAGGTCGGCCTGGTTCCGCCAGAACCACGCCATGACGGCGAGGCGGTCGGGCCGACGGAGCACGCGCGTCCAGCCGTGCGCTTTAGCGCCGTGCCCGCCCTGGAGGAACTGCTGGTGCGCGACGTGCTGGACGACCTGGAGCCGGCGGCGCAGGTCGGTGGGCGTGCCGGCGTTCTGTTCCCGGTCGCGCCGCAGGGCTTCTTCGGTCGCGCGTTCCATCTCGCCGGCGCGGGCGGACCAGGGCGCGACGGCGGGGTGCAGCGCATCGCCGTGCATGACCAGCACCCGGCCGTCGAGCAGTTCGGCGTGGCGGCGGTCGGTGAGGTACGCGTCGTGGTTGCCCGAGAGCAGGTCCAGCTCGACGCCGTCGCGCTCACACAGCTCGGCCAGGCGCGCAACCTGCCGGGACGCCTCGGCGCGGGCCGAGACCAGTTGCAGTTCTGCAAGATCGCCGGCGACGACGAGCTTGTCCACGCCCTGCCACAACGGGCGCAGGTGTTCGGCGGCGAGCCGGCGACCCGGGCGCACCGACGGGTGGGCCAGGTGCGTGTCCGAGATCACGAGCGTGGCGGGCGGTGTTGGGCGGGCGGGATCGGGCATGCGGCAGTCCGGGGCACGTCGGCGGACAATCTAACGCCCGCCCCGCCGGTTGAGTTCGCTCAACGACGACATCGGCCCGGGTCTGAACCGTCTTCAAGAATCCCGGGAACACTCGCCGCCGCGCCGCGGTTATGCGACCCTCGGCCGTTGCCCCACCGGAACCGCCCGCACAACCGTTACACTCCGCTCTCCTCGCCCTCCGCTCCGCCCGCCGGGATCGATCCATGCCCCATACGGCCACGCACGCCGCCAAGAACGCGCTGTCGCCCCCGCACGAACCCGCCCTGACCGCCCCGTTACGCGGCTTGCTCGAACAGATCGACGCGTTTGTCGCCGCGCTGCCCGACGGGCTCTACGACGCGGCCCCGCCGGCACACCTGGCCGGCTCGATCGGCGGGCACGTCCGCCATTGCCTCGACCACGTCGCCGCGCTGACCGCTTGCCCCGACCAACCGACGCTCGACTACGACCACCGGGAGCGCGGCACGGCCATCGAACGCGACCCCGCCGCCGCACGCGACGCCGTCCGCCGGCTTTCCCAACAGCTCGAACCGCTCGACGCGATGGACGCCGAAACCCCTCTGCACGCCACGCTCGCGCTCACGCCCCAGCACCCGACGCGGGACTACGCCACCACCCTCGGCCGGGAGGTCGCCTTCGTGCTCAGCCACACCGTCCACCACCAGGCCTTGCTCGCCGCCGCCGCCAAAGCCGCCGGCCTGACGGTGCCCGACGGCTTCGGCGTCGCGCCCGCCACCCTCGCGCACCGCGCGTCCTGACCCGTCCTTCCCGCGCGGAACCGCTTCATGTGCACCGTCACCCTGATCCCCCGGCCCGACGGCTACCGGCTCGCGGTCAACCGCGACGAGCTGCGCACCCGTCCGACCGCCGAGCCGCCGCACACATTTGCCCACGACGGCCGCCGAGTCCTCTACCCGCGCGACCCGCAGGGCGGCGGGACCTGGATCGCTGTCAACGACGCCGGCCTGACGCTCACGCTGCTCAACCTCAACGAGACGAACACCACGGAGCGTGTCGCGGGTAATCACGACACCACGACTAACAAGCTCTCGCGTGGTTTGGTCGTCCCACAACTCGCCGAGGCCGCGAGCGTGGACGAAGCCTTGCAGATGGCGGACCGTCTGGACCCGACGCGTTACGCGCCGTTCCGCGTGTTGGCCATCGACGACGACCACACCGGCACGGTCCGAAGCGACGGGCGGACGCTCGAAACCCGACGCCGGGCCCGCCCCGAGCAACCCATGATGCTCACGAGCTCCGGCCTGGGCGACGCCGTCGTCGAAGGGCCGCGCCGCGCCGAGTTTGACGGCTGGTTCGGCGGGGATCCCGCCCAGTGGCCGCGCGAGCAGGACCGGTTTCACCGCCAACGCTTCGACGACCGGCCAGAAGTCTCCGTCCTCATGTCGCGCGGCGACGCTCGCACCGTGTGCTGGTCGGCAATCACGGTCAACGCCGGCCGCGTCGAACTTGCCCACCGCGACCTTGATGAACACGGCGCGGCGAGCGAACCACGGCACCGACTCTGTCTGGCCCGCGCCGCCGCGGTGCCCACGTCCGCATGAGCGACGCGAAAAACACGCCAAACCACCGCGGACGGGTCGGCTCGCGCCGCCGGCGCTGGCTGCTCATCGCGTACGCGGTGCTGTTGGCGGCCTCCACCCTCTACCGGGTGCTCGACCAACCCGAAGTACCGGAGAGCATCAGCGCTTACGACACGGTCACACCAACGTTCAATCGTCAAGGCCCGCTCGCCGACGAAGGCGTCAACCTTGCCTACCTCGATCTGGGCCCGCGCGACGCGCCCGTTGTCCTGCTGCTCCACGGCAGCCCCGGCGACAAAGAAAACTTCACGCACCTGCTCCCCCACCTCACCGACCGATACCGCGTGATCGCGCCCGACCTGCCCGGCTTCGGACGCTCCGACCGATGGATTCCGTCTTACAGCACCACCGTGCACGCCCGTTACGTCCTGGCGCTCATAGACGAGCTGGACATCGAGAACGCCCACGTCTTCGGCTTCTCCATGGGCAGCGGCGTCGCGCTGGACATGGTCGACCTCGCGCCGCAGCGCATCCGATCCCTGACCTTTTACGGCGGCGTCGGCATCCAGGAAGGCGAAGGCACAGGCGATTACGGCTTCGAACACTTCAAATACACTGTCGGCTACGGACTGCTCGTCTGGCCGCCGGAATTGCTCCCCCACTTCGGGAAACTCGGCAGCCCCGGTGCCCGCCACGCCTTCTTCCGCAACTTCAACGACACCGATCAGCGGCCTTTCCGCGGCATCCTCGAATCGCTCAACGACACCGGCACACCGCTGCTGGTCCTGCACGGCCGTGACGACTTCCTCGTCCCCGCGTGGACCGCCGAGCAGCACCACGCAATTGTCGAGCACTCCGAATTGGTGATGTTCGACGGCGGCCACCTCATGCTGTTCGAACCGAACACGGCCCAGCCGCTCGCCGACGCGTTCGGCTCGTTCGTGGAGAGATACGAAGACCCGGACGCCGCAGCAATACGGCGCACGGTCTACATGCCCGGGGCCGAGGTGCCCAAGCCGACCGTGCTGCCGTTGAAGCTGAACCTCGGCCGCGAAGTCAACCCGTGGCTGCAATGCGCGACGATCATCGGTGCCACCTACATCCTCGAAGACCCGACAACGATCACGGTCGGGCTGATGGTGCGTGACGGTCAGCTCGACTTGGTGTTGGCCGTCATGGCGCTGTTCGTCGGGCTTTTTACCGGTGATCTGGGCCTTTACCTGCTCGGCTGGTTCGGCGGGCGTCGCGCGTTGCGCTGGGGGCCGATCGCGAAGCGCGTGCCCAGCACGAAGCTCGACGCGATGGGCCGGTGGTTCGACTCACATGGGTGGACGGCGGTGCTGGCGTCGCGGTTCATCCCCGGCACACGGCTGCCGCTGTACGTCGCGGCCGGCGCGACGGGGCGCAAGCCCGGGCGCTTCGCGCTGTGGACCGCCGGCGCGGTGGCCATCTGGACCGTGGTGATGGTCGCGCTGGTGGTGCTGCTGGGCGAGGCGGCGGCCGGGCCGTTCAAGCTGCTGTTCGGCGAGTCGTGGTGGGCGGTGGTCGCGGCGGTGCTCGTGCTGCTGCTGCTCGCGCGGCTGGCGATGTACGGGATGACGTGGACCGGCCGGCGGAAGCTGTGGGTCAAGGTCAGCCGACTGTGGCGGCGCGAGTTCTGGCCGGCGTGGGTGTTCTACCTGCCGCTCGTGCCGTACCTCGCGTGGTTGTCTTTGAAGCACCGCTCATTGACGGTGTGGACCCTGGCCAACCCCGGGCTTCCGCACGGCGGCGTGGTCGGCGAGTCGAAGCACGCGATCCTCGAAGCGCTTGGGCAACACAAACACGCCGACGTGCTGATCGGCGGGCTTGTGCACAGCGCCGACGAAACGCTTTGCTGGATGGACGAGAACAGCGAAACCTTCCCCGTCATCCTCAAGCCCGACGCGGCGCAGCGCGGGGCCGGCGTCCGCGTGGCCCGCGGACCCGACGATGTCGCAAGGTATTTCGAGCGCACCGCCGGCCCGGTGCTGGTGCAGTGTTTTCACCCCGGGCCGTTCGAGGCGGGTGTGTTCTACCTGCGGTATCCGCATGAAGACGCTGGCCGCATCTTCGCCGTGACCGACAAACACTTCCCGGTGATCACGGGAAACGGGCGCGACACGCTGGAGCGGCTGGTCTGGTCGCACCCGCGGTTCCGGATGCAGGCCGACGTGTTCCTGCGCCGGCTGGGCGAGAGCGCCGACCGCGTGCCCGCCGACGGTGAAGCGGTGCCGCTGGGCATGGCTGGCAACCACTGCCAAGGCACGAAGTTCACGGACGGCGCTCACCTGATTACGCCCGAGCTCACCGCCGCGGTCGATGCCGTTGCGAAGCGGTTTGACGGGTTTTTCTTTGGCCGTTTCGATCTGCGTTACGCGGACGTCGCAAGCTTCACGGCCGGTCGTGACCTGCACGTCGTCGAGCTCAACGGCGTCACGAGCGAGGCGACGAACATCTACGACCCGCACCGTTCGGCGCGGTGGGCGTACGGGGTGCTCTTCGCGCAGTGGCGGCACGCGTTCGCGATCGGCGCGGCCAACCGGGGCCGCCTGCAGCAGGAGCCGCCATCGTTGTTCACGCTGCTCCGTGAAGTACGGCGGTACTACCGAAGCATCCGCATCGACCCGCGATCAGACTGAATCACACCCAACGCGTTTAGCGGGAGACGCGCAGCGTCCCGCGGGCGGCTGCGCCGCACCCGCTAAACGGACGCCTCGGACTTGCCGTGCAACCGCATGAATCCTGCCCGACCGTCTCGGGTCATGTACCGCGTCAACACCGGGGCCGGGACGTCGGTGAGGTCGATGAGCACCAGCGCATCCAGCACGTCGCCGAAATCCGGGTCGAGGTTGAATCCCAGCAGCTTGGCGTTGAGCTTGAGGTACTGCCGCAGCAGCACGGGCATCGCCTTCCCGTCACTCTCGAACTCGCTGACGAGCTGGTTGACCTCGCTCAGGTCGGCAACGACGGTGGACAACGCGCGGTGGTTCACGTCGCGCGGCAGGGAGCGCTTGTTGGGGTTCTTGGGCCTGGGCAGGTCGTTGCGGCGCAGGCGGTGGTGCAGTTCGAGGAAGCGAGTGAGCAGGACCTTGGTCATCGAGCCGTACCGTGCGCTGATAGACACGGGCCCAAGCAGGTAGCGGTACCGCGGGTGGGCGACGACGTAGTGACCGATGCCTTTCCAGAGGAGTTGCAGTGGCTGGAACGAGCGTTGCTCTTCGGGATGGACGAAAGAGCGCCCGAGCTCAAGCGTCGGGCCGAGGCGCTCGAAGAGCTTGCGTTTGTATCTGAACAGCGTCCCTGTGTAGAGCCCGTCGATGCCGAAGCGCGGGATCAGTTCATCGGTTGCGCCGACGCGATAAGCCCCGGCGATGCGCGCCTTCTCCCGGTTCCACAGGATCAGGTGCAGGTATTGGTCGTCGAAACGGTCGAGGTCGAGCGCCTTGCCCGAGCCCTCGCCGACGGCGCGGAAGCACTGCTCGCGCAGCCGTCCGAGCTCGTGCAGGGTCGCGTCGAGCTGGTTGCGGCGAGCGATCACCACGTCGTACTCGCCGCTGGACAGCAGCCGCTGCGACGCGGGCAACGCAAGCAATTCGGCGGCGACGTCGCCGGGGTCGGCGGGCGCGGCGATCGGCGCGGCGCTATCCAGGTCGAGCCCGGCGGGTCTGCCGTCGTGTTTCGTGGTCTCGGGGCGCAGCAGGTAGGTTCGCACGCGCAGGTAGTCGTTGAGCCGGCGCGGGTCGTGGAACCGGGCGATGCGCCGCGGGGTGATCGGCCCGCCGACGTACGCCGTGATCGCCCCGCCGCGCTGCCTCAGCATCTCGGTGGGCAGCATGACGGTTCGAAGCCGCGGATGCACCAAGCCGGCGAGTTGGAACAGCGCCGAGTTGCGGCCGTCGAAGAACACACACATCGCCGTGGCCCCGGTGCGCTGCAGCACCCGCGCCGCGAACGGCTGCCACGCCGGGTCGGTCACGCAGCGCTTCCGCAGCGCGAGGTGCGACACCTCACCGGCGGGGAACACGCCCAGGCACCCGCCGTCGGACACGAAGCGCATCGCATCGCGGATCGACCGCGCGTTCATCTTCTGCGCCTTGGGCCCGCCGAACACGTCCACGGGGAAGATGGCCTCGGCGAGTTCGGGGATGATCGCGAGCATCTCGTTGGCCAGCAGTTTCACATCCGGCCGGACGCGGCGCAGCATCGACAGCAGCGCCAGGCCCTCGACCCCACCGAACGGGTGGTTGGCGACCACGACCACGGGGCCGGTTCGAGGCACGCGCGCCAAATGATCGGCGGGCACGGACACGGAGACGTTGAGTGCCTCGAGCGCGTGGTCGGCAAAACCTCGCGATTCAACATCACGCTCTATGCGTCGGTGGACCTGGCGGTAGATGCGGTTGAGCGTCCCGAAGCGCAGCAGCCGCGCGACGGCAGGCTGGGCGGCGCGCCGGACCGGCCGGCGCGTCGGGGTCAATTGAAACGGGCCGGGCGAGCCGCCGGGGGGCGGGACGGACATGCGTGCGGGTCCCAGGGTGTGATCGTGAGGCGGAGGGAGGGGCGATGACAACGCGGTTGGACGCCCACGCCGCCGGGAGCGGTATCTTGCTTCCCCGACTGACTATACGTTCGCCGCCGATGCCCGTTCATGCAAACGCCCGCCATGATGCTTGCACAAAACTCACCGAATGTGGGCCCAGCCTTCGTCGTCGGTGGTCCGATGCACCTCGGCGTGGTGGTCGGGTTCGTGGCGCTATGCATCGCGGTGTGCGCGATCGGGCGGCACGAACACAGCCGCGAACACGGGGAAAGACGGTTCGGCCGTGCCCTCGCCTGGGTCTGCCTGGCCGGGTGGGTCGTGCAGCAGGGGTATTTCATCACGGTCGTGCATAACCCGCAGGACTCGCTGCCGCTGCATGTCTGCGACCTCGCGGCGCTGATCGGGCCGTTGGCGCTGCTGATCGAACGCCCGGCGTGGTCGTGGTGGCTGCGGGCGCTGCTGTTTTTCTGGGGCGTGGGCCTGACCACGCAGGGGCTCGTCACCCCCACGCTCGAACACGGACCGAACCACCCGCGGTTCTACCTGTTCTGGCTCAACCACGGCTCGGTGGTGCTGCTGGCGGTGTACGACTTCGTGGTGCGCGGATACCGGCCGCGCTACGCCGAGGTGTGGTTCGCCATCGGCGTGACGTACGCGCTGGCGGCGCTGATGATCCCGGTGAACCTCGCGCTGAACGCGAACTACGTCTTCAGCGGGCCGAGCACGCCCGAGGCGCCCACGGTGCTGGATGCGCTGGGGGCGTGGCCGGTGCGCCTGGTGTGGATGGCGTTGATCGTGGCGGCGGTTTACCACGCGCTGTGGGCAGCGATGAGAATACTGCCGAAAGCATCGGTCAATCCTGAAGAATAACGACATCATCCGTCGCGACGTGGGCGTGCAGCGTGGTGTCGTCGCGATCGAGCAACGCGGGGTTCAGTTCGTAGGCCCGCAGCGCGACGGCGGCGTCGCTTTCCGTGCTGGCGTCGCCGGCCACGGCGAGTTGGTACTGCGCGATCTCGCCAAGATAGATCGTGTGCTTGCGGTCGGCGCGGAAGGTGTTGTGCGTGGGAAGCGACGACGCGGTGCCGTTGGTCGCAAGGTGGATCGTCTCAGGGCGGATCGACAACGTAACGTTGCCCGTGTCCGGCAGGTCATCGGGGAACACGGTCGAGTGCAGCGGTCCGGCGGCGGTTTCGAGCACCACCGCGGCGCGGCCATCGGTCAGAGTGTCCCGCCCTTTGACCTCGGCGGGCAGGAAGTTGGTCTCACCCAGAAAGTCGGCGACAAACCGGTTCGCGGGGCGTTCGTACAGCATGCGCGGCGGCCCGACCTGCATCACGTTCCCGGCCGACAGCACCGCGACGCCGTCGGCCATGCTCAGCGCCTCCTTCTGGTCGTGCGTGACGTAGACACCGGTGATGCCCGAGCCCTTGCAGATGTCGCGGATGCTCTGCCGCATCTCTAAGCGCAACTTGGCGTCAAGGTTCGACAGCGGCTCGTCGAGCAGCAACACGCGCGGCCGAACGACCAGCGCCCGCGCCAAGGCAACGCGCTGCTGCTGCCCACCGGAGAGCTGGTTGGTCTTGCGGTCCGCCTGGGCGGTGAGTTGGACGGACGCGAGCGCCTCTTCCACGCGCTGCTTGAGTTCGGCGGCCGGCACCTTACGCACTTCGAGCCCGAAGGCGACGTTTTGCCGGACGGTCATGTGCGGCCACAGCGCGTAGCCCTGGAAGACCATGCCGGTGTCGCGCTTGTTGGGCGGCAGGTGCGTGACGTTGTCGTCGCCGAAGCGGATCTCGCCCGACGTCGGGTCGGTGAACCCCGCGATCATGCGCAGCAGCGTCGTCTTTCCGCAGCCGGACGGCCCGAGCAGGAAGAACAAATCGCCGGCCGGGATGTCCAGGTCGATATCGTCCACCGCGACGGTGGGGCCGAACGTCTTACGCAGGCGGCGGATGGTGATGGGCGTCATCGCGTCACAGGGTAAGTGAGAAACGCGGAAGCGTACAGGCGAGGGCGACGCGTCGAGAAAACAGATCGCAGGCCGTGCGGTTTCACGAAGCGACGCGGTTCATCGCGTCGCCCCATCGTTCACCGGCCCGATGAACGCCGCCATGTGGCCGCACCCCTTGCCCTGCCGCCGGTAGCTGTGAAAAAGCTCGGCATCGCGGAACGTACAGTGCGGCGCAACATCGATGCGCTCGACCGGCATGCCGAGGGATTCGAGTTGTTGCCGAGCGATGGCACGGAGGTCAATGCGGAGCCGGCCGTCGTCGCCACGGCAGAGGTGATCGCCGTGGCCTGCCCGGTTCATGAGGTCGTGGAACTCGCCGCCGACTTCATAATGCTCGACCGAGATGCACGGTCCTATGGCACCGAGAACATGGCCCGGCTCAACACCTATCCGCCGACACACCGCACCAACCGCGTGATCAAGCACGCCCTGCGCGTCTCCGTCACGAAGCAACAACCCGCGCCACCCGGCGTGGACCGCTGCGACACACCGGACGTCGTGCGTCGCTAGCAGCACCGGAACGCAGTCCGCCGTCCGCACCGCGACCAACTCACCGGGGTCGTCGGTGACGTGAGCGTCGGCCTCGTCGGCCCGGGCGTCGGGCGCAGTCACATGGCACCCGTGTACCTGCCGCGTCATCACGACCGCACGGCCGTGCAAGTTCATCACTTCAAGCACGGGCGACAGGTGCGCGGCGGTGCCGATGTGCAGCCCGCCCGCGGCCGTGGTAAACGCATGCGGCACACCGACGTCCTGCAGCAGCGTGCTGTGAAGTGTGATCTGGCCGTTGGGGTGTCGGTGTTCCCTGAACACGCCCGCAGTCTACGATGTCGCCATGTTTGAGATCACGGTCAGAACAACCTTCAGCGCCGCCCATGCGCTGCGCCTCCCCGACGGCACGTTCGAGCCGGTCCACGGCCACGACTGGCACACCCAAGTCACCGTCGCCAGCGACCAGCTCGACGACATGTCCTGCGTCATGGACTTCCACGTCCTCCACGCCGCGCTCGAAGAGGCCGTGAAGCCGTGGCGCAACAACGACCTCAACCGCTGCGACCCGTTCCGCGGTCCGTCGCCCGCCACGCCGAAGGTGAACCCCTCGGCCGAGAAGGTCGCGTGGTGCATCGCGGAGCAGGTCACGCCCACGCTGCCCGAGGGAGTGCGGCTCCGGCGCGTCTCGGTGGAGGAATCCCCCGGTTGCGTTGCGGTTTATCTTCCTGGCGAGAGCGGTTAAAGTTCCGCTCACCTCATCCGTGATCAGGGCCCGCGTGATGAACAATGACTTTTTCAGCTTCTTCATAGGTTCGGCCGTTGTCACGACGTTGCTGACGCTCACGCTGTCGGGGTGTGGCGATGCGCCGCCGCCGTCCGCGCCACCCCCGCCGACGGTCGTCGTGGCCGAGCCGGTCGTGAGGGACGCCACCGCCTACTACCGGTACACGGGCACGATGGCCGCGGTGGAAGAAGTCGAGGTTCGGGCGCGGGTGCCCGGGGAGTTGCGGAACCAGCATTTCACCGCGAGCACGGAGGTGGAGGCCGGTGACGCCTTGTTCACGATCGAGCCCGAGCCGTACCAAGCGGCGGTCGATGCGGCGCAGGCGGATGTGGACCGCGCCGCAGCGGCGCTGGAACTTGCCGAGATTGAAAAGCAGAAGATCGACGACGCGTTTGCCAAGCAGGCCGCGACGGAGCGCGAGCGCCTGGAGTACGCCGCACAGGTCAAGCAGCGGCAGGCCGAACTCGCCGCCGCCCGTGCAATCCTCAAAGACGCCGAGATCCAGTTGGGGTACACGCAGGTCGCGTCCCCGATCGCCGGCCGGGTGAACCGGCAGATGATCGACCCCGGCAACCTGGTCGGGCAGGGCGAGCCGACGCTGCTCACCACGGTCGTGAAGATGGACCCGATCTACGCGTATTTCGATGTGTCCGAGCGGATCGTGTTGGAGTACCTCGGCCGGGGCAAGAACGGCGGCGTAGGCTCCGAACCCGTACGCCCGCCGCTGGAGATCTCCCGCGCGAATGACCCCCCGGGAACCTACCCCTTTACCGGCGTCGTGGATTACGTGGATAACGTCGTGGACAGCGAGACCGGCACCATCCGCGTGCGCGGCGTGTTCGAAAACCCGGACGGCCTGCTGTTCCCCGGACTCTTCGTCCGCGTGCGGGCTCCCTACGAGACCCTCCCCGACGCCGTGCTGATCCGCGAGAGCGCCGTCGCCCGGGACCTGGCAGGCCGCTATGTCCTGACCGTGGACGACGACCACACCGTCGCCAAGCGGAATGTGACCCTCGGCGAATCCGACGAGAACGGCCTCGTGGTGGTCACCGCCGGCCTGGAAGCCGGCCAGCGCTACATCGTCGAAGGACTCCAGAAGGCCCGGCCCGGCGGCAAGGTCACGATCCTTCCCGCCCAGCCCGAAAACGCCAGCGAAGCACCGGCCCCGGCACGGACGGAAGCCGAACCTATCACCGACAACGAACCCGCCCCCAGCCCGGAGGGTTGACCGCATGCTGTCGAGATTCTTCATCGACCGCCCGGTCTTCGCGACGGTCATCGCGCTGCTCATGATGTTGTCCGGCGCGGTCTCGGTCTTTTTGCTGCCCATCGAGCAGTACCCCGAGATCGCCCCACCGGTGGTGCAGGTGACCGCCGTCTACCCCGGCGCGGATGCGCAGACGGTCGTGGACACCGTCACAGCCCCGCTCGAGCAGCAGCTCAACGGCGTCGAGGGCATGATCTACATCAAATCCACCTCGACGTCGCAGGGCACCTGCACCATCGACGTCACCTTCGAGTTGGGCACCGACCCGGACATGGCCGCGGTCTACACGCAGAACCGCGTCGCCATCGCCGAGCCGCGCCTGCCCGCCGAGGTCACCCGGCAGGGAGTCCAGACCCGCAAACGCTCGACCAGCCTGCTCATGGTCGTCTCGGTCATGGCCAAAACCGATGCGCAGGGCCGGCCCGTCAATGCGGCCCTCGACGACCTGTACCTGTCCAACCTGGTCGAGAAAGACGTCAAAGACGAGATCGCCCGGGTGCCCGGCGTCGGCGAGGTCTTCATCTTCGGCAACAAGCCGTTCTCGATGCGCATCTGGCTCGACCCCGAAAAGCTCGCCGCGCGCGACCTGACCACCGTCGATCTGCTCAACGCGCTGCGTGAACAGAACGTCCAGGTCTCCGGCGGGCAGATCGGCCAGGAACCGGCGGTCAACGAGACCGGCTTCCAGCTCACCGTCACCACGCAGGGCCGGCTCAGCGAAGTCGCGCAGTTCGAGAACATCATCGTCAAGGTCGGGGAAGACCAACGCGTCGTCCGCGTGAAGGACGTCGCCCGCGTCGAGCGTTCGGCCCAGGACTTCTCGTGGGACGCCGAGGTCAACGGTCGGCCCGCCGCGACCATGGGCATCTACCAGCTCCCCGGGTCCAACGCGGTCGAGGTCGCCGCCGGCGTCCGTGCCGCCATGGAAGAGCTGAGCGCGAGCTTCCCTTCGGACATCGAGTACCAGGTCACGTTCGATTTCACCCGGTTCGTCACCGCCTCGATCGAAGAGGTGGTCACGACCTTGTTCATCGCGGCGGCGCTCGTGTTCCTCGTGACCTTCCTGTTCCTGCAGGACTGGCGGGCCACGCTGATTCCGACGGTGACCATCCCGGTCTCGCTGCTGGCGACGTTCGGCGTGCTGTATTTGTTCGACTTCTCGCTGAACATGCTGACGCTGTTCGGCATCATCCTGGCCATCGGCATCGTGGTGGACGACGCGATCGTGGTCGTCGAGAACACCGCCCGCAACATCGACGAAAAAGGGCTGGCTTCCAAGGAGGCGGCGCGGCGGGCCATGGACGAGGTCAGCGGCGCACTCATCGCGACCACGCTGGTCGTGCTGGCCGTCTTCATCCCCGCGGCGCTCATGGGCGGGATGACCGGCGTGCTCTACCGGCAGTTCGCCGTCACCATCGCGGTCGCAACCTGCTTCTCCACCGTTAACGCGCTCACGCTCAGCCCGGCGCTGTGCGGCATCCTGCTCCGCCGCAGCACCGAGACGCGGTTCCCGCCCTTCCGCTGGTTCAACGCCGTACTCGACCGCACCCGCGACGGCTACCTCTGGATGGTGGGCCGCGCGCTGCGGGTCGGGCTCGTCGTCGTGATCGTGTTTGCCGGCATCGTCGCGGGGACCGGCCTGCTGTACCGCTCCACGCCGACGGGGTTCATCCCCCCGGACGACCAGGGCTACTTCTTCCTCAACATCCAGCTCCCCGACGCCGCCAAGCTCGCACGCACACGCGACGTGCTCAACCAGATCGAACAGATCGTGCTCGACACACCGGGCGTCACCGACATGGTGACGGTCAACGGCTTCTCGATCCTCAGCGGGACGCAGGCCCCCAACCAGGGGTTGGGCGTGGTCATCCTCGACGACTGGGCGGAGCGCCCGCACGTCAATGCGATCATCGGGCAGTTGGCACCGAGGCTCGCCGCGATCCCCGAGGCGATCGCGTTCCCGTTCACCCCGCCGCCGATCATGGGGCTGGGGGCCAGCGGTGGTTTCGAGTACCAACTCCAGGACCGTGGCGCGGCCGGCGTCGAGGCGCTGCAGGACGTCGCCGATCAACTCGTCGCGGCGGCGCAACAAGACCCCGAACTGGTCGGGACGTTCACGAGCTTCCGCGCCCGCGTGCCGCAGCTCTTTGTCGATGTGGACCGCGAGAAGGCGCAGAAGCTCGGCGTGCCGCTGGGCGTGATCTTCGACACGATGTCCACGAACCTCGGCGGGGCGTACGTCAACGATTTCAACGACTTCGGCCGGGTGTACCGCGTCTACGCCCAGGCCGAGGCCCGCTTCCGTGCCGAGCCCGAAGACATCACGCTGCTCAAGGTCCGCAACACGCGGGGCGACACGCTGCCGCTCGATTCGGTGGCCACGGTGCGCGACGACCTCGGCCCCGCCGCGATCACGCGCTACGAGCTCTTCGCGTCGGCGTCGATCAACGGGCAGGCCGCCCCGGGCCTGTCGTCCGGAGAAGGGATCGCCGCCATGGAACGGCTCTCGGGCCAGGTGCTCCCGCCGGGCTTCGGCTACAAGTGGACCGGGCAGACCTACCAGGAGCTCCAGGCCGGCAATCAGGCCGCGGTCTCGTTCGCCATGGGTTTCCTCGTGGTGTTCCTTGTCCTCGCCGCGCAGTACGAGAGCTGGACCACCCCGATCGCGATCCTGCTGACCGTGCCGCTGGGCGTGTGCGGCGCACTGCTCGGCGTCAACGCGATGGGCCTGGACAACAACATTTACACGCAGGTCGGCTTCGTGCTGCTGATCTCGCTGGTCGCCAAGAACGCGATCCTCATCGTCGAGTTCGCGCGTGACCTGCGCCTACGGCAAGGGCTGCCCGTGCTGGACGCCACGATCGAAGCCGCGAAGCTGCGCTTCCGTCCGATCATCATGACCGCGTTCTCGTTCGTGCTGGGGACGCTGCCGCTGCTGGTCGCGACCGGGGCGGGCGCCGCCAGCCGACGCTCGCTGGGCACGGCCGTATTCTTCGGCATGCTGCTCGCGACGATCGTCGGCCTGCTCCTGACCCCGAGCTTCTTCTCGATGATCCAGCGTTTTGGCGAGAAGTTCGGCGGTCGCAAACCCGCCCAGGAAACCACGGCCGCCTGAACCTTCTGGCGGATGCCCGCGTTGCCCATGCGCCCGCCCCACTCACGCGCGGCCCACGCCGACCGACTCACAACCTCTTGCAACCCCCGTCACACCGGCCACCACCAAGGGCGCTAACGTCTTGATGCAACCAGCAAGACCACCCGGTCTTCGTCGCGCAGGACCAGCCGCCCCGCCGCGTCGCGCTCGGCGAACGCGCTGCGTCGTAACGCATCGAGAAAACGACGCTCCTGCCGCATCTCGTCGGCCGAGCCACCCATCATCGTGGACATGCCGTGTTTGATCGTCACCCGGTCTCCCGACATCGACCACGTCCCGCCCAAATGATTGACGGCTTTCCCATTCCATTGCCCGTCTTGCGCAAAACTCAACCAGGGAATGCGCCTGACCTTCAGCGCCCCTTCGCCCTCGATCTCTTCCACGTCCCACACCCCCAACAACTCGTCCGCGGACATCGCCCGCGTGACCAGCGAACCATCCGCTGACGCTGGCGCCGGCGATTCCGTTGAACGTTCTTCGCCACACCCCAGGCCAAGCATCGACACGACCGCGACGCCCGCGGCCGACAACCACACATAACTCGGTCTCGACTTCATGCATCGCATAACCAGCGATACGCCACCCCACCACGCAGGGTTCGTGCGCGCCATTCAGCAACCGAATGTAAATGCAATGAGTCCGCCCGATCAAACCTTTACGCCGCCGCCCGCCCGTCCCCCACCGGCAGACACACCCGTACCGCGCTGTCCACCGTAACCGCATCGCACGAACTTTCCGCCCCCGCCACCGCCGACAACCGCGGCAGCCGCGCCGCCTCGCGCGCCAAACGCTCCGCCTCGACGCGCCGCGGCTCCGCCTGCCCGTCGCCCACCGACAACCCCATCAAATGGTGCGACCCGCCCTCCACCCAGCCCGCCGCCGCCCGGCTCATCGGCCCGACGCCCCCGGAAGAGTCCGCCCAACGCCCCCAGTACACCACCCGCATCGGCCGCTCCGCCAACGGCGGCGTCAGCACCACCGGGCTCTTCACATACGACCGCAAGTAGTGACACCCGTACCCCGACCCGCCCGGACGCTCGGGCACCCGATCATCCGGGGGGACCAGCTCCACAAATAACTCCAACCGCACCGCGCCGCGCGGCCGACCCGCGCCCGAACGCCCGTAAAACCGCAGCTCGTGCTCCGGCACGTGCGCCGCCCGGTGCAACGCCCGCACGAAGCTCAAACTCGGCGACTCCGTCAACGCCCCACCCGCCCCCGCCGCGTCACGCTCCGCGCCTCTCGCCCCTTCGCCCGCCTTCTTCCGGGGGGCGATCCCCAGCAACGCCTTGTCCGCCGCCGTGATCCGGTCGTTGCTCCGCACCGCGCCCGCCACCCGGCGGATCAACTTCTCCGCCTCCTTCCGCGCTTCGTCCTTGCGCAGCGTCAACACCCTCGACGCCGACCGCACGCCACGCCGCAAGTGCCCGCCCCGCGCCTCGCGCAACGCCCCCCGGAAGTGTTCGACCGCTTCACTAACCGCCGCGGCATCGTCGACCGCAACGCCATACTTCCGGGGGTCGCGCGACAGCGCCGCCGCAAACCGCTGCGCCATCTCGGAAAAGTCCAGGTCGCCGTTGGGGATGAATTTCTTGGTGCTGCTCACGGTGGGGCTCCCGGGGAAGAAGGAGTGAAAAGTCGAAAGTGGCCAGTGACAAGTGGTCAGTGTTGGTGTCAGTGGTCAGTGGGCAGTACTCGTGACGGCTGACGTGCTGCCTCCCCTCCCTTCGGGAGGGGCCGGGGGAGGGTGCCGACCTCCAACTTGTCACTACTCATTACTCATTACTTCCCCGCTTATCGACCCAACCCGCCTCCGCACCCCGTCATCCGCGTTGCACCTTCCGGGGTCGTCCGAGAACGCGATCCAGCCGCCGCGCCTGCACTTCCGGTGGCCCGGCTCACGCGCCCAGCCACCCCGCTCACCTTGCCGAGAAGACGGCTCACCACGCAAAAACACCGGCCGAGCCGGCCCGGAATCCCGGGCGGATGAATAAGCCGCGCGGCCCCAACTCCAGGCCACGCGGCCGAGACTTCGAGCCGCGCCGCTCAAACTTCCGGGGGCCGGACTCCAACCCCCGGCCGCCGCGCCCGCTGGGGGAAACGAACCTTTCCCGGCCCATACGCCGCCGTGCGAAAGCGCCAATGACCCGACGAGCCTCCGCCCCACCGCGCTGCACCGCGGAAACGCCACGTACAAACCCGGAACCATCTCACGGACGCAAGCAAGCACCGCGCCGACGCCCGCCAACCGTCTGTTCCGAGCTCCCACCACCGCGCAGCCTCCCGGAAACACCCCGCGGAGTGTCGGAAAAGGTCGGTCGAACCCTTCCTTCACCCCGCGGAAGCCAAGATACAGATCGCTCTACTGTCGCCACACCGCACGGAGGCGTGCCCACTACACGCGGCGCGAAAACCGCAGGCGTCGGAGGTGTTCCCCCCCGCGCCCGCCACCCAACCCCGCGCCCTCCCCCAAAAACGGCGTCCCCACCCCTTCCAGGGGAGCATTCAACGACTGCGGGAAAGAATTGAATCGTTCCGGGCAACAATCCAAACGCTCCGGGCGAGCCAACAACCCCTCCGGGAAACAATCCAAAACCTCCGGGAAACACCGCACCCCTTCCGGGAGAGACCCCAAACCTCCGGGAAAGGTCAAAAACTTGCAAGGCCTTCCCTAAGAAACGCAGAGATGCGTGAAGTCGGCCCAGCACGCAAGACCCGCGATATGCTTATGACTTCAATCATGCCGATGACGCAGGACATCCAGTACCACGGCGAATCCGGGGCATCCGCGACATGCATACGGGCGGTTGCTCGTTTGCTTCAATCCAATGCCGGCATTGAACGTGCACGGCTCTTGTCGCACGTAACACGAAGGAACCAAGGCGAGCACGCCTTCTTATTTGACACGCGGGAAGGCTTGATCTTCATCCAGCCCGGTTTTACGTCCGGCTACGCCGGAGAAGGTCCACGAACTCTTGCCGAGACGCTTGATCTTCTTGATGCGCACCACGTTGTCACTCGTGAGTACGACGTGCCGCAGCGCATCATCGATCGCATCCGCTACTGCAAGCTGACGGAAGCCGATCTCAAAACGATTGATGAAGCCCGCCGTGCGCGTCAGTCTCGAATCTACGAATACCGCCCGCCCTTCATGCGGAATGAGAAACGAACCGCCCGCCTTCACGAAGAGCATGTCGGCTACCACCTCCCGCTGGGCATCGTGGTCCCGGAACTGACCGAACTAGCCATCGACTTCTGGCAAGACCCCGACGCTCGCCTGATGTCCGGCTATCGCAAGCTGGAAGAGGCCACCCGTGAGAAAGCGAACGTGCATGGCCACGGCAGCAAACTATTTGCCGACGTTTTCTTGTCCACCCCGGCGAAGCTTGAATGGGACGTCCCGGATGCTGCGGAACAAAAAGGGCGCGGCCAACTCTTCACCGCCGCCTATATGGCCCATCGCAACCCCCGCGCCCACCGCACGCCTTCCACTCATGAAGCGGAGTTGGTGAGCGAGTTCATGGTCCTCAATCACCTGTTCCGCCTGCTGAGCGAGGCGGAAATTCCTGCTTCCGCGATATCTTGAATATGCGAAAGACATGTTGCGGCAATGCCGAAGTGCGAGGATTGCGTGATGAGTACAATTGATCCCGTGCGGACGAATATTGCCGTACTTTTCAAAATGGCAGAAATCGCACCACGGACCGATAGCAAGTCAGATTCGAGAATACATCAGAGTAGGATGCACAGATGGTTAAACAGATTTGCTTATTTAATCACAAAGGCGGAGTAAGTAAAACAACGACAGCCTTCAATTTGGGGGCAAAACTGGCTGAAAAGGGCAAGCGGGTTATGCTCGCTGACTTCGATCCGCAATGTAACCTCACCGGGATGGTTGTAGGTGCTAAATCCGAAGAGGATCTCGAAGCCGTGTATGATGGAGATGGCGTTCGAGACTTACGAGACGCGCTGTTACCTGCATTTGAGTCTAAGCCAAGCCCCCTAGAACCAATAAACTGTGTCCAAGTCGACAGTGTCGACAATCTTTATCTTGCACCTGGCCACATCGGCATTTCAGAGTATGAAGTAACTCTCGGAATCGCTCAAGAATTGTCAGGCTCGCTCATCACTTTAAAGAATCTTCCGGGCGCGGTAAGACACGCACTGCAGATTACTGCAGAAAAGATTGAAGCGGACCTTATTCTTATTGACATGAGTCCAAGCCTCGGACCCTTAAACCAAAATCTTTTGATGACAAGTGAGTTCTTTGTCGTGCCGATGAGTCCCGACTTTTTCTCACTTATGGCGATTGATAGTCTGGGACGCGTCCTTCCGCGTTGGGAAAAATGGCGAGAGCAGGCGGCAAATAACCCGATCCTAGGACAAGCTGATTATGCGTTTCCAGATGTCCGTCCAAAGTTTGTGGGTACCGTTATCCAAAAATTTCGCCCCAGATCAGCCGGCGCACCCGCAAGAGCCTTCCAAGATTGGATCGACAAAATC
Source organism: Phycisphaerae bacterium (assembly GCA_030432595.1). Taxonomy (GTDB): domain Bacteria; phylum Planctomycetota; class Phycisphaerae; order Phycisphaerales; family Phycisphaeraceae; genus CAZIXN01. The sequence goes on from JAUIGU010000001.1 coordinate 309,938, forward strand.
AATAAACGAGTATCAACCAATTTGGCGCCAATGCTTAACCAAATCCAATTAATGCTAGAGCCGGGCATATATAAGCAGGCCGGAATCGATCAGAATTTTAATCTCGTTCAAATGGGAGATTTCAATAGCTTAATTGCTAAATCGCAGGACTGCCAAACTCCGATTTTTGCGCTTTCAGATGAACAATTGGCTTTGGGAGGCGAACTTTTGAAGAATACAAAAGCCTCCATGAAGCATTTTAATCAGTGTTTCGAGTCTCTTGCCGATCGCGTAATTCAAATCACTGACTAACTATGCCGTCGTTAGCAAAGCAAATCTTCGATCAAGCACTCGTCGACGTTCAGGCGATCGAAGGCCTGCATGTCGCCGTTTCATCGATGACTACAACTGCGCTTGACCCAAGCGACATGCTTCGCGCCGGAATAGTTCTTGTCGCCAGCGCCATTGACACTTACGCTCACAGGATCGCCCTCATTGGCATTGTCGCACAATTCCAAGGACATTTGCCTAAAAAGAACGTCAGAATCCCTATAAATATTGTCGGCTCCGCCACCTCCACTATTTCTACATCTCAGTTTGAAAACGAAATACGCAGTCAATTGAGTTACCAAACATTTCAGCAGCCTGACAAGTATGCAGAGGCACTTAGACATGCCGGAGTAGAGGATTTGTGGCAAAAACTGGGACTCTCGATGGGCGTTGCCGCGAGCGACGCGAAGCGTCAGCTCGCACTAGTCATTGATAGACGAAATAAAATTGCTCATGAATCCGATTTGGATCGCAGCACACCACCTCAAAAATGGCCCATTTCACTTCAAGACCTCCAATCTGCGCGACATAATGTTGATCGAATTGTTATGGAAACTGACCTTTTATTGCCAGCTTCTATAGCCTTTTAGTTATGAGCAAGTAGGGTGGGTCGAGCGAAGCGGACCCACCACGACAATCGAACGGGCATCGCCGGGTCCGCTGCCGCTTGACCCGCCCTGCGGCTTTGTTCCAAGGATTTCGAAGATTTCCGGGGGTGCCGGGCCACAACCCCACGCGCTCGCCGCGTGGGGGTTCGGGGTCGGCGGCGGAGCCGCGTGCGGGGGCCGGCGGTTCCGGGGCTTTCGGGGGGCGGGACCGACACGCACCCCGGCGAGCATCCTCCCCCGTCCCCTTCCACCCCCGGCCCCCGGAACGGGACGGGCGTTTCGACTTCCGGGGTGGGGGGCTTCCGGTGTCCGGGGGTGCAGGGGTGCAACCCCTGCCGCTCGCCGCGGAGGCTTGGGGGGTTGATAAGAGAGCGCGGGGCCGACTTTCGTGTTTTTGGCGGAGTTGAGTCACAAGGGCGGTGCGTCAGTCCAGGCAGATTTTCCGAGACAAGAATCCGCTCGTACTCTATAAATAAGCCATGCGGGGGTGCCCCTCTACGCGCTGGTCGATCATCTCGAAGCTTGCGCGGCCGGACGAGGAAGCGCGGGAGCGGTCCATCGCCGAGTTTTTGGAGGCGTACCGCCGGCCGCTTGAGGCGTATCTGAATTGGCGGTTCGCGAGCCTGTCGCTGCAGGACCGCGAGGACCTGTTGCAGGGCTTCATCGCGGACCGCATGCTTGCCCACAACCTCTACGAAACCGCGATGCGGGGGACCAAGGACTTCCGGCCCTACCTGCAACGCACGCTGGTCAACTACGTCATCGACGACCTCCGCCGGCGCAGCCGGGACCGCGCGAAGTTCGAGCAGCTCGCCAGCGAGGCCTCGGTCCCCGACGCGTCGCCGGATCCTTACGACATCGAGTGGGCACGGGTGGTGATCGTCGAGGCCATCGCCCGGCTGCGGCAGGACTGCATCGACGGCGACCGACTGCTGGTGTGGGACGTGTTTGATCTGCGGGTGCACCGCCACCTCTTCCACGACCAGCCCGCGGTGGGGTACCCGGCGTTGGCCGAGAAGTTCGGGCGGACCGAATCGGAGCTTCGCAACCTGCTGGTGACGGGCAAGCGCATGCTGCGTCGGCATCTAATGGACATCGTCAAGGGTTACGTGGTGGGGGACTCCTCGGCCGAGGAGGAACTGAAGGACCTACAACGGATCGTTGCCGGGGGGCAGTCGGTGAGCGTGAACGCATGAACGACAGCGCCCCACTCCACCGTGACCAGGCCCCCCCGCCCGGCGTACTCGCAGCGTTGCTCGACGACGTCATGGGGCTGCCGACCGACGCTGGCGGCTGCGAGGGCCACCCGGCCATCAACACCGTCCGGCAGCACGGGTTCGAGCCGATCGCGCGGAGCAATCACGGCGGCGTCGCGGAGATCTGGCGCGGTTTTCATCAGAACACCGGCCGCGAGATGGCGATCAAGGTCGGGCTGCGTGACGAGGTTACGGGCGAGGTTGACCCGGCCACGGCGCGGGTGCTCGAGCAGGAGGCCGACACGCTCGGCCGGCTGTCGGTCCCGGGCGTGGTCACGCTGATCGGTCGCGGCGGCCGCGGCGTGCGGTGCTTTCTCGCGGTGCCGTGGATCGAAGGGCCGACCATTGACGCGTATGTCGGGCAGCACTCCGATCCCGAGTCCGTGACCGAAGCCGTCGGTCAACTGATCGACGCGGTGCGGGGGATGCACCGCGACGGTTTGGCCCACGGCGACCTGAAACCTGCCAACATCCTCGTCGGCGAGGGGAATCAAGTCCGCCTGATCGACCTGGGGTTTTCGCGGCCGCTCGATCGCGTGGGCGGTGTGGACCTGGGGCTGGCGGTGCGTGGTGGGACGCCGGCGTATCAGCCGACAGACGAAAGGCCCGACCTAAATGCCGGGCAGCGCGACCTTTTCGCGCTGTCGCTGGTCATTGAAGAACTGATCGAAGGGCACCGGTCGATCCAAGAAAGCCTGCAGGACCGGCTGCAGCGGTGGCGGTCGGACGACATCCCCACCGACACGGCGGATCAACTCGAAGCGCTAAGCGATGAGCTCTGGTCCGAGCGCCGCACGTCGAAAAGAATGCTCGGCGTGAGCGCGGCGGTCCTTGTCTTCGCCGTCGCCGGATTGACCTGGTGGCTGGCCAATCTGGCGGCGCCTGCGCAAGGCGACCCCCGTTTCCAGACGCTCATCCTTCCCACGGCGTCGCGCTGGGCCGGCGTCGTGACCGATCTGGACGACGGCCGCTTGGATGCGGCGCGACTGACGTTGGGCCGTGTCGACGCAGGCCGACGCGACTGGGCATGGCGGCACCTCTGGACCGCCACCGGCGAACAGCCGGCGTACCACTTCTTCCCGTTCAGTATCGAACCGGTGAGCCACGCCCTCCCCGAGCGCCGCGACCTCGCCGTCGCCGGCACCTGGGACGGTCGGGTCGTCGCCATGGATGGCCAAGGCGAAGTGTGGTCGTGGCGCGACCAGGCCGGCTTCGCGGTGTCGACGATGGCGTGGTCCCCCGACGCGCGGCGGGTGCTCGTGGCGCTGCGGAGCGGCGAGCTGGTCGAGCTCGACGCGGACGGCGGCACCGTTCTGCGCAAATCGTCGGTCGATATCCAAGAGATCGGCTCGTTGAACTACGCCGCGGCCGACCTCGTCCGGCTGACGAGCCGAGGCGGCGAGATCGCCGAGTTCGACCTGAAACGTGGTGCGTTTGTGTCGCGCAACCAGCACCGCCACGTTGTTTTGGCGCAGGGCAGCCGCCGGCACTGGCTCGCCGTGGACGGAAAAGGAGAGGGCGCTTTCCGGCTGCGGGTGTTTGGTGCCGCGGGGGGCGTCCTCTGGACGTGCGATCTGGACAGTGGCGAGATGCCGTTGTCGTTCGACCTTCACGCAGCAACCGGACGGATCGCCATCGGGCTGACCGGCGGGGCGATGATTCTCAGCAACGTCGGTGAGGCCGCGGTCACCCGCCTCGACGCGACCGCCGATACGTTCGTGTCCGCCGTCGCGTTCGACGGCAGCGGTGACCTGGTTCTTGCCGCCGGGCACGACGCGCACCTGGTCAGCTTCGGTGACCACACCCGCGAGATCACGTTCGAGCTCAACAACGACGACATCGTTATTTCGGCCGACTGGTCGGCGGCCGACGAGGCATTCTCCGTCCAAACCACAAAAGGAAACTTCCGTTGGCGCGCCAACCCCGCCCCACAACTGGCTTCACGCTGATCGAGTTGCTGGTCGTGATCAGCATCATCGCGCTGCTGATGGGCATCATCCTGCCGGCGTTGGGCGGTGCGCGCGAGGCCGGCCGGGCCACCGCGTGCACCTCGAACCTGCGCCAGATGGGCATCGGGTGGGAAGCGACCATGGCGGATCACCACCGGGTCATCCCACGGACCGTCTACTACCAACTCATCGGCGACGATTGGTACGACCTGCTGGGCGAGTCGCTGTTCGGCCAACTCCGCAAAGGCGGGCGCGGCGCTTGGATGGAGTGCCCGACCCGCTCGGGCGAGGGCGAAGTCCTCTATCAAGCCGGCCGGATGTTCAGCTACGCCGTCAACAGCCGCTGGCGGCCCGGCACCGGTTGGGGGGCCAACGAAGGGCGGTCGTGGGACCACGTCCGATCGCCCGACCAATACCTGTGGTTTGCCGAGCCGGCCATCCTGCCCAGCGGGAACGTGCCACTGGCCAAGGCGTATTTCGGTATCCGCGCCGACGACAACTGGGGGCTGGGGCAGCCGCACGACGAGCAGTGCAACGTCGCCTACGCGGATGGGCACGTGGCCCGCCTCGCGGTCGGTGAGCAGGCACCCGATGCGGACGTTCAGGGCGTGCCGCTCTGGCTCTTCGACCGGTGACCGCGTCGTCGGCGTGCGCAAAGTGCCAACACTGGAAGCACCGCCGCGGCTGACGGCTCGGGCGTCGCCGTGACCTGAAAACCGTACGAGCCGGTGGTCACGCCGCTCGGCGGGTCCGGGACCAGTCCGAACACCGACACCGTGTTGACGCCGCCGTTCAGGAGGTTCAGGTTGCTGATCCGCCAGCGGCCCGGCCCGCTCGGCTCGATGACCGGTGGGGGGAACACGAACATCAACGGGTCGCCCAGCGTCAGCCCCGGCGACACCACAAAGACGTCGTCCGGCTTGCTGCCGGTCTCCCAGATCATCTCCGTGATGGTTTCGCCGGAGTTGTTGATCAGGTTGACGAAGATCGACACCGGCACCGCCAACCCCCCCGCCGTTGTCGGCCACGTCGCCGTGACGGCCTCCCCCTGCGCTTTGACCAGGACCGTGGCGTCCGCCGATGGACTGGCGGGATTGGTGTAATCGATGAACGGCGTCCCGGACAACATGCCGGCACCCATCACCTCAACGGTCGGCGTGAGCACCCCCGCCGACACCGTCCCCGCCGACCAGCCAAGGATCAGTACAACCAAAGCTCGAAATCTCATCTCGGTCCCTTCCGAAGACATGTCAGAAAAAAAAGTTATTCGGCCGCGCAGCGCGGAGCGGATTCCGTCGTTTGTATTTACAGAACAGGAAAAGTGGAACGACGACCCTTCTTTGCGTCACCGCTTTCGACTACGGCCGCGGCCAGCCCGGAGATCGTACCGGCTGGCAAAAAGCGGCGTGAATCTAGGGGATTTACCACGACTTCTCGCAGACCAAGGTGATTCCGGGCACCTTGTTCTGTTGACCCACTCTCCCGGGAAAAGGGGTGTTGTATGCCTACGGACTATCTCATCAGTGTCGATTCGCCTTGCTCCGGTGACCAGACGGTCACACAGCAAGGCACCAACGTCTACGGCGGCGGTCAGGGGGATTTCACCTACGCCTTGTTGAATCTGGACCCCAACGAGACCCGGTGGAAGTTCACGGTCTACGACTACGAACGCACGACTGCGTGCAGCCCATCCAAAACCTTCCTTCAGGACCCGCCGGGTGACGCCAGCGATCCGTCGGGGGACTACTCGGAAGTCGGCGGGTCGGGTTCGGCGTCAGTGACGGCCCAGCCTTAACGGATCTTGCGCAACGTCGGGGCCACGTGTTATGGATGACGCTTTCAACAACCCGTCCGCATTGGCCCGCGTCGCCGACCTGCTCCGCTCGGACCGAACCGAGCGCGAGATCGCGGCCGAACTGAGTTGGCCGATCGGCGCCACGCGCCAGGTGATCGGGCGGCTCATCGAGTCGCCCGGCGGCGGCTCGGCGTGGGCGGGCAGCGGCGTTGGCCCCTCGTCGGCCACGACAGACGACGGATCGCGACAACCCGATCCAACGACAACCTGAAAGACTCGAGTGAGACCGGGCCGCATCAAACCGAGGTGCACCCAAACTGGATCCCCCCCGCGCACCTCGCGGCCCGGTCTCTTCTTTCCTCCGGATTCTGTGGATCAATGCCGAAGCCTAATGGTCAAGGCCCAAAAAAAACGTCCGGTGCCTCGCGAGGAGAACACCGGACGCTTCCGGGGGCAATATCAATATTTAGTGTAGTGACTTCCCTGGCACCTGCAAACCGAATCCACCCGGAGCCAGCGAACAAAGCGACTAAACCTGCTGGTAGCGTTCAAGGACTAAATCCAAGTAGTCATCCTGATTCATCGCCCAATACTGTTCGCTGAAGACCTCGACCTCGTTAAACCCGTGGAAGCCGGCCGCCTCGACCTTTTTGCGGATGCCGGCGATGTCGATGCAGCCGTCGCCCATGAGGCCGCGGTCGGTGAGCAGGTGGCGGGTTTCGAGGCGCCAGTCGCAGACGTGGAAGCCCAGCAGCCAGCCGCCTTTGCCGAGTTTGTCGATCTCGGCGTCGAGGTCCGGGTCCCACCAGACGTGGTAGACGTCCACGGCCACGCCTAAGTGCCCATCGGCGTCCGCGTTGAGCGCTTCGCAGATTTCACGGGCTTCGGCGATGCGGTTGATGCACGACTTGTCGCCCGCGTACATCGGGTGCAGCGGCTCGATGCTGAGCTTCACGTGGACGGCCTTCGCGTGGTCGAGACACGCCGCGATGCCGTCCCGGACCTGCTGGCGAGAATCACTGAGCGCCATACCCGGCACCGCGCCGACGACGAGCACCACCTGGTCCGCGCCCAACGCCGCGGCCTCGTCGAGCATCGTCTTGTTGTGGTCGATGGCTTTCTGACGCTCGGCACTTCCGGGGGCCGGGAAGAAGCCGCCGCGCACGTACGCCGGCACCGCCAAACCCGAACCTTTCACAATCTTCACCGCTTCATCCAACCCGACGCCGCCCTCTTCGGGGGCGACCGTGTTCCGCCAGATGGAGATGCCGCCCACGCCGGCCGCGGCGTACTTCGCGCAGCACTGGGCAAGCGACCACGGCTTGTTGGTCATGGTGTGGATCGCGCATCGTGACAGGTCTTCTGACATGGTTCGACTCTTCGAGGGGATTCATGAACGGCCAACAAAGCCCGGGGACAGCAGTCCCCGGGCTTTAGGTGATTTCATAAGTCAAAAACACTGCCTGAACACTCACAGCTTCGGCACATCCACCCAGCACCGCTCCTTCCAGCTCTGCATCCCCAGCTCCGCGAGTTGAACGCCGCGGGCCCCGGCCATGAGGTCCCAACGGAACGGTTCGTCCAGGGCGACGTGGCGGAGGAACAGCTCCCACTGGATCTTGAACGCGTTGTCGTATTCGATGTTGTTCGGGACTTCCTCCCAGCCGGCGTAGAAATCGATCGGCTGAGGGATGTCGGGGTTCCACACGGGCTTGGGGGTGTTGGCGGCGGCCTGGGTGACGACTTCGCGCAGGCCGGCGACTGCGCTGCCCTTGGTGCCATCGACGTGGACGGTGAGCAAGTCGTCACGCCGGACACGGGTACACCATGACGAGTTGAACTGGCACATCGTGCCGTCTTCGAGCAGGAACATCGCGTAGGCGGAGTCGTCGGCGGTGGCCTTGAACGGCTTGCCGTCCTCGGCGCGGCGTTCGGGAATATCGACGTTGCCGTACGCGACGAGGGATTTGATCGGGCCGAACAGGTTGGAGATGACGTATTCCCAGTGGCAGAACATGTCGATCATCATGCCGCCGCCGTCTTCCGCGCGGTAGTTCCAACTCGGGCGTTGGGCGGGCTGGTCGAGGTCCATGCCGGAGAACACCCAGTAGCCGAAGTCGCCCTTGACGCTGAGGATGTCGCCGAAGAACCCGAGCTCTTTGAGCATCGCGAGCTTGCGGAAGCTGGGCAGCCAGAGCTTGTCCTGGACGACGCCGTTTTTCTTGCCGGCTTTTTCCACCATCTCCGCGAGGCGGACGGCTTCCTTGGTTTCCGTCGCGGTGGGCTTCTCGCAGTAGATCGCCTTGATCATCTTTGAGGCGGAAGCTTTTTCGAGGAATCCGGCGCGTTGCAACGTGCCCGAGGCGTCGAAGAAGACCTCGAAATCGCCGTGCTTACCGTCGATCACGCCGTCCACGTCGGTGGTGTAGGCGTAGGGCTTGCCGATCGCGCCGGGGCCGTGGGCGTCGGCGAGGGCCTTGAGTTTGTTCTCGTTGCGCCCGGTGAGGATCGGGTCGGGCATGAGCGTGAGGTCCGGGCTGATGCGGACGCCGCCCTGCTTGATGATCGCGGTGATCGAGCGGATGAGGTGCTGGTTGGTGCCCATGCGTCCGGTGACGCCGTTCATGATGATGCCGATGCGGCGGGTTTCCATGGGGAGGCTCCGAGAGAAGTGGGTCTTGGGTGCCGGGGGGCGTCGATGGTCAGAGGTTATCCGCCGTCAGGCGAGACGGCCCTGACCGATCCAGACAGGAAAATGGCGCATCCAGACACCCGGAACAAGCAAGGGAATCGTCAGAAGTTGTGCGGGTCGGCCCGGAAGGCCCGCGGGCTCTGGCCGGCCAGCCGGGTAAACCACCGGCTGAACGCCGCGGGCGAGCTGAAGCCCAGGCGTTCGGCGACGTCGCCCACACGGCAGTCGTCGTCGCGCAGCAGGCCGCGCGCCGCGTCGAGCCGGCGGGTCGCGAGGAACTCGTGCGGCGTGCAGCCAAAGTCGTGCCGGAAGCGACGTGCGAAGTGGCGCGAGGACATCGACGCGGCGTCGGCCAGTTCGTCCAGGCTGGGCGGGTCGTCGAAGCGCGTCCCGAGTTGTTCGATGACCCGGCGGACGCGTACGGATGCGCCGTCGCCGGCGTCGTGGACGTCTGAGTCCGAGGCGGTGGCTGTCTCCGATACGTCGGCGGCGGAGTTGGGCCAGACGCAGATCGCCGTCGCCAGCCTCGCGAGCGCGGTCGCGTTGACCCCGAGGGGCGTCCAATCCCGCACGAATTCCGCGACCGCCGACGACAGCGCGGGCACGTCATTCAACCCGGTGAGTAGAGCCGGCAAGGCAGACGCCGCGCCACCACGACCGGAACGGGCCGGCGCACCGACACGAAGTTTCACCAGCCAGACCGCGGCGTCGGGGCCGGCGGGTTGGAGGGTGTAGCCGTGCCGCTGCCCGGGCGGCGAGGCCATGAGCGTGGTGCCTGCGATGGGATTCTCGGTGTCGTCGAGCGTCGCGTGCCCGGTGCATCCGCGGATCAGGTCCAGTTGGAGCACGTCGGCGTGGTGATGGGGCGCGATCTCGAAGCGCCGGGTGATCGGGTGCGACAGCGCGTCGGTGATGCGGGCCGGGTCGTCGAAGATCATCGCGCACCACGCCCGGCGTGCGGCCGCTCCCGCATCGCCGGTATGACCGACGCCGCGCGGCGAGGTTCCACGCTGCCGGGCCAAACGTTTTGCCGTTTTCTTCGCCACGATCCATTTATCATATCCGGCCACGGCTGGTCGTGAAGTGTCACCCGCCTCCGACATCGACAATGTAGGATGAATTACTCACGCCGCGGCTTCTCTCGCGGACCATCCCCGACCCTTCTTGCCGGCCCGCCCATGCAGATCGACCCCAAAGCCAGCCCCAAGTTCCTCGCCAGTGCCACGAAGCGCGTGTTCGAGCTCGCCGCGCGGAAGGCGAAGAACATCGACAAGACCTGGGACCCCGCCGACGGCACGCCCGTGTTCACCGTCGAGGGCAAGTACACCACCCGAGGCTGGACCGAGTGGACACAGGGGTTCCAGTACGGCTGCATGATTCTCGCCGGCGACGGGCTCAAGGACGACAAGCTCATCCAGCTCGGCAAACGCCGCACGATCAAGCACATGCTCCCGCACGTCACGCACACCGGCGTGCACGACCACGGGTTCAACAACCTCTCGACCTACGGCAACCTGCTCCGCCTGCTCAAAGAAAAGCGGATGAGCTACGACGGCTGGGAAGAGGTCGCGTACTCAAACGCGATCGCCGCGTCGGGCGCGGTCCAGGCGTCGCGCTGGTCCGGGACCGCGCCCGTGAAGTCGAAGCACACCGCCAACGCCCCGGCGCTCGGCTACATCTACAGCTTCAACGGCCCGCACTCGCTGTTCATCGACACGATGCGCACCACGCGCATCCTCGGCGTCGCCTGGCAACTCGGGCACCCGCTCATGCACGAGGGCGACCGCGCCGCCAACCTGCTCAAACGCTCCGTGCTGCACGGCCTGACCACATCGCACTACATCGTCTTCCACGGCGACAGCGAACACACCTACGACGTCCGCGGCCGGACCGCCCATGAGGGCACGTTCAACCGCAACGACGGCGCGTTCCGCGCCCGCGCAACCCAACAGGGCTACTCGCCGTTTTCGACATGGACGCGCGGCTTGGCGTGGGCGATGCTCGGGTACGCCGAGGAACTCGAATTCTTCAAGACCATTTCGGCCGCCGAATTCAAGAAGGCGGTGGGCATGAACAAGGCCGACGTGGTCAAGGTCTACGAGCGCAACGCCAAGGACACCTGCGATCACTACCTGAACGAAGCGTCCGCGCTCGACGGCGTGACGTACTGGGACGACGGTGCCCCCAACCTGCACAAGCTCGGCAACTGGCAGAACGCCCCGGCCGACCCGTACAACGACCACGAACCCGTCGATGCCTCGGCCTCCGCGATCGCGGCGCAGGGCTTGATCCGCTTCGGCAACTACCTCGGTAAGACCGGCAAGGGCAAGAAGTACCTCCAGGCCGGGCTCACGCTGGCGGGCACACTGTTCGACGAGCCCTACCTCTCGACCAAACGCGACCACCAGGGCCTGCTGCTGCACTCGATCTACCACTGGCCCAACGGCTGGGACCACGTGCCCAAGGGCAGCAAGGTCGCGCACTCCGAGTCGAGTTTGTGGGGCGACTACCACCTGCTCGAACTCGCGTTGCTCGTCCACCGCATGGCGGGCAACGGGCCGTACCCGACGTTCTTCCTGAGCAAGTAACCGAGAGTCTTCCGAGAGAAAGCACGCATGTCTTCGTCCCCCACCGACAAACCCGTCGCGCTCGTGACCGGCGGCAGCCGAGGTATCGGCTTCGGCGTCGCGCAGGAACTCGCCAAGTCCGGATTCGACATCACGATCAACGGCCGGCGTCTGCAGGCTGACGTGCAGGACGCGATCGATGGCCTGACCGCGCTCGGGGCCGAGGTGCTCTACTGCGCGTGCGATATCGCCGACCTCGAAGCGCACGGGCAGATGCTCGGCGCGATCCGCAATAAATTCGGCCGGCTCGACGCGCTGGTGAACAACGCGGGCGTCGCGCCCAGCGTCAGGGCGGACATCCTCGACGCCTCGTCCGAGAGCTTCGATCGACTGGTCAACATCAACCTGCGCGGCCCCTACTTCCTGACGCAGGCCGCGGCGCGGTGGATGATCGAGCAGAAGAATGCCGACGCGAGCTTCCGGGGGACGATCGTGAACGTCTCCTCAATCAGTGCGACCGTGGTGTCGGTCAACCGCGGTGACTACTGCATCAGCAAGGCGGGCGTCGCGATGGCGACGCAGCTCTGGTCGGCGCGGCTTGGGGCCGAGGGCATCGCGGTCTATGAAGTCCGGCCCGGCGTGATCAAGACCGACATGACCGCGGGCGTCACCGAAAAATATGACAAGCTCATCGCCGAGGGCTTGACCGTCGAGCCGCGCTGGGGGAGCCCGGAAGACGTCGGCAAGGCCGTGGCGTCACTGACGCGCGGCGACTTCGCGTATGCCACCGGCAACGTCGTCATGGTGGACGGCGGGCTGACGTGCCAGCGACTTTGACTATCCTCGCTTTTCCAGAACGAACGACAAACCCCCACTCGCCCGGCCCACCATGAGTCCACCCGCCCCCGCCAAGTCTGACGTACCCGGGTTCATTGCCCACCACCGGATCGTGCCGATTATCACGATGCGCGACGCGGCCCAGGCCGACCCGCTGGTCGAGGCGCTGCTGGCCGGCGGGCTGCCGATCGCGGAGGTCACGTTCCGCACCGACGCGGCCGCGGCGAGCATCGAGGCGATGAGCAAGCACGACGGGCTGTTGGTCGGCGCGGGCACGGTGCTCAAACCCGACCAGGTCGATGAGGCCCGCGACCGCGGTGCGACGTTCATCGTCACGCCCGGCTTCAGCCCAAAGGTCGTGACGCGCGCGCTTGAGCTCGATCTGCCCATCTACCCGGGCGTGTCGAACCCCACGGACATCGAGATGGCGCTCGACCACGGGCTGGACTCGGTGAAGTTCTTCCCGGCCGAGTCGTACGGCGGGCTCAAAACCCTTAAGGCCATCGCCGCGCCGTACCACATGGTCAAGTTCGTGCCCACCGGCGGCATCAACACCGACAACATCCGCGACTACCTGGCGTTCAAGCCCGTCGTCGCGTGCGGCGGCAGCTGGATGGTCAAGCCCGACCTGTTTGCCGACGGCGACTTCGGTCCGGTCGAGGCCGCGGTGAAAGCGGCGGTCCGGGCCGTGGCCGAAGTTTGAAGCGGAAGTCGTTGCGTTCGTGTCGCAGCCCGACTTTCTGACCTGTCACTTTCAACTTTTCACGCACTCTCCCCATGGCCAAGCTCGACCTCAAGCCCGCGTCCGACTGCCGCTTCGACTGCGTTTCGCTGGGCGAGGTGATGCTGCGCCTGGACCCCGGCGAGGGCCGCGTGCGCAACGCGCGCTCGTTCCGCGCCTGGGAAGGCGGCGGCGAGTACAACGTCTCGCGCGGGCTGCGGCGCTGCTTCGGGCTGCGCACGGCGCTGGTCAGCGCGTTCGCGGACAACGAGGTCGGCCGGCTGCTCGAAGACCTGATCCTGCAGGGCGGCGTGGACATGTCGCGGGTGAAATGGATCCCCTACGACGGCGTCGGCCGGCGGGTGCGCAACGGGCTGAACTTCACCGAGCGCGGCTTCGGCGTCCGTGCGGCGCTGGGCACGTCGGACCGCGGCCTGAGCGCCGCGTCGCAGATGAAACCCGGTGACGTGGATTGGGATGGCCTCTTCGGTACCGAGGGCGTCCGCTGGTTCCACACCGGCGGGATCTTCGCGGCGCTGTCTGACACCACGCCCGACTTCATCGAGGACGCGCTGAGCAAAGCGAAAACGCACGGCGTCGTCACGTCTTACGACCTGAACTACCGCCCGTCCCTCTGGAAAGACATCGGCGGCCACGCGCGGTGCCAGGAAGTGAACCAACGCCTGGCGCAATACATCGACGTGATGATCGGCAACGAGGAAGATTTCACCGCTTGCCTCGGGCTCGAGGTCGAGGGTGCCGACGAGAACCTCACCGAGCTTGAAGTCGATGCGTACAAGAAGATGATCGAGCGGGCCTTGAAGACCTACCCCAACTTCAAGATGACGGCGACCACGCTGCGCGGCGTCAAGACCGCGACCGTCAACGACTGGAGCGCGCTGTGCTGGTACGACGGCACGTTCCATCACGGCCTGGAACTCAACGACCTCGAAATCATGGACCGCGTCGGCGGCGGCGACAGCTTTGCGTCGGGCCTCATCTACGGCATGCTCACCACCGGCGACGCCGCGAAGGCGGTGAACTACGGCGTCGCCCACGGCGCGCTGGCGATGACCACGCCCGGCGACACGTCGATGGCGTCGCTCAACGAGGTCGAAAAACTCATGGGCGGCGGCAGCGCCCGCGTCGTGCGGTAAACCAACGACGCTCCAAGACGAATCCATCACCCCTTTTCAAACGCATCGACGTATGCGATCTCACCGCCATCCACGGCTTTGCCGGGGCGGAGGTTCAGCATCAGAAAGTTCGGGTACTCGCCCCCAACGCGCCTGAATCCCTCTGCTTCGGCATCGACAAACCCGAACCGGGTGTAGAAACGGGGGTCGCCCCAGACGAACAGTCGTGCCGCCCCGGCGCGCTTCGCCTCGGCGATGCAGGCGCGCACCAGCGCCGAACCCAGGCCTCGGCCGTGAAACAGCGGCCGCACGCTCACCGGCCCCAGCGCGAGCAAGCCACGCACGGCCGGCTGGTCCACCAAGGCCGCTTCCGTGACCAGCGCGTGTCCGGCAATGCGACCGTCCACCTCGGCGACCATCGAAGCCAGCGGCGCATCCTCCCGGTGGATGCGCCGCACCACGCCCGCCTCGTACTCTCCGCCGAAGGCTTCGCGGTGAACCGCCGCGGCACCTTCCACGTCACCATCGTCTGCTTCCCGGACGACGACTACGGGCAGTTTCGACGTGTCGGTTCCGCCGGTCAGTAGATCCGGCCGGCAACGCTCGGTTCGTTCGCGCGACTGCACTTCCCGCCACGCCGCGATCGCGGCGTGGTCGCCGCTGCGCAGCACTGCCGGCACGTCGATCCCGTCCCAGGTCGCGGGCTGCGTGTAGTGCGGGTGGTCGAGGAGACGCGACACGCCGGGCGAGAACGAGTCGTGCTTTGCAGAATCCGCGTCGCCTAAAGCGCCCGGCAATAATCGAACGACCGCGTCGAGGATGCTCATCGCCGGCAACTCGCCGCCGGAGAGCACGAAGTCGCCGACGCTGATCTCGTCGAGGCCTGGCTCGCCATCGGCGACTCCGTTCGGTGGTTCGTCGCGCAGCCGATCCAGCACGCGCTGGTCGAAGCCCTCGTAGTGCCCGCAGATCAGGAGCAAGCGCCCGCCGCCGTCGGCGTCGAACAAGCCGGCGAGTTCTTCCGCGACGCGTTGCGTGAACGGCCGGCCGGTTGGCGTGACAAAGACGCGCCTTGTTGTTCGCCGCGACTCGTGCGCTTCAACATGTTTGACCGCGTCCCACAGCGGCTGGCACTGCATCACCATGCCCGGCCCCCCGCCGAACGGCGGCTTGTCCACTTTCTGATGTCTGGCGTCCGCCGAGAAGTCTCGCAACTGGTGCAGGTGATACGACGCCACCGGCTCGCGCACACGTCGCGGGTCCTCCGGGGCGGAGGGGTCCGGCACGGGTTCGGCCGCGCGCTTCAGGATGCTGCCGCCCAGCACCCCCGCGAACATCTCCGGGAACAGCGTGATGATGTCGAAGCGGAGCATGACTTCAAAAAGATAGCCCCGCATTCACATGCGGGGCTCGGGGGGTTGCGTGACGATGGAGCTTGGGTCAGGCGGAAGCCGGTGTAGCTTTTCCGGTCTTCTTGTCCACGACGCCGGCCTTGGCGAGCAGGTCACGGACGGTGTCGGACGGCTGGGCGCCGGTGCCGAGCCAGTAGCGGACGCGGTCTTCCTTGAAGACGAACTGCTGGGCCTCGTCGGCCAGGGTGGGGTCGTAGTGCCCGAGCTCTTCGATCGCCTCGCCGTTGCGCGGGTTGCGCTTGTCCATGGCGCAGAGGCGGTAGAAGGGCTGGTGGGTGCGGCCGAAACGCTTGAAACGCAGACGAACCATGTTGAGGTCTCCGGGGGCCCGCCCACTCGTTCAACCCCCTATCGCGGGGTTGAAACTTCCGGGGGGCGTGACGGGTACGGGGTCGCGAGAGCACGCCGCTCAGGCGAGCCCGGCAGTGTAACCCGGTCAACGGGGCGTGCCAAACGCAGGTCGGCCGCGGGCCGAGGCTAGCCGTCGTGACGGCGGGGGAGCGGTTTGGCCTTGCGGCGGCCGGAGTACGCCGGCAACTGCCCCTGCATGACGACCTTGCAGTTGCCCAGATGGGTCATGGCGGCGTCGATCAGCTCGATGGTTTCTTCGCGTCCGGTCTGATCGAGTTGGCCGCCGTGCAGGGTCGGCCGCTGCTGGACGAGCACCCGCACCAGCGACGCCATCGCCAGCACCGCGAGGTCCATCGCGTCGTGCCGGGCTTTGGTGTCGGCGTCCCTGTGCAGCGTGGCGTCGTCGTTGAGCCACTCGACGCGGACCGGCAACTCCTTGGTAAAGGTGTCGACCAGCGCCCGGCGGACCTCCGGCGAACTGACCGAGCGCATCAACGCCACCATCTCCGAGAACTCCGGCTCGCTCTGGCCGGAAAGCCAGCGGTAGACCGTCGAGTCACCCCGCCCGGTGATGTCGCAGATCTCCTTCACGGAGGTAACGCGTTGCGCGACGAGTTGGCTGAGCACGGTGTCGATCATGAGCTTCTTCAAACGACTCATCCTAAACCTCGCGTCGGAGCGTGCCCGCCCGGAAACGGGAAAAAACAACTACGTTTGGCGGGTTCCCCAAACGCGGGGAATCAACGGCCAAATAGCCGCAAAATTGTCATAACTGGTCTGGCTGAAACAATCGTCATCAATAGACTTGATTGCGTGTTCGGGTTGGTGAGTCGCCGACCCAGTTTGTTTCAACCATTCTAATCGGGAAGGGTATTCACATGTTCCGTACGGGTATGACTGTAGCGGGTAGCCTGGCGGTGTCGGCGTTTGCGTCGGCCGAAACCGTTGTCACGTTCAATAGTCTGGCACCCAACACCATCCTGACCAACCAGGTCCCGGGCCTGAGCTTCTCGGCCACGAACCCCAACGCCGGCGGTTCGACCCAGATCAAGGTCTGGGACTTCTCGGGCAACCCCAGCGCCCAATCGACCGGCCAGCAGGGCCCGCCGTGGTCCGGCGGCAACGTGCCGACCAACGAAGACCTGGGCAACGGCATCGTCATCAATGGTGTCAACGGCGGGCTGCTCGAAGGCCGCCGCCCCGCCGGCGACATCTTCATCGACTTCGCCCAGCCCGCGACCCGCTTCGGGTTCACCATCGTTGACGTCGAGGGCGTCGAGGAATTCCAGACCGACTCGGGCTTCTTCCTGGACTTCTTCAGCGGCGGCAGCGAGATCGGTACCGTGTTCTTCGGCAACCTCATCACCGACGACAACCCGTTCTACGACGGCACGATCGCCTTCGGCAACGGCACCGCCAACCGCATCAGCCCCATCAGCGCGTCCGAATTCGGCGCCAGCTCGTTTGATCGCGTCGAGATCTCGCTGGGTGGCTCGGCCGTCGTGGCCCAGCTCCGCTACGAGTCGATCCCGACCCCGACCGCCGCGTTGGGCGGCCTGGCCCTGCTGGGCGGCACCGTGCTCCGCCGCCGCGGCCAGTCCGTGGACGCGTAAATCGGGCCGACCACCGTCCGACCTTCCCGGTTCCGGTGGCCGTCGGGCCCACCTCACGCCCGACGGACCGTCGCCAACCCCCGGAACGCAGCCGCCAAGCCCTTGTGACTTGGCGGCTGTTGCGTTTGCACGGGCCGTGCCCCCTGCTCAGGCCGGCACCGCCGCTTCCGCGGACGGCGACACGAAGTGCCCCGGCTCGCCCGGCACCGCCTCCAGCGGCGGGCGGTCCAGCAGCGACTCTCGGGTGACGTATTCGAAGCCTTCCTTGCGCTCGGCGTCCAGTTCCGCTCTTTCGTCGGCGGACAGGGCCTCGGCCGGGCGGTCGTCCTCGTCGTAGAAATGGATCGGGGACGGCACGTCGCCCAACAGCATGATCCGCCGACGCTGGGCACTCGGCTCGGGCATCGGCGCCGCAGACAGCAACGCCTTGGTGTACGGATGCAACGGGTTGCGGTACAGCGTGTCGCGGTCGGCCAGCTCGACGATCCGTCCGAGGTACATCACCGCAATCCGGTCGCAGAAGTGCTCAACCACCGCGAGGTTGTGAGCGATGAACAAATAGCTCAAGCCCAGCTCGTCCTGCAGGTCGTTGAGCAGGTTGAGCACCTGGCCCTGGATCGACACGTCCAACGCCGACACGGGCTCGTCGCAGACGATGAACTTCGGGTTGAGCGCCAGCGCCCGCGCGATGCCGATGCGTTGGCGCTGGCCGCCGGAGAACTCGTGCGGGTAGCGTTGCGCGTGCTCGGGGAGCAGGCCGACCTTGGTCAGCAGCGTGGCCACGCGGTCGCGCAGCTCCGAGCCGGTCGCGAGTTTGTGGACGACCAGCGGCTCGCCGATGATGTTGCCCACGGTCATGCGCGGGTTCAGCGAGCCGACGGGGTCCTGGAAGATGATCTGCATCTCCCGGCGGAGGGCCCGCATCCGCCCCGAAGAGGCCGCGAGCACATCCTCGCCGCCGTAGTGCACCGAGCCGGACGTGGTCGGCACCAGCCGCAGGATCGACCGCCCGACGGTGGACTTGCCGCAGCCCGACTCGCCGACAAGCCCGAGCGTCTCGCCGGGGAAGATGTCGAAGCTGACGCCGTCCACCGCCTTGACCACCCCGACCTCCCGCTTGAGCAGGCCCCGCTTGACCGGGAAGTGCGTCACCAGGTCGCGGACGGACAGCAGCGGGCCGGTGTCGGGCGCGGCGGCGGGCACGGGCGTTCCTTCGCTCATGACGCGGAGTGTACCCTCGCCCCCAGCCTGACTTCGGCCACCCCGCGCGACCGGTGCGGCCGCCCTGCGGCCTCCTCGACAACCCCCCCGCCGCCGGTTACACTGCTCGGCTCGCCGTCGGGCGTCGTGCCCTCCGGAAATAGACTGGCCGTGGTCCCACCCGAACCTGTCCGGGCCGGTGTCCACGCCAACCGAAGCCTTCCCCGAACCCCTCACCCACAGGCCCCCGCCATGAGCGCCGCCCTCATCGCCGCCGTCGAGCAAGACCAGCTCAAGTCCAACCTGCCCGTCCTGCACGTGGGCGACACGGTGGACGTCCACGTCCGCATCATCGAAGGCTCCAAGGAACGCATCCAGGTGTTCAACGGCGTCATCATCAAGATGCAGGGCAAGGGCCTGACCGCCACCGTCACCGTCCGCCGCATCGTCGCCAACGAGGGCGTCGAGCGGACCCTGCCGCTGCACTCGCCCAAGATCGCCAAGATCGAGGTCAAGCGGCGCGGCGACACCCGCCGGGCCAAGCTGTACTACCTGCGCGACCGCGTCGGCAAGAAGCGCCGCCTCCGCGACAAGCGCCGCGGCCTGGACGCGCTCACCAAGCAGGAAGTCGCCGCCACCGAGCAGCAGCAGGCCGCCGAAGCCGCCGCCGCGAGCGCGAGCGAAGAGAAACCTGGCGACGAATAAAACACCCCGGCACCGCCCGGGCGGGTGGTGCCGTGCTCCTCAAGCTTCACGAAGACCCCACCCGCAACGGTGGGGTTTTTTGTTACTTCGAACGTTTGAGCACGAGGCACAAGCTGCACCGAACGGACATGAACCCACGAATGAACCGCCAAGACGCCAAGATCGCCAAGGCACGCGATGAGTCTGCCGTGGGATTGCGACCACACCTTTCCTTCATGCCGGACTTGGCGTCCTTGGCGTCTTGGCGGTTCATCTGACTCATTGATTCCATATCTGTGTCTATTGTGCCTTTTGTGGCCATTCCACCCGCCCCGTACGATCCACGCCATGCCCGACGACGCCCCGCACCACGACCAGTCCGGCCACTCCACCGACGAATTGCTCGCCATCCGCAAGGCCAAGCTCGAACGCATCCGCGACGAGTTCGGCCTCGACCCCTACGGCCAGCGCACCGAAGGCCTGATCCCCCTCGCCGACGCCCGCGCCGCGTACGACCAAGCCGCTGACCAACAGTTCAAAGACAACCCGGACGCGGGAGATCCGCGCCCCGTCGTCAAGGTCGCCGGCCGGGTGATGCAGCATCGCGTCATGGGCAACCTCATCTTCATGTCGTTGCGCGACGCGACGGACGAGGGCCTGCAGATCGCGGTCAGCAAGAAGGCCGTGGGCAACGAGACATTCAAGCTCGCCAAGCTCACCGACCTCTCCGACATCGTCATCGCCCAAGGCCCGCTCGCCACCACCAAGACCGGCGAGGTCACCGTCTGGGCGGGTATGGGGTCTGGGGCTTCGGGTCTGGGGTCTGGCCCGGCAGCCGACACCAACGACGCGCCGAACACGCCCGCCAACGCGGACAGTGATGCCTCCCCCAACCCCAAGCCCCAGACCCCAGCTCCCGCCTTCACCGTCATCACCAAATCCCTCGCACTGCCCCCCGGCAAGTTCCACGGCCTCCAGGACCCCGAAACCCGCTACCGCAAGCGCTACGTCGACCTCTACACCAACCCCCACGTCATGAAGACGATGCAGCAACGCATCGCCATCATCGACGCGATGCGCGATTACCTCCGCGACAAGGGCTTCCTCGAAGTCGAGACGCCGATGCTGCAGACCTTGCACGGCGGCGCGGCCGCGCGGCCGTTCCACACCCACCACAACGCGCTGGACCTGCCGCTCACACTGCGCATCGCCCCGGAGCTGTATCTCAAGCGCCTGCTCGTCGGCGGGATGCCCAAGGTCTTCGAGATCAACCGCAACTTCCGCAACGAGGGCGTCAGCCCCCGCCACAACCCCGAGTTCACCATGCTCGAGGCCTACGAGGCGTTCGGCTCCTACGAAACCATGGCCGAGTTGGTCGAAGACATGGTCTGCACCGTCGCCCAAAAAGTGTTCGGCACGCTGACCATCGAACACAAGAACGAAGACGGCGAAGTCACGCGCACCATCAACCTCGAGCGACCGTGGCGACGGGTATCGATGGTTGACTTGGTGGAAGAACGGACAGGTTGGAAGTTCGATCAACAACCCGCGAGTGATGAGATCATTGATCGCCTGCGCAGCGAGAACAAAGGCAAGGACCTGGACTTTTCCGGAACCCCCGCCGAGCAACTCGTCGAGGTCTACGAAAAACTCATCGAGCCCACGCTCATCGACCCGTGCTACGTCACGCACGTGCCGAGTGTCATCATCCCACTCGCGAAGAAGAACCGGGAAGACCCGTTCTTTGCCGACGTGTACGAGCTCGCGATCAACGGCGTCGAGATCAGCCCGGGCTACTCCGAACTCAACGACCCGGCCGTGCAGGAAGCCAACTTCCGCAGCCAAGTCGGCGACGAGGCCGAGCAGCAGCAGATCGACGAGGACTTCCTCGAAGCCCTGCGCGTCGGCATGCCCCCCGCCGGCGGCATGGGCCTGGGGATCGACCGCCTGGTCATGATGCTCACCGGCGCCCCGAGCATCCGCGACGTCATCCTCTTCCCGCTCATGCGGCCTGAGAAGCAGTGAAACCACGGATGAACACGGATGAACGCCGATGAGTAGAACACCCGTTCGTCACCGGTGAGCATCCCGCTTTATCGGGGTTCATCGGTGGTTCCCATATGTACAAACGCCTGCTCATCCTGAAGTACCTCCGCCGCAAGCTCGCGCCGCTGTTCGCGGCGTTGGCGGTGACGCTGTGTACGGCGATGGTCATCATCGTCATCAGCGTCATGGGCGGGTTCCTCGACATGCTGCGCGACTCGGCCAAGTCGGTCACGGGGGACCTGGTGGTCGAGGCGGCGTACGGGCTGCGCGGGTTTTCGCACTACGAGGGGCTGGTCGAGGCGCTGGAGGCGATGGAGGACGTCGAGGTCGCGACGCCGGCGATCCAGGCGATGGGGCTGATCAACTTCCGCGAAGGCCCGCTGCCGGTGATCGTGCAGGGCGTCGAGTTCGAGAAGCTCGACCGCATCATCGGGCTGGGTGAACGGACGATGTGGACCCGGGAGCAGATCGAAGAACGCACCGCGCGGAACGCGGACTACGGCTTCTACAGCCGGCAGGGCCTGGAGAACGGCGCGGAGGTGATGCGCGCCCCGTACCCGGTGGGCCCGAGCGGCGAAGAAGTGCGCAATGAGGGTGAAGAAGCCGGTGATGGTGATGGTGATGTCGGAGGCGTCGCGACCGCGTGGCTGGGCATCGAGGTGTTCCCGGGCAACTTCCGCAACGACGCGGGCGGGTACGACTTCGTCAACAGCCCGGTGGGCTACGACTTTACGCTCACGGTCGTGCCGATCAACCGCAGCGGCACGGCCGGGTCGTACACGCCGTCGCGCAAGACGTTCCTGGTCGGCAACGAGTTCAAGAGCGGGCTGTTCGACGTGGACCGGCAGACGGTGCTGGTGCCGCTGGGCGTGTTGCAGGACATGCTGGAGATGGGGCCGGTCGAGGAATTCGTCGGCGCCGACCCGATCACACTCGAAGGAGGCCGGCTGGAGATGACCGAGCCGGGCCGGGTGAATCAGGTAATTATCAAGGTCACCGACGACGTCTCGGCGACGCGTGACCTTCAGGAAGTTCGGACCGAGGTGGAGAAGCAGGTGCGGGCGTACTTCGAGCGGGTCGACGGTGGGCTGCCGCCGTACGTCGTGACGTGGGAAGAGGTGCATGGCCAGTTGATCGGGGCGGTCAAGAACGAGAAAGGATTGATCACGTTTTTATTCGTTGTGATCAGCGCGGTGGCGGTGGTGATGGTGGCGACGACGTTCTACATGACCGTGCTGGAGAAGACGCGGGACATCGGCACGCTCCGGGCCATCGGCGCGTCACGCGTCGGCATCGCGGCACTGTTCCTCGGTTACGGCCTGGCGATCGGACTGGTCGGCGCGGCCGCGGGCACCGGGTTCGCGGCGCTCGTGGTCCTGTACCTCAACGAGATCCAGGCGTTCCTCGCGTCGTACCTGGGCGTGACCGGCAAGCTGGCGATCGCGCTGCTGGGCGGGGCTCTGGGCGGGGCGATCGTCGGCGTGGCGGTCGGGTTTGTCCGCCGGCGGCTGTTGCTCTGGACGTCACGCCTGGCCATCGTGGGCGCCGCGGCGCTGTTCGTGCCGGCGCTGTTGCAGATACTGCTTCAGGACGGGCACGCGGCGATGCTCAATACCAAGTATTCGTTCCAGATGTGGGACCCGCAGACTTACTTTTTCGACGAGATCCCCGCGCGGCTGAGTGGGGTCGAAGTGGTCTGGATCGCCGCGGGCGCGGTGGTGAGCAGCGTGCTGGGCGCGGTGATCCCGGCGTTGGTCGCGTCGGCTCAGGACCCGGTGGAGGCGTTGCGCTATGAGTGACGTGCTGCTCGAAGCCCGCGCCGTCGGCCGGACGTTCCGTGAAGGCGGGCGCACGCTGACCGTGCTCGACGGGGTGGACCTGACGCTGAACGACGGCGGGTGCGTGGCCGTGCTCGGGCGCAGCGGCTCGGGCAAGAGCACGCTGCTACACCTGCTCGGCGGGCTGGACCGCCCCACCGCCGGCAGCGTCCACTTCCGCGGCACCGACCTGTTCGCGATGAATGAGTTGGCCATTGACCGCTACCGCAACCGGCAGGTCGGATTCGTGTTTCAGCAGTACCACCTGTTGCCGGAGTTGACGGCGTTGGAGAACGTGCGCGTCGCGTCGATGATCGGCCGCGCGCCCCGGAAGCCCGTCGCCGACGGTGGCCAACGCGAAAGCAGAACCGAACTGCGCGATCGTGCCGAGGCGCTGCTCACCCGCGTCGGCCTGGGCGAACGGCTGCGCCACAAACCCAGCAAGCTCTCCGGCGGCGAGCGCCAGCGCGTCGCCATCGCCCGGGCGCTCATGAACCGGCCCGCGGTGCTCTTGGCCGACGAGCCGACCGGCAACCTTGACGCCGACACCGGCGCGTCGGTGATGGAACTGTTCAGCCAACTCCACGCCGAGGGCCAGGCGATGGTGCTGGTCACGCACGACGACAACGTCGCGGCGCGGGCGGACCGGGTGGTACGGCTGGTCGGCGGGCGGTTGCAGGATGAATCAGCGAACGCGGCATAGGTGGACCGGTGGCCTCATCCGCTCTGCTCAGTTGCCGGCGTACAGGAGATGAGCTTCTTCGAACCACGCCTGCCGGCTGAGGTGGTGCATGTTGCGGCTCGGCGGGTTGCGAAGGACGTGCGTTTCGGTTTCGGAGCTGTCCACGCTGCCGTCGATGAAGAGGATGTTGCTTCTCTTCTCGTCGGGGTGGCTGATCCAAGGTGTCCCGCTGGGAAAGGCACCGATGAAGCCATGGTCTTCTTCAGTGTTCAGGTCGCTGACGATGGCGTAGCGTTCCATCTCCCGAGCCCGGTCCATGGTGTACCAAGCCGTGGGGTCGCCGGCGAGCGTATCGAACGGGTCGCTTTGGTAGCGGTAGAAATAGAGGTAGGACGACCCGGCAGAGGTGGCCGTGAACCAGTTGTCCTCGTCCATCACTCGGTCCTCGGCCATGTTGCGGCCGGGGTCCTGAAGCGCACCGAACGCGAGGTAGCCGCGATCGACCAGCAACCCCAAGCCGACCGGTTGTCCGCCGGTACGCGTGTTGGGCGTTGACGTGGCGCGGAACCAGTTCTCTGAAGGCGGCGCGTTCTTCTTGGCGGCGGGCACTTTCCGGTCGTTGTGATCGACGGCGAAAGCGTGGATGGCCTGCCCGATGCTCCGCATGTTCGACTGACACCGAACGAACTGGGCGACGGACTTCGCGTTGCTCAGGGCAGGCAGCAGCAGCGCAACG
Organism: Phycisphaerae bacterium; assembly: GCA_030432595.1. Classification (GTDB taxonomy): domain Bacteria; phylum Planctomycetota; class Phycisphaerae; order Phycisphaerales; family Phycisphaeraceae; genus CAZIXN01. The sequence goes on from JAUIGU010000001.1 coordinate 334,349, forward strand.
AGCAACGCGATGATCGAGATGACCACGAGCAACTCGATGAGCGTGAATCCGCGCCGAGACATGGCTTTATCTTACGCGCGAGAGGCCGTGCCCCCAACGACAAACTCCCGGCAAGGCGCACTGCTCCCCCGCCAGGCTGACCTGTGGCCGGCTTGGCAAAGGTCCATCCGACCGCTACTATATCTTGAGACTGGTTTTCAACTAACCTCAAGCCCCTCGGCCAAGCCCCGCGGGCGTCGGGGCGGAGCCCACGAGATGGCCGAAGACGCTCACAGACTTCATGACGATGGCGGCGGGACCGCCCTGGACCCCCACGCCCCGGGCTGCCTGGACCTGACGCCCCGGGCCCTTTCCAGCCTGGAACCCATGCGGGTGGCGGTCATCGAGCGCGTGGACGAGGACCACGATCACGCCGACCGGCTCAAGTCGCTGGGCCTGTGCGTCGGCCGGAAGCTGCAGGTGATCAAGACCGGCGACCCGCTGATCGTTCGCGTGCTGGGGTCGCGGCTGGGGCTGTCCGCGCGGCTGGCCGACCGGGTGTACGTCACGCCGTGTATGAACAGCGGAGCCGCATCGACAGCGCAAGCGACGGCCGCGAGCCAACCTGAAGCCACGCGTCCCGTGCAGGAGCGCGGCGCGTGACCACGCTCAGCCTGCCCGTTGCCCCCTCGTCCCGTCGGCCCAAGCTCCAGCCGGGTGGCCTCCAGCGCGTCGCGCTGGTGGGCAACCCCAACGCCGGCAAGACTTCGTTGTTCAACGCGCTCACCGGCCTGCGGGCCAAGACCTCGAACTTTCCCGGCACCACCGTTGAGAAACGGCACGGCCAGCTGAAGCTGTCGCACGGGCCGGTCACACTCATCGACCTGCCCGGGCTTTACGCGCTCGAGGCCGCTACGCCGGAGGAGCAGACCGCGCGGGACATCCTGCTCGGTCGCTTCGCCGAGGACCAGACGCCCGACGCGCTCGTGCTGGTGCTGGACGCGACGAACCTGGACCGCAACCTGTTCCTGGCGTCGCAGGTGCTTCCGTTGCAGGTGCCGACAGTTGTGGCGTTGACGATGATGGACGCGGCCCGGCGGGGTGGCATCGATCTGGACCTGCCGAAGCTTTCGACTGAACTGGGCTGCCCGGTCATCCCGGTCAACGCGCCCCGGAACGAAGGGATCGACGCGCTGCGGACCGCGCTGGAAGGCATCGTCGCGGCACCGCAGGCACCGAAGGTGTCGCCCGCGCTCGCCGAATGCGGGACGTGTTCCGGCTGCCCGTTCTCGGCTCGGTACGACTGGGCCGAGTCCGTCGGTGCGGGCTGCGCGACCCAGCCGGGCGAATCGCACGGCAAGACCACCGAACGCCTCGACCGCGTGCTCACGCACAAGCGCGTGGGCGTGCTGCTTTTCGCGCTGGTCATGCTCGTGGTGTTCTGGATGATCTTCTCGATCGCGCAGCACCCGATGGGCTGGATCGAGGGGATTTTCGGGTTCGCGGGCGAGGCGGTTTCGTCCGTAATCCCCGAGGGCGGCGTGTGGGACGACGTCGGGTCGCTTTTGGTAGACGGCGTGATCGGCGGCGTAGGCGGGATGCTGATCTTCCTGCCGCAGATAGCGATCCTGTTCTTCTTCATCGCCCTGCTCGAAGACTCGGGCTACCTCGCACGCGCCGCGTTCGTGATGGACCGGCTGATGCACCGGGTGGGCCTGCCGGGCAAGAGCTTCGTGCCGCTGCTGTCCGCCCACGCTTGCGCGTTGCCGGCGATCATGTCGACGCGCGTCATTGAGAACAAGCGTGACCGGCTGGTGACCATCCTGGTCGCGCCGCTGATGACGTGCTCGGCCCGGGTGCCGGTGTACGCGTTGATCGTTGCGTTGCTGTTCGCGGATCGGCCGTGGCTGGCGTCGCTGACGTTCGCCGGGGCGTACGCCCTGGGCGTGGTTGCGGCGCTGGTGATGGCGATGCTGTTCAAGCGGACGATCCTGCGCGGCGAGACCGACCCGACGGTGATCGAACTGCCGAACTACAAGTGGCCGTCGCTGCGCAACGCGCTGTTGCTGACGCTGGACCGTTGCTGGATCTTCATCAAGAAGGCGGGCACGATCATCCTGCTGATCTCGGTGATCCTGTGGGCAATGGCGACGTACCCCAAGGCTGAACCGCCGGCCGAAGCGGTCGCGCTGGAAGCCCAGGCGGCACTGGTTGAGGGCGAGGGCGATGCCGGGGCCGCCGAAGCGCTGCGGGCCGAGGCTGAGCACCTCACGTCCCAGCACGCGCTGGACCACTCTATCGCCGGCCGGGTCGGCAACTTCATCGAGCCGATCTTCGCGCCGCTGGGGTTCGACGAGCGGATCAGCATCGGCGTGCTCACGTCGTTCGCGGCGCGGGAGGTGATCGTGTCGACGCTGGCCGTGCTCTACGGGGTGGGCGAGGACGCCGCGGAGGACGAGGGCACGATGCGCGAGACGCTCTTGTCCGCCCGGCGCGACGACGGCAGCCCGGTCTTCACCACCGCGACGTGCCTGAGCCTGCTGGTGTTCTACGTGTTGGCGATGCAGTGCCTGCCGACCCAGGCGGTCACCAAACGCGAGACCGGCTCGTGGGGCTGGGCGGGCTTCCAACTCGCGTACATGACCGCGCTGGCCTACATCGCGGCGCTGGTAACCTTCCAGGTCGCCTCGATCTGGGTGTAGGCCGCACTCGAATTCCGACGGAGGCGTAGCCGGCTGGGGGCTCCTCCGGGCTGGTTTTCGCGCGTCTACGCCTGCTATCCGGCTCAGAACGGGGAAAATCAGCAAAATCGGCCAACAAACCTTTACTTTTCTCACGCAATTCCTACGTTTGGACGACTCTGTCTTCACATTTTCTTAACAGAGCGGGCGCACCGGGCGTCCGGAGTCGTACGCAAGCGGGGCCGGCATGAGAGAACACCCGGATGGATCGGACCGCCGCACGCTGACGCGGTGGAAGTTGACGCTCGTGTTGGGCGGCGTCTTTTTGATTGTTTCGTCGTACCTGCAACTGGCCGGCAGCGCGATGCCCTGGCCGGCGTGGGTCACGCTGGGCTCGGAGATGACGCTCGGGGCGTGGTGGTCGTCGGGGCTGCTGCTGCTGGCGGGCATGGTCGCGTTGGCGCTGGCCTCGACGGCAAGGGATCAAGGGCTGCCGGGCCGCTTGGCGTTTCTGGGGCTGGGCGTCGTGCTGGTGGCGTTGTCGCTGGACGAGATCGCCTCGCTCCACGAGCGTTACGACTGGAGCGAGATCGCCATCCCACGACTGCTGCGCCTTCCGCCGATCGCGCTGCTGATTGCGCTGACGCTGGCTTACGCGCTCTGGCAATTCTGGAAGCACCGCGGCACTTACGGCTCGCTCTGGTGGCTCGGCCTGATCGCGGGTTTCGGGGCGATGGGCAGCATCTACGCCTTTGAATTGATGGAACACGAGCTGCACTGGCCGGAATCATGGCTACCGGCACGGATGGCTTTCGAAGAAGGCGTCGAGCTGCTCGGCATGGGGCTGCTGCTGGTGGCCTTGATGCGTGTGCGACTGTCGCTGTCGCACGGCGATGAGCGTGGGCAAGCCGACCGTGAGGGGGCGTGGGCGGCGGGGCTGCTCATCGCGGCCGTCGCGCCCCTTCTGATCGTGCTGCACCACCTGATGCCGCTGGAAGGCAAGTGGCAACACATGGGCTGGCCCGGTCTGGCGGCGCCGTCACTGCTGCTGCTGGTGACGGCGTTCGCCGCCTACGCCGGCGCGGGGTTGAAGTCCGAGCATCGCTGGGCGTGGTTCGCCGCCGCGGCCGTGTTGCTGCTGGGTTCCTTGGAAACCACGATGGCGACCAAAGGGTTGCTGTTCGATGTGCCGGTGGACCGCTTCCGCCCGGACCTGACGTTCGTCGGCATCGGGCTGGCGGTGACAATGCTTGGACTGTTGTCGCGGCGGCGTTCGTGGTGGGTCGTGGGCGCCGCGGTGGTCGCGATCAACCTCGTGGGGCTGGCCATCTACAAGACGCCGATCGCCCAGTTCAAAGCCGCGGCCTCCGCGGGCCTGTTGCTGGCGTTGATGGCCCAGCCCGGAACGGTGCGCCAGGCGGTCGCTTCCCGGCTCCCGGGCGGCGCGTGGCTCGCGAACGAGCCGGCCAACACCCCCTCGTGAATCGGGCCTTCGCCCGGAAACCGTCCGCCGCGAGTTACACTGCGCCGATGCTCGACCTGACGCAGACGCCGACCCGCCCGCTGGTTGCGCCTTCCGTACTCGCGTCGGACTTCGGCGCAATGGCGGCCGACGCGCAGGACGCGCTCGACGCCGGCGGCGACCTGCTGCACGTCGACGTCATGGACGGGCACTTCGTCCCGAACCTGACCTTCGGGGCCGACATGATCAAGGGGCTTCGGCGGCACCTGCCCGACGCGTACCTCGATGTCCACCTCATGGTGGTTCGGCCGCAGGACTACGTGAAGCCCTTCGCCGACTCGGGCGCGAACGGGTTCACGTTCCACATCGAGGTGTGCGACCCGTACCTCACGCGCGGCATCGAGCCCAAGTATTTGATCGAAGACATCCGCAAGGCGGGCATGACCCCGGGCATCACCGTCAACCCCGCGACGCCGACCGCTTGGATCGAGCCGCTGCTCGACCACGTCGACCTCGCGTTGGTGATGAGCGTGCAGCCGGGCTACGGTGGGCAGTCCTTCCGGCCCGAAACCGTCGAGAAAGTCCGGCTTCTGCGTGAGTTGGGCGGCGACCGCCTCCGCGTCGAGATGGACGGTGGGCTGGACCCCGACACCTCGCGCCAGGCCGTCGCCGCGGGCGTGGACGTGCTCGTCGCCGGCTCGGCCGTGTTCGGCGCGGAAGACCGCGCCGCCACCATCAAGGCGATGCAGCAGCCGGCGTAACGCGGCCGCTCCGCCGCACGATCATCTTTTAAGTACGGCTTCTCCGCTACTCCGCGGCGTCGGCGTCTGGCTTGAACTCGGGCCACGCGAACCCGACCTCCGCCAACGACGCCTCCATCACCGCGACGCGCTGCGGAAACAGCCGGCGGACGCTCGACAACTGTTCGGCGTCGCCGTTCGTGCTCAGGTACAGCCGCAAGAACTCGGCGAAGTCCTCGAACGGGTTCAGCCGGGCGTAGTGCGACAACGAAAGCAACTCGCCCTCCCACGCGACCCGCCAGTCTTCGAGGCAGCGCGTCCGGTCCATCAGCAAATGCCCGGCCTCGTGGCTAAACGTCGAGTCGAGGTTGTCCAGCGACGCCGGCCCTCCCAGCCGGACCCAGATCGTTCCGCCGCCGCCGTTGAACTCCGACGCCGTGCCGTACGGCTCCACCGTGATCCGACGCACCAGGTTCCGCAGCGCCGCGGGCAACCCCGCCAGCGCCTGCGGGACGCGCTCCTGCTCCGCCGCGCCCTCGATCGGCGTAAACACGGTTACGGCGTGCCCGTCCTCAAACGTCACGACCTGCTTATACCCCTCGCGTTGCGCACCGCGCCAGCCGTCGTAGTCCGTTGGTTCGGGTTCGGTGCTGGTGTACGCGGCGCGGTGCAGCACCTCGCCGCGCTCCGTTTGCCCGTTCGGCCAGCCGCGCAGGAACCCCGCGAGCACCTTGAGCTGGTGCCAGTAAGGCAACTCGTCGTAGTTCGTCTGTTCGAGCAGGTGGTTGAAGTCACGCCGGACCGCGGCGCTGTAGAGCGTCGGACCCTCGAGCAGGTCCACCATCAGGTCGCCCTCGTGCTCGGGCAACTCGAAGAAGCCCTGGGTCTGAAACACCTTGCGGTACGCGTAGGCCGGGTCGTCCGCGTGCAGCGCCGCCGGATCGTCGAGCGCGCGGCGGGCGGCTTCGTACCGCTCCACCGAGACCCGCAGCCGCTCGCCGGGGATCGGCGCGAGATCTTCCGCGCCCGGCGGCTGCCACAGCACGTTCAGGTTCACCCCGCCGTCACCCTGGTAGTGACTCACCCGCAGCTCGTGCCAACCCTCGACCAACTCGACCGTGCCCCGCGTCGGCGGCGTGTTCCCGCCGGCCCAGACGTTCCGCCCCAGCGGCTCGTTGGCAACGATCAACTCCGCCCCGTCGTCGGCCTTGATCGTGAACACATACTCTCCGCTCCGCGGCGCGAAAACCTCCCCCGCAATCTCGATCTGGATCGAGTCCTTTCGCCCTTCAAACCCCGCGTCGCGGGTAAAGTGCAGCTGGCCCAGAATGCCCACATTCTTGGGCGGGACCCCCGGCAGCAGATTGCGGATCGTCTTGGGCCGACGCGGCAGCTCGTAGAGTTCGTAGAGCAGGCCAGGCCTGGTCTGGCTGTCCACCCCGACGGTCGGCGACACCTTCGACGCAGGCGCTTCCACCCCCGGCTCGGCGGCATGCACGGCCAGGCAAGCCTCGTACCCCAGCCCGCCCGCCAAACCTATCGCCACGAGAAACCGTCGGAGTGCGTCGTTCATCCCCGCACTCTAGCCATGGCACGCCGCCAACCCAACCGCCCGCCCAACCGCCCGGCCCAGCCCACCGCTCAACCAAAGCCCGGCCGCAGTCTGGCCGAATGAAACCGCCGCCCCTCAAACTTTCACGTTTGACGCTCTCGGGGCCGATGCGTAGCATCGTGGATTCGGCGGAGACGCCGGACGCCAGGCCCATGGTGTAATGGTAGCACAGCAGATTCTGGTTCTGTTAGTCGGGGTTCAAATCCCTGTGGGCCTGTTTCAAGACTGATCACCTCTTCGTCGCGCACCGCGCGATCTTGAAACGGATAGAACCGAACACCCAATCCAACCGTATGACGCGATTCGGTGCGCGCAAAAAGGAAGGGGCACGTACGAGTACGTGCCCCTCCGCGAGGAGATAGGCGACGGTTGGTGGAAACCGTCGCCATCGGGGGAGTTGTCGAAACGCCTAAAAACAAGTTGGCGTTTAAAACCGAAACCGCGAACACAGACCTGCAAAGAGATCACAACGACACGAAGCGCGTGCGACACCCGGGCACATCACAACCCAGGTTGCTTCAGGCCAAAGGCTAAACCGACGAACCGGCAGGATGGCCGCGAGGTTACGTCACCGCTTCGATCTGCCGACCGGGCGTCCCCGCCAACGTCGGGCGCGCCGGTTCGAGGGTCGCGTCTTCGGGACGCGGGACCGGCGTGACCGTGCCGACGAGCTTCTGATAAAAGTCGATCAGGACGCTGCGGCTGTGGCCCCAACGCAGCTGCGACTCAAAGCGGGCCCGCCCGAACTCGGACATGTGCGCCATCCGGACCGGGTCCTGGAGCAGGTCGATGATGGCCTGCCCCATCAGGTCCTCACGGTTGTCCGAGATATAGACCGCGGCGTCCTCGGCGCTGTACCGGCTTTCCTTGAGGTCGAAACTGATGATCGGCAGACCGAACGCCATGTATTCAACGATCTTGTTCATTGTCGACACGTCGTTCAGCGGGTTTTTTGGGTCCGGGGCGAGCCCGAAGTCCGCCGTCGAGAAGTAGGTCCGCAGCTCGTAGTCGTTGATCCGGCCGGTGAAGTGGACCTTGCCTTCGAGCCCGAGCTCTTTGTTGAGCTCGACCAGCCGCGGTGTTTCGTCGCCACGACCAATGAACGCGAAGGTCGTGTCGGTGAGGCCGCGGTCGAAGGCGTGGCGTACCGCACGGAGGGCGTAGTCCACGCCGTCCTGCTTGCCCATCACGCCCAGGTAAACGCCCAGGTTTTTGCAACCGCGCTTGAGGCCGGGGTCTTCGCGGACGGGCGTGAATCGATCTTTGGCCGGGCCACTGCGCACAACGACCACGTCGTCGGGGTTCATCCGACCGCGGCTGAGCGCCACGTCGCGGTATGTCTGGTTGGTCGAGATGACGCCGTCCGCCGCCTCGAACTGCTTCCGCTCCACCCAGCACAGCGCCTTCCACAACAGGTCGCGCCGGCCGAACTTCGACTCGTAAAGCTCTGGGCACAGGTCATGATGATCGAAGACGTACTTGACCCCGCGCCGCTGATACGACCGGGCCAGCGTCCAAAACAGGTCCGGCGGGTTGCAGGTCTGGATCACGTCGAACGGGCAGTCGTTCCAGACGCGCCGCATCATCTTGCGCGTGTGGCGGAGGCTGTACGCGTACTCGCGAAAGAACGCGAGCTTGCCCGTGGCCTGCGGCGGCGTGGGGTAGCGGTAGACGAAGATGCCGTCGATCTCGCGGACCGGCTCGTCGTCGCCGTTCTCGGGGTAGGGCGAGATCACGCTCACGCGGAACCCGGCGTCGCGCAGCGCGGTCGACTCCATCCAGACCCGTCGATCAAACGGGACGGGCAGGTTCTGCACCAGAATCAGTATGTGCGCACGGTAGTTCTTCATCGCTCCATCCTTTCCCCCGGAGGACACCCACAAAGCCAGGCCTTCTTCTCTCGATCCGATTGCATGCCTTTGCAATCTCATCCTCCCGCGGGCGCGTAAGCCCTCAGGATGTAATAAACCCGTGACACCGTCTGCGTAAGAACAGCGAAGCTCTTGTTTCGCCGTCCACGCGAGGTACCGGATTTACGCCGAACACTTTACCGAAAAACGTCTGCGAACGCTCGCGAATTCATGGGCGTCCCAGTAGGTATTTACCCGGGCAGCAACACCGGGCGATGATCCGCGTTCGAATCAACCATCGCGGTCTGTCTCACCGACGAATCAGCGGCGGCTGCGCTCTACCAATAAAGCCCGTCGGTCTTGACTTCGTTCGCCGTGAAATCGGATACACCGACCAGATCAAAGACCCGCTGATCGTCCTCCAGGTTCTCCAAAGCCTCCATGATCTCAGGCGTGTGGTGGCCAACGACGATCAGATCGGCGTCGATGATGGCACGGCGCGGCGAAGTCAGTAAGCGTCGCAGGTGTGGGAGCTCCTGCTCGATGTAGCGCTTGTTCGCACCGTGCAGCGCCGCATATTTGACGCTGGGGTCGGCGATGCGGACGTCGTAACCACGCCCGATCAATCGTTCGGCCAGCGACAGCAGCGGGCTTTCGCGCAGGTCGTCAGTCCCGGGCTTGAAGCTCAACCCCAGCAGCGCGATCCGCCGGCAGCCGTGCGCCATCACCCGCCGGGCCACGGCCTCGATCTGGTCGCGGTTGCTCTGCAGCATCCCGTTGAGCATCGGGATCGCGGCGTCGGTCTGCCGCCCCGCGTAGGTAAAGGCGCGGAGGTCTTTGGGCAGGCAGCTCCCGCCGAAGGCAAACCCCGGCCGCAGGTACCTCGGCGAGATGTTGAGCTTCTGATCCTGGCACACCAGTTCCATCACCGCACGAGCGTCCACACCAAGCCCTTTGCAGACCGCCCCGATCTCGTTCGCGAACGTGATCTTGACGGCGTGGAACAGGTTGCACGCGTACTTGACCGCCTCGGCCGTGTGGACCGAGACGTGGTGGATCGGCCGATCAATGTCCGCGAATAGCTTCGCCACCCGCTCGAATTCGCCTTCGCACTCGGTCCCGACGATCGTGTAGGGCGGGTCGTCGAAGTCGCGGATGGACGTCCCTTCGCGCAGGAATTCCGGGTTCATGCTCAGGCCGAACGCCTCGCCCATCGCCCCGCCGGTCGCGGCTTCGAGGATCGGCTGCACCACCCCCAGCGTCGTGCCCGGCAGCACTGTCGAGCGGATCACCACCGAGTGGTAAGCGCCCTTCTGACGGATCGCCTCGCCGATCTGCTGACACACGCGTTCGACGTGGGTCGTGTCCAGACTGCCGTTGGGGCGTGACGGCGTCCCGACGCACACGATGGAGAGGTCCGAATGCTTCACCGCCTCGGCGCAGTCCGACGTAACGCTGATCTTGCCGGCCTTCACCATTGCGCCGATCAACTCGTTGAGCCCCTCCTCGACGATCGGGCTGCGGCCCAGCCGGATCAGTTCGAGTTTGCGCTCATCGACATCGACGCCGATGACACTATTGCATCGTTGGGCCAAACACGACGACGTCACCGCGCCGACGTAACCCAGACCAAAAACTGAGATATTCATGGGTTACTCTTTTCAAAAGGAGAATGGATGAATGATGCAGGCCGCGCCTCGCGCCGTTACGGCGTCGCCGCGGGCAGTCGGGTGGTCTCGTCCCGTTCCCACGCGTACTGCGCGAGCCTGGGCAGTTGACGTCGGGCCCGCCAGACCGTGGCCAACGCGATCAAGCCGTAGGCGAGTTGTTCCGCCAGCCGTGCCGGCGGCCACCACGCGACCCGGTTTTCGCTTCGCGGAACGGGCTCTTCACGGAACAGTTCGGGGAAGCGTTGCCGCAATTCGTACCGCCCAAGCCGGCTGCGCGTCTTGACCTTGATCAGGTCGCGCACGCGGCGCGGCGCACGGATTGTGAATTGGGCGTCAGGCACACGGCGTCGTTCGTCGCTGCGGAAAAGACGCCGGATGTATTCGTCGTCCGCGATCACGGCCGGGAACGTTTCGAATCGCGCCCGACCGTCAGCCGACAGGGCGTAAACCCCGGCCCCCAGCGGGTTGTCACGGTGGTAGCCCCGCCGGAGCCAGACACGGTAGAACGCCCTGACGGGCCACGAACTGGCGGAGGCATCGACGTGCAACGACGGCGCGGCCGCCAACGCGCCGGGTACTTCGAGCACCGCGACCGTCCGACGCAAGTCCTCGGCCTGCAGCGTCACATCGGCGTCGAGGTAGATGCGCGGCGAGGACGCCGCCGCGGCGTCGCCGGCGTTGAGCGCGGCGATCTTGGACGGCTGTTCGATCTCTAGCACCCGGACGTCCGCCCCGAAGCGGCGGGCCCGCCTGGCGGTGTCGTCCGTGCAGCCGTTGCAAGCGACCACGACATCGAACTCGCCCGGGCGCGCATCCGCGAGCAGTGCATCCAGCGTGCGCTCGATAACGGCCGCCTCGTTGTGGGCGGGGATGATGATGGACGCGATGGGGCTGGCGAACGAAGACAAGACAACCTCCGGAGTCCCGGTTCGATGTGACCCGTCTGATCAAATAAACAGCCGCCGCGGTCAGGATGAACGCGTCCGCATGGCTGAGAACAATCCAAGGTGTCAACAGCCCGGAATCAAGCCAAGGGCCCGCCCGCGTCGAAGATTCGAGTCCGCGCCGGGGCCGGGCGTGTCGTCAAACCGCGCGGCGACGTCGTGTCAACATCATGGTGCCAAGAAGCCCCACGGCGGCCACGCCAGGCTCGGGGATGATGGCCCGGATGTCGCCGGTGACGGCCACGATGTTGGTCAGGATCGGCCGGGTCGGGTTGGTCCCGAAATTGACCTGCTCGACATCGAAGCTATCGAGCTGACGGTTCGTATCGACCGGCACACCGATGACGAAGATGCTGAGGCGGTCCATGTCTTCGACGATGCCGGACGTGGTGTTGAAGCTGTCGAGGAGTTGGATGAGCGGCGTTTCGGACGGCGGAAGGTTTGTCCAGTTTCTGGCCACGACGCGGGTCGTGACGCTGCCGTCGGCGTAATTGAGGGTCACGTCCAGGTCCGCGTCGCTGATCGTGCCGAACCCGTGGAGTTGCAGGCTGTTGTACGTCGCCATCACGTTCGGCGTGATCGTGAAGCCCTCGCCGCCACCAAACCTCACCGAGTTGGCTGAATCGTAGCCGCCAAACTGCACGATCTCGGCCCCGAAAGGCACGGCACCGCTGTCGGGAAGACCCACCGGGTCCACGTCACCCGACGCGACGACCGCCGACTGGGTCGCCAGCGCCATGTCCTGACCGTCCGCGGCCACCGCAGAATCACCGGGTAACGTCGAAAAAACGATGTCAGCGTTGAACAGCGGCGTCAGATCGAATTGCATGAACCCCGCATTTGCCCCTGAGGTGGCGACCGCAGACAGCATGGAAGCGGTCACAACACGGCAGGCCGGACTGATCTGTTTCATCTTTCTCCCATTCTTCCTACCTCAACCTAGTAAATACCCGAGGTACCATACTTATATCGAGGACGTTAGAACGGGTCAATGGGGTCATCTTGGGAATCTGACCGTTTCGGCACCTCTTCCAACAGCCGAAGTTCTTTCTCTTTTCCCGACTTGCGTTTAGGGCTGGATTTGGACCGGCCGTTGAGTTCCGGGAGGTAGGCGAAGATGGCGGAGGCCAGCGGACCGAACGCCTGCGCCTGGGGCGAGGTGGGCGCCGCCTTGATGAAGTGGTTGCCGCCGCGGTCGTCCTGACTCATGCGCGAGCCGATCGACGACCGGTAGCACTTGTAGTCGTCCTGGTTGGCCAGGTTGTAGATGATGCCGACCAGCCGCGTGCTCCGGGCCTTGATCTTTTCGATCGCTGCCCGCGTGTCGTCGCGGCACTCGGCCTTGGCGACCATCAGCACGACTTGGTCCGCTTCCGGCAACGCGTAGCCGCACTCGATACTTCCCAACACCGGCCCGGAATCGATCACGACAACGTCAAATCCCTTGCGGACCCGACGCAGCAACGACCCGACCGCCTTGGGGTTGAGCGTACCGACGTCCTGGATCGACGCGTCGCCGACCGGGAGCACCCAGAGGTGGTGGGTGCCCGTGGCGGTGATGCATTCGCTCAGTTTCTCACCGTTGAAGGCCTCGACGATGCCGCCGGGGTCCTCGGCGTCCGGGTTGGCCAAGTGGCTGCAACGGCTGACGCCCCTGCCGACGAAGTCGAGATCGACCAGCAACGTCCGCATGCCGCTGCGAGCGAACGACATCGCCAACGCCGACGAGAGGCTGGTCTTCCCGGCACCGGGGCCGGCACTGGTGATCAGCACGACGTGTCCGTCTTCCTGGTCGCCGCGCTCGTGCTGGAGTTGAGACCGGATTTCCTGCACGGTCATGGCGGCGTTCAGCGTGCTCTCGCCTTCCTCGGATTCGACGGCCTCAAGATCCAAATTGGGCAAAAGCCCAAGGATGGGCATCGACGGCATGGTCTCGAGCACGTCGCGGACGTTACGGACGCGGCGGTCGAACCAACCCAATAGCATGACCAGCCCCACCCCTACACCGGCCCCGCCGCCGGCACCGAGGACCGTCGCCTGCTTGCGCTTGTTGCCCAGGTGCGCGGTGGACACCGGGTTGTCGGCGCTGAGGACGTTGAGCCGGCTGTCGCCCTGCGACTCGATCCGGATCTTTTCCAGCTCGCGCTCGAAGTCCCGCAGATTCTGTCGGACGAAGGTGATCTCTTCCTGGATGTCGCGAAGGTCCACCACCCGCCGGCTGAGTCCGGCCGTTTCGGACTCAAGACTCTTGCGCCGTTCCTGGAGCATCGTCACTTGTGCCTCGTACTGCTCGGCGGAGACGGCCACGTCCGGGCCCGTTCTCCCGTTGCCCGGGTCGATCACCGTCGGACTCACCGAATCCTGCAACGCCTCGAGCCGAGAAGCGATGTGTTCGTCGAGGTCGGCCCGCTGCTGTTCGAGTTGGACGCGCCGGGTGTGTCGGGCCCCGATCTGCGGCCCCAACAGCGCGAGTTCGCGGTCGATCATGGCGCGGGTCCGCAGGTACGCGTCAAGCGTCTCGTCGGCCTGCGCCATGCGTTCGGCGGCCGCGTCAAGGGATCCCGGGTCGGACGCAAGATCGGTGCCCGGCTCGACGCCGCCGCCCGGGCCCCGCATCGCTTGCATAGCGCGAACGACCTCGAGGTCGCGGATCGTCTGGTTGAGGTCGGCAAGCCGCGCTTCGTACAGCCGGTGAAGACCCGTGGCGTCGAGTTCGCCGCTGAGTTTGACCTCGCGGGCCTGGAGTTCCTGAAGCCGTGAGCGCGTCTGTTCTTGATTCGCCTGGAGCTGTTGGTATCGCTTGTCGGACTCTTGCCGATCGAACGCCTGGAAGTTCGCCACGAACGCCTCGGCCGCGACCTTAGCACCGACCTGGGCGACCCGCGGGTGCTCGTGCTCGAACATCAGTTCGACATGCTGGGCCCGCTTGCCCCGCTTGGTGATGATCGAGTTGAGGAACTTCCGCGGTGAGATATCTCCGATCTCACCCATCTCGATCCACAATGGCGAACTCATCGCCGCCTGGGCCACCGACTCGCTCTGAAGCTGAAGGAGCCGGGTATCGACGTAGGTGTCGAACAACGGCGTGACCCGGTCGTCACCGTAGAGCACCTTGGGGTCCACCGCCTTGAATTCGAGGACGGCCTGACCGCGGTACGTGGGCTGGACGAGGGAGTGGCCCACCACGGCACCAACGGCGGCCAGCACCGAACCGGCGATGGCCGCGAACCACCACCGGCCGCGCAGAAGCTGGCGGGCCGTATCGAGCAGCGACCCGGGGGCGTCCGCGGAATCCGCGGCGGATCCATTGAATGGGGCGGCAGGGATACTCATGGGCAAAGCCGGCTTGGGCCGGACAAACTTACAGGCAATAGAACGAGCATAGAGGCTAACGGGTTCGGACCGATCCGATCTTCAGCGGAGCGTTTTCCGACGAAGGATGGCCGGCAAGGCAATGAAAACCACGGCGAACATCGCGGGTTCGGGGATCACCGACGTCCCCACCGAGAGACTCCCGGAAACCAGCGTGACGCCGGCAATCTCGCCGCCGGAGTTGGACAACTGCGTGAGTTCGGGGACGAAGTCCAGCGAGAGCGAACCCGAACCCGTCGCGCTCACGTCGATCAGCAACTCAGCCAGCACGTACTGCCCGACCGCAAGCGTAACATCGCTGTCGCCGAAATCGAACACGGCGATCTCCGTGTCCGGCACGTCGTCAAACGAGATGAAGTTGGCCGCACCGAACACCTCGCCGGGTAACGCGATGGCCACGTTCGGCGTCGCGGTGATCGGCGAGCCGCCGGTGTCCCAGGTCATTCCCAGCGAGACCGCGCCCAGGTCCACCGCGCTGTCGGTCACGTCAACGCGAACCGGGAGTTGCACGCTCTGGCTGTTCCCGCCGCTGAGGTCCAGGAACGCCGAGTCGATCGACAGTGAAACCGCCGCCACGGCCGATGACGGCCAGCAAAGCACGACGGACACAAAAAGCAGGAAGACGATACGCATGCGCGGGGTCCTTCAAAACGAAACGGATGGCCCGGGGCAACAAGCCGGCCAACAAAACGAATCAGCCGACTCCGTTCGCCTGAACACTTGTAGAAAACTCTGACGACACGGCGTGGCCGAGACCCGGTGACGCCGTATCGGCGGGCGGCGTGTCAAGCCCGAACCGACGCCGCAGCGCATCGCCCGCCGCCACCTCGGTCAAGGGCTCAAGGTCGGACGACAGCTCTTCGATGGAGCGTTCCCACCAGTGGGTCGCGGCGACCGCGTCACGCGTGGCCTCGTCGAAGCGGTAACGCAACACCTTGGCCGGCACCCCGCCGACGATCGCGAAGTCCGGCACGTCCCGGGTGACCACGGCACCGGCCCCGACGATCGCGCCCAACCCGACGCGTCGGCACCCCGGCGTCACCACGGCGTTGCGCCCGATCCACACGTCCGGGCCGATCTCCAGCCAGTGCCGCGGCAGGCTCTCCTGTTTCACCACGCCCAGACGCGGGTCGTAGAAAAACGGGTGCGTCGAGCACCAGTCGGTCGGGTGGTTCTGGTTGTAGACGCGCACGCCCGGAGAGATCGACGCGTAACGCCCGACGCGGACCTGCGGCGGGAACCGGCCGGGCACGAGGCACTCGCCGTAGGCGTACGCCCCCACTTCGACCTGGTGGTGGTCACGCAGCAGGTCACGGGTCGTCGCGCCGCGCCCGGGCCCGCCTTCTAAGCGGTTCGCCCACCGACACACCGTCCACGCCAGCCGCCAGCGTTTCGAGCCGTTGACCGCGCGGTGCAGCGCCTTGATCGCCGGCGACAGCCGGCTGTGACGCAGTTCGGGGTAGTCAAACGCGGACCGCAAGGGCGGGCTCCTGGCGTGAACCGGACGGGCCGCCGCGCGGGGACGGCGTGGGGGCATCGACCCAGCGGTCGTCGGCCGCGTAGCCGAGCTCCCGCAACAGGTCGCCGGCGTGCTCCTGGAAGAAGGCCCGGTCGTCCGCCCCGAAGGCCTGCCGCCACTTGGCGGGTTCCCGGCCCCGGAACCGCCCGAGCACGGCCGTCGTCTGCGGATGCACACGCGTCGCCCGCTCCCACAGCCGGTGCCACCGACCCCGGAACCGTTTGGGCAAGTATGGCTCAACCAGCCGGGGCGACAACCCCAAATGCTCGCCGATCCGCTCGATCGCGGCCCGCGGCTCCGCCAGCACGTCCTCATATGCCACGGCGAGCACGCCCGGACGGGCCCGCCAGGCCCGCACATGCTCGGCCCAGGTCGAGACCCGGTTCAGCCCGGTCGCCGCGTCCGGCTGACGGAGGAACTCGGCTAAGGTGACCCGCGCGGACGGGTCGGCGATCTGCAGCCACACATGGGCCGAGCAGAGCACGTCCCGGCCGTCGCGGTAGACATAGACCGTCCGACCGGAGGCGTAGAGGCTCGCCACAAAGCCCGCATACGCCGCGCCCAGTTCCCGGAAACCGGGCCGGCAATGCGTCTTGACCACCGGACGCGGCGCCCGCCGCAGCAGCCGATTCGCCTTGGACGGGGCAATCAGCCATCCGTGGCCGGCCCGCATGTGATCGACGTCGAGGTAAACGTGATCCAGATACTCGCCCGGCCACTTCCAACTCCGGCATTCGGCGAACTGCCGGCGGATCAGGTCGATCGTGACGTGCGTCCCCGAACGCGGGTGCGACGCCACGAACACCGGGCGGCATGTGCGCGGCACTTCGGCGCCGCCGGCCGACATGTTCCTGGTCTTAGACGACAGCATGGCCCGCCTCCGCGTGAGTCTCGACCCGGGCACACTCGGTTTGCGAGCCGGATTGCCGTTCCGGCTGGCCGTTCCGGCTGGGGTGAGCCCGGGCCGCTTCGATCAGCTTGTATTCCGGCTCGAGCAGCTCGCGCGCGTCGTCTCTTTCGACTTGCGTTACCTCAACGTCGATCGGCGTCACCCTGCGCCGCTGGGCACGCAACGCCAACCCCAGACTCGTCCCCAGCCGTTCCAAGTCCTGGTCGAACGTCTCGGTCATCATGACGTGAGAGCACGCCATGACCCGGTCGATCGCCTCGTGGATGTCGAAGCGCGGCGAGAACATCGTCAGTTGCCGCATCAGGTGCGCCCGCGGCGCAACCCGCAGAAACCCCGAAAGCCCGCCGCGCACCCAGCCGCCCTCTCGCTTGCGAAGGACCGGCCCGGCCGTGTCCGTCTGCAGGAGGTGAACCAGCATCTTGTAGTGCGAGACCAGCCGGGCGACCGGGTCACGGAAGATCGTCACCGTGCACGTCTGCGGCGGCAAAGGGATTTCCGGCCACGCAAAGTGCGAGTTGGCGAAGAAGTAGTGCCCCTGCCGGATCAGGTAACGGTTGTGGCTCACGAAGACCTTGCCGCCGGCCACGACGCGGTGCTGTCGGTCGGCACGCAGCGCCCGATGGACCGCCTCGTCGTCCGCGTCGCCCAGCGCCCAGAACGCCGCGTTGAGGCTCGTGCCCGCGGTCTTGCGCAGGTGGTAGTGGTAGACCCGTCGCGAACCGTCGGCGAAACTGAAATCGCGCGTCAGGCGACGCGCTTCCGCGCCGCCACGGACCGACCACACGGCCTGGCACGGGATCGCGAGGCGTTGCTTGAGGTTCATGCGGCACCGCCCTTCGTTGCCCCGTGCCCGCCCCAACCGTGCCACCACAGCCACGGCCGCCAGACGATGTCGTGGTAAGACCCGGTCAGACGTTTGGCTCGGTCCGTGCCGATCACCGGCCGCAGCAGCCAGCCCGCGAGGTAACGCTGTGCGTGGTAGCACCACGTCGTCACGCCGAACATCCAGAGCTTCGCCTTCGGCTCGTGCTTGCGGAGCAGGTGGAACCGCCCACGCACCATGTGCAGGATCCGGGCCGGCGTCTTGCGCTGGCCGCCGCCGCCCAGATGCACGATCTGGATCGACTCGTCCACCAGCAACGGACGCCCCGCCTTCCGCACCCGCATGCACAGGTCGACTTCCTCGGCGTACATGAAGAATGATTCGTCGAACCCGCCGAGCGCTTCCCAGACGTCGCGATGGATCAACGTGAAGGCACCGTTGAGCACCGGGACATCAAACACCCCGTCGCCCAGCGCCCGCCGTTCGTTCAGCCAGCCCTGGCTGACCCAGATCAGGTTCAACGCCGCGCGGACCAGCGATGGCGGCCGCTGGAACGAGCCCGGGTCTTTGTCCCCGCTGGGCAGCCGGCACATCCCGCTGACCGCACCGGCCTCGGGGTGCGCATCGGCGAAGGCGACCAGCCGACCGATCGCGTTGTCTTCGATCACTGTGTCAGGGTTTAGAAGCAGCAGGTACCGACCACGCGCATCGCGCGAAAGGCGGTTGTTGCCCCGGGCAAAGCCCAGGTTCCCGCCGGCGTCGATCCGTCGGACCCACGGGTATGACGCCGACAACATCTCCATCGAACCGTCGTCCGAGTTGTCGAGGAACAACACCTCGTAGTTGACGCCGCGCGTGTGCGCTCTCAACCCGTCCAGGCACGGCCCCAGCAGGTCCAGCGAACGGTAGCCAACGATCAGCACGCTGACGTCGGGAGTCGGCTCGGAACTCGGGGACGGAAAGTCGGACATAACCCAACAATACGGGACGAAAAACGTTACGCAGGGCTCGCCGACAACACCGACGGGGTCGCGCCGCGCTCGGCGGCCTGCCGATGGATCAACGCAAAGCGGCGTTTGAAATCAACATCGCGCTTCGCGTCGTACAGCCCGTAGGCCACGGCCTCGGGCAGACGCAAAACCGTCCGGTTCAACGCGCGACGGACCCGCCACCAGCTCCGCGGGTGGCCGACCGCCGCTTCCATCCGTTCGATCCACGGCCGCGCCCGGCCTTCGATCATCGGGTCCAGCTCCCGCGCCATCGGCAGCCAACTCGAAGAGAGGTACCACCGCACCTCTTCGGGCATCGGCAGCTCTTCCTGCAACCCCATATGCCGATACGTCTGGCCCTTGCGTTCGGTCAATACTTCGTCGGCGGGGCGACGGTCCGGGTCGGCGCCGAGGTGTTTCAGCACGTCGATGTAGAGCCCGACCGCGTCGTTCACGATCCGGTCCTGGGTCTCGATCAGCAGCGGCTCGCGGCCGTACACGTCCCGCCAGGTGCGGATCACCGAGACGTAGTCGGTGTATCGCCGGGTCCGAGCGCGTTCGAAGCGCCGCAAGAACTGCCCGACGGTCATATTCTGGACGGGCTTTTTCTCGACCCAGACCCGTTCGAGCAGCGCCTGCTTCCACGTCCGCTCGACGGGGTCACGGATGAGGTACACCAGCCGAACGTCGGGCAGCAACCGGTGGATCGCGCGGACGGCGGCGGGCTTGAGCTTCGAGTAGTTCGGCGTGATCTCGCCGATGACCGTGGCGTCCGGCTTGCCGCCGTCATCGGCGAACTGGTCTTCGTACCAGTGCAGGTCGCGCTGGCGGAGGTACTGGTAGAAAAAGTTGACCTCTTTGGTCCGGCCCATGCGCACCTGCGGGTGCTTGACCAGGCCGCGGTACAGCCAACTGGTCCCGCAGCGTTGGCTTCCGATGCCGAGGAACGTGGGCAGCATGGGACGGTCCCGAGAAAACTAGGAAATCACAAGCACAAGACGCGCAAACGCGATTCCCGGTGAGGGTCAAGCGTTGGCCGGCACCGCGACCGGTCCGGAAACACCCGTAGACACAGCAGCGGCACGGGCTCCCTGGATCTTCGCCAATAATCGACGCGCCCACGCCCGGTCACTGAACGAACGCACGGCCCGGTCCCGGGCGGCGCGGCCGAGACGTTCACGCAAATCAGGTTGCTGTGCGAGCGTCGCGATGCGATCCGCGAGCGCCGCGACGTCGCGTTGGCCAACGAGGAAACCGTCCACGCGGTCGTCGATCATGTCGGGCGTCCCGCCGATGACCGAGCTGATCACCGGCAGCCCGCAGGCCATGGCCTCCATCACGGCCACCGGCGCCGCTTCGCCCAGCCCGACGCTGGGAAGGATCAGGGCGTCCGACCCGCGGAGCAGTTCGAGCACGCGGTCTTCTCCGACCGAACCCAGGAGTCGGACGCGCTCTTCCAAACCGAGTTCACCGATCTGTTGTTCGATGTTCGCCCGTTCCGGCCCGTCGCCGGCGAGCACCAGTCCGGCATCGACGCCGGCGTCCAGGGCGCGTCTCAGCGCCTGGAGCGCGAAGGTGTGTCCTTTGCAGTCCTGCAGCCGGGCGACGCTCGCCAGGCGCAAACACCCGTCCGTGCTCGAACGTGTTTCGTCGGGGCAAAACCGGTCGATGTTCACGCCCATCGGGAGCAGAGGCACGCGGTCCGACGACAACCCGAGTGTCTCGATCAGTTGAGACTGCAGCGCCCGGGTCACGGGCGCAACGAACGCGGCGTCCCGGGTTTTGCTGGCGTGATCGACGCCGTACACCGGCAGGTCGCCGTGGAGGCGGAGGCTGTACGGCGTGCCGACCATCCGGTGGGCCATCGCCGCGAGGTGCGCGGCGTCGGCGCAAGAATGCACATGCAGGTGATCGATCCCGCGGCGCTTCATCACCCGCGCCAGCGCCGCGGCGACCGGCAGCGCGGCGAGGTAGCGCAGCTTCCGGTGCCACACCGATTCATTCAACCCCGCAACGTAACCCGCGGACCGCAGCACGCCGCGCCCATGAACCGTCCCCGAAACCGCGTCCCAACCCGGCGGGACGAGGTAGGTGGTCTCGCGTCGTGCCGGCTCGGAAAAAGCGTGCGGACAATCTTCCCGCGGGCGTCGCGTCGATAGCAACACCACGTCCACGCCCTCTTCGCGCAGGGCACAGACCTCGCGCCAGAAAAACGCGTGCGTCTGCCGCGGAAACTCGGGGACCAGGTACCCAAGGCGCATCACACGGACTCCAGAACGGGCTTGACCACCGGCTCCCCACGCGACGCCAACGCCAGCATCCGCCGAAGCGACGCCGCCCGCTGCTCCAGGCTGAACTGCTTGTTGGACTGGATCAGCACCGCGCGGTGGTGCGGCGCCAGCGAGCGTTCAAATTCCGCCAGCCCCGCGTCGCTGAGCACGTCGAAGTGCCAGGAGCAGTGGCAGATCTCGCGCGGCGTGATCGCGTGGCCGTGGTCGCCTTCGTAGGCGTGCTCGATGAACACGCCGTAGAGGATGTATTCCGAAAAATGCAGGCTGCGGAACAGCGCGGTGCGCCAGTCGCGCCCGGTGACCGTCTCGATCCGGGCACCCAGGTCGCGGACACGCTGCGGAATCCACGCGACAAGCTGACCGATGTAATCCGCGCCGAAATAGGGCTGGGGCGGCAGGCCCAACAAGCGTGCGGCCGATTCGTGCCAGCGCCGGTGTGTGTCTTTGGTCCCTTGGCCGGGCATGCTGAGCAGCGGCACCCGGCCGTCGGGCTCGAACAGGTCTTCCGTCTGGACCGGCCGCACAAACTGCACGTCCGAATCGACGAACACGCATGCGTCGGTGTCGAGCGACGCCGCGGTCGCGAGTTTCGTGACCTGCTGCATGATCCAGCCGCGCACCGGCAGCGCCCCGCGGACCAGCCACCACTTCTGCGAACCCGGCAGCGGACGGACGCGACCGTCCAGGATCGACTCGACGTCGCGTAGCTCCCGCCGGCCGTGCGCGAGGTGGGCGAACGCCGCGCGGTCGCGCCGCGGCACCACCAGCAGGTGCGGCAGCGCGTCGTCCACATGCTCGTCTACGCTGCGGCAGAGACGCTCGCAGACGGCGCGGTCCGGGCCGTAACTCACGGTGACCAGGGTGGCGTTCATGCGGGCGCTCCCTCCTGTTCCGTCGCGACCATCCGGACGGCTCTCGCCTCGTCACGGCAGGCCTGCCCCAAACCGACCGCGGCCCCCATCCACATCCACAGCAGCACGCCCGCGGTCGAGAACACCGCCACCGAGAACTGCGCGATCGCGAACATCACGATCGAGAAACACACCGCCCGGGCCAACCGCGTCGTCGCCGTGTCCTGCCCGAACCACACCCACTTCGCGGCGCCCAGACACGCCGCCACCATGAACAGGACCCACACCGTCACGCCGACCACGCCGCGGTTCAACAGCACCATGAGGTAGTGGTTGTCGACCGACTGCGCGTAACCGCCGACGAAGTTCTCGGGGGTGCTGAGCCCGTGCCCGAGCATCCAGTGGCCGGGCATCGCGTCCATCACCCGGCGGTAGAGCTGCCAGCGGTAGTGCCACGCCATCGGGCTGCTGAGGTGCAGCTTCATCATCAGGATGCGCATCAGCGGCCGGCCGGACAGGAAGTCAAGGCCGTACCAGACGGTCGGCGCCCCGACCCAGGCCATCGCCCAGCGGTCCGCGGAACGCCCCGGGCCCCGCCGTTCCCACACGTGCAGCGCGATCACGATCAGCGCCGCCGCAAACGCCCCGGAAGACACCGACCAGAACACGCCCAGCAGGCACAGCCCGATCTTCAGGTTCACCGACCGCCCGAAGCACCCGCTGCGCTCGGCCCGGGCGTAGAGCAGCAGCGGCAGCACCGACGCGTACACCAGCCCGAACATGATCGGGTGGTCCGTCCACGCCTTGACCCGCGTGACGCCCATCCGCATCTCCGGGTGGATGCCGCGGCCGGCGTCGCCGATCAGGCCCCACACCTCACGGTGCACATTCACTCGGAACAGCGCCTCCAACACCGCCACCACGCTGAACACACACAACACATCGATCAGCCGCCGAACGACGTGCTCGAAGCGATGACGGTCCTGCGTCAGCCACCGGCCCACCAGGTAAGGCAAGCCCGAGTCGAGCGTCTGCCGACCGATGGCCTCCGCAGCGCGAACGGGCCCGCCAGTTTTGGCGAACGTGATGAAACCCACCAGAAACACGACCGCCATCGCGGCGTCGGGCAACCCCCACCGGATCCGCCCGCGCGACAGCATCAGCGGCATCAGCACCAACGCGATCGCCCGCATCGGCGTCAGTTGCAGCGGCCCGGCGTTAAACGCGATCTTCCCGGGCACGAAGAACGCCAGCACGAACACCGTCACCAGCCCGGCCAGCATCGGGTCCGACACGACCGCGCGCTTCGACGGGTTCATCCCCAGATCGACGGGGACATCCACGAGCGACGAACTTTTCACCGTCACGTTCACACGCGGGGCTCCGTCACCGGCGGCGGCCCGCCGATCAATCCATCAAGGTAGGCCGCGAGGTCCGACGCTTGACGCCGCCGACTGAACGCTGCAAGCAACGAATCGTGCTGTGCCGACTCTGCGCGTTCGTTCCGCGGCCGGTTCATCAGCCGCAGCAACGCCTCGGCGATCTGGTCCGGTCGGCAGGGATCGGCGACCTCGGCCCGACCCGTCGCCATCACCCACTCCCGCGCGTCGCCCTCCGGCACCGCCGCCAGGATCGGCGTGCCCGACGCCGCGTACTCGTATGCCTTGCCCGGCACGATCAGGCTGCGCTGACCGGGAGGCAAACCGTGCAACGGCAGAAACAACGCGTCGGCCCGCCGCATCCACGCCACCGACGCCCGGTGCGGCAAATACCCGGTGAACCGAACCCGATCAATCATCCTTTCCCGAACCAGCAGCGCCCGTGTCGCCGGGTCTTCCGGGCCGACCTGCACCACGTCGACTTTGCGGGTCGCACTCCCGGACTTTTCCAACAAACGGACCGCCCGCAACAGGGGCATCAGGGTCCGCCCTTGAATGTCGATCGGGCGGGCACGGAAGTGTTTCACGCGCCGAAGAAACCCGCGCAGTCCAAGCGTCTTGAGGTAGGCGCCGCTGTGCAGCGTGCCGACGTGGACCAGGGTGAACACGTTGGGATCGCCGGCCCCTTCTTTGTCGAGGCACTCGTCGTGCTCCGCTTCCCCGGTCTCGGCGAAGTCTTCCGGGTCAAACCCGTTGGGGATCACGGCCAGGGGCACCTTCAAAGAGATCGCAAACTTCGCCAACGCGCGGCCCGCTTCGGGAGTGTTGGCAACCACGCCATCTGCTTTTTCCAGCGCCAAGCTCATGCACGCGTGCGAGTGTTCCCATTGGCGACGATTCGCGTAGAGCGGCGCACCGTCCAACGCCCAGGGGTCGCGCAGGTCGTACACGACCGGAATATCGAAACGCTTCTGCAACGCCGCGCCCAGCGCCCACAACCCGTACGGCGGCATGGTCAGCAGGATCGCGTCGTGCGGTTCCGCTTCGAGCAGGTCCGACGCTTCCTTTGTCGCCGCCCGGACCCATGGGTGGTCGGCGTCGTTGGCGTCGGCGTGCATCGGCACGGGCGGATCGTCGGTCAGCCCGGCCACGCGTCGCACCCGGACCGACGCGCCCAGTTCGTCCTGCAGGCTCGCGTCTTCCGGCTCCCAGCTCTGCCGCGACGCCGGCGGACGACGCGTCAATACCGTGGGCGACCACCCGGACTCCGGCAGATACCGCGCGAACTTGGCCGCCCGCTGCGTGCCACCGCCCCCGTCCGGCGGAAAGTAGTACGAGATCAACAGAACACGTCGCAACGGCCGTCTCCGAAGTCCGCGAGCGTCCGGCACGACGCCCGGCCATGGTTCACACGGACCGCGGCGGCGTGTACACCTTCAACCGGGCGTTCAGGGCCGGCACGCCCGGCACGCGCTCCAGCCACTGCTTGATCCGGCGCTTCCGCCGACGCGACCGGTTCCGCACCTCGAAGAACTGCTGCTTCAGCTCTTCCAGCCCCGGGTTCTTGTCGAACGCCGGGCCCGACGCGTGAAACACCTTGACCGACGGCAGCAGCGCCAGCTCGTAGCCCGCCTTCTTCAGCGCCGCCGTGTAAAGCGTGTCCTGGCTGAAGTAGATGAAGTCGGGGTTCTGTTTCTTGCCGCCCACCGACTCGTCAACGCGGCGAGACACCATCGTGCACCAACCACCGGCCGGGCCGTCGAGCAGTTCGACCCCAGCCACTTCACGGCTTTGGTACTTGTGGGCGTCCCGGCGGTAGCGGATGTCGGCGGCGCGGCTCTGGCCGTCGTCGGTCACGTCGGCCGCCAGGTACGCGACGTTCTCCGGCTCGACCTTCTGGTACGCCTCGAGCATCGTGCGGTCCCACTGCGGCGGCGCGTCGATCACGTCGTCGTCGAGCTCGACCAGGTAGTCCTGCGTCGTGCGCTCGAACGCGGGCCGGTACGCGTTGAGCCCGATGTTCTCCGGGCTGTGAATGACTTGAAGCCGCGGGTCGGTCAGGCCGTCGAGGTACTCCTTGGTCCCGTCGGACGAGGCGTTGTTCCACACGATGACCTCGCGCGTCATCGGCGAGGTGACGGCGATCACCTTCTCCATCGTCTGCCGCAGCAGGTGCAGACGGTCGCAGGTCACGATGACGATGCTGATCATGGACGGTTCTCGGTGGGGCCGCGCGGCGGACGCGCGGTGCCCGGCTTACGCGTCGCCCCACGGCAACGGTCGGCCCAACCATTCGGCCAGTTGCCGGTTCGGCTCGGCAAACACCCGCTCCAGACGGGCCCGCGACGCGGCGGGCATCCGGCCGGCACCGCGGTACGTGCGCCACGGCCGGGTCCACCGCCCCACCGCCGCCGCGGTCGAACGCGCCCACGGTCCGCCGGCGTCGGCGACCCGGCGCGCGGCCCGCGTTGCGCGATCCACGGCCGGCCACTTCGGGTAGTCCGCACGGTTTTTCCCGGCCGGCGCCAGGTCCGCCGGGATGGCATCCGCCGATAGCCCGAGATGCTCGAACACGCCGCGCATCGTACCGGCCGGGTCACGCTTGAGGTCCGGCAGCAACACCACATGCAACGCTTCCGCACCAAACGCGTCCGCATACATGTTCAAATGTTCGGCATACCGCCCACGATGCACGTACCCGAACATCATGCGGTCGTCGTCGGTCCCCGATGACAATCGATCCGCCTCGGCCTCGAGCGCGTCGGTGAACCCGAGCGTCTCCGTCCCCCGCCGGATCTGGTGCCAGTAGTGCGACCACGCCCGATCCACCGGGTCACGGAGCACCGCGAGCAACCGCACCTCCGGCAACGCTTCACGGATACGACGGCAGGCGCCGGCGTCGCTGAGGTAGTTCGGCGTCGCCTCGCCGCAGTACGCGTCGCCCGGCGCGGACTCGAACAGCGCGGCGTAACGCGCCAAGCCGTCATGCTCATACCGGCCGTGCTGCGGGAACTTCGCGTAGCTGCCGAAAAAGTGCAGTTCCTTGTCATCGGGCAAAAACACGCGCGGGCTGCGGCTGAGCAGGTCCCACAGCGTGGTCGTGCCGCACTTCATCTCGCCGAGGATGATGAAATCCGGCAGCCGCATCGGCGCGGCCACGTCCGGGATGGCGGGCGCGGGGATGGTCATAGGGCCGGCTCCGGTTGCTTCGCGGCCTTGGGTGGCCGGAGGAATTGGCGCAGCGACGCGAGTTGCGCCAGATCGCCCATCACCGCCAACACGGCGAAGTAGGTCACCGCCCCCACCGCGCCGCCGGCCAGCGCCAGCCAACGCGGGTCGTCGAACGCCACGCGCTCGCCCACGAACCACGCGACGCCCACCGCCGCCGCCGTCGCCACGACCGGCCCGCGCAACGCCCGCAACAGGCCCATCAGGTTGGCCGGGGACTTCCGCAGGGCAAGGGTCAGCAACCACGGCAACACCGCCCAGGTCACGGCGCCGTAAGCCCACGCCATCGCCTCGATCCCCAGCGTGACCACCGACGCGAACGCCGCCACCAGGATCACCGTGTTGACCACGCTGTAGAAGAAGAAACGCCCCGTCCGGTCCGTGGCGATCATCAACCAGTTGCAGGCGCCGATGATCGGCTGGGCGAGCGACCCCAGCGCAAAGATCCGGAACACCTCGGCGGCCTGGTCCCACTGCGGCCCGAGGATCAGCCGCGTCATGCCCAACGGGAACAGCGCCAACAGAGCCAGCAGCGGGATGCACACCACCGCCTGGAAATGCGCCGCCCGGTAGAAGTAGTTTGCGAGCTTCTGCGGCTGGTCGTGCAGGCGACTCATCGCCGGCACCATGACTGTGCTCAGCGGCCGACCCAGGTGCTGCACGGGCAGCATCACCACGCTATACGCCTTGCTGTACGCACCCAGCAGTGTGGGGCCGAGCATGGCGCCGATGAGCAGGTTGTCGACGTTCTTGCTGAGGTACGTTGTCAGGTTCGCGGCCGTGAGGTTCCCGCCGAACATCAGCAGCCGTTTGATCCCGCCGCCCACCGCCGGCCGACCGGGCCGCCAAGGCGACAACCACCAGAACGCGGCCGCGTTGTAAACCCCGTTGACGATCTGCGAGAGCACGAGCGCCCAGTAGCTCAAGCCCATCCACGCGAACGCGATCGCCGACCCCGTCCCCAGCGCCATCCCGACGACCTGCGTCTGGTTGATGGCGGCGAAACGCATCTCCCTGCGGAGCAGCGCCCGGTGCTGCGCGCTCAGCCCGCCGAGTATGAACCCCGACGCCGCGACCACGACCAGCATCGTCAGACGGTCGTCCCCGAACACCCGGGCGATCAGCGGCGCCGCCGCCGCAGTCAGCGCCGCCAGCAGCAGGCTCATCCCCACGTTGATCCAGAACAGGCTGTTGACCTGCTGGTGGGTCAGCGTCGGGCTCTGCACCGTCGCCATCGGCAGGCCCATCTGCCGGAACAGCAGCGCGAACCCCGTCACGGCCGTGACCACCGCGACCAGGCCGAAGTCTTCGGGCGCCAGCAGCCGCGCCAGCACGACCACGCCCGCGAGTTGCAGCCCCCCCTTGAGGGCTTGCGTGATCGCGGTGTGCGCCCCGCCGCGCACCGTCCGCTCCTTGAGCTGGGGCAGCAGGTGGTCGGTCGCGAAGGCGCCGGAGCCGTTCCGGTCCTCGGGCGGGTCAGTCGGAGGGGAGACGCGGGTCATGTTGAAACGCTCGCGCCTCCGCGCGTCACGGCAGACTCGGCATCGGGCATCGGGCCGAACACGGCACGCGACAACTCCAACACCTCGTCGTTGAACAACCCGAGATAGCGCGGGTCGTCGATCAGCTTCCGCCAGCGCTCGTCGGTGCGCATCCGGGCGGCGTCGCCGTGGTACGCGGTGCCGTCGAAAGAGCTGCCGCCGCCGATTCCGCTGACCTGGTCGCCCCCGCGCTGCCAGTCGTCCAGGCCCAGCGTCTCGGCCAACGCCCGGCGGTACGCGTCGTCCACGCACCAGCGGTTGTAGTTAACCTTGATCAGGTCGCCGTCCGCTTCGCCAGTGTCTTCCACCCACGCCCGGGCGTGCGCCATCCACCCGTCCACAATCCGCGTCGGAACCGCACCGTACTTGTGCAGCCGGCTGGCGAACAGGTTGAACGGATCACGCATGATCAACATGTGCTGGCAAATTTCATGACTTCCGAGCCAGCGCGACGCCTGATCGTGCAGCGTGTCCAGGTGCTCGCCGCGCAGCGGGTGATCTTCGTAACTCACCACCGTCAACGCCTTGTGCGGGTGGGCCAAGTGCAGGTGACGGACCTTCTCGCCCTTGTCGGGGTCTTCCGGCTCGATCACCACCGAGCCGTCCGGCCCGAACGCCTCGACCTGCCCGCAACTCACCAACGGGTTGAGGTGATGCCCGGTCCGGACGCAATTCAAAAACAGCGAAGGCTTCGGCGCGTTGTGCAACACCCAGTTGATGATCGCGTGGTTGCCGCTGCGGCGCATCCCCGAGACCACGAGCAGCCGCCCCGCCACCATCCCCCGCGACGCCGCGTCGAAGCCCGCGTACAACGCCTGGTCCCAACGCCCGGCGCGACGCCGCTTCCGGGCGCTGTGCACCGCCTTGATCACCTTCTTGTCCAGGCGTCGCAGGCTCATGAAACCGGTCTCGCGATCGAGGGGTTGTTCGGGGTCGCCGGGGTCGCGAAAGCCTTCTCGCGGTAGCCGTGCAGCAGGCCCCGGTTGATGCTCAGCCCGTACGCGGCGCGGAAACGGCCTTGCTCGGAACCGACTAGTCGGGTCGCGGCCGATCGCAATTGACTCGTCACCCACCGGCGCCAGACCCACCACGGACATCCGAACACTCCCACACCGCCGGACGGCGTCAGGGACGCCCGCGACCGGCCGTTGTGGTACCCGCGTTCGATCAGCCACCGCGCGTCGGATCGTTCACGGGGAACCCAGTGCCACACCCGCGCCGCCGGGACGTATTCCCAGGCGAGGCCGCGTTGGAGCAGTGCGTCCTGCACGAAGTCTTCGTCGCCGACACGCACCACCTGGCCCGGGCCGACGTGTTCCGGGAACCCGCCCGCAGCGCGGACGTCTTCGGCGTGGGCCGCCCAGTTGAAGCCCAGGAAGTGCATCGGGCGGTCCGCGCCGTACGTGCCTTCGGGCTCCCATCCGCGGGCCGAGAACGGCAGGTACTTGATCAGGTACGACGGCGGCGGCGTCTCGTAATCCACCGCACAAGGCCCGCCGTAGTACGCCCGCGGTTGCGCTGCGGCGGCTTGCGTGTAAGCCGTTAGCGTTTCGGGTGCCAGGCGCACGTCGTCGTCGAGGAACACGACCAGCCCCGGGTCCAACGTCGCCAGCCCCGCGTTGAGTGCGCCGCACTTGCCCGGTTCTTCCCGGAACATGTAGCGGGCCCGAAGCGACGGCGATGCATTGGCGACCGCTTCTTCCACGCCGCGTCGACCGCCGTTTTCCACCACGATGACTTCCCGGAACGTGTCGGGCAAAGCGCAGCTCGCCAGCGAATCCAGCGTGCGGGTCAGCAGCTCTGGGCGCGCGGCGGTGGCGATCAGCACATACATCGAGAAAACCCGTGTTTAACGCGCGACGGTCCGGTACCACTCAATGCATTCATCCTGCGTCACTCACGGCTCGCCGCCGGGCAGCCGTGAGAACTGCGCCGAACGGACGAGGTTCAGGTCGTCGTTGCTGATCGACCCGTCGCCGTTGAGGTCGGCCCAGACGCTGAAGCCAGCGTCGTTGAACGTCTCACCCAGCCGGTCCCGGACGTAGATCAGGTCGTTGCCCAGCACGATCGGGCTCGCGGAGTTCACCGTGTCGCCGGGCAGCACGTTCAGCCGCATGCTCAGGCTTCCGCCGGTGGTGCCGTTACCGCTGGCCGTGCTGACGCCGTCTGTCCATTCGCCGTCGAGCGCGTTGCCCGCCAGGTCGGTGACCGTGTCGGCCAGGTCGAGCCGCAGTTTGTCGACCCCGATCGGGGCGTCGAGGGTCCACATCGCCGTCCGCGTAGGGGAGTCGTAGCTGAAGGCGCTGAATGTGTAGCTGGCGTTGACCCCGCTGATCACCAGGTCGTTCTGGCCGACCGTCACGTCCTCGTCGAACACGATCGAGACGCGGTCGAGGTTCGCCCAGGGCAAGGCCAACAACTGATCGACGCCGTTTGAGGCCAGGTACCCCTGGCCCGTCGCCGGGTCGATGGTGTTGAGGAAGTCCGGCGACCACAACGAACCCGAGACATACACGCCGGTGACGGTCGGTGCGACGCCGTCCGCGCCGCCGGTCACGGTCACCAAGTGGTCCTCGACCTCGCCGCCGACCACCAGGCCGGTCGGGCCGACGCCCGCCGCCTCGTTGGACAGCCGCAGCCGCAGCACGGTCGATCCGTCGAGCGCGGAAACCGGCACGGTCACCGGCAGAGTGTTCAACCCGCCGGTCACGAACACCGCGTCCAAAACGTGCTCGTCGGCGTCGAGGAAGTCGCCGTCCTGATTCAGGTCCAGCCACGCATCGAGGAACCCCGAGCCCGTGACGGTGACGTCGATCTGGCTCGCGCCGCCGGCCACGAGCGTCGCGCCCGCAAGGCCGTCTTCGTCATCGCCCGCATCGAGGTCGTCGCCGTCAGCACCCGCCGTCGGCAAGCCGTCGGCTTCGGTATCCACCGACGGCCCGAGCGCGGGCGACGCCGGTTCGCTGGCGGCGCCGCTGGGCCGCAAGTGCCGGGCGCCGTCGTCGGCCAGCAGCGTGCCGTAGGTCGCCGCCGCGTCGCCGAAGTCGTAGTCCGGCGTATCGTCGTATTTGATCACGATCACGTCGGTCGGGGCACCGGTGACGCCGCCCTCATTGACCACCGCCGTAAACATGTTGAACCCGGCGATGTCCAGCGGGCTCGTGTCCGTCAACGTAATCGCAAAATCCACGAACCCGCCGGCACCGATCACGTCGGTCCATTCGTCGATCGCCACGATCGAGTTGGACTCCAGCAGGTCGATGTCGAAGCCGCCGTTGGGCACGTCCTCCAGGAACAGCCCGGCTTCGAGCCGCAACAGCGAGACCGTCTCCCCAACCTGACCGAAGACGCGGATGGTCTGGTTCGGGTCGCCCACGACCGTGCCCGAACGCCCGGGCGACAGCGCTTCGAGGATCAGGCCGACCGCCTCGATGCCCGTGGGCGCGGCGGGGACGTCCGCGTTGATCGTGGCCTGGGACGCGTGTTGCGTGCCCGGCACCGGGTAGGTGTACGAGGTGAGGATCGACCCGTCGCTGAACTCGATCGTGACGGTCGCACCCGAGAGCTCGGTCCCGCTCACGCTCGCGGCGTGTTCGGGGCCGGGCGGTTCCGAGCCCTTCACGCTGGTCGGATCGACGTCCAGGCCGAAGAGGAACGACTCGCCGGGGTTGAAGTCGGTGAAGTCGATCTCGACCGCGTCGTAGCCGCCGTCGTGCGGAGACAGCAACGTATGGCCCGCGAAACCGGTCTCGACGCTGCCGCCGCCGGACACGAGGTCGCGGCCGTCGGTGTCGCCGGCCAGGCCGTCGGGGTCGAACACGGAGTCAGTCAGGATTGCGGTCGACAGGTCAATGGTCACCCGCGTGATGTTGCTGCCGTCCGTCGAGTCGTTGAACAGGCGGAACGACTGGGTGCCGAAGGTGCTCGCCCGCTTGATGTTGGTCGTCCCGGGCTGAATGACCAGACGCCCGGCCGTGTTGGGCACTGCGCCCAGGCCCGCCAGCGAGATCGAGACGCTGCCGCCGATGCCGGTGTGCGTGATCGCCAGGTCGCCGGTGAAGCTCGCCTCGGTCAGCGGGTTGAACTGCACATCGACGGTGACCGACTGCCCGGGCGCGAGCACAATCGGCGTGGCGCTGGGCAGGATCAGCGTGAAGGCGTCGGTGTCGCCGGTCAACTGGATCGGGTCCAGCGTGATGTCCGGGTCGGTGCCGTCGCCGAGGTTGGTCAGCACAACCGACCGGACCGTCGTCTGCGCCGGCGCGACCGTGCCGAAGTCCAGCGACGCCACATCGACGCCGAGCTGGTTCGCCTGGTCGGCATCGACCTCGATGAAGTCCCACGTCGCGTCGAACGGCGTGCCGCTGGCCGACGCACGGATGCCCGCCGCCAACGCCGCCGACCCATCGACCCAACTCATGGGCACCGACACGCTCGCGGGCAGGTCGACCCGCGTCTCCAGCGAGCCGTTCCGCGAAACCACGTACGCCGCGCTCACCGTCTCGGCCACCGGGTCCACCGTCAGGATCAGATCGACGTAGTCGATATCGACCATGTTCAGCGGCTGCGTCTGCGACGAGATCACCACGTCGCCGAACTCATCGCCGAACTGCACCTGGCCCCCGGCGTCGCCGCTGAGCACGAGCTGCACGAAGTTGGACTGCGTGCCGTCGCCGACGTAAAGCCCCATCTCCTGCCCAGGCAGCGGGTTGTCGAAGAACGGCGTGATCAGCCGCGTGGTGACCGTGAACGTGTCGTTGATCAGCGTCGGGTTGACGCCGAACTGGAACGCGTTGAGCTGCGTGTTGGCGGACCCCACCGCCGTGCCGGCGTCGATGTTGCCGATGGTCAATACCTGGCCTGCCCCGCCGGTGGAACTCGACTGGTCGAGTTGCAACAGCTCCTGCCACGTGTTTGTGTCGTCGAGCATCAGCCCGGTGAACCCGAGCTGGAAGAAGCCGTTGTCGGCGTTGGTGAAGTCGTAACGCACGACGCCGGTGTTGAGCCCGTTCGTGTCGTCGATGGCGAACGCGTCGTCGACGTCGAAGACCGTGTCGTTGTCGTCGTCGTCGTCGAGCAGGTCGGAGAGGAAGTCGCCATCGTTGTCCGAGGGGATGCTGCCGGCGTTGTTGGGGTCGGTGCCGTTGGCGTTTTCGTCGTCGTTGGAGTAGCCGTCGCCGTCGAGGTCGTTGGGGTCGCCGGTCCCGCCGCCGCCGTCGAAGTCGGCGGGCTCGAACACGACGATCTGGTTGGTCGCCCAGTCGCCGGTCCAGACGGTGCCGGGGAACGGACCGTCGTCGCCCAGCGCGGTCACGTCCAGCGGCGCAGCGCCCACCGACGTGAACAGCGGCTGCTTGAGCAGGACGTTCTGCCCCGACGGGTCGAGGCGGAGGCGCCAGATCGTGTTGCCGCCGAAGAACGACGCCGCCAACAGGTCGCCCTGCATCGCCGACCCGAAGTTCGTGGCCGTGTACTCGACCAGGCCGTTGGTCGAGGTGTCGAAGGTGACCAGCGCCCCCTCGCCGACGGTCTGCGGGACGGTGAAGTAGGCCTCGGCCGGGTTTTCCGGCACGTCGATCGTCGGGGACTGCGGGTTGGTCGGGTTGAAGGTGATGTTATGCGTCGCGCGGACGGGGTTGGGCGAGCCGCCGTAGAAGCCGGGGTTGGGGATCACCTGAAGGTTGTCTTCGGTGGCGATGCCGCCGCCATCAACGGGCGCGTTGGTCGGGAAGTCGTCGGACGGGTCGCCCGGCGTGCCGTTGTCGTCGATGACCGGCGCGCCGCCCCAGCCGCCGTTGGCGCCGTTGTCGATGGTGTAGAAGTTGCCGTTGCTGTGGATGACCAGGTCGTAGGGGTTGCGCCAGCCGGGCGAGTAGACCTGGACCGGGCCGTTGAGCTCGAGCTTCGCCTGGTTCTTGCCGTTGTTGCCGCCGAAGACGTCCTGGATGCCGGCCGTGAGGTCGACGTCGGATCCGAAGCCGTCAAAGTCGCGGTCCTCGTCGTCGAGCGTGGGCAGGTCGTATTTGAAGAAGTTGTCGTCGAAAGTGTCGCCGTCGACGTCCGGGTTCACGGGGTCCAACTGCGTGGGCAGCGCGTCGAGGGCGTCGAGGTCGAACGAGAGAATCGCCGCGGAGTAGGCATATTCCGACAGGTAGCCGAAGTTGCTGGAAGGCGCGCCTGCGTTGGTGTTGCCGCCGTACGCGAGGTACAGCGTGTTGGTGTTGGCGTCGTACTCCATGCCGTTGCCGCCGTGCAACTCTTCGGAGCGCGGCAGGCCACGGACCAGATCAACCTTCTCCCAAGCCGCGCCGGTCCAGGTCAACCGTGAGAGGATGCCGGAGTTGGTATCGACGTTGGCGTTGCCGCCCGAGCCGCCGCGCGGGTCGCTGCTGATGGTGTAGATGACCGGGTTGACCGACGTGCCGGCGACGTAGATGCCGGTCATCAGCCGCCCCTCCACCGGGTCGGGCACGCCGACGTCGTTGTGGTTGGGGATGTTGTAGACCAGGTCGATGGTCTCGGCGGCCGTCACCGCGTAGTCGTTCGCGGCGTTGCGCGTGATGGTGTACACATTGATCGTGCCGTCCTGGTGCCCGACGTAGAGCCGGCCGTCCGGCCCGAACTGCAGCGACGTCGGGTTTGACGTGTTGTTCACGTTGGCGAGCGTGCTCTTCCCGAAGCCGATGGGCGCGGCGTCGGTGGCGACGGCGTCGAGGCTGAGCACCAGCGTCCGCACCTGCGGGTCGCCGTCGACCGTGTACTCGACCGTCAGCGTCGCGGCGTTGGTGGTCGTCGCGGCCGGCGCATACGCCACGTCGATGTCGAACGACTGCCCGGGCTGGAGCACGACCGGGGTCAGGTCGTCGAAGTTGTCGGTGAACTCGGTGTCGCCGGTGATGGTGGTCGACTGGATCGTGATCGCGGCGTCGCCGGTGGTCCCCAGGTGCGTGACGCTCGCCGTCTTGATCGAGGGCCCGGGCAGCTGCACCGTGCCGAAGTTGATGCCGTCGACAAACAGCCCCTCGACCTCCGTGCCCAGCGCGACGGTGGGCTCGACCTGGATGATCTCGAAGCCGGAGATCAGCGGGTCGCCCGAGTTGCCGTGGAAGAAGTCGATGTCCAGGTTGCCGTCGGCGTCGACGATGAACGAACGCATCGTCCCCGTGTAGCCGCCGACCTCGCTGAAGATGTCGAAGTCCTGCAGCGCGACCGCGTTCTCGATGAACACGTCGAACACGTCCGCCCCGCCGAAGTTCTCTGGCTCGAAGATCGCCGCGAAATACAGCCGCACCTCGTACATCCCCGGCGTCACCGCAAAGTCCCACTGCATCTCCTCAAGCTGCTGCGGGTCGTCGCGGTAGCTCTTGAAGATCTGCTCGGGCGTGCCGATCGGCACGGTGGCGTCGAACACCACCGGCGTGGGCGAGCTGTAGGTGCTGCTGCCCGACGCCTCGCGGTTCGTGTACGGCAACGCCGGCTTGTCGTCCTCCCACTCGGGGTTGCCCGAGACCCCATTGCCGCCCGCGTTCACCCGGTACACGATCAGGCTCGGGTCCGGCGCCTCCGCCACCTCCAGGTCGAACATCGTCGTCGCACTCAGCAGTTCCGGCGTCCCGACCTCGGTCACCGTGACTTCGATGCCGGTGAACACCGCCGCGTCCCCGAGCTGCGGCTGCAACTCCACCGTACCGGTTCCGTCGCCGTTATCCACCACCGAAATGAACGCCGGCAACGCCGCGCCGCCCGACAGCGTCGCCGACAACGCCAGCGTGTGCCCGTCCACGTCCTGCGCCTGGATCGGGATCGACAGCGTGTCGCCTTCGAGCAACGCCTGATTGGCGATCGCGTCGATCGTCGGCGCGGTGTTGATGATCTCGGTCACGGCCTCGCCCGCAAAGGCCAGCGCCAGCGGCGTGTTCACGCCCGAGTGCGCCAGCTCCACCGTCGCGCTATCGAGGCCCTCCGCCGCGGGGTCGTACGTCGCGTTGACCACCAGCGTGTCGCCTGGCTGGAGAACCTGCCCGCTCACGTCGTCGAGGGTGAAGTCCGTGAAGTCCCCCGCCGTCACCGTCGCAGTGCCCAGCGTGATCGCCGGATCGCCGGTGGTGCCGAGGTTCTTGAGCGTGACGGCGAGGTTGCCCGGCGTGCCGATCTCGGTCAGCCCGAAGTCCAGCGCCGTCACGTCCGCGCCCAGCGTGTCCGGCTGGATCACGCTGAGGATCTCGATGCCGTTGATGTACGGGTTCTCGACCAGCCGGTCGAAGTCGATGTCGAGGTTCGCGTCGCTCTGCACCGTGAACGAGCGCATGATCCCGGTCAGGATCCCGCCCGACTCCGCGAACACGTCGAAGTCGTCCAGGACCAGTTGCCCCTCGATCGACACGTCGAACACGGTCTGCCCCGCGGCCGTCACGTCGTCGTCCAGCTCCGCGAAGTACAGCCGAACTTCGTACAGGTCCGGCGCGACCGGGAAGTCCCACTGCATCTCGTCGAGCTGGCCCGGGTCGTAGCGGAACCGCTGGAAGATGTCCGTCGGCGTCCCGACGGGCACGGAGCCATCGAGCGTCACCGGCGTGGGGTTGCCGAACGTCGCGCTGCCCGAGGTCGGCTGGTTCACGTAGCTGATCGCCGGCTTGTCGTCCTCCCAAACGGGCGTGCCCGCGACCTCGTCGCCGCCCGCGTTCACGCGGTACACAACGTCGCCGCTGAGCAAAACGCGCGGCTCCAGCGGCTCGAAGAACGAAACCGGGCCGGCGTCATCATGGGGGTCACGGGGGGTGGTCATCTCAGACAATTCCTTTCAACTCCTGATCACAACACCGGCCCGCACGTCGCCGTGCGCGCCGGATCGCCTAGGCCCGGGGTGGACGCGGCGAGACCAAACCAATGGAACAACCGGGAGCGCGGTGAGCGCTCCCGGTCGAGGGAATCGGGTTGTGTTCTGCCGGGCGGGCGGGCCGCGCCGTGCAGACGGGTGGGGGTCAGTCGGCCCCGACGAAGCCGCGAACCGTCGCGCCGACCTCGTACCAGTTGGTGGGGGCCTGGTTCCCGTTGAACGTGCTGTTCTCGATGGTGAACGTGTCCACCCGGGTGTGGAAACGGCCGGAATTGCGGAGCACGCTGAGCCCGACGAACCGCGAGTCCTTGGTGTACACGTTGCGGAACACGGTGTCCGGCTGACGGCTGCCCCAGACGTAGGCCTTGTCGTTCTCGATGTCCGAGTTGACGATGGCGAAGCCGTTGATGGTCTGCGGGCCGCCCTCGTAGCCTTCGACGCTACCGTTACGGACCTTCAGGCCGTAGATGATCACGTCGTTGCCGAACGGCCGCTCGCCGATGTCGCCGTGGTACTTGGTGCCGGCCGGCCGCTTGAGGTTGGTCATGCGGGTGTTGATGATGGCGTAGTAGCTGCGGAGCACGTCCTCGCCGATCTCGTCGAAGTGGGTGCCGCGGACGAAGTCGCCGGCGCCGAAGCGCAGGTCGTGGATGTAGCTGTCCGTGTACCACTCGCCGCCGTCGAAGCGCTTGATCTCGCGGCCGTCGCGCTCGTTGCCTTCGGTGTACTCGACGTTGTCCAGCCACAGGGCCGAGGCCTTGGTCTCGTTGCCCATGAGGTGGGACATGAGCTTGACGTTGGCGATCTTGACGCGGGCGCCGCCGAACTTGTAGCCGTCGCCGTTCTCGAGGACGACCTTGTCGCGGTCCACGCCGGGCGCGGCGGTCACGGTGAACCACCGCTGGTTGCCGCCGTCGAGCTTGACGGCCTCGGGCAGGCGGTGCGTGCCGGCGGGCAGTTCGACCACCACGCCTTCGCCGTTGCCGGCCTTGTTGACCGCGTCTTCCAGGGACGACGCGTCCTGACCGACACGGATCACCCGCTTGGGCCCGGCGTCGTTGTAGAGCACGAGCGTGTTTTCATTGCGCACCGGGACGACCTTGGGCTTGCCCGCCTTGGGGTACGCGACCGCGGAGACCTGCACCTTGCCGCGGGGCAGCTTGGCGGGGTCGAGCACGGCGACGTATTCCTCGACGCCGGTGCGCGGGTTCACGGTCATCTCGGTGACGGCCGACCACGGGCCGCCGTTGACGCTGAACTCCACCCGGTCGATGCCGTTGGCGTGGAACGCCATGACGCCGACGGCGAAGGGCTCGTTGAAGCTCTGCCAGGGCACCACGTCCCAGCGGGCGATGGCGGGCTTGTCGGCGGCATACCCGGTGCCGACCTGGTTCATATTCGGCGTCGACGCCGTCTGGTCCGACGTCGCCGGCTTGAGCACCGGGGCGCCCGACAGGTCTGCCGGAATCGGCTTGGGGTCGGCGACGCTGGGCGTCGGGTCGGGGTCAGGGGTCGGATCGACCGTCGGGGACGGCTCGGGGTCCGGGGTCGGCGTCACCGTGGGGGTTGTCGGCGTCGTCGGGTCCAGGACCGGCGTCAGATCATTCAAGATGTCAAACACGACCGTGCGGCGGCTGAGCGTCTCGCCGTCGAGGTAGGCGACGGCGGTCAGGCTGTAACGGCCGTTGGGCATCTGCGTGGTGTCCCAGCCGCGCGGGTTGCCGTTGGTGTCGCCGCCAAAGTAGTACGGGGCCTCCGACTCACGGTGCGACATCGGCTGCGGGCCCTGCAGGGCGAAATCGACCCGGCCCGGCTGCGTGCCGGTCACGGCCGCCGCGATGTTGACCTTCCCGGACAGCAGGTTCCCGGCGGGGATGCCGGTGAAGCCTTCGATCACGGTGTCCACGGTCGGCGTGACGGGCTCGGGCTGCGCGGGCGTGGTCGGTTCGGGGTCCGGAGCCGGCGGGGTGATCTGGGGTTCCTCGGGCTGGGCCGGGGCGTCGGGCACGTTGTCGACCGTGAAGCCGACCACCTTGGCCGCAGACGCGGTGTCGTCGGCGTCGACGGCATACACCCGCAGTTCGTAGTCGCCGTCGGGCGCGGTCGCGGTGTCCCAGCCGCGGGGGTTGCCGTTGCGGTCGCCCTTGAAGTAGTAGGGCGCGACCACCTCGGTGTGCTTCATCGACACCGGGCCGGTCAGCTCAAACACCACATTGGCCGGCACGTCGTTCCAGACGTCGGCGGCGATGTTCAGGGTTCCGGCCACGGTGCCGCCGTCCTGGACACCGGTGATGGTGCCGACGGTCAGCGGGTCGTCCGTGAGCGTCGGTGCGGGTTCCACCGGCGTCGGAGCCACGGGCGTCGGGCTCGGAGTCGGGTCCGTCGGGGCCGGGGCGATCACGACGTCGTTGCGGACCTCGAAACGGAACACCTTCTGGCCCACCTCGCGGCGGCCGTCGATCGCGGTCGCGGTCAGCGTGTAATGCCCGTCGGGGACCTGCGTCGTGTCCCAGCCACGGGGGACCCCGTTCTTGTCGCCGCCGAAGTAGTAAGGCGCCGACCGCTCGGTGTCGCGGGCCGTCGAAGGACCGGCCAGGTCGAAGATGACCTTGTCCGCTTCGACGTCGAAGTCCACCTTCATGGCCACGTTGCCGGACACGACAAACGACCCGGACGAACTGGTCAGGGACAGGGTCTGCGTGGCGGGCGCGGCCTCGGTGTCAGCCGGGAGCCCCGCGGAGACAACAATCGCGGCTGCAAGCATGGCGGTCGTAAACGGA
Organism: Phycisphaerae bacterium; assembly: GCA_030432595.1. Taxonomy (GTDB): domain Bacteria; phylum Planctomycetota; class Phycisphaerae; order Phycisphaerales; family Phycisphaeraceae; genus CAZIXN01. The sequence continues at coordinate 373,806 of JAUIGU010000001.1, forward strand.
TGCCGGTTTCGCGGTCGCCTGACATGCTTCAGCCATGAGGGACGGCTGGAGCCCGGGTCGGACCAAGAAAACGAATTGGTGCTCGGGTCGAAGGCTTGGTTGCGGGGAAGCAACATAGTGGGGCACTCCCTAGATTGCCAGTGTTTCCTGTGTTCGCACAGGAGACCCTATTTTCACAACCAGGCCACGCCGAAGCCATCAAATCTGCCGAATACCGCCGTGAACTATTTCTCCTAAAACAAGAAATAGAAATAAGTTACCTAAACGTCACAGCCGGACGCCACAGACACCTCGAAGCCGGGTCGAAACCGGGCCTCAGCAAGTCAATTCGAAAAAACCTCACGCCGTCGCAGCGCTTTTTCTGCATCCCGGAAGACGCCCATCCGGTTTTTCCCACATCGAATCCGCACGAAATGGAGAGGCAAGGTCCGAGAACGCGAGACGACCAAACCCGATATGGGCAGGCTCCGCCCATGTCGCGCGCACGGCTGTTTCCGCTGCGGCGAGTCGCCGGGTCTATAAAGGGTGTTGGTCCTCGCGGGTCCGTCCGCACCTGCCCTTGTTTTCCCTGAAAGGCTCGCAATCCCTTCAGGCTTCGACCGGCTCGAGCACCTCGAGCAGGTCTGCATCGATCTCCAGAGCCGCCGCCTGTCCCAGGATCCCTACCTGGAGAATCAGACGATCCGGGCGACGCAGCCGGGCATCCACCATGCCCTGCATCCCCTGAAACGGCCCCGAAGACACCCTCACCATGACCCCGTGCCGCAGCTCCGGGTGCGGTTCGCACGGCACCTCGGACTGTGCGGCTCGATCAATCTGGCATAGCTCGTCGTGAAGACGCCGCTGGTCTTCCACCATCAGGAACCCAACCGTGTGCGTGCCGCGGTCCAGGCGGTACAGCGCGTCCAGATCCCCGTATAGGAAGACATACCCCGGGAACATCGGGAGCCACCGGTGCACCTTGCGGTGCTGATAGACCCGGAGCACCCGGTACTGCGGGAAGAAGCACACGGCATCCTCCGCGGTCGCAATCTCGTGGACCCGGGCTTCGTGCCGGCTCCGCGTGCGGATCACATACCAACGGTGGTCGTGCGGCATCGGCCGGTCGTCGAAGGGACGCCGCCAAGGCGCCGCCACGACCACATCCGATGCGCATTCATCAATAACAGCCTCACCACTCAACTCGCGATGCCTCCTCGCCAAACCCCGTCCACACACAAGTCCGACCTCCGCTCCGGGTTGGTAGCGGTCCACCGGCCGGTTTTACTCACCCACAGGCCCCGTAGTTATCTCACATTCTGCCCGATAATTCAAGACCCCGTGGGTGGGAAAAGCCCTTATTTGAGGTGACAAAAACTGTGAGTGCCCAAGACCTATTCAAGCCAAGCCGCCTATGTTGCCATTTTGATCATTTCCGGCCCTGACCTGACCACCCAATCGCTTCTTTGCCGGAGAACCCGAGGACCGTGTCTTTCCCATGTCTGGCCGACAGACCGTTGACTTCTCTCCGCCCTGCGTTAGATTCACAAGCAAGAGGGTGTGATCCACGGGAACCTCGTCGCGGTGCCCTGCCGCCGCGCGGACGTCCCGACCGGCCGACCCGCCCGCCGGCCGCGTGGATTGTGGAGGGCATCAACCTGGCGTCGCCCGGCGGCCTCAACCTGCTTTTGAGCCGCGGAGCGATACACGACGACCGATGTGCCATCGCCGCGCGGACGCGACGCCAACCGACGAGAAGAGAGGCCTATGCGTGGGATCATCCTGGCCGGCGGACACGGCACCCGGCTGTACCCCCTTACCCGGGCGGTCAGCAAGCAGCTCCTGCCCGTCTACAACAAACCGATGGTCATGTACCCGCTGGCCGTCCTCATGATGTCGGGCATCCGCGAGATCCTGCTGATCAGCACGCCGACCGACCTGCCCCAGTTCGAGAAACTCCTGGGCGACGGCTCGCAGTTCGGCCTCGACATCGCCTACGCCCCCCAACCCGAGCCCAACGGCCTGGCCCAAGCGTTCCTCATCGGGGAAGACTTCCTGGCCGGTGAACCCGCGGCGCTCATCCTCGGCGACAACATCCTCTACGGCACCGGCCTGGGTCGACAACTCCAGGCCGCCGCCAAGCTCGAATCCGGCGCCCGCGTCTTCGGCTACCCCGTCCGCGACCCGGAGCGCTACGGCGTCGTCGAGTTCGACGAAAACGGCAAGGTCCTTTCCCTCGAAGAAAAACCCGCGCACCCCAAGAGCCACTACGCCGTGCCCGGCCTGTACTTCTACGACCGGCACGTCGTCGAGTACGCCAAGCAGCTCAAACCCTCACCCCGCGGCGAGTTGGAGATCACCGACCTCAACCGCGTCTACCTCGAGCGCGGCGAACTGAGCGTCCAGCTCTGGGGCCGCGGCACCGCGTGGCTCGACGCCGGCACCCACGAGTCCCTGCTCCAGGCCCAGGTCTTCGTCCAGACCATCGAGCAGCGGCAGGGCCTGATGATCGCCTGCCCCGAAGAGGTCGCCTTCCGCATGGGCTTCATCGACGCGGCGCAGCTCGAAGCCCAGGCCGAGACCATGAAGAACAACAGCTACGGCGAGTACCTCAAAACGGTCCTCGCCGAAGCCGCCGAGCGCCACCCCGCGCAATCATCTACGGGGGGTCGCCATGCAACTTGAGCCGCTCGAACTTGACAGCGTGTTCCTGATGAAGCCGCGGCGTTTCGAGGACGAGCGCGGTGTGTTTTTCGAGACCTACCGCCGCGCGGTTTTCGCCGAGCACGGCCTCGACCTGGACTTCATCCAAGACAACTTCTCGCGTTCCACGCACCCCGGGACCGTGCGCGGCCTGCACTTCCAGACCCCGCCACACGCCCAGGCCAAGCTCGTCCGCTGCGTGCGCGGCGCGATCCGCGATGTCGCGGTCGATCTTCGGGCCGGCTCGCCGACGTTCGGCCGGCACGTCGCCGTGGAACTCAGCGCTGCGAACGGACACGCCCTTTTCGTCCCCGCCGGTTTCGCCCACGGATTCGCGACGCTCGAACCCGACTGCGAAGTCGCGTACAAGGTCGATGCGTACTACGCCCCCGACCACGACGCCGGCCTGATCTGGAACGACCCGGCCCTGGGCATCGACTGGGGCGTTGACGACGCCGACGCCGTGCTTTCGCCGAAAGACCGCGCGCTGCCGGGCTGGGCGGACTTCGAGACGCCGTTTTCGTTTTCCGAGGCGGTGAACCATGCCTGACGCTTCGGCAACACGAGGCCACACCGTGGTCACCGGCGCCCGCGGCATGCTCGGCCGGGCCGTGTGCGACGCGCTCCAACAGCGCGGCATCCCGCACCGCGCGCTGGATTCCCGAGCGCTCGACATCACCGACCCCACCGCCGTCATCAACACGATCACGCCCAACACCACGCGCGTTATCAACTGCGCCGCCTACACCGACGTGGACGGCTGCGAAACCGACGAAGACCTCGCGATGCGCATCAACCGCGACGGCGTGCTCCACCTGGCGCAGCGCTGCCGCAACATCGACGCGACGCTCGTGCATATCTCCACCGACTACGTCTTCCCCGGCAACTCAGAGCGCCCCTACCGGCCCGACGACCCGATCGCCCCGGTCAACGCGTACGGCCGGACCAAGGCCGCCGGCGAACGCGCCATCCTCGGCGTCGGCGGCGATTTCCGTGTCCTCCGCACGAGCTGGCTCTACGCGCCGTGGGGCCAAAACTTTGTCCGCACCATCGCGCGCCTCGCCAAAGAGCGCGACACGCTCCGCGTCGTCAACGACCAGCGAGGCCGGCCGACCTCCGTTTTTACCCTCGCCGACGCCGCGCTGCGCCTCAGCGCCGAAGACGTGAACACCGGCGTCTACCACGTCGCCGACGACGGCCAATGCACCTGGTTCGAGTTCGCCCGCCGCATCGTCGAAACGCTCGGCCTCCGCTGCGACGTCGAGCCCTGCACCTCCGACGCCTTCCCCCGCCCCGCCGCCCGCCCGGCCTACAGCGTGCTCGACCTCGAAAAAACCCTCGCCGCGCTCGGCAAGCTGCCGCACTGGACGCAACGCCTCGACGAAACCCTCGCCCGGCTCGAGCCCGAACCCGTCATCACCCTCACCAAGCCGCCCGCGCCGACCAAGACCACGTCATGAACATCCTAATCACCGGCGGCTGCGGCTTCATCGGGTCCAACTTCGTGCGCTTCGTCCTGCGCGAACGGCCCGACGCCACGCTCACCAACCTCGACAAGCTCACCTACTCCGGCAACCGCGAAAACCTCCGCGACCTCGAAGCCGGCGACACCCGCAACGAGCGCTACCGCTTCGTCGAGGGCGACATCAACGACGCCGAACTCGCCACCCAACTGATCGCGGAGTGCGACGCGGTCGTACACATGGCCGCCGAGTCCCACGTGGACCGCTCGATCCAGGACGCCCGGCCGTTCGTCGTCACCAACGTGCTGGGCACGCAGACGCTGCTCGACGCGTTGCAGCGCTGCGAGAAAGACCGGCCGCGCGACGCCGGGCCGCGCGTGTTCGTCCACGTCTCCACCGACGAGGTCTTCGGCGACCTGCCGCTCGATCAGCCCGATCTGAAGTTCACCGAAGACACGCCCATCGCCCCCAACTCGCCCTACGCCGCGTCCAAGGCCGGCAGCGATTTGCTCGCCGCCGCCTACCACCACACGTTCGGCCTGGACGTCCGCATCACCAATTGCTCCAACAACTTCGGGCCTTACCAGTACCCCGAGAAAGTCATCCCGCTGTTCATCACTAACCTCATGGAGGGCAAGACCGTCCCGCTCTACGGCGACGGGAAAAACGTCCGCGACTGGCTCCACGTCGAAGACCACTGCGAAGCCGTGCTGGCCGTATTGGAGCGAGGGAAAGCCGGGCGGCGTTACTGCATCGGCGGCAACAACGAACGCTCGAACCTCGAACTGACCCACCAGATCCTCGACGCCATGGGGCTGGGCGAAGACCGCATCCAACCCGTCGCCGACCGCCTCGGCCACGACCGGCGGTACGCCATCGACGCCACCCGCGTGCGCGACGAACTCGGCTGGACCCCGAGCCGCTCCGCCTGGCCCGCGGCCTTGGATGACACCGTCGCGTGGTACCGGCAGAACCCACAGTGGTGGCAGCCCTTGAAAGCCGCCAAGGCTTGAGCGGCCCCACCCGCCGCGCGAAACCCACAAAACCCCCGCGTTTTTCCGGCAATCCCCTCGACCCGGCAACGCCCCGGCTTACGATGCCCGCGTGACCACCGCCACGCCGACCACCCCCACGCCCACCTCGGCGGCGTCTGACCTGGCGGTTCGGCCCGGTGACGACCACTCTGAGTTGTCGCCCGCCGTCACGCTCGGCGGAAAGCTCGCGGGCCTGTCGCTGCCCCGGCAGGTCGCGGCCCTGGCGATCTGGCCGTTTCTCCAGCAGTTGCTGGGTTTTCTGGTCAACTTCGTGGACACCGCCATCGCCGGCCGGCTGAGCGTCGAGGCGACCAACGCGATCGCCATCGCCGCGTATTTCGGCTGGTTCCTGTTCCTGATGACCTCGGCGGTGGGCTCGGGCGGCGCGGCGCTGATCGCCCGGGCCATCGGGGCGCGGCACCGCGGGCTGGCCAACGCCGGGCTCGGGCAGGCGCTGGTCTTGGCGATGGTGTGGGCGGTGCTGATGGGCTCGATCGTGTTCTTCGGGGCCGACGTCATCGCGTCCATCGCCCGGCTGCAGGGAGAAAGTCGGGAGCTGTGCATCGAGTACCTCCGCATCATCGCGATCGCCGCGCCGGCCACCGCGGTGCTCGCGATCGGTACCGCGTGCCTCAGCGCCGCGGGCGACACGCGCACGCCGTTTTTCGCGATGCTCGTGTTCAACCTGTTCAACATCGCCATCTCGGTGTACCTGGCCGTGCCCGAACTGACGATCACGCCGCTGGGAATCGAAGCACTGTCCATCACCTGCCTGGGCTGGGGCGTCGCGGGCATCGCGTGGGGCACGGCGATCTCGACGGTCATCGGCGCGGGGCTCATCTTCGTCGCCCTGGTCAAGCCCGGCGGGCCGATCCGCCTGCGCTGGTTCCGCCTGCGCCCGCACTGGCACACCATCAAGCGCATCGTGCGCGTCGCGCTGCCGTCGCTGGGCGAAGGTTTCGGGCACTGGCTGGGCAACTTCCTGGTGCTCATGGTGATCGGGCTGGTCGCCGAGTCGCTGGTGCAGAACGCGTTCCAGGGCGCACACATCGTCGCCATCCGCATCGAGGCGCTCAGCTTCCTGCCCGCGATGGCGCTGGGCACCGCGGCGGCGACGCTGACCGGGCAGTACCTCGGCGCCGGCAGCGCGACGCTCGCCAAGAAAGCCGCGGTCGCGTGCTGGCTCACCGCCGTGCTGCCCATGACCGTGCTGGGCCTGACCTTCGTCGTGTTCCCGCAGTGGTGGGTGTTGTGGGTGACCAATCAGGACGAGCTGCTCGCGGTGTCGCCCACGCTGATCCGCATCGCCGGCTGCATCCAGTTCTTCTTCGGCAGCGCCATCGTGCTCAGCGGCGCCATGCGCGGCGCGGGCGACACGCGCACGCCCATGATCCTGACCAACCTTATGACCTGGGGCATCCGCCTGCCGTTGACGGTGGTCATCGCGTCCACGCTCACCGACGGGTTTGCGAACACGTTCCTCCGTGACAGTATCGCGCTGTCCACAGTGTTCGACGTCCTGTCCCTCGACGCCCTGCGTCCCCACCTGACCGGCGGGTTCCTGGGCACCGGGCTGGCCGCGATCTGGCTGGTCCTCTGCGGCGAACTGATGCTGCGCGGCACGGTGTTTATGGCCTTCTTCTTCCGCGGCCGATGGGCACGGGTTGAGGTCTGAGCCGGGTACAATGCGGGCCTCATGAAACACCTCATCTCTGCCCTGCTGCTGACCGTCATGACCCACGCCACCCTCGCCGACCAAGCCGGTTACCTGTTCGTGACGTTCAAGGGCGAAGAAACGCCGATGACCGAGCAGGTCTACTTCGCGCTCAGCAAAGACGGCCGGACGTGGCAAGCGCTCAACCAGGGCGAGCCCGTGCTGGTCAGCGACCTGGGCGAGAAAGGCGTGCGGGACCCGTTCATCATCCGCGCCCCCGAGGGCGACCGGTTCTTCATCATCGCGACCGACCTGTCGATCCACCTGACCCGCCACGACTGGGGCCGGGCCGTGACGCGCGGCAGCCAGTCCATCGTCGTCTGGGAGTCGACCGACCTGGTGAACTGGTCCGCGCCGCGCCTCGTCCAGGTTGCGCCCGACGACGCCGGCTGCACGTGGGCGCCCGAAGTCGTCTACGACGAACAGAACGGCGACTACATGGTCTTCTGGGCCTCCACCACCGGCCGCGACGACTTTGCCAAGCACCGCATCTGGGCCGCCCGCACCACCGACTTCACCACCTTCGGCGAGCCCTTCGTCTACATCGAAAAACCCAACACCGTCATCGATACCACCATCGTCCGCGAGGGCGACACCTACGTCCGCTTCACCAAGGACGAACGCAACAAAGACATCACCATGGAGACCGCCCCCGCGCTCGACGGCCCGTGGGAAGACGTCGACAACTTTTCGCTCGCGGGCATGCAGGGCTACGAGGGCCCCGAGTGCTACGTCATCGAGCCCGCCACCGACGAAAAGCCCGCGGCGTGGTGCCTCATTCTCGACCACTACGCGCAGGGCCGCGGGTACCAGCCGTACGTCACCGAGAACCTCACCGGGGGACAGTTCGAGGAAGGGGCCGGCTTCCGGTTCCCGTTCCGCTTCCGCCACGGGTCGGTGCTGCCGCTGACCAAGGACGAGTTCGACCGGCTGCGTCGGGAGAAGGTCACCGCCGGCCAAGCCGAAGCCGCCCCCGCGGCGCCCCGCGCCCGGATTGAGCGGTAAAGATCGCGTTACACTCCGGGTTGCCCCTGCGCCCCGCGGCCGCGGTGCGTCCCCCCGACCCGGATTCCCCGTACGCGACCGACCGATGCCCGACACCCTGCCCGACGCCCAAGCCCCCGCCGGCCTGCCCACCCTCAAGCCCGGACACGCCGCCATCGTCGGCCTGCAGTGGGGCGACGAGGGCAAAGGCAAGGTCGTTGACCTCATGACCGCGCAGTTCGACGTCGTCGCCCGATACAACGGCGGCGCCAACGCCGGGCACTCCGTCGAGGTCGGCAACAAACGCTACGCCCTGCACCTCATCCCCTCGGGCATCCTCCACGAGAGCAAGCTCAACGTCCTGGGCAACGGCGTCGTCGTCGACCCCGAGCAGGTCGTCAAAGAGATCACCGGCCTCCGCGACCAGGGCCTCAAGCTCGCTGAAAACTTCCTCATCTCCGACCGCGCCCACGTGGTCATGCCCTACCACAAGGCGCAGGATCAGCTGCAGGAGGCGGCCTACGTCATGCCCAACGCGATGGACCAGACCGTCGAGGGCATCGGCACGACCGGCCGCGGCATCGGGCCCTGCTACGCCGACAAGGCGCTGCGCTCCACCGCCGTCCGCATGACGGATTTGCTCGACCTCGATGCGCTGGCACACCAACTCCACCGCATCGTCCCGATCAAGAACACGACCCTCAAAGCGCTGGCCGACTACACCGGCGAGGCGTTCGAGCCATTCAAGGTCGATGCGCTGCTCGACTGGCTGCGCCCGCTGGTCGAGGTGCTCCGGCCGCACATCGCGGACACCGCGCCGCTGCTGCACAAGCGCATTGCTTCGGGGCAGCGCATCCTCTTCGAAGGCGCAAACGCCACGCTGCTCGACATCGACCACGGCACGTACCCGTACGTCACCTCCAGCAACTGCTCGTCGCTGGGCGTCCACCCCGGCACGGGCGTCGCCGGCCACCACGTGCCCAACGTGCTCGGCATCGTCAAGGCCTACCAGACCCGCGTCGGCGGCGGGCCCATGCCCACCGAACTGCACGACGAAACCGGCGAGCGCATCCGCGAGGCCGGCCGCGAATACGGCACCACCACCGGCCGGCCCCGCCGCTGCGGCTGGCTCGACCTCGTCGCCCTGCGCTACACCGCGCAGATCTCCGGCGCGACCGGCATCGCGCTCATGCTGCTCGACGTGCTCGCCGGCTTCGAAGAGCTCAAGGTCTGCACCGCCTACCGCATCGACGGCCGGACCACCGACCGCTTCCCCGCCGATGCCAAACAACTCGAAGCCGCCGAGCCGGTCTACGAGACCGTCCCCGGGTTTACCGAACCCGTCGATGATTGCCGGCGTTTCGATGACCTGCCCGACAACGCCAAGGCCTACCTCGCCGTCATCGAGAAAACCATCGGCGTCCCGGTCGTGCTCGTCTCCGTCGGCCCGCGCCGCGACCAGACGATCGTGCGGTAAATTTCAGATTGCAGATTTCAGATTGCAGAGGTGAAGACAATGCAACGGAGTTTGCCCCATGGCCAAATCTGAAATCTCAAATACTCATTGTGAAATGGCGTTGCCCCGCCACGTGGCGATCATCATGGACGGCAACGGGCGCTGGGCGACCGCCCGCGGGCTGCCGCGCAGCGAAGGCCACACCGCCGGCACCGAGGCCGTCCGCGCGATCGTCACCCGCTGCGCCGAGTTGCACCTCGACGCGCTGACGCTCTACTCGTTCTCCACCGAGAACTGGGCACGCTCGCATGAAGAGGTCTCGCACCTCATGCGGCTCTGCGTCCACTACCTCGCCGCCGAACGTGACCTGTTCATGGAGAACAACATCGCCTTCCGCGCCATCGGCCGTCGCGAGGGCCTGCCCGCCGACGTGTTGCGCGAGGTCGACGAAACCACCCGGCTGACCCAGAACAACACCGGCATGACCCTGTGCATCGCGCTCAACTACGGCAGCCGCAGCGAGATCACCGACGCCGTCCGCAAACTCGCACAGCGCGTCGCCGCCGGCGAAGTCAACCCGCAAGACATCGACGAGTCGCACATTGAAGCCGGCCTCTACACCGCCGGCCTGCCCGATCCCGACCTGCTCATCCGCACCGCCGGCGAGATGCGCCTCTCCAACTACCTGCTCTGGCAGCTCAGCTACGCGGAGCTGTACGTCACCGACGTGTGCTGGCCTGACTTCGACGCCGAGCAGTTGCAACACGCGCTCGACGCTTACACCCGGCGCACACGCAAGTACGGCGGCGTGGTCTGAGCCTCACCGCCAAACACCGGACCGACGCGGGTGCCACGGACGCTTGCGTCCGTGCCCACACGACCCAACCCTCAACCCTTCGCCCGAATCCGACCCGCCGGTTCGGCTGCGCCACGCCTGACGCCCTTTCACCCACGCCCACAACACCACGCCCCCGACCGCTTCACCCCAGGTGAACACCCGCCCCGGCAACACCGGCACGTCCGCCAGCCGCGACGCATCGTCGAGCCAGCGATCCTTCGGTATGGCCTCCGACTCCTGCAATGCACCGCCTCTGGGCATCTCCACCCCGTCCGTCGATCGCTCCGCGACCTCTTCACCCGCGTTGTCGTGGTGCGCTTCGACCGCACGGCGCCAATCGACCCCAGCGTCTCGAACCTGCTCCGCCTCCACCGCCGCGGCCGCCCTTGATCGCGACGCATCTTCAACCTCATTGACCGCCAACCACACGCCGCCCGGCCAGGCGACCAGCGTGCGCTCGACGCCGTAACCCACCGGGCCCGCCGCCTCGGAAGACGCCGCCGCGCCCGCTAGGCGTTGCCGGGCCGAAAGCCCGCGGTCCGGTACACCGCTCCACGCAATCGCCGATGCTTCCAGACCAGGCAACGTCGACGCGGGCGCGCCCACAAGCCTGATCACCACGTCGGTTTCCACCGAATCCGTCAACGCCCCGCCGCCACCGCTGGCCCCCAGATCATCGATGGTCACGGTCACGCGGATGCCCGTGAGGTCGCCGTCGGCGGTCACCCGCACGTTGCCCAGCGCCTGCGCGAGTTGGGTCAGCGTCCCTTGGAGCGCGACCGTTGCGTCCGCGTCGCCGTCACCCACCAACCATGTCACCCCGGATGCCGACGGCAACGACACGAACCCGCCGTCCACGCTCACGGTCACCCGAAGGCCCGCGCCGCCCGCATCGACATCGCCCAAGCTGTAAATGATCACCGCGGGATCGTCCGCCCCGATGCCGAGCATCCCGACAAAGCTCAGCGTCGGTGCATCGTTGACCGGATCGACCGTGATCGTCGCCACGGCCGTGTCGCTGTTGCCGTGGATGTCGGTGACGCGGTACGTGAACGCGTCGCTCCCGAAGAAGTTCGCCGTGGGCGTGTAGGTGAACCCGCCCGCCGCGTCGAAGTCCAAAACGCCCGACGCCGGCCCGGCCACCAGCGCGAACGACACCGCGTCGCCGTCCACCTCCACGTCGTTCCCCGCCACCGAGCCGACCAGCGCCGCGTCTTCGTCCACCGTGAACACGTCCCCCACCGCGACGGGCGCATCGTCCACCGCGTTCACCGTGATCGTCACCGTGGCCGGTATTGCCGCACCCTCGAGGTCCACCGCCTGATAGGTGAACGTGTCCGTCCCGAAAAAGTCCGCGTCGGGCGTGTAGGTGAAGCCGCCATCGGCATTCAGCACCAGGCTCCCGTCGCTCGGCCCCGACACCAGCACCGCCGACAACGGTCCCAACTCCGGGTCGCTGTCGTTGGCCAGCACCCCCGCCAGCGCCGCAACGTTCAGCACCCCGTCTTCACCCACGCCGTACGCATCGTTCCCCGCCGCCGGCGAAGTGTTGGTGCCCAGGTTGATCAGCCCCGTGCTCCACGCGAGGTACCCGATGTTCTCCGTGGTGTGTGAAGTGTCCGTGTCGCCGGCCTGCTCTTCCTGCACCCGCACATCGAAGCCCGAGGCCCCGGGGTTCAGCACGTGCGTCGCCGCCGGGTCGCCGCCGTCCAGGCTCTGCATCCCCGCCAGCACCACCGGCGTGCCCGCGAACGCCTGCGTCAAGCCCTGCGCCACCGCCACATGCGTCACCAAGTCCCCCGTGTCGCCCGCCTCGAACAAACGCTCCCCCGTGAACCCCAGCGCCGCGTCGATCGACACCCAGCCGACCGTCTCCGCCACGTGCGGCCCCTTCGTCGGCTCCTGCTCCATCAACTCGACCGTGAACCCGCCCGCCGTCACGCTGTTGTTCCGCGTCACCACCGCCTCGTCCTCGTTCACGCTGCTCACCTGCGTAAATACCACCGGCGTCGCGCTGTGCGCCACCGGCAGCGCCACCGCCGTCGTGCCGTCGTCCGCCGACGCGAAACCCGCTTGGATCAACGTGCCGTCGTCGAGCGTGTGCGTGCCCGCCTCGATCACGAGGTACCCGATGGTCTCCGTTCCGTGTGTGCCGTCGAGGTAGTCCCACTCGTCGATCTGCAACTCGAACGAGCCGGCCGTGATGTTGCGGACGCGCAGCGTGAAGGGGTCGGCGTCGTTCACGCTCTGCGCAGTCGCGATCACCACCGGGTTGACGTAGTCGCGGTGCAGTTCGACGGTCAGCCAACTCGTTGCGCCCGCCTGGCTGAACGTCACCGACCCCGCCTCGCCCAGCGGCGTGGCGGCAAACAGCACCCGCGGCTCGAGCACCTCGAACACCGGCGGCCCATCCAGCGGGTTGTGTCGGTCAGGCCAGGTCATCGTGCGGCATTCGACGAACACGGAAGCCGGGGACGCGCCCCAGACCCCCATGAACCGTCGGGCTTGCGACCCGCCTCCGCATGACACTTCGACCACCCGCCGCTCCGCCTTCAAGCCCGGGCCCGCAACGCCCGCAAACACCGCCCCCGCCGACCGAACCGCCCGCAACCATTCGCCATCCCCCCGGCCCCGCCGATCTTCTCGGACCCGCACGCCCCACGCCGAACCTCCACGCCCGCCCCGTCCGACCCCGCCCGACCCCGTAAACTCACCGCATGCCCAGCGACCCCGCCACCACCCCTGACACGCTCTTCGCCCCGCGCGAACAGCTCGCCGACAAGGCCGCCCTCGAGACCGGCCCCGACTTCTCGCCCAAGTTCGACGAGCACGGCCTCATCCCCTGCATCACCCAGCACGCCGACACCGGCGAGGTCCTCATGTTCGCCTTCATGAACGACCACGCGCTGGCCAAAACCATCGAGACCGGCAAGGTCCACTACTGGTCCCGCTCCCGCAACAAACTCTGGCTAAAAGGCGAGAGCTCGGGCATGACCCAGACCGTCGTGCAACTGCTCACCGACTGCGACCAGGACGCGCTCGTCGCCCGCGTGCAACTCGGCAAATCCACTTCCGGCGGCGGCGTGCAGGCGTCTTGCCACGTCGGCTACCGCAACTGTTTTTACCGGGCGATCCCGACGGGGCAACTTCCCGACGATGGGCCGGTGCAGATGAAAACCGTGGGCGAGAAGGTGTTCGACCCGGACGAGGTGTACGGCTCGTGATTCTTGAACAGGATTGCCAGGACAAACAGGATGACAAGCACCTGGAAATCTGAAAGCAAAACAAAATCGAATACCAGCAAGAATCCAAATAGCCCTCTGCTTCATCCTGTTCAATCCTGCCCATCCTGATTCAACATGCCCCTCGACCTCCCGAACCGCCCCCGCCGCAACCGCCAGTCCGCCGCGATCCGTGACGCGGTAAGGGAGACATCGCTGCACGCCGGGCAGTTGATCTACCCGCTGTTTCTGCACACCGACGACGCCGACACGCCACTCGACGCGCTGCCCGGGCAGACGCGCTGGGGCGTCAAGGGCCTCGTCGAACACCTCCGGCACTGCCACGACGACCTCGGCCTCGACAAGTTCGTCCTGTTCCCCAAGATCGAATCGAACCTCAAGAGCCGCACCGGCGACGAGGCGTTCAACCCCGACGGACTCATCCCCCGGGCCATCCGACAGATCAAAAAGTCGCTTCCGGGGGTGTGCGTCATCACCGATGTCGCGCTTGACCCCTACAACCGCGACGGGCACGACGGCCTGGTCACCGACGCCGGCACGATCGACAACGACGCGACCGTGGAAGTGCTGTGCAAACAGGCGCTGTGCCACGCCGACGCCGGGGCCGACATCGTCGCGCCCTCCGACATGATGGACGGCCGGGTCGGCGCGATCCGCGCCGCGCTCGACGGGCAATCCCATACCAATGTCTCGATCATGGCCTACACCGCCAAGTACGCCTCGGCGTTCTACGGCCCCTTCCGCGGCGCCCTCGACTCGGCACCCAAAACCGCGGGCAACGACCGCAAGATCCCGTCCGACAAATCCACCTACCAGATGGACCCCGCCAACGTCCGCGAAGCGCTGCGCGAGACTTCACTGGACGAAGCCGAGGGCGCGGACATCGTCATGGTCAAGCCCGCCGGCCCGTACCTCGACGTCGTCCGCGCGGTGCGGGAACACACCACGCTGCCCGTCGCGGCGTACCAGGTCTCCGGCGAGTACCTGATGCTCAAGGCCGCCGCGCAATCGGGTTGGCTCGACGAACGGGCGACCGTGATGGAGTCGTTGCTGGGCATCCGCCGCGCGGGCGCCGACATGATCCTCACCTACTTCGCGCCGGAGGTGGCGTCGTGGCTGGCGTGAGCGCTCCCGTCCAAACCGAACCAGGCCACCGGTCGCTCACGCTCCCGGCTCCGTCAGACCTTGCTCCTTCAGAGCCGGGAGCGTCAGCGACCGGTCAAACTTCACACATCATCGGCACGCTCAACCGCCCATTCGTCTGGCTCATCGTCGCCACCGTCTGGACCTACCGCGTCACGCTCGGCTGGTTGCTCGGCGGGCACTGCCGGTTCCAGCCGACCTGCTCGCAGTACATGCTCGACGCCGTCAAACAGCACGGCCCGTGGCGAGGAGGCTGGCGCGGCCTCAAACGCGTGCTGCGCTGCCACCCCTTCGGCGGCCACGGCTACGACCCGGCGTGACCCGCTGCGCCCGTGTCGGTCGTTTCATCTTCCGGGGTGCCACGGTCGCTCGCGACCGTGCCGGACTCACCATCCGCGTCGTCTTCACCAACGGATTCGTTCGTTTTCACCGCCTCCACCAACGCCGCGTAACACGCCTCCCGGTCCACCCCGCTCGCGGTCACCCGCCCAACCCGCGCCCCGTCCTCAACCCGCCACGCCACGCCGTGCTTCACGCCTTCGTGGTCCGGCAACGCCGTGCCGCCGCGCGTCTGATCCATCGAAAGCATCACGGCCGCACCCGCCTGCTCCAACACCCACGCACTGCCGGGCCAGCGCGGGTTCACCTCGACCGGCCACCACTTGCCCGCCGCGTCCCGCACCAAATCCACCCCGAACACGCCCCGCAAATCGCAACGCTGCGACAACACCACGCCCAGGTGTGACAACGCCGCGCGATCCCGATCATCGAGCACCACCGGCCCGATCGACCCGCAGTACTCATACCAACCAGCGCCAAAGCACTCGTCCCCCACGAGTTGCTCGGTGACGCCCAGCAGCACCGCCGACCACCCGTCACTGCGGTACACCGCGGACATCGGCGTGCCGGTGATCGCCTGCTGCACGTACTCGTCCGGCGACACGTGCATCCCCGAAACCCACGGCCGGATGCCGCGCCCGCCGTACGACACCACCGGCTTGACTAGGTACACCCGGCCCGACGAAAACCGCGACGAAACCTTCCGCACCAGCCGCTGCCACGCGTTCACCCTCGGCAGCGTCTTGCAGAACCGCAGCCCCTCGAACGGCGGAAGCGACGGCAACACGGCCGGGTCGCGCACCGCCCGGATCGCGTCGGCACCGCTGCCCCGCAGCTTCCGCACCGACGCGATCGCCGCGACCAGGTCCGACCGGTTCTCCATCTCGCCCGTGAGCAATACGGTTGCGTCATCCGGTGTGACGTTGATCTTCGACAACACCTCGTCGGGCTTGAGCGCGATCACTTCGAAGCCCGTGGCCTCCGCAGACGGCACCGCGTCGTCCGGCGCATCCCCGACGATGATCAACGTCTCGCTCACGGCCGCTTCAGACTCCGCCGCAGCGCGTTCGTCAGTTCGTCTTGGTTTTCTGTGTCTTCAGCCTCGTCCTGCGGCTCGACCGGCTCGGCGTATCGCTGCGCGGGCAGATGTTTGTGAACCTCGCGGCCGTAGCGCAGCGCCACGATTTCGCAGCTCAAGCAGCGCCACGCCGGCAACCGGTTCGCCCGCATGATCGCGTTGGTGCCGGGCAGGTTCTCGGCAAAGTCCACCGTCCGGCCCTCGGGGTTCCGCAACCACAACAACCCCTGAGACACCGCGATAAACCCCGGCTGCATCCACTGCCGACACACACTGCACCGGATCGCGTCATGAACGTTCGGGTCCTGCCGTTCCATGCATCCAGCATACGCCCCACCCACCCCCGGAACACGTAGAAGACATGACCCGATAGAAGCCCACGCTCATCGAGCGTGGGTCGCATACACCAAACCCTTAAACTCATCCCGTGGACCTTTCCGCCCCACCCACCGCCGACCTTCTCACGCTCGCGCTCACGCCCGGCGTCGGGCAGACCTCGCTGCACAAACTGCTCAGACACTTCGGCCACGCCGCGGACGTGCTTCGCGCCTCCGAAGCCGACCTGACCCAAATCGAAGGCGTCGGCAAAGGCACGGCCCATAAGTTCCACAACGGTTTCGTCAAATCGCAAACCGAAAAGGTAGCAGACGCGGAACTATCCGCCCTGCGTGAACACGACGCGTGGCTGCTCGATTTCGACGAGCCCGGCTTCCCCGCGGCGCTCAAGATGATCCCCGACCCGCCGCGCCTCCTGTGGGGCCGCGGAGCGCTCGAAGCAAACGACACGCTCGCGCTCGCCATCGTCGGGTCGCGCGAATGTACGCCCTACGGCAGAGAACAAGCCGCACGCTTCGCAAACGCCTGCGCCGACGCGGGCCTGACCATCGTCTCCGGCGGCGCCTACGGCATCGACGCCGCCGCCCACGAAGCCGTGCTCAAAGCCCACGAACTCGGCAGCCCGGCCCGCACCATTTCCGTCATCGGCTCGGGGCTTGCGAAGCCCTACCCCGCGCCGCACCGCAAACTGTTCGACCGCATCGTGGACGCGGGCTCGGCCGTGATCTCCGAGCTGCCGATGCACACGCCGCCGCGGGCGACCCAGTTCCCCGCCCGAAACCGCATCATCGCCGGGCTGTCGCTGGGCGTGCTCGTCATCGAAGCGGCGAAGCGTTCGGGCGCGCTCATCACCGCGCGGCTCGCCGTCGAAGAGCACGGCCGCGAGTGCATGGCCCTGCCCGGCCGCGCCGACTCGCCCGCCTCCGCCGGCTGCCACGAACTGATCCGCAAGGGCGGCGCGACCCTCGTGACCCACCCCGACCACGTCCTCGAACAACTCGGCGACGCGGGATCGACTCTCCAGGCCGCCCGCGACCTGCAACAAAAAAACCGGAAAACCAGCAAGAAAACCCAAGCCGGCGCTGAGGAGCAACACAACGAAGCTCCGGATTCTCCCGCCAACCTCTTCGAGTCCAACCTTACGGAGCCGCAGCAACACATCGTCGCCGCCGCCGACGCGCCCCGCACCTTCGACGAACTCCTCGCCGCCACCGCCCTGCCGGTCGGCCAACTCCGCACCGAGTTGACCATGCTCGAGCTCCGCGGCGCTCTGCAACGCGATGGTTCGCGTTACGTCCGACGCGGTTGAGATTTGCGGGTCCGATTCCGCACTACACTCCGCGTCATGGCCTCGGACCCCGACAACGCCGCCCGCCCGCCGCTCTACGACCTCGCCACGCCCGCCGGCCGCGAGGGTTTTGAACGGCGACTCCAACGCCTCGCCGACTCCGCCGCCCAGACGGATTCGCGTTTCGCCGATGCCGCCGCCGCCAACGTCGAGGCCGTCCGCACGCGTGGCGACGACGCGATTGTCGAACTCGAGCGCCGCTGGACCGACCCCGACTTCACCGCCGACCGCATCCGCGTGCCCGGCGAAGAACTGCACGCCGCGCTCAAACAACTCGACCCACAACTCCGCGACGCGTTGCAACGCAGCATCGAGCACGTCACCGCCTACCAGCAACACGTCAAACCGACCGACCCGAACCCCGTCTCGATCGGCGACGCCGAGTTGGGCCTGCGCTGGACGCCCGTCGAGTCCGCCGGATGTCTCGTGCCCGGCGGCTCAGCGGTGCTGTTCTCCACGCTCATCATGCTCGCGGTGCCCGCCATCGTGGCTGGCGTCGATCCCAAAAACGTCGCGGCCGTCCACCCCGCGCCCTACCGCAAGCAGGGCGAACCCGCCCGCGACATCTCGCCGATCTTCAAGGCCGCCTGCGCCATGCTCGACATCGGCCGCGTCTACCGCATCGGCGGCGCCCAGGCCGTCGCCGCCCTCGCGTTCGGCACCGAAACCGTCCAACCCGTTGCGATGATCGCCGGCCCCGGGCACCCCGTCGTCCAGCACGCCAAGGCCCTCGTCGCCGGCGTCACCGGCACCGACAACGGGTTCTACGGCCCCTCCGAGATCGTCACCATCGCCGACGACACCGCCGACCCCCGACGCGTCGCCGCCGACCTGCTCGCCCAGGCCGAGCACGACCCGGGCAAGTGTTTCCTCGTGTGTTGGGACGACGCCGTCGCCGAGGCGATCCTGCAACAACTCGACGAACAGCTCCCGCAACGCTCACGCCAACAAGCGATCGTCAATGCACTGCGCGACGAGTCGTGCGTGGTGTTGGTCGATTCGCTCGACGCCGCGTGCGACGTGGCGAACCAACTCGCGACCGAGCACCTCAACCTCGCGGTGGCCAACCCGAAGACAACACTGAAGCACATCAAACACGCCGGCGAAATCTTTCTCGGCGACGCCACCCCCGTCGCCGCCGGCGATTACTACGCCGGGCCTTCGCACTGCCTGCCCACCGGCACCACCGCGCGATTCACGTCGGGTGTGTCGGCCTACACCTTCCTCAAACGCACCGGCACCGTCGCCTACCCGGACGGCATGTCCGAGCAGACCATCGCCGACATCGCGCTGCTCGCCGAGGCCGAGGGGTTGGACGCCCACGCCGAGAGCGCGCGGGTGCGTCGCAGTAGGCAGTAGGCAGCAGGCAGCAGGCAGTAGGCAGTAGGCAGTAGGCAGTAGGCAGTAGGCAGTAGGCAGGAATCGTAAAGCGCTGACTAGCGTTCCCTGTCGAACACGCAAGGTTGACGCGCGAGTTCCCGACTGCCAACTCACAACTCCCGAGCGGCTAAAACAGGCACGCGACGAAGACGACCACCCACATCGCCGCGGCGATGACAAGCTTGCCCACCGAGCCGGCGAACTTGCCCACCGCGGCGCCGCGGCCGGCGCGGAAGGCGTCGCCGTACGAACGCCCCGCCCACTTGTCGCCGAGCATTGACATCGCCCCCGCGCCCAGCGCCGCGCCCAGCAGCGTGCCGATGATCGGGATGGGGATCAGGAACGTCCCCGCGATCGCGCCGGCGATGCCGCCGACGATGGCGAGTAACGCGCCGCGCTTCGTCCCCCCCGCTTTCCGCGCCCCCAACGCCCCGGCCACGGCCTCGACAATCTCGCCCAGCACCGCCAACGCCAGCAACGACGCGAGCACCCACCAGCCGATCAGACGCTGCTCGGGTAACCCGTCCCACTGCCACCACGCAACCAGACCCGTGGCCAGCAGCATCAGCCACGTGCCCGGCAGTTGCAGGGCAACCATGACCACGCCGACGGCGTTGACCAGCCAGAGCACGACCAACACGACCCAGAACAAGACGGCTTCCCACATGCACACAAGATAGGCCGACGGAGATGAATGGAATCTGGACGCCCCCGAAGCCCACGGATCCAATCCGTGGGCTTCTTCTCTTCTCTCGACGCCACGTTGGAGCTCCTTACGCCCCTGCTTCACTTGTCAAAGAGCCGGCAGGCGTGTCGGGGGTGCCACGGACTTTTCGTCCGTGCCGGCCGTGCCGTGGTTCCCGAAGCACACGGACCAAAAGTCCGCGGCACCCGGCAACGACGCGTCACCCCAGACACCTTCCCACCTTCACCAGGGCTGAACCTTCGTTCCACGCGGCGGCGGCTCCCACTTCACGCAGCACCACGCTGATGCATCCCTTGCATCGACCCCGGCGAGCCGTCGCGTTCGGATCGGACTCCCTTGGCCCATGTCCCGTCGGGGGTCTTGCGAAGCGTGGGGTGGCGCTCATTCCTCAACTCTTACGCCATGCGTGCGAGCATCCACTCGCCGGGCGCACCACCCAATCCCATCCACGCAGCGGACCCCGCGTTTCACCAGAACACGGCCTCACCGACCTGGAACCCCGCGACAACCTGCGGGCCCCCGCCCCCGGAAGTTCCGGAAAAGCAGGGCTTACCGTGGGGCGAGGATTTGATTTGCTGCGCAGCAGATTGAACACTGGTGGCGCGGAGAGCGCGGAGGTCGTGCAGCGCGAGACATTTACGTTCTTAGCCGCACTGCAACGCAGTGCACGCCGGGCGTCAGAAACCTGCGCACAGGGAGCACAGCCCGTGGGGCTGCGGCTGGCTGAACAGTTGCGGTTGTTTGTGATGCTTCGAATCACGCCGCGACGGGGGACGGTTCGAGGGGGTCGAGGACGCGGGCGGTGTCGAAGGCGCGGCGGCGGGTGCGGCAGCCGGCGCAGGCGCCGCAGGGCGACGGTTGGCCGAGCAGGCAGGTCCAGGCGAGGGCAAAGTTGGCGTCGGCGCGCTGGCCGCGCTGCAGCAGTTGCGGCGGCGTGAGTTCGAGCAGCGGGGTGAGGATGCGGAAGCCGGGCGCGTCGGGGTTCGTGGCGTCGTCGGCGGCGGGCTCGGTTTCGATGAGGTGCTGGACGAGGATGGCGTGCTCGGCGGCGAGGGCGAGGCCGGCGGGGTCGTGGCCGCGGGCGGCGGGCCAGATCAGTGAGTTCGCGCCCAGGCGGCGGGCGTGCTGGGCGGCGGCGAGCAGGAGTTGCGGCGTGCTGAGCGGGCTGACCGCGGCGCCGTCGGCGGCGCGTTGGATGCGTGATCCGTAGAGGTGCGGGAGCTTGAGTTCGTGGAGCTTGGCAATGCCGAAGAAGTCGGCCTGGCGGTGGGCGTGCTCGAAGCGGGGCTGGTCGGCGTCGCGGCCATCGTGGACGTAGAGCAGCGCGGGCTTGCGGTCGTGGGCGGCGCGATGGCCGGCCAGCGCGACGAGCGACCGCAGGCCGCCGGCGTTGAGGATGAGGGTGTCGGCGGGGGCGGGCATGGAGTGGGTATCGGCCGGGGGCGGCGTCGCAGGCCAGAAGGCGGCGTTACACTCCCGCCATGGCGCTGATCGTTTTCCAACACCACCGTCTCGAGGTGCCCGGCCGGCTGGGTCACATCTTTCAGGAACTCGGCCATCGGCTGAAGGTGGTCGAGTTGTTCGAGGGCGAGGCGGTGCCGAATGACCTGGACGGGGTGGACGGCGTGATCTCGCTGGGCGGGCCGCAGGACACGGACGAGGTGAACCGGCACGAGTGGATGCAGCCGGAGATCGACTACCTGAAGGCGGCGCACGACGCGGGGCTGCCGGTGCTGGGCGTGTGCCTGGGGGCGCAGCTGCTGGCGGTGGCGTTGGGCGGCGAGGTGTCGCGGATGGAGAAGCCCGAGTGCGGGTTCTCGCCGGTGACGTCGTCGTTTTTCGGGAGCACGGACTCGCTGCTGCTGGGCGTGCCGTGGAAGTCGCCGCAGTTCCACCTGCACGGTTGCGAAATCAGCAAGGCCCCGCCGGGCGGGACGCCGATCCCGTTGCAGTCGTCGGCGGCGTGCAAGTGCCAGGCGTTCAAGGTCGGGCTGCGGACGTACGGCCTCCAGTACCACTTCGAGTGGACACGCTCGACGCTGGTCGACTGCCTGGACGCCAACGCGGACTGGCTTGCCCGCAACGAGATCGACCTCGCGGCGTTGAAAGCACAATTCGACGCGCATTACGACCTACACCGGCACCTGGGCGACCGGCTGTGTCGGAACTTTGCAAAGCTTCTGTTTCCATTGGAGAAGCGGTTAGCGCCGGTAGGGACGCCGGAGAAGGTGCGGAACTTCCGGTCGGGTTAACGGCAGAACGATGACGCGGCCCTGCGACGCCACGCGTTTGGCTCGCTCTGTTCGCCACCGCGTTCCCCCAGGGCTTAGGCATGGATGAAGGCACCCCTCCGCCGCCGGGCGAGCCGGTCAAACCGAAGTCCTCGGACAAGAGCGCGAAGAGCACGCTGCGTTCGGCGGCGCCGACAGAGACGCTGCGTCGGCTGAACGGTTACCTGCACCGGGTGACGCCGATCGTGGATGAAGGGGGAAAGCTGCTGCACTGGGCGGTGCAACCGGTGATGGTGGAGTTCAAGCCGCGCGACCTCGCGCAGATCGTGGTGGGCTCAACGATCCTGGGGACGCCGCTGGTGCTGACCGACGAGGCGATGGCGGCGGCGGACAACCTCGAGTCGAGCCGCATCATCGCGATCGCGGCGGTGTCGGTGCTGTTCATCACGGCGTTCGTGTTCTTCAACTTCTATCGGCGGATGATCCGGGGGCACGTCGGGCAGTTCGTGCTGCGGGTGGCCGTGACCTACGGCGTGTCGCTGCTGAGCGTGGCCGGGCTGCTGTGGCTGTTCGGCCGGGCACCGTTCGAGGACAACCTGGAGCTGGTGCTGCGGCGCACGGTCGTGGTCGGGTTCCCGGCGGCGATGTTCGCGACGGTGGCGGACGCGATCAAGTGACGCGGCGCTTACCATCGGGGGTATGTCCCACGCCGGTTCGACGTTGACGCTGCCCGTGCCGCGCGGGTTCGACTTGAAGAAGGCGGTGTGCAGCTACGGGTACTTTTTGCTTGCGCCGAACCACTGGGACGTGAAACGGCGGGTGCTGTACCGGCCGGTGCGGACGTCGCGCGGCGGGCTGGTGCGGTGCGTGGTCCGGCAGAACAAAACCGGGTCGGCGTTGAAGTTGTTGTGCAACCGCGCGGTGCCGCGCGGAGAGCAGGCGTTCGTGAAAGCTCAGGTGTCGCGGATGTTGCGGCTGGACGAAGACCAGCGGGCGTGGTTTTCGGCGTGTCCGGAAGCGAAGAAGCGCGGGTTCGGGCCGATGTTCCGGTCGCCGACGCTGTTCGAGGACATTGTGAAGACGATCACGTCGTGCAACGTGACGTGGCGTAACACGACGACGATGAACCGGATGATGGTGGAGCGCGTGGGTCACGGCGGGTTCCCAACGCCGCGGCAGCTCGCGGACTTCGGGGCGGACAACCTCAAAGCGCAGTGCAAAGTCGGGTACCGGGCCGAGCGGATCGTGCGGCTGGCGCGGGACGTGTTGGACGGGGCGTTGGACCTGGCATGGTTCGAGGCGCCGCAACGCGAGAGCGACGCGTTGTTCGACGCGTTGAAGGCGATCCACGGCCTGGGGCCATACGCGGCGGGGAACCTGTGTCATCTGCTGGGCGTGTACGACCGGCTGGCGATCGACACGGAGACGTACCGGCACTTCTGCCACCACTACGGCGTGAAGCGTCCCAAGACGGCGGCGGGGCTCACGAAGCTGGACCGCAAGATCGAGCGGCACTACGCGGCGCTGTCGCCGTTTCAGTTCAAGGCGTACTGGTTCGAGCTGTGGTGCGACTACGAGTCGCGGTACGGCCGGGCGTGGACGTGGGACCGGGAGACGACCGGACAGAACTTCACGGCCGCGGTGCTGAGCGGCGAGGTGTAACGGGCGGTTTGCAGGGTGGTTTGGTGGGTGGTTTTTCGCGGTTTTGGGATCGGCGGGCTGGTATCATCCCCGCGTCTGCGGTTTTGAGATTGCTGCATGTCTGACGCCACGTCCCACAAGCTTGAGAAGACCCTCGGGCTGTTCGATGTTTACGCGATTACGACGGCGGGTTTTTTCAGCGCGGGGTTTTTCGTGCTGCCGGCGTTGGCGTTCGAGGTGGGCGGGCCGGCGGCGATCTTTGCGTACCCGATCGCGGCGCTGCTGATGGTGCCGTCGATGTTGTGCCTGGCGGAGTTGACGACGGCGTTGCCGCGTGCGGGCGGGCCGTACTTTTTTCTGGACCGCTCCCTGGGGCCGGCGGTGGGGACGGTCGGCGGGATCGGGACGTGGCTGGCGCTGGTGCTCAAGTCGTGCTTCGCGTTCATCGGGCTGGGGGCGTACCTGGCGGTGATGCCTTACGTGGGCGACTGGCTGCCGACGGACCCGGCGGCGAAGGCGTGGGTGATCAAGGGGCTGGCGGTCGGGCTGACCATTGCGTTCGCGGCGCTCAACATCGCCGGCGCGAAAGAGACGACCAAGCTGCAGAACTACATGGTGATCGGGCTGGCGATCGTGCTGGGGCTGTTCATCGCGAACGGCGCGGTGTTTCTGCTGGGGGCGGACGGCGGGCCGTTGATTGCGGATCACTACGACCACTGGCTCAACGAAGAAGAAGGGCTGATGGGCGAGGTCGCGGCGGTGGGCCTGGTGTTCTTCACGTCGATCGGGATCATCAAGCTCGCGTCGGTGTCGGAAGAGGTGGCCAGCCCGGCACGGACGATCCCGCTGGCGATCGGGCTGTCGGTGGCGACGGCGACGGTGATCAACACCGCGGGCGTGTTCATCATGATCGCGGTGGTCGCCCCCGAGCGGCTGGCGGACAGCTACACGCCGGCGTACGACGCGGCGGAACGGTTCTTCACCTGGGTGCCCGCACCGCTGGGCCTGATCCTGGTGGGGCTGGCCGCGGTGGCGGCGTTCGCGGGGTCGGGCAACGCGGGCATCCTCGGCGCCTCACGCTACCCGCTGGCGATGAGCCGGGACGGCCTGATCGGCCGGTGGTTCGGGAAAGTGAGCAACAGCGGCACGCCGGCGGCGGCGATCGTTGCGACGGCCGCGGTGATGATCTTTTTCATCGTGTGTTTCGACGCCAAGAGCGTCGCCAAGCTCGCGTCGGCGTTCGTGCTGCTGGTGTTCGCGCTGATGAGTTTGGCCGTGATCGTGATGCGCGAGAGCAAGATCGAGAGCTACGACCCGCAGTTCCGCACGCCGCTTTACCCGTGGGTGCCGCTGACGGGGATCGTGATCTCCGTGTACCTGATCACCGAAATGGGGCTGCTGTCGCTGCTGTTCTCGCTGGGCGTGATCGTGTGCGCGACGCTGTGGTACGTCTACTACGGTCGGCCGCGCAACGAACGGCACGGCGCGCTGTTCCACTGGTTCGCGCTGCTGGGCCGGTATCAGCACGACGAGCTCAACGACGAGTTCCGCCGGATCATGGTGGAGAAGGGCGCCCAGCCCGACGACCCGTTCGACGACGTTGTGATGCGGTCCCACGTGATCGACGCGGCCGAGGGCGTGTCGTACCACGGCCTGATCGCGCTGGCGTCCGAGGTGTTGGCGGAGCGCCTGCCGCGCACGGCGGAGTTCATCACGGAAAAGTTTGTCGAGTCGGGCCGGTTCGGCTTCGCGCCCATCGCCCACGGCGCGGCGCTGCCGCACTTCCGCTCCGGCGACATCGACAAACCGGCGATGGTGATGGTCCGCACCAAGTCCGGCGTCAACGCGGCGCTGACCGAGGGCGAACAGCAGGCGGCCGGCGATCAGAAGGTGCACGCGCTGTTCCTGCTGGTGTCGCCCGAGTCCGACCCGGGCGTGCACCTGCGCATCCTCGCGCACCTGGCGGGGCAACTGGAGAAGAAGGACTTTTTGCCCGCGTGGTGTCACGCCGGCGACGAGCAGGAGCTGAAAGAGATCCTGCTGCGGGACGACCGGCACTTCTCGCTGCTCGTCGAGCCGGCGGGGCCGAGTTCCGAGCTCATCGGCACACGGCTGCAGGACATGAGGCTGCCCGAGGAGACCCTGGTGGCGATGGTCCGCCGGCGCGGAAAGGTTTTCATCCCGCGCGGCCAGACGATGCTGCGCGTCGATGACCGGCTGACCATCATGGGCGACCCGAAGAACATCACGAAGGTCCGCGAGCGGTTCGGCATCCTGCCGTTTCACCGAGTTCCATCAGAGGCCTCCGCCACGGGTATGATCTCGCCGCCCGCGACGTGAGGTGGCGTGACCCCGGTACCCGATGGCCGAAGCCAAACCCAAAAAACTCGACAAGACGCTGGGCCTGTGGGACGTCTACGCGATCAGCACGGGCGCGATGTTCAGTTCGGGGTTCTTTCTGCTGCCGGGCCTGGCGACGGCGCAGGCGGGCCCGAGCACGGTGCTGGCGTACCTGATCTCGGGCTTCCTCATGATCCCGGCGATGTTCTGCATGGCCGAGCTGGCCACCGCCCTGCCGCGCGCCGGCGGGACCTACTTCTACCTGGACCGCAGCATGGGCCCGGCGGTGGGCACGATCGGCGGGCTGGGGTCCTGGCTGGCGCTCGTGCTCAAGTCGGGCTTCGCGCTGCTGGGCATGGGTGCGTACCTGGCCATCACGCCCGGCATCAAGGACTGGCTCCCCGACAACCCCGACCAGCAGCTCTGGGTCATCAAGGGGCTGGCCGTCGCCCTCACCGTCGTCTTCGCCGCGGTCAACATCCTCGGCGCCAAGGAGAGCACCCGGCTGCAGGGCCTGCTCGTGCTGGCGCTCTTGAGCGTGCTGTCGTTCTTCGTGGTTCAGGGCGTCTGGTACGTGTTCTTCAAGATGCCCGAGGGCGAGCTGACCGAGCAGTACACCCCGTTCCTGCACCAGGAAAACGGGCTGAGCGGCATCGTTACGACCATCGGCCTGGTGTTCGTGTCCTACGCGGGCCTGACCAAAGTCGCGTCGGTCAGCGAAGAGGTCAAACGCCCCGACCGCAACCTGCCGCTGGGCATGTTTCTGTCGCTGCTGACCGCGACGTCGATCTACGTCATCGGCGTGGCGATCATGATCGCCACCGTCGATAAGGAGAACCTGCGTTCCGACTACACGCCCGTCGCCACCGCGGCCGAGCGGTTCTTCGGCTGGCTGCCCGAGCCGATCGGGCTGATCCTGGTCGTGGTCGCGGCGCTCGCCGCCTTCGCCTCGACGGGCAACGCCGGCATCCTCGCCGCCAGCCGGTACCCGCTGGCCATGTCGCGCGACAAGCTCGTGAGCAAGAAGTTCGGGCACATCGGCAAGTTCGGCACGCCGACCGTCGCGATCCTCGCCACCTCGGCGCTGATGATCGTCTTCATCCTCGCGCTCTCGGCCGAGGGCGTCGCCAAGCTCGCGTCGTCGTTCAACCTGCTGGTCTTCGCACTGCTGGGGCTGGCGGTGATCGTCATGCGCGAAAGCAAGATCCAGAGCTACGACCCCGGCTTCCGCTGCCCGCTGTACCCCTGGCTCCCGCTGGCGGGCACCGTGATCAGCCTCGCCCTGATCGCGCAGTTGGGGCTGATGTCGATCCTGTTCTCGATCGGCGTCATCCTGCTGTCGGGCATGTGGTACGTGTACTACGGCCGGCCGCGCACCGTGCGCCACGGCGCGCTGTTCCACTGGTTCGCGATCCTCGGCAAGTACCAGCACGACGAGCTCGACGACGAGTTCCGCCAGATCATGGTGGAAAAAGGCGCCCGCGCCGACGACCCGTTTGACGACGTCGTCATGCGCGCCGTCGTGATCGACAACCCGGACCCCACCGGGTACCACGCGCTGATCGGCGAGGCGTCCGAGATGCTGAGCAAACGCCTGCCCCAGACCGCCGAGT
Organism: Phycisphaerae bacterium; assembly: GCA_030432595.1. Lineage (GTDB taxonomy): Bacteria > Planctomycetota > Phycisphaerae > Phycisphaerales > Phycisphaeraceae > CAZIXN01. The sequence goes on from JAUIGU010000001.1 coordinate 401,374, forward strand.
TCATCAGCGAGAAGTTCATCGAGTCGGGCCGGTTCGGGTTCGCGCCGATCTCGCACGGCGTCGTCCTCCCGCACTTCCGTTCGACCGACGTCGAACGCCCCGAGCTCGTGCTGGTCCGCACCCGGCAGGGCGTGCAGGCCGCGCTCACCGAGCAGGAGCGCGAGGCCGCGGGCGGCCAACAGGTCCACGCGATCTTCCTGCTCGTCTCGCCCGAGGACGCCCCCGGCGTCCACCTGCGCATCCTCGCCCACCTCGCCGGGCGGATCGATCAGGACGACTTCATGGACGCCTGGCTGGGCGCGAACAACGAGCAGGCGCTCAAGGAGATCCTGCTGCGGGACGAGCGCTTCCTCTCGCTGCCGGTCGAGGCGGCCGGGCCCAGCGCGGAGTTGCTGGACAAGAAGCTCAGCGAGATCAAGCTGCCCGAGGACACGCTGGTGGCGATGATCCGCCGGCGCGGCCGGGTGTTCATCCCGCGCGGCGGCACGATCCTCCGGCTGGACGACCGGCTCACGCTGGTCGGCGACCCCAAGAGCATCACGCAGATCAAGAAGCGCTACCGCGGCGAGAACGAGGCAGACGAGGCAGACAACGCAGAGGAAGGCGCGGAGACGGCTTAGAGCGACCGGAATCCATTCGTTGCGGGTGCCACGGTCGCTTGCGACCGTGCATATGAACATGTGGCCAGGATGAGAGCGGTGGCAAGAACACGGTCGCAAGCGACCGTGGGACCCAACCCGCTACGTTTGAAATCCGCACGCTCGAAGCGCGTTGGCGGGTGGAGCGGGACCACCCGGCGGCAGGACAATAAAAGACCCGACGCCGTTTCCGACGCCGGGTCTCTTCTCGTTCACGGGTTGTCGCCGCGGAAACCGCGGCACGGTGGCACCGACTTACGAAGCGCGACGCCGACGGTTGCCCAAGAGGGTCAGGCCGCCGAGGCCGAACATGACCAGGCCCGCGGGTTCGGGCACGGCCGAGCCGGCGAAGTCCGGGGCGGAGGTGCTGCCCCAGTTGAGCAGGACGCCGTCGAGCTCGTTCTGATCGACCAGGCCGTCGAACGCGCCGCCGCCGGGGAAGTTGACCCAGCCGGTGACGTCTGAGATGTCGGTGTCGCCCCAGTTGGCGAGCACGAAGTCCAGGTCGGTCTGCTCGACCTGACCGCCGTTGTTGTAGTCGCCCTCGATGCCGGCGGGTCCGAGGATGCTCAGGACGCCGTCGACCAGCAGGCTGGAGGTGTCCCAGGAGAGGCCGGCGGCAAGCGTCGGGAGGACGAAGTCGCCCTCGTCGAAGGTGCCGCTGGAGGTGTCGAAGTCGAAGAGGTCCCAGGAGTTGCCGGCTTCGAGCGACAGGCTGTTGATGGCGCTGTCGAGGAGGACTTCGAGGATGAACCCGTCGGCGACGCCGAGGTTGCCTTCGATGTCGAGCATGTCGCCGACGCCGGTGCCGGCGATGTCGAAGGACACGGTCGCGTTGGCGGCGAGGAACACGTCGCTCATGACGACCATGGTCTCGCCCTGGAAGGCGCCGCTGCCCGCGAGCGGGTTCGACGTGGTCTCACCGATGGAGTAGTAGATGTTGTCGTGCAGGACGCGGGCGTCGGCGTTGGCGGTGGCCATAAAGCCGATGGCGTTGAGGTCCTGGTTGAAGCCGCCGGTAGTGCCGTCGTTGACGAACGGGCTGGTACCGATGAGGACCGGGTTCTCGCCTTCCTCGGCCATGTAGAGGTCGTAAGACGGCGTGGTGGCGTCGTTGTTGATGACAACCCAGACGTCGTACCACTGGCCCGGCGTCATGGCCGCGAAGTTACCGTTGTTGTTGTTCATGAACGGCGTCGTCGCCGCGTTGTTGATGAACGGCATGACCTGGAAGTCCTGCCAGGCATTGGTCGTGTCGATGTTGGACACGTCGGGCGTAAGGCCCTGCATGACGTCGAAGAAGCCGAGCTGGTTGGCGCCGGTGTTGGTGCCGGACGCGTCTTCGGCCAGGACCTGCCAGAAGTAGGTCTTGGTTTCGCCCACGGCGACTTCGCCGCCGCTGCCGGTGAGGTCGCGCTCGGCGCCCTGCCAGCCGGGGCCGCCGCCGAAGGACTCGAGCGAGTTGCCCTTGGTGGTGGTGACGATGTTGGAGTTGGGGTTGCCGACGGCCTCACCCTGCCAGACGCCGCCGGTGGCCGTCGAGGTGTCGCCGGTGCCGTAGCTGTTGAAGTCGTCGAGCAGGACGAAGTTGTTGGCGATCAGGCCGTCGCCGCCGATGCGGAGCGTGCCGCCGCCCTGGACGGTGACGTTGTTGTTGAACGTGCCGGTGCCGGCGAGGGTGGCGGTGTTGTTGACGGTGACGTTGCCGCCGACGGTGTTGGAGAAGCTGGCGACGGCGTTGTTCGAGACCGTGACGGACCCGGCGTTGATGTCGCTGCCGCTGAAGTTGTAGCTGGCGGCCGCGACGGTCATGGCGCCGGGGGCGACGTTCTCGGCGACGTTGACGTCCCCGCCGCCGCCGGTGGCGTTGAAGAACACGTTGTCGCCCTGGAAGAACTCGGTGTCGGCGCCGGTGAAGTTGGCGGTGGTGTTGACGTCCCAGTTGTCGTTTGCGCTGCCGGTCCAGGTCAGGTTCAGCGGGTTGCCGTTGACGTCGAGCTGGACGGTGTTGCCGACCAGAACGACCGAGGCGGTCTGGCGGGAGACGAGCGGGTTGCCCTGGGCGTCGACGATGTTGGCGGAGAAGTTGGCCGCCGTGGCGTTGCCGGTGCGCGAACCCGCGCGGATCAGGGTGTAGTTGTTCGCCGTGTCGAGTGAGCCCTCGGCGGGCGTGATGTTGAAGACGAACTGGCTGCCGGTGGCGGCGGCCTCGATGGTCGTCGTCAGGGTGCCGGTGATGTCGATCAGGTCGTTCTCGGCCCCGCCGACGACGGTGCCGCTGTTGCCCAGCTCGAAGTTGAACGAGCCGGTGTCGGGCACGGTGGCCGCACCGGTATCGAAGTAGCGCAGGAGGACGTTGCCGGTGACGTCGAGCGTGCCGACCGAGTCGCCGGGGGTGACGGTGTTGGACTCGAAGATGCCCAGCGTGTTGGCCAGGACGGTGCCGCCCCCGCCGATGCCGGTGTTGAACGGCGCGATGGGGATGAGGTTGTAGGTGCCGAAGTCGGTGACGTCGAAGGTCGCGCCCGCGTTGACGGTGACGGTGGAGCGGAGCTCACCGTTGTTGGCGCCGTCGGACTCGACGACGACCGTGCCGCCCTGGATGAGGGTCGGGCCGGCGTGGAACTCGTCGTTGAGGTCGGAGGCGGTGGTGATGGTCAGCGTGCCGGCGCCGCGTTTGATGATGCCGACGTTGTTGTTGACGCTGGCGCCGGCGAAGTCGCCGTTGGGATCGACGAGCGCGTCGGTGATCTGGTTGACCACGAAGTTGCCGTCGCCGTTGAAGGTGTAGGTGCGGACGCCGGTGTCGGGGGCGGAGAGGATGCCGTTGAGGGTCAGCGTGCCGCCGTTGGAGGAGATGTTGTAGTTGGTGCCGCCGGCGGCGCCGACGATGTTGTCGCCCCAGGTGTTGTTGCCGGTGCTGGCCAGGCCGATGGTGTCGACGGCCGCGCCCTCGCGGGCGCCGAAGGTGAGGACCTCGCCGGCGATGTTGCGGCCGCCGGGCAGGACGATCTGACCGGTGTTGGCGTTGCCGGCCAGGGTGGTGCCTGAGCCGGAGACGCCGCCGCCGGCACCCAGGGACGCGTTGTTGTTGAGGGTGACGGTGCCGCTGGTGATCTGCGTCGAGCCGCTGTAGGTGTTGGCGGCGTTGAGGATCATCGAGCCGTTGCCGGCGAAGTTGTTGAGCTGGCCGGCGCCGGAGATGACGCCGTCAAAGGTGACGGTCGCGCCGTCGTTGACCTGGACCTCACTGGTGGCGTCGATGTCGATGGTGCCGGTGACGGTGCCGGTCGTGTAGCCGGTCGCGCCGTTGGTGCCGAAGAAGACGTTGTCGGTGCCCCAGAAGCGCATCTCGGCGTCGTTGACGACGGTGATGTTGTTGCCCAGGGGGATGGCGTCGGCGTGGAGGATCGCGAGGTTGGCGTTGTCCACGTTCAGGCCGCCCGTGAACGAGTTGGCCGCGTCGAGGACGAACTCGCCCTCGCCGGCCACGTTCAGGCCCGCGGTGCCCGCGAGCTCGGCCCGCATCCAGTGCCGGCCGGTGGTGTTGACCTCGGCGTCGCCGGTGAGGGTGACGGTCTGGCTGCCGGCGGGAACGATGAAGTAGTCGCCGTCGCCGGTGTTGTTGAAGCTGATGCGGTTGAGGCTGACGTTCTGGTCGAGGGTGACGTCGCGGTTGGCGGTGATGATGTTGCCGAAGAGGATGTCCGAGCCGTTGGCCGGGGCGGTGCCGATGTTCCAGTTGCTGCCCGTGCCGTAGCTGCCGGCGGCGTCGACGGCCCATTGAATGATGCTGCCCAGTTCGAGGTTGCCGGTGGACTCGCGGAAGGTGTAGTCGCCGCTGGTCCAGACGCCGGCGGTGCTCTCGACGAAGGCCGCGCCGCCGACGAACTGCAGGCCGAAGTTGGTGCCGTAGGTCTCGGTCAGGCCGGAGTCGACCAGCGACCAGCTGCCGGCGGTGTCGGTCAGCGTGGCGTTGTCGATCATGAAGGTGCCGTCGAGGTCGGCGGTGCCCGTACCGACGATGCCGTTGCTGGCGTTGATGTTCTCGATGTCGAAGAGCAGCTCGGCGGTATTGGTCATGGTGAGCCCGCCGCCGCCGACAACGAAGGTGTTGCCGGTGTAGGTGTTGGCGGCGGAGATGGTCATCTGACCGTTGCCGAACGCGTTGCTGAGGTTGCCCAAGCCCGAGAGGACGCCGGTGAAGGTGACGTTCGCGCCGTCGTTGACCTGGACCTCGCTGCCATCGCCGATGGCGATGTTGCCGTCGATGGTACCGGTGCCGTAGCCGGTCGCGCCGTTGTCGGAGAAGAAGCCGTTGTCGGCGCCCCACATCCGCATGAAGCCGCCGTTGGTCAGCGTGATGTCGTTGCCGGACGCGATCGATCCGGTGTTGAGGATGCCGAGGTTGACGTTGTCAACGTTGATGCCACCGGTGAAGGTGTTGGTTGCGTCGAGGATGAGCTCGCCGGTGTTGGTGAGGTTCAGGCCGGAGGTGCCGGCGACCTCGAGGTTCAGCCAGTGCCGGCCGATCACGTCGATCGAGCTGCCGGTCATGGTGAGGACTTCGCCGGAGTTGGCCACGAGGAAGTAGTCCCGGGCCGTGCCGCCGTCGGGCACCTGGCTGAAGACCATGCTGTTGACGGTGGCGTTGGCGTTGAGCGTGACCGTGCGGTTGGCGGTGATGATGTCGCCGAAGGTCAGGTCCGCGTTGGCGCCGGGGGCACCGCCGGTCCAGTTGCCGGCGGTTTCGTAGTCACCGTCGGCGTCGACGTTCCAGGTCTGGCCCACGGCCGGGCCGCTCAAGCCCACGCCGGCCAAGAGGGAAGCGGTGCTGAAACGAACGGCACGACGGGCGGCGACAGCCTTGAAAGTGGGTTGAAACATCACCTGCAAACCTCCGTAAGGGTTGTAAATAGCAATCGAAGGGAAACGAGATCGGAGCCGAGACAACGATCGGCGGCACATCGGCCACCCACATGAACGTGAAACGGACTGAAAAACGCGGTTTTCTCCGCCTGATGCGGCTTTAAAACGAGATAAGACGAGATTCCGGCGGAATCCTCCTTCGTGAACGCTTCACCATATTACAACGAACACCCGCCTCAACAAGTCGATCTTGCGTCAGAAGTTGAACACATCGCGCACTGATCGGCGACTCCAGCTACCATCCGGGCCGCTTGCAAGCCCCGCGTGGAAAACCTCTGACCCCCCCGCCGCGCGTCGCCGTCATCTGCGGCCTGAGCTCGGCGTTCGGCCGGGATGTCACTCTGGGCGTCACGCGCTACGCCAACCTCCGACGCAAATGGGACTTACGCATCGACACCTGGCAGGGCGAGCCGCTCGATCGGCTGCCCCCCTGCGAGGGCGCGATCGTCGCGGGCGTCGGCGCGGAGGTGTTCGAACTGGTCCGCGGGCGTTGCGGGTGCGTCGTGCATTGCACGGGCGAAGGCGACACCCCCGACTGCCCGGACGTCTCCGTGGACGATTGGGCCGTGGGCGAGATGGCGGCGCGGTATCTGCTGGACTGCCGGCTGACCAACTTTGCGTACCACGGCTGGCCGGAAACCGGGGCCGGCTTCGACCGCCACCGCTACGAAGGGTTCGCGCGGGTCCTCCGTGAACACGGCCACGACTGCCCGATCTGTCCGTACCCCTGGCCGTCGTGGTCGGCCCGGCTGACGCACGAACACCACCCGCGGCTGAGCGCTTGGATCGAATCGCTGCCCAAGCCCGTGGGCATTTTCGCCGTCGACGACGTGAACGCCCACGACCTCGCGGCGGTCTGTTTGGGCGCCCGGATCCCCGTGCCCGAACAGGTGGCCATCGTCGGGGTCAACGACGACCAACTGCTGTGCGAATCCGCCTGGCCGCGACTCACCAGCGTGGCCTGCGACTTCACGCGCGTCGGCTACGAAGCCGGGAAAATGCTGGAGAAAATGCTCGCCGGCGAGGCGCTGCGGGGCGAAGACCGCTGGGTGAAGCTGCCGCCCATGGGCATCACCGAACGCCAAAGCACCAGCGTGTTCGCGGTCGACCAGCCGGAGGTCGCGCGGGCGCTCCAGTTCATCCGGGAGCACGCGTGCGACCCGTGTGGTGTGTCGGACATCCTCGAACACGTGCCCGTGGGCCGACGCTGGCTGGAAAAGCAGTTCCGCACGCACCTGGGCCGGACGCCGCACGGTGAGATCATGCGCGTGCGGATGGAGACGGCGTCCCGGCTGCTGCTCGAGCCGGACGTGCCGATGGCCAGCGTCGCGCGGCGCAGCGGGTTCGCCGCGGTTCAGAGCTTCACCAAGGCGTTCCGCGAGGCGAAAGGCACGACCCCGGCGGTGTACCGCCGCGAGCGCCTGCGCCGCTCGGGGTAGGGCTGGCCACAAACCGCACTCGCGCCGCCGTCCCCGTTTCCTCCTGTCGCAACTGGTTCAAAATGTGACGCAAGAGCGTGTTGACCACCGCGTCAATTTAGGTAGCATTACAGGGTGAAATGTGGCATTTTTGTTTGATCGCTTTTTGCATCGCCACCGTCTGAGTAGGTCCCTTTTCGTCTGATCTGGTTGTGACTCCCGCCGTCTGTCGACCCCCTCCGGATCGCCGATGGCTCCCCCGTATTCGCAGGAATGACGCCCATGAACCGCTTCAGTGGCCACCGCCCGGGTTTCACGCTCATCGAACTCCTGGTCGTCATCAGCATCATCGCGCTGCTGATTGGCATCCTGCTGCCGGCCCTGGGCGCGGCCCGCGCGGTGGCGCGCAGCACCAAGTGCACGGCCATGACCCGGCAATACACCACCGGCTGGGTGACCAGCGAGGTCGATCGCAACAACGAGATGTGGCGGTACAGCTACATCGATCTGATCCACCAGAAACTGGCCGAGTACATCCCCGACGGCGCGGCCAGTGCCGATCTGCTGTGCCCGGAAACGCAACTCCCTGAAAACGCGACCGACGACGCAGGCGGCAATTTTGGTCTGGGCAGCGCCGATACCGCCGCACTCTGGGACCGCATCGCCAACGACGACGACTACTACTACACGAGCTATGGCTTCAACGCCTTCCTATACCACAGCAAAGAAGAAGGCGACGATCCCGCTCGAAGCCCCGGCCCCGGTGCCGTGGTCTGGATGTCGACCGAAGCCGGCATCCCCCGCGCGGAATTCGAGACGTACTACTTCGGGACCAACACCGACGGGATCAAGACGCCCACCTCGACGCCGGTGTTCGCCGACTGCAACCAGGTCGATACCTGGCCGCTGGATTCGCTCGACTACACCGCGGACGGGAACGGCTACATCCAGGGCTCGGCCCTGGCCGCCGGTGCCTCGTATTCGCAGCCGATCAACGCCCCCAACAAGATGATCCGGATGCAACTCATCCGCCACCCCAGCTACACGATCAACCTGTCCTACGCCGACGGGCACGCGGCGGCGGTCCCGCTGAACGACCTGTGGCAGCAGGACTGGCACGCGAAGTTCGAGAAGAAAGAAGCCGGCATCCCGTGGACCGGGAAGCGCCTCAGCGGCGGCGGCGGCGGCGGGTTCTGACCCGACGCACCGAGCGTCGCCAACCAACACCGGGCCTCGGGCTCGGGGCGAGGGTGTGGGACCACGCGGCCGAACCGGCGGCGGTGGCGTGATGGTGTATGCCCTCCATCCTCAACGCCTCGCCCGACCCGCGCGGAACCGAGAAAGGCCCGACCCACGCATGTTCCACCGCACCCGACTCAGCGTGTTGACGGCAGTTGCCGCGCTCGCCCTGCCCGGCCACGCGGTCAATACCGTCCACTTCGACCCCAACGACGCCGGCATCGACAAATCCGTCCCGACCTGGGGCGTCGACTCGGCCTGGGCGAACTTCGACAACGTCCGCCAGAGCTTCCACCACATCGGGCAAGACAACGTCGAGATCGTCCGCGTCCTGGTCTACTACGACGAACCCCTCGTCAACCTCGGCGGCGGCAACTACGAACTCAACGCCGCCGCCAAAGCCAAGGTCGACAACCACCTCGCGCTCGCGGCCATGGGCGGGCCGGACATCCCGTTGACCTTCGGCACCGGCGGCACCTTCCCCGGCGAAGTCGACCCGTCCTACCTCCAAGGCGGCGGCGTCAACGTCACGCAATACGCCCGCGTCATCAAGGCGACGCAGGAATACATCAACACCCAGCCCGGCTTCACCAACTCGCCGATCTACGCGATCGAGCCGTTCAACGAGCCGGACTTCAACGTCCCGTACAACAACCCCGCGGACCTCAACAGCGTCATCACGCAGCTCAAGACCTACCCCGAGTTTGCCAACACTCTGATGGTCGCGCCCAGCGTGCTCAACAGCGACCTGGCGCAAGGCTGGTACGACGCCGTGCCCCAAGCCACCGCGGGCTCGTCGCACCTGCTCGCCGGCTCGCTGACGAGTTACACCAACTTCATCACGCACGTGAACAACACGGGCAAGCCCTTCGTCGCGCCCGAGCTGCACAGCATGGGCGAGATCCTCGCCAGCGCCGACCGCGGCACCGAGGCCGGCATGGTCTGGGCCGACGTGCTGCGCGGCCGCGGCACGCTGATCCGGGCGTCGGACGGCGACCGCCTCGCCTACGCCGAGAACCTCGGCAGCCAGTCCGCCGCCGCCGTCTACCGCGCGCCCGACGGCCGGCTCTACGCCTTCGCCGGCGGCGTCGAACGCGATTACCTCGGCAGCGACGACACCTACCGCTTCGTCAGCAGCCAGGACGCCTGGTTCAACGGCATCAAGGTGCGCGAGTACATGATGCACACCAAGCACGACAACGTCGTGGACGGCAACGACAACGACTACCAGAACTACGGCTCGTGGTCGAACGAGGGCTCGTTCGCCGAGGTCTCACTCGACGGCTCGGGCGTCCCCGCACTCGACGGCTACCGCTGGAAGATCGTCAACCAAGCCACCGGCGAATCGCTCGAAGTCGCGGGCGGCGGCACCGGGGACGGCGCCGACATCCGCACCGCCGCCAGCACCGACGGGCTCAACCAGAAGTGGAACATCATCCGCACCCGCAACGGGTACTACCAGCTCTACAACGCCAACAGCGGCCGCACCGCCGAGGTCGCCTTCGCCTCCCTCAACAACGGCGCGAACGTCCGCCAGTGGGGCACCGCCGACAACCAGACCCAGCAGTGGTACATCGAAGACGCCGGCGACGGCACGTTCCACCTGCTCAACGGGCACAGCAACATGCTCCTGACCGGCAGCCCGGGCAGCAGCACGCAGTCCAACGCGACCGGCTCGAATCTGCAGAAGTGGTCGTTCGTCCTCGACCAACCCGACGCCGCAACCCGCCGCACCACCGAGATCGACTTCCAGGGCGACTTCGCCGACAACGCCCACATCGACCTGGTCACGACGTTCGGCAACCCGGGCTTCGGTCAAGGCCCCGCCGGCTTCGGCCAGGCCGTCAACCTCGACGGCAACGACGACTACCTCCAACTCCGCGCCGACATCGCCAACAGCGCCGACCTCACCGTCGCGACCTGGGTCAAGTGGGACGGCGGCGGCGCGTGGCAACGCATCTTCGACTTCGGCGACAACACCGACCAGAACATGTTCCTCACCCCTTCCTCGGGCGACGGCACCATGCGCTTCGCCATCACCCAGGAAGGCAACGACCACGAGTACATCCTCGACACCGACCCGCTGCCCGTCGGACAGTGGGTGCACCTGGCCGTCACCGTCGGTGGGAACACCGGCATCCTCTACGTCGACGGCGTGCCCCGTGTCGCCGGCGAGATCCTGATCAACCCCGACGACTTCAACCCCACGCTCAACTACATCGGCAAGAGCCAGTACGACGACCCGCTCTTCGACGGCATGATCGACGACTTCCGGGTGTTCGACTTCGCGCTCGACGCCGACCAGATCGCGGACCTAATGGACGTCGGCCTGGCCGGCGACTTCAACGACTCCGGCCTCGTCGAGCAGGGCGACCTGGACGTGGTGCTGCAGAACTGGGGATCGAGCGCGAGCCAGTTTGCCGGCTGGGTCAACCAATTACCCGACGGGCTCGTGGACCAGAACGAGCTCGACGCGGTGTTGCTGAACTGGGGCGGCAGTAGCGGGGGCGGGGGCGGGGGCGGCGGGTTCTTCACCTTTGTGCCCGAGCCGGGCAGCGCGGCGGCCCTCGCGATCGTTGGCCTCGTGGCCGGACGCCGGCGTGCTGTGTCCATAAACGCCTGACTTGTGTCGGAACGATTTGGAGGTTGTGTTTTGTCTCTTGATCTGTTTCTTCGCCGTCTGCCCACCCGTCGACTGCTCGCGAGTGTGCTGTCCATGTCCCCCGCCGTCACCGGCAGCGCGTTCACACTGCTGGACAACTTCGACGGCTACGACAACAGCGGCGATACCAATGTCTCGGCCGGCATCACCAACGGCGTGTGGAACGCCGAACACGACCAGACCGACTTCGCCGACATCGTCGATTCCGCATCGGCACCAGGCAACCAGGTGCTGACCATCCACGGCGGCGGCAACGGCGGCGGGGGCAACTGGCGCGGCGTCGACACCGACCTGTCCGCCAACTGGAACGCCGGCGTCGCCCACGGCAACTCCGCGACCTACTTTTTCCAGTTCCAGGCCCGAAGCGGCGGCCCCAGCGACTTCGACGTCATGATGGGCCTCACCGACGACGTCACCAACATCGACAGCAACGAGTCGTGGCAGGACTTCGCCGTCATGCCCTTCCTCGTCGGGCCCGGCAGCGGTGGCGGCGGGCTGACGTTCCGCGCTTCGAAAGACGGCCAACCCGACGAAGTCATCCTCGACGGCGTCGCGCTCGACCAGTGGTACAACGTCTGGCTCGTCGTCGACAACGCCGCCAAGACCTACGACGTCTACACCTCGACCGACAACGCCGTGCCCACGCTCGGCGCCAACGACGCGACTTACCGCAACGGCTTGGGCGGCGGCGACCTCGACGCGTTCGGCTGGATGTCGGGGAAAGACGCGTCCGTCGCCTTCGACAACCTCTACCACGCGGCCGGTGTCGACCTCTCCAACCCGCTCGCGCTCGAGCCGACCTTCACCGCCCACGTCGCGCTCAACACCGGGCGGGTCTACCTCGTCAACCACGACGATGAAGCGGTCGAGCTGGACTACTACCTGCTCGAGAGCGAGGCCGGGGCGCTGTCCCCGTCGACCTGGCAGAGCATGGCGGACGGTGACGGCTCGCCCACCGGCTGGACCCAGGCCGGCGGCGCGACCGAGACCCAACTCGCCGAGCTGAACCTGACGGGTTCGACCGTGCTCGAGGAAGACGCGTCGATGGACCTTGGCTCCGCATACGACCCCGCCGTGTTCGGGCAGCTCCAAGAGGCCGACCTCGAACTCAAGTACGGCGTCGCCGGGCAAGACGCGCTACGCATCGGCGGCGTTGCGTACTTCCTCGACGGCGATTACAACGACTCCGGCCTCGTCGAGCAGGGCGACCTTGATTTAGTCCTGCAAAACTGGGGCGAATCCGTGCGTCCCGCAGCGTGGTCTTCGTCGTTTCAATTCGACGGCTTCGTCGATCAGGGCGAGCTCGACCGCGTGCTGCAAAACTGGGGCGACGCGCTGTCGCCGAGCTCCGCATCGACGTCGCCCTTGCCCGAGCCGGGCAGCGCCGCGTTACTCATGCTCGGTGGTCTGGCTGCTGGTAGGGCGTCACGCAGCCGGCGTCGCGTCTCGCTTCGTAAGAACGTCCAACGAAGCGCAACGCGTTTCGCCTTCGTCCCCGCCCTGCTCACCCTCACCGCGCTCGGCGTGTTTGCGCCGACCGGCCAAGCCCAGGACACCGGGTACGTCTTCGCGTACTTCCAGGGCGGCTGGCCGACCGGTGGGCACAGTGGCGTGTACATGGAATACAGCGAGGACGGCCTGAACTTCGCGCCCATGAACAACGGCGACCCCGTCTTCGTCCCGCCCGAGGCGTGGGGACCCGGCACCGACACCGACATCAACGACGAGGACCAGGCCCGCGACCCCTCCGTCGTCTACGGGCCCGACGGCTACTTCCACATGGTCTGGACCTCGGGCATCAACACCCGCTCCATCGGCTACGCCCGCTCGGCCGACCTCCAAACGTGGACGGACGAACAGCTCATCGACATCTGGGACACGTCCACCGTCGTCAACCACACGTGGGCGCCCGAGTTGTTTTACGACGAAGTCAACGCGAAATACCAGATCATCTTTGCGTCCGATCTCGACGGCGGCGACCACAAGCTCTATTCCATCACCACCGACGACTTCGGCAGCTTCTCAGCGCCCGACGTGTTCTACTACAACGGCGCGACCGTGATCGACGCGATGATCGCCCGCGACAACGACAACAACCAGTACCTCATGGCCATCAAGGACGAGCAGGGCGACCAGAAGAACATCCGCCTCGCCACCGGCCCCACCGCGCAGGGCCCGTGGTCGACCAGCAACCCGATCATCGTCGGGCCCGGCTCGGCCATCGAGGGCAACGTCACCGAGGGTCCGTCGCTCTTGAAGATCGGCGACACCTGGCACATGTACTACGACGCGTACGGCGCGGGCTACTTCGGCGTCGCCGCCACCGACGACCCCGATCCGACCGACGCGTCGGAGTGGGTGAACCTCACCAGCCAGGCCGACCTGCCCAGCGGGCACCACGGCACGGTCTTCGCCGCGTCGCTCGACACGATCGCATTCGACTTCCTGCCCTACGCCCGCAGCGACCTCACCGGCGACGAAACCATCGACGTCGCCGACTGGACGCTCTTCGCCGCGTATCACCTCGTGGATCTGTCCCAACTCGGCGACCCGGCGGACTACGGCGACCTCGACGGCGACGGCGACAACGACTTCACCGACTTCCGGCTGTTCCAGGCGGACTACGACCGACTCAACGGCGACGGCAGCTTCGCGGTGATGCTCGACGCCGTGCCGGAACCGGCAGCGCTGGCCCTGATAGCCCCGGTGGCGCTGGCATGCCGGACCCGCCGTCGTTATGGCGCGATCCGATGAGCGGCACGTCGTTCTTTGGCCCGGGCGGTTCAAACGGCTAAAACACGCGGATGCGACGATTCCTGGCCTTGTTGCTCGTCTTGGGTTTCGCCATGGTCGGCCACGCGTACGGTGCCCCGCTGTCGATGAATGGGCGGCCGGTCCAACTCGACATTCGGCCGGCCGGCGAGCGTGGCGTCCGCATCACGCTTAAGCCGACGTTGTTCGAGTCGGCGTTTCCAGTCAATCCAGCGCTGATCGATCGTGTGGCCCCGCCGCCTGTCGTGAGCCTGCGTGAACTCGACGGCGCTGTGCGGAAGCGCGTCGGCACGTTGACGGTGGAAGTTCGGCCGTCGCCGCTGACCGTTCGCGTGATGGGCGAACACGGCGCGTTGATTCAAACACTGACGTTCGAGAACGACGGCGGTCTGGGTTTTGTGGTGGATGGGCCCGTACTGGGCATGGGCGAGGGCGGGCCGTTGCCGCAGCGCGGCGAAAACTGGCGGGAAGCGAAGGTCGAGTTCGACCGGCGGGGGCGCGTGCACGCGATGCAGCCGCGCTGGCAGGCCGACATGTACGGATCGCGCAACCCGGTGGGCCTGCTCATCGGCACGAAGGGCTGGGGGCTCTACGTCGCGTCGCCGTGGGGCCAATTCGATCTGACGCAGGAAACCCGCGGCACGTTTACGCCGCGCGGCGGCACCGCGGAACAACGCCGATCGCAGAACCACGGCGACCAGCGCGAGACGCTCGGCAAGGGCATCCCGCCGTTCGACGCGTATGTGCCGGGGCTTTACGACGTGTTCGTGTTTGACGCACGCGACCCGGCGGCGATGATGAAGGACGTGTCGTTGATCAGCGGGCCGGCCGTGCTGCCGCCGCGCTGGGCCTTGGGCTACATGCAGTCGCACCGGACGCTGGAAGACGATGCGCAGATGGTCGAGGTCGTCGATACGTTTCGGCGGAAACAGATCCCGCTCGACGCGGTGATCTACCTGGGCACGGGGTTCACGCCGCGCGGCTGGAACACGCCGCAGCCCTCGCTGAGTTTCAACCCGGAAGTGTTCACGCGTGAGCCGCGCGACGTGGTCGCGGACCTGCACGAACGCAACGTGAGGGTCGCGGTCCACGTCGTGCCCTGGGACCGCGACGGACTCCCGACGCTGCACGGCGACATCCCGCCGACGGCAGACGAAGACGTGACCGACGGCCACCTCGCGCGTTATTGGCTGGAGCATGTGCCGCTGGTCGAAGCGGGCGTGGACGCGTGGTGGCCGGACGAGGGCGACTGGTTCGATCTGTTCGAGCGCTTCAAGCGGCACCAGCTTTATTACCAGGGCCCGCTGTCAACGACGCCGAACGTTCGCCCGTGGAGCCTGCACCGCAACGGGCACCTGGGGATCGCACGCTGGGGCGGCTGGGTCTGGTCGGGCGACACGGAATCGACGTGGAAGGCGCTCGAAGCGCAGATCGCGGTGGGGTTGAATCACTCGCTGAGCCTGTCGCCGTTCTGGGGCAGCGACATCGGCGGGTTCTTCCCCACGGAAGAGTTGACGGGCGATTTGTACGCGCGGTGGTTCCAGTTCGCGGCGTTCACGCCGTCGTTCCGCGCCCACGGCCGGACGTGGTGGACCCGGCTTCCCTGGGGCTGGGGTTTGAGCGATCGCGGTCCGCTCGAAAGCCGGACGCCGCCGCTGGAATCATCCATGAACAACCCGGCCATCGAGCCGATCGTCAAGCGCTACGCCGAGCTGCGTTACCGGCTGCTTTCGTACCACTACACGCTGGCATGGGAAGCACGCGAGACGGGCATGCCGATGATGCGGGCGCTGTGGCTGCACCACCCCGAGGACGTGCGGACGCATGATCTGGGCGACCAGTACCTCTGGGGCGAGGACTTGTTGATCGCGCCGGTGTACGAGCGGGGCGCGACCGCGCGTGATGTGTATCTGCCGGAGGGGATCTGGTACGACTGGTGGACGAACGAGCAGCAGGCCGGCGGCGAAACGATCACGCGCGCCGTGGACCTGGCGACGATGCCGATCTATGTCCGTGCCGGGGCGATCCTGCCGTGGGACCCGCCGCGCCAGCACACAGGCCAGCCGGTGGACGAACCGTTGACGATCCGCGTGTATCCGGGGCGGGACGGGCGTTTCATACTGTATGAAGACGACGGCAAGAGCCTCGACTACCTGAACGGGGCGTTCGCGCTCACGGCGTTCCGTTGGAATGACGCCGAGCGGACACTTGAGATCGAGCGGCGCGGGGCGTGGCCGGGCACCGAGGCCGACGCGCCGCGGACACTGATGATCGAATTGATGCCCGACGGGCCCCGGCGTGCGGTCGAGCTGAGCGGCCCGCGAACCGCCGTGTCGTTCTGACTGACCGCCGGGCATCCGCGTCACCGGTCTTACTGCGCTCGGCACGAAAAACGCCCGTTATTTGAAATGCGATGTCAAACCGGGGCGGACTCGGCGCATTTACTTGTGTGGGTGATTCAGGATTCTGGCTCACGCTTGGATCATTTCGGATTTAAAATCTTTTTCCCAAGTAGTTTATGGAAAAATCGGCCGCCATCAGAACCCTGCTAACCGAGCAGCCCCGGCTGCTGGCGTACATCCGCACGATGGTGGTGGACCCTGCGCTGACGGATGAGGTGTTTCAAGAGGTGGCCGTGCTCCTGCTGGACAAGTACGAGGGGCTGGGCGACGACCCGCACCTCCGCGGCTGGCTGATGATCACCGCCAAGAACCTCTCGCTCAAGGCGATCCGCGACCGGGCCCGCCGGCCGATGGCGCTGGACGAGCAGACGCTGGAGGCGATGGACACCCACTGGCAGCACCTGGACCGCGACGCGCTGGACGACCGGCTGGAGTCGCTGCGCATCTGCCTGGCGCACCTCACCGACTACGCCCGCCGCATCCTCCAACTCCGTTACCGCAACGGGCTGATGGGCGACGAACTGGCCGCGGCGCTCAACCGCAAGAAGCAGACCGTTTACACCGCTTTGACGCGGATCCACAAAGCGCTGGCCGAGTGCATCGAGCACCGCGAGCAGGCGGTCTTCCGAAGGAGCCCGACCCAGGGATGAGCGTGCCGACCGACCCGATCCAGGCCCTGGCGCAGACCGACGACCTCGCGTTCGTCGGCGAGGCGATGCGCTACCTCGACGGGTTGATGGACGCGGACGAGGTCGCGGCGTTCTCGGCGAGCTTGCGGGAAGACGCCGCGCGGCGCGAGATCCTCGTGGCGGTGGCGTATCTCCAGCAGCACATCAGCCGGTTGGAACAGACCGCCGACGAACGCTCGCTTCCATTGTCGACCGCGGCCCACGCCATCGGCGATGATCCCGAACCTGGTGACACCGACGGCCTGCTCGATGCCCTGCTCGCAGAGCACGGTGAGGGTGACGGGGCTTTGAAACTGGTGGAGCTGAACGAGCCTCCGCACGCAGTGTCCGTGACGCGTGCCACGCCCGCACCAGACGGCGGCCCGACCACGGCACGCCCCGACGAACGCGGCGCGATCATCGACTTCGCCGGGCTCTATATCGCGCGGAAAGACACGGCGTCCGGCGGCGGCATCAAGGTCAAGCACCTGGGCTGGGCGGCGGCGTTGATGGCCGCGGCGTTCGTGGGGTGGAACTGGTTCAACCGGCCGACGCCGCCGGTCGAACTGCCCGTGGTCGCGACGGTGACGGGTCAGAACGGCGCGGCGTGGGACCGCCCGGACGTGATCCGTGTCGGCACGGCGTTGCGGCAGGACGACGCGTTCACGCTCGAGCACGGGCTGTTGGAGATCCGGACGCAGCGCGGCGCGACCGTGCTGGCCGAGGGGCCTTGCGAAGTGCAACTGGTCGGCGACAACCGCGTGCGGCTCACGCGCGGCAAACTGGTTGCCCGGGTGCCCGACGCGCGGGCGCACGGCTTCGCGGTCGACACGCCGGGCGCGCAGCTCATCGACCTGGGCACCGAGTTCGGGGTCGCGGTGGACGGGCGTTCGGCGACGCGGACGGCGGTGTTCGACGGCAAGGTCGTGCTCGCGGGCGCGGCTCAGCCCAAGGCCGGGGGAACCTCGTCCGGGCAGACGCGCCCGTTGGAACTGACGCCGGGCCGGACGGCGCAGGCGTCGTCGTCCGGGCGGATCACCGAAGACGCCGTCCCGTCGGCGAAACTGGCCAACTCGTTCCGCTGGTCGATCGACGAGCCGGCGATGCCCGATTACGTGCTGGCGTACTGGCGATTCGACGACGTGCCGGTGGGTCAGCGGTTGGCGCACCAGGACGGCCGGGACGCGGACCGCGGGCGCATCGCCGCCCGAGATTCGTCTGGCCGTAACAACCACCTCTACACCTACGACGAGGACTTCGCGCCCTGGGGCGTCGATGACATTCCCGGCCCGGTCGTGCCGGGGCCGCGGCTTTTCAACACGGCGAGCATCCGCACCTACGGGCAGACCGCCGGCGGCTTCAAAAACCTCTACACGCGCGGCGGCATCCACGACACCTCGGCGCTCGAGCTGGCCGAGATGGACCGCTGGACGGTCGAGCTGTCGGTCAAGCCCAAGAGACTCACCGGGACGCAGTCGCTCCTAGCCAAGCAGTACCTCTCCGAGCACGACGGCACGGTGGACTGGCTGCCCAACCACGGCTGTGTGCTGGCGATCCAGTTGATCGACGGGTTCATTGGTGTCGAGATGCTCGACGACGATGGCCGGCTCCACACCTACACCGGCAAACGCCGGCTGTCCACGGACCGCTGGCACCACGTCGCGGTCGTGCGCGGCGACGACACGCTCGATGTGTACGTGCGCCCCGAGGGACAGCCACTCTTTATCCACGAACGCCTGGCCGCGTCGCTCCCGGCGGCGTCGCTGCGGCTGCTCGACGCGTCGAACGCCCCGCCGTTCGGTCGGCGGCTGCCGCTGGAATGGAACCTCGGCGGCCTGGCGGACACGACGCAACACGCCCCGGCGATGCTCGACGAGGTGCGCATCTGCCGTACGGCGTTGCCGGTGGATCGGCTGCTGTTTACCCCGCGTTCGTCCGACCCGCTGGCCGCGGCCGTCATGCCCTCGGACGGGTGGGGCTCGGACTGACTTTCTCATTTTCTGGTGTGTTTTGACCGCTTCGTTTTCACCTTGATTCTCGGATCGACTTCGCGAACAGCCCGGCTCGGGCTCGACACCCCCACTTGTTTCTCTTCTTTTTCCACGGAGGTTTTGGATCATGACTCGCTTCACTCGCTCTTCGACAATCGGTCGGTCGGTGGTCTGCTACTCAACGGCTTCGCTCCTGGCGGCGGTCGGGCTCTCGGCCCCGGCGGCGGCGCAGATCTCGATCACCAACGGTGACTTCGAGACCGGCGGCGGCGCGAACATCGCCGACGTCACCAGTTGGTTCGACAACAACACCGGCGGCTTCTTCGAGGGCGCCTGGCAGAGCAACGCCCAGTCGTTCAACGGCACCAACCAGGTCGTCTTCTCGTCGTTCGAGTCCGACGACTTCGGCATCCCCAGCCCCACCGTCCTGGACGGCAGCTACCTCTACCAAGGCGTCGGCACCGCCGCCGGCGCGACTTCGTTGGAGCTCGAGTTCGACTGGGGAGCGCCCACCGACGACGACATCAACCGCGACCTGGGCCTCACGGTCGCCATCTACGCCGACACGACCGGCTCGTTCGTCGGCGTGGACGGCACGGACGTCAACGGCGTGGCCGGCCTGACGCTGCTTGATTCCGAAACGTTCACCAGCGCCGCGGGCACGCGGCCGGCGGGCGGCACGATGTTCACCAACGTGCTCACCAGCCTGGACCTCACCGGCGCCGGAACGAACCAGTTGTACCTCCGATTCAACGGCTACCTGCCGACGACGACCGAGTCGTGGCCGACGCTGGACAACGTGGGGATCTTCGACCCGAACATCATCGCGTGGAACGTCGACGCCGACGGGAACTACGGGACCGGCAGCAACTGGTCCGGCGGCGTCGCGCCCGGGGCCAACGCGGACGTCGAGTTCGGCAGCGCGATCACCGCCAACCGCGAGGTCACGCTGACCTCGAACGTGACGATCAACACGGCGACCTTCAACAACGGCGCCGGCGACTACTTCATCGTGCCCGCCGCCGCGCAGACGCTCACGCTGACCGGCCTGGCCACGATCGACGTCGCGGGGGGCCGGCACTGGTCCCGGGCCAACATCGCCGGCACCAGCGGCGCGAACTTCACCGGCGGCGGCGAGTTCATCCTCGACGCCGACAACTCCTTCAGCGGCGGCCTCAACGTCGACAACGCCAACCTGGGCATCACCCACGCCGACGCCATCCCCACCGGCAACGCGATCAGCATCGTCAACGGCGGCCAGGTCCAGATCTGGGGCCCGGAGAACCAGTTCTTCATCGACAACGGCGCGACGCTCGTCAGCTCGCTCACGCTGAGCAACCCGATCTCGATCGACGCCACCAGCTCGTTCCACATCAACAACGGCGCGGCGGTCAACGTCACGGGCGTGATCTCCGGGGCCGGCACCGTTGACGTGTTCGACGCCCCGGCGACGCTGTCCGCGGCGAACACCTACACCGGCGTCACCAACGTCAGCGGCGACGGCGTCCTCACCCCCGGCAACAACGCAGCGCTGGGCGCCGGCGGCACGGGCGCCAGCGGCACCGTCGTCTTCGGCGACCAGAACACCTCCAGCGTCGCCCTGACCGGCGGGCGCACCATCGCCAACGAAGTCCTGCGTCCCGGCGCCCGCCAGAACGCAACCATCGACGCCCCGCACCTCACCAGCGCCGGCACTAACGCCTGGAACGGCAACATCCTCGGCGAGCTCGGCGGGACCAACTACAACTTCCTCTCGACCTCCGGCACGCTCACCCTGGGCGGCACGCTCTCCGCGCCCGACACGGGCGTGCGCAACTTCGTCTTCGACGGGGCCGGCAACTTCTCCGTCGCCCTGATCACCGACGGCCTGGCCGACGCCGACGGCAACTTCTCGGTCATCAGCCTTGAGGACAACGTCAACGTCATCAAGCGCGGCACCGGCACGCTGACCGTCACCACCGCCACCGACGCCAACGACGACTTCTGGTCCGGCACCACCACCATCCAGGCCGGCACGGTCGTGGTCCAGGACGACGGCCTCGACAACGGCGAGCTGCGGTCGGACGTCACCGTCAACGCCGGCGCGTTCTTCGACATCGACGACTTCGCCACCTACAACCTGCTGCCCACCACGGGCCTCGAAGTCGGCATCGGCGGCGGCGGCACCGTCATCGCCAACACCCTCGGCGCGTTCGAGTCGAGCACCATCACCCCCGGCGACTCGGTCGGCACGCTCAAGGTCAACGGCAACATGACCCTGACCTACTTCGACGCCGACGCGGCGGTCGTACCCAACTCCGGCTCACTCAACTACGAGCTCGGCGACGACGCGTCGATCAACGGCGTCGACAACGCCGAGAACGACCTGATCCGCGTGAACGGCACGCTGACCACCACGATGAACGCCGGCACCACCGCCAACCAGTTCGTGGTCAACGTCACGCCCGTGGACGGCTTCCTCGACGGTTCGCCGAACTACACCCTGATGTCCGCGACCACGCGCAACGGCAACGCCACGGCGGCGAACTTCGCGGTCAACGTGGTCAACCCGCAAGGCACGGCCGTCAACTCCCGCCAAAACCCGACCGTGGTCCTCAACGGCACCAGCGTGCAGGTCGGGTTCACACCGAACCAGACCTACACCTGGAACGGCAACGCCAACAACACCTGGGACGTTGACGGCGCGCTGAACTGGACCTCCAGCGACCAGCAGTTCATGGACCTGGACCGCGTGACCTTCGGGGCCACCGGGCAGGGCACGGTCGACGTCGCGGGCCCCGTGACGCCAGGCCAGATGACCGTCGCCGCGGGCACCAGCTACAGCTTCACCGGCGGCGCGATCCAGGGATCGGCGAACCTCAACGTGAACGGCACCCTCGCGCTCAACAACGACGACAGCTTCGTCAAGACCGCCACCGTCGCCAACGGCGGCACGCTCGACCTGCAGCGTGACGGCTACGTGCTCGCGGGCAACGTCGTCGCCCAGAACGGCTCGACGCTCCGCGTCGGCGGCGACGGCCTGCCGTCCGGCCAGGCGCTGAACATCACCAACGGCGACTTCGAAGCCGGCGTGCCCGACGAGGTCCACCAGGCCGACATCCCCTCCTGGTTCGACTTCAACGGCGCCAACTTCTTCGACAACGCGTGGGTGCTGAGCATCGACGGCATCAGCTACAACGACACGGCGATGATGGCGCTGTCGGGCTTTGCGGCCGACGAAACCACCAACGCCGCCGGCCTCAACGCCTACGCGTACCAGAGCCTTGGCACCGACGCCGGTGCGACCGGCCTGGACGTCACCTTCGACTGGGGCTCGTTCGAAGACGCCCCGGGCCCGCGTGATCTGGGCATCACCGTCGGCGTGTACGAGTCGACCGGCGCGTTCGTCCCCGACGACGCAACCGACCTGCTCGGCGGCGCCGGCGTGACCCTCCTGGACGAGGTCTCGCTGACCCAGGCCGCCGTCGCCGTGGGCGGCAACTTCCCCGGCGAGTCGGTCTCGCTGGATATCTCCGGCCAGAGCGGCGGCGAGCTGTTCATCCGCATCAACAACTTCGAGACCGCGACCGGCGCCCCCAACGACGAGTCGTGGATCGGCGTGGACAACCTCACGCTCGCCGTGACCGGCGGCACGGCCTCCGTGCCGATCGCGACCAGCGCCACCGTCGACGGCGACGTGACCCTCAGCGCCACATCAACGCTCAGCCTCGACATCGCCGGGTCGGGCGTTAACGACCTGCTCAGCGTCACCGGCAACCTCGCCGCCAACGGCACGCTCGAAGTGTTGCTGGACGCCACCGTTTCCGCGCTCGAAGAAGGCGACACCTACGACCTGCTGGACTTCGGCAGCGTCACGGGCACCTTCGCCAACCTCGACCTGCCGACCCTGGGCAGCGGCCTGGACTGGGACACGACCAGCCTGCTGGTAGACGGCATCATCTCCGTCATCAACGTCGGCGGAATCTTCGGCGACTACAACGACTCCGGACAGGTCGAACAAGGCGACCTCGACTTCGTCCTCCAGAACTGGGGCGACACCGACATCTCCGACGTCGCCGGCTGGGTCAACTTCGCCGGCCTGCCCGGCGGCGGCATCGACGGACAGGTCGAACAGACCGAGCTGGACCTCGTGCTCACCAACTGGGGCGACACCACCGCGCCGGACTTCGCCGGCTCGGCCGTCCCCGAACCCGCGGCGGTGGCGCTGCTGGGCCTGGGCGGCGTGGCGCTGCTGGGACGCCGGCGCGGCTGAGGCGCCGAGCCGGGCCGCCGGGGGGGGCGGCTCGACTCTCCTAAAATCCCCGTTGCCGCGCCGTTCAACGACGGCCCGGCGACTTCCCAAATCGTTCAACCCTCTGCACGGAGCCTTCTCATGACGCCCCTCCCGTCGACCCGCAAAGGATTCACCCTGATCGAACTGCTCGTGGTCATCAGCATCATCGCGCTGCTGATCGGCATCCTCCTGCCGGCGCTGGCGTCGGCACGGGCGGCCGCGCGCGTCAGCCGTTGCCTGGCCACCACGCGGTCGCTCGCCCAGGCCGTCAACACCCACTTCACCGACACGCAGGGCGAGATGATCGCCGGCCTCGAAGACCAGTGGATGAGCACGCTCGACGACTACCTGGACGGCGGTGCCGACGAATACCGGCTGTGCCCCGAGGCCAGCGTCCTCACCGAGCCCGAAACCTCATCGCCCGGATACTGGACCGGCAGCGCCACCAGCGCGTGGCACACCACGGCCTACCGGTTCAACGACCAGGACAACTTCCCCTTCACCGGAAGCTACGGGATCAACAGCTTCTTCTACGACGACACCACCTCGTTCACCGCCGGTGCCGGGTGGGCCACCGCCTCCGCCTACCCCGACGCCTGGTGGGGCAACGCCGACCGCATCACCACCACCACCACCACGCCGATCTTCGGTGACTCCAACTGGCGCGACGCGCACCCCCACCACGACGACATCTTCCCGGCCGACAGCCAACTCGACACCGGCTTCAAGTGGGATCAGACCAGCGGAACTAATCCGCACATGATGGGCCGGTTCGTGATGAACCGGCACCCCGGCGGCACCAACCTCAGCTTCGTGGACGGCCACGCCTCCACCGTGCCGCACCAGGAGCTCTGGTCGCTGCATTGGAGCCGCGTCTTCGAGCCCGGCGACGCGCCCTCAAACAACTCCGGCGGCGGCGGCGGGTTCTGACCCCCGCCACGCGGTGCTTTTCCCCCTTATTCGTCCCCTTGTTTCTGAACCATCCATCCGAACCCGATGACCGTCTCGCGCGACGCAACGTGTACCGTGTCCGTCATCGATCCGCGTGGCGAGCGGGTGGCCGATGCCTGCCTTCCGCGCCGCCCCGCGCCATGGAGACGCCATGAAACTCTTCGTGCTTGCTTTCGTTCTGGTGGCACTCGCATCGCTGTCCGTCGGCGTCCGGGCCGTCGAACTTTTCGATCTGCGTGACGTGCGCTTGCTGGACGGACCGTTCAAGCACGCCCAGGACCTCAACGTCGAACAACTCCTCCAGTACGACGCCGACCGCCTGCTCGCGCCCTTCCGCATCGACGCCGGGCTCGAACCCAAGGCCCCGCGCTACCCCAACTGGGAAAGCTCGGGCCTGGACGGGCACACCGGCGGGCACTACCTCAGCGCCCTGGCGATCCACTACGCCGCGACCGGCGACGAACGCCTCCGCGAACGGCTCGACTACGCCGTCGCCGAACTCGCCGCGTGCCAAGAAGCGCACGGCAACGGGTACGTCGGTGGCATCCCCGACAGCCGCCCCGTCTGGGACGCGGTCGCCGACGGCCGGATCGACGCTTCGGGCTTCGGGCTCAACGGCCGGTGGGTCCCGCTCTACAACCTGCACAAGACCTTCGCCGGGCTGCGCGACGCGTACGTCGTGGCCGGCAACGAGCAGGCCCGCGACGTGCTGACCAAGCTCACGGACTGGCTCGGCCGGACCGTCGCCGACCTCAGCGACGAGCAGCTCCAGGACATGCTGCGCAGCGAACACGGCGGCCTGAACGAAACCCTCGCCGACGTCGCGGCCATCACCGGCGAAGACCGCTACCTCGACCTGGCCCGACGCTTCAACCACCACGCCATCCTCGACCCGCTCGTCGCCCATGAAGACCGCCTCAACGGCCTGCACGCCAACACCCAGGTGCCCAAAGTCGTCGGATTCCAACGCATCGCCAACCTCGACGACGACCAGCAACTCCACGCCGCGTCCCTCCACTTCTGGGACATCGTCGTGCACGGCCGCAGCCTCGCCTTCGGCGGCAACAGCATCAATGAACACTTCCCCGCCCCGCACCAATCCATCGACTGGATGCGCGAACGCGCCGGCCCCGAGTCCTGCAACACATACAACATGCTCCGACTCACCGAGCAGTTGTTCCTCGCCCAGCCCGAGGCTGAACTCGCCGACTTCTACGAACGCGCCGCGCTCAACCACATCCTCTCGACCCAGCACCCCGAGCACGGCGGGTACGTCTACTTCACCACCGCCCGCCCGCGCCACTACCGCAACTACTCCCAGGTCGGGCAGGCGTTCTGGTGCTGCGTCGGGTCGGGCATGGAAAACCACGGCAAGTACGGCCAGTTCATCTACGCCCACGACGACGACACGCTCTACGTCAACCTCTTCATCGCCTCCGAAGTGAACTGGAAAGAACACGGCGTCACCGTCAAACAAGAGAACCGCTTCCCCGACGAGGCCCGCACCAAGCTCACGCTCAATATGGAGTCCCCAAAGGACTTCGCGCTCAAACTGCGGCACCCGGCGTGGGTTGAATCCGGCGCGTTCCGCGTCACCATCAACGGCGAAGCGGTCGATTCCGATTCGACGCCCGCTTCCTACGCCGTGATCGAACGCACCTGGAACGACGGCGACGTGATCGAAGTCGAACTGCCGATGACGCCTCGGCTGGAACCGCTCCCCCACCTCGACGACTACGCGGCCGTGATGTACGGCCCCGTGCTGCTCGCCGCGCCCACCGGCACGGACGACATGCCCGACCTGCTCGCCGGCGACGGCCGCATGGAGCACATCGCCCACGGCGCACTCCGCCCGCTGGATGAATCGCCGGCATTGGTGGCCAACTCCGACGACGACGTGCTCGCCGACCTGGAGCGCGTGTCGTCGGACGACCTCACCTTCCGCATCGACGACGTGCTGCTCCCGGAAACCTACGAATCGCTCGAACTCATCCCGTTCTTCCGCCTGCATGACCAGCGCTACGTCATGTATTGGCGCGTCGCCACGCCCGAGGAATACCAGTCCACCCTCGACGCCGAACGCGCCGGCGAGGAACAACGCCTCGCGCTCGAACGCCGGACCGTCGATCAACTCACGCCCGGCCAGCAGCAACCCGAGTCCGACCACAACTTCCGCGGCGAGAACACCACCACCGGCGTCTGGCAGGACCGCTCGTACCGCCACGCCGACGGATGGTTCGCCTACGACCTCAAATCCGACGGCAGCCGCGACCTCAAGCTCCGCGTCACCTACTTCGGCTCCGACCACCGCCGATTCAACATCGCCATCGACGACCGCGTCATCGAGCGCGTCAACCTCGCCGCCCCCCGCCCCGGTGAATTCATGGACGTCGAGTACGACATCCCGGCCCGCCTGCTCCCACGCCGCGCCGGCGAAACCCTCCGCGTCACCTTCACCGCCCAACCCGGCTCCATGGCCGGCGGCCTCTTCGACGTCCGCTTGGTCCAACCCGAGACCGAGCCATAAAAAACCGCACTGAAACGCACGAAAGTGCGTCACAGTGCGGGGAAGTGGCCAGACCCGGACTTGAACCGGGTGACCTAAACCCCATAAAACATGGTGGTTTATGGTTGGTGGGCGATCAGGCTGGCGCGCAATCCGGCGCAGTTTGCGTGTTTCCGGGCGACCTCGGCGACGAGCCCGAACTCGCGGAGTTGATCACCCTGTGGAGCCGACTCCCCGATCACACAAAATCCAGCATCGTCACGCTGGCCGCGGCCGTCGCCGCGGGCCAGAACGCAAAGGGGGCGACACGATGAGGGCAGTGCCGACGCGGGAACGTGGCCGTGGAGACATCTGACTGCTGCTCCTGCGGTCGGTGAGCCCAAGCGGCATGGTCGCTCGCAGACCCGAATCAACAAGCGATACTTCGGCCTTCATCGCAACTCCGATACCATGCATTGGTAGCCCACCGAAGGCTGGGTAGAGGTACGGTCCCGAATTTCCGGGGCCACGGCCGTCAGTCCAGATGATCCTAACGAGTCTCATATCAGCGCTTTCGGTGCCACCGTTCCGAATCGATCAAAGCAATGCCCAATTCGAACGACAAGGACCTCTCGACACCCCCGACCCGCTCACCGGAGGCCGATCAGCCATTGGATCACACCAAACCCGCGGCGGACGTGGCGATGCAGGCGGTGAGGCGGCAGTGGGCGGCCGACGGCATCCCGTCAACGGGTCCGGATTTCCCCGAGCCGTCCGAAGCCGAGTTGAAGGCCAAGCGACAGAAGTTGAGCGCGTTTGGCAAGAACTCCAAGACCTAAACCCGAGCTACACACCGCAGCAGGTTTCGTATTTGACGTTGTCGGTTCTGTCGGGGCGGCACAAGGCCAAAACGGTCACATACAACCGAGACCTTATCACCGTTCCGACCGATCGTCTGGCCGTCTGCATCACGTCTGCATTGCCTTCCGCAAGGCCCCTACACACACATCCAGATTGAAGACTTCAGGGTCGGCCAGCCAGAACCGCCTGACGCCCGTCGGCATCGCCGCGAGCACCTCGGGGCTGTCTTCGAACATCGCGTCGAGCCCGAGTTCCTCGGCCACCCTCGCCTTCCATGTCGGTGGGTCGTGGTCATCTGGCCCGGGCAGATGAACGGAAGTGCACGCGATCCCCAGGCTAGATAGCTCCTGCCTTGTAGCGTCATCCTCGGTCGGCTCGCGGAACGTAATCACGTGGACTTCGTGCCCCTGCACGATCAAAGCCACGCTGAGCACCGCGAAGAGTTCCGGTACGTCAGAGATGGTGTGGTCGAGGTCTAGGCCGATGATCATGTGTCCATCCTTCTGTAGTGGCTGAAGCGATATCGTCGTCCATCCTATGATGCACGGCTACGCCGACGCGCTGATGGCCCTACTAGCCGTGATCGAACTATGGTGGTCGCGGAAATCACGCTAAAGAACTTCGATGCCCAAACCGGATGAACGAGAACTCGATCCCCCGCCCGAGTCGCCGACGGTGCAAGATCAGCCTGACCATGAACCTCAGGTACGTTTTTCCATCGCGCGCATCCGCGATGCCGATGAGTTTCGTTCGATCCCGGGCATGGTCGTGGCGGCTGCCTTTGCAGAAGCAACCAATACGCTCAGCACCGCCCGCTTCGGCGACTACTTGCACCCGGACGTCGAATACCGCAGCGGCTGGGGGCGCGTCCAGTGCCGCGGCAAGGAAGAATTGCTCGCTTGGCTCAATAACCGGTTCGCGCTCGCTCGCCGGCTAGGCGGCTACCGCTCACAGATTGTCGTTCTTCCAGATGGCACCGCCGGCGTTCTCACGGGCTGCCTCGACGATACGCCGCCTGCGTTGACTCGCTTTGAACTCAAGTCCGGCCTCGCCCGCCGGATCGATGTCACGGACCAGTTTGACCGCGACGCCCTGCGCGAGACGCTGTACGCCCCGCCGGAGGCGTGACGGCGGCAGTGGCGATACTCCTATAGCGGAACTCGAAGCGTCTGCCCCCTCCCCCACGTACTCGCCGCCGTGTCGTTCCCCATCGGCGTGAATACCCCTTTCTTCGTATCGGCGAAGTCACCTTCGCCCGAATCGCTCCCTCGCTGCATGACCGAAGGAGACCGCGGTATCGTGAATAGTCCGGCCCCGATTCACACGTCCGGGAGCGTTTCGCATTGCCTTGGCCCGATGACGTAAAGCCTTTCTCGCTAATCGATGAGGCCGACGCCCGGCTCCACCGCTTCCCTGATGAACTCTCGGCGTACGCCCTTGCCCAGCGCGGCCTTGACCCGCCCGACCAGGTCGACCGGGCATGGCGGAAGGTGCGCCAGTTCAAAACAGCCGGCCGCGACCACGCCGCGGCGCAACGACGCGCCGCCGACTGGTTTGCCCGCGGCTTAGCTCGCTTCCTCCCGCCGCGCGCCACTTGCCTGACGCTACCGACCTCGCGTGCCGACGACGATCCCCGCCACGATGGTCGCTTCGAAATACTCGCCGACCGACTCTGCTTGCACCGACCAGACCTTGATTTGATTGAGGGTGTCCTCGTCCGCACGCAGACACACACCGCTCTGCACGAAGGCGGCGAACGCTCGCCCGAGTCGGTCGGCCAAGGCTTGACGTGTCTCCCATTCCCCGCCATCGGGAGTATGGCTTCCGAGCACCTTGTCCGTGAAAGCCAGCCACCCCGGACGCTCTTCATCATCGACGATGTCTGCACCACCGGCAGCCACCTCATCGCCGCCACCCGCCTGCTCCGCACCCACGCCCCCGGCCTCCCCGTCGTCGGCCTCGTCGCCGTCCGCAAGGAACGCGGCTGACTCCGCACAAGAGGAATCCCCACCTTCCGCCCGGGGGCGCGGCCCACCAGCGTCACGAGAAGGCGAGTGAGCCAACCGTTATCCTCGGTTGCCACTTCCCGTTTTCCGAGGGTCTGCATGCCCATCACGTCTCACCAAGCCGCCTACTTCGCTCACGAACTCACCCGCCTCGGGGCCGTCGGCGAGATGGACCGCCTGGGCACCACGCTCTACGACGCCAAGGTCGACCTCAACCCCCACCAGATCGAAGCCGCGCTCTTCGCGCTGTCCAACCCGATGCGCAAGGGCGTCATCCTCGCCGACGAGGTCGGCCTCGGAAAAACAATCGAAGCCGGTCTTGTGCTCTGTCAGAAGTGGGCCGAACGCAAGCGCCGCCTGATCGTTGTTGCGCCCGCGCACATCCGCAAGCAGTGGCAAGCCGAACTGTCCGACAAGTTCAACCTTCCCAGCGTCGTCATCGACCGACGCCTCTTCAACCAACGCAAACGTGACGGCGAGATCAACCCCTTCGACTGCGGCAAGATCGTCGTCGTGTCCTACGGCTTCGCCGCGCGCATGCAGGACGAACTCCGCGCCACCGCCTTCGACCTGGTCGTCTTCGACGAGGCCCACAAGCTCCGCAACGCCTACCAGCCCAGCCGCAAGCAGGGCCAGAAGCTGCGCTGGGCGTTCGAGCTGCGCGAGAAGCTCCTGCTGACCGCCACGCCCATCCAGAACAGCCTCATGGAACTCTACGGCCTGGGCTGGATGCTCGACGAACACCTCTTCGGCGACAAGTCCGCCTTCCAATCCCGCTACTGCCGCTCCGGCGGCGACCTCGAAGGCCTCCGTCAACGCCTCAGCCAGTTCTGTAAACGCACCCTCCGCAAGGACTGCGAATACGTCCGCTACACCCAGCGCCGCGCCATCACCCACCCCTTCCACCAGAGCCGGCAAGAAAAGCAGCTCTACGACGACGTGCTCGTGTTCATGCAGCGCGACGAGAGCTACGCCTTCCCGATGAAACAGCGACAACTCGTCGAGATTGTCGTCTTCAAGGCCCTCGCCTCCTCGCCCCGCGCCCTGGCCGGCACGCTGCGCACCATGCTCGCCCGCCTCGAACGCCTCCGCGACGGCCTGCCCGACCCGCAAGACGAAAACTACTTCGACGCCCTCGCCGCCGACGAAGACCTCGACCTCCAAGACCTGCTCGACGAGTGGGACGACGACGAGCAAGACGACGCACCGCCGGCCATCGACGGCAAGCTTCTCGCCGCCGAGATCAAAGAACTCACCGCCCTCATCACCCAGGCCGACGCCATCGACTGCGACAGCAAGTCCCAGGCCCTGCTCATCGCCCTCAAGACCGGCTTCGCCGAACTCGAAAAGGTCGGGGCCCAGCGCAAGGCCCTCATCTTCACCGAGAGCCGCAAAACCCAGGCCTTCCTCGCCCAGCACCTCGAACACAACGGCTACGCCGGCAAGGTCGTCCAGTTCAACGGCTCCAACACCCACCCCCAGGCCAAGGCCGCCTACGAACGCTTCAAGCAGCGCCACGACGGCACCGACCGCTTCACCGGCAGCAAGGCCGTCGACATCCGCTCCGCCCTCATCGAAGCCTTCCGCGACGACGCCGAAATCCTCCTGGCCACCGAAGCCGCCGCCGAGGGCGTCAACCTCCAGTTCTGCTCCTTCGTCGTCAACCACGACATGCCCTGGAACCCCCAGCGCATCGAGCAGCGCATCGGCCGCTGCCACCGCTACGGCCAACAACACGACGTCGTCGTCCTCAACTTCCTCAACCAGGACAACCACGCCGACCAACGCGTCCACCTCCTGCTCGACGAGAAGTTCAACCTCTTCGACGGCGTCTTCGGCGCGAGCGACCCCATCCTCGGCGCGATCGAGAACGATATCGACTTCGAGAAACGCGTCCTCGCCATCCTCAAGACCTGCCGCACCGCCGACGCCATCGAGGCCGCCTTCAACCAGCTCCAACAGGAACTCGAAGACGTCATCGCCGACAAGATGGGCCGCGCCAAGCAGCAGCTCATCGACCACTTCGACGCGGACGTCCACGACCGCCTCCAGTCCCGCCTCAAAGACGCCGAGGTCGCGCTGGACCGCATCCAGGAAAAGTTCTGGAAGCTCGCCCACTGGGGTCTCGCCGATCGCCCCCGGATCAACGCCCGCTTCGACGAGTCGCGCTACAGCGTCACCCTCGACGCCCCGCCCGCGCCCCGCATCCCCACCGGGCAACACCGCCTCATCTCCGCCGCCAAGGCCGACGCCGAGGATACGGGCAATCACCATCTGCTCCGCCTCTCCAGCCCGCTGGGCCAGTGGCTGCTCGACACCGCGAAAAGCACCACCCCCGAGAAAGCCCTCCCGCCCGCCGAGCTGTGCTTCGACCTCTCGGCCCACCCCCGCAAGGTCAGCATGCTCGAACCGCTCGTGGGCACCGCCGGCTACCTCCGCGTCGAACGCCTGCTCGTCCACACCGACACCGACGAAGACTTCCTCCTGGTCTCGGGCATCACCGACGCGGCCGGCCAACTCGCCAGTGTCGATGTCGAGTGCCTCCAGCGCCTCTGGGACCTGCCCGCCGCCGACATCACCGGCCCAGAACCCTGCGACATCCCGCCCGACATCGATGACCGCCTCACCCAAGAACTCCAGCAGCACCGCCAGAGCACCCTGATCGAGCACTCCAAGCACGTCGGCCAACGCCTCGGACAGATCCAGGAACAACTCGAACAGTGGGCCGAGGACAAGCTCGATCCCGAGAAACGCACGCTCGACGAGCTCCGCGCCCAGAAACGCACCCTCCGCCGCCAGGCCCGCGCCGCCAGCACCGTCGACGACCAGCTCGACGGCCAGACCCGCGCCCGGCAGGCCGAAAAAGCCATCCGCGCCCAGGAAGCCCGCATCAACCAGCTCCAGGACGAGATGGACGACAAGCTTGACGAGATGTTCGACAAGCTCCGCGCCGCCAGCCAGCAGAAAGCCCAGTCCCAGACGATCATGACCCTCAAATGGAGGATCGTGTGAACCAGGACGGCTCCACACTGCTGCTCGCCGACGAGAGCTACGCCCTCCGCGGCGCCGCCTTCGAGGTCTACACGCAGATGGGCCCGGGCTTCCTCGAAGCCGTCTATCAGGAATGCCTCGCCAAAGAACTCGCCCGCCAAGGCATCCCGTTCGTCGAACAACCACGCCTCGCCCTGCAGTACAAAAGTGAACCGCTCACCCAGACCTACGCCCCCGACTTCGTGTGCTACGAAAAAATCATCCTCGAAATCAAAGGCGTCAAGCAAATCGCCCCCGAACACAAAGCCCAACTGCTCAACTACCTCAAAGCCACCGGCCTGCAACTCGGATTCCTCATCAACTTCGGCCACCACCCCCAAATCGAAATCGTCAGAATGGCCCGCTCCCGCTAAATCCCTTCCGCGCTTTTCCGCGTCTTCCGCGGCAAAAAGAAAGTAGCCGCGGAATACGCGGAATGACGCAGAAATCAGATATGGACACATCCCCCGAAAAACTCGACGGCCACTCCCTCGACCCCCGCGCCCAACGCCTCGCCGCACTCAAAGCCCTCGTCCCCGAGGCCTTCGACCTTGACGGCCAACTCGTCCGCGACAAGCTCCTCGCCACGCTCGAACCCGTCAGCTACGAAGCCACCGACGACATCCCCACCTTCGGCCTCGGCTGGCCGGGCAAGCAGCAAGCCTTCGCCGCCGCCGGCGTGCCCACCACCGCCACCCTCCGGCCCGACCGCGATCAATCCGTCGACTTCGACACCACGCAGAACCTGCTCATCGAGGGCGACAACCTCGAAGTCCTCAAGACCCTCCAACGCAGCTACCACGGCAAGGTCAAGATGATCTACATCGACCCGCCGTACAACACCGGCAAGGACTTCGTCTACCCCGACAATTACGGCGAGGGCCTGGACACCTACCTCCAGCGCACCCAGCAGAAAGACGCCGACGGCTTCTGGAAGTCCACCAACTCCGAAACCTCCGGCCGAAAACACGCCAACTGGCTGAGCATGATGGCCCCACGCCTGACGCTGGCACGCAACCTGCTGCGGGACGACGGGGTGATCCTCATATCAATAGACGACGTCGAGGTAGCAAACCTTCGGCTTTTATGCGAAGAGATTCTGGGGGCAGAAAACTTCATTGAACAAGTAGTCTGGAAGAATAAGTACAACTCCGGTGCGCTGACGCGTGGATTTTCAAGTATCCACGAATACCTTCTCGTATATTCTAAGACTCCTATCGAAGATATTGCAGCCCCTCTCGATGACGATCAGAGAGCTGCTTATAAACACGAAGATGAAAACGTTGCAACGCGCGGCAAATACTTGACTCAGCCACTTGCCACGCGAAGCAAAGACGATAGGCCCAATCTTGTTTACCCACTGGTTCATAATGGAGAAGAGATCTGGCCAGATAAGCAATGGATATGGGCGAAAGAGCGCCTACAGAAGGCTTACGATGCTGGGCAAGTAGTCATAAAAGAGACGGGCGGCAAGCACAGCGTGCGAGTCAAACAGTACCTGCGTGACGAAGCGGGACGCGAACGACTTGGTAAACCGCTGTCAATTATGACAGGCCCATTCAATCAAGAGGGAAACAAAGAGATCGAATCGATGTTCGGTGGCAGAGTGTTTTCTTTTCCAAAACCAAAAAATTTAGTTCAATACTTTGCTGCATGCATTATAAACAACGACGAATCTAATTCCGGTATCTACATGGACTTCTTCGCCGGCTCCGGCACGACGGGGCATGCGGTGATGGCGCAGAACGCCGAGGACGGCGGGAACCGTCGGTACATCTGCGTGCAGCTGCCCGAGCCGTTGGACGAGCCGGTGACGCTGGACGACGGCGTGGTCTGCGAAACCATCTTCGACCTCACCCGCGAACGCCTCAAGCGGGCCGGGCGGAAGGTGAAGCAAGAGGCCGGCTTGGGAGGCGAAGCTTCCGGGGGGCTCGACACCGGCTTCCGCGTCTTCAAACTCGATTCCAGCAATTTTTCAGCGTGGAACGGCGACCCCTCGACCAGTGAAGCGGACCTGCTCGAACGCCTCGACCAGCTCGCCGACCACACCGTCCCCGGAAGAAGTGAGACCGACATCCTCTGGGAGATGCTGCTCAAGATGGGCCTGCCGCTGGATTTGAAGCTGGAACGCTTCGAAGTCGTCGGCGCCCCCGGAAGTGAGTTCATCGGCGTCAACGACCGCACCCGCGTCGTCAGCGTCCAGCCGAGCATCCCGACCGAAGCGTTCGAGGCGCTGCTCGACCCCCCGGAAGGTGGTGTGCCCCCGGCGGAGCTGGTCGTGCTCGACTCCGCCTTCGCGGATGACACCGCCCGCGCCAACGTCGCCACGCTCTACAAGCAGCGCGCCGACGAGGACGGCAAACCCGTCTGCAACCTGAAGGTGGTGTGATCGATGTCGGATGTCACCTTCCAGTTCGACCCCAATCAAAAATTCCAGCTCGACGCCATCGACGCGACCGTGAGCCTGTTCGACGGCCAGCCGCGCAGCGGCGACGCCGGCGGCGCCTTGTCGCTGGAGGTGGGTGGGGGCACCGGCGCGGGCCTATACCAGCACGCGCTGGGCCTGGGCAACCGCATGACGATTAGCCGCGAGCAGGTGCTCGAGAACCTCCGCAAGGTGCAGGACCGGCAGGGCCTGATGCCCGACCACGCGCTGATTCCCGATGGGCCGGTGGACGATCAAGCCTTCCGCAAGGACTTCCGGGGGGCCTCTGCGCCGCTGAACTTCACGGTCAGTATGGAGACGGGCACGGGCAAGACGTACGTCTACCTGCGCACCATGCGCGAGCTGCACGCCCAGTACGGCTGGAGTAAGTTCTTCATCGTCGTGCCCTCGGTCGCCATCCGCGAGGGCGTCAAACAGAGCCTGCGGGACACCGATAAGCACCTGCGCGCCCTGTACCACGGCGAGCCGATGGACTTCTTCGTCTACGACGGCAAGAAGCCCACCGAGCTGGCCGCCTTCGCCCGCAACAGTTGTTTGTCGGTCTGCATCATCAACATCCAGGCGTTCATCAAAGATATCGACATCGACCACAGCGAAGAGGAAGCCAAGCGCAGCGGCAACGTCATTTACAAACCGCAGGAGGATTTGCAGGGCAAGGCCCCGATCGAGTTCGTTCGCAAGTGCAACCCGATCGTGATCATCGACGAGCCGCAGAGCGTGGACAACACGGCCAAGGCCAAGGCGGCGATCCGCCGACTCAACCCGATGATGACGCTGCGGTACTCCGCGACGCACCGCGAGCCGTACAACCTGGTCTACGACCTGGGCCCGGTCGAGGCCCGTCGCAAGGAACTGGTCAAGGGCATCGTGGTCACGTCGGTGCGGGAGGGCGGGCTGCCCACCGGCGCGGTGATCAAGTGCGTGCGCGTCGGCTACAAAGGCCGAGCGAAAACGCCCAGCGCCGACGTCGAGCTGCTGGTGCTGGATGCTAAGGGCGTGCCCAAGCTCAAGAAGAAGACCGTGAAAGGCGGCGAAGAACTGGAGCTGGTCAGCAACGGCAACGCCGTCTACGCCGACACGCGGATCGACGGCATCTCGGTGGACAGCGGCGTCGAGGTCAGCATCCATGGCCAGACCCACCACTTCACCCAAGGCCAGGGTGTGGGCCAGGTCGATGAGCACGTGCTCAAGGCGATGGTGGTCAAGACGGTGGAGAAGCACCTACTCAAAGAGAAGCAGTTGTCTGAACGGCTCGCGATCGGAAAGGACACCGCTTTCACTTCCGGGGGCGGGGGGGACGACCGGGATAAGCGGATCAAGGTGTTGTCGCTGATCTTCCTCGACAAGGTCGCGGACTATCGGCGTTACGACAAGGCCGACGGCGACGGCAAGGCCCCGCCGGGCAAGGTGTCGCGTTGGATTGATGAGGCATTGGATAAGTACCGCACGGAGGCGCGTTTTGCGGGGCTGCCGGCGTTGAGCCACGCCAACGACAAGCTGCACGACGGCTACTTCGCTCAGGACAAGAAGGGCCACGCCAAAGACACCAGCGGCAAGACCAAGGCCGACGAGTCGGCGTACGAACTCATCATGCAGAACAAGGGCAAGCTGCTCGACCCCGCCGAGCCCTTGCGGATCGTGGTGAGTCACTCGGCTTTGCGTGAGGGCTGGGACAACCCCAACGTCTTCCAGATCTGCAAGCTTGGCGGCGCGCAGACCGAAATCCGGCGGCGGCAGGAGCTGGGCCGGGGGCTGCGCCTGCCGGTGGACGCCAGCGGCGTCCGCATCCGGGATCAGGTCATCAACGAGCTGACGGTCATCGGGGCCGAGGACTACGCCTCGTTCGCCAAGGGCCTGCAGAGCGAGTTTCAATCCGAGTGCGGCGTGGCGTTCGGCGTCGTGCTGCCGCGCGCGTTCGCGGAGCTGGAGACGAACGACGGCCCGATCGGTTTTGAGACGGCCCGCACGTTGCATCAGGAGCTGAAAGACGCGGGCCTCCTGGACGCGGAGAACCAACTGGTCGAAGACCCGGACTTCCGGGGGATGCCCGGAAAGCTCTCCGCGCCGTTCCGGCCGTTCTGCACCGAGATCGAGAAGATTCTGCTGGAGCACAAGATCGAGCACCACGTCCGGCCCGACAAGCCGCGGACCAAACTCAAGCTCAACCGGACGATCCTCGACCACCCCGCGTTTACGACGATGTGG
The DNA here is from genome assembly GCA_030432595.1 of Phycisphaerae bacterium. Lineage (GTDB taxonomy): Bacteria > Planctomycetota > Phycisphaerae > Phycisphaerales > Phycisphaeraceae > CAZIXN01. The sequence continues at coordinate 438,350 of JAUIGU010000001.1, forward strand.
GACAAGGTGTCGCGGCGGACGCGCTACCGGCTTGAACTCAACTCCGAGAAGCTGATCGGGGACGCGGCGGCTTCGCTCAAGTCGCACTTCGTCACCCACGACATCAGCCGCCAGGTGCAGACCACCACCAGCGACCTGAAGGTGTCGGCCAAGGGCGTGACCGCCGGCCGGGTACGGGAGAACCGCTCGGAGCGGGTCGACCTGGCCGAGCGTCTGCCCGACCCGCTGGGCTACCTGTCGGCGCGGATCGACCTGAGCCGGCAGAGTCTGTCGCGCATCCTGAACGACTCCGGCACGTTCGGCGAGTTCGCCAAGCACCCGGCGCGTTACCTCGAAGACTGCACCCGGCTGATCCGCCACACGCTCGCGTCGGAGCTGGTCGCGGGCGTGACCTACGAGCCGATCGAGGGGTCGTGCTACGAGCAGCGGGCGCTCAGCGAGCTGGACGGCAAGGAGGTCCACCACAGCCTCGACCGCATCGTGACCCTCGACGTCGAAGACGGCGAGCCGCTACGCAGCCTGACCCAGCCGGTAGCGGTGGACTCGGGCGTGGAGTACACGTTCGCGCAGGACATGCAGAACCGCGCGGACGTGTTGTGTTTCGCCAAGCTGCCGGCCGGGTTCAAGGTGCCCACGCCGGTGGGCGACTACAACCCCGACTGGGTGATCATCAAGAAAGACAGTCAGGACGAGCCACGGCTCTACCTCGTCCGGGAAAACAAGGACACGCTCGCGGAGGAAACCCTGCGCGAGGGCGAGCGCCACAAAATCCGCTGCGCCCGCAAACATTTCGAGGCCCTGGGCGTCGACTACGCGGTGTGCGTCACTTCGGATCAGGTGTAGTAATAGGGAATCCAGAATAAACTTTGGTAGGCATTTGGCTGTAGAAAGACGGTCGCTAGCAAAGCGAATTTGTTCGGTATCGACGAAAACGGATATTTCGGACGTTGCGTCACGGTTCGATGATTTAGCAGAATCTGATTCTGGAGACCCACGGATGGGCGGTTACGGCAGCGGGAAGCGGTGGGGCCGAGACGTCAAGGCGACGGTCGACGACGCCACGACGATTGACATCAACTGGCTGGTGCGCGAGGGCGTGTTCGACTCGGCTGAGGGACGCGGCACCCTTCGCTGGTATGACGCGTGGGGTGAAGAATTCAGCGCCATCCGCTACACCTGCGACCTGGCCCGCCGCGTCTTCTCGGTCACCTACCGCGCCGTCGATGCGCAGCAATCGATGGCCTACGACATTCCGTTGACCACAACGGACTTGCCGTGGGGCGGCGTCCGGTGGTGGTTTCGCTGCCCGGTCAAATCACACAGGCAATGCTGTGGCCGGCGTGTCGCCAAACTCCACCTCGCCCACGGCTGTGCTTGCTTTGGGTGTCGCTCCTGCCTCGATCTCACATACAAATCTTGCCAGGAATCGCACAAGATGGACCGCTTCTGGCCGATGCTCGCCGGCGGTGTTGCCTTCGAATCGCCGAAAGACGCAAAACGGTTTTGGAAGGACGATTTGGCCGCCGAATGGTGGATCGATCGGCAGTTGGACCGGAACCGTCAGCGCCGGCGGCGACGAGCCGCAAAGCACTGGAGTTGATAAAGGGGCCACGGGCTCCGGCCCACGGCGGTCTAGAATGAATCTCGATCGAAACCGCGGGCAGCCGGCTGATCCCCGGCGTCGGCCCGTGCGGCGACGCGCTACACCTGCCGCGTCGCCGTTCGGGCCACCCGTTGGAAAAGCAGGTGACCCATGAATGCAACGGATTGCTATCAACCGACCGACGAGGAGATCGCTCTCTTCAGCCGCGTCAAGGAGTACGTCAACCAGCACCGCGGGAGGTTCGTTGAGTCTGCGGCCGAACTGGACCGCGACTACAGCAGCCGATCGATACGACACCGCCAGGCGGTGGAACTATCCAAAGAGCGGAACGATCCCAAATTCTTGTGTCGTACCCGGGTCGCCGACCGCCGGCGAGGGCTCGATGTCGCCCACAGGATTCCGCCGCGGCGACAACGCGACGGGGACGGGGTGTGGCAGCCGCCATTGTTGCCGCTTGTCAAATGCTTCGAGCTTGCGTGGTCGGATAGCTTCGACGAGCCCGCGAGTCTGGACGTGATGCCGTGGGCGCAGCGTGAGGCGGTGGCACTGCGGCGGGTGCTATTGGCTTGGCTCCGCTACAACCCGGATCGTGGCAAGCGGCCTTGGCTCACGGCTTTTCAGCAGATGGTGACCGTGGCGACGGAGGACGGTCGCCCGCCTTCGTATCGAGAAGATGATGAGCCAGTGCCGTCACCGGACACGTTGTGGATACGCCGTGACGGGAGGTTGGAGCCGGACGCCCCGCACTGGATCGCCGCAGTCCGAGCGGCATTGACGGTGTTGGAGGGCAAACCCGAAAACGGGCTCATCGCTCACGCGGTCAAGATAATCACGGCAGCCCACGAGCGACTTGTTTGCTTGGAAGAGGTTCCGGCTCGGAACGTCGAGCCGGATTCTCGCGGTGAGCTCGCGCGCCGAAGAGACCAGTGCATCTCCGTTCTACGGGAGGCTCAACGTCGCGTGACGGACGTAAGGATGGCGCACGGCAGCGAGTGGACGCCGCAATTAAAGGAAGATGTCGGCCGACTCGAATACGCCCTGGACGCGATGGCCCGGGGCCTGCGCACAGCGTGTGCGGTGGGTTGGACGCATCCGGTTCCGCGGCTGGGGGGAGCGAATGAAGACGCGTGCCGGGTCTGGGCCGAACACGAGGACCTGATGATCCAGATGATAAACTTTTTGCCCACGCTGGATTACGGGGAGTCGGCTACAACGGACACCGGCGGAACGGCTGACATTCCGACCGAGGACGAGACCGGTGAAGGTGAGCGGAGGCCGCGGAACGATGGACAAGCGGAGGCCCCACCGGCTTTTTCCCGATCGGAGCGTCTCGTTCTGCTGGCGATGAGTAATATAGACGCATCGGTTCTGGCATCTCTGCCTGCCATATCCGATGCGACGCCCGACGATGACCCGGTCGGCGAACGCACGACTGGTGAGGCGATCAAAAAGCTAATTAAACTAGACTTCGTCGAACGTCCCCACGGACCGAAAGGCGGTGCACGTCTCACGACGTCCGGTCGCCAACTCGCGCGAAGATTGCGCGAAGATTGGCCCAATACTGCGGGATAACTGCCGGATCGTGCCCGAACCTCCCGGGCATGAAGAACCCACCCCTTCCGTCGCAACCGATGCCGCTCACCCGAGCGGCCCGCTGCTTGGGCGTACCGTCCGCCTGGCTCCGGGACGAAGTCAACGCGGGACGGCTACCGGGACTCCACGCCGGCCGTTCGCTCCTCGTTCACCTCCCGACTGTTTCGGCCCTTTTGGCCGAACGCGCAGCGCAACAGGGGGAGGCGAACGATGCCGAGTGATCGCCCCGTCCTGCCGCTGTCGTTACGCCCCCGCGAGGCCGCTAAAGCGCTGGGCATCTCCGAACGCTCGCTCTGGTCGCTTACCGACGCCGGCGAAGTGCCGCACCTGAAGCTCGGCCGGGCGACGCTCTACCCCGTACACGAACTCAAGGCGTGGCTCACCGAGCGGGCCAAAGCCGAGGCCCAAAGGGGTGCCGAATGAGCACTCCTCAGCAAGGACGCTGGACCCCCGTCAGCAAGCATGAGCCCTGCCCGGCTTGTGGCGGAACCGACTGGTGCGCCTGGACGCCCGACGGCCAGACCCTCCGCTGCATGCGCAGCGAGAAGGCCAATTGCCCGCCGGGGCTGCATCCGCTGGGCACCGACAAAGACGGGGGCGAACTGTTCGGCCCCCCACGCCTCACAACTCGTCCGAAACAACGCCGATCTCACCGTCACGACCGTCACACCGTCACCGCCCTCAACAGCAACGGCGCCGCCGACTCCACCTCCGTTTGCCGTCGACTCGACCTGTCCGCGATGCTAGATTCGCTGCGGGACCAACTCATCGACGCGAAGCTTCGTGGCCTCGCCGACGCGACGGGCCTGCCCGCCTCGGCGTGGTCGGCGCTGAAGCCGGGCTGGGCTAACAAGGACGACCTCCGGAAGCTCCGGGCTGGCGGCAAGGGGTGGAACGCCAATGGTGGCGGCTACCCCGACGGGGCCTACGTCTTTGCCGAATACGACGGCAAGGGCCGGCTGGTCGGGCTGGCTCTCCGCACGGTCGACGGCCGTAAGGGGGCACCGGCCTCGTCGATCGGAAGCCGACGCGGACTGATCGTGCCCCCGGACTTCCACGAACGGGTCGAAGCCTGCGCCGTCGGCACAACGGAGGCCGTGTCAGACGGTCGCGTCTCGTGCGGTCCGTTTGTCGTCGAGGGCGCGTCCGACGTCGCTGCGTGCATCGCGCTGGGGCTGCCAGCCGTCGGACGCCCGAGCAACCGCAGTGGTGCCACCGACCTGGCGGACCTCCTCGCCGGGATGGACGACGTGACCGTTGTCGGCGAACGCGACGGCAAAGAGGGCGGCGCGTGGCCCGGCCGGGACGGCGCGGTGGCGGTGTCACGGCAGCTCGCGTCGCGGTGGGCCGAGCCCGTGGCCTGGACGATGCCGCCGACCGGGACCAAGGACCTGCGTGACTGGTTCCAGCGGCACCCCGGCGGGAAAGCGGCCGATCTGGTCGATGGACTCCATAAGCACCGGAAGCAGACCAAGCCCGCCCGGCACTCGGCCGCTGACGTGCTGGTCGAGTTGGCCACGGCGACGTACCGCATGGGCGTGACCGACACCGGCGAAGCCTTTGCCGTGGAACACGACGGCCCAAATGTCGCACTGCTGCTGAAGGGGTCTGCCACGGCGTTGCGGGCGAAGCTCGCCAAGGCGTACCGGGCCAAGACGGGCAAGACCTCGCCCTCCGCCGCCCTCGCCGACGCCCTGACCGCTCTGCAAGGGCTTGCCCTCGACGCCGAGTCCGAGCCTCTTGCCCTCCGCGTCGCCGCCGTGCCCGTTGCTGACGATGAGGACGACGCTGCTTCCGAGACACCCCCTTCGGACTCGACCGGAAGCTCCGCCGGGACGGGTGGCGGGGTGGTCATCGACCTGGGCGACGCGGCCGGCCGTGCCGCGGTCGTTGAGAGTGACGGTGTGACGGTCGTGAGCGTTGCGCCGGTCCTCTTTCGTCGTACCGCCCTGACCGGAGCGTTGCCTGCACCAGACCTCGATGCGGAACCCGCCGATCTACTCCAGCTCCGTGAACTGCTGAACGTGGACGACGACTCTTGGCCGCTGGTCGTCGGTTGGCTCGTCGCCGCGTGCCTGCCGGACATCCCACACCCGGTGCTGATGCTCGGCGGGCAGCAGGGCACCGGCAAGTCCACCGCCGCCCGGCTGCTCACCGGGTTGCTCGACCCGTCGCCGGCCCCGCTGCGCAGCGAGCCCCGTGAGCCCAAGGACTGGGCGATGTCGGCCGCCGGCGGGTGGTGCGTCGTCGTGGACAACGTCAGCCGCATCCCGGCCTGGTGGTCCGACGCCCTCTGCAAGGCCGTTACTGGCGACGGATGGGTTAGCCGCAAGCTCTACACCGACGATGACCTGTCGGTGCTGTCCTTCCGCCGGTGCATCGCCATCACGAGCATCGACACCGGGGCGATGCGTGGCGACCTCGCGGACCGCCTGCTCATCGCCGACCTGGAACCGATCACCGGTCGCACCCGGCGGACGGAGGCGGAACTCAACCATCACTACCGCCACCTGCAACCCACGCTCACTGGGGCTCTGCTGAAAGCCGTGAGTGCCACGCTGGCCGCCCTGCCGTCGGTTGAGCTTGACGATCTGCCGCGCATGGCCGACTTCGCCCGCGTCTTGGCCGCGCTCGACGCGGCCTGCCCTGAACTCACCGGCCGAAAAGCCTTCGATCGATTCGCACGCCAGCGTGACCGCATCGCGGCCGATGTCGTCGAGGGTGACCCCTTCGCCGCGGCCGTCGCCGAGTTCACCCACTTGCAGAGCGGACTCTGGACCGGCACCGCCGGCGATCTGCTCCAGCGACTCCAGCAGCAACACGCGATGCAGGACGCCACCGAGCGGGCCAACCACCCGAACCTGCACCTCAAAGCGACGCCTTGGACGGGCCCCAAGACGCCCCGCGGCCTTGCCGGCCAGCTCATGCGGTACGCGCCGGCGCTGGCCCGCGTCGGCGTCCACGTCACCAAGTCCGACACCCGCTCAAACCGGGGGCAAACCTATGAGCTGCGGGCTGAGAACCCGGCCGAGAAGAACGCGACTGCCGACGAATCCACTTGGGGCGAGGAGGGCGAACTGTGATCGCCACGTCTACCGCGGAGTCTGCGGCATCGCCTGCGAAGCAGGCCTTCACGAACGCCCACTGCACGAAGGAGCCGGACGTGGCGGAAGCGCTCATCATCGAGGCGGTCCGCAGGGGGGTGCTGCTGATTAGCGACGGCCATCGCCTGCGATACAGGGTGTTGACCACCCTGCCGACCGATTTGGCCGACCGCATCCGCGCCAATCGTGCCGACGTGATCGCGGCGCTGCGGAACGACGACGTGTCGCCCGAAGACAGAACGCCTTACAAGCATCAACGGCCAGACACCTTGGCCGAGGACATGGGCAACCCCTTCCGCGGCACCTGCACCCATACCCCACGGCGGCAAAGGGTCGTAGACCTGCTCGCCGATCTTTGGGACACCAAGTTGCCCGGCTCGCAGGATTTGGCGGTCAGCTTATCGTCCGACTGGAAGGAGCGCGTCGCGCACTGCGAGATTGATGGCAACATGACACCGCTCCACGCTGAAGACGTGGCGTGGTACCAAATCCGCACCGCCGTGCAAATGTTCGCGAGGCCGGAGGCACCGAAAACCTGCGCGTCGGACCGGAAACATGCAGCACGAAGCAATAGCTTGCACCCTTGCGCATCCACCCGCACCGCGCTACCCTTGATGCGCATTACCACCGCCTGCTGAACAGGCCGTCACGAAAGGACTTCCACCATGGCATCCGTCGCTTCCGAACCCAACGGCAACCGCCGAATTCTCTTCACCGACCCCGACGGCAAACGCCGGACGCTGCGCCTGGGCAAGCTGCCCAAGAAGCAGGCCGACGCCGTACGGGTCAAGGTCGAATCGCTGTTGTCGGCCAAGCTCTCCGGCCAGCCGGTCGAGCCCGAGACAGCACGCTGGGTCCAGCAACTGGGTGACACGCTCCACTCCAAGCTCGCCGGCGTCGGGCTGGTCGAAGGGCGTTCGAGCGCACGGCTCGGTTCTTTCATTGACGAATACATCGATCGACGGAAGCCGAGGCTCAAAACGGCCACCATCCTCAATCTCAACCAGGCCCGTGACCACCTCACGCGAAACCTCGGTCAGGAGCGAGACCTCCGATCCATCACCTCGGCGGACGCAGAAGACTGGCAGGCGACGCTGCGAAAGACCGGCCTGGGTGAAAACACGATCCGTCGCACGACCGGGCGAGCTCGGCAGTTTTTTAGGAACGCGCAGAGCCGTGGCGTGGTGGAGAGCAACCCGTTCGAGGGTCTCGCGGCCTCCGTCCGACCAGAGCGAAGCCGTGACCATTTCGTCACCCGGGAAGAAACACAGAAGGTTCTGGATGCCTGCCCGGACGTTGAATGGCGGGCCATGTTCGCCTTGGCTCGCTTCGGCGGCCTGCGTACACCGAGCGAAACGCTGCTCCTGCGGTGGGGCGATATCGACTGGGCCAACGGACGGTTCACGGTGCGATCGCCGAAGACCGAACACCACGACGGCAAAGGCTCCCGGATCGTCCCGCTGTTCCCGGAACTCGTGCCTCACCTCCGCGACGCATTTGAGCAAGCCGACGAAGGCGAAGAGTTTGTCATCACCCGCTACCGTGCCGGCGCGAACGTCGGGCCGCAGTTGAAACGCATCGTCGAGCGTGCGGGCGTCAAGCCGTGGCCAAAGCTCTGGCAGAACTGCCGGGCAAGCCGGGCCACCGAGTTGGCCCAGCAGTTCCCGCAGCACGTGGCGACGGCGTGGATGGGTCACAGCGCCAAGATTGCCGAGGCACACTACCTGCAGGTGACCGCCGAACACTTCGCTGAAGCGAGCGGAGACGCCGTGCGGACAGACGAAGAGCGTGTCAAAAGCGCGGCGCAAAATCCGGCGCAGCAACCGCCCGCACACCCCCGCACTGACTCACCGAGCACAAAGAAAAACCGCACTCAGACGCAGGGAATCGCGTCGGGGTGCGGGGAAGTGGCCAGACCCGGACTTGAACCGGGGACACCGGCATTTTCAATGCCGTGGCTGACCTGCGTGTGATTCGGCGTTTTTGGGTGAATTCTGATTCGAGGGGGGCGATAAGGGGGCCGGCTCGGTATGAACGGCGTGCTGCATCCTCATGCGGGTTCGACGGGGTCGGCCGGCGCGGCCGAGGCCGGCGGGCCGGTTCGGCCGGTGGTGAAGATGACCCGGTTCGGGCTGTCGGACCGGGCGGTTTATTCCTTGGGGTCTAAGCGCAATTGCGGGATGCGGTTGGAGAACGTGGAGGCGGTCGAGTTGTATCGCGGGCTGCGGGGCGGGTGCCTGGGGATCGATCACCTGCTGGACTACTTCGACGACGGCGGGGCCGAATCTGCGGGGTGCATCCGTGACATCCGATTCCTGCTCGTGCAGCAGCAGCGGATCGGCCTCGCGCTGATGCAGCAGGCGGCGCCGGGGGCGGCTGACGTGACCACCGAGGCCTTCCCGGAGTACGTCGATGGCCCGGATGAACGGCAGAGCACGCGCGATTTGGATGCTGACGGCGGCGCTGACGGTGACGGCGCTGCCCTGCCCGCCGGCGGCGGGTCAGTCGGCGAAGGCGGTGAGCAAGGCGGAACTCGCTGAACGGGTGGCGGCGCTGCAGGCCGGGCTGTCGGAACTGGCGGCGCTGATTGATCGACTGGACGACGTCGAAGCTCCGACGGAGCCGGACCCGGCCCCGGTGCTGGCGTTTGAGCCGGCGGGGTTGGTGGCGCTGGGCAATGCCGACGGTGAGGCGGTGGTGTGGGCCCCGGGCGGTTCGGTCACGGTGAAGGTGACGCGGGGCCCGCCGGGCGGGTCGGTGGTGGTGTGGGCGTGGTCGGCGGCGCTGCAGCGCGACACCGCGGTTATGGCCGGGGCGATCGACGCCGGCGGCGAGGGCGCGGTGACGTTCGCGGGGCCGGACGGGATCGGCGGGCTGTTCCGCCTGCTGGTGGACGTGGTCGACGCCGACGGTGTGGCGGTCGCGCCGCGCGCCAAGTCCTACTTTTCAATCCCACCCCCGGAAGCCCCGGACCCCCCGGAAGTCCCAGCTGTTGACGCAAACGAACCCGAGGCCCCGCTTCCGGGGGGGGTGCGGTGGGATGCGTTGCCGGTGGTGGGGCCGCAGCGGCTGGGGTCGGGGGACGTGTTGCGGGACGTGGTTGTGGACGCGGCCGGCGCGGAGAGCGGGATCAAGGTGTTGCCCGGCAGCCGTGGGGTGACGATCGAGCGGGTGTTGATCCGCGGGTTCCGGTTGCACGGGATCGACATCGACCACGCCGGAGGGCACGCGGACATCGCGGTGCGCGACGTGCGGATCGTGGGTGAGCGGGGCGTGCTGGGCCCGCACGACAAACAGGCGGGGGTCTACGCGCGGGGCGTGGCCGGGCTCGAGCTTGAGCGCGTCGCGATGTTCGACATCGGGTTCAGGGCGGACGGTCGGCGGAGCTGGCTGAACCAGGGCGGGTATCTGTTCGACTGCACGGGCGTGCGCGGGGCGGACCTTCACTTCGACGGGATCAGCCACGCGGGGCTGAAGCTGTCGAGCAGCGGCCCCCGGAACTTTGACGACGCCGTGTTTGAGCGGGTGACGGGCGTGGGGTGCGGGATGCTGGCGAACTTCAGCAAGTCGACGTTCGGCGGCATCCCGGCGCGGGGCGGGCAGACCGACGTGACGCTGCGTGACTTCGCGGGCGAGGCGTTCGGCGGCGAATATTTCGCGGGGCCGAACCCGGACGCGTTCGTGCTGTGGTTGCCGGGCGGGGACGCGAGCTGCGAAGTCGAGGGCGTCACGTGCGGGCCGACGTATGTGCCGGGCGCGGTGCCGGCCGGGCGGGGGATCGTCGATGACGCGGGTCCGGTGCGGGTGTCGGGGGTGGTCGACCGCGGCTGGGGTGACCCGGCGGCGGCGTCGCTGTGGACGGATTACGCGGCGGTGCGTCGGGCGCTGCTGACTTATGTCGAGTGGCCGGCGGTGTGGCCGAGCCGCGCTGAACTGCGAGGTGCGCGATGAGACGGTCGGACCTGATCGGTTTCCTGTTGGCGGTGGTGTTGGTGGCGGCGGTCCTGGCGGGCTGGGCGGTGGCCGCGTCGGCGCAAGAGCAGGCGCAAGCCGCGCCGGAACCACGGGGGTTTCGCGCGGTCGTGGTCATCACGCACGGGAACAGCTCGAACGACGAGTCGGTGCGTCGGATCGGTTGGGACATCCCCGAGCGCGGCTACGGCGACTTCTACCGGGAGTTCTTCCCGCCGCTGCGTGAGCTGGGCTTCCGGCGGTTCGCGGTGTGGAACCCGTTCGGCGTGAACGCCGACGAGGACATGGACGCGGACCAGGCGGTGGAGATGGCCGAGTTGCTGGCGTCACTTCCGGGCGAGCAGTGGCGGCGCAAGGCGTGTCTGTCGCCGGCGGCGTGGACGGCGGCGGCGGTCGAGCAGGTGACCGGTCACGGCGACGAGCTGATCGCGTACAACGGCGCGCTGGACCAGGACCGGGACTTCGTGACGCTGCGCGGCGAGCCGGCGGCGTGGATGGCGCGGGCGGAGGCGTCGTACCGGCCCTATCTCGACGCGCGGGCGAGCGTGGCGATCGACGCGGGGCACGACATCCGCGTGAACAGCCTGGAGCACCGCTGGGTGGAGTACCTCAACGCCCGGGGCGCGGCGGTGTATCTGGAGACCTACTGGCTGCGCACGAACGGCTGGACGCACACGCTGCCGTGCATCGTGCACGACCGGTTCTACACGGGCGCCATCCGGGACCACCCGCGCGGCTTCACCGCCATCGGCTGGGCGCTGCCCCCGGAAGGGGTGAAGGCCGAAGTCTTGCGCATCGTGGGGCACAGTGCGGCCGAGACGGTCGAGCAGCGGCGGGCGCGGATCAAGGCGATCGTGGCGGACGGGCACACGCCGATGATCGGCGCGGTGGACGCGGCGTGGTACGCGCAGGAGGTGGGCTGGTGAGCAGGCACCTCGAAAGCATCCTGACCAAGGCGGGACGCGTCCAGATCCGCGGGCGCGGCCGGGGGCTGTTCCTGACGCCGGCGTTGGAGCTGGTCGTGCAGGAGGAGGCGTCGCCGCCTGCGGACGCGGCGTGCCTGGTGACGGGCAGCAACAAGGACGCGCCGCACACGATGACGGAGGCGGACGCGGAGAACGCGCGGGGGTGGCTGCCGACGTGGGCGCAGGATTTGAAGCTGGAGGTGGACTGGTAGATGGGCACGGCCGTCGCCGACATGCCGTTTGTGCGTCCCGACCCGCGCTCGCGCGACTGGGAAGCGTATCGCATGAACGTCGCGCGGTTCCGGGAGGTGGAGTGCCGCGCGGCCACGCACGACACGGACATCCATGTGGCCGCCGACGGCGATGACCTTGACGACGGGAGCATCAGCACGCCCAAGGCGACGGTGGCGGGCGCGTTGGCGATCGCCACGGCCAACGACCGCATCCTGGTCAAGCGTGGCGACACGATCCGGGAGACGGGGAGCATCGGGGGCTCTTCGCTGGCCGGGTTGTATGCGGGCACCTACGGCGACTCGGGAAAGCGTCCGGAGATTCTGGGGCCGGGTGAAGACATCGCGTCGGGCGTGACCTGGAACCTGGAGAGCACCAACGGCGGCAACAGCACGAAGACCTGGTACGTCGACGACGCGGGGCCGACGAACTATTACTTCCGGCTGTTCCAGTGGGTGAACGGGCGGATCGTTCGGCCCAACCGGTACACCTCCCTGGCGGGGACGAAGGGGCAGATCAATAGCTTCTATCACGACCACACGACCAACGGCCGGCTGTACGTGACGATCGACGACGCGGACGACCCGACCAACTACGACTGGCAGGCGTTCGAGTCCGGGTACGACGGGCTGGAGTTGTCGGGCAACCAGGCGATGTACGAGGACCTGGTGTTCCGCGGATTCAACGCCGGGACGCAGGGCTGCGGCATCCGGATCGCGACCAACGGCACCGACGTCGCGGTGGCGGTGAACTGTGAGGACACGGACTTTTCGACGCACGGCTGCCACTTCAACGGCGGCGGCTCGGCGAGCGACGCCGGCGGCTTCGCCGCGTTCATCGGTTGCGTGGCCGGCTTCGGCGATCAGCGCAACAGCACCGAATCAAGCGCGGGCGACACCGGCATCTCGGCGGAGAACGTGTTCAACTCCTATGTGCACGATGGCGGTCAGCAGACGGACTACTACAACTGCGAGGTGTCGGGCGGCACGGTCCGGGTCAACGGCACGGCGCGGAAGGGGCGGGCGGTCGGGGCGCACACCAACAACACCGTGAACCCGGTCGGGGAGTGCCACTTCTGCCGGCTGCGCGTCCGCGCGGGGGCGCAGAGCGTGGCGGTGTTCAACGGTCTGCAGGGCGACGACACGGTGGGCACCGACCTGACCGACGGCAACCTGAAGGACGCGTACCTGACGATCACCGACGTGGCGCTGGGCCCGGCGTTCTGGGAGGAAGACGCCGAGCCGTTGATTCTGCACACGTTGGCGTTGAACCACCACCAGTGCCTGATGCTGCGGTGCACGGGCCGGATGGGCTGCGACGCGCAGAACACGACGGGGGCGCTGGGGTTCTCGAACCGCGGCTACGGCGGGTGGCACCTCTTCCACATCGACTGGGGGGCCGACGGCGAGACGGCGAACACGACGGCGCTCGTGAACCCCGACCCGTCGAACACGCTGACGCTGAAGCTGGACGGGTGCACGGCGGTGCAGACCCACAGCGACACGCAGACGTTTGCGCGGATGTTCAATTACGACCGCACGAGCAACTGGGGGGCGGCGCGGCTGCGCAACTGCTTCTTCGCGACCGACCCGGCCAGCCAGGGCAACAACCACTTCTGGGACACGAGCGGCGGGGCGGCGACGTTCGAGGACGTGGTGATCTTCGGGGCGACGTTGTCGGCGGCATTGGAAAGCGGGGTGACGGAGGCGGACGTGTACCTGCCGGGGCACCTGCCGCCGGGCCGTAACGATGCGCGGTGGCGGGCGGGGGACAACGTGGGCGTGTTCCGGTGCGCCGACGTGTTCGGCAACCCGTGGGCAGGCAGCGTGGGCGCAGTCGAAGACCCCTACGGGCTGCGCTATGACCGACCGATTCCTCGCAACGCGGCGGGGGTGCCGCTGTCGGTGGTGAACTGAATGATGCGACTGCCCTTCGACACGACGGACCTGATGCTGATGCTTTACGTGACCGACGCGTCGGGCGCGGCGGCGACGGGGCTGGCGCACGACGCGTCGGGGCTGTCGGTGGAGTACCGGAAGGACGACGAGTCGTCGTGGACGGCGCTTTCGTTGAGCGCCGGCACGCTGGGCACCTACGGCAGCGAGGAGTGGGTGGAGGAGGGCAACGGCGCGTACCAGGTGGGTCTGCCGGCGGCGGCGAAGCAGGCGGGCGGGTTCACGCGCGTGCGGTGGACGTATGACGGGGTGACGTCGGTGCCGGAGACGGTGTGGTTCAATGCGCCCAATATCGACGCGAGCGGTTCGGCGAAGGTGGTGGACCACGAGGGCAGCACGATCCGGGCGGCGGTGGACGCGAGCACGCTGGCGGGCAAGCTCGCGGGGATCGGCTCGCTGGGGGGTTGGCTGCGTCTGCTGATGCGCAAGGACGCGGCGGTGGCGACGGACGAAGCGACGTCGCTGGGCGAGATCAACGCGGACGGCGGGTCGGGCGCCGGGGCGTTCGACAACACGACGGACTCGACGGAGGCGGTGAAAGACGGGCTGGGGTCGGTGGGGACGCCGGGCGACACGGGCACGGTCGTGTCGGCGACGACGACGACGGTGCTGGTGTCGGGGCTCGCGAAGACGGACGGGGCTTATGCGCGGCAGCCGCTGCGGTGTCTGACCGGGCCGCGGGCGAACCTGATCCACGCGGTGTTGACGGACGTGGACGAGTCGGGGGACCGTCGGTTCACGATCGAGCCGCCGATCCCGTCGGACGACGTGGCGTCGATGGCGGGGGTCTCGGTGAAGGTCGGCGGGTAACGCCGGAGCCCCGGAGCTGATCATGCATCCGCAGCCGTTCATCCTGTTCCCTTGGCAGGGGACCCGTCACGCGGGGTTTTACGTGTACGACGCGGGGTCGGGGGCGTTGTTGGCGGAGACGGGGCCGGCCGCGCGGTCGCTGGACCTGGCGGGGTTGGGGCTGCCGGACGGGCCGTTGACGCTGGCGGTGGAGGCGGTGGACGACTACGGCACGACGAGCGGGCGGGTCGAGCTGGCGATCGAACTGGACGGCGGGGTGCCGGCGGTGCGGTACGTGGCGGTGAGCGACCTGGGGGCGCAGGCGATCGCGGGGGGCAAGCTCGAGCTGTCGTGGTCGGCGTATGACCCGGCGCAGCAGCGGGCGTTCCCGGCGGAATGGGAGGTCGGAGACGCGGACGGGGCGGTGCTGCAGACGGTGACGCCGTCGGGGAAGCAGACGCGGTTCCGCGGGGTCGAAACCGCGGCGTTCACGTCGGGGTCAACGGTGCGGCTGTTCGTGCGGGCCAGCGACGGGGTGCCGGTGGGTTCGGGGGGGCGTCGGGGTGCGTGGGCGTCGTTTCCGGCGGTGGTGGCGGACGCGGACGCGCCGTCGGCGCCGGTGCTGGTGTTGTGAAAGGTGCAGGGCGAGCAGGACGGCGACGCCGGCGAGCCAGAGCGCGGCGTGTCGCCACGAGATCAGCAGGCCGGCCAGCAGCGGGGGCAGCGCGAGGGCGACGGCGGTGCGGGCGCGTTCAGGCGGTCGCGGGTTCGGGCTCGGCGCGGTCGGCGTGGGCGGGTTGGGGGGCGTCGGGTCCACGGAGGAGGCGCGGGTAGCGTTCGAGGAGTTTGAGCAGGTTGGGGATGTGGGTGATGAGTTCGGGGGCGGTGATGCGGACGCCGTTGGGCTGGCCGTCGGCGTCGGTCCCTTCGACCCAGTGCTGGACCTGGTCGCAGCGCGGGCAGTAGAGCAGCCGGTGGACGACGACGCCCTGGATGCTGCGGCCGTCGGGGGTGTGTTTGAGGAAGACGGGGGCGTCGGTGTGGATGAAGGGTTCGGGTCGGGGCACGCCGCACGAGGCGCAGTCGCGGCGGTCGGCGGAGGCCTTGAGGAAGTCGCCGTCGTCGGCGTACATGGCGGGCTCGTCTTCGGGGACGGGGACGAGGCGGATGCGGGCGTCGGGGTCGTCGTCTTGATGGGGCACACCCTCGTCCGCGGCGTCCGTGCCGCGGTCGGGGGTGCTTCCGGGAGGGTCGGTGTCGGGATCGACGTCGAGCACCGCCGCGGCCTTTTGGGTGACGGGCAGTTCGGCGAGCGCGGTGCGGCCACCGATTCGGTCGAGGTCGATGATGAACTGCGTGTTGATGAAGGCGTTGCGGTCGTGGCGGGACTCTTCGTCGAGGTTGATGCCCAGTCCGGCGAGGTGGTCCCAGATGTGGCCGAGCTCGTGCTGGAGGTGGTGCAGGCGGTGGTCGCCGGTCAGGCCGGCCCAGAGCTGGATGACCTGGCGGTCGAAGTCGACGCGGGCGACGACGGGCGAGCCGTCGGCCATGCGGGGGTGCCGGGCGGTGATCTCGAGGCGGTAGACGAAGGGCCCGACGTGGAAGTCGGGTCGGGGGTCGTCGTTGCGGGCGAGCGGTTCGTAGGTCAACTCGCCGGGGGATGGGGGGCCGGAATCGGGCACGGGACACCTCGCCGGGGTGGGTCGATCGGGGTTGGAAGCGTGAGACACCCGGTCGTCCCTGACCGCGCCCACTACCCTAACGTTATCCGATCATGCGTCAACCCCCGGCAAGCCCGAACCGGTGACAACCCTGTGTCACACCGACAACAATTGTCGGAAAAAGACGGAGCGGTCGGGGGTGCCCAGGACGCCGGCGGCCTTGGTGACGGTGGCGAGTTTGAGGTGGGTGCCGCCGGGCCAGCCGGTGGCGTCGGTGTTGGCGGCGATGGTGAGGCCGGAGTCGTCGTGGGCGTAGATGTAGTAGGTGTCGTCGGCGGAGAGACCGGTGACGGCGGCGGTGGAGCCGGCGTAGGAGAAGTCGGAGGCGTCGAGGGTGCAGACGCCGGGGGAGACGCCCAGGGCGTCTTCGATGGTCGCGGAGCCGTCGTCCTGTTCGGTGAGGAAGACCCGGAACTGGTTGGCGAGGGAGTCGGCCAGCAGGGCATCGATCAGGTCCTGCTCGCGGTAGAACGGCGCGGCCCAGTTGGCGGCGCGGGCGGGGTGGACCAGGTGGGTGCCACGGTTGGAGGTGGTGCCGCCGAGATTGAGGGCGGCGTCGGTGGCGAGTTGTCGGGCGCGGGCCATGGCGGGTTTGTCGGATTGAAGGCAACCCACGGACAGAGTCCGTGGGCTTCGTGGGGGTCAACTTCCGGAGTGGATTCTGGGGCGGGGGTTCCGGGGGGACGACGGAGGGGGCATGAGCAAGACGCGTCACGCGAGCGGGCGGGCGGGGGTGATGATCGTTTGCCTGCTGGCGGCGGTGGTGCTGGCCGCGCTGTTTGTGTTGCTGACGGGCTGCGCGTCGGTGCCGGCCCGGAACGTGAACGCGTACCTGGACGACACGGGGCGAAAGGGCGTCGAGCGGATCGTGGCCGACCCGTCGGTGAGCGACCTGGACAAGGCGAGCCATGTGGCGAACCACAACGCGCTTCAGCGCGTCGCGAACCGCGCGGCGGGCCGGCCCGCGGAAACGGGGCTTGTGCCACCCCCCCTGCCGCCGCTGCCGGGGCACAGCGTGCCGTTGAACGACTGAACGCATGAGCGAGTCGCCGGACCAACCCGTGACGATCCCCGAAGCGCTCGACGCCGGCGCGGAGCTGCTCGCCGAGGCGCAGCGGATTCTGTCGGGGTTCGACGAAGCGCGGAAGGCGCGGGTGCGCGAGGCGGCGCAGCGGGCGGTGCATTACGGCCTGAACTTCGCGGCGGCGACCAACGATCAGCAGCGGCAACGGGCGCGCGAGGGGCTGACGCGGGAGCGGAACGTCGTGGAGTTGGAGCTCTACGGCGCGGGCCTGGACCGTCTGGCGACGCTGCAACGGCAGGCGGTGTCGTTCGCGACAACGAAGCTGATCCCGGCGCTGTTGGCGCACGAGCCGGGCGGACAAACCCTTGTTTGAAGGAGCGGAGCGATGGGCAAGCGGCTGACGCAGTTGATCGCGCGGTACCTCGGGGCGGCGTTGTTGGCGCTGGCGGGGTGGCTGTCGGTGGAGGTGGACCCCGAGGCGGTGGCGCAGGTGGCCGGCGCGGCGGCGGCGGCGATCGCGGCGGTGGTGGCGTTCGCGGTGGACTTGGTCATCCACCGGCTGGGGACCGGTTCGGTGTTGGCCCCACCCGGACCGCCTGAGCACACGAACGCTTGAATCGTCCGGGGGGACCCACGGACTCAGTCCGTGGGCTTGGTGGGGGTCGGGGTGCTGGTGGAGGTGGAGCGCGCGATGCGGCGGATGCGGGTCATCAGCGCGCGGCGGCGGGAGCCGACTTCGTTGGGGGTGAGGTTGTAGGTGGGCCCGAGGGCGGCGGTGATTTCGTGGTCGGAGAGGCCGTCGACCAGGTAGAGCAGGACGATGAGGCGGGAGACGGGGGCGAGGCCTTTGAGGTGTCGTTTGACGGTGGCGCGGACGTGTGATTCGTGGGCGTCCTTGCGGGCCTGCTGGGCGCGGGTGAGGGGCCGCGCGGCCGGACGCGGGGGAGCCGTTGGGGGCATGGGCTCATCGTACCCGTCGGCCGGCTCATCCACGGCGTGACTCCGGGGGCGGGGGCGGGGGGTTCAGGTTCGGGGCGGGCCGAAGCGGGTGCCGCGCATCATGCCGCCCTGCCGGCGGGCTTCGCGGGCGGCGGCGAGGCCGGCGGCTTCGAGGAGTTCTTTGGGGCTGTGCCGGTGGGTGACGCGGTCCTTGCGTTCGTGGCGCTGGACGGAGGGGTCGGGGTTGTTGAGGATGGACTGCTCGAGCTTGTCGGGGAGGGTTTCGGCGGCGGCGTTGACGGTGACGGCGAGGGTCTGGCTGTCGGCGCCTTCGCCGTTGGTGGCGGTGACCTGGACGGCGTAGACGTTGTCGGCGTCGGCGTCGGCGGGGAGGTCGTGGTCGGGCGCGGCGGCGAAGCCGATCGCGCCGGTGACGCTGTTGATGAGGAAGCGGGCCTGGTCGGCGCCGCCGGAGATGGACCAGACGATGGTGGGGTCGCCGGTGGCGGTGAGGGTACCGACGGCGGTGGTGTTCTCGTCGACGGTGAAGGTCGCGGCGCTGGTGATGGTGGGGGCGGCCATTGTGTTCTCGCCTTCGGCGAAACGGGCCGGGGCGGTCAGCTTGGGGCGGGGATTCTGGGTCGGGGGGCCGGAAACGACGACGGCGGCGTGCGTGGGCGTTGAACCTGGTCATCTCGTCGGCTTGAGCGCGTTGTCGGGCCCGGCCCCGGCGGCGGGTTCGGCGTCCGGTCCGAGCCGGAGCACCGGCCTGGTGTCGGTGGTCACCTTCAACGCGCTGCAGCGCGGTCAGTTCGAGGTCGACCGCGACAATCTGTTGATCCGGGGGGTGTCGATCATTTCGGTGGGCGAGGCGCTGGGGCACGGGTTTGAGATCGACCACGAGACGCTGCGCACGGTGTTGGCCGCGTGGCGGGCGAACGCGGAGGACATCACGAGCTGCGTGGGGCACGTCCGCGACTGGAGTGAGGTGGACCCGGTCGAGAAGACGGTGGGCCGGCCGGTGAACCTGCGGATCGACGGGGACCGGGTCCGCGGGGACGTGAAGCTGCTGGCGTCGGCGCGGCGGCTGCCGTCGGGGAACTACACCGACTGGCTGCTGGAGCTGGCGGAGGAAGACCCGCGTGCGGTGGGGATCTCGATCGTGGCGCGGTTTGACCTGGAGGAGCGGGTGGACCCGGCGACCGGCGAGGAAACCGGTCGGCCGCTGGCGCGGTGCCGGTATTTCAAGCGCGCCGATTTTGTGGGCGACCCGGCGGCGAACCGAAGCGGGCTCTTATCGACCCCCCCTTCCGCCCCGGGAGGCGCGGGCTCCACGGACGGAGCCGGCCGGACTTCCGGGGGCAGAACGAGCGGAACCATGAACCGATTGCTTGCCTTTCTTGCCGCGGTGTTGGGCCTGGACCTGACCTCCCTGACGCGCGAGAGCGTCGCGGGCCTTCGGCCGCGGCTGTCGGTGGCGGACCGCGTGATCGCGGACGTGCTGGCCAACGAAGAACTCTCCGACGACGACCGGGCGGAGGCGCTGCGGGCGCTGGGGCGCGACCCCGAGCAGCCGTGGGAGCGCTTATCCGCCGAGGATGAGGGGGCCCCCGGAACTGCCCCCGGAACTGGCCCCGGAAGTGCCGGCGGGCAGAACGGTCGGGGTCGGGACGACCCGGCGCGCGGCGGGCAGACGCAGGGGCTGTCGAACACCGGGGCGACCAACCCGTACCCGAACGGTCAGAACGGCGGCGCGCCGAACGTGAACGGCAACCCCCCTGCCGGCGGCAATGGTTCGGGGGCCAGCGCTTCCGGGGGGACGGCGCTGACGCAGGCGGACGTGGACGCGCGGGTGCTGGAGGCGCAGCAGCGCGAGGCGCAGCGTCAGGGAACGATTCACCACTACGCGCAGTTGTCGGCCGACCGGGGCATCACCGGTTTCGACGCCGACGCTTTGCGGGGCAACCCGCGGATCGACGAGGCGGGGGTGCGTGATGCGTTTTTGCAGGCCTACGAGAGCGCAGCGCCGCCGATGGCGGGTTCGCGGGTGTCGGTGGGCCGGGACAACAACCTGGACACGCTCGGCGCGGCGGTGCACGACGCGATCTGCCTTCAGATCGACGTCCCGCTGTACCAGGAGGCGCGGCCGACGCGCGTGGGCGAGAGTCCGGTGTTCCTGCGGGCCGCCGACGGCGGTTACGCGCAGCGTCAGCCGCACGAGCGGGCGCGCGAGTTCGAGTACCTGTCGGTTCAGGAGCTGAGCCGGCGCTTCCTGGCGTGCCTGGGCGTGCCGGCGACGGACACGATGCACCCGCGCGAGGTGTTCAACCTGGTGACGGACCGCACGCGTCTGGCGGGTCACGTGGGCAACCTGTCGTTCCTGAACCACAGCACGAGCGACTTCCCGGGGATCTTCGCGAACGTGCTGAACAAGATGCTGCTGCCGGCCTACGAGGCCGCGCCGCACACGTCGG